>CAWBHP010000016.1:0-599586 GCA_963788685.1 uncultured Chloroflexia bacterium | reverse complement strand
CTACACGATCCCGATCGAGGGGCGGGATGAGTGGCTCGCTGCGTCGAGGCGGCAGGCGTGACGGTCGTGGACAGCACGCACCTGCTTCGCGTCCGGGTCGATCAACGGCGGAGGCGGGGCCAGGCTGCGGCGATCAGGCCGACCCGCAGGAGCGCCAGGGCGGGCGGGATGGGCAGGGCGTAGCCGTACCAGAAGACTGCCTCGATCGGGATCATGGCGACGGCAAGCACGGCTCCAGAGCGGCGTCCCCGCCACATCAACCACCCGCCCCACGCGACCGCTGCGGTGACACCCGCGTATCCGACGAGTGTCGCGGCGAACGCCTCGGGACTCAACGGGCCCCACCACGGGCCGCCATACATCGGGAACAGGTCGCCGAGCCACGGCAGTTCCCGTTCCCGGAGTGCATAGGCCGCGATCGGCAACGCGGGCAGCCCGTATCCGGCCGCGTACACCCAGCACACCACCGCTGCACCACGCGCGACACCGGGGACCGCCGCCGTCGCGGTCACGCGGTCCGCAGCCCCAGGGCGATCCCGATCCACATGAACTCCGGTCATGTCCTGGCCTACGCCTCCGCTTCCAGCAGGGCCCTTAGCACCTGATCATCCCGTTCGACGTCGCGGCGCAGCACACGTCCCATGAACGGCTCGATGAGCCGACCCAGTCCGGAGAAGCGGAGTTGGACGCGACTGGTCAACGCGCTGGTGGAGGCGCTGGTCGGCTCGACGAGGTAGGACGCCTCTCCGGTCACTCCGCCCCCGGGCGGGATGTCGAAGGCGACGAAGCGACCGGGCTCGAACGCGACGAACTTGTTCCGCGACTCGATCCGCCGACCGGCGAACCGGCGAACGAAGCTGTGCTCTGACCCTACCCGGATAGGACCCGGTGTAAGGCGATGGACCTCGTCGAGCCCGGACTGCCAGCGCGGCGCGTTCGTCTGGTCGCTGACGAACGCGAACACGTCGGCGGCCGGCCGCCCGATCTCGATCCGTGTCTCCACGCTGATCATCCGTAGGTCCCTTCCCCAGTGACTGGCGGTATCACTAGTGTGCACTCTAGTGAGAGGTCGGATAGTATCGCCTTCGCGACGGATGTCAAGAGGTTCCGCATGGCCAGCCTGACCCGACGGGAGCGGTCCCGCGCCACCCACTGGAAGATCGTCGAGGCATCGCACCGCCTGTTCTCGACCCAGGGCTATGCCGCCACGACGATGGCGCAGGTCGCCGAGGCTGCCGGCGTCGCCGTCCAGACGGTCTACTTCGTGTTCCACACGAAGCCCGCCCTGCTCGCGCGGGCCATCGACTTCGCCGTGATGGGCCGGGATGACCCGCGTCCTCCTGAGGAGCAGCCGTGGTACCTGGCGATGACCGATGCCTCGGGGATCGCCGAGGCGGTTCGCCACCTGGTGACCGGTGTCGGCTCGATCATGCCAAGGGTGATCCCGCTCAATCTCGCGGCGCGGGCGAGTGACGATCCCGACCTGGCCAGGGTCATGGCGGAATCCGAGGCCTGGCGGGCCGATGGCTACCGGGTCATCCTCGAGATCCTTCGGAAGAAGGCACCGCTGCGCGATGGGCTCGACCCGGAGAGAGCAGCGCACCTGCTGCTCTTCTACGTTGGCGAGGACGCCTACCACTTCCTCGTCGGGACGTACGGCTGGCCGCACGACGACTGGGTGGATTGGTGCGTCACCACGCTCCTGGATCAGGTATTCGGTCTGGCCACGCCATCCGAAGGCATCCTCTCCGGCACGCAGCCGACGAACCACTGACGGTCGCTGGCCCCCGAGATCGTGGGTGTCCGGCTGACCCAGGCGGCCTACGCGCACGGATTGGCGCTGGCGCTGCCCGAAGAGATTGCACTGGCGCGCCCGACAGGATTCGAACCTGCGACCTTCGGCTCCGGAGGCCGACGCTCTATCCACTGAGCTACAGGCGCGCGGGCGACGATCATACTCGGGGGAGCTTGGCCAAGGCTCGGCTGCAATTCCTGTCGGCGGATGTCAGGTTTACGAGCGAGGATCGGCACCGAACGCGTAGGGCGTTGACGCGCCGACGTTCACGGGCCGATAACATCGCCCCGATACCCTGCCCGCCTCACCGTCCACGGGGTTGCCCACGGGTTGCCCAACCTGACCCTGCACCGGGAGTCCTGATGTCGCATCCACCTGCTGCCGTCGATGCCGGCCACAACTGGAATCTGAGCAACCGCCAGCGCCTGGAGATCCTCCTGGCGATCCTGTTGGCGCTGTTCCTCTTCGCGCTCGACCAGACCGTCGTCGGGACCGCCCTGCCGGTGATCATCACCGACCTGTCCGGCGAACAGCTGTACACCTGGTCGGTCACGATCTACCTCCTGACGGCCACGATCAGCGGACCGATCTACGGCAAGCTGTCCGACCTCTTCGGGCGGCGGCCGATCTTCATCTGGGCCGTCGGCCTGTTCGTCGCCTCGTCCGTGTTCGCCGGCCTCAGCCAGGAGATGTGGCAGTTCGTGGTCGCCCGAGGTCTGCAGGGCCTCGGCGGCGGTGCGGTATTCCCGATCGCGCTCGCGGTCATCGCGGACCTCTATCCGCCCGAGGAGCGGGCCAAGTACGGCGCGCTCTTCGGCGCGGTATTCGGGCTGTCGTCGGTGCTCGGGCCGCTCATTGGTGGCGGGATCACCGATGCCTTCGGCTGGCCGTGGATCTTCTTCGTCAACGTGCCGCTGGGGTTGATCTCCCTGTTCGTGTGCTGGCGACTCCTGCCGCCCATCAAGCATCCCGAGACCGGCCGGAATATCGACTACGTCGGCGCGGCGCTGTTCGCCGCCGCCATCGGCCCATTCCTGGTGGGCCTGACGAACAAGCAGTCGGCCCAATGGACCGACCCGTCGGTCGGCGGGCTGATGGTCCTGGGCGTGGTCATCGGTGCCGTGTTCCTGTGGTGGGAAGCGCGCGCCGCGGACCCGATCGTCCACCTCGAGCTGTTCCGGAATCGGTCGTTCACGATCTCCGTCGCCTCGATGTTCCTGGCCGCGTTCGGCTTCTTCGGTGCCGTGATCTTCCTGCCGCGCTGGTTCCAGGCGATCGCCAACACGAGCTGCCACTGGATCCGGGCTGGCGTTGCTCCCGCTGGTGGTATCGCTGATCGTGAGCGCCACCCTGGCCGGGCAGATCGTCGCGCGCACCCAGCGCTTCAAGCTGCTGATCTTCGGCTCGATGGTGCTCCTCGCGTTCGGGCTCTTTCTGTTGACGAACCTGCGCGCGGACACCGAATTCCCCGTGCTCTGGCTGTGGATGATCGTCGTGGGCCTCGGCATCGGCCCGTCGTTCGCGGTCTTCACGGTGCTCGTGCAGAACACCGTGGCGCCACGGATGGTCGGCGTCGCGACGGCGAGCCTGACCTTCTTCCAGCAGATCGGTGGCACGATCGGTCTGACGATCGCCGGCACGGCCCTGGCCGACACGCTCACCCGGGAGCTCCCGGGACGATTGGTGGCCAACGGCATCCCGCAGCCGATGGTCGATCAGTTCGCTGCCGGCGGCCAGGGCGGTCAGCTCCTCGACCTCACCGGCACCGGCGACCTCGGCGCGCAGATCCTGGAGGGCGTCCCCGAACCGTTCCGCCCGCAGGTCGAGCCGATCATCCCGCAGATCGTCCAGGCGATCCACGAAGCGTTCGCGATCGCGATCGCGTCGACGTTCTGGATCGCCATCGCCGCCGCGGTCCTCGCTGCCGTATTTGTGCTGTTCCTGCGCGAGTCCGAGATCCGCGGGACCGCGCTCGCGAGGGGGGCCGACGCGGACGCCTGACACCCGTGGCTCTCCCGCGCCTCGAGTCCCGCGACAGCCCTAGACCTTCGGCGTTGCCCGTCCCCTCAGGCTGTCGCGGCGACCCTCAAGCCAGGGCAGCGTAAGTTCCAGGCTTAGTCGAACCGCTTCATCGGACGATAGGCCCCGCGCCCGCAGGGCGAAGAACGTCGGCGGCCCGATCACCGAGGCAACGACGGCCAGCGACCGCTCGTCGTCCGACAGCTCGCCGAGTGCGGCCCGCATCAGGCGCTCGATGTCGGCGTAGTACTGGTCGACGCCGCCGCTCCACGCGCTGATCAGCTCCGGCTCCCGCTCGTACGCGCGCCACCACGGCTCGCTCCGCTCGTAGAACGCCGCGAGCTCCGCCGCGAGCCGCTCGAGCCGCGCTCACCGGATCGTCGACCCCCTCGAAGATCGCCGGGGTCGGAATCCGGAGCTCCTCGAGCATGCCCTCGAAGACCGCCCGCGCGAGGTCGCCCGGGTCGGGGAAATGGTTGCGCACCGTGGCCGGCGCGACGTCGGCCGCCTGGGCGATCGCCAGGTTCGAGGCGCCCGCCAGCCCCCGCTCGCCATAGATCGCGAGGGCGGCGGCGACGATCCGCGCCCGCGTGTCGGCCTTCGGTTCGGCTCGCCGGCCCAGGTTGTACGAGCGGGGCATTGTCCTTCCAATCTATTGACTAACAGTGGCAGACAAATAATACTGCACGCCGACAGGGGACGACCGTGCGGATACGGAGGTCGATGATGGACGAGACACGGGTTCGGGACAACGGGCGGCTTGCCCTCGCGATCGGGGCCGTCGCGGCCGGCAGCGCCGCCTGCCTTGCGACGTACTTCGCCGTCGGTGGGCCGTTCGGGACGTTCAACGACATCGGCAACGCCGCGACCGGCGTACTCAGTGGCTGGCTGGCCTGGCGACTGCGAGGCGAGATCGACGAGCGGCGTCGGGCGCGTCGCCACCGGTGCGGCGCTCGTCGGCGCCGCGATCACGGTCGTCGGATCGGCCCTCGTCGTCTCCGGCACGACCGGCTGGTTCTTCGCCGGGCTCGTGTCGAGCGTCGGGTTCGCGGCGATCGGGGCCTGGCTTGCGGTCCTGAACCGAACCGCGCGCGCGGCGGAGGCATCGCCCCGAAGGCTGCGGGCGCTCGGCGTCGCGGCCGGCGCGCTGATGGCCGTCGGCGTCGCCGCCGCACCGGGGATCGTCCTCGGTCTCGACGACGCGGCGACCGCGCCGGCCTGGGCCTGGATCGGTTCCATTGGCTGGCTCGGGACGTATGTGGTCTACGCGGCCTGGGCGATCTGGACCGGCGCCATCGGAGCCCGCCAGGGCCGCGCCGCGGGGACCGCACCCGCGGCCTCGGCGGTCACCGAGTGATGGAGCCCCTGCTGATCGTCCTGCGGGTCGTCCACGTCGGGGCCGCGATGGCCTGGTTCGGCGGCGCGATCGTCGGCGGGTTCTTCCTCTTCCCGACCGCCCAGGCGCTCGGTCCGGCGGCGCAGCCGTTCATGGAGCACCTGACGAATCGCCGCCGCATCGGCGTCTACTTCCCGATCGTGGCGGCGCTGACGATCCTCGCCGGGGCGCGCCTTGTACTGGCGGACTCGAACGGGCTCGACCCCGCCTGGATCTCGTCGCCATCGGGGCTGGCGTTCACGATCGGCGGGATCGCGGCGATCGTCGCGTTCGTCGGCGGGATGATCCTCATCGGACCGAGCGTCGCCGACCAGGCCGCCGTGCAGAAGGAGCTCGCCGCGAGCGGCGGCGCGCCGAGCGCCGCCCACCTCGAACGTCTCGCTCGAGCCGACCGGCGGATGCGGCTCGCCAATCGGATCGACCTGCCGCTGATCTTCCTCGCTGGCCTGACGATGGCCGTCGGCCGGTACCTGTAGATCGCCAATGCCATGGCAGCGCCAGTCGCCGGCTCGTCCCGCGTCGGCTGGGCCTACGCCTCGATCCGCGCGATCTCGAAGTCGCCTTCGTCGCCGACGCTCAGCCCCGCCGCGTCGAGCATCTTCCGACTGGCTCAGGGCAAGGCGGCCGCCGCCTGCCGGCATCGTGCTCGAAGTGTAGTCGGACCGCCGAGGGCACGGCACGCAACGCGAGGTCTGGCGGACCCGGTCTTGCGCTAACCTCAGTCGATGACGTCCACCGCGACCCCGCTCCCTGCCGCCCCGAAACTCATCCGTCAGGACGGTCGCGACAAAGTCACGGGCAGCGGACGCTATGCCGCGGACCTGACCGTGACGGGGATGCTCCATGGCGCGTTCCGGATGTCCGCCGTCTCGCACGCCCGCATCCGCCGCGTCGACGCGACGGCCGCTCGAGCCCTCCCGGGCGTCCACGCCGTCATCACGGCCGCGGACGTGCCTGAGGTCCGATACGGGGCGTTCGTGATGGACCGCACGCTCTTCGCCCGAGACGTCGTGCGCTGGGAAGGTGAGCTCATCGCGGCGGTCGCGGCCGCCACGCCGGAGATCGCCGCCCGCGCCGCGGCGATGATCGAGGTCGATCTCGAGCCTCTCCCGACGGTGACGGATCTCGAGGCGGCCATCAGCCCGGACGGTCCACTCGTCCACGAGGAGTGGGCGTCGTATGAGGTCGATGAGAACGTCGTCCGCGACCGGAACGTTGCCTCGCACTCGACGATCGTCAAAGGTGACGCGGCGGCCGGCATGGCCGAGGCTGACATCGTCGTCAAGGACCGCTACGTCGCCGACGGCTCCCACGCGGTCCCGATCGAGCCGCGGGCGATCCTCGCCGAGTGGCAGGGCGACCACGTCACGATCTGGTCGTCGACGCAGGTCCCGTTCGCGGCCAGAGCAGGGGTAGCCGAGACGCTCGGCCTGCCACAGAACCGCATTCGGGTGATCGTGCCCCACCTCGGCGGCGGCTTCGGCGCCAAGTGCGAGGTCGGCTTCGAGCCGCACGTGGCCGCCCTGGCGCGGGCCGCTGGTCGGCCGGTCAAGGTCGTCTTCTCTCGGCGCGAGGAGTTCCTGCTGCCCGACCACCGCCGCGAGCGGATGATCATGGAACTCGAGACAGGCGTCCGCCGGGACGGCACCATCGTGGCCCGTCGCGGGCACCTGATCATCGATAACGGCGCCTACAGCATGGACGAGCCCTATCTCGGCCAGATGGCCGGCATGTTCGCTGTCGGGCCGTACCGGGTCCCGAACGTCGACGTCTCGGTTGATGTGGTCTACACGAACACCCAGCCGTCGGGCTCCGTTCGCGCGCCCACCGGGCCGACGACCTGCTGGGCCGTCGAGCAGCACCACGACGTCGTCGCGGAGCGGCTCGGCCTCGACCCCGTCGAGTTCCGGCGCCGCAACCTCGTCCGCGAGGGCGACGCGGGGCCGACCGGCCAGGTCTTCGAGCGGATCGGCGCCCTCGAGACGCTGGAGAATGCCGCCGCCGCGATCGGCTGGGGCAAGCCGCTGCCGGACGGCGAGGCGATCGGCATCGCCACCGGCTGGTGGCCGTCCTTCCCCGGCCCGTCTGGCGCGCACATCAGGATCAACGCCGACGGCACCGGCACCATCGTCACCGGCGCCCAGGAGTGCGGCACCGGCGCCGTCATGGCCCTGCCGCTCCTCGCCGCCGAAGTCCTCGGCATGCGCCCGGACGAGTTCCGGATCCTGTACCAGGACACCGACGCCGGGCCGTACGACGGCGGCGCAAGCGGATCCCAGACGACGTTCAACAACGGCCGGGCGGTCATCGCCGCGGCGACCGAGGTCCGCGAGCAACTCCTCGACCTCGCGGCCGACCTCCTGGAGGCCAACCGGGCCGACCTCGAGCTCGTCGACGGCACGGCCCGGGTCAAGGGCAGCACCACCTCGTCGGTCTCGATCGCCGATCTCGCGTCGCAGGCGGCCGATGCCGGGCCTGCTCCTCGGCAAGGGCTCGGGCGAGCCGCCGCCGACGCCGGCCGTCGATAGCGGGAGCTGCGTCGGCCGCCTGGGCGGCGAGTCGTTCGCGGCGCCGACGTTCTTCACCCACGCCATCCGGGTCAAGGTCGACCGCGACACCGGCGTCGTCCGGGTCCTCGAGGTCGCCGCGTCCCACGAATTGGGTGTCGTGATCAACCCGATCGGGGCGGCCGGCCAGATCCAGGGCGGGGTGGCGATGGGCATCGGCCAGGCGCTCACCGAGGGCGTCCAGCTCACCGACGACGGCCGGCAGCGCAACGCCTATCTCCTCGACTACAAGCTCCAGACGGTGGCCGATATCCCGACCATCCACGTCGACTTCGTCGATGCCCCATCGCCGAACGCCGGTCCCGAAGGGCCTGAAGGGCATCGCCGAGCCGCCGTGCGTCCCGACGCCCGGCGCAATCGCGAACGCCATTGCCCGCGCGGTCGGCGTCCGGGTCAACGACTTGCCGATGACCCCCGAGCGAGTCTGGAGCGCCATCGCGACGAAGAACGGCGAGGCCTGAGTTGGGCGGTCGGTTCTCCGCGCCAACGGCATTGGCCGACGCCCTGACGGCCACGGCTGCCGGACACCGGCCGGTCGCCGGCGGGACCGATCTCGTGGTAGGCACCCGGCAGGGCAAGTGGTCGCTGCCGGAGGACCTCGTCGCCCTCGACCGGATCGCGGAGCTGCGCGGGATCGCCGAGACGCCGGCCGGGCTGCGGATCGGGGCGACGACGAGCCACGCCGACCTCGCCGCTCATCCGGCGGTCCGCGGCCGCTGGACGGCGATCGCCGACGCCGCGTCGATCGTCGGGTCGCCCGCCACGCGCCACATCGGGACGCTCGGTGGGAACCTGGCGAACGCGTCGCCGGCCGCCGAGACGAGCGGACCGTTGCTCTGTTTCGATGCGCTCGTGGAGCTGCGCTCGACGTCGGGCGAACGCCGGATCGCGCTCGCGGACCTGTTCACGGGTCCCGGCCGGACCAGCCTCGCGGCGGGCGAGCTCATCGTCGCCGTCGAGCTGCCGGAGCTCGCGGACGCAGGGAGCTGCTATGTCCGGCTCGAGTTCCGCCGGCAGATGGAGATCGCGGTGGTCGGCGCCACGGCGGTCGTGCGCCTCGACGGCGATGTCGTCCGGGACGCGCGGATCGCCATCACCGCGCTCGCGCCGACGGTCCGCCGCGTGGCCGCGGCCGAGTCCGCGCTCGTCGGCACTGACGGCGGGCCCGTAGCCGCAGCCGAGGCCGGCCGCCTCGCCGCCGAGGCCGCTGCCCCGATCTCGGACGTCCGGGCATCGCTCGACTATCGCCGGGCGATGGCAGCCGTGGTCGTGCGGCGAGCCATCACGGGCGCGATCGCCCGGGCCCGCGGCGAGACCGTGCCGATCCCGGCCAGCGCCAGCCTGTTCGGAGTCGAGTGACCGTGCGCCATCCTGCCACGCTCCAGGTCAACGGGACGAGCTTCGCCGTCGAAATCGAAGCCGGCCGAACCCTGCTCTCGGTCCTGCGCGGCGAGCTCGGTCTGACCGGGAGCAAGGAGGGCTGCGACGATTCCGAGTGCGGCGCCTGCATGGTCCTGCTCGACGGCCGGCCGGTGAACTCGTGCTCGTTCCTGGCGCTCCAGGCGGACGGCCGCGAGGTGACGACCGTCGAGGGGCTGGCGTCGGGAACGGAGCTTCATCCGCTCCAGCGAGCGTTCCTCGAGCATGGCGGCGTCCAGTGCGGCTTCTGTACGCCGGGCATGCTGATCAGCGCGGCCTCTCTCCTGAAGGGCAACCCCGATCCGACCGAGGACGAGATCCGAGCCGGCCTGTCGGGCAACCTCTGCCGCTGCACCGGCTATGTCGGGATCGTCGCTGCCGTCCAGTCCGCGGCCACGGAGCTCGCCAAGGCCGACTGAGTCGGCGCGCGGATTCGCGGCCCGTGGAGCAAACCCAACGGTGCCGGCCGGCATCTTTGATGACACGGGGCTCATTGAGATGGCCGCGCGACGGGCGCATTGCGAAGTTGAACCACCGGGGGCCACGGCGCGATCTATGACGCGGTCAATGCCATCGATGGCGGCCACCAGCCGTATCTCGACGGACTGTCCGCACCAGCGTCCGCATCGAAGGCAGCCGCGGTCGCCCAAGCGGCACATGACGTCCTGGTCGGCATCACTCCAGCGTCGCTGCCAGCGGTAAGAAGAGGATCGACGACATGCTCACGGCGTCGCTCGCAATGATCGACGCGGGGCCGGCCAAGACAGCCGGGACACCTGATCGGCGCCCAGGCCGCTGCCGCGATGCTCCTCGACCGGAGCACCGATGGTCGCTTCGACGTCGAATCGTTCCCCACCAGCAACGATGTCGGCAAGTGGCGGTTGGTGGCACCTGCCAACACAAACGTGTTCGGCCAGTTCGCGACCGTTACGCCGCTAACGATGACGAGGCCCCGCCAGTCGCGCACTGGCAACCTGCCCGCCATCACGAGCCCGGAATACGCCGCGGAATTCAACGAGGTCAAGGCGCTGGGTGCGCAGTCGGGATCGAGCCGGACGCCGGCCCAGACCCTGCTCGCCGGCTTCGCAACGGCCAATCCGCTGGTGTTCTTTAACCGCGGGCTCCGCGAAATCGCAGGAGCCAAGGGCTTGTCGACGACCGAACAGGCACTCCTGTTCGTCAAGACGAGCATGGGATCAGCCGACGCCCTGATCGGCTGCTGGGCCAACAAGAGGTCCTTGCTGACCTGGCGGCCGCAAACGGCGATCCGCGAGGCGCTCAACGATGGCAACCCGCTGACCTCGCCGGATGGGGACTGGCTGTCGCTCTTCGCTACGCCGGGCTACCCGGATATGCCGTCGGGCTACAACTGCTACACGGCCGGGTTCTGGCACAGCGTCCGACTCTACTTCGGGACGGACAAGATGACCTTCTCGCTCACGAGTCCAGGTGTGCCGGCGAACGCGCTCGTGGGGAACCCAGTGGGCGTGCCAGGGTCGACCCGGAACTACACCCGGTTCACGGGCGTGATCCGTGACACTGTCGAAGGCCGCATCCTCAATGGCTACCACTTCCGGAGCGCCGACGTCCAGGGCGCCTGGCTCGGGAAGAAGGTCGCGCAGTACCTCAACAAGCACTATTTCCTGCCGGTCGACTGACGTCGCACGCAGGACAAGCGGATGCGCCGGCGGCCACCTGGCCGCCGGCGCGTGAATGTCTGGGTCAGCCGAGGAGCCCGGGTCAGCTCGCGAAGAACTCCTTGAGCGCCGGCGCGAGGACGTTCGGGTCGACGTTGTGCTCCTGGCCCGCCAGCGTCCGGCGCTCGCCATTCGGGATAGCCTTCGCCAGGGCGTCGGCCGTCTGGCCCATGAACCCGAAGCTCGCTCCGCCGTCGATGACGACCGTCGGAACGGTCACCTTCGCGGCCTTCGCGGTCGGCAACGAGTAGTCGGCCATGATCTCGGCGTCGTAGGCGAGGGTGTGGGCGAGTCCCTCGGTCCAGGCCCACCACGGCTGGGATCGGGCTCCGGCGACGAACTCCGGCGGCATCCCGACGACCTTCGCCATGAAGTACTCGACCGCGCCGCCGCGATCGCCCTTGGCAACGAAATCGCGGTAGATCGACGCTGTGTCGGCCGGCGGCCGGGCGGCCTCGTCGATGATGTAGGGCGGTTCCCAGAGCGCGAGCTTCGTGATCGGCAGGCCACTGGCAGCCGCCTCGAACGCGAGCGCAGCACCCGATGACGAGCCGTACAGGGAGGCCGCGCCGCCCGCCGCGCCGATGACGGCCTCGATGTCCTCGACTTCACGCTGGACCGCGTAGGGCTGGCGTGTCGCCGCTCGGGCCTCTGCCGCGGCGGTCGTAGTTGTAGACGGTGAAGTCCTTCGCGAGGACCTCCGCCAGGCCCGCGTTCGACGATCGGTCGACCGAGCCGCCGCTGACGAGGATGACCGCCGGCCCTTCGCCGAGCCGATCGAAGGCGATCGTGGTGCCGTCCTTGGAAGTAACCGTGTCCATCAGGATCTCCTTCTCGGTGCCTTCCGTGGGCACCTCTTATCCGTAGGTCGGAGCTGGCGCGGCGTTCTCGACATCGTCAGCGGACGCGGCCCTCGCGGAGTGCTTCGATCGACTTGGCGATACGGCGCTGGCGCGTCTCGTCGGTCTTGGCGCCCTCGATCTGGTAGACATGCCAGCCCTTGTTGCTGTTCGACAGGCCGTCGAACGTGCGGCGGGCTGCCGGTTCGGCGTCGAGCGCCTGGGCGAAGTCGGGCGGCACGGCCACCTCCCGCGGGGCCGTGTCGAGCTCGATGTCGACGTCGACCTCGTCGCCGCCCGCGACACCGGCGCCGGCCCGATTCTCCGCGCTGACCCCGACCATGTACTGGCCGCCCATGACCGCGACGGTGCTGCGGTACGTGAAGCCGTTGATCGTGACCGTGATCGGCGGGCGCTTGCCCGCCCCGAGGGCTTCGACCACCTCGTCCGGAATGTGGATGCCGGTGGCGGTCTTGTCGCCCTGCAGGATCGTCGTGTGGAAGCGCATCTCATGACCTCCGTTGCTGATGCGGTGACTGATCATCGCTCAGGCGCGTAGGTCAGGTAGAGCACGCCCGTCGCTGAACGTCCGCGATTCCACGAGCTTCAGCGGCACGCGGTCTGCGCTGGCGTCGAAGAGGCGCTTGCCGCTGCCAACCACGATCGGGTGGACGAGAAGCCGGAGCTCGTCGAGGACCCCGTCGCGCAGCAGTGACCGCACGAGGGTGGCGCTGCCGGTGATCGAGATGTCCTTGCCGGGCTCCTGCTTGAGCCGACGAAGATGCTCCGCGACGTCGCCCTCGATGAGGCTCGAGTTCCGCCAGTCGACGGTCGTCAAGCGTCGTGGAAGCGACCAGCTTGGGGGTGTTGTTGATCTGGTCCGCCAGTTCGACGTCACTCCCCTTGTCGGCCCAGTACGCGGCGAACTCCTCGTACGTCCGACGCCCGAGCAGCATCGTGTCGGCGGCGGCCATCTGGGAGGCGATGGTCTCGCCCATCTCGTCGTTGAAGTACGGGAAATGCCACGTTTCGGGGGCCTCGAATACGCCATCCAGCGAAACGAACAGCCCCGCGACGATCTTCCTCATTTGGTTCTCCTCAAGCCTCATCCTGGTTCGGCCGGCCCGCCCGAATTTCGGGGCCGTTCACTGTCAGGTCGGAGCAGGCCGCGACTTCTCGACATCGGGCCGGGCTACGATGTCGAAGCCCGCCCCTCCGCTCCGACGTTTCAGATGAGCGGGACCCATGCGGGAACCAAGCACCTGAACACGTGGAGCGCCCTTCATGAAGTACGTCGTGCTGATCTACAGCAACCCGGCCACCTGGGACACCCTGCCCGCGACCGAACGCGATCGGGTGATGGGGATCCACAACAGGCTGATCAAGGAGCTCACGGAGTCGGGCGAATTGCTGCGCGTCGACGGCCTCGCCCGCCCGAGCAACACCAAGACCGTCCGGCTCCGCGACGGCGTCCCGGTAGTGACGGATGGCCCCTTCAGCGAGGCCAAGGAGCAGTTGGCCGGCGTCTGGGCCCTCGACGTCGAGAGCATCGAGCGCGCCATCGAAGTAAGCGCTCCGGTCGGCGGAATTCGACACCGTGGAAGTTCGGCCGCTGATGGACCTCTCCGGCCTCGAGATGTGACAGCGCTCCAGGGCGTCGAGGGCCTGCTTCGGGAGCTCGCGCCGCAGGTCCTCGGCGCGCTGATCAGGCGCTACGGCCAGTTCGGCGACTGCGAGGACGCGGTTCAGGAGGCGCTCCTGGCCGCCGCGCTCCAGTGGCCCGAGGAGGGCCTGCCGGACAACCCCCGGGGCTGGCTGATCACCGTGGCGGCCCGCCGCCTGACCGACGAGATCCGCGGCGATTCGGCGCGGCGCCAGCGCGAGGCGAAGGCAGCGGCCCTGCTCCCGCCCGAGGCGCTGCGGGCCCTGTCGCCCGAGGCGGATCAGGCGGCGGACGAGGATGACACGCTGACGCTCCTGTTCCTGTGCTGCCATCCGGCGCTCTCACCGGCCTCTCAGGTCGCGCTCACGCTGCGCGCCGTGGGTGGCCTGACGACCGCGCAGATCGCCCGGGCGTTCCTCGTCCCCGAGGCAACGATGGCCCAACGGATCAGCCGCGCGAAGCAAACCATCAAGTCTGCCGGCGGCCGATTTTCGATGCCACCGGAGGACGAGCGGGCGGAGCGGTTGCGGGTCGTCCTGCATGTCCTGTACCTGATCTTCAACGAGGGCTACACGGCAAGCTCCGGTCCGGACCTCCAACGCACCGACCTGACGACCGAGGCGATCCGTCTTGCCCGCGACCTCCGCCGACTCCTCCCCGACGAAGGCGAGGTCGCGGGGTTGCTCGCGCTCATGTTGCTGACCGACGCCCGCCGTTCGGCCCGGACCGAGCCCGACGGCCGACTGATCCCGCTCGCCGAACAGGACCGCCGGCGTTGGAATCACGCCGTCATCCGGGAGGGCGTGGCGCTCGTCACCGACACCCTGGCCCGGGCGCCGCTCGGCCCGTATCAGGTGCAGGCGGCGATTGCCGCGATCCACGACGAAGCGGCCCGGGCGGAGGACACGGACTGGCGCCAGATCGTCGTCCTGTACGAGCTGCTCGCGGACATCGCACCGAACCCGATGGTCACGCTGAACCAGGCGGTCGCCGTCGCGATGGTCCACGGCCCGGAGGCCGGCCTCGATCTGCTTGCCACCCTCGACGCCGACGAGCGGATCGCCGGCCACCACCGGCTCGAGGCGGTCCGGGCGCATCTCCTGGAAATGGCCGGTGATGCGGTGGCAGCCCTTGCCAGCTACCGGACCGCGGCCCGGCTCACGACCAGCGTCCCGGAACAGCGCTACCTGGAGGCCCGCGCCGCCATCCTGGCTGACGCGTCGCACTAGGGATCCGGGCCATCGGTCTTGATGGCCCCTCCGACGGTGACGTTCGGCATCTTGGTAGGCCGACGGCGGAGCCCGACGCTGTGCCCATGATCAGCCGGGCCCCCTCAACGGCCAACATCCGCATCCGACCGATTCGACCGGACGACTGGCGTGAGCTCTCGCGGTTCTATGCCGGGCTCTCCGCCGAGAGCCGGCTCGCGCGCTTCCACGCGGTGAGCCGTGGCATTGGCGACGAGGCAGCCAGCCTCCTGTGCGGTCCGGACCACGAGCACCGTGAGGGATTCGTCGCCGAGCCGACGGACGCGCTGCCTGGGCACCCAGGAATCGTCGGCCACCTGTGCCTCGAGCCCGCTGACTCCGGCCTCGAGATGGCCGTCGCCGTCGCGGACGATTGGCAGGCCCGCGGCATCGGTCGGGCGCTCCTCTTCGCGGCGCTGGACTGGGCAAGGGCCCACGGGATCACCCTTCTCAACGCGTCGATGCTGTCGACCAACACCGCGGTCCTCGGGCTCATCGCCTCGATCGGCCGGCCGGTCCGCGAGTCGACGGCATCGGCCGGCGTCGTCATCGCCACGATCGACGTTGGTCGGCCGTTGCCGAGAGCAGCCTGACCGACCCGAGCGCCTCTGCAGTCCGGTCGGCGGTCGGACCCGCCGAATTCGTTTCCCCGTCATCCTTTCCTGTTTACGGGCGCCCTGCACTGGCGACCGCGATCCGTTTCGGAGGTTGATAGATGACGGCGACACAAGCGGAAGCGATGGAGGAGGCGCGGCGGGTCGCCGAGGAAGGCTCAGCCGGGCGCTTCCTGGAGTGGCTCGCCGAGCGGATCGGCGCCCGGGCGAGCGTCACGGCGGTCTTCGGCGAGCCAATCGAACGAGGTGACATCACCGTCATCCCGGTGGCCCGCGTGCGGTGGGGTTTCGGCGGCGGGGAAGGACAAGGCGGCGAGGCAGCGGGCCCGACCGGGTCCGGCCTGGGCGGAGGCGGTGGTGCCGCCGGCGATCCGGTCGGCTATATCGAGATCGGCCCTGCTGGAGCCGTCTTCCGGCCGATTGTTTCGCCCTACCCGAGTCCGCTGTTCCTCCTCGCATCGGGGATCACGGCGGCCATCGTTCTTCGGGCGCTGGGGCGCCTCGTGCGGCGCTGATCCAAGGCGCTGAACATGCCGACAGGGGCGGCGGTGCCGCCCCTGTCGAGGTCTGTTGGGAGCCGGCCGGGGTCCGGCCGGTCAAAGACGCTACGGCGTGATTGTGCCGCTTGCGCAGGCGATGCTCGTTCCGGTGAACCCGTTGCTCGTCAGGCTCGCGCAGTTGGTCCAGGAGCCGGTGCCATCGCCGGCTCTCGCATCGAACTCCACCGTGATCGAGCTCACCGTTCCGGGCGTGGTAGTGACGCGCAGCTGGGTGCCGTTTGCCGGGAGGGTCCCGGTCCCGTTGAAGTAGGTGTTCTGGCCGCTGTTGCCGAACTTGTTCTCGGCGCCGACGGACGGGAATCCGCCGTCCCCGTTGCCGTTGTTGGTGTCCGTAGGCGTACGAGATGTCCTCGCCGGGATTCGCATCGCCATTGATGCCGATCCAGATCTGGAATGAGTGGAGGTTCCCGGCGGTGCTGAACTCGCGGACGCCTTCCCAGTCGACGACGAGCCACGTGTCCGAGCCGTCGGTCAGCGATCCGATCCGGACCGCCCCGGCGGCCGCCGGGTTGAGGTCGGTCCAGAAGGCGGCCAGCGTGTTGTTCGGCCGGGTCGGGTTCGGGAAGTTCTGGTTGTTGATGGAGTTGTCCGGCCCGCTGCGCTCCGCCGACGACGAGGTAGCCGTTGCTCGAGACCCCGACCTGAGCCCAGGTCTCACCGGCGAACGAGAAGGGCGGGACGTTGAAATTCGTGATCGTGTCGTCGCCGACACCGCCGATCGGCGGGATACCGAACGCCGACAACGGCAGATAGCCGCCGGCCGGTGACGAACCTGGGGCGATCGCGACGGTTGACGCCTGCGATGCCGGGATGGTGCCGCTCGAGAGGACGGTGTCCTTGCCGCTGACGGTGCCGTTGACGACGCTCGACGCGATGAGCTTGAGCTTCGAGGGCAGCTTGTCCTTGATCGAGTACGTGACGGGCGAGAACGTCGGGTTCGTCGCCGTGAGCGTGCACGACGTCGTGTCACCGACTTGCAGCGCCGTCGGGTCGCAGGCCTTGGTGAAGGTCACCGCGCGCCTGGCGCCGGACGATCGTGACCGGCATGTGAAGGACGCGGTTTCCGCCCTTCGACTGCTTCAGCGTGATCGTGCCGAAGCGCGTCTGGCCGAGCGGGACCGCACTGGCGTCCATCGTGACGTTGAAGGTGGCGTCTGCCGTTGGGCCCGACCGTGAAGGACTTCGGCACGCTGATCTTGAAGTCACTCGGGCTCGACGTCGTGAGCTTCCACGTCGAAGAGCTCGTGAGCACGCTGTGGGCCGTCCGCGAGACGGTCACGATGCCCGGCATGTTCGGGTGGTAGATGCTCGGATAGTTCGCCTTGTACAGCTCGCTCTGGAAGGTCGAGGTACTGCGCGCCCGTGGCATCGAACGTCAGGCCGGGCGATCCGGCGACGTTCAGGTCGACGCGGCCGGAGCCGGCGTCGAACGCGTCGAACGGGGTCGTCCCGTCCTCCTTGACGAGGCCGGCGGTCTTCGCCGTCGTCATCAGGGCGGACTTGATCTGGCCGGGCGTCCACGTCGGGTGGAGGTCCTTGATCAGGGCTGCCGAGCCGGCGATGTGCGGGCTCGACATGGAGGTGCCGGCGATCGCCTGGAAGAGCTCGCCCTGTGGGCCCGCCACGCCGCGGCGGTCCGACGTGCTGCGGGCGAGTGCGCCGGCGAGGATCTGAACGCCCGGCGCGGTGATGTCAGGCTTGCTGACGCCGAGCGGTCTGCCGCGGGCCACCGCGCGAGCTGAACGACGCCATGACGTCGCCCTGCGCGGCGCCCTTGACGCCCGCCGTCATGCGTCGCCATCGACGCCGGTGTGGCTGGCGATGAAGCGCCAGCAGGGCCGTGCCCTGCGCTGAACTGGATGTGGCTGGCCGGCAGCCAGTGGTTATCGGTCTCCTGGTCGGTCTGGCCGGCCGTGCTGTTGTACAGGACCATGCCGACCGCGCCGCCCTGGAGGACGTTGAAGCCCTTCTCCGCGCGACCCGCCGGATTGCCGCGCTTGCAGACGACGATCTTGTCCGGTGAACGTGCCTGGCCGCGGCCGGCGTCGAGCAGAGGCCGTCGCCAGTTGCGACGACGATGGGAGCCGGGCCGACGCCCGCGGTCAGCGAGACGCCGGGAAGCGACAGCGTCGCGCCGCCGGCGGCCGGTCACGTTGACGCTGTTGACGAACGCTCGCGTTCGTCGTGCTGGCGCGACGGTGGTGACCCACGGCCCGCGGTGGTCGGTGGTCTCGGCGCCGGGACCGGAGTTGCCGGCCGACGCGGCCACGAAGACGCCCGCGTTGTAGGCATCGAGGAAGGCGAGCTCGACCGCATCGGAGTACGGGTTGGCGCCGCCGCTGATCGAGAAGTTGATGACGTTGACGCCGTCGCCGATCGCGGCCTGGACGGCCGCCGACCGAGTCGGAGCCGAAGCAGCCCTCGATCGCCGCAGACCTTGAACATCTCGACGTGGGCGCGCGGCGCGATGCCCGAGATGGTGCCGCGGCCGACTCCCGAAGATCGTGGCCGCGACGCCGCCGTTGCCGGCCGCGGTGGACGATGTATGGGTGCCGTGGCCATTGTCGTCCCGAGCGGTCGTGAACTCGCCCGGGAGCAGACCGATGACTGCGTCATAGGTAGCCATGAACCGGCGATCGGCGCCGATGAGCTTGTTGTTGCAGGTGAAGGCCGGCCCCGGGTTCGCGCCGCCGGTGAACTCGCAGGCACGTGAGCCATCCGGCGCTGCGGGCGGCGCCGCATACGGCTTACCCGACGGATCGGGATCCGAATAGGAGGCGTGCTCGGGCCAGATGCCCGTGTCGAGGACGCCGACGATGACGCCTTCGCCGGCGCTCTGCTGGCCGCCGAGCGATGACCAGACCGTCGGTGCCCCGATGAACTGCGGGCTGACGTCGGTCTCGAGCTTCAGCAACGAGTCCGGGTAGATGGTCGCAACGCCGGGCATGTTTGCGATCGTCGCAAGCTCGGACGACGGGACGACCGCCGAGACGGCGTTGAGAACGAGGTCGAAGTTACCCGTGACCTTGGCGCCCTTGACGCCGGCCAGTCGCGCCGAGAACGCGTCCTGCTTGCCTTTGAGGTAGTTGCGGTAGGTGGTCAGATCCTTCGACTTGAGGTCGAGCGTCTTGGCACCCCGCGCCGCGGGGTTCGTCGCCTTCATGTTGTTGACGCCGCCGCGATACGAGGCGACGGACGCATCCGTCAGCTTGACGATCACGCCGACGTTGCCACCGCGCACGACGGCCTTTGAGAAGTCGCCGACGATCGTCCCTGTCGGCTCGAGAGGCGTTGCCGTGAAGCGACTTGCGTCGGGGGGCTCTGACCGACCGCGCTGGAGGCGGTCGATGCCAAGAGCATCACTCCTGCGAGGAACGCGAAGACACGCCGCGAACCGGCCCGTGCAGCCATCCGGCACCCTCCTTCTTCGGGGGCGATCGCCCCCGCTCCCCTGCGTCCGCCAACTCCCAACGGCGGACCAGCGCCAGTTCTGTGCGACTCTCGGCCCGCCTGAATCTTGACCGGAGCCGCGGGCTGGCAATAGGCGCACAGAATAGGCCCGCGCCATGGCGCGATGCGCGGTATTCCTGCGGTGTTTGCCGGTGAATGTGGTGCCGCTGCGCACCGGGGCATCTCGTGCCTCAGCGGGCGGTCACCGTCCCGGCCATCTCGGGGTGGACGTCGCAGCGGAACCGATACGTGCCGGCCGGGATCGGCGGCACATCGTAGGTCCGTGACCCGGGCCCGCCGAAGACCTCGCCGACGAACAGCGGCTGGTCGACGGCCTCGTCATGGATCGTGACGTTGTGGGGCGCCGACTCCCGATTCTCGAAGAGAAGCTGGAACGGGCGGCCGGCCGGCACGGCGAGCTCCTGGCGGTCGAAGGCAATGCCTTGGGCCGTTATGACCGCCCCGCCCGATGGCGCCGGCGGCGGTGAGCCGCCGGCGCCGGTCGCGCTCGTGCAGGCCACGAGCAAGCACGACGGCGATGAGAAGGGTGGCCGCGGCGCCCGATCGCTCGCGGTCACCGCGGACCCCTGGCGACCTGCATGCCAGCGACTCGCGCGACGAGACGTCGCACCTGGCGGACGACGCCGATCGGGCCGCCGTCGGAGCGCCAGATCTCGAGGGCAACCGCGCCGATCAGCGCGACTTCGATTGCCTTGTCGAGGTAGGCAAGCGGAAAGCGCGCCCCGAACAGCACCCAGCCGCCGATGGTCGCGGCCGTGAACCCGAGGAGCGCGAGGCGGACAAGCCAGCGGACGCGGCCGATCGGGCCGGGCGCGATCATCGCCACGGCGAGCGTCGTATAGCCGACGGCGTTCGCCAGGAACAGCATGCCGCCGAGCGACGCGTGGATCGCCGCGGTCGCGAGCGTCAGTCCAACTACAACGAAGCGAAGTGCGAGGACGCCCAATCGAGGCTCGACTCGTTTCGCCATGTTCAGCGTGGCCACGTTGGTCTCCTTCCGGTACTCGATGGTTACTGGCTACCTCTGGATAGCACATAACCTACGCCGGAAAGAGGCTACCGTCAAGTAGCACGAAAGAACCAAGGGACATGCGAGCCGAAAAACATCGGGACAAAGTTCGAGGCGGCTCCCGAAGGAACCGCCTCGATGCTGTCCCGGTGAAGGTATCCGCCGAAACGGACGCTTCTGCCGCGCGTCAAGGGCATCTATCACGTCGGCTGCACCGACTACCCTGACCCTACCTACCCATGACCTTGTCGCTGGGGCAGCGTGGCTGCGTTAACAGCGCATGCAGCATCCTACCGGGTTCATGCCCAGAATCCAAGAGTTTTGATGCATAACGCGATGTAAATTCCTTAACGTTCCTGACAGGCCGAATCGCGCCCGCCAGCACGATCAGTCGTCGTGAATCGTCACGCCGGTCATGGCCACCGGCTCGTTCGGCAGGTCCTTCGCGTTGCGCGGTGCGCCGACGATCTCGTCGACGATCTCCATGCCTTTCGTGACGAGCCCGAACAGCGTGTACTGCTTCGGCAGCTTGCCGGTCAGGTCCTGGTGGACGATGAAGAACTGGCTGCCGTTCGTGTTCGGGCCGGCGTTGGCCATCGCCAGTGAGCCTCGAACGTAGTCGCCCTTGACCGGCTCGTCCTCGAACTTGTAGCCGGGCCCGCCGGTCCCGACGCGACTCGCCTCGAGCGACGCCTTCTTGCCGTACTGGCCGTCGCCGCCCTGGGCGACGAAGCCCGGAATGACGCGATGGAAGATGACGTCGTCGTAGAAGCCCTTCTTCGCGAGGTCGATGAAGTTCTGGGTCGCTTTGGGCGCGTCGGTCGTGAACAGATCGACCTCGATGTCGCCCTTTTCGGTCGCGATGGTGGCGCGTGTCATGTGATCCTCCTGGCGCTGGGTCGGCTTACGGGGTGCTGACGGTGACCTTGTCCATCACGACGGGATCGCTGGGATTCTCACCGTCGGCCGCCGCCGCGATGGCGTCGACGGCTTCCATTCCACCGGTCACCGTTCCGATGATCTGGTAGTTGTTGGTCTTCGGGTCCGCAAGCGACGCGCGGGCCTCGTCGTCAAGGACGATGAAGAACTGCGATCCGACCGAATCCGGGTCCGGCGTCCGAGCCATCGCCACGGTGCCCCGGCTGTACGTCGCCGTCACGTCCTCATCCTTGATCGTGTAGCCGGGTCCGCCCATTCCCGTCCCGGTCGGGTCCCCGCCCTGGATCACGAACCCCGGGATCACCCGATGGAAGACGACCCCGTCGTAGTAGCCGCACCCGGCGAGGGCGACGAAGTTGCCGGCCGCGATCGGCGAGAGGTCCGCCTCGATCGTGATCCCGATCTCGCCCTTCGCCGTGGCGATCGTCACGAGGCGCTTCTCGCCGGCCGCGAGGGGCGGTGGCTGCTCTGATGGGCAGGTGCCGGTCGGCCCGGACGAGGCCGCCTGGGACGGCGCCGTCGATGGGCTACTCGACGCCGGCGCCGGCGTGCCGCCGACGTTGCATGCGGCGGCAAGCGTCGCGGTCAGGGCAAATAGCGCGAGCGAGCGGATGGTTCGGGTCATGCGGCGGCCTCCAGGGCTGCGGTGTAGTCGATGGCCCCGGACAGGAGCGCCTGTCCGAGAATGATGCCGGTCACGCCGATATCGCGCAGCCGACGGATCCCGTCGAGGTCGGACACCCCGCCGGCAACGAGAAAATCGGCGTCGTGCGTCCTGGCCAGGCCGGCCAGCAGTTCGCCGTCCGGCTCCGAGCCTCCGTGCGAGAGGACAAAGCGGCTGACACCGCGCGACGCGAGCTCATCGACGATCTCCGTGAACGTCGGGACGGTCGGTCGTCGCCACGGGAAGGCGGCGAATCGCTCGGGCCGCGGGTCCAGGCCGACGGCCAGCCAGTCGCCCGCGACACCGAGACAATCGGCGAGCAGGCCCGGATCCTCGGCAACGTTCATCGCCAGGACGACCCGGGTCGCGCCCGCGGCGAAGGCGAGGCGGATCTGATCCGGCCCCTCGAGGCCGCCGGCGAGCTGGATCGGGACGGCGATGCGCGACGCCATCGCTCCGACCGCCTCGAGGTTGCCGGGCGCGCCGGTTCGGGCGCCGTCGAAGTCGACGACGTGGACGACGCGCGCGCCGAGTTCGACGAATCGCTCGGCGATCCGGTCGGGCCGATCCGTCGGGGCGCCGACCCCGGACGAGGCGCCTGGCCAGAAGACGACCCGCGAGCGGCCGCGGTCGATGTCGATCGAGGGGATGATCTGCACGCCGCGGTCAGGCCCTGGCGGCCCGCGACGCCCCGGCGCCGCCCGAGCCCTCGGCGGCCCGGATCGTCTCCCGCAGCAGCCGACGGTGGAAGCTGATCGGCAGGGAGCCGCTATTGAACAGGGTGTCATGGAACGCCCGCAGGTCGAACCGTGACCCGAGGCGCTCCTGCTCGTCGGCCCGGAGCTGGAGCAGCAGGACCTTGCCCAGGAGGTAGGAGAGCTGGTAGGTCGGCGTGTAGGTGTAGCGATTCACCTCGGCCCGGGCGTTCGCGCCCTCGAAGCTCGTCTGCGCGACGAGGAAGTCGGTGGCCTCCTCGACGCTGAGCTCGCCGCGGTGCATCCGGACGTCGAGGATGATGCGGCACGCCCGCCAGATCGCGTCCGTGTACAGGGCGAGGCGGAAGTTCGGGGCATCGTCGAAGCCCTGCTCGCGCATCATCTGCTCGGAGTACATGCCCCAGCCCTCGACAAACTCCGGGGCCTCCGCGAGGAGCCGGGTCAGGCTCGGGTGGCGATTGGCAACGGCGAGCTGGAGATGGTGGCCGGGGTAGGCCTCGTGGATGCTGGTGTTGCTGATCGAGCTGAAGTTGTGCTCGCGCATGGCGTTCGGGTCGTTGCCGACGGACGGCGTGACGATGTAGATGCCCTTGGGGTTCGGATCGAACTTCGGCGGCGAGAAATAGGCCGCAAACGGGATGACGTTGCGGAGGTACTCGGGGGTCGGGATGACGTCGATCCGCTCGTCGTCCGGGACGGTGACGATCCCCTTCTCGACGAGGTAGCGGCGACCGCGGACCATGACGTCGCGGTAGGCGTCGAGGGCTTCCTCGAAGCTTGCGGGATGGTCGCTCTTGATCCGGTCGACGACGGTCGCCTCGTCCGCGTCCGGGTCGATCTCGCGCGCGGCCGCGACCCGCGCGGCGCGGTTCGACTCCAGCTGCTCCTCGCCGATGGCGAGGATCGCGTCGGCGTCCAGTCCATCGAACGCCCGGAGCTCGACGAGCTGGTCGTACCGCTCTCGACCGAGCGCCCAGTCGTCGGTTCCGCCGTCCAGCGACGCCTTCAGCCAATCGGTGTAGCCGTCGAGAGCCGCCCGCGCGGCGGTGCTCGCGCTGGTCAGCCGCCGCCGGTCGGTGGCGGGCAGGTCGGCCCCGGCCGCGACGATCTCGTCGAGGAACGACGGCAGGTCCGCCGCCGACTCGATCTCGAGTCGCTGCCAGATCCGGACCTGGGGCACGGTCGCCCGGGTCTTCGCCTGGTCGAGATACGCAGGCGCGGCCTCGAGGCGTCCCGCGATGGAGCTCAGCCGTTCGGCCAGCGGCGCGAAGTCCTGGGCAAAGATCAGGAACAGCGCGTCGCCGACGATGTCGAGGGCGAGCGAGCGGCGCTCCCAGGTCCGGACGACCTCCGTGTCGAAGATCGTGCGACGGACGTTGTGGGCCTCCAGATCGCGCTCGAACTGGGCCGTCGGGGACAGGCCCGCAGGATCAAGCGCCTCGATCGTCTCGAGATGGGCCTTCTCGGCGGCGAGCTCGCCCAGGAGCGCGTCTCGCGACCCATCGCCGAGCCGGTCGTCCTCCGTGTGGATGCCGTAAAACGTCCCGGCGATCGGGTTGTCGCGGATGATCCGCCGGAAACGGGCCTCGACGAGGTCGTAGAGCCGGTCATCGAGCGGCCCCGCGTCCGCTGCCGGCTCAGGGCGGGAGAGGGCGACGTCCTCCAGGTTGTCGGGCACGGGTTTCCTCCTTCGTCGCGCGTCCCCCGCGCGTGATGTCCGTCAGACGCCCTGGAGGTGCCCAGCGGCGACGGGATCCGTGGCAGATCGCCGGGTCGTCGACTCGAGCGCGGAGCCGACGGCCGAGATCGTGGCCTCGACGTCCGATCCGGTGATGTCGTGGTGAGTCACGGCCCGGACCTGTCCATGGGGATATTCCACCATCAGGACGTTGCCTGCACGGAGGGCCTCGAGGAACTCTCCCCGATCGCGCTCGACTCGAAACAGGACGAAGTTGGTCCGGACCCGCTCGGGGTCCAGGGGTCCGTCGCCGGGTTGGGCGATGCCGCCCGGGCTGACGATGCCGGGCATTGCGGCCATCGCCTCCGCCAGCCGCCGCGCGTTGCGGTGATCCTCCTCGAGGCGGTCGATCATCCCGTCCGGACCGTCGGCGAGGGCAATGAGCCCGGCCGCGGCCACGATGCCCGCCTGGCGCATTCCCCCGCCGACCAGCTTCCGTGCGCGCCGGGCGCGGGCGACGAACGCACGGTCGCCGACGACGAGCGACCCGACCGGGCAGGCGAGGCCCTTCGAGAGGCAGAAGGCGACGGAGTCCACCGACGCGGCCAGCTCGCGCGGCGACACGCCGAGAGCGACCGACGCGTTGAAGAACCGCGCCCCGTCGACGTGGAGCGGCACGCCATGACGGCGGGCGATCGCCGCGACCGCGGCGAGGTAGGACGGCGGCAGCGGCTGGTTCATCGAGTGGCTGTGGGCGTTCTCGAGGACGATCAGGCCCGTGGGCGGCTCGTGGATGTCGGTCGGGTTGCGGAATGCCTCCTCGATCTCGTCGAGGGCCAGCGTCCCGTCGGCGCGGTCGCGGAGCTGGCGGACCGACGCCCCGACGACGACCGCGTGGCCGGCCGCCTCGTCGATGACGAGATGCGTATCGGCGCCGGCGATGATCTCCTGGCCGCGCGCGAGGTGGGCCATCTGCGCCACGAGGTTCGCCATCGTCCCGGACGCCACGAAGAGCCCGGCCTCTTTGCCGAGCAGTTCCGCGGCCCGCTCCTCCAGCGAGTTGACGGTCGGATCCTCGCCCCACACGTCGTCGCCGACCTCGGCTTCGGCCATGGCCCGGCGCATCGCCGCGGTCGGCAGCGTCACGGTGTCGGAGCGGAGATCGATCATGGACATGCGGCCGAGTATAGAAGCGAGGCCACAAGCCGGCCGGACCCCACGGGCCGGCACGGTGTAGGTTTCCGGCATGGCGGAACCGGGACAGCAGAGCTTCGAGGTCGTCCCGACGCGGATCGGTGGCACCGCTGGCGGGGGCCGACCGGGCCGCCGCCGACGCCTGCCGCTCGCCGTCGTCCTCGCCGTTGCCGCGGCAATTCCCGCGATCGCCTGGATCGGGCCAAAGCTCGAGTCGCGGCCGGAAGTCGACCTGTCGTTCCTCCGGCCGACGCCGACCCCGGTCCCCTCGCCGACGGCGCGTGCCCTGTTCCCGTCGCCCGTCCCGGCGACGCCGCTTCCGGAAGTCACGATCGCCGACGGCGAGCACCCGACCGCGCCATTTCCCATCGACGTCAACGGGCTCCACCTCGTCGATCCGACGACCGGTGAGCTCGGCCCGGGGATGGAGCTCCGCCTCGACTCTGACGCCGTGTTCGCCTCCGCCGACGGCAATGGGTGGTGGTGCGTCTGCTTTCTCCGCGTCCAAGGAAGCGGTAGCGAGACAACCTCCGTGGAGATTCGCCGGGTCAACGGCGCGGGGCAGACGACGGCGCGGCAGGCGGTTGGGGAGTACCTCTCAACCGCCAACCCGCCCCAGTCGGACTTCTACAGCCGGTTTGACCTCGAGATCGCGCCAGACGGCAGAACCGGGTACCTCACGAGCGCGACCCGGAGCGGCAACGATTGGGCGCTGGCCGTTGAGACGGTCGATCTAGAGACTGGCGAGGTCTCCGGTGCCGTCGATCTCGGCAGCTTGAGCGTCGCGCCGCTCCCGGGCCCGACGCCACCGCCCGACCAGGGCCCTAACGAGTCGTACCTGTCAGGCCCGCAGGTGCGGTTGTCGCCCGATGGCCGCCGGTTGCTCGTATGGGCCTGGGTGGACGCCTACCCCTTGGTGCCCGGACCGCCGGGTCCTTCGACACCGAGGGTCTGGACGATCGATCTCGAGCAGCGTGGTGGCGGACTCGCGACCGGTGGCCTGACGCCCTTCTCCGACGTCGCTGCCGACCGCCTGCGCCAATGCGGCTGGGTCGCCTGGACGACGTCGGA
The DNA here is from genome assembly GCA_963788685.1 of uncultured Chloroflexia bacterium. Taxonomy (GTDB): domain Bacteria; phylum Chloroflexota; class Limnocylindria; order Limnocylindrales; family CSP1-4; genus CF-46. The sequence continues at coordinate 573,028 of CAWBHP010000016.1, read as the reverse complement.
CGAGATCGCCGCGGTCTGCTGGCCGCGCAGCGACCAGACGACGCCGGCACTGGACGCCGTCATCCTGCGCACTGACGGGTCGGAACTGCGGCGATCCCAGATCCAATGGGCGATGGACTCGTGGTTCGCCGATCCGATTCTCGACCGTGCAAATCGGCACGTCTACCTTTGGCAGCCGAGCGCCCATCTCCTCCAACGGCTCGACCTCGACACGGGCCGGACCGATCGACTCGAAGTCGACCCGAACGCGACCGCCGTGGGGCCGGGTGGGCGGGTGGATCCGGCGCGGCTCCGGGCGGCGGCCCCGCGCGCAAGCCGCCCAAGTGGGCGACGTTTGGTTCGGATCTCCGGCTCTGGAACACCCCGCAGGCGATCCCCGAACCGGGTGGCAGCCGGCTGTTCGCGCTCGGCACGATCCAGGCCGATCGAGGTTACGGCGGGCGCGAATTTGCGAGCACCGGCGTGTGGGTGTTCGACGCTCGAGAGTTTGCCCTGCTCGACCGCTGGGCGGCCGCGACCGCGTACGGCAGTCTCGGCATATCGGACGATGGTCGGTGGTTGATGGCGGCAGGGCAGCCCGGTGTCGATGCCGACGGCAACCCGGCCACCTGGGAGTCCTCGCTGACGTTCCACGACACCGTCGATGGCCGCCCGGCCTTACAGCTTGGGAGCCTTGGCGCGGACAACCAGATCTTCCTGATGCCACGCTGATAAGCCCGCCGCGCCGGCACGACAACGCCCGGCTCAGGTGCTATCCTCCCGGTCGCTGCAACGGACCCGTGGTGTAGCGGCCCAACATGCCAGCCTGTCACGCTGGAGATCGCCGGTTCGAATCCGGTCGGGTCCGCCATCTACGAATCTCCCTACGCCCCGTCCGCCCGCCCGGACGGGGCGTTCATTACTTGCCTGCGGGGGACGGCTGTCGCGGCTGAACGACGCTGGACTGCGTTGCCGGCTGCGCTCCTCGCTCACGGGCCTTCAAGCCCGCTCGCTCCGCTGCTCCCCGGCGCCTTGCCAGCGTCGCCCATCCGCGACGAATGCAATTGCGTGCGCTGCGCGGGGCGTCCTCCGTGACCGGCTGTCACAATCGCCGCCGTGAAGCGACTCCCCCTCGTCACCGTTCTGGCCGTTCTTGCCGCGGCCATCGTCCTGACGGTCGGCGGTGGACTCGTCGGTTCGCTGACGCCTTCACCGAGTCCGGCGGCCCCGATCGGCCAGGTGCCCGAGCGCAGGGGCCAGCGCGACGGCGGCGGTGCCGCCAGCTTCCGCGTCGCCGGTGGCGCCCACCGCGCCGCCGACCCCGACCTCGACGCCGATCGCCGACGTCCCGATCGTCCCCGTGACCCACTTCCGAACGCAGCTCGACCGAACCGGGCGCGAGGAGGTCAGCGCCGTCCTCGCCGGGACGAGCAAGACGTACGACGCGCTGGAGCTCGTCGAGTCCGAAGCGGACGCGATCCTGGCGGCGGTCGGGGCAGAGCGGCCAGCAGATGCGAAGCGGCTCGTGCTCGCCCCGGACGCCGCGACGCTCGCGACCGACCTGGCGGCGAATCGCAAGCGCCTCGCGTTCCTCAGGGCAGACGTTGTGGATCCGTCGGTCCGCACCCTCGGCTGGGGCGATCGGCAGCTGTTCGGTGTCGGCGCGGTCGAAACGATCGAGGCGTGGGGCCTGACCGCCAAGCTGCCGGGCGCCGCGGAGGTGTTCGACCCGGCCGGCAGCTGGACCCTCGTCGCGGGCGGCGACATCATGCTCGACCGCGGCGTGGCCCAGACGGTCAAGATCAACAAGAAGGGCGTGGACTTCCCGTTCGACGGCGGGACCGCGGACATCACCTCGCGCTATTGCTGCTCATCGTTCGGCTGGGAGCTGCCGAGGGTCAAGCGGACCGGCAATGGCGGCGCCATGCGCGAGCTCATCTCGGGCGCCGACCTGGCGATCGCGAACTTCGAGAACCCCGCCCCGAACAAGTTCCGCTACCACACCTCCGGGACGTCCTTTTCGGCCGACCCGGCGCTGATCGAGGGCCTGGCCAATGCCGGCATCGACTGGGTCTCGCTCGCCAACAACCACATCGGCGACGCCGGGCGGACGGGGATCCTCGAGACGATCGACAACCTGGCCGAGTTCGGAATCGCTTCCGGCGGCGCCGGCCGCAACGCGCGCGCCGCCAGGCGGCCGACGATCCTCGAGGCCGGCGGGATCAAGATCGGAATCCTCGGCTACGACACGATCGCCCCGGTCTATCGAGCCGGCGCCGAGAAACCGGGAAGCGCGTCGCTCTCCGCGGAGATCGTCGCCCAGGACGTCCAGAAGGCGCGCGATGCCGGCGCCGCGCTGGTCATCGTCTTTCCGCACTGGGGCACCGAGTACGATCCGACGCCCTTCAAGGGCCAGCAGGAGCTCGCCCGGGCGGCGATCGATGGCGGCGCCGATCTCGTCATCGGCAACCATGCCCACTGGGCCGGGGCGATGGAGGTCTACGACGGCAAGCCGATCTGGTACGCGCTCGGCAACTTCGTCTTCGACCAGACGTGGTCGGAGCCGACGATGGAAGGGATCACCCTGGAGCTCACGTTCCGCGGCGCCGACCTCGTCCAGGCCCGCATGCGGCCGCACATCATCCTCGACAAGGCCCAGCCGAACTTCCTCGATCCAGCCGGCGACGGCCGGGTCGTCATGGGCCAGATCTTCAACGCCTCGAAGGGCCTTCTCGACTGGTAGTGGCCAGGGCCGCCGCAGAGATCAAGGCAACGGCAGCCGCGATTGCTCCGTACGCAAGCGTCGGCTCGGCCGGCGGAAAGACTCCTGATTGCCGCGATGCAAGCACGGCGAGAATTGCGAAGACCAACCCAAGGCCCACTGATCCGATCAACCCGCGTCGCGCCTCGGGTCTCGTGATCAGCGCGGTCGCTATGCCCAGGGCAATGAATGGCATCGCCAGGAGCCAGATGGGGGGCGGGAATCCAGCCGCCACGGCGACGAACGGCAGAGCCAAGAGCGGGAGGGCGAGTATTAGCCAGAGGATGCCCGCCAGCACTCCGAGGCCGCGTGCCGTCATGGTCATAGTTGCTGAGCTGAGTGGTCGTTACGCGAGATGCTCATGCGACAGCATTTGGCGGCACGTGCTGCGACGTCAACCTAAGAGCCCCCGTAACACTCGGCGGCGCGGGTCGGGACCTGGCCAAATATTCGCCGGGAGACTGTTAGGGCATCTCAAAGCCAATCCGTCGGCCCGGAACGGCCGAAATTAGCCCATCGAGGCTAACGAATAGGTTGAGCAACCACAAATCGGCCCACCCAGTTGGTCTAACAGTCTGGGGACGAATATATGGCCAGTTTGGGCTGGCCGTGAGAGCCGCGCCGGACTCCTCAGCTGAGCCCGTCGAAGAGATCGGACTCCGGCAGCCGGCTCTCGACCCGCGACTCGCGCAGGATGAAGGTCTCCCGACCCCAGAACTCGCGCCAGCCGTCGAGGCCGAGCTTCATGAACGGGAAGTCCATGTTGATCTGGGTCACGTGCTTCTGGATGGCCTCCCACTTGAGCTCGAGGACGTCGGCGATGTCGATCCAGGTCGTGATCGCCTCGTCCGGGACCAGCATCTTCGCGATCCGCTCCTCGTACTCGGCAATCTGCTCAGGTGTGCCGTCCTTGGGCGGCAGCCAGAAGCTGTCGACACCCAGCTCGGCGAGCCGCTCGTTCATGGCCCGGCGGACGGATTCTGGCGTCGCCTGCTCGTAGAACTTTGCCGGCGCCCAGGGCTCTAGGCCGGCCTTGAGTTGCTCCGGGTACCAACCCGCCTCGCCGGCCCGCGGAACTGCCCGGATCGCGACGTCGTGGACGCGGATGTGGTCGGGGTGGCCGTAGCCGCCGAATGCGTTGTACGTAGTAACGATGTCCGGCTTGTTCTGGCGGATGAGCCACGTCAGCCGGCGGGCGGCCTCGTCGAGATCGGCCTGCCAGAAGCTCCGTGGATCGCGGTTGCCGGCATCGTCCATCATCCCGGAGTCCCGATAGCCGAGGTTCTCCCACTCGGTCACGCCGAGCACGCCCATCGCCGACTCGAGCTCGCCGGCCCGGATCTCGCCGAGGCGTCGGTGGTTGTCGGGCGTGTCCATGTCGGGGACGACGATCTCCCCGAGCTCCCCGCGCGTGCATGTGACGAGCACGACGCGGTGGCCGGCCTGGACCGCCTTGGCCATCGTCCCGCCGGTCCCGATCGTCTCGTCGTCGGGATGGGCGTGAACGGTCATCAACGTGAGGGGGCGGGAGTCAGGCATGGGTGGATCGTAGCGGGGACCGGCCGAACCGGCCGAACGAGCGATCAGCGAGGCGAAAGAACGACGACGGGGATGTCGCGGGCTGCCTTCTCGCGATACGCCGCGTAGTTGGGATTCGCGTTGACCAGTCGGGGCCAGAGTCGCGCGATTTCCTCGTTCCGATGCGCGGCGGGCGCGAACCTGGATCGCCTGCGGCCCGATCATTACTTCGCGCGTCCGGCGCGGCCTGGAGGTTGTGCCACCAGCTCGGGTCGGCATCGTCACCGGCATTCGACGCGACGACGACGAAGTCCGAGCCATCCTCGATGTAGAACAACGCGTTGCGCCGGGCCTTCCCACTCCTCCGCCCGGTCGACGTCAGGAAGAGCGTCCCGAGCCCATCGCCTGCTCGTTCGGCCCCAACGCGCCCACCAGTCACTCGGAAGAGCGCCTTGTGGATGGCCCATCCGATGCGGAGGATCGGGCGAGGCGGCGTCATGGCCGAACCATACCCGCGCGGCAACGCCCGCTACCATCGGCGAATGTCCAGTCAGCCGGCCGGCCCGCTCGCCGGCCTCCGCGTCATCGACTGCTCAACGGTCCTCGCGGGTCCCTACTGCACGATGCTCCTGGCCGACCTCGGGGCGGACGTCGTCAAGGTCGAGCCGCCGGAAGGCGATGCGACGCGCGGCTGGGGCCCGCCGTGGGTCGGCAGCGAGTCCGACGGCACTCGGACGGCGGCGTACTACCTCGCGGTCAACCGCAACAAACGGAGCATCCGGCTCGACCTGAAGCAGCCCGACGGCGCGGCCGTTCTCCGGCGGCTCCTCGTGGGCGCCGATGTAGTCGTGGAGAACTTCCGAGCCGGCGGCTTCGCCCGATTGGGCTTCGGCGATGACGAACTGGCGGCGATCAATCCGGCCCTCGTTCATCTCGCGATCACCGGCTACGGCTCCACGGGACCCGACTCGGAGCGGCCGGGCTACGACTTCGTCATCCAAGCCGTGTCCGGCCTGATGTCGATCACCGGGGCGCCCGACGAGGACGGCGGCGGCCCGACGAAGGTCGGCGTCGCGATCGCCGACGTCGTCGCCGGGCTCCAGGGGGCCGTCGCGGTCCTCGCCGCCGTTGCCGCACGGGATCGTGGATCGGCAGCGGGTCAGCGCGTGGAACTCTCGCTCCTGGCCTCGACCCTCGCGATCCTCGTCAACCAGGCACAGAACGCGTTCGTTGGCGGCGCGGCGCCGGGCCGGCTTGGAAACGCCCACCCGAACATCGTTCCGTACGAGACGTACCCCACGGCCGACGGCGAGATCGCGATCGCTGCCGGGAGCGAGCGCCAGTGGCCGCGGCTCTGCCGCGCCCTCGGCCTGCCGGCCCTCGCCGATGAGCCGCGGTTCGCGACGAACGGCGACCGTGTGGCCAACCGCAGGGAGCTCGTCGCGACGCTCCGCGAGCGGCTCGCCGAGCGCACCTCGGCGGAGTGGCTGACGGCCCTCGATGCCGCCGACGTCCCGGCCGGTCCGATCAACGACATCCCCGAGGCGTTCGGGTCGGCCTGGGCGCGGGAACGCGGGATGACGATCGAGGTGGATCATCCCGTTCTCGGTCGCATTCGCCAGGTCACGCCGCCGTTCGAGCTGTCCACCACCCCCGCGAGCGTCCGAACCCCACCACCGCTCCTCGGCGAGCAGACCGACGAGATTCTCCGCGAGCTTGGCTACAGCACGGCCGAAGTCCGCGGGCTGCGCGACGCCGGGGCCGTCTAGGCATGAAGATCCCCGGCCGCGGCCGTTTCGCCGCCGTGGTCGTGGCAGCGGTGGCGACTGCCTGCTTCGCTGGCTGTGAGTCGTCCGAGGGACTGCCGATCCTGACGGACCCCCACGAGATCGTGACTGCCGCCGCCGCGTCCGCGGCTGCCCTCGGTAGCGTCCACGTCCAGATCGCCCTCACCGGCAGGAACAACGATGGGGCCGGCGGCGAGCAGATCCGCTACGCCCTCGAGGCGGACATCGATGTCCAGGGCCGCAACGTGGCGGGGAGATCGCAGCTGACGCGAGACAACCAGGCGAACGCCGAAGCCGGCGAGTTTGTTCTCGTGGGCGGCACGATCTTCTCGCGCGAGGGAGCGAATCCCCGCTGGTCCGCCAACGATGATCCCAGCAACGGCGACCACCTACCGACGAACGGCGATTACCTGACGATGATCGAGACGGCGATAGCGAACAGGAGTGTGGTGCTCACCCTGGGCGCCGCCGTGCCGTGCGGGGCGGCCACCTGCTACCACGTCACGGCGGCGCTCTCGCGGGAAGCGAGCTGGGCCCTGCTCGTGGCGCCTGCCGCCGGCCAACCGGCCCGCGTGGGCGACCTCCCGGAACCGGAGATGGTGCCGGCGCCGGCAACGATCGACATCTACGTCGAGCAGAAGACGCGGACGCTCGCCGCGCTCAGCGGCACCTTCTCGATCCAGGGCGCAGAGATCGCGTTCTCCGTCACCTTCTCGAACCACGACCTGCCGATCAGGATCGCGCCACCTCCGCCGCAGCTTGTCGACGATCCCAACGGCGGCTTCCAGATCGATCCGCCGAGGGCCGCTCCGGCCGTGTCGCCGGCCCCGTAGGCGGCGCTCGACGCGTGCGCTACTGCATCGAACAAGCCAGTCGGCCGGTCGGCCCCTGCTAGACTCGGCCGGCCGCTGACTCCGCGGCACGAGATCCCATTCGAACGAGCCGGAGACACGCATGACCGACGACCGCGAGCGCTGGGCGCTCATCCTCGGGGCATCGAGCGGGATGGGCGAGGCCACGGCGCTGGCTCTCGCGGCTCGAGGGCTACAAGATCGTCGGGGTCCACCTCGATTTCCGGGCCGCCCTCGCCCATGTCGAGGAGGTCAAGGCGGGCATCGCCGCGGCTGGCAGCGAGGCGCTCTACATCAACATGAACGCCGCCGACGACGAGAAGCGCGCGGCCGCAATCGAGACGATCCGCGCCCGCTTCGATGAGAGCCGTGGCGCCGGCCGTCAGCCGTACCTCCGGGTCGTCATGCACTCGCTCGCGTTCGGCTCGCTCGTCCCGTTCATCGCCGACGACCCGAAGGACGCGGTCGATCGCAAGAAGATGGAGATGACCCAGGACGTCATGGGCAACAGCCTCGTCTACTGGGTCCAGGATCTCTTCCACGCCGGATTCCTCGAGCGCGGCTCGAAGATCTACGCGATGACCTCGGAGGGGACCGACCGGGTCGTGCCCTCGTACGGCGTCGTCTCAGGCGCGAAAGCCGCCCTCGAATCGCACATCCGCCAGCTCGCGATGGAGTTCGCCCGGCGCGACACGGGGATCGCCGTCAATTCGATCCGGGCAGGTGTCACGGACACGCCCGCCCTTCGCAAGATCCCGGAGGCGGCCCGGATGATCGAGATCACGATGGCTCGCAACCCCCACGGTCGGATGACCACCCCGCAGGACGTCGCCGAGGCGATCGTCAGCCTGTCGGAGACCGACTCCGACTGGATCAGCGGCAACATCATCGGAGTCGACGGCGGCGAGTTCGTCACCGGGTGAGCGCCAGGGTCATCGTCGTCGGCTCGATCAATATGGATCTCGTGGCGACGGCCGACCGACTGCCCGCGCCAGGCGAGACCGTGACCGGCGCCCGCTACTCGCAACATCACGGCGGGAAGGGCGGCAACCAGGCGGTCGCGGCCGCGCGCCTCGGCGCCGCAACGGCGTTCGTCGGAGCGGTCGGTGACGACACGTTCGGGGCTGAAGCGAGGGCCGCGCTCCAGGCCGAGGGGATCGATCTCGCCGCCATCCGATACGCTGCCCGAGCCGACCGGAGTCGCCCTGATTCTCGTCGACGGTCGCGGCGAGAATGTCATCGCCGTCGCCTCGGGCGCGAACGCGCACGTGACCCCCGACAGTGTCCTTGCGGCGTTCGCCGCGCTGGCGCCGCAGGCCGGTGACGTCGTCCTCGTCGGCCACGAGATCCCGACCGCCACCGTGAAGGCGGCCCTCCGCGCGGCCCGGCAGGCGGGGGCGACGACGATCCTCAATCCGGCGCCCGCGGACGGGCTGGATCGCTCGGTGTTTGGGGAGGTCGACATCCTCACCCCGAACCGCGGCGAACTGGCGGCCCTCGTCGCGGAGGACATTCGCCGGATCGGACGGGCCGGGCGCGCCAGCGAGCGGCCGGAGATCGCGGCAGCGACTCTCCTGGACCGCAACTCCGAGGGCGAGGGCGTCCGTCGAGCGGTGATCGTCACCCTCGGCGCGGCCGGTGCGGTCGTCGTCGAACGCAACCGGGAGCCGCTGGACCTGCCTGCGCCGCCTGTCACCGCCGTCGATAGCGTCGGGGCGGGCGACGCGTTCAATGGCGCGCTCGCCGCCGGGCTTGCTGCCGGACTCGAGCTGGAGGGGGCCGCGGGTCGCGCGATCGCCGCCGCGGCCCTGTCGACGACCCGGCCGGGCGCCCGCGAAGGCATGCCCACCACCACTCGAGCTCGAGACGCTTCTCGGGGGCTGACCGCAAAGCCGCGTCGACGCTGAAAGTACGGGGTCCGGGTGACCTCCGGATGACGGCGCTCAGCCATCACGGTGGACCAGACTCGGCGGGAGTGAATGTGGCGCATCGTGCGCCCAACGCTGAGTCACGGGAAGGGCCGCGATGACAGTCGACGTCGCACGGCGACGAACCCGGAAGCCGAAGATCGCCTCGGTATCCGAGTCGCTGGCGATCGGCGAGATCGACCAGACTGTCTTTGCCTGCCCGGCCTGCGCTCGACCCCTGGCCCTCGGCGCGAGGCACTGCCCGGGCTGCGGAACGCGACTGATCCTGGGCGTCCAGGCACAGCGAGCCTCCCTCTTCGTCGGTCTTGGCCTCGTCGGCGGCATCGTCCTGTCCGGCCTGCTCGGGGCGACGGCGTCCGCGCTTGATGGCGCGAGGCGCGACGCAGAAGCCGCGGCCGCTGCCGCGCTCGAAGCCTCGAACGCCCTGCCCTCACTCGCGCCGACGGCCGTGCCGTCCGCTAGCCCCTCGCCGTCGATCGACACGGGATCGACGTCCACCGTTCCGGCGATCACGCCGCTCGGCGCTCGGCCAGGCCGTCGCCCTCCATCAGCGGCTGGCGACCTCGTCGTCGAGCCTGGCGACCGCGCTCGACCAGGAGGCGTTCGATACGTTCACGGTCTCCCAGGTCCTCCGTATGACGTCGGCCGACGCCGTCGTCGGTCTCCAGCTCACGCCGCACATCGCCGCATGGTCGGACGGCGCGACGCTAGGCGCCGACCTCAGGTCGTTCTACCTCGCGATCCAGGCCACGGCGGCCGAGGGACTGTCTGCCTCGATCAGGAACGAGACCGCCTACCGGGCGGCGGCCGTGAAGATGACCGATCTGCTCGCCGGCCTCGCCGCCGATCGACGCCCAGCTTCGCGACGCAGCCGGCCGCGCCGGCGTCACGCTGACCCCGACGCCCTGACGCTACGGCGCCTCGGCCCCGGCCGATGCGTAACCGGTCAGCTCGACGTACGCCTCACCTCCGAGCGGCTCTCCGCCGCGGCGAGCCTCGACGACCTGCGATCCCTCCCAGTAGACGACGCCGGTCGTCGCCCGCGTGTCGAGCTCCTGGTCGGCACGGTCGGGCGTCAGGCCGATGACGAGGTCCTCGCCCGGAAGCTCGATCCGCCAGCCGGCCGGGTAGTCGGCGCCGGTCGTGGGGCTCGTCCAGCGGTCGGTGACCGCGACGCTGAATGCCTCGCGCGGCAGGTGCCGCGTCCGTCCGTCGGCGTCGACGAGCGTTCCGTAGACGAGCGGGTACGAGCCGTCGGTGTCGCGGACGAGCGAGAGCGTCAGGTCCGTGCCGTCGTCGAGGTTGACCGCGAACCAGTCCCAGCCGCCGCCGCCGACGGCGATGAAGTCGCCCCACTGGTGGTCGAACCAGGCGCTGCCGGTGACGTCGAAGCTTCTCGGCCGTCGAGCGTCAGACTGCCCGACCGCGTCCATCGCGGTCCGCGAGTAGTAGTACGACGATCCGCCCGCCCCGAAGTCGATCCAGCCGTCGTCGTCGTGGAGCGCCGGCGGCTTCGTCGGCGATCGAGCTCGAGGTCGAGCCCGAGCCCGCCGGTGACCGTGCCGTCGACCTCGCCTCGGCCGGCGTCAGGTCGCGCGTGCAGCGATGTCGATGCCGTCGCTGCCGAGCATCGTCCATGGCGCGTCGGCTGCCTGCGCCCGCGATCCGCCAACTGGAAGGCGATCGGCGCGAACGCCAGACCCTCGACCTGCTGCCCGATCTCGACCGCGTTGGGCGTAGTGGAAGGCGCCGCCGGCCCTCGTCGGTGATCGCGAAGTGCGACGCCCAGGTCACCGGGAACCCGCCGCGCTCCGCCCGGAAGATGACGAACTCGAAGCCGTAGCGCGATCCGTCGTCGGCCGCCAGGTGTCCCGTGTAATACCACCACTCGGTCAGTCGATCGTGCGGCGCGTCGTCGCGCGGCAGCTCAACGGGGATCGGGTCCGGCGGGTGCGACGGGAGCGGCGTCGGGGCGGCGGTCGTCGGCCGCGGCGCCGGCGGGTTGGCGAGGATCGGGCCGGCGCCTCCGGCGGCGCACGCAGCGAGCAACGGCGTGGCCAGGACGAGCAGCGCCGTCCCGACGACCGGCAGCCGGCGGAGGCGACCGGGCACCCACCAGTTCCAATGGCCCAGCAGCCGCATCGTCGCCGGCACGAGGAGCGCCCTGACGACGGTCGCGTCGAGGGCCACCGCGAGGGCCATCCCGATCCCGAGGGCCTTGATGAGCACGATGTCGGCGAAGGCGAACGAGCCCGCGACGACCACGACGATGAGCGCGGCCGACGTCACGATCCGGCCGCTTCGCTCGAGGCCGCGGGCGACCGCCTCCTGGTTGTCGCCGGTCCGGTCCCACACCTCCTTCATCCGCGACAGCAGGAACACCTCGTAGTCCATCGACAGCCCGAACAGGACGCAGAAGAGGATCACCGGCTGCGTCGTCTCGACGAACCCGAGCGGCTGGAAGCCGAGGAGCGCCGACAGGTTGCCGTCCTGGAAGATCCAGACGAGGGCCCCGAAGCTCGCGACGATCGACAGCGTGTTCATCACGAGGGCCTTGGCCGGCAGCACGACTGACCGAAGAAGCAGGAACAGGACGAGGTAGGTCGAGACGACGATGAAGATGGCCGTCCGCGGGAAGTCGGCGGCGACGCGGCTCACCACGTCGGTGACATCCGCGGCGCCGCCGCCGACGAGGAGCTGCATCCCCGCCGGCGGCGCGAGGGGTCCTGCGGTCGATCGCAGGTCGGCAACGAGGGCCCGGCCCTCCTCGCGGTTCGGACCGAAGGGCGTGTAGACCGTGAACGCGGTGAGATCGCCCTTCGTCGTCGCCTTCAGCGTTGTCGCGACGAACCGGTCGCGCGGGCCGTTCGGGTCGGAATAGATGAGCTGGTACTGGTCGAGCCGGATGCGCGGGTCGACGTCGACGAGGCTCTCGACGCGCGTCACCCGCGGGTCCGCAGCCAGGCGGCGGGAGTAGTCGTAGAGCGCCGCGAGGTTGCCGGCGCTGGTCGCGGGGCCGTCCGTCCGGATCGCGAGCGTCAGCGGCGCGAACTCGCCCTCGCCGAAGGCACCCGCGAGTCGGTCGAAGGCGGCGCGGGACGGGACGCTCGGCGGCAGGATCGTCGAGTCCGGGGCGTTGAACCGGACGTGGAGGAACGGCGAGCCGAGCAGCAGCAGGATCGCCAGCGTCGGCAGGAGAACCGCGATCGGACGGCGCATGACCCAGCGCGCGAGGCGGGCCCACGGTCCGTTCGGGTCGTCGACGGGCACGACCCGCCGGATCGCGAGGGCGTCGATCCGGGTGCCGACGATCGCGAGGATCGCCGGCAGCAGCGTCATGGCGGAGACCACCGCGAGGAAGACGACGACGGCGCCGGCGATCCCGACGGATCGCAGGATCATGAACTCGAAGAGGACGAGCCCGATCAGCCCGAGGAGCACGGTGAGGCCGGAGAAGAAGACCGCCCGCCCGGCCGTCGCGACGGTCGCGACGACGGCGTTTGCCACCCGGTCGGGTTGGTCCGCCGGTCTCGCCGCGAGCTCCTCGCGGAATCGGCTCGTCATCAGCAGCGAATAGTCGACGCCGAGGCCCAGCCCCAGGAGCGTCGCCAGGTTGAGGACGAAGATGCTCATCGGCGTGACGCTCGCGATGCCGAAGATCGCCGCGAGCGCGACGATGACCGCCGCCCCGCCGACGACGAGCGGAACGCCGGCGGCGACGACCGATCCGAACACGAGCAGAAGCGCGATCGCGGCGAGCGGCAGCGAGATGATCTCGCTCCGCTGGAGATCCGACTCCGAAACGTGCTGGACGTCGCCGTAGAACGCCGGCCCGCCGGCGACCTCGACGGTCAGTCCGGGCGGGTGGGCCAGGCGTTCGACGATGCCGGGCAGCGCGGCCGGCGAGTCGTCCGGCGCGATCGAGAGGAAGACGACGTCGTAGGCGGTCCGGCCGTCGGCGGACACCTGGCGCGGCGCGAACGTGTGCGGGAAGACCCGGACGACGTACGGCGCCGACGGCACGTCGCTGATCGCCTCGGCAGCGGCGGCCTCGAACTCCGGCGAGCCGGCTGTCAGCGTGTCGCTGTGGTAGACGATGACGACCGCCGACGGCGGTGCCTCGAGCTCCTCCTGCAGCAGCGCCTTCGCCCGGGCCGATTCGAGGTCGTCGAGGATGAAGCCACCGGCCCGGAGCGCGCCCACGACGTTCGGGGCGATCGGGATCGCGATCGCGAGGATCGCGACCCACGCGGCGACGATCCACCAGCGCCGCCGGACGGCGAATCGACCGAGGCTCGCGAAGAGACCGTCGGGCGCCGACCCGACCTGGGGCTCGGAGGGGGAGGACATGCGGTCCTCATGCTATACAGCCGCAGCGGATCGGACGGTCTGGCCCTCTGGTAGCATCAGCGCCGACGTCGATCGACCGAATCGAGGGCCCAGGTGCAGCTCTTCACGATCTTCTTCTCGCGCCCGATCGAGTTCGGCCTCGCGACCGCCCTCACCGTGCTGATGCTGGTCATCCTGGCGAAGGCCGCGTTCTCGGCGCAGGGCCCAAGCGGTTTCAGCCGGTTCATGACCCGACCGTCGTCGAAGTTGCTGTTCGGCCTGCGCTGTTCCTCGCCTGGGCCGTCGTCTTCGGGATCGGCCTCCAGCTCGTCCCGCACGAGGGGGCGAACTCACCGTACGGCGGCATCGGCCTGATCATGATGTTCAGCGGCGTCTTCATCATGATGGGCTTCCTCTGGGCGGTCATCGGGGAGTAGCTCGCCTCGTCCGCCAGACGCTTCGATATCGAATGCCGGTCGAAGTCACTCCCACGGAAATCACTTCCGTTTCCGCCAGCCAATCCAAATTCGGAATCCGAATTCGGACCGTATGGCGCGGCCGCCCTCGGAGATTCCACATCGTGCACAATGCACTCACCGCGGACGAGGGAGTGGCCGTGGTTTGAGGAGGTCTTCGTGGCAACGCCGTCGGTGCTCGTTCCCGCCCAACAAGGCAGGGCTGTCAGGGTCAACGCCGGGTCGATGGTCTCGATTGTCGACCTCAAGGGCACGCAGGTCGGCGACATGTTCGCCTTTTCCCCCGACGACCCGACGGAGTACCTGAGCACCGGCCACACCCGATCGATCAACCGCAGCCTGTTTCCCAAGCTTGGCGAGTCGTTCATGTCCAATCACGTCAGGCCGATGCTCACGTTCCTGGAAGACACATCTCCCGGTTTCCACGACATGCTGTTCGCGCCCTGCGGCCCGGCCGTCTATCGATTGAAGTTCGGCGTGGAAGGTTGGCATCCGAGCTGCGAGGAGGATCTCAACCTCGCCGTGAAGGAACTTGGCTACACGCTGGCCGCAACGCCGGACCCGGTGAACATCTTCCAGAATTCGCCCCTCAAGGACGGTGAGCTGGTCCTGACGAGGACCCAAACAAAGCCTGGAGATCGCGTCACGTTGCGCGCGGAGATGGACCTGATCCTGGTTCTCACGGCCTGCTCCTCAGACCTGGCGCCGACGAATGGCGGCCACTGCACCAGCATGAGCATTGAGATCCACGAGTCATGAGCGCCCGATAGAGCCCTTGAAGCCAGGAGGGCCTACGGTCCCAAGCGATATGGTTCGGGTTGGGGTAATCGGACTGGGTTGGTGGGGGGCCGTTCTGGCGAAGGCGGCGCGGACCTCGGGCGCTGTCGATGTCGTGTCGTGCTTCTCGCGATCAGCCGAAGCCCGCGCCTCGTTCGCAGCCGAGCACGGCTGCCGCGCGGCAGACTCCATCGACGCGATGTTGAGCGACCCGGACGTGGAGGCGGTGCTCATCGCCACCCCTCACTCGACGCACGCGGATGTCGTAGTGCTGGCGGCCTCAGCGGGCAAGCACGTCTTCGTCGAGAAACCCCTCACGCTAACCGTCGAGGACGGACGCCGGGCGATTGCCGCAACGGAGCGCGCTGGGGTCGTCCTTCAAGTCGGACACAGCATCCGACGCCAGCCGGCAAATCGGCGGATCAAGCAGATGATCGACGCCGGGGCGTTGGGGAAATTGCTGCAGCTTGATGGCTACCAGTCTGGCGCCGGCCCGTATCCGAGTCTGGTGCCGTGGCGTCTCGACCCGCGGGAGGGTGGCGCTATGACCGCCCACGGGGTTCACCAGATCGACTGCTACGGATACTTCGCCGGTCCCGCGAGTCGGGTCTTCGCCTTCAGCTCTCGTGTAGCCCGGGGATCCGCCGAGGCCGACGCGATGTTCGTCACGATCGAGTATCAGAGCGGTGTGCTGGGCTGCTTCGGGACGTCGTACTCCACTCCGCCCGTGGCTTCCATCGTCGCCTTTGGCACCGACGCCGTCGTCTGGAATGAGAACGATGGGGCAAACGTCTTCGTGCAGACCCGAAGCGAGCCTCGTCGACGCCTTGAGGACGTCGCGACGATCGACGTCATCGCGGATGAAATGACCGAATTCGCCGGCTGTGTACGCCACGGCACTCGGCCCGAGACGGGCGGCCTCGAGGGACTCGAGGCGACGGCTGTCCTGCAGGCCGTCATGGAGAGCGTCAAGTCGGGGCGGCCGGTTGAGGTAGACGCGTTCCGGTCCTGAGCGTCAGCCGCGAATGCCCGTCGTGGCGACGCCGCGGATCCAGTACCGCTGAAAGACCAGGAACAGCGTCGCAAGCGGAATCGTAGCGACCGTCGAGACGGCCATCAGGGCCGGGAAGTTCGACAGCTCGCCGGCCTGGAAGGCCTGCACGCCGAGCGGCACCGTCTTCATGTCACTTGAACTGACGATCATGAACGGCCACACGAACTCGTCCCACGTCGCCTGGAACATGAAGATCGCCAGGGTGACCATGGCGGGCCAGGCATTCGGGATAGCGATCGTGAAGAACGTTCGGAGATGGCTGGCGCCATCGATCCGCGCGGCGTCCAGGAGTTCGCTGGGTAGGCCCAAGAAATACTGCCGCATCAGCAGGACGCCGAACGCATCGGCAATGACGGGCACGATCAGGCCAGCGAAGCTGTTCTGCCAACCCAGGGTCTGCACCGTCAGCCAGAGCGGGATCATGATCACTTCGAGCGGAAGGATCAGCGTCACGAGGATCGCCCAGAACACGAGTTGGCGGCCGCCGAAGGAATACTTCGCCAACCCGTATCCAGCCCAACTGGCAAGCAGGACGTGGACCGCGGTTACGGTGCCCGCAACGATGCCGCTGTTGATGAAGAACCGAGGGAATTCGTACTTCCCCAGCGACGTCGGATAGTTGTCGAACTGCGGGTTGGCCGGGATCCACTCGATCGGAAGGTCGAAGACGTGCTCGACTGATTTCAGCGACGTCGAGACCATCCATAGGATCGGGGTCAGGAACACAGCGCAGCAGGCGATCAGCATCACGTACGTGACGATCGAGAGCATGAGCGATCGGAGGCGGTTGCCGATCATGCGATGGTCTCAGTCATCGGTTCTGAAGATGCGAAGACTGATCGCGGTGAGGAACACGATCACCAGCAGGAGGATGATCGCCTCGGCGCTGGCATAACCGACTCTCGAGAAGCGGAATCCCACCTGGAAAATTAGCAGCGACAACGTGCGACTTGCGTTGTCGGGGCCGCCGTTCGTCATCACCAGCATGAGTACGAGCGACTTCGCAGTCAGCGTCACCGCGAAGATGACGACTACGAGGAGCGTCGGCTTGAGTCTCGGGATCGTGATGTACCGGAATCGTTGAACGATCGACGCACCGTCAACTTTTGCCGCCTCGTACAGGCCTTCGGGGATCGCCTGCAACCCGGCCAGGAAGATCACCACGGCGAGAGGGATCAGCCGCCACGACGTCGCGATGATGAAGGCAGGAATGACCAAATCGGTCGATGTCAGCCAGTTGACGGGGTCGAATCCGAGGGTCTCGATGACCGCCGTATTGACGAGTCCATAGGGATGGAACAGGAACTGCCACAGGATCGGGACGACGATGATCGGGATGATCGCCGGGAAGAACAGAAGAACCCGGAAGAGCCCTCGCAGCTTGACCTTCTGGTTGAGCAGGAGCGCGATGCCGAGCGAGATGACCACAACGGGAAGGACCGTTCCGAAGATGTAGTAGCCGGTGATCGTGAGGGCTCGGAAGAACTGCGGGTCGCGGGTTAGCGCTTCGTAATTTGCGAGGCCGATGAAGTCTGACGTTCTCTCGACGGGGTTCGTGTTCGTGAGGCTCAGCCACCCTGCGAAGAGGATCGGCCAGAACTTGAACACCGCAAACAGAACGAGGATGGGTAGGACGAAGAGGAATCCCCAGAAGGGCTGGGAGGGCCCAAACCAGGTCCCTCGTCGACGGGCCGACGTGTCCGCACGGGCCGAACCCGCGCCACGAGAGGTCACCACGTCAGCTAACCACAACCCGGAGGGCGGTCGAAACCGCCCTCCGGTAGGCCACCACTGCCGATTGGGGGCACGGCAGGGTGAGGGTATTGACCTCGACCGACTACGGGCCGACTGCCTGTTCGTATTCCGCCTGGGCAGCCGCAAGGCTCTCAGCTGGATCTGCGTTGTTGAGCGCGACGCGCGTTACGGCGTTGGCCAACGCGGTTTGCAGCTGATCCCAGTGCGTGGTCTTAGGCAGCGGATAGGCATGCTCGATCACCTCGATTCCCGTCGCCAGGTACTTCTCGCTCGCCAGCTTCGGGTCGTTGTACCAATCCTTGAGCGGTTGAACACCGCCGAGCTCGAGGTAGTTGTCGACGGGGTGGCTGAGGAAGTGGCGGATCACGTCCCATGCCACGAGCTTCTTGGTATCGCTGATGTTCGCGTTCACCGCGTAGTTGAAGGAGTACTTGATACTGCCCGGCTTGCCGCTGGTCGTCGGCAGTTGAGCAAATGTGACGTTGTCCTTGAGGGCCGGGTTGAGACTGGTGGCGAAGCTGATCGCGTTCAGGCCACCGAATGACATGACATCCAAGCCGTCGGCGAAGTCTTGATACGGCGACGGCTGGACGTTCTTGCTGATCTGAGGAGCGACAACGTTCTTCTTCCACTCCGTGAGGGCTTGAACGGCCTCCGGCGACGTGAATAGGGGATCGCCGTTGGCGTCGGTCACCTGGCCACCCAGATCCTGGACCATGGCGGAGAACAGCATCGCCATCCAGTGGTTGCCTGCCGTATATCGGAACTCGAAGCCCTTCTGGACAATGCGGCCGTTGGCGTCGACCTTCTTGAGTTTCTCCTGCATCGCCGCCATCTCATCCCACGTCGTCGGGATGTCGGTCTCGAGAGAGAAGCCGGCCTCAGTGAACTTCGTGTTGTTGATGAGGAGGCCCCACGCCGGTTGCGCGCTGGGCAGCTCATACACAACGCCTTCCCGGCTCATGCCGTCGAGGGAATTTGGGATGTACTGGTCGAGGATGCCTTGCTGGTCCGCGACGCCGAAGACCTCCGGAATTGCGGGGGCCAGCCAGCCGGCCTTGTAGAACGTCTCGGTCCACGGCTCAAAGACCTGGAAGATGTCTGGACCGGAGCCCTGCGGCAACTGGACGGTCAGCTTATCGAATGCCGGAAACAGCGGCGTGAGCTGCGGGTCGACCGTGACGTTCGGGTGGAGCTGGTTGTACTCCGCCGCCCACTCCTTCTCCAGGTTGTTCGCCGGCTCCTCGTCGCTTCCGAACATGGTCAGGCTGATCTGTTCGGTCGGATAGGTGAATCCCACGCTGGCCGGCGGCTGAGACGACGCGCCGGAGGCGGGTGGTTGCGAGGGCGCCGCTTGCGACGTCGATGGGGCCGAGGACGCGGCGGGTCCGCATGCACCGGCGACGAGTGAAGCCGTCGCGATCAGGACTCCGAGCGATGACAAACCGTGTCGCATAGAGATCTCCTCCTGCTCTCTGCCATTCAGCTTTCCGCGGGTGCTCCTCCCCGCGCACCAGTTCGGCTGGACACGACCTCCCGTTGATTCGCGCGGCCGAATGGCCGCATTGGCTAACCTGAAAGCATCCGGTGCTGGAGCCGGCCGGTCCGCTCCGGGTCTGTCAGGGATTCGAGCGCGGCGGCGATACGCAGGTGGGCGGGTCGGTCGAAGAACCGCCGCATTGCGTCCTTGTCCTCAAACTGGGCCTCGAGCGCCCAGTCGGCGTGGCCTTCCCCCAGACCGAGATCATCGCCAACGTCGATCGAGCGGAGCTCTGGGCACGTCGTTCGGAGCCCCGTGAGCTCGTCGCGGAGCCATGCTTTGTCGGCTTCGCCGACCCCCTCGCGCCACCCGTACAGCGCAATGTGGCGGATCGCACCTCTCGCCGCCGGCGGGCCGGCGTAGAGGTAGTCCACGCGCGCGGTTAGCTCCATATGGGTGATCTCGTCGATGTAGTTGCCGACCCGGAAATGGTGCGGATCATCCACATATGCGTCCCATGACGCCCGATCGACGTGGTCGCGCAGCAGGGCCAGGTCAAACCGGCGACCGGGCCCAAGGCCGGTGCCAAGGTCCTCCCCGAAATCGAGCATATCGACGTGGCCGCCATAGCGGATGTACGCGAGGCCCTCCTTGGCGCCGATCCGTCGTTCGGGTGTCGCGGCCTCGTTCCACTGCCAGAGCACGATGCGGCGAATGACAGGGTTCACCGGCCGTCAGCTATCGCCCCCGAACATCGATTGGTGGAGTCGAGTCCAACCGCCCGTACTGTGCCCAGCAGGTCGATCGGTGCGCGCGATCGATCTTGCAGAATGCACTGTACAATGCCGCACGTTATCACATCCCGTCAACAATTCTCCGTGCCCTGGAGCGGGCCCGTGAGCGGCGGGAAGCGGGAAGCTGAAGCCGAAGGAGCTGCAGCCGTGGCCTTGCGACACTCGGTCCTTTGGGTGCTGCGCGACACCACGACCCCGGAGCAGCAGATCGAGATGCTCAAGGGTCTTGCATACCTGTCAATCGAGTGCCGAGACATCCGCGCGGGCGATTACGGCGATGACCTGTTCGGCGGCTCCCAGGAGACACGCGACGTGCCGGCCTGGAAGCGCAAGCCGCGCTGGCGCCTGCGCGACCGACCGCCCAGTGACTACGACATGGCCCTCCACTTGGACTTCGACAGCCAGACCGCCCTCGACGGTTATAACCGGGATCCCATCCATGACGCCGCATCGGACTTCAATGCCGCAGTCGCCTGGGACGAGTTCACGGCCCGGGTTGATTGGTGGTACGACGAGCCGCCGCTGATGAAGCGCGGGCGTGTCAGGCACGTCGCGATGTTTATCTGGGCCGACGAGGCGACGGAGGATACGCGGCAGGACGCTCTCCAGGCCGTTGGCAGCCTGGCATCGGTGCCGGGCGTCTTGACGGTAACGACCGGCAAGAACGTTGGTCACCTCCCGACAGACTTCGATTGGATCCTTGACGTTCAACTGGCCGACACTGAGGCGGCTCGCGGACTGCTCGACGGAGCGCCCTACGCTGACGCCATGCGGTCGGTAGCGGCGGTCACGAAGTTCGAGTGGACGGCCCGAGTGACCCACGTCATTCGCGGCTGGGGAGGTTGAAGGAAGGGCCCTCGGCCCCGCCTCGCTACCCGACGACCTGGAGTCAGCCCTTCGGCCAGCGCTCCTCGAACACTGTCTCTTCGCGCGGCAGGCGGGCGCTGCCTGTGGCCGATTTCGGGCGGCGGGCGGCCTCGGTCGGGTGGCCAAGCGCGACGATCGTGCGGATGAAGGGTTCGGCCGGCAGGTCGAAGATCTCGCCGACGGCCGGGCGGACGCCCGCCGGGACCCACGCGATCCCGGCGCCGAGCTCGAGCAGCCCAGCGGCGATGAGCATTCGTTCGGCGGCCCGGCCCTCGTCGAAGGCGTAACCGGCGACGCGGACCTCGCGCAGCCGGTAGAACGATCGCGATCGCCGCCATGGCGGTCTGAAGCGACCGCGTCGACGGCATCCCCATCGCCGCGACCTGCCGGATCACGGCCTCGTCCGTGACGATGATGAACCGCCAGGGCTGCGTGTTCTGGCTGCTGCCCGACCAGCGGGCGACGTCGGCAATCGCGTCGAGCGAGGCTCGGTCGACGGGCTCGGCGGTGAACTCGCGGAACTGGCGGGTCCGGCGGAGGGGCCGCAGCAGATCGGCCGGCGTGCTCACGGCGCCGATGCTACAGCGGGCTGGTACGTTCGGGCGCTGGACTCGCCTTTCCGGCGCGCGCTATGATCGCCGGAACATGCAGTCTGCATAGACTTTATGCGCTCACCGGCCTCGGGGAGCGTCGCCGCCGGAGGTTCGATTACACGTTGGACGCCCAGGAGATCAAGCAGGCCGTAGCCCATCAGGCCGCGCTGCGTGCTGCCGCCGAGGAGCCCTTCGTCAACCTCCGCGACCCGGCCCAGACGCTCGGTCCCGATGGCCGGCCCGCGGTCAGCCGGCGCGCCCCGCTCTGGCAGGACGTCCCCGACGAGAAGTGGAACGACTGGCGCTGGCAGCTGAGCAACCGGGTCAACGACCTGGCCGAGATCGAGCAGGTCCTCAACCTGACCGACGACGAGCGGGCCGGCCTGTCGGCGCCGGACAAGTTCCGGGTCGACATCACGCCCTACTTCATCAGCCTCATCGACCCCGACGACCCCAACGACCCGATCCGCCGCCAGGTCATCCCGACCGGGCGCGAGGCGCAGGCCTTCACCTCGATGATGGAGGACTCGCTCGCCGAGGACCGCCACTCCCCGGTGCCCGGCCTCGTGCATCGCTACCCCGACCGTGTCCTGATGCTCGTCACGACCCAGTGCGCGAGCTACTGCCGCTACTGCACGCGGTCGCGGATCGTCGGCGACCCGACCCAGAACTTCAACCGCAAGGACCACGAGGCCCAGCTCGACTACCTTCGCCGCACGCCGCAGGTCCGCGACGTGCTCATCTCCGGCGGCGACGGCCTGACGCTCGCCCCGAAGCTGTTCGAGTCGATCCTCCGCGGCCTCCGCGAGATCCCCCACATCGAGATCATCCGGATCGGCTCGCGCGTGCCGGTCTTCCTGCCGCAGCGGATCGACGACGAGCTCTGCGAGATGCTCGAGAAGTACCACCCGCTCTGGATCAACCTCCACTTCAACCACCCGAACGAGATCACGCCCGAGGTCAGCCGGGCGGTCGACAAGCTGACGAAGGCCGGCCTGCCGGTCGGCAACCAGAGCGTGCTGCTCGCCGGCGTCAACGACTGCGTCCACATCCAGCGCGCGCTCGTCCACCGGCTCGTCGAGAACCGGATCCGGCCCTACTACCTCTACCAGTGCGACCTCGTCGAGGGCTCCGGCCACTTCCGGACGCCGGTCGGCAAGGGGCTCGAGATCATGGAGGGCCTGCGCGGCCACACCTCCGGCTACGCGGTCCCGACCTTCGTGATCGACGCGCCCGGCGGCGGCGGCAAGATCCCGGTCATGCCGAACTACCTCATCAGCTACTCGGATCACAAGGTCGTCCTCCGCAACTACGAGGGCTACATCACGACCTACGAGGAGCCGCCGACCTACGAGCGCCACGACGAGGCGGCCTGCGAGTACTGCCAGCACCAGCGCTCGGAGCCCGGCCAGTCCGGCGTGAGCGGCCTGCTCTCGGGCGAGCGGATGTGGATCGAGCCGAAGGGCTTCAGCGAGCTCCACACGCGCGGCAACACCGAGGCGCACCGGCTCCAGGATCCGGCCAAGTGGGTCCCGTTCGGCGTCGGGGCGATCGAGGGCAAGTCCGGGGCGCCGCTGCGGGTGCTGGAGCCCGGCGATCAGCAGCCGGCCGCGGTGCCCGAGGCGCCGCCGCGCCCACCGCGCCCGACTACGGCCCGGGCGAGGAGCCCCGTCCGCGCGAGGGCGAGCCGACCGCATCGGCTCACGGGGAGCTCCTCTAGCCACTTCCCGGTGACGCCGGTGTAACGGTCGGAGTCCAGGATCGTCAATCGGGGGAACGCTCTGAGGGACGACGCGCATGGACGAGGTGCTGGACCGAATCGCGGCCTGGGAGGCCGCCGGGCTCATCGACGCGGCGACCGCCGAGCGACTGCGCGCCGCCGAGACAGCCCAGGCCCGCCGCGAAGCGGCTGACGCGCCGCCTGCCGCCACGGTAGCTCCGGCCCGTCGCGGGCCGTCGTCGCTGGCCTCGATCTTCGGCCCGGGCGTGACGATCGGCGAGATGTTCGCCTATGTCGGCGGCGCGTTCCTCCTTGGCGCCTACGAGACCTTCGTCGTCCGCGCCGCGGGGTTCGGCGACGGGACCGGGAAACCCCTTCTGACGATCACGGTCGGCATGGCCGTCGCGGCGATTGCGCTGACCATTTGCGGCGTGGTTCTGCGAACCGGCGATGCCCGCCGGCGCCGAGCGGCAGGCGTCGTGCTCGCCCTCGCGGTCGTGCACGTTGCGGCCGCCGTGGCGGCGGGTGCCGAAGGCTCAGGCTTCGGGTGGCCTGCCATCGGCGTCATTGGGGCCGCGGTCGCGACGGTCGCCGCGTTCGGCTACCGCCTGATCCATCCAGTCGCTGTTGACGCAGGTAGCGCTGCTCGCAAGCGGCACCTCGTTCGCCGGCCTGTTGCTGAGCTGGCTCGAGTCTGTGGTCGTTCCGCAGGCGGTCTACAGCGACTTCGGCGACGTGATCCCGTCGGGCGCGCCCGATCCTGTTCTTCTCGTTGTCCTCTCCGCGATCTGGTGGCTGGCCCTCGCGATCATCCTCGGCCTCGTTGGCCTGGCCGAGGCACGAACCGTCGACGATGACCCGGCCGCAGGCCGGCGTGCGTCTCTCACCCGACTTTGGGCGGGACTCGTGGCGGTCATCGGACTCGCCACGTCGGTGGCGCGACAGGGTCCCACATCCCGATTTGAATTCGACCGGATCGTCGAGCCGTGGATCGGCGACCTGGCGATCCTCGTCCTTGCCGCGGTCCTCGTCGAGCGGGCCTTCCGACGCGACGCGAGCACATTCGTCTACGCGGCGGCCCTCGGGCTGATCATCGCCCTCACCGACTTCAACTTCACGTACCTGTCGGCGAGCACGGAGCTCGGCCTGCTGAGCGAGGGCGTGATCCTGCTGGGAGCCGGCGTCGCCGCGGACCGTCTGCGCCGCCGCATCGGCCACCCGGAGCCCGAACCGGAGATCGTTGCACCGGTCGCGCCAGCCTGAGGGACCGGCGCTGAGCGGCTAGGCCGCCTCCGCGACGAGCTCCATCGCCGTCTTCAGCTGCGGATCGGCGATGCGCGAGACGTCGGCGGCCGACATCGACTTGAGGTCGTCGGGCACGACCGGCGCGACATCGGCCGGGCGCGCCACGACCACGTCCGGCGCGATGCCTTCGTGCCAGATGACACGGCCCTTCGGCGTCAGCCATTCGACAGTCCCGATCCGGAGCGCCGAGCCGTCCGACAGCGCGAATTCGCCGAGGACCGTCCCGGTCCCGAACGTCGTCTCGCCGACGAGCGTCGCCCGCCCAGCGTCCTGGATCGCCCCGGCGACGATCTCCGCCGCGCTCGCGCTGCCCTGGTCGATGAGGACGACGAGCGGCAATTCAGTAACCAGGCCGCCCGGCGTGACGGCCGACGCCTTTTCCTCGCCCGCCGCGTTCCGCTCGATGTAGACGTTGCCCGAGGCGAGGAACTCGCTGGCGATCGCGACCGCCTCGTTGACGTAGCCGCCGGGATTCCCACGAAGGTCGAAGATCAGCCGATCCGCCCCGGCGGCCTCGAGCTCCTCGAGCGCGGTCCGAAGCTTCGGCGCCGCGCCGGTCGAGAACTGCTCGAGGCGCAGCATCGCCGTTTTCGTCCCGGGCACCATGGCCCATGAAACCGGCTCGATCTGGACGTCGGCCCGGACGATGCGGACATCGCGGTCCGGCCCGTCGCCGCTCCGGACGGTGAGGACGACCGGTGTGCCGGCCTCGCCCCGAACCCGGTCGATGACGCTGTCGAGATCCTCGCCCACCGTCGTCGTGCCGTCGACGCCGACGATGACGTCGCCGGCCTTCAGCCCGGCTTCGTCGGCCGGGCTGCCGCGAAAGACGCCGACGACGAGCGGCAGGCCCTCTGGCGTCGTGTCGACCTCCACCCCGATGCCAACGTACGAGCCGGACAACGCAGAGTTCCTGGTCGCACGCTCCTCGGGCGTCATGAACGTCGTGTGGCCGGTGTCGCCGACCGCGTCGGTCATTCCGTCGATCGCGCCGTAGGCGAGCTTGCGGTCATCGAGGCTGGCGGCGCCGACGTAGTTCTGGTGGATCGTGTCCCACGCCTCGCGGATGAGAGCGAAGTCGTCGCCCGGAGCGCCTGACGCCGCAGGGGCGCCGGACGCGCCCGGAGCGCCCGCGGCAGGAGCGAGATCGATCCGGCCGACGGCGAAACCGGCACCGAAGACCAAGATGAGGGCAACCACGACCATTGCCCGGCCCGCGGACCGTGATCCGCGGCTCGAAGGGGCGGTCTGAATGTCGTCCTGGTTGAAAGAGGTCATGGCTCCTGGCTCGTTGGGCATGCTCATGCGCATGGCAGACCGGGGTTCGGTGGGCGCAAGGATGCCCGACCGGCGTTGATTTCGGGTGTAGCGGCGGATAAAGGTTCGTTCGCCAGCCTGAGTCGGTTCAGTTCCGCCGGCCGGCGAAGATCCCCATCACTTGCCGCACGTCGCCGGCATCGTGGCCGTCGGGCCGCTCGTCGAGATAGCGGGCCAGCGCCGCAACGGCCTCACCGAAGCGCCCCATCCGGCCAAGCAGGAGACCTCGGTCGCGGCCGTGGTCGGGGTCGGTCGGCTCCACGACCGCGAGCAGCTCGACCGTGCCGAGCGCCGCGGGCCAGTCGCGGGCGGCCAGATTGGCCGACCGGAGGTTGCGCAGGACCCGGGTCAGGGTCTCGCGCTTGCCGGTCGGCCGGAGCATCCGCGAATGGAACAGGACGCCGTCCCCGACGGCCCGGCGGATCAGCGCCTGGCAGTCGTCCGGGGTGAGGCGGCGGCCGTCGCCTGCGGGGTCGACGAGGACGCCGTCGGGCGCGCCGACGATGAAGTGTCCGGGCAGCCCGATGCCGGCAAGCGGCAAGCCCGATACGCCAGGCGACCTCCAGCTCGACGATCGCGAGGCTGATCGGCAGGCCGATGCGGCGCCAGGCGACGAGATCGAGCAGGCTGTTGCGCGGGTCGTGGAACTCAGCCGCGGTCGGTGCGCGGAAGCCCGTTTCGCGATAGAGGACGTCGTGAAGTCGATCGAGAATGTGGGTCTGGGCGTCGCCGACGTCGAGCCGGATTCGGACGCGCTCGGCGAGGGCGTCGAGGATCGCGAGGGTCGGCGCTGGGTCGACCTCCGGCCGGCCGTCGGCGGCGATGAGCAGCGCGCCACGGCCGAGGTCGATCTGCGCGTCCGGCTGGGCGATCAGCCGGGCGAACCGGGCGCGATTGGCGGCTCGTGACGTCTCGTCGGTACGGCACGCGCGGATCGTAGCGCGACCGCTGAGAGACGTCGTCGCTTGTGCCCGTGCTATCCTCCGAATTCCCAGCGATTGACTCGGATATCTCGTCACAGGGAGGGGTTCGACACGTGACGGCCACGCGCCCGGCGCCTGGGCTGCTTGAGCTCCGCGACCCACCACCGGGCCTGCCGGATCCGAACCTCGTGCCCCCGACGATTGCCGAGTCCGGCGACCCGTTCGCGGCCGCCAGGATCGTCGCGCTGCTCGCCCGGATCGAGCGCGGCAGGCCGATCCGGATCGCCGACATCGTCGACCGGCTCAACGCGACGTATCTCGACTGGATCTTCTCGCCGGCGGTGGTGGTCGATGTCGTGCTGCAGCTCCAGGTGAACTGGATGGCCGACTATCGGAACAGCTCCGGGATCGTCATCGACGAGGGCGAGTACGGACCGACCGTCGAGATCGAGGACAGCACCCGGGTCGACCCGTGGATCGTTCGCCAGGCGGAGCGCGAGGTGATCGCCTGCCGGGAACGGCTCGACGCCTTCAGCCGCCTCGACCGCGCAGCAGGGGAGGGATGAACCCATGAGCCTGTGTCTCGAGCGGGCCCGATCCGCCTGATCGGTCACCCGCGACCATCGCGACGCGTTCAGCCACATGACTTCAAACCGAGAGGAGCCTCCACATGACCGTTCCCGGCTACGCCACCGACACCCTCGTCTCCGCCGATTGGGCGAAGGAGCATCTCGACGATCCGAACGTCCGCTTCGTCGAAGTCGACGTCGACACGACCGCCTACGACCAGAGTCATCTCCCCGGCGCCGTCGGCTGGAACTGGACGAGCCAGCTCGCCGACGGAATCCGCCGCGACATCGCCAGCCGCGAGGACTTCTCGAAGCTCCTTTCGGATTCGGGCATCGGCCCTGACACGACGATCGTCCTCTACGGCGACAACAACAACTGGTTCGCCGCCTGGGCGTACTGGCAGCTCAAGCTGTTCGGCCACGACGACGTCCGCATCCTCAACGGCGGGCGCAAGTACTGGCTCGACAACGGCCTGCCGCTCTCGACCGACCTCCCGTCGACTTCGGCAACCGGCTACGAACTTCCTGAGCCCGACTTCAGCCTCCGCGCATTCCGTGACGACATCCTGCCGCGGCTCGGCGACTCGGAGCTCGTCCTCGTCGACGTCCGCAGCCCGGCCGAGTTCAACGGCGAGATCATCGCCCCGCCCGGCATGAGCGAGACCGCCCAGCGGCCCGGCCACATCCCCGGCGCGGCCTCGATTCCGTGGGCTCAGACCGTGAAAGAGGACGGGACGTTCAAGGACCGCGAGGACCTCGCAAACCTGTACGAGGCGAAGGGGATCACGCCCGACAAGGACGTCATCGCCTACTGCCGGATCGGGGAGCGCTCGTCGCATTCATGGTTCGTGCTTCACGAGCTGCTCGGCTACAAGCGGGTCCGCAACTACGACGGCAGCTGGACCGAGTGGGGCAGCATGGTCGGCGTCCCGATCGAAAAGCCGAGCCTCGTCACCGCCTAGCGCGAATTCGAGCCCGCTCCGGCGGGCCTCATGGGCGTCAGGCTTCCCCCCAGCCTGACGCCCGCCTTTGTTTTACGGGTAGCGCGCGCCTACGGGGCCGACGGGTCGACGAACGTTCGGATCGGATCGACCAGGTCCGGCTCGCTTGCCATGAACGTGTCGCCGTCGACGACCCGGAATCCCGACCTGACCAGGGCACCGAGCGCCGGATGGGGACCCGGGATGCAGGCCCCGATCTCCAGACCCGGCGCAGCCGCGAAGCGCAGGGCCGCAACTGCCGTCTCCAGCGGTTCGGCGGTCGGTGCGACGCGGAGGCGGTCGATCCAGCGGCCTTCGCCTCGAATGCGTCGCCGCGACTGGACGATCGCAACCACAGTTCCGCCGCGACGCACGATGAACGGCCGCGCTCCATCCCGATCGGCCCAGCACGCATGGTCGACCGACCGGACGACGCCGGTCCACTCGCCCTCGATCGCCGCGATCTCATCGGCCGTTGCCGGCTCGCAGTCGAATCCGGCGGCCACCTCGGGCAGAAATCGCTCGAGGGCGGTCACGTACACGTTCGGCCAGAGCGGCGTCATGCCGGACCGGATGTAGAGCGGCATCGCCCGGGGATCGTCCGACGCGAACGTCGTTCTCGGCCAGCGGTCGCGAAAGAGCTGCGGCAGGAGCCTGCTCCCAACCCCTCGCCCGAGGAACGCACGATCGACGAACAGGTCGGCGAGATTCACGGCGCGGCCGGTGTCGATCGTGCCACCGAACCCAACGATCCTGGCGTCGAGCTCGGCGACGAGCGTCTCACCCCATCGGAGTTGCTGGCGTAGATGCGCGACGCGGATACCGGGACGAAGCGGCGGCGCGTTGGAGACCGCGTCGTGCCCGTTCATCAGGGTATCGATGGCCGGGACGTCGTCGTCGGTCGCGGGCCGGATGAGCGGATCGAGTCGCGCGGTCGCCGGGTTGCTCATTTCGCTATCGCGGACCTCGACCGTACTGTGCCATGACGTCGATCAGGCGATCGTGCGGCAGCGCATGGGCGGTGATGCCGTCGCGGCCGGTCATGGTCTGGGCGGCGACGAGGGCGTTGAGGATCGCCTCCTCGGTCGCCTCGATGACGCCGTCGAACAGCCCACCGATGACGTGATCGTTGACCGACCGCACGTCGACCGCGACCCGCGGATCGCTGGCAAATGTCGTGTGCGGCAGGTCGCGGTTGCCGGTCGCGAAGCAGATGAAGAGATCGCCGCTCGAATGGGAGCCCGTGCCGCCCATCCGGGCGATCCCGAGGCCCGCCCGCTGGGCGAGGCGCTCGCACTGGTGCGGCAGGAGGGGAGCGTCCGTCGCGACGACCACGATGATCGAACCCGATCCAGCGGGCGGCCCCGGTGGCAGATCCTCGTCCTCGGGGCGGTACGGACTCGGGATCTCGTCGAGCGGGATCGCCTCGCCGACCGGTACGCCGTCGACGCGCAGCCAGTCACGCCGGCCGTAGTTCGCCTGCACCAAGACCCCGACGGTCCAGCCGCCCTCGGCCTCGCCCGTCACCCGGGATGCCGTCCCGATCCCGCCCTTGAACTCGTGGCAGACCATCCCCGTTCCGCCGCCGACGTTGCCCTCCTCGACGGTTCCTGACCTGGCCGCCGCCAGCGCGTCGTCGACGTGATCCATCGTCACGTGGAAGCCGTCGATGTCGTTGAGCAGGCCGTCCCACGTCTCACCCGCGACGGGGAGGGCCCAGAAGGACGTCCCGAACGGCAAGGTCTTGACCGCGGTCCGGATGATCCCGTCGTGGACGACGCCGACGCTATGTGTGTTCGTGATCCCGATGATCCCGGTCAGGAGGCCCGCCTCGCGGATCCATTCGAGACCGGTCAGCTCGCCGTTGCCGTTCAGGCGGTGGCTGCCGGCATAGACGGGCTCCGTGAAGACGTTGCCGTCGTGCGGAACGACGACGGTCACGCCGGTCCGGACGGGCCCGCGGCCCACGACGAGCGGTCCGTCGCCGCGGACGATCGTGGCGTGGCCGACTCGAACCCCGGGCACGTCCGTGATCGCGTTCGCCGGACCCGGCCGACCACGCCCGATGACGACCCCGAGATCCCTCGCTCGAACCAACTGCTGTCCTCCTTCGTCCCCGATTCGGCGCGCCACGCCTATGATCGCGCCGTGATCCGCACGACGAGCGGGCGTTTCGCGCAGGGGAATGCCGGCGCCAGGCCCGCTTCCTCCACGGCCGGCGTCCGCCTCGAGCACCTGCCCGAGGTCGCCTCCTCGCGAGCGATCGACGTCGCCGAATCGTTCCGCGACCTGCCGGGCCTGGTCCTTCTCGAGAGCGCCAGGCCCGGCCGCAACGCGCGCTGGACGTACCTGACCGCCGATCCGGTGGCAGTCCTCGATGAGCCGGCGGCCGGGGCCGATCCGTTCGCGGTCGCCCGGCAGCTCGTGGCGAGGCTCGACGACGGCGCGGCCGCCGGTGTCGGCTCTGAAGACGACGCGCCGCCGTTCATCGGCGGGCTCGCCGGCTACCTCGCCTATGACCTGGGCCACTCGCTGGAGCGGTTGCCGACGATCAGCACCGACGACCAGGGCCTGCCGCTGCTTCGCCTCGCCCTCCACGACTGGGTCATCGCCTGGGATCGGCGGACCGGCGCCGCCTGGCTGGGAGGTCGGGCGCTCGACGGCGACGTCGGCCGGCTCGAGCGACGGCTGGCCGAGGTTCGCGAGCGAGTCCGCCGACCGCGGGTCGCCGAGCCCGCGGCAGACGTGGATGAGCCGGGCCGAACTGCGTCTTCCGCTCGAGCCTCGATCGGCCGGCGTACGAGGCGGGCGTCGAAGCTGTCCGATCGTTCGTCGCTCGCGGCGACATCTACCAGGCAAACCTCACCCGGCGCCTGGAGACGCCGTTCAGCGGCGATCCGTGGCCCCTCTACCGGCGACTCCGGACCGGCGATCCGTCGCTATTCTCGGCGTACCTCGATCTCGGTCGTGCGCGACGTGGCGGCCGGACCGCGGGCCATCCTGTCGGCCTCGCCGGAGCCGTTCCTGTCGGTCGATCGAGCAGGCGCCGTGAAGGCGGACCCGATCAAGGGCACGCGGCCGCGCGGCCGGACGCGCGAGGAGGATCGGGCGCTCGCCTGCGAGCTCCTCGCGAGCGGCAAGGACCGGGCCGAGAACGTGATGATCGTCGACGTCCTGCGGAACGATCTCGGGCGGGTCTGCCGGCCGGGGAGCGTCCGCGTCCCGCGCCTCTGCCGGCTCGAGCGGACGGCCGCGGTCCAGCATCTCGTCTCGACGGTGACCGGGCAGCTCGCGCCGGGTCGCGACGCCTTCGACCTGCTGGCGGCCTCGTTCCCGGGCGGCTCGATCACCGGCGCCCCGAAGATCCGGGCGATGGAGCTCCTCGAAGAGCTCGAGCCGGTGCGCCGCGGGCCGTACACCGGCGCCCTCGGCTGGATCGGGCCGGACGGGGCGATGGCGACCTCGATCCTCATCCGGACGTTCGTCGCGGACGGCGCCGCGGCTGAGCCTCCACGTCGGCGGCGGGATCACCTACCAGAGCGACCCCGCGGCGGAGTGGGACGAGACCGTCGCCAAGGCGCGCGGGCCGCTCGCGGCCATCGGCGGGAGCGAGGTCGCGGCCGGGTGACGGCCTCCCGGCCCGCCCACGTCTGGCTCGACGGACGGCTGCTGCCGGCCGACGCCCCGCACCTGTCGGCGTTCGACCGCGGCTTCCAGCTCGGCGACGGCGTGTTCGAGACGCTCCGGGCTCGGGCCGGCCGGCCGACGGAGCTGCCGGAGCACGTCGAGCGCCTCCAGCGATCGGCGGCCGGGCTCGCGATCCCGCTGCCTGACGACATCGAGGCGCGGCTCGCCGCCGGGATCGCGGAGCTTGTGGCCGCCGAGGGCCTCGCCGGGCCGGACGGCGACGCCAGCATCCGGATCACCGTCTCGCGCGGGGTCTTCTTCGGTCGCGGTCTGCTGCCGCCGGACGAGCACCCGCCGCCGACGATCGTCATCCAGGCCTGGCCCGTGCCGCCGACCCCGACCGATCACCTCGAGCGCGGCCTCCACCTGGTCTCGAGCACGGTCCGCCGGGACCCGGAGAACCCGCTCGCCGCGCTCAAGACCACGTCGCGGGCCGACTACGTCTACGCCCGAGTCGAGGCGCGGACGGCCGGCGCCGACGATGCGCTGTTCCTGACCACCGACGGGTTCCTGTCCGAGGCGACGTCGGCCAACCTGTTCGTCGTGCGGGGCGACCGGCTCGCCACGCCGTCGCTCGGCTGCGCGATCCTGCCCGGCACGACCCGCAGCTGGATCCTGCGCTGGGCGGAAGGCGTCGGGCTCCGCGCCGAGGAAGCATGGCTCACGACGCGCGACCTCCACGACGCCGACGAGGCGTTCATCTCCAGCAGCGTCGCCGGGATCCTGCCGGTCACCCGCTTCGACGCCGAGCCGATCGCCGATGGGCGGCCGGGCCACTGGACGCTGCGCGCCCGCGAGGATCGGGAGGCCTTCGTCCGCGATGCTGGGCTGTCGGGCGAGCAACCCGCGGTGCAAGCGTGAACCGGTCGCGCGCGGAAACCATGGAGGCCCTCGCTGGCATCGTCGCGGCCATCATTGGGGTCATCGTGGTGTCGCTGGCGCCCCCGGATCTGCGACCAGTAGCGATCGTCGTGCTCGTCGTGGTCTATTTCCTCGCATACCTGCTGCGCGGCCACTTCAATCGGTCATCGCGGTAGCCGGGCATGACCCGCGACGAACTCATCGCCCGAACCCGCCAGCTCGTCGCCGAGGGCGATCGGCTGCAGCAGGATCCCTCGCTGCGTGGCCTCCAGACGTGGCTCCAGCTGTCGGACGACCTGCTGGTATCGGCGTGGGGATCGATGGACCGCTACCACCTCGCCTGGCTGATGGTCGGCAAGCCGAAACAGATCGTCCGCGGCCGGCCGCTGACGCCCGATGAGGAATCGGCCTACGTCCGGGAGGTCGCCGACGCAAAGACGGCGGCACTCCGGATGAGCCTCGACGCCGTCGAGCGCCAGGGGATGCCGTTCGTCGGCGAGGAACGGGGAATGGCGCCGGGGCAGGGGATGGGGACGATGCCCGGCGACCGCGACCAGTGACGGAGCGAGCGACGACGCTCGCCGTCGGCGGCGCGCGCCAGGTCCCGATTCCCGATCCGATCGCCCGCGACTATCTCCTCCTGGCGCTCCGCCTCGACCAGCACGTCCCGGGCCTCGTCGACGGCTACTTCGGCCCGGCCGATCTGAAGGCGGAGGTCGAGGTCGGCCAGCTCAGCCCGCCCGCCCGCCTCGCCGCCGACGCCGATGCCCTGCTGGCCCGGCTACCCGGCGAGGTGGACGACGGCCAACGTCGCGACTGGCTCGCGGCCCAGCTGGTCGCGCTCCGGACCCAGGCCGCCGCGCTCGCCGGCGACGAGCTGCCCTACGTCGAGCACGTGACGCGCTGCTTCGCCTGGACGCCGGTACGGCGGGACGACGCCCTGTTCGACGCCGCCGCAGCGGACCTCGAGGCGCTGCTTCCCGGCCCGGAGCCGCTGGCCGACCGACTCGCCGCCTGGGACGCTCGGTTCGAGATCCCGGTGGATCGCCTGCCCGCCGTCATCGAATGGCTTGTCGGCCGCTTCCGGGCACGAGCCGACGCCCTGTTCGGCCTGCCGGCGGGCGAGGACCTCAAGGTCAGCCTCGTGACGAATCAGCCGTGGTCCGGCTACAACTGGTACGACGGCGGCCGCCGCTCGCGGGTCGACATCAACACCGACCTGCCGGTTCGGAGCGCGAGTCTCGTCCACACGGTCGCCCACGAAACGTTCCCCGGCCACCACCTCGAGAACGCGTGGAAGGAGGCCGACCTGGTCGATGGCCTCGGGCGACTCGAGGCGAGCATCCTGCTCATCAACACGCCGGAGTGCCTGCTGAGCGAGGGTCTCGCCGACCTCGGCTACGGGTTCGCCTCGCCCGATCGACGAGGAGGCGGACCTGCTCATCGAGCTGTACGAGCGGGCAGGATTCCAGATCGCCGCCGACCCGACCGCCAGCCGCGACGCGGCCGAACGAACCGTCGCGATGCGCATGCCGCGGCGGCGCCTGTCCGCGGTCACGGTGAATGCGGCGCTCATGCGGCACGCCGACGGAGCCTCGCACGACGAGACATTCACGTATCTCGTGGAGGTCGGGCGCCAGGCGCCACATCTCGTGGAGAAGCGCCTGGAGTTCCTCGAGCATCCGCTCTGGCGGACGTACGTGTTCGTCTACGACGAGGGCGAGGAGCTCCTCCGCCAGTGGCTGGAGGTGGTCCCCGCGACTGCGCGCGCGGCGCGCTTCGGGCGCCTCCTCCACGAGCAGCTCACGCCGACGGCAATCGCGGGCGAGCTCGCCGCGGCACGAACCTAGGGAGTGGCCTGCGGAAACATTGATCGAGGGCTCCGATGCCGGAACCCTCGATCGGACTGTGCGTGACCGCGGGAGGCGCGGCCGCGCGTCAGCGCGTGGTGAGGGCGCCGCTCGCGGGGGCGAGCTCCTCCTCGGCGCCCGTGAACGAGCCGTCCGGCTTGCGCGTGCCGCGCCCGAGCATCGTCATCGCGAAGCCGCTGATCGCCCCTGCGAGGACGGCGATTCCGACGACCGCGAACAGGGGCACGGACTCCGAGGCGGGCGCCGCGGCGGTCGGGTTGGCCTTGAGACCGTCGATCTGCTTCTGCATCGCATCGCGCTGGCTGTAGAGGTACGTGACCTCGGCATCGAGGCCAGTGACCTGGCGTCGGAGCGCATCCGTCTCCGTGAAGAGCTGCGCCTGGTACTCCGTTCGGAGCTCAGCCCGGACGCGCTCGAGAGCAGACAGCATCGTGCCCGAGTCCATCGCCGGCATCGTCCCGTCGGCCAGGGCGACGGCCATCGGCTGCGGCGCGGTCTCGACGATGAGGTCCTGGAGCACGACCTGCCACGTCCAGAAGCCGCCCGATGGGAGCGTCACCGTCGCGACGAAGTGGCCATCGGCCCCCTGGGCGACCGCCTTGACCTCGACCCGCTCGCCCGTCGCGCCGTTGATCCCGAGGAATGTCGGCTTCTCCCAGCCGGCTGGCGTGACGCCGTGTTGAAGGACCGTGAATCCAAAGGTGAACGGCTCACCCGCGTTCGGCTGAGGTGGATTGCCTGAGTCGGACTGGATCGTCGCCCAGCCGCCGGCGCTTGCCGCTCCCGCGGACAGCGCGACGAGCAGCGTTGCGGCCGCCAGTCCCCTGAGAATCCGTCGCGTCATCGTCCAACTCCCGTGCAGGTGGCATCGATACACCCACTACACCGGCCCGGACGATGAGGTTCCCGAAGGCGAATTCGCCGATCAGGGCGCCTTGAGCGGCGCCGTCATCTTCGTTCCATCGTTGCGATAGAGGTAGCAGATGACCTTCCGGGTGCCGTCCTTCCAGCCCTCGTCCGTCGGTACGTACCACGCCAGGCCGATCTCGGACTCCGTCGCGGGATCGCGACCCGAGTACGTCTGGTAGACGGACACGCACTTCTCGTCGACGAACGACTCCATGTCCGCGTCACTCGGGTAGGCGGCGTCCTTCGCGGCAGGGTGCTCCGTGACGACCATCACCTCGTTGTCGTGGGCGTCCGTGCACGGTTGGTGCTGCACGTCCTCGACCGTCTCGGCGGAGGCCGTCGGCTCATCGAAGCAGTCTCCGACGGCCAGGTCGCCGGCATTGCTCGAGAGCCGGTCGCGCAGGACGAAGGCCCCGATCGCGATCACCGCGATGATCCCGATTCGAATTATCCAGCCTCTCACGTGGCCTCCCTTGTTCCCCGATCCCCATGCCGGCTGTCGCACCGTCGGCCGGCTCCGCCGACGATGGTAGAGACTGGCGGCCCGTTGTGCGAGTCAATCGCGTGACAGAGTTGCGTCAGGGCGCCGCGCGGAACGAGCGGCCCAACGGCGACCCATCGAGCGAATTGATGAAGCACGTCACCCGCCGATCGCCGGCGCCCCACCGATCGGCTGTTGGGACCAGGAACAGGTAGCCGATGTCGAGCCGTTCCGCGACGCGCGTGGCCGTGTACTCCTCGAAGGCCGGGTCGCAGATCGGGTAGATCAGCGCTTCCCAGCCGGCGTCGGTCGGGTAGGTCGCGTTGGCCGCCGACGCCTCGAAGATGTGGAAGACCTCACCCCCGTGGGGCCCGCTACAGGTGCGACTCCTGAGGTCCTCGATACGCTGGTCGGCGGTCGGAACGTCGAAACAGTCGCCGACGTCGAGGCTCGCCGGATCCCGGCTCTCGGCACCGCGCCAGATGACCAGCGCGAGGCCCGCGACGAGGACGATCCCGATGGCGATGAGCACCGCAACGGGCAGCCGCCGGGTCACTCCCCCGGCCTCGCCGCAGGCAGCGCCCGCTCGAAGACGACGCGATCGTCGCCGGGGAAGTCGTAGTCCGGGTACGCCCGCGTGCCGTACAGGTTCTGGCTGCCGGGCCCGTCGACCACCTCGAAGCCGAGCGCCTCGTGAAAGCCGACCGAAATACGGTTGCCGGGCCACGTGATCGCCCGGACCCTGACGACGCCACGGCCGCCGACGTCGTCGAAGAACCGGCGGTAGAGCTCCCGTCCCAGGCCCCGCCGGCGCCGGTTCGGGTCGGTCCCGATCATGTGGGCGTAGGCGGTCGATGGATCGTCGGGGCTGATGAAGCCGACGAGGAAGCCCATCGGCCGGCCGGCCTCGGTCTCGGCGAGCCAAGAGCTTCCGGTGAAGTGCTGGAACCAGAGGCGGGGCAGCAGCGGATGGATCTTCCGGCCGCCCCACCATTCGTCGACGACCGCAACGATCGCCTTGTGGTCCGCCTCGACGGGTCGCCGGAAGCGAAGGTCGGAGGTGGCGTCCGCTGTCGTCATCGGACGGTCGCCGCGGCCACGAGTGCAGCGACGGCGATCTCGATCGCGACCAGCGGCCCCTGCACCTGGGCGAGGTATTCGGGCAGGCTGAGGACGCCGCCTTCGAGCCGCGCGACGAGCCAGATGCCGACAAGCCCCAGAACGACGGACCCGATCGCGAGCCCGACCGCGAGGCCGAGCGACGGACGGACGCTCGAGCCTACGGCCCAGCCGACGACGGCGGCGACAGCGACCAGCCCGAAGGTGACCGACAGGGGTCCGCCCAGGACCGTGATAACGGCTGCCCCGATCAACGCCGCGAGCAGCCCTTGCATGGCGCGGCCGCCGGGCGGGACTTCGGTAGGAACGGCCGCCGCCGACACCACGTACCGATCGGAGGGCGGCCGGTCGAGCTGGCGGCCGCGCTCGCCTGGTTCGGGCGCCGGTGACGGTCGCGGATCGTTGGGTGGCTCCATCACGGTCAATCGTATCGGCTCGTGGCGCCGCACTCCGGCGCACGCTAGACTCGCGAACGTGAAGCATCCGTCCCTGGGCCTGCCGGACCGCGACGAGACCCACGGGTTCCCGGACGCGGCCGATCGGCTGCGGGCCGCCACGGCGCGGCTCGGCGCGCGGGCACTCGAGATCGCGGTCGAGCGCGACCCGACGTTCCGTGACCGCTACGACGAGCTCGGCCTCCGCCACCTTCTGCGCGACACCGAGGCGTTCATCGATCGGATCGCGCTCTCGGTGGCGACCGACGATCCCTCACCGATGAGCGAATTCGCCGACCAGGTCGTGCCGCTCTACCGTCGCCGCCGCGTCCCGATGGACGACCTCGTCCAGCTGTCGGAAGGGCTCCGAGCCGCGATGGCGCCGTTCCTCGACGGACCCGAGGCGCGACCCGATGCATGCGGCAATCAACGCCGGGATCGCCCAGATGCGCTGGAACCGACGGATCGCGGGCGATGCCCGCAAGCGCAACAAGCTGCTCGAATTCATCTACAAGGGCGCCTGATGACGATCAAATGGGTCAAGGTGGACCCGCTCGTCATGAACGGCGAGCCGTTCTGTTACGGGACCCGGCTGACCGTTCGCCAGCTCCTCGAGCTGCGCCGCAACGGCTACGGGCTCACGGAGCTCATCAAGGACCACCCGGAACTGCGCCGGCTCGGGATCGCTGCCGCGTACGCGTATGCGGCGAGCAACCGCGACCGCTACGCGGAGTTCTTCGAGCCCGACGGCTCGCTGGCCGGCCCGGGCTACTCGGAGGATGAGGCGGCTGACCTGCCGGTCCAGTACCGGGTTCCCGGGATCGTCGTCAAGGCGCGGCCGGCCGCCTGATCGCGCGGGGACGCCACCTATCGGGTCTCGGCGATTTTCGGGGCGAATCGGGCTCGGTGATACGATCGAGGCACGCACCCGGAGCCTCGCATGACCGACACCACCACTGACCCCCAGGCGCCGTTCCCGCCACCGCCGCACGCAGGCGACGCAGCCGCCCCTGCCTTCGACGCGGAGCGGCGCGCGACGGAGCTCGCCATCCTCGATGCCCTGCGGGCCGTGGTCGACCCGGAGATCGGGATGAATGTCGTCGAGCTTGCCCTAATCAAGCAGATCATCCTCGGCCCGGATTCGACCGAGGTGAAGATGATTCTCACCACGCCGTTCTGCCCCTACGCCGGGTCGATGATCCAGCAGGTAAAGGAGCAGGCCGAATCCGTCGTCGAGCACGACGTCAAGGTGACCCTCCTCGCCGAGCGCTGGGACCCGCGCGACGCCGGGCTGATGTGGTGACCGACGGGTTCGAATCGGCGGTTGCGACCCGGAAGGGCGACGACGGAACGACAGGCCTTCTGTTCGGCGGACAGCGCATCGCCAAGGATGACCTCCGCGCCGAGGCCTACGGCACGATCGACGAGGCCGTCGCCGCCCTGGGTCTGGCTCGCGCCCAACTCGGGTTGAAGGACCGCCTCGGCGTTCTGTCGGTCGGGTTCGGCGACCTGCCCAGCGTCATCCTCCGTCTTCAGCGGGAGCTGTTCGTGGCGGCCGCGGAGCTCGCGACGAACCCCGACGCGTGGGAGCGCCTCGAGGACGGCCGGACGCGCGTGTCGGCCGACATGGTCGACGGGATCGAGGAGCTGCTTCGCGAGGTGGAAGGCCACATCGCGATGCCGAAGGAATTCGTCGTCCCCGGCGAGACCCCGACGAGCGCCGCCATCGAGCTGGCCAGGACGATCGTCCGGCGGGCCGAACGAAGGGCGGTGGGGTTGGGTCGCGAGGGATTGATTCCGGGTCCCTATTTGCTACCGTACCTGAACCGGTTGGCCGATCTGCTGTGGGTCCTGGCAAGGGCTGCAGAGCAGGCGGAAGCCCGGACCGCCACACCGTCTCGACTGGATCGCCGGCGCCGCGAGGGCGCCCCCGCTGAGAGGAGCACACGCTGATGCAGAACCGCGGCCTTCCGTCGCAACTCGGGGTTCGCCCCGCGCCCGAGCTCTCGAACACGTTCCTGACCCAGTCGTTCGGCTGGATGTTTGCCGGTCTCCTGCTGACGGCAGGGATCGCAGTCGTCGTCTCGAGCCAGCCGAGCCTCATCGACGCCGTCGCCCGTTCGTGGTGGATCATCCTGATCGCCCAGCTCGGGCTCGGCATCGGCATCCAGGCCCTGATGCCGCGACTGAACGCGACGCTTGCGCTCGGGCTGTTCTTCCTGTTCGCCGCGACGATGGGCGTCACCGTCGGCGTCATCGTCTCGCTCTACAAGGTCGAGTCGGTCATCACCTCGTTCCTTGGCGCTTCGGCGATGTTCGGCGCCGCGGCGATCTACGGCGCGACGACGAAGCGGAACCTGAATTCGCTCGGCGGCTTCCTGTTCATGGGCATGGTCGGCGTCTTCGTCGCGTCGATCGTCAACATCTGGCTGGGGAGCTCGCCGTTCGGCTGGGCGATCGCCCTCATCGGCGTCGTCGTCTTCACCGTCTACACGGCGTATGACGTCCAGAAGATCTCGTACGGCGACTACGCGGCGTCGCTCGGCTCGGTCGAGAAGGCTTCCGTCCTCGGCGCCATCCACCTGTACATCAACTTCGTCAACATCTTCCTGTTCCTGCTCCGTCTCACGGGCGGCCGCCGCTAGGCGCTCGAGCTAGCCCTCGGGCGCGATCCCGGCGAGCAGCATCGGCGCGAGGTCGGCCGGCGGGACGGGGCGGGCGTAGAAGAAGCCCTGGCCGCGGTCGCAGTCGAGCGACCGCAGGCGCGCGAGCTGGCCCGCGGTCTCGATCCCTTCGGCCACGACGCTGATGCCGAGGCCGTGAGCCAGCGAGATGACCGCCTGGACGATGGGCAGGTTCGAGTCCTCTGACTCCAGGCCCTGGACGAAGGATCGGTCGATCTTGATCGTGTCGAGCGGCAGGTGCTTGAGGTACGAGAGGGACGAGTAGCCGGTGCCGAAGTCGTCGAGGACGAGCTTCACGCCCAGCTCCCGGAGCGCCCGCAGCGCTCGCGTCCCGGCCTCGGACTGGTCCATCAGGACGCTCTCGGTGATCTCGAGCTCGAGGAGGTGGGCAGGCAGGCCGGTCTCGGCGAGGATCTCCCCGACCTGCTCGACGAGATCGGGCTGGGTGAACTGGCGGGCCGACAGGTTGACGCTCATCACGAGCTGCGATTCGGGCAGGCTGTCCATCCATTGGCGCGCCTGACGGCAGGCCGTTTCCAGAACCCAGCGTCCGACCGGGATGATCAGCCCGGTTTCCTCGGCCAGCGGGATGAACGAGAGCGGCGGTACGAGGCCGCGCGTCGGGTGCTGCCAGCGGACGAGCGCCTCGAGCCCGACGATCCGGCTGGAGGCGAGATCCACGATCGGCTGGTAGTGCAGCCGCAGCTCGTCGCGCTCGAGCGCCCGCCGGAGGTCGTTCTCGAGCTCGACCCGCTCCATGGTCGCGGCGCTCATCGCCGGTTCGAAGAACGTGTAGTGCATGCCGGCCGCGCGCTTCGCCTGGACGAGCGCGATCTCGGCTTCGCGGAAGAGGTCGGCGGGGTCGGACCGGCCGGGCCGGGCGATCGCGATGCCCATGCTCGCGTTGACGAACCACTCGCGATCGCCGAGGGTGAACGGCGCCCGCAGGACCTCGATGATTCGATCCGCGATCGGACGCGCCTCATCGAGACCCCGGAAGCCGTCGAGGATGATGCCGAACTCGTCGCCGCCGAACCGGGCGACTGTGTCCCCGGGCCGCAGGCAGGCGCTGAGCCGCTCCCCGACGGCCGCCAGGAGCTGGTCGCCGAACGCATGCCCGAGACTCTCGTTGATCGTCTTGAACCGATCGAGATCGAGGAGGACCAGGGCGATCGATTCGTCCTCGGTCTCGCGACTGAAGGAGAGGGCATGGGCGATCCGGTCGGACAGGAGCTCGCGGTTGGGCAGTCCGGTGATCGGGTCGTAGAGCGCGCCGCGCTGGGCCGTCTCGAACAGGTTGGCGTTGTCGAGCGCGATCGACGCGAGCTGGGCGAACCGCGTCAGGGCCGCGATCTCGAGCTCGCCGAAGCGCCGCTCGCTCATCCCGGAGGCGAGGCCGATGACCCCGATCACCCGCTGGCCAGAGGTCAGCGGCACCCCGACCACGGCCCCGAAGACCGACGTCGGTAGGTTCGTGGCCCGCTCGGGCCAGTTGTCGTAGTCGTCGATCGCGAAAGCGCGTCGCTCTCGCACGACCAGGCCGCTGACGCCGTCGGTCACCGGCATCTTGAACCCGAGGTAGTCGGAAAAGAGGCCGACTCCGTGACGGCAGATCGAGGCTTTCGCCGTCAGGCTCGACGAGGTAGATGAAGCCGTGCGGCGTGCCGAGGAGGGCGGCGGCCCGGGTCATGATCGTCTCGAGCAGCTCCGTGGGATCGCGCCGATTCATCAAGGCGATTGCCGTCTGGTCGAGCGCCGCGAGATACGGGTCGTGGCGGCCGGCATCGGCGCCGCTCGCCTGGGACGACGGCTTCGCCATGTACAGCGACTGGTCGGCGACGGCGACCAGGGCGTCCTTCGTCGCGCCGTCTTCCGGGTGGCACGCCACGCCCACCGAGATTGAGACCCGCGGTCCTGTTCGGTCGGCGATGTCCAGGACGGCCTGCCGGATCCGCTGCGCGACCTCGTAGGCCTCGATCCGGCTCGCCCCGGGCAGGATCAGCGCGAACTCGTCGCCGCCGTAGCGATACGCCGAGTCCCCGTCCCGAATGCCGGTTCGCAGCGCGCCGGCGACGCCGGCGAGGAGCGCGTCGCCGGCGGGATGGCCGCACGCATCGTTGAAGGCCTTGAACGAGTCGAGATCCAGCATCAGCAGCGCGAACGGGCCCTCGGCGGCCGCGATCGCTTCCGCGATCTCGCGCTGGAACTGGCCGTGGTTGCGGAGCCCGGTCAAGGCGTCGTGCTCGGCCCGGACCTTGATCGCACCGTGGGCCTCGGCGTTCTCGAGGGCAATCGATGCCTGGCCGGCGAACAGCTTCG
The DNA here is from genome assembly GCA_963788685.1 of uncultured Chloroflexia bacterium. Lineage (GTDB taxonomy): Bacteria > Chloroflexota > Limnocylindria > Limnocylindrales > CSP1-4 > CF-46. The sequence continues at coordinate 530,900 of CAWBHP010000016.1, read as the reverse complement.
TCAGTTCGAACTCGTTCTCGTTGAAGTGCGCCTCGGCTCCGCCCATCCGCGCCGATGTTCAGCGTGCCGATCACCTCGGCGCCGACGCGGAGCGGGACGACGATCATCGACTTGGGCTCGAACGGCGTGCCCGGGATCTGGACCGAGCGCGGATCGAGGTGGGCGTCGTTGGTGAGCGCCGCCTCGCCGTGCGTCGATCACCCAGCCGGTGATCCCGACGCCGATCGGGCCGGCGTAGTCGAGGATCACGTCGGCGAACCGGTCGCGGGCGACGACGGCCCGCCGGACGCCGGCGTCGCGGTCGCAGCGGTAGATCGTCAGCGCGTCGTAGGGCACGATCGCCTTGAGCGAGTCTGCGATCAGCTCGAGGACGCCCTTCGGGTCGAGCGTCGAGAGGAGTCGCTCGTTCACCTCGAGCAGGCGGCGCTGGCTGGCGAGCTGGTGCTCGAGCTCCGCTTGCTGGCGGTTCAGCTGATCGAGGTGTTCGAAGTTGACGATGGCCTGGGCGGCGTAGCCCGCGAAGATCGTCATCGTCGCCTCGTCGTCCGGCCCGAACCGGTCCCGCCCGTCGGCCGATACGACGATGACGCCGTGGGCCTTGTCCTCGAAGCTCATCGGCACGACGAGCATCGATTCGACGGCCGCCGACTCGTGGACGCGCCGGCCGCGCGGGTCGCTGCCGGCGTCGCCGGTCAGGATCGTCTTGTTGTGCTCGGCGGCCCAGCCGGTGAGCCCGCTCCCGATCGGCGTGCGGAGTTCTTCGAAGCTTGGATTCGCATTGCCTCCGAACGTGCCCTTGAACGCGATCGGCTCGCACAGCATCGTCGCGTGGTCGACCCGGTAGACCCGGATCGTGTCGTGTCCGATCAGCCGCTCGGTGCCCTCGACGATGACCGAAGCGATCTCGTCGAGGTCCCGGATCCGGTTCAATCGGAGGGCGAAGTCGTGGATCGCCCGGAGGCGCGCGGCGAGCGACTGGACGGAGTCGTACAGGCGGGTGTTGCCGATCGCCGCGGCCATCTGGTCGGCGAAGCTGCGGGCGAGATCCTGCTGGGCCGTCGTCCAGTCGCGAATTACGTCGTGGTAGAGGACGAGCAGCCCGAGCGGCTCGCCCCGGAAGACGATCGGGACGAAGCAGACGCTCGCGATGTCGTTCCGCACGTAGACCGGGTAGAGCGCGAGGGTCTTGTCGGCGGTCGCATCGCGCAGGACGACGACGCTCTGGGACCGGATCGCCTCGAGGCCTGCGGTCCGGGCGTCTGCCTGGAGCAGCTCGACCCAGTCCATGACCTCTTCCGGCACATCGTGATGAGCGGCGAGCGTCAGCGGGAACGGCTGGGTCTCGTCGTAGAGCCAGAGGCCGACCCGGCTGACGGCGAAGAGCGTCATCGAGTCGGCGATCACGTCGTCGAAGAGGGTCGGGAGATCGAGTGGACCGCTGACCTCCGCCGCGATTCTGCGGAGTGCGTCGCCGCCGGCCAGCTGCTCGCGGATCAGCCGGAGCGGCAGGTGCTCGCCGTCCGTGGCCGGCGGCAGGTTCGTGCCGATGGGGTCGGCCCGCCATCAGCTGGGCACGCCGGCGGCGGCGAGGGCGGCGAGGGCCACGAGGTGACGCTCCAGGTCGGAGCTCCGGATGAGCCGCTCGGTGCGGGTCCGTCCTGCGACCGACGGAAGCTCGCCGCGCGCGCACCAGCTGCGGATCGTGCCGCGGCCAACGCCCGCCATCGTGGCCGCTTCGGCCACGGTCAGCAGCGCCGGGGTCTCACCTCGCTCGAATGCGACGGCCATCGGTTGCGTGGGTCCTCCATCGGAGCCTGTCTGCAGCGGGCCGGTCTCGGGCGTACGGAAGCGGTCGGCACTGGTCCTTGGACGGTACCCTTGCGGAGGGGTTAGGACGATAGCCCAGACGTACCGGCGCCTACGTCGAGTGCAGGTGTAGGGCCCGGCCGGCCTCAGGCGGCGAGCAGCTCCCCGACAGACCCGAGAACCGCGTCAGCGAGCGGCTCGAGCTCCGTCCGCCCACCGACGCCGGTCAACACCCCGATCACCCGCCCGACGCCCGGCCGATCGGCCCATCGCCAGGTCGGCGGGCGTGTCGCCGACCACGGCGACCCGATCCGGAGCGACCCGCAGGGCCGCGCAGATCGCGAGGACCATGGCCGGATCGGGTTTCACGCCGACCCCGTCGTCACCGCAGGCGAGCGCGGACACGTGCTCCCGAATACCGAGGCCGCGAAGGGTCGCTTCGGTCGGAGCCCGGTCGTCGGTCGTGGCGACGGCGATCAGGCGGTCGGAATCCCGGAGCAGGCCGAACAGCGTCGCGAGATCCGCCGTCGGGATCGCCGAGGCGACCGGATCCGGCCTGAACCAGGCGCTCTCGACGGCGCGCCGAGCTGCCGCCACGCTCGGGCACCAGCGGCGGATCACCGCGGCGATGACCTCGGCGAGCTCGGCCATCGTCGCGACCGCGAGCGGGGCTCCGGCGCGGACGCGGTCGTTCACGGGATCGAACCCGATCGCCGCGAAAACGTCGCCCGCGACCGGCCTGCGGGTTGCACCGTCGAGTCGCCGGCCCAGTTCCTGGGCCCAGCCGCCCCACATCGCGTGGAAGTCGATGAGCGTCCCGTCCTTGTCGAAGACGACGAGATCGATCCCGTCGAGCAGCGGCGAGAGTGCGGCTCCGGTCACTCCCCCGCGACGACGTCGATCTCGGGGCGCCGGTCCGGCGCCGATGACGAGGCAGGCCTCGGGCGGGAACGAGACGGTGACGGCCTCGCCGATCTGGGCCGGCGTCAGGTGCGGGTCGTTGAACGTGTCGAGCGAGACGGGCGTCGTCGCCCTCGCCGAGCCCGATCCGGGTCCGGACGATCGAGCCGAGGAAGCTGACGTCCTCGACGGTGCCCGTGCAGCCGGTTCGAGCCGCCGCCCTCGCCGAGCTCGACGCTCTCCGGGCGGAGCGCCACCGTGACTGCCGCGCCCTCGCGACCCGCCGTCGATCGGCCTTCGCGGCGCGGACCTCCTGGCCGGCGATCGACAGCCGGCCGGTGCTCGGCTCGACGACCGCGCCCGCCGATCAGGTTGAGCGTCCCGACGAACGAGGCCACGAACGGCGTCGCCGGGAAGTTGTAGATGTCGGCCGGCGGGCCGATCTGCTCGATCCGGCCCTCGCTCATGACGACGACCCGGTCCGACAGCGACAGCGCCTCCTCCTGGTCGTGGGTGACGTACACGGTCGTGATCCCGAGCTGGCGCTGGATCGAGCGGATCTCCTTGCGCAGCGCGACCCGGATCTTCGCGTCGAGCGCCGACAGCGGCTCGTCGAGCAGCAGGACCTGCGGCTCGATGGCGAGCGCCCGGGCCAGCGCGACGCGCTGCTGCTGGCCGCCCGACAGCTGGTACGGGTAGCGGTCGCCCTTGTCGGGCAGGTTGATCAGCTCCAGGAGCTCGCCGACCTTGCGTCCGGATCGTCGGTCCTTCGGTCGTCTTGCGGACCTTCAGCCCGAAGCCGATGTTGTCGGCGACGGTCATGTTCGGGAACAGGGCGTACGACTGGAAGACCATCCCGACGTTGCGGCGGTTCGGCGGGCTGCCGGGTGATGTCCGTTGCCGTCGACGACGATCGTGCCCGCCGTCGGGTGCTCGAAGCCGGCGATCATCCGCAGGGTCGTCGTCTTGCCGCAGCCGGACGGGCCGAGGAACGAGACGAACTCGCCGCGCTCGGCGGCAAGGTTGAAGTCCTCGACCGCGGCGAACGTCGCCGAACAGCTTCTGGACGCCGGTCAGCTCGAGGAAGGTCATCGGTCCCTCACGGTCGTGGTCATGCGCAGCGGGCGGCATCAGCGGGCGCCGCCGACCTGGACGCGGGTCCGCGACCCGCGGCCGAGGAAGGCGATCAGGCCCATCGCCAGCCAGGTCAGCCCGAAGCTGATGAGCGAGACGGCGGCCGGCGTGTACGGCTGCGTTGCGCCCGAGCAGCGACAGGTACGGCCCGAACGCGCCGTCCGGGCCGAGGAACTGGGCGATCGTGTACTCGCCGACGACGATCGCGAGCGTCAGGAAGGCGCCGGACAGGAGCGCCGTCCGCAGGTTCGGGAAGATCACCCGCCACAGGATCCGGGTCCAGCCCGAGCCCAGGCTCTGGGCCGCCTCGGTCAGGGTCCGGACGTCCATCGCCGCGAGGCCGGTGTCGACGGCCCGGTACATGTACGGGAACGACAGGACGACGTAGGCCGCGACGAGGAGCAACGTCGCTCCCGAAGTCGGTCGCGGTCAGCTGGAGCGGCCGGCTGGAGTACGTCCGGATCAGGCCGAAGACGAGGATGACCGGCGGGATGACGAACGGCATGAGCGTCACGAACTCGACGACCGGCCGCAGGCGCGGGCACCTTCAGCCGGACCCAGTAGGCGGTCGGGACGATGATCAGGAGGCTGACGACGATCGTGATCACGCCGACGATGAACGAGTAGAGGAGTCCGCCCGAGAACTTCGGGTCGGCGAGGACCTGGCGGTAGGCCAGGAAGATGTCCGGCCGGGTCCGGATCGAGTGGAGGAACGTCCCGACCAGCGGCAGGATGAAGTACAGGGCGCCGAGGACGAAGACGAGCCAGGCCCATGGCGCGCCGATCCCCGCCGCCGCTCGCGCCGGGCGGCCGCCGTGACGGGGCCGTGCGCGCGGCGTTCGCGGCGATCGGTGATGGCGACTGGCTCATGACCGCGAGCCACCGCTCGGAGCGTCGCTGGAGGACCGAGTACAGCGCGATCGAGATCGCCCATGATCGACGACCATGCCCATCGCCGCCGCGTACCCGAGGCCCGAGTTGTGGAGGACGTCGCCGCGGATCTGGGAGCTGATCGACGAGCGTGATGATGTTCAGCGTGCCGCCGGTCAGCTGGAAGGCCGTCGCCTGGGCGCCGAACGAGTTGCCGAAGAGCAGGATCATCGCGCCGAGGATCGACGGCGTCAGGATCGGCAGGGCGACGTGGCGCCAGTACTGGAACGCCGATGCGCCCGCGTTCTCGGCCGCCTCCCGCCACTCCCGCCGCAGGCCGTCGAGGGCCGGCGCGATGATCAGGATCATCAGCGGGAACTGGAAGTACATGTAGACGAGCTCGAGGCCGAGTCTTCGTCGTGAGGAGGCGCGTCGGGTAGCTCGATCCCGACGCCCTCGAGGAGGACGGTGAGGAAGCCGAGGTTGCCGAGGGTGAAGATGAACGCCAGGGCGAGCGGCACGCCGGCGAAGTTCGAGGCGACGCCGGAGAACGTCATCAGCGCCGTGCGCAGGAACCGCGGCAGGCCGCCGAGGATGACGGCCGCGGCGAGCAGGAACCCGAAGATCCCGCCGCCGATCGCGGTGACGAGGCTGATCTCGATGCTGTTGGCGAACGCGCCGGGGATGACGCCGGTCGAGAGGTCGGCGTAGTTCGCGAGCGTCGGCTGCGCCGTCGCTGTTCGAGGAAGCTGCCGACGACCAGGTAGACGACCGGCAGGAACATGAACGCGATCGAGAAGAGGAAGAACGGCAGCGAGCCCGAGCCAGGCCCAGCCGAAGCGGCGACGAGCGCGGCGCGCCGTTGGCGCGCCGGGCTCGCCCGAGCGTCGTGGCGACGGCCACGATGTCGAGCTCCGGTGGATCGGGACGACGGCCGGGCCTACTGGACGTTCGCTCCGACGACGGCGTCCCACTGGCCGGTGATGAGGGTCTTGGCCGCATCGAGCTGCTCGAGCGTCGGGAAGACGGCGCCCTCGACGTCCGGGAGCTTGGCGAGCTGCTCGGCCGGGACCGCGTTGGTCTCGACGAGGTCCTCGTAGCGGATCGGGTGGCAATAGCCCTTCAGCCAGATGTTCTGGCCCTCGTCGGAGTAGAGGAACTCCTCCCACAGCTTGGCGGCGTTCGGATGCGGGGCGAAGGCGCTGATGCCCTGGACGTAGACGCCGGCGAACCGGACCGACGTCGGGACGACGACCTCGATCGCCGGACCGCCGCTGGCGGCCGTGGCGTCGCGGTTGGCGAGCGCGTTGTAGGTCCAGCGGATCGTGATCGGCGTCTCGCCGGCGGCGATCGTCGCCGAGGTCGCGATGATCGGCACGAAGTTGCCGGCATCGTTCAGCTGCTTGAAGAAGTCGAGGCCGGCTTCGTCGCGTCGTCGAGCGAGCCGCCGTTGGCGAGCGCCGCCGCGTAGACCGCCTGGATCGCCTGGCTGGACGTGCGCGGGATCGCCGGCGAGGGCGACCTGGCCCTTGTACTCGGCCTTGAGGAGGTCCGACCAGTCCTGCGGGACGTTGGCAACGACGGCGGTGTTCACCTCGAAGGAGAGGACGCCGTAGTAGTCGCCGAACCAGGCGCCGTCGGGGTCCTTGGCGTCATCCGGGATCGTGTCCCAGGTCGCGACCTTGTACGGTCTCGAGCAGGCCCTCGGCCTTGGACGTCGGGCCGAACGCCAGGCCGACGTCGATGACGTCCGGCGCCTGCCGGGCCCGGGTTGTCCTTGTTGGCCTTGATCGCCTCGATCTCGTCGCCGGAGCCGGCGTTCGGGTCGAGCTCGTTGACCTCGAGGCCGTACTTGGTCTTGAAGGTCTCGATCGCCTCGCCGTAGTTGCACCAGTCGTGGGGCAGGGCGATCGTCGTGAGCGTGCCCTCGGCCTTGGCGGCGGCTTCGAGCGCGGCCATGTCAACCCCGCCGGCGGCCGGCGACCCTGAGGCGGCCTGCGATGCCGGGGCCGAGGCGGCCTGCGGAGCCGGCGCCGATGCGGCCGTACTGCTGCCCGGGGTCGAGCAGGCCGAAAATACGAAGGCGAACGCGGCCAATGGCGCCAACGTTCGGGACAGCGATCGTTTCGTGATCAATGTGGTTCTCCAGCTGTGTGGGGGTCTCGGGGATGAGCACCGCAGCGGCCGGCCCCTGCTCGATCCGATCTCCTCCTACGGTGATCGTGCAGGTCTCTCTCGGCGGCGCGGGTGACGTTGCCGGATCCGGATCCTCCTCCGGTGTAGGGCATTTGAGCGCCCCGGCGACGGTGCGTCAAGAGTGTGATGGATATGTCAACGATTCGTTCGTCGTTCGGAATCACATCGACCGGCGGGTGAGCCGCCGGCCGATGCTCGGTTTCGGGGTCAGTCAGGCAGGCATCCCTACTGGGGCATCCACGCCTTCCACTTGGCCTCGTTGTCCGCGATCCACTTCGCGGCCGCGTCCTGCGGCCGACATGCCCTGGTTCGTGATGTAGTCGGCGACGGGTTCTGGTCCTCGTTGGTCCAGGTGAAGTTCTTGACGAGCTCGTAGGCCTTCGCCGCCTTCGGTCGCGAACTTCGTGCTGACGATCTTGTTGAGGGCGTCTCCGGGTAGTCGCAGGCGACCTTCTCCAGGTCGGCGTCGCAGCCGTCCGTGTACGCCGGCAGCTTGACCCGGACGAGCTCGATCTGGGCGTGCAGCCACTGCGGATCCCAGAAGTAGCCGATGAGCGGCTTCTTGTCGGTGACGGCCTGCTGGAAGGCCGTGATCGTCGCGGCCTCGCCGCCCGAGAAGATGACCTTGAAGTTGAGGTCGAGGTTCGTCGATCAGCGCCTCGTCGTACTGGACGTACGAGGGATCGCTGCCCAGGAACTGGCCCTGGTCGCCGGACTCGGACGTCTTGAACAGGTCGGCGTACTTGTTGAGGTTCTTGCAGTCGGTGATGTCGGGGTGCTCGTCGACCATCCACTTCGGGACGTACCAGCCGATGATCCCGATGTTGCCGGTCTCGCCCGCGATCTGGGCGACCTTGTCCTCGTCGATGTACTTCTTCTCGAGGTCCGGGTGGCCCCAGTTCTCGATGATGACGTCGACCTCGCCGGTCTCGAAGCCCTGCCAGGAGACGTCCTCCTTGAGGTCCTTCTTCACGACCGTGTAGCCCAGCTCCTTCTCGAGGATGTAGGCGACGACGGCGGCGTTCGCCTCGTAGCCGACCCACGGGTTGATCGCGATGTTGACGGTCCCGCCGGTGGCCGGCGCGGACGCCGGGGTACCACTTGAGCCTGCCGGCGTGGCGGACGCGCCGCCGCCGGGGCTAGTGCACGCTGCCAATGCCAGGCTGAGCGTCGTCGCGACGACGGCCAGGCGCCGAATCGAAGCATTCATCTGCCGCACTTGTCCTCCTCCTGCCCGCCGCTGGACGACGCCCGGCGACGGAAGTTGCCAATCATGGACCCCATTGCCGGTCGCGTCCATGTGTCAGGCCACCCGAGCTGACGCGGCGGCGACGCGGGTCCGGGCGTCGGGCCGCGGTCGCTTGCCGGCACCCTGCGTGATCCGGTCCAGCATGATCCCGAGCAGGACGATCGCGATCCCCGCCGCGAGTCCCTCGCCGAAGAAGTCGCGCCGAGCGAAACCCGCGACCACGTCGTAGCCGAGCCCGCCTGCGCCCACCAGCCCGCCGACGACGACCATCGCCAGGACGAGGACGATCCCCTGGTTTGCCGCCAGCAGCAGGGCCGGCCGGGCCATCGGCAGCTGGACCTTCCAGAGCAACTGGCGCGGCGTCGACCCTGCCGCCGTCGCGGCCTCGACGACCGTCACCGGGACCGTCCGGATCCCGGCTTCGACGAGGCGGATGACCGGCGGGACCGCGTAGATGAGCGCGGCCACGATGCCGGTGAACCGGGTGGGGCCGAAGAGCGCGACGGCAGGGATCAGGTAGACGAACGCGGGCATCGTCTGAGCGGTGTCGAGCAATGGCCGGAGCGCCGCGAGAACCGCCGACTCCGCGCCGACGCAATCCCGAGGACCAGCCCGAGGGCCAGCGTCATCGCCGTCGCGACGAGGACCGATGTCAGGGTCTCCATGCTGTGCTCCCAGAGCTGGAGCCCGATGATCGCGGCGAGGCAGATCCCGGCGGCAAGGGCGGGCCCCGGCCCGCTGATGAACGCGGCAATCCCGACGATCACCGCTGCCACCAGCCACCACGGCGCTGATGTCAGGACGCCCTGGATCGGGTTGATCACGCCGAAGGTGACCGCGTCCTTCAGGCCGGATGTGAGCCCCGTCGCGTTCGTCCGGAGCCACGTGACCACGGCATTGACGCTGCCCTCGAAGGAGAACGCGATCCCCTTGGGGAAGTCGGGGTTGTCGAGGACGATCCGACCGACGAGGATTCCGGCCGCCGCGATGCCGATCGCCAGGAGGATGAGCCGCCGCGTGCGGTTCCCGCCGCTCGTACCGGCGATCGCGCGAGCTCGCGGATCGGCTCGCTCACCGGCCGCCGTCGTGAAGCGGTCCAGGACGACGGCGATGATCACGATCGCCAGGCCGGCGTCGAACGCCGTCCCGACGTCGACCGCCTGGAGCGCCCGGATGATGTTCTTGCCGAGCCCGGGGGCGTCGACGAGGACCGTGATCACGACCATCGACAGGGCCATCATCATCGTCTGGTTGACGCCGAGGATGATGGTCCGGAGGGCCATCGGGACCTGGACCTTGCCGAGGACCTGCAACCTGGTCGAGCCCATGGCGGTCGCCGCCTCGACCGTCGTCGGGGAGACCCCGCGAATGCCGAGGGCGGTGATCCGGATCGCGGGCGGGATGGCGTAGATCATCGTCGCGATCGCCGCCGTCGCCGGGCCGATGAGGAACAACAGCGCCAGCGGCGCCAGGTACGCGAACGTCGGCATGATCTGCATGATGTCGAGGACCGGCGTCACGAGCCGCATGAACCGGTCGTTCCGGCCGGCGAGGATGCCCAGCGGCATGCCGATCGCGAGCGACAGCACGACGGCGGCCAGGGTCAGCCCCAGCGTGTCGACGCTCGGCTCCCACAGGCCGAGCACGCCGAACGAGATGAAGCCGGTCGCGCCCAGCAGCGCCAGCCGCCAGCCACCGATGGCCAGGCCGATCGCGGTCGCGACGGCGACCAGGCCGGGCCATGACAACGCGTGCAGACCGCTGATGAAGACGTCGACGAGCCCCCCGACACCCTGGCGGATCGGCGTGATGAGCGGGATGTTGTTGCGGTTGTCCTCGACCGTCTCGCGCAGCGCGTTGAACGACCGGAAGAGGTCCGCATCGTTGTCGTGGGGAAGCGTCCCCTGGCCGCGGAAGACGAGGTAGAGCACGACAGCCACGACGCCGCCGATCAGCGCCCATGCGGATCGCGGAATGTCCGGGACCAGGCGGCCGGCCGCGACACCGACGGCGGTCATCGCCTACTCGCCCTCTGCGCCCGCGATCGCGGTCAGGATGTCGGCCCGATCGACGACGCCCAGGAGCCGCCCGCCGTCGACGACCCGGATCGGCTTGTCGGTCGAGGTGGCGGCGTGGACGGCCGTCCGGATGACCGCGGTCGGCGGGAACTCCGGGCCATCGAGCGGATCGTCCGGGCGCGGGTCGCGCATGACCCAGCGCAGCGTGAGGACGTGCGACTTCACGACGTCCTGGACGAAGTCGCGGACGTAGTCGTCGACCGGTGCGCCGACCACGTCCTCCGGCCGCCCAGCCTGGATGATCTTGCCGTCGCGCATGATCACGACGTGGTCGCCGAGCTTCAGCGCCTCGGCGAGGTCGTGGGTGATGAAGATCATCGTCTTGCCGACTTCCTGGTGGAGCCGGATCACCTCGTTCTGCATGTCGCGACGGATGAGCGGGTCGAGGGCGCTGAACGGCTCGTCGAAGAACATCACCTCGGGGTCGACGGCGAGCGCCCGGGCCAGGCCGACGCGCTGCTGCATCCCGCCGGAGAGCTGGTCGGGGTAGCTGTTGGCGTGGCCCTCGAGGCCCACGAGCGAGAGGATCTCCTCGGCCCGGGCATGCCGTGGCGCGCGCGACTCCCCGCGGATCTCCAGGCCGTACGCGACGTTATCGAGGACCCGCCGATGGGGCAGCAGCCCGAAGTGCTGGAACACCATCGAGAACTTGCGTCGGCGCAGCTCGCGCAGCCGCCCGGCGTCCGCTTTGCGGATGTCCTCGCCGTCGAGCAGGATCTCGCCGGCCGTCGGCTCGATCAGGCGGGTCAGGCAGCGGATCAGCGTCGACTTGCCGCTCCCCGACAGGCCCATGACGACGAAGATCTCGCCCGGCCGAACGTCGAACGAGACGTCGCGGACGGCGACCGTCGAGCCGTGCTTGCGGCGGAGCTCGCCGTCGAGAGGTCGGCATCCGGCGTGCCGATGAGCTTGTGCTCGATCGGCCCGAAGACCTTCCAGAGTCCCTTGACCGAGATCGTCGCCGTCCCGGCGGCCGGAGACCCGGACGGGCTGGGGGCGGGCGGATCAGCGACGGTGGTCATTCGACGGCTCCCTGCACGGCAATGACGCGTGCGCTGGAAGGTACACCACGACGCGGCCGGACTGCCGGGACACCCGACGCGGCGGGCCCGGGGAGCGCCAGTCAAGGGCGGCGGCGCGGCCGATGTGCGCCACCGTGCGGCGGGAGAGCGATACTCTCGCCCTGCCGTCCACCGACCGAGCCACGCCAGACGATCGGCCCACGAGCGGGCCCGGAGGAATTCTTCCGCGCATGAGCGCGCTTCCCGACCAGGCCCGCGTCGTGGTCATCGGCGCCGGCATCGTCGGCAACAGCATGGCCTACCACCTCGCCCGTCTCGGGTGGCGGGACATCGTCCTCCTCGAGAAGGGCATGCTGCCCAACCCCGGCGGCTCGACCGGCCACGCGTCGAACTTCATCTTCCTGACCGACCACGGCAAGGAGATGGCCGCGTTCACGATGGAGAGCGCCCGCCAGTACCGCGAGCTTGGCGTGTACGACGAGACGGGCGGCATCGAGGTCGCCCGGACGCCGGAGCGGATGGACGAGCTGAAGCGGCGGATGGCGTCGTCGACCTCGTGGGGCGTCGAGGGCAGCCGGCTGCTGACTCCCGGCCGAGGTCAAGGCGATGGTCCCGTTCATCGAGGAGTCCGTGATCCTCGGCGGGTTCTACACGCCGGGCGTCGGGATCGTCGACTCGCTCCAGGCCGGGACGCTCATGCGCCAGAAGGCCCAGGAGATGGGCGCGCTGACGATCGCCGCCAGCGTCGAGGTCACCGGCATCGACGTCGAGGGCGGCCGGGTCCGCCGCGTCCACACCGACGCCGGCACGATCGACACCGACGTCGTCGTCATCGCCTGCGGCGTCTGGAGCCCGCGGATCGCCCGGATGGCCGGCGCCTCGATCCCGCTCACGCCGGCGGTCCACCAGATGATCGACATCGGCCCGGTCCCGATGTTCGCGAACGCCACCAAAGAAGTCGGCTATCCGATCGTCCGCGACATGGACACGAACATGTACGAGCGGCAGCACGGCAACGGCTTCGAGATCGGCTCGTACGCCCATCGGGCGATCCTCATGGACGCCGACGACATCCCGTCGATCGCGGCGTCCGCCCTCTCGCCGACGATGCTGCCGTTCACCCAGGAGGACTTCGACCCGCAACTCGAGGACGCCCTCGAGCTGTTCCCCGAGATCGTCGGCGACGAATCCGTCGGGGTGAAGCTCGCGATCAACGGCCTGCTGTCGCTGACCCCGGACGGCAACCCGATCATCGGCGAGACGCCGGAGGTCAAGGGCCTCTGGTCCGTCGCCGCGGTCTGGATCAAGGAAGCGCCCGGGATCGCGAAGACGGTCGCCGAGTGGATGACGAACGGCGAACCGGAGATCGATCCCCACGGCTCGGACATCGCCCGCTTCTACGACCACCAGAAGACCGACCAGCACATCGCCGCCCGGACGATCGAGGGCTACAACAAGACCTACGGCATCGTCCACCCGAACGAGCAGTGGGAGTCGAACCGGCCGATCCGCCTCTCCCCGTTCTACGCTCGGGAGAAGGATCTGGGGGCGAAGTTCTTCGAGGCCGCGGGCTGGGAGCGGCCCTACTGGTACGAGGCGAACAAGCCGCTCCTCGACGAGTTCGGCGACCGGGTCATGCCCCGCGACGGCCGAATGGGAGTCGCGCTGGTGGTCGCCGATCATCAACGCCGAGCACCTCGCGATGCGCGACCGGGTCGGGATCGTCGATCTGTCCGCGTTCGTGATCTTCGACGTCACCGGCCCCGGCGCCTGCGAGTACCTCGAGCGATTGGCCGTCAACAAGGTCGACGTCGCACCCGGGCGGACCGTCTACACGCCGTTGCTCAACGCGGCCGGCGGGATCCTCGCCGACCTGACGATCATGCGCCTCGCCAACGACCACTTCCGGGTCGTGACCGGCGGCGGGATGGGCATGCGCGACAAGAAGATCTTCACCGATGGACTGCCCGCGGACGGGTCCGCCCAGCTCCACGACGCCACGAACCAGTGGACGACGATCGGGATCTGGGGGCCGCGGGCCAGGGACGTGGTTGCGGCCACGACCTCCGCCGACATGAGCCACGCCGGGTTCCCGTTCCTGACCTCGCAGCCGGTCGACATCAACGGCGTGCGGACGCTCGCCTCGCGGATCAGCTATGTCGGCGAGCTGGGCTGGGAGATCTACGTCCCGATCGAGCAGGGCCTCCGCGTCTGGGACGCCCTGTGGGAGGCCGGCAAGCCGCACGGAATGGCGCCGGTCGGGATCGGGACGTACGCGGTCACGGCGCGGATCGAGAAGGGCTACCGGGCCCACGGGGCCGAGCTCGAGCTCGAGTACGACCTCGTCGAGGCCGGCATGGCCCGGCCATCGGTCAAGGATCGCGACTTCATCGGCCGGGAGGCGTACCTCCGCCAACGCGCGGCCCCGCCGGCCGCGATCCTGTCGACGCTCACCCTCGACGATCCGACGTCGTCGTCCGGGGCCAAGCGCTACATGCTCGGCCGCGAACCGATCCTCACACCGGACGGGCGAGCCCCTCGTCGACGCGAAGGGCCGCCGCTCGTATGTCACGAGCGCGGGCTCCGGCCCGTCGGTCGGCAAGCACCTCCTGATGTCCTACCTGCCGCCGGAATACGCGAAGGAGGGCACGAAGCTCGCCGTCGAGTACTTCGGCGAGCGCTACCCGGTGACCGTTGCCGTGGCCGGCAGCACGCCGCTGTTCGACCCGGAGAACGCCCGGATCCGGAGCTGACGGGTTGAACATCCTCGTCTGCGTCAAGCGCGTCCCGGCGACCGGCGGCCGGATCACGCTGACCGCCGGATGGGCGTGACATCGACACGCGCTACCTGGGTTTCACGGTGAGCCCGCACGAGGAATGCGCGGTCGAGGAGGCCGTCCGGATCGTGGAAGCGCAGGGCGGCAGCTCGACGGTCATGACGCTCGGCCCGGAGGTCGCGAGCGAGCAGCTCCGCGACGCGATGGCGATCGGGATCGAGCGGGCGGTCCTGCTCGAGACCGACGGCGGCGACTGGGATCCGCTCGCCACGGCGGGCGCGATCGTCGACGCGATCAGGGCCCTCGAGGCCGAAGGCGAGGTGTTCGACCTGCTCCTGTTCGGGAACGAGGCGGCCGACACCGGCGACTTCCAGGTCGGGATCCGGGTGGCCACCGCGCTCGGCCGGCCGTGCGTGACCGGCATCAAGGCGATCGAGGTGGCCGACGGTCAGGTCGTCGCCCGGCGGGAGGCCGGCGGAGGCTGGGAGGTGTTCGAGCTGCCGCTGCCGGCCGTGCTCGCGGTCAAGGAGGGCCTGAACCTGCCGCGCTATCCGTCCGTTCCGGGGCGGCTCCGGGCGAAGAAGAAGGAGATCGTCCGGATGACGCCGCAGGCGCGGCCCGGCGGTCCGACGAAGGAGCGCCTGCGGCTCCCGGAGGGCAACGAGAGCACGGTCGAGGTCATCGGCGAAGGCGCCGGGGCGGCGCCGGCCGTCGTCGAGCTGCTGACCCGGCTCGGGGTGATCGGCCGATGATCCTCGTGCTCGTCGAGCACGCCGACGGCCGGCCGGAGCGCCTGTCGCTCGAGATGCTGAGCCTGGCCGGTCGGCTCGGCCGCCGCAACCGGTGATCCGGTTCAGGCCGTCCTGCTCGGGGCCGGGGCCCGGGACGCCGCCGGCCAGCTCGCCGGACGCGGTATCGCCGTCGCCCACGTCGTCGAGGACGCTCGTCTGGCGGAGTTCGCGCCAGTCGCCTGGGCTGCCTCGATCGCCCAGCTCATTGGCGACGCATACCCCGTCGGTCGTCCTGGCCGCGGGCAGCGATCGCGGCAACGAGGTGATGGCCCACCTCGGCGCCCGGACGGAGCTCCCGCTCGCCGCGAATGTCACCGATGTCGTGCCCGGCGAACCGTTCCGGCTCACGCGCCAGCGTTGGGCCGGGAGCCTCCTCGAAGACGCCGTTCTGGACGCGCCGACGAAGCTCCTGACGGTCGCGCCCCACGCCGTCGCGATCGAGGAGCCGGCGTCCGGCGGCAGCGCTCCCGCCGTGGAGTCGTTCGCCCCGACGCTGACCGACGACGACCTCCGCGTCGCCGTCGCTCGGCGGCTCGAACCGGACCGCTCCGGCATCTCGCTTGACCGACGCCCGGGTCGTCGTCGGTGGCGGACGTGGCGTCGGCAGCCCCGAGGCGTTCAGCGAGCTCGAGGAGCTCGCCGCGCTGCTCGGGAGCGGCGGTCGGCGTGTCGCGGGTCGTGACGAGCTCCGGCTGGCGTCCGCACTCCCAGCAGATCGGCCAGACCGGACTCCGAATCGCCCCGGACCTGTACATCGCCTGCGGGATCAGCGGCGCGATCCAGCACATCGTCGGGGCCAAGGCGGCCAAGCGGATCCTTGCGATCAACACCGACCGCGACGCGCCGATCATGTCGGTCGCCGACTACGCCGTCATCGGCGACCTCCACCAGGTCGTCCCGGCGATCAGCGCCGAAATCCGGCGGGTCACCGGCCGGTAGTCAGCGTCGCGCGGTCCCCGAGGCGCTCGAGGATCCGCTTCTCCAGGTCGATGATCTGGTGCTCCAGCCGATCCACGTGTTCGAGGATCTCGCGGTTCCCGCGCAGGAGCTGCTCGTTCTGGACCTCCTCGAAGTCGGCCTCCTCGGCCGCGTGCTCGAGCGTCATCCGATCCCGGAGCGACGCCCGGTTCGTGGCCAGCAGGATGAGCGGCGCCGCGTAGGCGGCCTGGGTCGAGAACGCGAGGTTGAGCAGGATGAACGGGTACGGGTCGAAGCGGAACAGCAGGTAGACGTTGCCGGCGACCCAGATCAGGACGATGACCGTCTGGATGGCGATGAAGCGCCAGCTGCCGATGAACCCCGTGACGCGGTCGGCGACTCGTGCGCCGAACGGCGCATCGTCGTCGAGCTTTCGGTTGATCGGATGCGCCGACGGCTTGGTTGGCTTCGGCATCGGTCGTCTCCCCCTCCGGAATAGCCGGTCTCGACACGGCCGGTCGATCGCATCCTAGCGGCGGACGCGGTGGCGGGAGCGGGTGCTCAGCCTCGAAGGTGGGCCAGCACGGCCAGCACTCGTCGATGGTCGTCCGGCGCGGGCAGCAGCTCGAGCTTCGAGAAGATGTTGGCGATGTGGGCCTCGACGGTCTTCGGGGCGAGGAATAGCGCGTCGCAGATCGCCTGGTTCGAGCGGCCCTCGGCCATCAGCGCCAGGACCTCGCGTTCGCGCTCGGTCAGGTCGTCGAGCGGCACCTTCGCCCGCCGCCGGCCGACGAGCTGGGCCACGACCTCCGGATCGATCACGGAGCCACCCCGCGCGATCCGGCGGATCGCATCGGCGAAGTCGTCGAGGTCCTCGACACGGTCCTTGAGCAGATAGCCGACGCCGCCTGCCCCGTCCGCGACGAGCCGCAGCGCGAACGTGGTCTCGACGTACTGCGACAGGACGAGGATGCCGACATCGGTCCCATGCTCGGCGCGGATCGCCTCGGCCGCCTTGAGGCCCTCGTCGGTGTGGGTCGGCGGCATCCGGATGTCGACGAGCGCGACGTCGGGTCGATGCTCGCGAACGGCGGCCAGCAGCTCGTCGGCCGTCCCGGCCTGGCCCACGATCTCGAAGCCGGCTTCGGTCAGGAGCCGGGCGATCCCCTCGCGCAGGAGGAGGGAGTCGTCGGCGAGGACCAGCCGCAGCGTCACGGCAGCTTGGCCAGGGCCCGGATCGCAGCGCCGGACAGCTCGTCCTTCGGGATGAAGCCGACTGCGCCGCTGGTCGTCAGCCGCGGCCCGAACGCACTCGCCTCCCGGCTCGAGGTCAGCACGACCAGGGGTGGCGGCCCGGCGATCGCGAGCTCACGGGCAACGTCGAAGCCTTCGACATCGGGCAGGCCGATGTCCAGCAGGACGAGGTCGGGCTTGAGGGCGCGCGCGGCCGTGAGACCCGACGCGCCATCGACCGCCTCGCCGATCACGACGAAGCCGTCCGCCTCGAGCAACGCCCGAGCCTGGACCCGGAAACCCGCGTGGTCATCGACGATGAGAATCGTGCTCATGCCCCCGATCGTGTCATGCCCCGGCGCACCGTTCCACAGGGTTAACCCGGCATCGCGGCGGGAGTTCCGGTCGGAATGTGCGCCAGCAGCCGCGTTCCTCCGCCGGTCGGGCTGACGATCTCGAGCCGGCCGTCGATCGCCGACAGCCGATCGGCCAGGCCACGCAGGCCGCCGCCGGCCCCGGGCTCGGCGCCGCCGACGCCGTCGTCGGAGATCTCGATGGTCAGCTCGTCGTTCTGCCAGTCGGTCCGGACGAGTGCGCGGCTGGCACCGGCGTACTTGGCGACGTTCGCGAGCGCCTCGGAGACGACGAAGTAGGCCGCGGCCTCGACCGCCGGCGAAAACCGCCGGTCGGTCGCGAGATCGACGGCGACGTCCACCGGCGAGCGGTCGGCCAGCGATTCGATCGCCGATCCGAGGCCGGCCTCGGTCAGGATCTGGGGATGGATCCCGCGGGCCAGTTCGCGCAGCTCCGCGAGCGCCGAGCGCGCCTCGTCCGACGCCTGGTCGAGGCTCAGCCGAAGCTCCGGGTCGCCATCGTCGCCGAGCTTGAGCTTGGCAAGACGAAGGGCGAGGGTCAGCGAGACGAGGCGCTGCTGGGCGCCGTCGTGGAGATCCCGCTCGACGCGTTTTCGCTCCGCGTCGCCCGCGGCCACGATGCGCGCCCGCGACTCGCGGACCTCGCCCAGCTGGGCTTCGACCTCGGCCTGGAGGCGTTCGTTCTCGACCGATAGCCGCATCGCGCTGGCAACAGACGCCACGAGGCCGGGATCCTCGAGCAGCACCGGATCGTGAAGGATCGCCGCGATCGGCTGGCCGTCGCGCTCGAGGAACGTGACCGCCCGACCCGAGTCTTCGGTGGGCAACTCGGTCGGCGCGCCGTCCGCCGCCAGGTATGCCTCGGCAGCGGGCGACCAGTAAGCGACGGTCAGGCTCGGGTCGCCGAGGGCGTTCGCCAGCGCATCGCGAAGGCGCGCCGGGGCGGGCGTCTCGCCCAGCTCGACGACGAGATCGGCGATCGCCGAGCGGGCCATTCGCGTCCGCAGGAGGCCCACGAGGAATCCGACCGGAATGAAGGCGCGGGCCAGGGCCTGCGTAACGCCTGCGACCAGGCTGAGGTCCTCCGGGACGGGGAAGGCACTCAGGATCGTGGAGACCATGATCGCGATCACCAGCACGGTCGCCGGAATGAGCACCGGTGAGTACGTCCGCCGGGCGGGGCCGGAGGCGCGTGCCCAGCGCATGGCGAAGATGCCGAGGAGGCCGACCAGGACGACGATGCTGGTGAGCCTCGACATCGTCATCGCGAGCTCTGCGAGCCCCGGATCGCGGATCAGAAGAAATGGGTTGTCGTAGTCGCCGCCGAACGCCCGCGGGTCATAGCCCGCGAACGCCGCAAGATTCGCCGAGACCAGCGCGACGGCGCTCAGGGCGAGAAACACGCGATGGATGTTCGATCGCAACGTGCCCCACGGGAACGCCAGG
The DNA here is from genome assembly GCA_963788685.1 of uncultured Chloroflexia bacterium. Taxonomy (GTDB): domain Bacteria; phylum Chloroflexota; class Limnocylindria; order Limnocylindrales; family CSP1-4; genus CF-46. Next base: position 512,106 of record CAWBHP010000016.1, on the reverse strand, counting down.
ATCAGGTAGGCGAGCAGGATGTCGGACGCGGTCGTCGCGACCAGGCCGATCGGGGCCAGCGCCGGCACCGCCCCGTCCTGTAACGGATCGAGGAGCAGGAACAGCCCGGCTCCGACCATGGCCCGGCCGGTCCGGTTGGCCGGCCGTCGCGCCCAGGCCAGCAGCCCCGTCGCGAGGAACGCCGCGCAGACGATGCCGTTGATCGCAAGCCGCAGCGGTGACGCCCCGCTCACGACCAGGTAGGCGAGGCTCGCCAGCAGCAGGAGCGGGGCGGCCAGCGTCGTCAGCCTGAGGAGGCGGCGATCGGTCGTGCTGGTCACGGTCTTGGCCACACGCCTGTGACGGTCAGGCAGCGCACACGGCCATCGTGCCACGCCGCGCGTGGTTTGAGCACGAAAAGCTCCCGATTCCGCGCGCCAATGCGCCGCCATCTCCGGGGAGACCCTGAACGGGCCGCGGGGTCTGCCCTCCAGCGAACGGGGGACCTCCCCGATGAATAGGGATGCGCCCAGGCCCAGTCTCCACCCATCAACCGACCGCCTCCACGGTGGCCGAGAAGGGAGCAGGAGCCATGAACGGACCGGAGACCACGATCACCGAGACCCAGCCGTCACGGCGAGCCTGCCTCGTCAATGGGTGCTCCTGCAAGGACGCCCGGATCATCTCCACCCGTCGCGCCGCGTACTTCGCCAGCCAGGCAATTGCGAACGGCGAGACCGCCGACAGGATCCTCCCGGCCGAAGCCGACTGGCGTCTGCCGACCGATACCGACATCGACATCGAATTCTCGAAGGGAGCATCAAAGTGAACTTCAGCCACCTCCTCGTCGACGGCATCCAGGCGGACCGCGAGACGGAACTTGCCGCTCGCCGGCACGCGAGCCAGCTGACGTCATCCAAGGCAGAGGGCGCACTCCGGACCGCCCGACCCGCAAGCAGGTTTCGCCGCCTCCTCTTCGCCATCTGAACGCCGCCGGCCGAAACGGCCGACCTCACCTCCTCTCCCCGTCGAAGCGACGCCCTCCGGGGCGTCGTTTCTGCATGTCCGGGCCGCGTCCCGTGGACCCGGTTAGGGGCAGACCCTGCCGGCCGCCGCGGGATCGCCCCGATGTCTGGGCGTCGCCCGCATCTCACTCTTGATCAATCGCACCAGCGACCACCCCACCTCCACGCAGGAGTCATCAAATGTCCAACGCCATCTCGATGGTCGGCCTGACGAAGCACTACAAGGGCGTTCAGGCCCTGACCGACCTCACCCTCGACGTGCCCGCCGGCACGGTCTTCGGCTTTCTCGGCCCGAACGGGGCCGGCAAGACGACGGCGCTCAAGATCCTCGCCGGTCTCGCCCGCCCGACCGCGGGCAACGCCAGCATCAACGGCGTCCAGGTGTCAGCGGCCGGCGACCACCGCCGCGAGCTGGGCTACCTCGCCCAGGATCCACGGTTCTACGGCTGGATGACCGGCCGCGAGACGCTCCAGTTCGTCGCCAGCCTCCATGGTTCCGATCCGGATCGGGACCGCTGGATCGGCCAGCTTCTCGAGCGCGTCGGCATCGCCGAGGCCGCAGATCGTCGAACCGCAACCTACTCCGGCGGCATGCGCCAGCGCCTCGGGATTGCCCAGGCTCTCGTCGGCCGACCCGCCGTGATCCTCCTCGACGAGCCGGTGTCGGCCCTCGACCCGATCGGCCGGAAGGACGTCCTCGACCTGATGCGCGAGCTCAAGGGCGAGACGACGGTCTTCTACTCCACCCACATCCTCGACGACGTCCAGCGGGTCAGCGATCACGTCGCGATCCTCGACCACGGCCGCCTCATCAAGGCCGCCCCGACGCAGGTCCTGCTCGGCTCGTTCACGAAGGACACCCTCAAGGTCGTCCTCGGTGGCGCCGACCAGAACACCGTGATCGGCCTTCGCCGGCTCCCGGGCGTCGCATCGGTCGCGATCGTCTCCCGCGACGGTGCGAACACGACGTTCGACGTCTCGACCATTGCCGGCGCATCCGCCGACGCCCAGCGCTCCATCACCGGCTTCGCCGTCGCGGCGGGTCTCACCCTCATCAGCAACTCCGAGGAGACGCTCGATCTCGAGACGGTCTTCCTGAAGCTCATCGACAAGAAGGAAGTGGCAGCATGAACGCCCAGTCCCTGGCCCTCGGGCCCGCCACCGCCCGGGCCTCCGCCCGGGGCGGGATGTTCCTTGGGTTCGGAACCATCCTCCGCAAGGAAATCCGTGAGTGGGTCCGCAGCCGTGGCGCTCTCGTCGTGGGCGCCCTTGGCGTGGCGGCGGCGGTCTTCACGACCGTCATCCCGTTTGTCGTCGGCGCAACCGGCGGCGCAGATGGTGCCCCGCCGCTCTCGATGGACCCCACCGTCAACGTACTCCTGGGCTGGGGCGGAGCGACCGTCGCGGTCATGGCCCTCCTGGCATCGATGGCGCTCCTCTCCGGAGAGCGCGATCGCGGCACGCTGGCCTGGGGCCTGACACTGCCGGTCTCCCCGACCAGCATCCTCGCCGCCAAGTGGCTGGCAGCTGTCGTCGTCTTCTCCACCGTGGCCATTTTCATTCCGCTGGCCATCTCGAGCGGCGTCTCGACGGTCGTCTACGGCGGCCTTCCGGATCTCGCGAAGATCGGCGCGTTCGCCGTGCTGTACATCACGCTGCCGGCGTTCTACGTCGCCCTGACCCTGTTCCTTGGGACCTTCCTCAAGAGCACCGGCGCCATCGCCGGCATCGGCTTCCTCGTCATGTTCGTCCCATCATTGATCGGCGCCGTGCTGCCGATCGCCGCCGAAGCCTCCCCGACCGCCATCGGCGGCTGGGCGATGGCAGTCGCGACCGGGCAGCCGGCCTCGACGCTCACTCTCGTCGGCTTCCTCGTCTCGATGGTCGTCCTGGCCATCGGCGCGAAGGTGATCTTCGATCGCCAGGAGGTCTAGGCCGACGCCTCTCGCATCGCAGCCGGACGGCAGCCCTCGGGCTCCGTCCGGCTTTTCGATTCCTCGTCGCTCGCCAAGCGGCCAAGGTTCGACGTATTCTTGTTATCAATGATTAGCACGTTTCTCGCCAACCGCCGATGAGGATCGCCGTCGTCGGTTGCGGGACCGCTGGTCCCGGCGCCGCGTTGCTGCTCGCACGAGACGGCCACGAGGTCGAGATCTTCGAGCGCGTCGCAGAGCCGCGCGGTGTCGGTGCCGGAATCCTGCTGCAGCGGCTCGGTCAGCGGGTCCTCGCGGACCTTGGCCTGGCCGACGAGCTCGAGAGGCGATCCGCTCCGGTTCGTCGCGTCGACGCGCGAACGGTCACCGGCCGGCGCGTTCTCGACTTTGCGTACGACCAGGTCGTGCCCGGCGCGTACGGCTGGGGCGTCCATCGCGGAACGCTCTTCGACTTGCTCAGTGGCGCGGTGGTGACCGCCGGCATTCCGATCCGAACCGGCGTCGAGGTGACTGACCTGACGGCGGGCACTGGCGGTTGGCGCTTGACGACAACGGCCGGCGATGTCGGCCCGTTCGACCTGGTCGTCGGGGCCGACGGCGCACGCTCGAGGATCCGGCGCCTCAGCGGCCTCACGACGAAGGACGTCGGTTATCCGTACGGCGCGATCTGGTCCGTCGTGCCCGATCCGGACCGAATCGCCGGGGACGCCCTTACGCAGCGGTATCGCGACACGCGGGTGACGCTCGGGATTCTGCCGATCGGGCTTTCCCAGGCGTGCATCTTCTGGTTGACCAGGTCGCGCCGGATCCCAGAGGCCCTGGCCGCGGGGCCGGCAGCGTGGGTCGACCTCGCGCGACCACTGGCCGGAGAATTCACGCCGCTCGTGGAGCGGGCGGCAACTGAAGGAATCATGGGAGCGCGGTATCGGGACGTCGTCGTCCGATCGCCGGTCCTCGCAAACGACGCCGCGGGCCTCGTCCTGCTCGGCGACGCGGCTCACGCGATGAGTCCGCAACTCGGACTGGGAGCGAGCTTCGCGCTTGCCGACGCGTGGGCGCTCGCCACCTGCCTGCGCGGGCGCCCGGGCTCCCTGTCGGGCGCGCTCCGGGACTACGCATCGGCACGTGCGGCCCACGTCCGCTACTACACGTGGTGCTCGCGCTTCATGACTCCGGTGTTCCAGTCCGACCTCGTGCCAATCGGCTGGGCCCGGGATGCGCTGATGGAGCCGATCGCCCGGATCCCCTGGGTTCGCGGCCAGTTCGTCACGACCTTCATGGGCGGGCGAACCTCCCCGTGGACCTTCTGGCGGCCCCCCGCTGAGCCAACAAGCCGCGGAACTGGCGGGTAGCATCGTCGGCCATGGCAGAGAGGCCCTGGGATTTCATCATCGTCGGCGGTGGATCGGCCGGCTGCGCGCTCGCGAATCGCTCTCAGCGCCGACCCGTCGAACCGCGTCCTCGTCCTCGAGGCCGGCCGGCCCGACTACCGGTTCGACGTCTTCATCCAGATGCCGGCGGCCCTCGCCTATCCGATCGGCAGCCGGTTCTACGACTGGAAGTACGAGTCGGAGCCGGAGCCGTTCATGAACGGCCGGCGCATCTACCACGCCCGCGGCAAGGTCCTCGGCGGCAGCAGCAGCATCAACGGCATGATCTTCCAGCGCGGCAACCCGCTCGACTACGAGCGCTGGGGCGCCGATCCCGGGATGGACACCTGGGACTACGCCCACTGCCTGCCCTACTTCAAGCGGATGGAGGACTGCCTCGCGGCCGAACCGGACGACCCGTTCCGCGGCCACGGCGGCCCGCTCGGCCTCGAGCGCGGGCCGGCGACGAACCCGCTGTTCGCCGCGTTCTTCGAGGCGACGCAGCAGGCCGGCTATCCGCCGACCGACGACGTCAACGGCTACCGCCAGGAGGGCTTCGCGAAGTTCGACCGGAACATCCGCCGCGGGCGCCGGCTGAGCGCCGCGCGGGCCTACCTCCATCCGGTCATGGGCCGCCAGAACCTCAAGATCCGGACCAGGACGCTCGTGACCCGGATCATCTTCGAGGGCAGCCGGGCGGTCGGGCGTCGAGCTGACCGACAGGGCGGTGGGACGGAGACGATCCACGGCGGCGAGGTGATCCTCGCTGGCGGCGCGATCAACTCTCCCCAGCTGCTCCAGCTCACCGGCGTCGGCAATGCCGCGGAGCTGGAGGCCGTCGGGATCCCGGTCGTCCACGACCTGCCCGGCGTCGGCGAGCACCTCCAGGACCATCTCGAGGTCTACATCCAGCACAAGAGCACGAAGCCGGTCTCGATGCAGCCGGCGCTCGCCGATTGGCGCAAGCCGTGGATCGGATTCCAGTGGCTGTTCTTCCGCCGCGGCCCCGGCGCGACGAACCACTTCGAGGGCGGCGGCTTCGTCCGGAGCAACGACGAGGTCGCCTATCCGAACCTCATGTTCCACTTCCTGCCGCTCGCGATCCGCTACGACGGCACGGGACCGAAGGGCGGCCACGGCTACCAGGTCCACGTCGGGCCGATGTACTCCGACGCCCGCGGCTCCGTGAAGATCACCTCGACCGACCCGACCGTCCATCCGGCGCTCCGGTTCAACTACCTCTCGACCGACCAGGACCGGCGCGAGTGGGTCGAGGCGATCCGCGTCGCCCGGCGAATCCTCGGCCAGCCGGCGCTGGCCGAGTTCGACGGCGGCGAGACGTCTCCGGGCGGCAGCGTCGAAACCGACGAGGAGATCCTCGACTGGGTCGCCCGCGATGCCGAGACGGCGCTCCATCCTTCGTGCACCGCCCGGATGGGCACGGACGCGATGTCCGTGACGGACCCGCTGACGATGCGGGTCCACGGCCTCGACGGCCTCCGGGTCGTCGACGCGAGCGTCGATGCCCTACGTCACGAACGGCAACATCTACGCGCCGGTGATGATGCTCGCCGAGAAGGCGGCCGACCTGATCCTCGGCAACACCCCGTTGGCGCCGGAGCCGATCCCGTTCTACCGGCACGGGCCGGAGGCGAGCGCACCGCGCTAGGCTGGCGCGATGACCGACGAGTCCCCGCCCGGCCCGCCGGGACCGCCCCGTCCGCTGGATCCCGGCTGGCTTCCGTCGCTCGTCGCGGCCGTCCTGGCCTTTGTCCCATCGGCTGTCACCCTCCTCGTCGAGGTCGTGGCCATTCGGCTGCTGGCGCCCCGGATCGGATCATCGATCGAGACGTACACCGCCGCCATCGGCGTCGTCCTCGCCGGACTCGCCGTCGGCGCCTACCTCGGCGGCCGCGCGGCCGACGCCTTCGGCCCTCGCCGCCTCGTCGCGCCGGTCCTTCTGGTGTCGGCGACGCTGGTCGCGTTCGTCGCCCCGGCGATCGACATCGCGGCCGAGGTGCTGAGGCCGCCGTCAGGACCGGTCGGTGCAACGATCCTGGCGATCGCCGGCCTCCTCCTGCCATCGATCGTCCTGGCCGCGGCGACGCCCCTCGCCGCGCGGGGGAGCATTGTCTCGACGGCAGGTTCGGGGAGCGTCGTCGGCCGGATCTCGGCGATCGCCACGGTCGGTGCACTGATCGGCACCTTCCTGACGGGGTTCGTGCTGCTGCCAGTCGCTCCGGTCCGGCTCATCCTGCTCGGCGCGGCGGTGGTGCTTGCCGCCACCGGCCTGGCGATGCACCTCGTGCTCGGGCGGACGTCCGGTGGCGTCGTCGTCGTGCTCGGTCTCGCCGTTCTCGGCGCACTGTCGGTCGGCGCGACGGCGACTCCCACGTGCGACCCGGAATCGGCCTACTACTGCATCCGGATCGGCCGCCCTCAGAGCCAGCCGGCCGTCCGCGACCTCGTCCTCGACGACCTGATCCACGGGTCGATCGACCTCGACGAGCCGGCCCGCCTCCGACTGCGATATCTCAGGACGATGGACAACGTGATCGAGGGAGCGCGCCCGGCGCCGAGCGCGCTGACGCGCCCTCCACATCGGCGGCGGCGCCTTCGCATTGCCGCGCCACCTCACCGCGGAGCGGCCCGGCACCACGAATCGCGTCCTCGAGCTGGACCCGGCCATCGTCCGGGTCAACCGCGACATCCTCGGGCTGACGCTGGACGAGCCCGAACTCTCGATCCGGGTCGGCGACGCCCGGGTCGGCCTGCGCGATGAGCCCGCCGGTCGGTACGACGTGGTGCTCTCGGATGTGTTCGCCGCACGAGCCGTTCCGTGGCACCTCGTCACGCTCGAGGCGATCGGCGAGGTCCGTCGGACGATGACGCCCGACGGGATCTACGTCGCCAACGTGATCGACGGCGGCGAGCTGCGGCTCCTGGGTGCGTACGTCGCGACGCTGCGCGAGGTATTCGGGCAGGTCGCGATCGCCTGGATCGTGGTCGACGGAGGGGTCTCGGGCAACGTCATCGTGGCGGCCGGCGACCAGCTCCCGGTCGATGCGATCGCCGGCTCCCTCGAACGCGATCTGTCAGATCCCGCTCGCCTGGCGACCGAGGAAGAGATCGCCGCCATCGTGGACGGGGCGCCGCTCCTGACCGACGACTTCGCCCCGACCGACGCGCTGATCTCGCGCTAGACGCCCCGCAGCCGACCCGACAGGCTCCGCGCGGCCGCTACAACCAGGCCCGCAACCTGGTCCTCGCTCCCGGCGGCCGGGAATCGATACGTCGGGCCGTGGAGGTGCACCGCCGCGACGATCTCGCCATCCTCGCCGGCGACCGGCGCGGCCACGCTGTTGAGGCCCTCCGAGAACTCCTCGCGGGCCCACGCGCAGCCCTCGAGCTGGACGGTGCGAAGTCGCTCGCGGAGCGCGGCCGAGTCGGTGATCGTCCGGGCGGTGAACGCGACGCGCGGCATCGCGAGGTGGCGCTCGACGGCGACCGAGCTCATGTGCGCGAGGAAGACCTGGCCCGACGAGACCGCGTGCATCGGCAAGCGTGAACCCGTCCAGTCGCGGATCTGGACCTGGTGGGTGGTCTCGACCTGGTCGATGTAGTGAACGGACGCGCCGTCGGGGACGGACAGGCCGGCCGCCTCGCCTGCCGCCGAGGCCAGCTCCACGAGGATCGGCCGGGCGATCGCCACGAGGCTCCGCGCCGGCAGCACGCCCGCGGCCAGCGAGACGATCCGGCCACCAAGTCGGTAGCGCGTGTCACCCGGGACCTGCTCGACGACCCCCTCGCGGGTAAGGGACGCGAGCATCCGGGCCGCCGTCGACTTCGGGAGCGCCGACCCGCTCCGCGACCTCGGTCACGCCGATCGGGCCATCGGCAAGTGCCGACAGCACGGCAAACGCTCGCTCGATGGACTGGACTCTGGACACGGGGCTCCTGTTCGGCTAGATTCGGCCTGCGTTCCATCATACGGCACCGTTCCGCATGGTGGAACCCCCGAAAACGAGAATCCGCGCTGTCAGGAGCACCTACGTGGCGGACGACTACGAGGAGATCGACCTCAAGTCGCTCTCGGACGACGAACTCGTCGAGCAGATGCACAACGACCTCTACGACGGCATGAAGGTTGAGATCGTCGAGGGGACGAACATCCTTCTCGAGCGCGGCTTCAGCGCGACGAAGGTCCTCGACGACGCGCTCGTCGCGGGGATGAAGATCGTCGGGATCGACTTCCGGGACGGGATCCTGTTCGTGCCCGAGGTCCTCCTCGCCGCGAACGCGATGAAGGCCGGCATGGAGATCCTTCGCCCGTTGCTCGCGGAGACCGGCGCCGAGCCGGTCGGCAAGGTCGTGATCGGGACCGTCAAGGGCGACATCCACGACATCGGCAAGAACCTCGTCGGGATGATGCTCGAGGGGGCCGGTTTCGAGGTCGTCGACCTCGGCATCAACACCGACGCCGAGAAGTTCATCGCCGCCCTCGAGCTGCACAAGCCCGACATCCTCGGGATGTCGGCGCTGCTGACGACGACGATGCCGTACATGAAGGTCGTCATCCAGACGCTGAAGGACCGCGGGCATGCGCGACGACTACATCGTCCTCGTCGGTGGTGCGCCGCTCAACGAGGAGTTCGGGATGGCCGTCGGCGCGGATGCGTACTGCCGCGACGCGGGTGTCGCCGCCGAGACCGCCCGCCGCCTGATTGACGAGCGTCGTGCCGCGGCCTGAGCGTTCCGCTTGGCGGGTGGTCCGCCAGGCGGACCAAGGGGCCACCGAGCCGCGCCGTCCTCCGCCAGTCGGTCCGCCACACGGACCAATCGACCAAGAGAGGGCCCAAAACGAGGGTCCGCGACGTGGCCGCCCGCCCGTTGGTCCGCGACGCGGACCAAACGCCGCGCGTCCTCGTCGTCGGCTGCGGGGCGCTGGCGCGCGAGCTGGTCGAGCTGACCCGGCCGCTGCCGAACGTCGACGTCGCCTGCCTGCCGCCCGAGCTCCACAACCGGCCCGGCGGCATCCCGGCGCGCGTCCGGGCGCGGATCCGCCAGGGCCGGCGCGAGGGCTACGAGCAAATCTTCGTCGCCTATGCCGACTGCGGCACCGGCGGCCTGCTCGACCCGGTGCTCGCCGAAGAAGGCGTGGAGCGCCTGCCCGGCGCCCATTGCTACGAATTCTTCGCCGGCCGAACGGACTTCGCCCGCCTGGCCGACGAGGAGCCGGCCACGTTCTGGCTCACGGACTTCCTCGCCCGCAACTTCGAGCGGCTCGTGATCCGCGGCCTCGGGATCGACCGGCACCCGGAGCTCGAGCCGATGTACTTCGGCAACTACAAACGGCTCGTCTACCTCTCCCAGACCGAGGATCCGGATCTCCTCGCGATGGCCCGCCGAGCGGCCGAGCGCCTCGGACTTCAGTTCGAGCACCGCCACACCGGCTACGGCGAGCTGGCGACTTCGATCGCCGCCTTGCGGGTCGTCGCGGGCGGAGCTGCCTGACGATGGCAACGCTGACCGTCATCTGGTGGCGCGACATCCCCGCCCAGGTCGTCGCCCGCGATGGCCGCCGATCCAGCAAGGAAGTCCTCCATCCCCGCTTCCAGGTCGCGATCGACAAGGCCGCCAGTCGGGCGGGCAAGCGCGCCTACGGTGACTACATCGAGGAGTGGCGAAAGGTCGCCCGCGGCTGCGGCGACGACCTCGAGGCCGAGGTCAACGCGGAGGTCGAACGCCTCGAGTCGACCTACGACAAGCACCACCTCGCCGAGCTGATCCAATCCGGCGGCGTCGAGGGCGGCCCGGCGTTTGCGCCGGCCCAGGACGAGACCACCGGAAAGCAGGCCCAGGGATGACCCACACCGTCGTCTCGTCGGCGACCCGCGAGGTGGTCATCGGCGACGATCGGCCGTTCGTCATCATCGGCGAGCGGATCAACCCGACCGGCCGGAAGGCTCTCGCAGAAGAGATGAAGGCCGGCGACTTCAGCCGAGTCGAGCGCGACACGATCGCCCAGGTCGAGGCCGGCGCCCACATGCTCGACGTCAACGCCGGCATCCCGCTGGCCGATGAGCCGGCGATCCTGGCGAGGACGATCAGGCTCGTCCAGTCGTTGACCGACCTCCCGCTTGTCCATCGATTCGTCGATCGTCGAGGCGCTCGAGGCCGGTCTCGCCGTGTACCAGGGCAAGCCGCTCGTGAACTCCGTGACCGGCGAGGAGGCGCAGCTCGAGCGCGTCCTGCCGCTCGTGAAGAAGTACGGCGCGGCGGTCGTCGCGATCAGCAACGACGAGACCGGGATCAGCGAAGACCCGGACGTCCGGTTCGCGGTCGCGAAGCGGATCGTCGAGCGGGCCCGCGACTACGGCATCCCGTACGAGGACATCCTCGTCGACCCGCTGCTCATGCCGATCGGGGCGATGCAGACAGCGGGCCGGCAGGTCTTCCGGATCCTCGGCCGGCTGCGCGACGAGCTCCACGTCAACTCGACCTGCGGCGCGAGCAACGTCAGCTTCGGGCTGCCGAACCGCGAGGGGATCAACGGCGCCTACCTGGCGATGGCGATGGCGAGCGGCCTGACGTCCGCGATCACGAATCCGATCGCGGACGGCGTCAAGCATGCCGTCATGGCCGGCGACGTCCTGCTCGGCAATGACCCTGATGCGAACCGCTGGATCCGGGCGTTCCGCGTCGCCCCGGCCGAGGGTGAGCGCGGCGTCCGGGTCAATCGCCGCCGCGCCGGATCGCCCGTCGCGGGCTGAGCGGCTGAGCGCGTTGACTCCCGCGTTGAGCCCGAAGGCCACCCGGTGACCTCGCCGGCCGAGCCGCTCGTCATCTTCACCCCGTCCGGCCGGCGCGGCCGATTCGCCGAAGGGACGACGGTCCTCGACGCCGCCCGCGCCCTCGGCGTCGACATCGATTCGGTCTGCGGCGGACGCGGGATCTGCGGCCGGTGCCAGGTCGAGCAGAGCGTCGGCAGCTTCGCGAAGCACGGCATCGAGTCGCGGCCGGAGCACCTGTCGCCGTTCGACGCCGTCGAGACGCAATACCGCGCGGACAAGGGCCTCGCGGCGGGTCGCCGCCTCTCCTGCACGGCCCACGTCCTCGGCGACGCCGTCATCGACGTCCCGCCGGAGAGCCAGGTCTACCGCCAGGTCGTCCGCAAGGCGCTCGACGTTCGCGACTTCCACATCGATCCGGTGGTCCGGCTCCACTACGTCGAGGTCGTCCCGCCGGAGCTCGCCTCGCCGTCGGGCGACCTCGTGCGGCTCTTCGAGGCCCTCGAACGCGAGTGGGGGCTGACCGACCTGGAGGCGGATCTCGCGGTCATCCGCGACCTCCAGCCGGCGCTGGAGAAGGGCTCCTTCGCGGTGACGGTCGCGGTCCACGACGGCAGGACGGTGACGGGGATCTGGCCGGGCCTCCATGACAAGGCGTACGGCGTCGCGATCGACGTGGGCTCGACGACGATCGCCGGCCACGTCGCGGACCTCGTCGGACGGGTCGGTCCTCGCGAGTCACGGGGTGATGAACCCGCAGATCCGCTTCGGCGAGGACCTCATGAGCCGCGTGTCGTACGCGATGATGCATCCCGAGGGCGCCGGCGAAATGACCGTCGCCGTCCGGAAGGCGCTGAACGGCCTCGTTGCCCAGCTGGCGATGAGCGCGGGCATCAAGCGCGACGAGATCCTCGAGCTGGCGATCGTCGGCAACCCGATCATGCATCACCTCCTGCTCGGGATCGATCCGATCCCGCTCGGCTCCGCGCCGTTCGCCCTGGCCACGGACCGGGCCGTGCGCATCAAGGCCGCGGAGCTGGAGCTCCGGACGCACGCCGGGGCTCGCGTCTACGTGCTGCCGTGCATCGCCGGCCACGTCGGGGCCGACACCGCCGGGGTCATCCTCGCGGAGGCACCCCACCAGAGCGAGGTCGTCGAGCTCGTCGTCGACGTCGGGACGAACGCCGAGATCGTCCTCGGCAACCGCGACTTCCTGCTCGCCGCCTCGAGCCCGACCGGCCCGGCCTTCGAGGGCGCCCAGATCAGCGGCGGCCAGCGGGCGGCGCCGGGCGCGATCGAGCGCGTGCGGATCGACCGCGAGACCCTCGAGCCGCGCTTCCGCGTCATCGGCTCCGAGTTGTGGTCGAACGAGCCCGGCTTCGATGAGGCGACCGCGGATACGGGCGTCACGGGGATCTGCGGCTCCGGCATCGTCGAGGTCATCGCCGAGCTGTACCTCGCCGGCGTCATCACGCCGGACGGGATCGTCGACGGCTCGATGGGCGCCCGATCCCCGCGCGTCGAACCGGACGGTCGGACCTTCTCGTACGTCCTCTACGACGGTTCGGGCGCGGGCCGGCCGCGGATCGCGATCACCCAGAACGATGTCCGCGCGATCCAGCTCGCGAAGGCGGCGCTCTACGCCGGGGTCCGGCTGCTGATGGACCATGCCGGGATCGAGACGCTCGACGAAATCCGGCTGGCGGGAGCGTTCGGCAGCCAGATCGACACGTTCCACGCGATGGTCCTGGGGCTGGTCCCGGATGCCGATCTCGCCCACGTCAAGTCGGCCGGGAACGCGGCAGGCACCGGGGCGCTCATCGCGCTGCTGAGCGGCGCCGCCCGCGAGGAGATCGAGCGCGTCGTCCGGACGGTCCAGAAGATCGAGACCGCTGTCGAGCCGCGCTTCCAGCAGCACTTCGTCGACGCGATGGCGTTTCCCCACCGGACGGCCGCCTACCCCCACCTCGAGAAGGTCACCGACCTGCCGAAGCGACCAGGCGACGGCGCGCGGGGCAGTAGTGGGGCCACGGAACCCCGGCGCAGGCGACGCACACCGGTCGCCGCGACGAGGGAGGAGGACCGATGACCACCGACGAAAGCCCGCGCCAGCGGACCGGCGGGCGGGCCGGCCGGACAGCCGCCCGCCTCCGGACCCACGTCGAGCGCGTCCCGTTCCTGACCCGCACCCTCAAGCCGTTCGAGGTCCTCGACGAGGAAGGCCTCGCGACGATCGAGGAGAACGCCGACACGATCCTTGAGAAAGTCGGGCTCGAATTCCGCGGCGACCCGGACGCCCTTCGGCTGTTCCGCGATGCCGGCGCCGACGTCCAGGGCGAGCGGGTCCGGTTCCCACGCGGCATGTGCCGCCAGATCGTCCAGGCGACGGCCCCGCGCGAGTTCACCCAGTTCGCCCGCAACCCCGCCAACAGCGTCCAGATCGGCGGGACTGCGACCGTCCTCGCCCCGAACTACGGCTCGCCGTTCGTCCGCGACCTCGACAACGGCCGGCGCTACGGCACGATCGAGGACTTCCGCAACTTCGTGAAGCTCGCCTACATGAGCCCGCATCTCCACCACAGCGGCGGGACCGTCTGCGAGCCGGTCGACGTGCCGGTCAACAAGCGCCACCTCGACATGGTCTATTCGCACATCCGCTACAGCGACAAGCCGTTCATGGGCTCGGTGACCGCGCCGGAGCGGGCCCGCGACACCGTCGAGATGGCGCGGCTCACGTTCGGGGCCGACTATCTCGAGGACCACGCGGTCATCCTGTCGCTGATCAACGCCAACTCGCCGCTCGTCTGGGACGGGACGATGCTGGGTGCGGCGCGGGCCTACGCGGAGGCGAACCAGGCGACGCTCCTGACGCCGTTCATCCTGGCCGGCGCGATGGCGCCGGTGACGGCCGCCGCGGTCTGCGCCCAGACGCTCGCCGAGGCGCTCGGCGGCATGACGTTCGTCCAGCTCGTCCGGCCCGGCGCGCCGGTCGTCCTGGGCAGCTTCGCGAGCTCGATGTCGATGCAGTCCGGCGCACCGACGTTCGGCACGCCGGAGCCCGCCCTCGTGCTGTACGCGATGGCGGCGCTCTCGCGCCGGCTCGGGGTCCCGTTCCGCTCCGGCGGCAACCTCTGCGCGTCGAAGGTCGCCGATGCCCAGGCCGCCTACGAGTCGTCGGCCACGTTCATCCCGACGATCCTCGCCGGCGTCAACTTCGTCCTCCACGCCGCAGGCTGGCTCGAGGGCGGGCTCGCCGTCGGCTACGAGAAGTTCATCCTCGACGCCGACCAGTGCGGGATGGCCGCGGTCTTCGTCAAGGGCATCGACATGTCGGAGAACGGCCAGGCGGTCGAAGCGATCCTCGACAACGGGCCCGGGCCAGCACTTCCTCGGCACGGCCCACACCCTCGCCAACTTCGAGACGGCGTTCTACCGGGCGGAGACGGCCGACAACAACAGCTTCGAACAGTGGCAGGAGGACGGCGGGCTCGACGCCGCGCAGCGAGCCAATGGCATCTGGAAGCGGATGCTCCGCGAGTACGAAGCGCCGCCGCTCGACGAGGGCATCGACGAGGCGCTCCAGGACTTCATCGCCCGGCGCAAGGCCGCCCAGCCGGACTCCGAAGTCTAAGGTCGAGCGCGTGCTCTTTCGGCGTCGCTCTTCGCTCGCACCGCCCGCCAGGGAGGCCCTCGCCCGCGTTCTCCGCGCGCCGACATTCGAGCTCGTCCCGCTGAAGAACGCGCTCGATCAGGCGGCGTTCCTGCCGCCCGGAGCCACCGTCTCGGTGACGGCCTCGCCGGCGAAGGGCGTCGAGGCGACGGTCGCCCTCTGTGAGCAGCTCCAGGCGCGAGGGTTCCGGGCGGTCCCGCATCTGTCGGCCCGGATGGTCCGCGATCGGGCGCACCTCCGCGACCTGATCGCCTGGCTCGAGGGCGCCGGGGTCGATCGGGCGTTCGTCGTCGGTGGCGACGCGAAGGAGCCGGGCGCGTTCGCCGACGGGCTCGCGCTCCTGCGGGAGATGGCGGAGATCGGCCATCCGCTCGCGGAGATCGGGATCCCGTGCTACCCGCAGGGCCATCCCTTCATCGCCGACGGGCCGCTCCTCGAGGCGCTTCGGGCCAAGGCAGGCTTCGCGAGCTACATGACGACCCAGCTCTGTTTCGATCCGGGGGCGATCGCGACGTGGATCGCGGCCCGGCGGGCGGAGGGGGTCACGCTGCCCATCCACGTCGGGGTGCCGGGCGTTGCCGAGCCCCACAAGCTGCTCGCGATCAGCGCGCGGATCGGCGTGGCCGACACCCACCGCTTCCTGACGAAGAACCTGCGATTCGTGGCGAAGCTCGTTCGGTCGGGCGGCTTCTACCGCCCCGATGCGCTCCTCGAGGGCCTCGCTCCGCACCTGGCCGATCCCACCGCCGGCATCGTCGACCTCCACATGTACACGTTCAACGCAGTCGACACGTTCGAGGCCTGGCGGCGGGCGTACCTGGCCAAGCTTGGGGCGGCAGTCGCCGCTGCCTGAGCAGGTGGAACCGTTCGTCGCCGTCGCCAGCCTGGCCATTGACGCAGCACCGGACGGGACGTTTTCGATCGGCCGCGACGCCTTTCCGCAGTTCGCCCACATGCACGCCCTTGGCATCCACGTCCAATCGGACCAGGTCCGCATCGCCCAGCCAGAGCCTGCTTATGTCGAGATGGCCCTGACCGCCCTCCGCGAGGCGTGCGTCCAGCTCCAGGTGCCGGAGGCGTACATCGCGTTCGTGGACTCGGTCGTGCCGCCGCCGGCCATTGGCCTTCGGTACGGCTTCAAGGGCGCCTACACGACGGACATCCCGAACGTGATCTGGATCTTCGCCAACTGGACCGGGATCGACGAACTTCGCGGGATCGTTCGGCACGAGGCCGCCCATCTCGCCTTCGCGCGCACGCACACGCCGGAGGAGTCCGAGGGCCATTCCGGGCCATCGGAGGACTTCGCGAATGCCTTCGAATCGGGCACATGACCGGCGCCAGCAGAGATTCGAATCGGGGCAAGCCGCGACGAACGCTAACCAAGCGCTAACGGTTCATGGCTCGTATCAACCACTTGGGACACGTAAGCTCCAGACATGAGCCACGGCTTGCACCGCGCCGCGACCGACGACGTATGACCGTCGTCGACAGCCGCCGCGAATCGCTGAACGCAATTCGGGAGCGCTACGAACAGCTGCGAGCGGAGGTGCAGGCCAGGCGCCGCAAGCATCCGAGGCGCCCTGGGGCACGGGTGGCACGCACAACTCTGGCGCCACCACGCACCGGGATTTTCGTGCAAGCCGTTTCAGCCGCCCGCTGAACCGCAGAATGCGACCACCGACGGCGTGACGCTCGGTGCCGGGGACCATCAGGGTCGCGCGGTTGGAGGGGGTCGAAATGGTTTCACGTCGTCGGCTTGGGCCGATTGTTGCTGCGCTCGTCGCGCTCATCGTCGTGGCGGGTCCCGTGTCGGCCGCACCTTGGCAGTTCGTGTTCCGGGAAACGGGCACGAGCGCCTACGCCGAGGTGGACGCTAGTATGTTCTGACAACGCCGACGGCACCACTACCTGCGAAGGGACCGTGATCGACGTCTTCGAGGGCAGGTCGAAGGAACGCGGCACCTCGACCATCCACTCCGAGCGCGCCTGCTACAGCCAGCTCTCAGGCACGTTCGACACGGAAACCGGCGAGCCGATCGAGCTCTCGGGCGTCGGCGGCTGCGCCTTCGATTCGGGGACGATCTCGATCAAGAACCTGCGATCGATCACGCTGGCGACGACCGAGATCGAGCTGATCGAGGTCCACTGCGACGCCGACTCATGTGCCGAAGACGCCGCCGGCAGCATCGTCGTCAGAGGTAAATTCACGGGTGAGGGGCCCGTTGGCAGGGACAGGAGCAAGTTCCGTCTCGATGACGGGATCTGCATCCTGGCGGACTCGAGCCAGGGGCGCTTCCGTGGCGCATCGTTCACCGGCAGGGTGGACGGCGTTCCCGTCACGTCAGCGATCGGCGCGATGGGTGCAGGAACCTTCAGGCTACGGATGAGCTGCGCACTCGTCTAAGAGCGCCCAGTTGTCAGCGGTCGGTCAGCGCAGAGATGTCGACGCGTTCCAGCAACTTCGCCATGGCGGCCTGACCGGTCTCATTCGGGTGGACCCAATCGGGAGCCGTGAAGACGCCGACCGACAAGTCGCCATCCGGGCCGTTGAACGCGTGGTGGAGGTCGGCGCAGATGAACCCGTGCGCCGTAGCCACCTCGCAGTCCATGGCATTCCAGCGGTCGATGATTGATCCGAACAGCTCGATCGCCGGCTGCATGTCCTCGGACGGTACCTGCGGCAGCGTGCCATCGCCACCTGGTTTGTCCCGGATGTTGTCGAAAACGCCGAATGTGATTCGGACCTGCCGACGGCCGGCAGCCAGCTCCTCGATCCGGCCGTAGGCGTCGTTGAGCTCGCCGCGGTACTTCTCGATCGTGTCCGTGATGCAGTCAGGGGTCAGGGTCAGGATGGCCAGGATGAGGTCGGCGTCCCTCGCCACCTCCTGGACGTGGCACGGGTCATCCGGACCCCACGGCGGCCCGTTGTTGTAGCCGATCGAGACAACGACGATATCGGCCTTGGCGATCGCTCCCTGGACGGCGGCGTTCGAGTCCAGCAAGGACTGGAGGTCCTCAACCTGGGCCCCGGGCTGCGCCCCGTTCCGGAGGTCGACCGGGCGACCGGTGAGCGTCTCCAGATAGTCGGCGTACAGCTCATCGAAGCCGGTGCAATCGCCGCAGCCGACCGCCGGGACGGCGATCGAGTCACCGAGGACGACCAGGCGCAGGACATCGGACGGTTCGGCGGTAGAGGGGATGACCGAAGCCGACGGAGATGTCGACCCGGCCGATCCGGAGCACGCGGCGACGACCGCCACGAGCAAGGCGATCAACGCCCGACCGATCATTCGACCACCAGTGGTTGGAACAACGCTGCGCTTCGATAGTGCCTCATACTCGCGTCCTGATGACGACCGAAACCGCGCCCGACCACGCCACACTCCTCGCCGACGCTCGCGCGCTCCTGCCTGATGTCGTCGCCATCCGCCGCCGGATCCATCGTCACCCGGAGATCGGGACGAATCTGCCCGTCACCCAGGCGGTCATCGTCGAGGAGCTCGGGCGACTCGGTCTGACGCCGGTCCCCGGCCGTGGGCTCAGTTCCGTGACGGCGCTGATCGATGGCGCCAAGCCCGGCCCGACGATCCTCCTCCGCGCCGACATGGATGCGCTGCCGCTGACCGAGGACACCGGGCTCGAGTTCGCCTCTGAAACCCAAGGGGCGATGCACGCCTGCGGCCACGACGCGCACGTGGCGATGCTCCTGGGTGCGGCCCGGCTACTCCTGGAGAGGCGGGCGGACCTGCCGGGCCGGGTGCTCCTCATGTTCCAGCCCGGCGAGGAGGGCTACGGCGGCGCCAGGGACATGCTCGACGAGGGGCTCCTCACGGTCCCGACAAGCGGCGCCCACGGCCCGGTCGACGCGGCGTTCGCGATCCACATCGGGTCGCGCTACCCGACCGGCGCGATCCGCCTCCGGCCAGGTGCCCAGATGGCCTCGTCGGACGTGCTCCGGATCACGGTCGAGGGCAAGGGCGGCCACGCGTCGGCACCGCATCTCGCCGTCGACCCGATCACGGTCGCCGCTGAGATCGTCCTCGCGCTCCAGGTCGCGGTCACCCGCGGCGTCGACCCGTTCGACCCCGCGGTGATCACGATCGCGAAGGTGACCGCCGGCACGACGAACAACATCATTCCCGAGACCGCCGAGCTCCTCGGCACGATCCGGACCGTCTCAGAGGAGACGCGCGCCTGCCGTGAAGGCACGAATCGCCGCCCTCGTCGCGGGCATCTGCAGCGCGTACGGGGCGACCGGCAGGCTCGACATCGAGGCCGGCTACCCGGTGACCGCCAACGACGATGACTTCGCCGCGTTCGTCCTCGACGTCGCCCGCGATCTCGTCGGCAGCGACGACGTCGAGCCGCTCAAGGCGCCGATCATGGGCGCCGAGGACTTCTCGTACGTCCTCCAGAAGGTCCCGGGCGCGATGGCCTTCCTCGGCGCGGTGCCGAAGGGGACCGACCCGGAGTCGGTGCCGCAGAACCACTCGAACCTCGTCGTCTTCGACGAGGAGGCGCTGCCGGTCGGGGTCGCCCTCTACGCCGCGGTCGCCCTCCGCCACCTCGGCGGCGCGTGAGCGACGACGAGACGCGCGCCGACCTTCGCCGCCGGCTGGCTGAACTGCCCCAGCGACTGGCCGTCGCCACCCGAGCCGCGGCGGAGGTGCCCGTGCCGGCTGGCGAGTGGACCCCGGCCGAGGTCGTCCGCCACCTGATCGCCGTCGAGGAAGAGGTCTGGCACGGCCGGCTGCGCCAGCTCGCGACCGAAGAGCGGCCGCGCTGGCCGTGGACAGAACCCGACCGCTGGCTCGGCGACCCCGGCGCCTCGCTCGAGGAGTTGCTCCTCGTCTACGCCGACCGGCGCGGGACGACGCTCGCGATCCTGGGCGGGCTCGATGACGCGGGCTGGGCTCGGACTGGCGATGCACGCGACGTTCGGCGTCCTCGACGTCGCAGCGCTGATGACCCGGGCGATCGACCATGACGAGGAACACCTCGCGAGTTTCGGCGATCAGGCCGACGCACCCGAGTAGCGGCGCAGGCCGAACCGCCAGAACCAGCGGGTGAAGGCGAAGATGACCGCGGCGAACACGGCGGCGAGTGCCGAGGTCTCGGGCGTCAGCCGGGAGGTCAGGGCCTCGGCCGGGACGGTCACCGCGAACGCGATCGGGACGAGGAACGTCAGCGAGTAGCGCAGCCAGCCCGGGTAGATCGTGACCGGCCAGCGGCCGGACTGGTACACGCCCTCGAACATCTCGACGATCTCGATCCATGCGGACGACCCAGAACGCCCCGATCGTGAGGATCAGCCAGAAGCAGTAGATCATCAGCCCGCCGAGGACCAGCGTCGAGCGCGAACGCGAGCGGCCTGGACGAGGCCCGACGCCGACCTGGAGCTGGGCGACCGCGACGCCCAGCACGACGATCCCCACGATCGCGTCGACCACCTGCCAGATCCGGAACTCGCGGACGCTGACGAGGACCTGGGAGTCCTCCGGCTTCGTCAGGACGAAGTCGAGCGTGCCCTGGCGAACGTCCTCCATCAGCCGGATCATGTTCGGCTGGATGATCGTCCCGATGATCCCGCCCATCAGGATGTGGACGCCGAAGACCGCGAGCAGCTCGGGCTGGGACCAGCCGTTGAGCTCCGTGGTCTGGCTGAACACCAGGCCGATGACGGCCAGTCCGGTGCCGAGCGCGATCGCCGACTGGAAGATCTGGATCGCGAAGTTCGCCCGGTACTGGAGCTCGTTCAGCGCGCCGACGCGGAAGAACAGCCCGAACAGCCGGAGTGGCCGAAGCGGATCGCGGCGTGCGGCGCGGCGCCACGTCAGTTGCCCACCGCGGAATAGCGCCGGATCGCGAACCGCCAGACGACGAGCACGCCGATCGAGCCGATCGCGATCCAGAGCGCCTGCATCGCCGAGGCCGCCGAGCAGCTCCGCCTCCGGCAGGTCGGCCGACGAGCGCCTCGATCGGAAACCCGAACGTCCACTTGAACGGCAGGACGTTGGCCAGCTGCTGCGCCCAGTCGGGCATCAGCGAGAGCGGCACGAGCCGGCCGGACAGCAGCAGTTCGGCGGTGAACACCAGCTCGAAGATCGGTCCGACCCGGGTCGTCCAGAACGTCACCATCCCGAGCATCCAGTAGTTCACCGAACGGATGAGGTAGGCGCCCCAGATCGCGACGGCGAACACGACCACGTCGATCGGGCGCGGGTTGAGCTCCGGTGAGAAGAGCGAGCGCCAGGACGGCCGCGATCGGCAGCCACAGGACGATCACGACGAACTTCCAGCCGGCGAAGTACGCGAGATCGTTGTGGATCGGGTGGAGCGGTCGGAGGAGCATCCCCGACAGCTCGCCCTCCGGATCCGCTCCTCCCAGCCGTACGGCGTGAAGATGATGTTCATGTTCCGGACCAGCGTCCAGACGATGTAGTAGGCGGCGAACTGGCCGGGCGTGAAGCCGCCGACCTCGCCGCCCTGCTGCTCGGCGATCGTCGACCAGACGACGAGGTAGATGACCGGCTCGGCGACCATCCCGATCATGTAGAAGTAGTTCGCGACCCGGTACTGGAACTGCTCGGCGATGGCGACCCGCATCGTCGGCGCAGTAGAGGTCGACGAGCCCGCGCAGCGCGCCCGACGGCGGGGACGGGCGGCGGAGGAGGAGTCGCCGGGGCCAGGCTCGTCATCGGCGCCCGAAGGCTCATCCGACGGCCACCTCGGAGGCCGTGTCCGTTTCGGATGGCGTCGTCGCCCTTGCCCGCCGGGGCGGCATCGGCGAAGACGAGCTCGATGACGTCCTCGATCGGCGGGTCCTCGATCGTGATGTCGGCCACGGGCAGGTCGCGCAGGAGCCGGGTCGTGACCTCCGGCGCGTCCGCGCGCGCGACGCGCAGCGTGACCTTCTCATCGTCGCGTCGCGATCACCTCGCCGTACGCCGACAGGTCGGCCGTGCCCTCCTTCAGCATCACCCCGATCGTCTTCGTCGCGTTGAACCGCGTCGCCAGCTCCGCCAGGCCGCCGTCGAACAGGATCCGGCCGTGGTGGATGACGATGACCCGCCGGCAGAGGGCCTGGACGTCGGCCATGTAGTGGCTCGTCAGCAGGACCGTCGCACCGAACCGCGCGTTGTACTCGGCGATGAACGCCCGGATCCGCTTCTGCATCGTGACGTCGAGCCCGATCGTCGGCTCGTCGAGGAACAGGACCTGCGGCCGATGGAGCAGCGCGCCGGCGATCTCGACCTTCATCCGCTCGCCGAGGGACAGGTTGCGAACCGGCTTGCGGACGAGGTCGCCGAGGTCGAGCAGCTCGATGAACTCGTCGCGTGTCTTCGCGAAATCGGCCTGGGGCAGCCGATAGATGGCCCGGATCAGCTCGTAGGAGTCGAGGGCCGGCAGGTCCCACTGGAGCTGATTGCGATTGCCCATGACCATCGTGATCCGTCGCAGGAACGCGGCCTCGCGCTTGGACGGGACGTGACCCAGGACGAGGGCCTCGCCACTGGTCGGGTAGAGGAGCCCGCTCAGCATCTTGAGGCTGGTCGTCTTGCCGGCGCCATTCGGCCCAAGGAAGCCCACCACTTCGCCATGGCCGATCTCGAACCCGATGTCGTTGACCGCCCGGACCTCGTTCGTCTCGCGCCGGACGAGGCTCTTGATCGCCGCTCGGAGGCCGGCCTCGCGGACGGGCACCTTGAACGTCTTGCGCAGGCTGGCGACGTGGATCGCCGGCGCGGGTTGGGTCATCGAGGAAGTATGTGACAGGCGCCTCGCCGCGATCACGCCTGGACGACGAACCGGCCGGCCCGTTGGGCCGGCCGGAACGCAATGTCAGTGGCTGTACGAGGACGTCAGCGCCGTCGCGTTGGCCGCCTTGCGACCTCCGTCCGGAGCCGCACCGTCCAGGCCATGAGAAGAGCACTGAGGCCCAACAGGATGGCCACAGGCAGGGCGCCGTTGCTCGTCGTTGCCGTGGCCGGCTCTGCGATATCCGTGGCGGGCGGGGTCACCGTAACGCCGCCGACCCCTCCTGCCGGGAGGTCATTGCCGGTCGGGGCCGGGGTCGAGCCCTCGGACTCCACGGGCAGCTCGCTACCGGTGGGCGTCGGGACGACCGGTCGGTGTGGTACGACGGGGTCGTGGGTACGACCGGGGTAGGTGTGGGGACGACCGGGGTGGGCGTCGGGACGACCGGCGTGGGCGTCGGCACGACCGGGGTGGGCGTCGGGACGACCGGGGTGGGCGTCGGGACGACTGGAGTCGGAGTGGGCGTCGCTTCGCAAACGACCTCGATCGCCTGCTGGTCGAAGCTCCGGTCCCGTACGAGCTCGTCGTCCCACGTCACGGTGTACGAGCCCTCCGCGAGTTCGAACACGCCGGTCGCCGGCGCCCGGCTGTCGCCCGAGGACGTGTCGAAGAGTCCATCCTCGACGATCGGTCCGTCCTCGTCTCCCTCGTGAATATCGAATGCTCCAGTGATCGCCGTGTCGGCTTGGAAATGCAGATGGAACGTGCACGCCGTGGGCGGATCGCCCGGCGCGACGGTTTCCGTGTCGCCGTCGTGGACCACGACGTCCACACCGCTCGCGGGGCCCGCGAGCGCGGCCGTCGCCGAGAGGCCGAGAAGGCCTAGAGCAAGGAGTGAGGCCGTCGAGACGGCCGCCAGGCGTTTGTACGCTGGTCTGTTCGATGTCACTGTGTCCACCCCGCAACCTCCAGAAATAGCGCGATAAGTGCGCAAATACTGGTACACAGTACCTTCGCCGAGGCCGGAGGGGAACATTAGTCATCTCACGACTGCGTATCAGTTCCTGAGAGGAAGCGTGCCGCTGTCGCGCCTAAGCACCGGAATCCACCTAGCCGGGTATGGCCCGATCGCGTAGTGGTGGCTCGATGTTCCGACCCCTAAGGTCAGGGCATGGACAATGCCGCTCGCCCGCGCGACATGTCGGCCGGACCCGTGGGAGCAGTGATTCCTGCGGATGCGTCCGACAATTCGCCGCGCACGTCGCTGGTACGACGTTGGGTCTCGATCCTGGAGCGATCCACGGCGCTACGCTCCGGTCGTCTGGCGACCATGATCCGTGGCGGGCTGCCGCTTTTCGCCCTGGCCGTGAGCGCGAGCGTCCTCGTGGTCGGTCGAGGGAGTGCGAGAGAGCACGGCCTCATTGACCTCGCGGCGCTCGCCGTGATCCTCCTGGCGGGCGTCCGCCAGACGGTCCTCGTCCACGAGCGCGGCCGCCTGCTCCGTGAGTCAGCTCGTGCCCGGGGCGAGCTCGAGGAGGCTCTCATCCAGCGAGCGGAGGCCGACTCCCGCTACCGGGTTCTCGTCGAACGCGTGCCGGCTGCGGTCTACATCGACGTCGCCGATCCGAGTGTCTCCGACGGCGGCCGCCTCGCCTACATGAGCCCGCAGATCGAGGCGATCGTCGGCTACCCACCGGACGCGTTCCTTGCCGATCCGGAGCTATGGCCGAGGCTCATCCACCCCGACGACCGCAAGATCGCACTCGCGGCCTACGTGGAGCACTGGGCGACCGAGGCGCCGCTGCGCGCCGACTACCGGATGATCGCGCAGGACGGGTCTGTTGTCTGGGTCCACGACGAGGCCTACTCGATGACGGAGGGCGCAGTCGTCGGCGGCCGGCGAGTTTCGCAGGGCCTCCTCGTCGACACGACGAATCAGAAGACGCTGGAGGCGCAACTCCTTCACGACGCGCTCCACGACCCGCTGACCGGCCTTGCCAACCGGGTGCTGTTCGCCGACCACGTGGAGCGCGCCCTTGCGAGCCGCAGCCGTGGACGGACGCAGGTCGCTCTGCTCTTCCTCGACCTCGACGACTTCAAGGTCGTCAACGACACGCTCGGTCACCGTGCAGGAGACCGGCTGCTCATCGAAGTCGCCCGCCGACTGTCCGAAGCAACGCGGGCAGGCGACATCGCCGCGCGTCAGGGCGGCGACGAGTTCACGGTCCTGCTCGATCGGGTCCACGGCGTCGAGGATGCCGTTGCGTCCGCCGCGCGCCTCGCAACGGCCCTGTCCCGCCCTATCGAGCTCGAGGGCCTCAACATCTCGATCACGGTGAGCATCGGGATCGCGCTGGCGAGCGACGAGAACAACGCCGACGACCTGCTCGCCCACGCGGACGCCGCGATGTACGCGGCCAAGGCCCAGGGCAAGGCGCGGCACGCCGTGTTCGACCCGTCGATGCGCGGCCGAACCCAGAGCCGGCTCGCGATGGAGCCGGAGATCCGGGTCGGAGATCGAGCCGTAGGCCGTTGGCGCTACGTTGCTGCGTGTTCCTCCCGATCCATCAGCCGAACCAAGCGCTCCGAGCGAGTCATCGCGGCGAGCCGGGCCGCCTCGCGGAGGAGCTCGACAGCCGTGGGCGGGATCTCATCGATCGCCAGTAGCGTGAGCCAGCGAACCCGCTTCGTCACGCCCGCGCCCTGGAGCAGGCCGTCCGGGTCGTCCATGAGCACGCCGTGCTGGAACCCGAGGTGGACGTGCTCGGGCTCGGGCCATACGAACGCGAACAGCCGAGTGCTTCTACCGACGGGCACGTCGTAGCCGATCACGCCCCAGCCCGTCCGGACGCGCTCGATGGCCTCCGGGACGGCGCGCTTGACGAGTTGGCGGAGCGCGTTGGCAAGGTCCTGGTGACCGGGCGGGTAGGGATCGAGCAGCGCCTCGGGCGGGATCGTGTCCATGGCGGCCATGATGCCGATCGGATCCTGACTCTACCGGTGTCCTGAATCGCGGCCTCGTTGACGCTCCTCGGCGCCCCGCCGTACAATCCCGACGAAATCACTCGGGATTGAGGACCGTTCCCTGACCCACACGACAACCCGCCCGGCATTCCACGGCAGCGGCGCCGTCTCGTTCTCGACCAAGGGCGAGTACGGCGTCCGGCTGATGGTTCAGCTCGGCCGGCATTTCGGCCAGGGGCCGGCGTCCCTCGCGGAGATCGCGGCGGAGGAAGACCTTCCCCGGGCGTATCTCGAGCAGCTCGTGATGAGCCTCCGCGACGCCGGCCTCGTCATCTCGACGCGGGGCGCCCACGGCGGCTACGAGCTCGCCCGCGACCCCGCCGAGATCCGGATGGGCGAGATCCTCCGCGCCCTCGAAGGCCCGATCGCCCCGATGATGTGCGCCTCCGACGATCCCGAGCACGCCACGCTGTGCGACCGCTCGTCCCGCTGCTCGGTCAACGTCCTGTGGGTCCGCGTCCGCGACGCGGTCACCGGCGCCCTCGACGGCATGACCCTGGCGGATCTCGTCCCGCTGCCCGTCGCCCCCAGCGACCTTCCGACCACCACCCTGACTGGAGCCCTGACCCCCTCGTGACCGATCACACCGCCGATTCCGACACCCTCGTCATCCGCGGCCTCCGGGTCGCCCCGATCGCCAGCCCCGAGACCGAGATCCTCCAGGGGATCGACCTCGAGGTCGGCAAGGGCGAGGTCCACGCGATCATGGGCCCGAACGGCTCGGGCAAGACGACCCTCGCCTACGCCCTGATGGGCCACCCGTCGTACAAGGTGACCGGCGGCGAGATCGTCTGGAAGGGCCGCGACATCCTCAAGCTCAGCCCGGACAAGCGCTCGCGGCTCGGGATGTTCCTCGCGTTCCAGTACCCGACCGCGATCCCGGGGCTCAGCGTCGCGTCGTTCATCCGGTCCGCCCTCAACGCCAAGCTCCAGGGCGTCGACAAGACCAGCGACGTCGACCCGACCGACCCGATGAAGGGCGGCATCAGCATGCGCGACTTCCGCAACAAGATGCGGGAGAAGATGTCCCTGCTCCAGGTGGACGAGGGCTTCGCCAGCCGCTACGTCAACGAGGGCTTCTCGGGCGGCGAGAAGAAGCGGCTCGAGATGCTCCAGATGGCCGTCCTCGAGCCGGAGATGGCGATCCTCGACGAGACCGACTCGGGGCTCGACATCGACGCCCTCCGGATCGTCGCCGAGGGCGTCAACGCGATGCTCAACCCGAACCTCGGCGTGCTCCTCATCACCCACTACCAGCGACTGCTGAACTACATCACGCCCGGACCAGGTCCACGTCCTCGCCCAGGGCCGGATCGTCAAGAGCGGCGGCAAGGACCTCGCGCTGCGGCTCGAGGACGAGGGCTACGGCCCGATCCTCCGCGAGGCCGGCCTCGCCCCGGACGTCCCCGACGAGGCGCTGCTCGTCCCGCAGGCACCGGCCGGCGCCGAGCACGAGCCCGTGGAGGCCGCCCGCTAGTCGGGCGAGACCGACCGATGGCCATCGAGGCAGACGCACCCGCATCGGCCGCCTTCGACCCGCACGTCGTCCGCCGCGACTTCCCGATCCTCGACCAGGTCATCAACGGCCACAAGCTCGTCTACCTCGACTCGGCGTCGTCGTCGCAGAAGCCGCGGGCCGTCATCGAGGCCGTCGACACCTACTACCGCGAGTACAACGCCAACGTCCATCGCGGGATCTACACGATCGGCGAGAAGGCGACGGCCGAATACGAGAAGGCCCGCGCCAGGGTCGGCCGCTTCATCAATGCGCCGGATTCGCACGAGGTCGTCTTTACCCGCAACGCAACCGAGGCGATCAACCTCGTCGCCTACTCGTGGGGCCGGCGGAACATCAATCGCGGCGACGCCATCGTCCTGACCGAGATGGAGCACCACGCCAACCTCGTCCCGTGGCAGCTCCTCGTCCAGGAGCGCGACGGCGATCTCGAGTTCATCCCGATCACCGACGACGGGGTGTTGAGGCTCGACGTCTTCGAGGTGCTGCTTCGCCTGAAGCCGAAGCTCGTGGCCTTCACCCACGTCTCGAACACGCTCGGGACGATCAATCCGGTCCGCGAGATGACGGAGATGGCCCACGCTGCCGGGGCGCTCGTGCTGATCGACGGTGCCCAGGCGGTGCCGCACGTGCCGGTCGACGTCCAGGAGCTGGGCGCGGACTTCTACGCGTTCAGCGGGCCACAAGATGCTCGCCCCGATGGGCTCCGGAGCGCTCTGGGCCCGGCGCGAGCTGCTCGAGGCGATGCCGCCGTTCCTCGCCGGCGGCGAGATGATCCGCGAGGTCCACCTCCGCCGATCGGAGTTCAACGACATTCCGTGGAAGTTCGAGGCGGGGACGCCCGCGGTCGCCGATGCGATCGGGCTGGGCGTCGCGGCCGACTATCTCCGGGACCTCGGGATGGACGCGGTCCGCGTGCACGAGCGGGAGCTCGTCGCCTACGCGCTGGACGTGCTGCCGCGGTCCGTGCCCGGGATCGAGCTGTACGGGCCGATGGACCCGGACCTGCGCGGCGGCGTCATCCCGTTCAACCTGCCGGGCATCCACCCGCACGACGTCGCCCAGGTGCTCGACCGCTCGGGGATCGCGGTCCGGGCCGGCCACCACTGCACGATGCCGCTCCATGAGCGGCTCGACCTTGCGGCGACGGCGCGGGCATCGTTCAACGTTTACTCGACCCGCGAGGACATCGACGCGCTCGTCGCGGGCCTGCTCGACGTGCAGCGTGTCTTCGGAACCGGCGAGTAGCGATCGTGACCAGCAGCTGTCTCGAGATGCTGTTCGCCGTGTTCCGCCTGATCGCCTAGGCCGCCTGCCGGGTCGCGCCCCCGGTCGAGGGTTTCATGCCAAATGTGCGCCCTGTGGACCTTGGGCAGCGAATGCCGCCGCGGACTGGGACTTCAGCCCACGACGTCAGCCGCTAGGGGCTAATTCCCGCGAGATCCCGCCGCAATTCCTAGTCATCGCCCGACTCAACCCCGCCCAAGGTTCATGTCCGGAACATTTGGCAGGGAAGCCAGTCGCCGGGAGGCGGTCGTCACCCGACTCGTTCGGTGAGGTGGATGGTGACGGTGTCACCCTCGCTCTTGTCGATCAGCCGGCGAAGGTCGGCCTTGATCGGCAGCTTGTGGGTGCCGTCGCCGAGGGCCATGAACGAGCTGCGGAAGGGATGCCCGTCGACGGTCCCGGCCACCTTGACGAGGCCGCGGGTGCCGAAGAACTCGGCGCTCCAGTCGGTCACGACGTAGGTCCAGCCGCCCTTGGCCGGGCTCTTCTGCAACGGTCGCGGTGAACGTCTTGTCGAGCGGCGGCATCACGACTCCTCGACGATGTAGAAGCGGTTCCCGTCGGGGTCGTCGAACGTGTACATCGGCGGGACGCCGTCCCAGCGCAGCAGCTCGCCGACGTTGACGCCGCGCTCGCGCATCGCCGCGTGCTCGGCTTCCGCGTCGGGCACGGTGAACCGGATGCCGGTGTCGACCCCGACGTCCGCCGCGCCGTCGGCGGCCTGGAGCGCGATCGATGTGCGCCGCACCCGGCGGTGCGACCTCGATCCAGCGCATGGTCGGGCTGATCGGGGCGTCGAGCCGCTTCTCGAAGCCGAGGGTGGTCGACGTAGAACGCGACGGCGTCGTCCTGGTTGGTGACGTTGATGCCGATCGTGCGGACGTCGGTGATGGTGGTCGATTGCATGGTGTGTCTCCTTCGTGGGTTCAGCGCTCGCCGTACATCAGCGAGCCTGGGGTGGTGAGGGTCTCGCCGGTCTCGAGCCAGGTCTTCAGCCCGGACAGGATCATCGGCCAGCCGCCGTAGAGCTCGGCCGGGGCGTCGTCGCTGAGCTGGTCGTGGGTCACGGTCAGCCGGCACGAGTCGCCGACCGGCTCGATCTCCCACGTCACGCGCGACGTGCCCTCACGCTGCGGCGTCCTCGCTCCACAGCGCGTGCATCGTCTGCACCAGCCGGCGCGGCGGCTCGACGACGAGGTTCTCGCCCTCGACGAGCGGGCCGTCGGCGCCGGGGTGGTTCAGCGTGTAGCGCGAGCCCGGCGTCCAGTCGGACTCGATCGCCGGACGCCGAAGTGGTACTTGGCCCGGATCGTCGGGGTCGGTGATCGCCTCCCACAGGCGTTCGGGGGTCGTGCGGATGTAGATCTCGAAGACCTTCTCCATCGGCGTCTCCAGTTCAGCTTTCAGGCCGGCCAGGCCGGCGGCCCACGGCTCGGTGTACTTGCTCACCCAGCGGTCATGGAGGAGGCGGATCGGGACCGGGTTGAGGTAGTGCAGCTTCTCCCGCCCGCGGCGCCGGCTCACCACGAGGCCGGCGTCCTCGAGCAGTCCGCAGGTGCTTCGCCACCGCGATCCTCGTCATGTCGTGGCGCGCCGTCAGTGCCACGAGGGTCTGGCCGTCCCGCTCGAACAGCGCGTCGAGCAGCGCTCGTCGGGTCGGATCGGCGAGGGCCCGGAACACCGTCTCCACGCCGAGCAGAATAGGAAACCAAATGGTTTCCTGTCAAGCCGCGTCGCGCCGTGCAACTGCGCCGGGCGTAGGGCTTGACCAGCGCGCTGCCTTGGCGGAAACTTGATAGTGATGGCAAGCATGTTTCTCCCGCGACAACCGTCGGTACGCGTCGGCTTGGACACTCCGTCGCCGTTTGCGCCCGCACTGAGTTCCGCCGAGCAAGCGATGCTTGGGCCGGCGCTCACCCGGCAATACCTAGGCGCCGATGCCGTGACGCTGACGGGCGTAACCAAGGTCTGGCGACGCCGTCGTTGGCTAACGCCGCTATTTCGAATCCTGGCTCCGATGCACATGCTCTTCGCGGAGACCGGGGACGAGGTTCCGACGACTCTGCGGATTACGCCGGAGCGCGACGAATTCGGTCGGCCAAGGCAACGGTGGGAGCGGATCTTCTCCTTCCCCGGTGCGGACCGACGGTTTGACGGGCTCGTCGCGTGGGACGAACGGATTAAGCAGGTTGTCGAGCGCATCGGGCCAGGGCGACGGCTTGACTCGCCGCTATCGCTGCAGATCCGACCGGGCGGTCTGCGGATCACAGCGCGTCGCCTTCGCCTGACCGTCGCGGGATGCACGGTTCGCCTACCCCGGTCGCTCGGTGCGTCTGTCGTCGTGGACCACCAAGCCGATGCAACTGACCCAGTCATCATCAACGTCCGGCTGGCGATCGCGCACTCGCTCCTCGGTCCGCTCTTTGGCTACGAGGGCACGATGCGAATCTCAGAGGGTCAGCCGCAGGCTGCCGGCGGCACGGCCATCCGCGCTGGACCGACTTGCGGAATTTGCGCCGAAGCATCCGGTCGGCATGACGACTGACTACCGGACCGTAGCAATCGTCAATTACGCGGTCGATCGCGACGTCCTCGGACGGCTGATCCCTCCGGCGCTCGAACTCGACACGGCGCACGATCGAGGCTACGTCACGGTCGTATGCGCCGATATGGTCAAGATGCGGCCATCGC
Organism: uncultured Chloroflexia bacterium; assembly: GCA_963788685.1. Lineage (GTDB taxonomy): Bacteria > Chloroflexota > Limnocylindria > Limnocylindrales > CSP1-4 > CF-46. The sequence continues at coordinate 481,058 of CAWBHP010000016.1, read as the reverse complement.
CGCTTCCGCGCCTCCTTGGGATCACGTACGACCAGGTCGTCTATCGCGTCCCGGTCCGCTATCACGGCGAGCCGGGTCTGTTCTTCCTGGGCAGCGATGCGGGCCAACCGCTGATGGTCGCGGCGGGCGCTGCCTTCAGCATGTTCCGAGTGCGACTGTCAAAGACGAAGATCACGGATGCCGGCGATCGGGTCACCATCGATGTTTTCGGTCGAAAGCCAGGTTTCGACTTCCACGCCTATCTGAAACTCGAGCCAGCGGCGCCGGCCATGCCCGCCGCCTCGAGTGTTCGAGTCCTTGAGCGAGGCCAAGTCGTTCCTGGTTGACCGCTTCGTCGCCTTCGTCCCTGGAATCGGAGACGATCGGATGCGTCGCGTGCGCGTCCAACGTGGCACCTGGGACGTCCTGCTCCCGTCGGCAATCGACGTTCGGTCGGACATCCTCGATGGATCCTCGAACTTCCCGGCAGGGTCGGCGAACCTCGACAACGTCTTTGTGGCGCGCGACATCCCGTATCACTGGTACGCCGCGGAGGTCGAGCAAACACCCGGTCACTGGTGTCGGCCACGCCTCAGCCTGCCGGATTGACCGAATGACAACGCCAGTGGATCGTTCGGGCAGCCTCATCTACGACGAGGATTGCGGGATCTGCGTGGCTGCGGCGACGTGGCTCGAGACGCGGGTCGCCGCATCGCGTTTGGGACTTCTTGCTGTTGGCGATGTCGAGGACGATCCGAGGATTACCGCTCTCGTCGAACGCAAGGCCTTGTCGGCAACGCTTCATTTCGTCAGATCCGATGACACGATCCTGACCGGAGCCCGGGCCGTCCTCGCTGCGGGACGCGTCGTGCCGAGGTGGAGGTTGCTTGCGGCTCTGTCCGACAATCCCATTGGCCAACTGCTGCTCGAACCGGTCTACCGACAGATCGCGGCGCATCGGGAGGCAGATCGGTCGCGTACTCGCGCGACCAACCGCCTGTCCCCTCCCAAGGAGGCGACAGCTGTAGACCTGATGCCCGCCCGCTCCTCGGTCCTTGGTCCGGCTGGCGGACCAAGCAGCGGGCGGGAGAGTCGAATCGGGCCGAATCCCGAGCTTCGTTCGCCCGTTGGTCCGGCTGCCGGACCAGTAGGCGGAGGAGAGCGTCGATTCGGCCCGGTTCCTCGGGTCACGTTCGCCCGTTGGTCCGGCTGGCGGACCGGATGTTGGTACGAAGCGGGCTCAGGAGACCCTCCCTCGATTGACGCCGAACGGTGGGCGACATCAGATTCAATCCCGACGAAAAAGCTCGGGATTGACCGGGCGGCGCGCACAACCCCAGGACCGAATGGACGATCTGTACCGCGACTACATCCTCGAGCACTATCGGCGGCCCCATAACTTCGGGGTCATCGAGGATCCGACGGCGTCCTTCGAGGGCTCGAACCCGCTCTGCGGCGACCGGATCACGCTCCAGCTGGCCGTTCGCGACGGGGTCGTCGAGCGGGTCGGGTTCACCGGCCGCGGCTGCGCGATCAGCCAGGCGAGCGCGAGCCTCCTGACCGACGAGATCAAGGGCAAGCCCGTGGCCGACGTCGACGGCCTTCCGGGCCGACGACCTCCTCGACCTGCTCGGGATCGACATCAGCCCGGCCCGGCTCAAGTGCGCGATGCTCAGCCACGAGACGCTCCAGAAGGCGCTCGCGGAGTCGACCGAAGGCGCCGCCGCCCAGCCCCAGGAGTCGAACGCGTGACGACCGACCGCGGGCGCTGCTGCATGTGTCGCCGGCCGGCCTAGCCGGCTCGCCATCACCGACCACTTCCACCGCCCTGCCGCGGAACCCGCGGCAGCCCGTCGAGACATCGGAGCCAACCCCACCCATGCCACGAACCTATGCCGACCTCCTCAAAGAGGCGCGCGCGCAGATCCGGGAGGTCACACCCGGTGAAGTCGATGCGCTCGCCCCGGGCGCCGCGACCGTCATCGACGTCCGCGAGGCGTCCGAATGGGAGCAGGGCCACCTGCCCGGCGCCGTCCACATCAGCAAGAGCTACGTCGAGCAGCAGGTCGAGGCCGCCGCGCCCGACCGCGACGCCGAGGTCGATCCTCTACTGCGCCGGCGGCGTCCGCTCGCTGTTCGCCGCCCAGACCCTCGAGCAGCTCGGCTACACGAACGTCGCCTCGATGTCGGGCGGGTTCCAGGCCTGGAAGTCGGCCGGCCTGCCGTGGGAGGCGCCGGTCATCCTCAGCCCCGAGCAGAAGCAGCGCTACAGCCGCCACCTGCTGATCCCGGAGGTCGGCGCGGCCGGCCAGACCCGCCTGCTCGAGTCGAAGGCGCTGCTGATCGGCGCCGGCGGTCTCGGCTCCCCGGCGGCTCTCTACCTCGCGGCCGCCGGCGTCGGCACGATCGGCATCGTCGACTTCGACGTCGTCGACCTGTCGAACCTCCAGCGCCAGATCCTCCACACGAACGACGCGGATCGGCGAGCGCAAGGTCGAATCGGCCCGCAAGACGATCGAGGCGCTCAACCCGGACGTCAACGTCGTGACCCACGAGGAGATGCTCGTCGCCGACAACGTCGATCGGATCATCACCGGCTACGACGTGATCATCGACGGCACCGACACGTTCGAGACGCGCTACCTGCTCAACGACGCGGCCGTCGCCAAGGGCATCACCGTCATCCACGCCTCGGTCTTCCGGTTCGAGGGCCAGCTGACGACCTTCATCCCGTACGAGGGGCCGTGCTACCGCTGCCTCTACCCGACGCCGCCGCCGCCGGAGCTCGCGCCCGGCTGCTCCGTGGCCGGCGTCCTCGGCGTCGTGCCCGGGATCATGGGCATGCTCCAGGCGAACGAGGCGCTCAAGGTGCTGCTCGGGATCGGCGACACGCTGGCCGGCCGGCTGCTCCTGTTCGACGCCCTCGACTCGACCTTCACCGAGCTCAAGCTCCGGCGCGATCCGGCCTGCCCGGTCTGCTCGACCGAGGCGACCGCCGCCCGGGCCGCCGGCCAGCCGCTCCCGATCCCGTCGTTCGCGGCGGGCGCGGCGTCCGAGCGGCGAGCCGTTCGTCCTCGGGGGCCAGGCGTGAGCATCGTCCGGATCCCCCAGGTCCTGCGGGCCGCCGCCGGCGGCAACAAGCAGCTCGAGCTGCCGGGCGCGTCGGTCGGCGACCTCGTCGAGGGGCTCGTCACCGAGTACCCGTCCCTGCGCAGCCAGCTCCTGACCGACGACGGCGAGCTCAATCGGTTCGTCAACGTCTACGTCAACGGCCAGGACGTGCGCTATCTCGACGGGCTGAAGACGCCGGTCGGCGAGCGTGACGAGGTGCGGCTGCTCCCGGCGATGGCGGGCGGCTGATCGTGGGTGCCCTCCGGGCGCGAGAGCTGCGCGGCATCGGGGCGGCGTCGTCCGAGCAGATCGACGCCGATCACGCCCACGTCCACGCCCACGAGGACCTCGCGCCGCACGGCGGCCGATACGACGACATCCTCGGCGCGATCGGCCATACGCCGCTCGTCGAGATCCCGCGGATGTCGCCGAACCCAGCCGTCCGGATCCTCGCCAAGCTCGAGTTCATGAACCCGACGGGCTCGGTCAAGGACCGCGTCGCGAAGTACCTCGTCGAGGACCTCGAGGCGCGCGGGCTGCTCGGCCCGGAATCGATCATCCTCGAGCCGACGTCGGGCAACACCGGCATCGCCCTCGCGATGATCGGCCGGCGGCGCGGCTATCGCGTCGCGCTCGTCATGCCCGACAACGTCACGAACGAACGCCGCCAGATGGCCGCGCTCTTCGGCGCCGAGGTGATCGACTCGCCGGGTGCGCTCGGCTCGAACGGGGCGATCGCCCTGGCCAAGCACCTCGTCGCGAAGGATTCGCGCTTCGTCATGCCGTACCAGTACGGCAACGAGGCGAATCCGCGGGCCCACTACGAGACGACGGGTCCGGAGGTCCTCGCCGACTGCCCCGAGATCGACGTGTTCGTCGCCGGTCTCGGGACGAGCGGGACGCTCATGGGCGTGTCCCGCTTCATGCGCGAGCAGAAGCCCGGCGTCCGGATCGTCGCCGCGGAGCCACTCCCCGGGGAGCTGGTCCAGGGCCTGCGATCGCTCGACGAGGGCTTCGTCCCCGAAATCCTCGACCCGTCGCTGCTCGACGCGAAGTACCTGGTCTCCAATCGCGACGCCGTTGCCGCGCTCCGCGACCTCGTGTTCCGCGAGGGGATCTTCGGCGGACCGTCGTGCGGTGCGGTCCTCGTCGCGGCCGCCCGCGAGGCCCGCCTGATGACGTCCGGGACGATCGTCGCGCTTCTGCCCGACGGCGGCTGGAAGTACCTCTCGGCCGGCACGTTCGCCCGAGACCTCGACGAGATGGCAGAGGATCTCGAAGGCGGCGTCAACTGGTGGTGACAGAGCCCGGGCACCCCGGCCCGGCTTCGATCGAGCTCCCGGCAACGATGGTCCAGGCCCTGGTCGACCACGCCCGCGCGGAGTACCCGAACGAGATGTGCGGCGTCATCGTCGGCGACCGGCCGGCGGCGGCCGGCGGTGTGCCGCTCCGCTGGGAGCCGACCCGGAACCGGGCCGCCAGCCCGCTCCGCTATGAGATCCACCCGGACGACCTCCTCCGGCTGACGATCGGGACCGAGGAGGCGGACGAGGAGTTCTGGGCGATCGCCCACAGCCACACCCACTCGGCGCCGCGGCCCAGCGGGACCGACCTGGGGCTGGCGTTCTACCCGGACGCGATCTACCTGCTCGTCTCCCTGGCCGAGGACGAGCCGGCCCTCGCCGCCTGGCGGATCGTGGACGGCGAGATCCACCCGGTCGAGCTCCTCGTCGGGCACTGACGCCGGCGCGATGGACCCGAAACGGATCGTCGCCGACGGGCTACGACGCGATCTCCGAGCGCTACCTCGCGTGGAGCGCCCTCCGGCCCTCCGCGACCCGCCTCCGCTACCTCGGCCTGGCGCTCGAGCTGATCCCTGCCGGCAGCGACGTCCTGGAGCTCGGCTGCGGCGCCGGCATCCCGATGACCGCCGCGCTCGCCGACGGCCGGACCGTGACCGGAGTCGACATCTCCGAGACCCAGATCGAGGCGGCGCGCCGGAACGTCCCGGCCGCCACGTTCGTCCTCGCCGACATGACGACGCTCGACTTCGAGCCCGCGACCTTCGATGCGGTCGTGGCGTTCTACGCCCTGACCCACGTCCCGCGCGACGAGCAGGCGGGCCTGCTCGAACGGATCCGCCGCTGGCTCCGGCCCGGCGGCCTGTTCCTCGCCACGATGGGCGCCGACGACGAACCGGGCGACGTCGAGGCCGACTGGCTGGGCGTCGACATGTACTTCAGCCACTTCGGCGCGAAGGCGAACCGGCGGCTCGTCGAGAAGGCGGGCTTCGTCATCGATCACTCCGAGATTGCGGTCGAGCCGGAGGACCGCCACGACGCCCGGTTCCTGTGGGTCGTCGCGCGGGCGCCAGGACCGCCATCGGCGGGCTGACGAAGAGCCCTGCTCATTGGTGCGCGAATGCACCGGATCGACGACGACTCTCGCGTGTGATATTCGGGCCGATGGCTTGACGTGATGCGGATGTCGCCGCAGCATCCGCGAAACATCAGCGCCCGTGGGTCCGTGGAGGGTCAACCCCATGCTTCGCTCATTGCGCCGCGTCGGCGGCATCTTGGTGAACCTTGCCGTCGTCGGCCTGCTGGTCGGCGTGGTTGTCTGGGCCGGGCCATATGGTGACCCGGCCGGTCCGGGGAACGGTCGGGGTGGCCCCAAGGCCGACGAGGGCGGGGCCGAGGAGGCCGCCGAGCAGCTGGAGGAGAGCGAGAAGCGCAACGCGGCGTTCGAGAAGGCCCGCCGCGACGGCACCTCCGGCCAGACGCGCCCGGCTGCCGCTGCGGCCGCTCCCGGCTGGGTCGGGGAGTTCCCGATGGATACGACCTGGGACGACTGGGAGCCGGCGATCGCCGCCGACCCGAATGGGCCTTGGGTCTATACCCTCGTCACCCGCTACGGCGCCCCGAAGCCGTGCCCCGGCAACTGCCCAACCCCATGGATTGCCCTCGAGATCAGCAGCGACAACGGCGCGACGTGGTCTGCCGGCAAGCCGCTCTGCGCCTGCAAGGGCTCCGGCCAGTTCGACCCGATCATCGAGGTCGTCCCCTCGACGGGCCACGTCTACGCGCTGTACATGAACGGCTTCAACGTCGTCTTCACGAAATCGACCAACCACGGCCAGACCTGGTCGGCTCCGGTGGCGACGTGGGGCAACGTCAGCTGGAACGACAAGCCGGTGATCGCGATGAGCGACGACGGCAGGGACGTGTACGTGTCGTTCAACGGTCCGACCGGCGGCGATCCGTACGCCGTCCAGTCACACGACTTCGGGGCCACGTGGACCCAACGAAAGCTGGTCGATGGCTCCCGCTACTTCTTCGCGTTCGACGCCGACGTCGCCGCCGGACGGAACGGTCTACTTCGCCGAGTCGAGCATCCTCTACGGCGGCGGCGGCAACAAGGGCACGACGCCGGCCGGCGCGATCGATCACCACGTCTTCATCTCGCGCGATCGCGGCGCCACCTGGGAGAACCGGGTCGTGGCATCCGTCCAGCCGGGCGTAGCCTGCGACGCGGCGGGCTGCACGCCCGATTACTACCTCGGCCACCCGGTCCTGTCCGTCGACGGCAGCGGGAACATCGTCTTCCTCTACGACGGAGCCACGACGGCGGGCGGCCCCCAGACGATCTCGGCCCGGCGGTCGACAAACAAGGGCGTGACCTGGAGCGTCGGCCGTCGCCCTCTCGAAGGCCGGCGAGAACTCCACCGCGCCGGCCGTCGAGTCCCGCGGCAGCGGCGACGTCCGGGCCTACTACTACGAGACCTCGGGCGCCAACGACGACGCCTGGAACATCTGGTATCGGCGCTCCGCCGACGGCGGCGCGACGTGGACCGCTCCGGTGAAGATCTCCGACGCACCCGGCGGTGCCGCCTACAAGACCCCGGCCGGTTTCCTCGAGGTTTACGGCGACTACGGCGAGATGGCGATCACGAACACCGGCAAGACGATCGCGATCTGGGGCGAGGGCCTCAGTTACAGCGGCCCGGGCGGCGCCTGGATCAACCGGGAGCCATAACCGGGAGCGGTCGCCGGGCGCCGCTCAGGGCCCGGGGAGCAGGACGACGGCAAGGAACGCGGCCGTCGCGATGCCCGCGCTGATTGCCCAGTTCCGGATGCTCGGTTCGACGACGTTCTGGACGTAGGCGGCGATCCGCATGCCGCCGGTTCGGTCGCGGAGCTCCGTCTCGACCGTGCGGTACTCGTCGAGCGTCCGGACCACGAGCGGTGGGCCCGACTGCGACTCCCACTCGGCGAGGGTCGCGCGATGCTCCCGCAGGGCTTCGTCGACGTTCGTCCACACAGGGCGGACGAACAGGTCCGGGTGGTCGATCATCTCGCCGCGGTGATAGGGCGTCTCGAGGAATCGGCCGTTCCCTGCCCGCGAGAGGAAGACCGCGATCGCATTCGGAGCGACCCCGACCTCGACCCACGTCGTCGCGGGTTCCGCGCTCTCGGTGAGGACCCACGTCCGGATCGGCTCGCCGCCGCCGAGTGACGTATCCGTCGCGCCGACCGTGGCGAAGCCGAGGCGACGCAGCTCGCCGATCAGTTCGGCGAGGTCCGCTCGCGGTGCCTCGATCATGCCTGTGACGACGACGGAATTGGCCGCGCGCATCTCCGCGATCATCCGTCGAAGGCTGGCCCGGCGCCAGATCAGCACGAGGGTGTAGGCGATCGCCACCGAGGCCGCGGTGACGACGATCGGGAAGGCGGTCCCGATGCTGGCCGGCGCCGCGAGGACAGCCGCGACGGCGACGATCGCGCCGAGCGCGTACGCGACGACGATCATGGGCGGGGCGCCGTCGCCGCCGCGAGGGCCGTGACGAGCGCGGCCTCGGTCGGCGTCGCGAGCGCCGAGCCCGAGACGCGCCCCGACCCGGGCGGGGAGCGGCGGCTCGAGGTAGGTCGAGGCCAGCGTCGGCCACGAGTCCTTCGCGAACACCGCCTCGGGCGACCCGTCCAGGACGATCCGACCAGCCCGCATGACGACGACGCGATCGAAGGACTCGGCGACGAAGCGCATGTCGTGGCTGATCCCGATGATGGTCCGGCCCGCCGCGGACAGGTCGGCAACGATCTCCTGCACCCGGCTGATTCCTCTGGCGTCCTGGCCGGTCGTTGGCTCGTCGAGAATAACGATCGGCGTCTCCATCGCGAGGATCGAGGCGAGGGCGAGCAGCTTGCGGCGCGAGAAGCCGAGGTCGTACGGGTTCGTGTCCTCGTCCCCGGTCAGGCCGACGATCGCCAGCGCCCGTTCGACGCCCGCGTCCGAGCTCCGCTCCGCGCCGGCCGAGGTTGCGCGGCCCGAACGCGACCTCCGCGCGGACCCTTCCCGCGAAGATCTGGCGATCCGGGTTCTGGAACGCGAGCCCGACCTCGCGGGCCAGCTCGGCGACGTGGCGCCGGCCAACCGGCCGGCCGTTGATCGCGACCGAACCGGCCGTCGGCCGGAGGAGCCCGTTGAAATGGCGGACGAGCGTCGACTTGCCCGAGCCGTTCTGGCCGACGATCGCGACCCGCTCGCCCACGACGACATGCAGGTCGACGCCATCGAGCGCCCGGGGCCCGCGCGGATACTCGAAGGTCACACCCTCGAGCTGGACGGCCGGCGCGCTCATCCGCTGCCTGCGAGGCCGTTGGCGGTCATCGGCTCGGCCGTGATCGGTTCGGACTCGAGCGCCGCCAGGTCGATGCCCGCCAATCGATCGGCCTGGCCGGCGGCGGCCAGCGCCCTGGCGATCCTCGCGCTCGGCGGCGGATCGACGCCGGCCTCGCCAAGCCGTGGATCTGCGAGGACCGTCGCCGCCGGCCCGACCGACTCGACCCGCCCGCCGACGAGCAGGACGACCTCGTCGGCAACCCGTTCGACGAGCCCGGTCTTGTGCTCCACGAGGAGAATCGCGGTGCCGCCCTCGGCCAGCCGGGCGAGCGCGTCCCCGACGAGGCGGGTGCCGGCCGGATCGAGCTGGCTCGTCGGTTCGTCGAGGACGAACATCGACGGCCGGAGGGCAACCACCGACGCCAGGGCGACGAGCTGGGCCTGTCCGCCCGACAGCCGATGCGGGTCGCGCTCGGCGAGGTCCCGGATCTGGAGCGTTGCCATTGCCGCCTCCACGCGCTCGACGACCTCGTCGACCGACAGCCCCAGGTTGCGGGGACCGAAGGCCAGCTCCTCCCAGACCGTCGCGCTCGTGCCCGATAGCTGGGTGGCCGGATTCTGGAAGAGGATTCCGCAGCGCTGGGCCGCCTCGTGCGGCTTGAGCGTCGCCGTCTCCGCTCCGTCGAGGACCACCGAACCAGTCAGCCGGCCCCCGATCGCCGCGGGGGCCAGGCCGGCCGCCACGAGGCAGAGGGTCGACTTGCCGGACTCGTTCGGTCCGACGACCGCGACCAGCCGGCCGGGCTCGACCTCGAGATCGATGTCTTCCAGGACGGGTTTGCTGCGTCCCGGCGTAGGCGTAGCTCGCGGCCCGCATCGTCAGCGACATCAGGATCTCAGGGCAGCGGCAGGTAGCCGGCCAGGGACGCCGCCACGACGACGATCGCGCCGAGGCCAGCGATCCAGCGAACCAGCCGCTGACCGGGCGAGTCGGGCAGCGGCCGCAGGTGTGGTCCGACGGCCCGGCGCGGAGAACGCCCGGGCCTCGAGCGCCATCGTCCGTTCCTCGACCTCGGAGAGGGCGCTGATGATCAGCGGCCCGGCAAGCGGAACGACGCCGCGCACCCGACGCCACGGCGAGCCCTGCGTGTCGAGGCCGCGAGCTCGCTGCGAGTCGGTGATCTCCGACGCCCGCTCGCCCATTCGGGGGATCATCCCGATCGCCGCCCCGATGACGAAGATGCCGCGCCGGCCGAGGCCCCGCCGCTCCAGATCGGCCAGGAGGTCGTCCGTCGGGGTCGTCAGGGCGAAGACGGCGACGCTCAGCGCGAATGCGGCGACCCGCAGCGTCGCCTGGAGGGCGGCCTCGAGACCGGTCCATGTCGGGCTGAGCGGACCGATCCGGACGATGACGTCCGTCGCGCCCGGGAAGAGGAACGTGTTGATGAGCAGGATCGACGCGACGAGCGGGATCACGGCGAGCGCGAACGGGACCATCCTGTGGCCGATCCGGGCAACGACCGCCGTCGCGACGACCATCGCCAGGACGACGAGTGGGCCGGTCCAGCCGCGCACGCCGAACGCGATCGCGGCCTGGGCGAAGGCGATGACGAGCTTGGTGCCCGGGTTGAGGCTGTGGTAGGGGCCGGTCGGCGGTCGCAGGACGAAATCCGGGACCGCCGCCGGCAGATGGACGCTTGTCAGGACGGCCTCGCCACGATCAGGTGGCCGTCTCGGTGCCGACCAGGCGTTCGCCGTTCGGGAACCTCGCCAGCAGCCGTGGCGAGAGGCTGGCGATGATGATGAAGACGACGAAGCTCGTGATCGTCTTGTCGATCGGGTCGCTGAAGAAGCCCTGGCCGAGGGAGGCGTTGAGGACGTCGGCGCCACCCTGCCGCAGAGCAGCGACGATCACGTCGGTTCCTCCGCCGGTGACGCCACCGAACACATAGGCAGAGATCGGGGCCGAGACGATCGCGGCGACGATGCCGGTAACAGCACCGGCCACAGCCACCCACGCACCGGCCGCGTCACGCTTCGAGCCAGACGTATCCGAGGACGGCGGCTGACATCACGAGGGCGGTGATCAGGATCGCGGTGGAGTACCACGAAACGAAGAAGGCGGGGTCGTTGTAGACCGGGTTGCCGTAGATTCGCAGAGGCGAGTAGCACGATGATCGCGACAGCAGACGAGGGCCGGGCCCCAGAGTTGCCAGCCGCTGGCGGGGCGCGATCGATAGACTCCGATCTGGCCCCACAGGCCCGCGAGCAGGCCGATCACGCCGGCCACGACCGCGAACGGCCCGATCGTCCCGCCGCCGATGCCGGGCGCGTACTGCCAGATGAGGTTCGTCAGGATGCCCGTCAGCGCCCCGGCCAGCGGTCCGGCCAGCACCCCGACGAGGATCGTGCCGATCGAATCGAGGTAGATCGGCAGCTTGAGGACCTGCTGGACGGTGACGCCGAGCACGATGTTGATCGCGATCGCGACCGGCATGAGCGTGATGACGCGCGTGCTGAACTGACCGTTCATCCATCCCTCCACATTGGGTGCCGGCGGCCTCCGGTCCGACGGCGCGATGACTACCCTCCGCGGGAAGTGTGCACTGCCGACCGCTCGGCCGCCAGCCGTCCGACGCGCTCAACGAAACGGTCGAGGAACGCATCGGCGTCGGCCTCCACGGCGACATCGACGTTCGGGGGCTTCTTCCAGACGCGGCGCCAGTCGGTCACGGTCTCGCCGGTCGTCAGCGTCCCGCCGAGCTCGATGTCGACGGGCAGCGCCTCCGTTCGGATGAGCGTCGGGTCGAGGGCCGCGGCAACCGCCAGCGCGTCGTGGATGTATGCCCCGTAGAAGCCGTCGTATCGCGAGTGGAACTCCATGTAGAACCGCAGCGCGTCGGCGACGTAATCGGACGATCGGGTTGGAGGCCACGGAGCGGGTCGCCAGCATCGGGTCTTCGCCGCGCGCCAGCAGGAGCGAGTCGTCCGGCGTGCTGCCGGCGAGGCGGGCGAGCGCGACGACATGGTCGGGAACGATCTTCGCGCGTTCCGTGACGTCAAGGCCCAGCGCGACCGGCCGGGCGAATCGATGGATCTGCCTCGCGGGCGGCCGTCCAGGCATTGAAGACGACCTTCGCTGCGTCCGGATCGACGTTGATGTTCCACTCGGTCGTCGGGGCGGTGTTGCCGGGCGAGCGATAGGCACCGCCCATCAGCACGTAGCCGCGGTAGAGGCGGGGCAGTTCGGGCTCGCGCAGAACGGCGACTGCGAGGTTCGTCAGCGGACCGAGGGTGACGAGGGTCAGTTCGCCCGGTCGGCGCCGCGCCTCGTCGATCAGCAGATCGACGGCGTGCCGCTCCGACAGGGACGCGGAGGGCGGCGGCAGCTCCGCGTAACCGAGGCCGCGCGGCCCATGCGTCTCTGGCGTCGTCACGAGCGGCCGAACGAGTGGAACCTCGCGACCGAGCGCGACCTCGACGTCGCCTAGGCCGGCCAGCTCGAGGACCGCGAGGGTGTTCTGGGCGACCTGCCTGGCGTCGACGTTGCCGGAGACGCAGGTTACGGCGACCAGCTCGGCGTCGGGCGAGGCGGCGGCATAGAGGAGGGCGAGTGAATCGTCGATTCCCGTATCGACGTCGAGGATCAGCGGGGTGCGGGGCGGCACGCCGGGTTCAGACGGCCAGCGATTGGAATCTGGAGACGGTTGGAACCTCGTACGGCAGGACGAGGACGTACTTGCCGGCCAGGGCCGACATGATCTCCGAGCCCACACCCGTTCCACCGGGCATCGACGACCCCATGCGGCGGGGGACGAACTGCCGGCCGACGGCCTTCGGCGACAGCGCTTCGCGCGGCTTGGGGCTCGGGCCCCAGACGGTCGATCCGTGGGGATAGAGCGGATCCATCACGATCGCCGCCGTGACGTCGAAGGTGTCGGTTGTGGCCGGGTCCGCAGTCGCCCGGAATCCGCTCATCACCCATGCGTGGCGCCCGCGCCACACGAGGAGCCCGACCGGTTTGCCGGTGTGGCGGATCGCCTTTGCCGCGAGGTGCAGGGCCTCTTCCAGCGTCGTGGTGCCGACGAGCTTGTACGGCCCGGCGTCGAGCTGGTTCAGGCCGCCGGCCCAGCCACGGACGCTGGCGCCGCTCCGTTGCCGGCCGTCGCCTCGCCGGCCGCTCAGCTCGCGGGCGAGGATCTGGAGCTGGAGTTGCGTCGCCGCCGAACGATCGTTCTTGTCGCCCATGATGTTGAGCATCATCTGCATGCTCGCGCCGACGCATTGGACGAAGTTCTTCTGGGCTACGAAATCGCTTTTGCCGGCGAGGTCGATGGCAAAGCCCTTATCGGCGGCAGCCGCGGGGACAGGCGCGACGATGACGCCCTGGAGGGCGATGAGAGCCCCGACCAGGAGGCGCGCCGCGGATCGAGGGAGCAGCCTGACCATCGCCCGGGCATTTTACCCAGCACGGTCCAGATCGTCATCCGCCACCCCGAGCTGTGCGTGGCGGGTGAGCGTCAACCGCCAGGCCGGCCTGACCCGACCGACCGCCAGGCGCCGAGCCCAGCTCGAGCGGGTCGCCGCCACGTCGGCCTCGGTGGCGGGGCAGATGGCGTCGAGCCGGAGGCCGTGATGGGCCCACCGGCCTGCCAGCTCGTCTCGCCGCGCCGGGTTCGTCCATCGGCGCCAGGCCCAGGCCGTCTCGGGCCGTGACCGAGACGATGGCGTACAGCGCGGCGCCCGGCTTGAGCAGCGCCGCGATCCCACGCGCAGCCGCGTCGTCGAGGGCGAGGGCACCGCGGAGCAGCGAGCCCCACGGGAAGTTGATCGTCAGCTCATCGGCGATCCCGAAGAGCTCCGTTGGCGGCCGCTCCGCTGCGGCGACCACGAAGAGCGCGTTGGAGACACCGCCACGCTGCCTCGGCCGCGCCGCTCGGCGCGAGGTCTCGGCCATCGCCGCGGCGGTCGCGTCGATGCCGATGACGAAGGCATCGGGCTCGGCCCGCGCCCGCGCCACGACCGCCCGGCCGTCGCCGGTGCCCAGGTCGATGACGACCCGGTCCGATCGGGCGATCCGTTGAGCGAGTTAGCCGACGTCCACCTCTGAGAGGCGGCGGCCTGTCACCGTTCGCATCCGCGGAATCTACACTTGGTCGATGAACAAGGCTGACCTGTGAGCGAATCCGTCCCGGCGCGGGTGGGCATCGTCGTCGGTAGCCGCTCCGACATCGCTGCCGCCGAGAAGGCGTCCGCGGTCCTCGATGAGCTCGGCGTCCCCTCGGACGTGCGGGTGATTTCCGCCCATCGGGCGCCGGACCTGCTCGCGCAGTTCGTCGCGACCGCCGAGGACCGCGGGATTCGCGTCTTCATCGCGATCGCCGGGCTCGCCGCGCACCTTCCAGGCGTTGTTGCGTCCCAGACGACTGCGCCGGTGATCGGCGTTCCGATGCCCGGCGGCGTCGCCGACGGCCTCGACGCGCTCCTCGCCATCGTCCAGATGCCGAAGGGCGTCCCCGTCGCGACCGTCGGCGTCGGCAACGGCGAGAACGCGGGCCTTCTCGCCGCGGCGATCCTCGCCCTCTCGGATCCGGCGCTGCAGGACGCGCCTCGAGGACCGCCGCCGCACGCAGGCGACGGCGATCGCCGAGGACCCGGCGAACGAGGGCCTCTGAACCGGGGTCAAACGGACCAGCCGCGTAAACTCGACCCCATGGACGACGAGCGCTGGGACCCGGGCATGCGCGTGCTGGACCGGCAGCCGGCGCCCACCCTCCCGCCGAGCCTCCAGGGCCTCCCGCCGCGCTCCGTCCCGGAGACCGCCCCGACGCCCCTCCAGAAGCACTACGTCCTGCTGTCGGTGCCCGTGCTGATCCTCGGCGCGATCGCGATCACGGCCCTCGAGCTCGGCGCGCCGCTCGGCAGCCCGCTCGTGAAGCTGTGCGTGCTGATCGCGGGTCCGCTGCTCGTGATCACGACGGCCGATGCCGCCGTGCGCATCTGGCGATCGGCCTGGGCGTGGATGCCGGTCGACCGCGGCAAGGGACTCTTCAGACTCGCCTGGGTCGCCGTCACCCTGATCGGTCTCGCCGCGCTCGTCGGGGCCGCGGCTCTCGTCATCCTCGCGTGACGGACCCCTTCGACCGCGGTCCCGACGCGCGATCGACCGATATCTCGTCCGGCGGCGGCGTGCCGACGTGGCTCGCCTCGTCGCTGAACTTCTGCACCCGCTGCGGGGCCGGGCTCGAGTTCGGGGCGGTCGAGGGCGAGGACCGCGACCGACTCGCCTGCACCTCCTGCGGCTACGTCGCCTATGTCAATCCGCGTCTCGTCGTCACGACGATCCCGGTCAACGACGCGGGCGAGGTCGTGCTCCTGCGCCGCGGTATCGAGCCGGGCCGTGGCTCATGGGCCCAGCCCGGCGGCTTCCTCGAAGTCGACGAGACCGTCACTGAGGCGGCGATCCGCGAGACGCTCGAAGAGACCGGGCTGATCGTGACGCCCGGGCGAGATCGTCGGGCTCTACTCCCGGCTCGAGGCCGCGGTCGTCGTCATCGCCTTCGAGGCCCGGGTCGTCGGCGGCGAGTACCGGCTCAACCCCGAGGCCCTCGACATCCAGGCATTCACCCCGGACGCGATCCCGTGGCATGGGATCGCCTTCAAGACGACCCATTGGGCGCTCCGCGACTGGGTCCGCCGCCGCCATCCCGACATCCACGTCGCCCAGCACAGCGGCGACTGGGAGGGCTGAGCGGAGCGCTCCGGGTCCTAACTGATATCGATGAAGACGTTCTTCGTTTCGGTGTAGAGGTCGATCGCGGACATCCCGAGCTCGCGCCCGATGCCCGACATCTTGTAGCCGCCGAACGGCGCCTCGGTGTGGACCGAGCTGTTCGAGTTGACGCTGATCACGCCGGCCTGGAGGCCCTTGGCCGCCCGCAGCGCCTTGCCGATGTCGCGGCTCCAGATCGAGCCCGACAGGCCGTACGGCGTGGCGTTGGCGATGCGGAGCGCCTCCTCCTCCGAGTCGAACGGGATGATCGACACGACCGGCCCGAAGATCTCCTCCCGGGCGATCCGCATGTCGTTGTCGACGCCGTCGAAGACCGTCGGCAGTAGGTAGGCGCCGTCGGCCAGCGCCGGGTCGTCCGGAGCCGTCCCGCCGACGACCAGCGTCGCCCCCTCGCCCAGCCCGATCTCGATGTAGTCCTTGACTCGGTCGCGCTGCTTGGCGCTGACGAGCGTCCCGACCTCCGTCGCGTCGTCAACCGGGTCGCCGACCTTGACATTGCGGGTCGCCTCGGCGAAGAGCTCCACGACCCGATCGTGGGCGGATCGCTCGACGAGGATCCGGCTTCGGGCGCAGCAGTCCTGGCCGCAGTTGTCGAAGACGCTGTAGGGCGATTCCTTGGCGAACTTCTCGAGGTCGGCGTCGGCGAAGACGATGTTCGGGCTCTTGCCACCGAGCTCGAGCGAGATCTTCTTCACGTTGGCCGATGCCAGCCGCATGATCTCCTGGCCCGTCGTCGTCTCGCCGGTGAACGCGACCTTGCCGATGCCCGGATGGGCCGCGATCGACGCGCCGGCCGTGCCGCCCGGTCCGGTCACGACATTGACGATGCCGGCCGGGATCCCCGCCTCGAGGGCAAGCTCGCCGAGCCGGATCGCCGTGAGCGGCGAGTAGCTCGCGGGCTTCAGGATGCAGGCGTTGCCGGCCGCCAGGGCGGGCCCCAGCTTCCACGAGGCCATGAGGATCGGGAAGTTCCACGGCACGATCAGCCCGACGACGCCGATGGGCTCGCGCAGCGTGAGGTCGATGCCCGGCTTCGAAACGGGAATCGTCTGGCCGAAGACCTTGTTCGCGGCTCCCGCGTAGTAGTCGAAGACGAGGCTCGCCCCGATGACTTCGCCGCGCGACGAGGTGATCGGCTTGCCGACGTTCGCGGTCTCCAGCTGGGCCAGCTCCTCGCTGTTCTGCTTGACGAGCGCCGCGAACTTCGAGAGCGTCCGGCCACGCTTGCCGGCGGCCCAGTTTGCCCAGCCCTTGCGGTCCTCGAAGGCCTTCTGGGCGGCCTCAACGGCCCGATCGACATCCTCGCGGCCACCGAGCGGCGCCTTCGCGATGATCTTGCCGGTCGCGGGGTTGACGACGTCGAACGTCTGCCCGTCGGCGGCGTCGACCCCCTCGCCGCCGATGACCATCTGGACTGATGTCGGAGCTGCGTCGGTGCCGGGGGCGGTTGGGGTGGACTGCTCGGTCGTCATCGGAGGGACCTCACCGTGAGCGGCTCGCGCCGCGGGGCGATCGATGGAAGTGGTCCTGATGATACGCCGGGCTCGGTCAGGAGCCGGAAGTCGACACGCGATCGTAGAATCCGCCCATGACTACTCCCCGCATCATCCTTGTTCCTGGCTTCTGGCTCGGCGCGTGGGCGTGGGACGAGGTGGCCGAGGCGCTGCGCGGCGCCGGCCACGACGTCACCGCGCTGACGCTCCCCGGGCTCGAATCGGTCGACGCGGACCGATCGGCGATCACGTTCTCGGATCATGTCGATGCGATCTGCGACGCCGTGCGCGCGGCGGACTCCCCGGTCGTGCTGGTCGTGCACAGCGCCTCCGGGTTTTCCGGCTACGCCGCGAGCGACCGGATCCCCGACGTGATCGCGGCCATGGTCTACGTCGATACCGCCCCTGGAATCGCTCCGCTCGATGCCGACTTCGAAGGCGTCGAGAAGCCCATGGTCTGGAAGGAGATCGAAGAGGAGGAGAACCTCAACGGTCTCACCGAGGAGCAGAAGGAGACGTTCCGCCGGCGGGCGGTTCCGGTCCCGGGCGGCGTCCTGCGGGACGCCTTTGAGCTGACCAACGACGCACGCCGCGACATCCCGAGCACGCTGATCTGCACGGGCTTCACCGCCGAGCAGTACCAGTCCTACGCCAAGGACCATCCGGACTGGGCGTTTCTCGCCGGCATCCCCGAGCTCCGCGACGCGACGTGGGTCGACCTGCCAACGAGCCACTGGCCGATGTGGTCGCGGCCACAGGAGCTGGCCGCCATCATCGGCGACGTCGCGAAGGCTCACGCAATCGGCGGCTAGCCTCCCGCTGCGACGCGCCTCAGTCGGTGGTGGTGCGCTCCGCGGCGGCCATCGCGGCGCCGACGATCCCCGCGTCGTTGCGGAGCTTGGCCGGGACGACCCGCGGCCGGATCGTGAGCCTTGGGATGAACTTCTCGGGCTGCTTGCTCACGCCACCGCCGAGAATGATGAGGTTCGGCGAGAACAGCTTGTCGATCGCGGCGAGATGCTCGTCGAGGTCCTGTCGCCCACGCCTTCCACGACAGCCCCCGTCGGGTTCGGGCTGCCGCGGCGGAGCGCCGCTCCGCGTCGCGGCCGCGGATCTCCATGTGGCCGAGCTCGGTGTTCGGCACGAGGACGCCGTCGTTGAACAGGCCCGATCCGACGCCGGTCCCCAGGGTCAGCACGAAGACCACCCCCGGCTCCCCGGCGCCCGCCCCGAAGCGCATCTCCGCCAGCCCCGCGGCGTCGGCGTCGTTGAGGACCGTGACCGGGCGCTTGAGGGCCGTCGCGAGCGCGCGCCCGGCATCGAAATCGATCCAGCCGGGGTCGATGTTCGCCGCCGACCTCGTCACGCCGTTGATCACGACCGACGGCACGCCGACCCCAACAGGCACGCTCGACGGTACGCCGCCCGCGGCCTTGGCCGCCCGGGCGACGGTCCGGGCGATCGAGGTCACGATCTTGGCCGGCGTCGACGGGGTCGGGGTCGCGACGCGCAGCCGCGGCGAGATCAGTTCGCCCTTTGCGACGTCCACGACGCCGACCTTGATCCCGCTGCCGCCAACGTCCACCCCGATCGCCACGGTCGGGCCGCCGTCGGTTCGCAGGTCGGTCGTCATCGAGGCTGCACCTAGAAGTAGTTGACGCTGATGCCGCCGTCGACGACGAGCGTCGCCCCGTTCGTCCAGCGCGACTCATCGGATGCGAGGTAGAGCGCCATGTTGACGATCTCCTCCGGCTTGCCGAACCGGCCGGATCGGGTTCCTGGCCAGCCGGATCCGCTTCGCCTCTTCGTCCTTGACCAGCCAGTCCATGAGGAGCGGCGTCTCGACGGGACCCGGGCAGATCGCGTTGGTCCGGACCCCGCTGGGCCCGAACTGGACGGCGAGACTGCGGGTCAGGCTCAGGAGCGCACCCTTCGATGCTGTGTAGGCGTCCTGCGGCACCGAGCAGCCGAGGAGCGCGACGAACGAGGAGATGTTGATGATCGAGCCTGAGCCCTGCTCGACCATTCTCGGAATCGCGTACTTGCAGCCGAGGAAGACGCCCCGGACGTTGACGGCCATGACCTTGTCCCAGGTGTCGACGTCCGTATCGACAACCGAGTGGTCCGCCTCCGGCATGATCCCGGCGTTGTTGTACAGGACATCGACGCGGCCGTAGATCTCGGTGGCGTGCTTGACCATCCTCGCGGCCGATGCCTCGTCGGACACGTCGGTCTTGACGAAGCTCGCCTTGCCACCCGCCTCCCGCACGAGCTTGACGGTCTCTTCGCCGGCTTCCTCATCGAACTCGGCGACGACGATCTTCGCGCCCTCGGCGGCGAACCGCTCCGACGCGACGCGGCCCATGCCACCCCCGGCGCCGGTGATGATCGCGACCTTGTCCTCGAGTCGCACTCGTCCGCCCTCCTCCGATCCTCAGGTTCGCGAATGGTACTCGCGCCGGGACGCGGCCGAGGCGGTTTTGCTCCGGAACGCGGAGCGTCGCTGCCCGCCCGGAACGATACTTGGCCGAGCGCGCACATCAACGCGAAGCGAGGAGGACGATGGCTGACGTCGAGGAGCTCGCTGAGGCGATCCGAGTCGGCGACCTCGGCGCTGTTGACCGGCTGCTCGCCGCGGACCCCCGGCTCGCAGGTGGCCGCGACAGAGACGGCCTTACGCCGGTGATCCTCGCCCGCTATTGGTCGAAGGCAGACGCGTTCAGCCGCCTGCTCGCCGTCCGCGGCGACGATCTCGACGTCTTCGAGGCGACCCTCGCCGGTCGGCCGGACCTCGTCCAGGCCCACCTCGCTCGCGACCCGGAGCTCGCGGGTGCCTGGACGCAGGATGGATACACGGCGCTCCACTACGCGGCGTTCTTCGGCGGCGCCGACGTTGCGGCGGCGCTGATCGACGCCGGCGCAGACCTCGAGGCGGTCTCGCGGAACGGGATGGGCGTGCGGCCACTCAACAGCGCCACGGCGGGCGGTCACGGCGACGTATCGAGACTGCTTGTAGAACGCGGCGCCGATGTGAACGCCACCCAGGAGCAGGGATTCACTCCGCTCCATGCCGCCGCCCAGCATGGCGACGCGGACCTGGTCGAGGTTCTCCTCGCCGCCGGCGCAGACAAGGACGCCCGGCTCGACGATGGTCGGACCGCGGCCGATGTCGCCCTCGAGGCCGGTCATGAGGCTGTTGCCGAGCGCCTCGGCGGGCCCTCACTGGGCGCCTGACCGGGCCGATCGCCTCGACGCACCACCCCGGGGTGGTACTTCCGTACCGGGGAATGGTACGTCCGTCTGCGTGAACATTCGGGGCGTACGGCGGGCCAGACCCGCCCGGGGACCAAAGGAAACCAATGCCGGCATCCCTCGCGGAGGCGCATGGATCTGGATCGGGGCGGGCGATCAAGCGTCGCGTCGCGATCGGCTTTTTCGCGCTGTACGGGTCCCTCTCGGCGGTGCTGTTTGTCCACGGACCCGAGATCCTGCTCCGATACGGTGCCGGCGTGGTGGCGGCCATCGCGGGGCTGTGGGCCGTCGTCGGGATCTCGCTCATGCTCGTTTACCGGGTCATCGGCCGTCACATCCGCATCCTCGAACGGGAGCGAGTGGGGCTCCAGCAGGCCTTCGACCGGGCTCGCCTCGATTCGCTCCGCGACGGGCTGACGGGTCTGGGCAACCACCGGGCCTTCCAGGAGGAGCTCGACGACCAGGTCCTCGAGGCCAAGGAGCAGAACTCGTCGCTGGCGCTGCTGATGATTGACGTCGACGATCTCAAGAAGACGAACGATCGTCGCGGACACGCCGCCGGCGACGAGATGCTGCGCTCGATCAGCCAGATCATCCGGGCGAACCTCCGGCGCACTGACCGCGGCTATCGGATCGGCGGCGACGAGTTCGCGCTCCTGCTCCCGGGCTGCTCCGCGGCCGACGCCGAGGTCATCGGCCGGCACATCCTTGCCGGCGCGCTCAGCGGTCATCACGGCAAGGGTGGCGGGTTCTCGGTCACGATCGGCGTCTCGGGCCTGCCGGATCTCAGCACCGATCGGAACCAGCTCATCCATCACGCCGACGCCGCGCTCTACTCAGGCAAACGCCACGGCCGAACGGACGTCAAGGTCTTCGATCCGAACAGTCACGGCATGGCCGACGATGCGCGGGCGATCCCCGAGCTTGCCGCCGCCGTGGCCCGGGTCGCTGAGGGCGGGATGCTGACCGCGGTCTACCAGCCGATCTACTCGCTCAAGTCCGGCTCCGTGATCGGCTACGAGAGCCTCGTTCGCCTCAAGGAAGACGCCGACTTCCCGAGCACCACCAGCCTCTTCGTCGCCGCGGAAGCGACCCAGCGGACGGTCGAGATCGACGTGGCCAGCGCCCGCACGTGTCTCGCCGGAGCCCGCAACCTCGCCCCCGGGACCTACCTCTCGCTCAACCTCTCGCCGCGGACCCTCGAGTCCGACGCGTTCAGCCCGCTTGAGCTGCTCGTCCTGACAAAGCGGAGCGGGATCGATCCATCGCAGCTCGTCGTCGAGCTAACCGAGCGCGAGGCCGTCGAGGATCTGGACCGTCTCCGGGCGAGTCTCGCGATCCTCAAGCGACATGGCGTCCGGATCGCCGCGGACGATGTCGGGGCGGGCAACGCCGGTCTGCGCCTGCTGAGCGAGGTCGACTTCGACATCATCAAGATCGACCTGTCGCTCGTCCGGGCCGGTGCCCGTCACGAGCCGTCCGAAGCCGTCCTCCGCGCCCTCCAGGAGATGGCTCGCCAGCGCAACCAGACGGTCGTCGCCGAAGGCGTCGAGACGCCGGAGCTCCTCGAGTCGGTCCTCGAGCTGGGCTTCGAATATGGCCAGGGTTACCTGCTGGGGCGGCCGGCGCCGCTCCTCGCAGCGCCGAACGTCGTGCTCATCGACCTCATGACGGCAACGGTGTCGCCGTCGACGGAGTCAGCCGCCTGACCCTGGCGACATCAACGATCGCGGACCCTGGTCGAGGCCCAGGCTCAGCGCTCGGACCGCCTCGTCGATCCCTGTCGGCAGTCGAAGTGGGGGTCGGTCGGCTCCCGGAATGCCCTCAATAGCCGGCGGGTGTTCGCCACCGAACGCGATGAGCAGGCTTGGCCGGCTCGCCAGGAGGGCGGTCGCCACGTCCGCGGCGGCTTCGGAATCGGCACGGGTCACGGCTCCGATCACGGCTGCCCTCGCCCCGACGCGTTCGGCGGTCAGGACCCAGTCGTCGACCGGGAGATCCTGACCCAGGTAGAGGATCGGCAGGCCGGCCCGCCTGGCCGCCACGGCAAACGCGAGAGCTCCAAGCTCATGGCGTGAGCCAGGCGGCAGCCCGACGAGTACGGCACCCGCTTCTGCGACCGGGTGGCCGGCGGCCTGGTACGCGGCCCCGAGCCGGCGTAGAACGGCGTGGCTCGCGAAATGCTCAGCGGCGACATCGATCCGTCCGTCGGCCCACGCCTCCCCGAGGGCTACGACGGCGGGCATCAGATGCTCGTCGGCCACCCGCTCGAAGGAGCCGCGGGCGAACATCTCGTCAAGGAGCCCTTCTAGCCTGTCCGAATCCAGATTGCCAGCTGCACTCACGAACGACCTGCCGAATTCGGATTCGGCCGGCCGATCCAGCGAAGGGACAGGGCTGGCGGGCAAGCTTGGGCCCGGGATGTCGGCCGGTGCCGTTCCTGACGTGATCGCTGCGGCCGCCGCGCTCGGCGACCAACCGGCTTGCACGAGCCGTCGCATTGCGGCGAGGCGTGCGATCGCCTCCTCGTCGTAGATCCGGTAGCCGGCCGGGCTGCGTCGAGGCTCGACGATTGCATATCGGCGCTCCCACGCCCGGAGAACGGGCACGGTCAGCCCCGTCCGAGCGGCGGCCTGGCTGATGTTGTACATGGTCTGTACAGGATACATGCGCACTAACTCTTGACAAGCCCTATACATGCCCGCTAAAGTCTATACAGACCTTAGACAGCCGGTACTCATCGGTGAATGGTCGAAAACGTAAAGGAGTCTCGCGTGCACTACCTCAAGGCCCTGTTCCTCCTCCTCGTCATCGTCGGCGGCGTCAACTGGCTGCTCGTTGGCCTCGCCAGGATCGACCTCGTGGCGGCCCTCACAGGCGCGGAGTTCGGCCAGACGAACATGATTTCGAGTGCCATTTACCTGCTCGTGGGCGTCTCCGCAATCGCGCTGGTGCCGACGCTCATCCGCTGGCTGTCAGCCGGCGACGAGGTGGTCGCCTGACCGCCGACCACCGGCCCACAACCGTCATTTCTCCAAGGAGAGCCACCGTGCAACGTCTTGTCCGCCTCAGCCTCGTCGCAGGCCTCGTCCTCGCGATCGGTGCGTCACCAGTCGCCGCCCGCGCACCTGGTCCCAGCATCGTCGATACCGCTATCGCGGTGAACGCCTCGAGCGGCGAGTTCGACCACCTCATCGCAGCCGTCGTTCGGGCAGACCTCGTCGCCACCCTCGACGGCAACCGCAAGTTCACCGTATTCGCTCCGACGGACGCGGCGTTCGAGCAGCTGTTCGCCACGCTCGGCGTCGATGGCGTCGGGGACATCTCGGTCCCGACTCTACGTGCCGTTTTGCTGTATCACGTCGCCCCGGGCGAGCGCCTCAGCGACGACGTCTTGTCTGCCTCGAGGATCAGGACCGTAAGCAAGTCGTTCGTTCGGCCATCGGTCGTGGACGGAGTTCCCTTCGTGAACGATGCCCGGATCATCGTCCCGGACGTTGACGTCTCGAACGGCGTCATTCACGTCATCGACGCCGTCCTTCTTCCGTAGGAGGTCGCGTGTCTGCCGGCGTCGCCGCAACCCTCTCTGCGGCGGCGCCGGCGTATTCGCCCGGCAGCTTCGAGAGGCGGTCAGCTCCGCTCTAGATACCGCTCCCGATCCCAATCGTGGACGATCGAGTCGTACAGCTCCTGTTCGACCCGGGCCGCATTCAGGTAGTGGGCCACGACGTCGTCGCCGAAGATCTCGACGGCCGCCTTGGATCCCTCCAGCTCGGTGATCGCCTCGTACAGCGCCCGGGGCATCCGCGGAACGCCCGTCGCGATATAGCCGTTGCCCTTGTACTCGGCGGGCGGTTCGAGCTTCTGCTCGATGCCCCACAGCCCGGCCCCGACGGCCGCGGCGTAGGTCAGGTAGGCGTTCATGTCGCCGCCCGGGAAGCGGTCCTCGACGTGCAGGTTCGAGCCGTTGCCGACGACCCGGAAGCCGGTCGTCCGATTGTCCCGGCCCCAGACGACGTTGACGGGCGCCCATGACAGCGACGCGTAGCGCTTGTAGGAGTTGATGTTCGGGGCGATGAAGATCGCCAGCTCGCGTGAGAGCGCCATCATCCCGGCCATGAACCAGGCCATCGTGTCGGACATGCCATAGGGCCGATCGGACGATTTGTCGTGGGTCAGGCTCTTGGAGCCGTCCTTGTTCCAGACGCTCATGTGGAGGTGGCCGGACGATCCCGTCCAGGTGTGGTCGGGCTTGGCCATGAAGGTGATGCCCCAGCCGTTGAGGTAGGCGATCTCCTTGGCGCCGTGCTTGAAGAGCACGCTCCGATCGGCCGACTCGAGGACGTGGTCGTACTTGATGTTGACCTCGTGCTGGCCGGGGGCTGCCTCGCCCTTGCTGAACTCGATCGGGATCCTGGCCTCGGTCATCTGGTTTCGGAGGAGCCGATGGAGGGGCTCCGCCTTCGTCGCCTGGAGCAGGTGGTAGTCCTCGTTGTAGTTGCCGAATCGCTCGGGCGGACCCCAGCCCTTCCGGGCCGATTCGTCCCACGACTCCTTGAGCACGTAGTACTCGAATTCCGAGCCGGCCTTGACGGTCAGCCCCATCTCCGCAGCTCGGGCGACCTGGCGCTTGAGGATCGTCCGCGGCGAGACGGGGATCTCGTCCTCGTGCTTTTCGTCCGTGAAGGTGTCGCTCAGCACGATGGCGGTCTTCTCGAGCCAGGGCAGGATCCGCATCGTGTCCCAGACCGGGGCGGCAATCCAGTCGCCGTAGCCCGTCTCCCAGTTCATGAGGGCGAAGCCCTCCGGCGTGTTCATCTCCATGTCGGTGCCCAGGAGATACGTGCAGAAGTGGGCACCGTGGTCGATGACGCCGTCGAGGAACGCTTGGGCCTGGACGCGCTTGCCCATCAGCCGGCCCTGCATGTCCGTGATCGCGACGATGATGGTGTCGATCTGTCCGTCGCGAACGAGGCCCTGGAGCTCCGCCAGGCGCGGGTGGGTCTTGCCGTGGGAGTCGCTCATCGTGGCCCCTCTCGAGGATGGTTCGGGGCCGGCACGAAGGCCGGCCCCGTCGGCTGACGCAAGACGGTCAGGGCGTTCCGAGCCCCTTCGCCGCGTCCTGGAACTCGCGTTCGATCTCGGTGAGCTCGCCCTCGGCGCCCTGGACCTTCGGGCCCTGGAAGCGCGAGCGCGCCCAGCCGAAGTAGTAGACGACGAGGAGGAGAACGGTCACCGCCATGAACGGCCACGAGATGTTGCCCGACGTCGGGAACGAGAAGAGGACCAGCAGGATCGCGATCCAGAACAGGGCCAGGTAGGCCACCGTCTTGGACCAGCGGCCGAGGCTCCATACGCGTTCCTTGTGCCATTCGTCGGTCGTTGCTCCGAGGTAGATGACGACGCCGTATGCCGCGTAGAGGAAGATCGTGCTGATGGCCGTGATGATGATGATCGCGATGCCACCACCGCCCGGTCCACCACTCGCTCCGACAGTGAACGCGGCAAGCGTGAACAGCCACGCGACCACGACGATCGCGGCCAGGCTGTTTGCCGGCGTCCGGTAGCGATGCGAGACCTTCTTGAGCCAGCCCGCGCCGGGCAGCCCGTCGTCACGCGAGAAGGCGTAGAGCATCCGGCCGGCCGATGCGACCGACGAAAGGCCGCAGAACGCCATCGCGATCGCGATCCCGGCCGAGAGGATGTCACCGAGCTGGCCGAGGTTGTACTTCAGGATCTCGATGACCGCAACGCCGCCGCCAAAGTAGTACTGGCTGTACGTCGCGGCATCCTCCAGCACCGGCGGGTACAGGGCGGCCAGGCTCGGCAGATGGGTCGTCAGCGCGAACAGGAAGATGAAGCCGACGATCGCCGAGACGGCGACCGACAGGAAGATCCCCCACGCGCTCGCGACGCGGGCGCCCAGCGTCTCCTCGGCGACGTGGGCCGACGCGTCGTAGCCGGTGTACGTCCAGTTCGCCTGGAGCAGCGAGAAGAAGAAGGCGAGGATGATCGGATAGGTTGCCGCCGCCCCGTACGTGAAGTTGGCGAAACCCAGGTTGTTGTTCCAACTGCCGGCCACATCCTGCGGCTCGACGGCGAAGAGCGTCAGCCCGGACTGATCCGGTTTCCCGGTCAGGAACAGGAGGACGACGACCGCCGCGACAATCACGATGTGCCACCAGACGCTGACCTGGTTGAGCAGTGATACCAGGCTAATGCCGGCGATGTTCATGCCCAGCTGGACGAGCATGAGGATGCCCATCGTGACCAGCTGCCCGTTCAGGACGTTCGGGATGAGCTCCGTCGTGTTGAACGTGACGTTGAAGATCTTGTCGATGATCGTCGCGTTGATGAAGCCCGCGGCCGCGTAGTTGATGCCGGCCACGATCGCGAACTGGCCGATGAGGTTGAGCCAAGCGGTCCACCAACCCCAGTTCTTGTTCTTCATCCGCGACGCCCAGTAGTAGAGGCCGCCGGCGGTCGGGTAGGCGGACGCGATCTCGCCCATCGAGGCGGCGATCAGCAGGACGAAGACCGTCACGAGCGGCCAGCCGATGAGCACGGCGGCCGTGCCGGCCCAGGCAAGGCCGTAGTCGTACAGGATGACCGCGCCGGTCAGGATCGAGATGATCGAGAAGCTGATCGCGAAGTTGCTGAAGCCGCCCATCGAGCGGTACAGCTCCTGCGCGTAGCCCAGCTTGTGTAAGTCCTCGCGGTCCCGTTGCAGGACCTCCTCGCGCGAACGAGCCTGAGTCATCGATACCTCCCTCAGTCGACCTGCTCGACGGAGTCCCTCCTCGCCGAGCCGCCGGGTCCTCCCTCAGGCCCGGCCGAAACGGGGATCCGGCGCGGGGCGGCGCCGGGCGGATGACGCGGGGATGGAGTTCTCGCGGCCGCGGTCGCGGCCGGCGGTGGACCCTCCTTTCCGAACGCCCCGGCGGGTGAGCAGTCCGCTCCAGGGACGTTGCCGCGGACTATACGCGCCGCGTCCACCGTGCGGAAGTGCGTGTCCCTATTCGGAAATCAGAAGAGCATCGTCGTGTCGGACGGGAACTCGAACGCGAACGCGGCGGACGGGATCGGCGCGTCCGGGGAGTATTCGACGGCCACGGCCCGGCGGGTGACGTCATCGCCGATCGACTCCACGAGTCGGAGCATCGTCCCGTCGGCGCGGTCGACGGCGATCTGGACGTGGAAGTCCGGACGGTCAGCAGCGACCTCTGTGGTCCGCGGGTGGTCGCAATCGACGACGATCGCCGGCCGCCCGCTGACCGTCTCCGTCCCCGAGATCCAGCAGCGGCCCGTTGCGAGCACGTTCTGGCAGTAGCCGGCTGGATGGACGAACGTATCGGGCAGCGTTTCCATCGGCAGGGGAGTGAGCGGCTCGTAGAGAAGCGAGGAGCCAGGAAAATCTCGGGCGTTCTTCGGATCCAACCCGCGGATCGTGTGCCGAACCGGTCGATTGGTGCCCAGCTTGTGCGGCGCCGAATAGGTCCTGACCATCTCGCCGTCCGACAGCCACAGCTCATAGTTGCCGGCAGTTCCGCGATGCGGCTCGGTCGTCGTCACCCGGGCGTCGCCCGGGTGACGGAGCAGGAGATCCATGTCGACGACGTGAGGTCCGCGAGCGGTCTGGGTCGATTCCTGGATCCGAAGCCGGAGGGTCTCGAACCGCAACTCCGCGTCCCGCATGAAGGTGAACAGCTCGCTCAATTCGGGCAGGCCCGTCGACGGCAGGGCGACCAACTCCGGCCGGCGGCGGTCGCCCGCCCGTGCCGGCAGCGCGGCGGCCCGGTCCCACAGTCGCGTTCCTGTCATCGCGCCGGATTGTAGCCGAGGGGCGCGCCCCGGAAAGGCGCGCCGGCGTGAGTCACGGCCCGAGCCAGCGCCGCCCTCGTGCCAGGTCGACCTCATCGCCCGGCCGGTCGCCGAACCGCCACATCGTCCAGGCGGACTTGCGGAGGATGACGCCGATCGTCCCCAGCGGCCGAGTCGGTGGCCCGTCCTCGGTATCGGCCGTGTAGAAGATCGACAGGGCGGCATCGCTCCGGCGCGTCTGGCCGGAGGTCGTCGCCTCGAGCGCTTCGCGGATCAGCGCCTGGGCGACGTCATGTGGGAAGCCGTATTTGCCTTTTCCCGGAACGCTCGAGATGAGCGTCAGCTCCGGAGCCATCCGCTCGACGAGCTCGAGGTTGACCCCGTGCTTGGAGCCGTGGTGCGAGACCTTGAGGACATTCGCCCGCAGGACGTCCATCCCCGAGCCGACGTCGAGCAGCTTCGCCTGTTCCGTCGTCGACGCCGCGAGGTACGGGAAGTCGGTCAGGACGTACGACCACGAGAGCGTCTGGGCGTCCGCCCCCAGGACGAGCCGGCTCGAACGCGGTCGGACCATCCGCTGGCCCGTTTCGTCGCGGATGACGCGAATCGCCGGGGCCTCGATCCGGAGTGAGATCGAGGAGTCGTTGAGCTCGGTGCCGTAGGTGTCGAAGCGATTCCGCAGCTGAACGGACGGCGACAGGACCGTGATCGCGGCGCTGCCGATCCAGCGCCGGAAGCCGCTCGTCGGCTGGGCGTAGACGATCTGGCTCTGGGCGGCGATCGCCGCCATCGTGTCGTGGTAGGAGTCGATCGTGTGCCAGTAGCCAGGATCCCAGAACTCTGCGATCCGACCGCCGGGAAACGCCTCGATGAGCTCGGCCATGCCCTCGAGGTGGTCCTTGTGGGGATGCGTCGCGACGATGAGTGGGATCGATCCCGCGGCCTCGGGGTGGCCGTCCGGGGCCACGATCCCGGCCGCGATGAGCGCATTGATGAGTCGGCGGGAGCTTGTCCGGCTTGCCGGCGTCGACCACGACGACGCGACGGAACCCCGACACGGGCGACGCCGGCAGCAGCACGAGCTGGGCGTCGGCGTCGCCGACATTGCAAAGGAAATACACGAGGTCCGAGTCGGCTGTCGCGGCGACGAAGTCATCGGCGGCGAACCGGTTGGCGGGTAGGGCGGCAGGGACGGCCACGCGCGCTCGGCTCGGCTCACACGGCCGGGTAGGCGACTGGCCCGGGTGGTGGCGGTTCCGTGTCGTCGGCCTCCGGACCGGCCGCCGCCGCCGGCCCGCGATCGTCTGCCAGCTTGCGATCGAGGCCGTACTCCCGGAGCTCGTTGGCGCGAGGTGCCGGCGCCGTGGTGGAGTACAGGGCGGCCTTGGCGGCGAGTCGCCCGGAGCGCGTCACGTCGACGACGACTGACCAGCGGGTCGGCGATGGAGAGAACCCGCGGACCAGGAACACGTCGCCCGAGCGCACGGGACGGACGAGCTGGCCGCTCGCCGCGCGGTCGCGATCGACGCTCGCCTGGAGGGTCCTGAGCGACACAGTAACCGTGCGTCGATCCGCGCGCGGTCCGAAGTCGAGCCGGCCCGTCGCCGGTTCGACGAGCGGCCACGGCGCGACGGCGAGCGTCACGACCCGGCCGTCGATCCGGTCGACGGCCACGTAGCGATCATCGGTGGAGAACGTCTCTGCCTCGCCGAGGGGCACATCGTCGGGCCGCCATGGCCGACGCTCCGCGGCCGCGGCGGTCGGATCGGGCTTCGGCTCCGGTGCCCGCTGGTCGTAGATCACGGGGCGGACGTTAGCCAGCTGGCGTCACGGCGGCGTCTTCGGCGAGGCTCCATCGATCCAGCTCCTTGACATTGGCGCGGTAAGGTGTATATATCGCATGACGATATATCGCTCCGTGATGTATCGCACGACGACTACGAGGAATCGCCATGTCAGCCCGTCGACCACTGATCGCCGCCTCGGCCGGTCTTGCTTTGCTCGTCATGCTCGCCGCGGGCGCCACGGCCACCGGCGGCGGCGCTTCCCGCGCCGGCGGGACGTTCGTCGACGCCACCGGACAGTCGATTGGCTGGGTTCGCCTCGTCGAGGACGGCACGGGCACGATCCACGTGAATGTCCACGTCGCCGGCCTGACCCCCGGGCTGCACGGAATCCACATCCACGCCATCGGCGCCTGCGCCCCGACATTCGCCGCGGCCGGCGGCCACTACAACCCGAGTGGCCTCCAGCACGGTCTCTACAATCCGAGCGGCGCCCACGCCGGCGATCTGCCGAATCTGATCGTGAACGCCCAGGGCAATGGCCATCTCGACACGACCACGGACGGCGTCACGATCTCGTCCGGCCCGACAACGCTCTTCGACTCAACCTCCGGGGCGGTCGGCAGCGCCTTCGTCATCCACGCGAGCGAAGACGACCAGGTCAGCCAGCCGATCGGAAACAGCGGTGATCGCGTCGCGTGCGCGGTGCTCGAGGCCGAGTGACGTGAGCGGTCGGCGACTCGGACGGTTCGGCGAAACGGCGATGTGGATCCTGGTCGCGCTTCGCGACGGTCCGCGCAACATCGTCCGGCTCCTCGACGACGTTCGGGCACTGGACGGCCGGGTTGGTCCGGGGACGCTCTACGGCGCCGTAGCGCGGCTGGAGCGGCTCGCTCTCATCGAGACGACAACGAATGGCAACGATCGGCGGGCGTATCGTCTGACCGAACACGGAGCGGCGGCGGCCCTTGCCGCGGCTCGAGGAGGGGTCCCGTCATGAGCAGGCTCGTCCGCCTCTATCCGAAGGCCTGGCGCGATCGATACGAGGAGGAGTTCCTCACGCTGCTCGCGGAGCGGCCACCGACGTTCGCCGACCTCGTCGACACGGTTCGCGGCGCGGTCGACGCCCACCTGAATCCGCAGGCCCAGACCGAACCCTCGCCGTGGACGCATCGCCTCCCCGGCATCTTCGCCCTGATCGCCGGTGCGCTGTGGTCGAGCTTCTTCGTTGCCTTCGTGGTGTGGCAGAACGACGCCTGGGCCGTCGCGATTCTGTTCCCCGTCGCCATGCTCTTCATGCTGCTCAGCCTGCCGGGCGACTACATGGCGACACATGGGCGACGAATTGCTGTTGCCCTCGGCGTGATCGGTCTGTGTATCGTCGTCGCCAACCTCCCGTACTCGTTGCTCACAGCGGTCGCCGCCATCGGCGGCTACCTCATCGCCCTGGGCGGGATGCTCACGCTGGCCGCCATCCGGGCGGAGATCGGGCCGTCGGGACGTTGGATCCTGCTGACCCTGGCCGTCGTCCTGCCCGCCGCGATCGGCTTTCCCATCGCGCTTGGTCTGGGCGCCATCTCGGAAGACGAGACCTGGGTGGTGGGGCTGCTCCTGCCGTATGGAGTGGCCTGGATCCTGGTCGGCCTGCGGATGGCAATCCGCGGATCGGCCACCATCATCGATCTGCCAGCGAGCCCGACCGAGCCGGAGGTCCGTGGGGCATGAACCAGCCATTCGGCGAGCTCGGTCGATTCGCCGAGCCATCGCTCTACATCCTGGTGTCGCTGTCCGGCGGCCCGAAGCACGGCTACGCGATCATGACCGATGTCGAGGAGATCTCCGGCAGCCCGATGGGCCCGGGAACGCTGTACGGCGCCCTCGCCCGACTCGAGCGGCGCGGCCTGATCGAGGCCCTCGAGCCCGAGGACCGACGGCGGCCCTACCGGCTCACTGGGCTGGGCGCGACCACCGTTCGGGCCCAGCTCGACAGCCTCGGCGGGTTCGTCCGGACCGGGTTGGCGCGACTGGACGGGGACGCACGATGAGCCGGCGCATGAGCCGACCGATCGGCCGATGACGTGGCCGACGTCGTCGAACCAAGGGTCGATCTCGGTCGCCCAGAGGCTGTCGTCCGCCGCTCGATCGTGGCTGCCCGCGGCCGCGGCCTCACCCGTCGGCAGCTCCTCCGGCGCTCGATTGGCGCCGCGATCGGGATCTGGGTCGCCGAGCTGGCCGGCGGGTCGATCGGGTTCCTGTGGAGCGCGGTCGCAGGGGGCGGGTCGCGGGTCCGAATCGGGACGCTCGACGACCTGATCGCGATGAGCGCCGGCGTCCCCGTCGCCGACGGGTTCCCGGCCTACGTCGCGGACGCCCGGGCGTTCATCATGACGATCGACCCTGACCGCGGAGCGTGGTTTCCGGGTTCCGACCCGACCGGCGACGGCACGGCCCTGAATGTGCGTGCGGTCTCGCAGATATGTCCGCACCTCGGCTGTCGACCGAACCCGTGCATCGAGGACTTCTGGTTCCACTGCCCCTGTCATCAGTCTCGCTATGACCGGCTCGGCATCAAGCCGGAGGGCGCGCTGTACGGGCCTGCGGATCGGTCGATGGACCGGTTCGCGATCGAGGTCGACGAGGCCGGCGTCCTGACCGTCGACACGTCCCACGTCGTCCTCGGGCCGCTGCCCGTCGCCGTCGGTCAGCCGGGGCTGATCCCGCCCCTCGTCCAGCGGGGCTGCGGCGGGTGACTCGCCGCGGGCGACCGGCCGGCGCGGGCCTGCTCCGTCTCTACCCGAGAGCCTGGCGCGACCGCTACGAGGCGGAGGTCCTGGCGGTCCTCGAGCAGGCTCAGCTCGGGCGGCGGGCATGGCTGGACCTCGCCAGGGGTGCCCTCGATGCCCGCCTCCACGCGGCTTCGCGATGGCCCGCCGCCGCGGCCCTGCTGAGCGGCGGCCTGTGGACGATCGCGGGCGTGGCGGTCGTCGGCCAGCCGGCCCCGCCCGACTGGCCCGGCTACCTCATCGACATCCTGCCGCTGACCGTCGTGGCGGTCGCGGCCGGCCTCGTCGCGATCATCGGCTGCTGGGCGCGACAGAGTGATGGTGGCGGCCGGCTCGGAGCGGCGGGTGCCCTGCTCGCCGTCGTCGGCCACGTCGGCTGGGCGTTGTCGCTGGTCGCCGCCCTGGCGCAGACGGGATCCAGCCTCCTCATCGTCGTCTGCCAGGCGGTCGCGCTGACAGGCTGCGTCCTTGTCGGCCTCGTGCTTGTCCGGAGCGAGGATCTGCCGATCGGCGCGGCGATCCTGCTGGCGTCCGCGGCCATGTTCTTCGGCTGGCCCGCCGCCTGGCTGGGCTTCGGCCTTGCCTGGACGATCGTTGGCGTGCTGCTCCTGGCTCGGCCCGAACCGAACGCCCCGCGGTCGCCGGGTTTTGCCTGACGGCGTCGTCAGCCGTCAGCCGCCGCCGGACCCGCCGCCGAGGCCGGGCTCGGTCATCGCGGCCGGATCGAGCAGCTCATCGAGCCGGTCCGGGGCGATCCCGCGCTCCGTCGCAAGGTCGCGGATCGTGCGGCCGGTCTTGAATGCCTCCTTGGCCAGCGCCGCCGCCGCGTCGTAGCCGATCTCGGGCGCGAGCGCCGTGGCGAGCATCAGTCCTTGTTCGACGAGGGCCGGCCCGCGGTCCGTCGCGGTGATTCCGGCGACGCTTCGATCGGCGAAGTTGCGGGCGGAGGCCGCCAGCAGCGCGATTGACTCGAGGAGGGCGGCGGCGGTCACCGGCATCATCACGTTCAGCTCGAGCAACGAGCCCGTCTGCCCGAAGGCGATCGTGGCGTCATTGCCGATGACCCTCGCGACGACCATCGTCAGGCTCTCGACGATCACCGGGTTCACTTTGCCGGGCATGATCGACGAGCCTGGCTGGGTCTCCGGCAGGGCAATCTCGGCGATGCCGGCCCGCGGGCCCATGCCCATCAGCCGGACGTCCGAGCCGATCTTCCAGAGGCTGAGAGCGATCGTCCGGAGCCCGCCATGGGCCGCGATCACGGCGTCGAGCGTCGCCTGGGCGTGGAAGTGGTTCCCGGCCTCGCGGACCTCGAGTCCCGTCAGGCCGACGAGCCGGGCGGCCGTCAGGCCGGCGAACTCCGGATGAGCGTTGATGCCCGTCCCGACCGCTGTCCCGCCGAGCGGAACCGACAGCAGTTCGGCCTGGGCGGCGTGCGCCCGGCGGATCGACTCGTCCAGCTGGCCCGCGTAGCCCCGGAACTCCTGGCCCAATCGGATCGGGGTGGCGTCCTGGAGGTGGGTCCGGCCGGTCTTGACGACCGGCCAGAGTTCGTCGGCCTTGGCGTCGAGCGCGGCGCGGAGGGTGTCGAGGGCCGGCAGGAGGTCCTCCTCGATCGCCATCGCCGCCGCGAGCTGCATCGCGGTCGGGATCGTGTCGTTCGACGACTGGCAACGGTTGACGTCATCGTTCGGGTGGACCGGCCTGTCGCCGCCCAGCCTGTCCGAGGCGAGCCGAGCGATGACCTCGTTCATGTTCGTGTTCGTCGATGTCCCGGAGCCCGTCTGGTAGATGTCGATCGGGAACTGGGCGTCGTGCGCTCCCTCCGCGACCTCCGCCGCCGCCGCCCCGATCGCCTCCGCGATCTCGGTGTCGAGCAGCCCCAGCTCCTGGTTCGTATCGGCCGCGGCTTCCTTGATCAGGGCGAGCGCGCGGATGAAGCGACGCGGAAAGCGCTGTCCCGATATCGGGAAGTTCAGCACCGCGCGCTGGGTCGACGCGCCGTAGAGCGCATCGGCCGGCACCTCCACTTCGCCCATGGAGTCGCGCTCGGTCCGCGTCGCGCCGCCGGTCGATGAATTTGTCATGCCCCGGATTGTAGGCGGAGCGACGCGGCCCTCAGCCGGGCGAGGGCAGCGGGCAGTCCGGTGGGAACGGAGCGGGCGGTCCCATCGGCCGAGCCGGATCCGCGACGAACACGATCAGCTCGCCGTCGCTACCGATGGCCGTCTCGGAGATGTAGCCGACAGGCGGCGCCTTCAGGACCTTCTCGCTGTACCCGGCGTTCGGTCCCGTTGCGTACACGAAGCGCCACGACAGCCGATAGCCGAATGCCTGGAGGGCCATCTCGGCCTCGCGCGGGCTCAGCTGCAGAATCCCGCTGCAACGGAGCGGCCCGCCGGGTAGGAATGGGTCGGTATTCAGGGCGATGCCGCCTCCGGGCGGCTCGACGAACGATGGCTGCGGAGCGACCGCGAGCACGGCCCCGTCGATGCGAAGGCGAACCGGCCCCGCCCGGCCCTGCCCGGCGAGGTCGATGTCACCCGCGAACGCCACGCCGAGTGGGGTCCGGAAGTGTGGTCCGCGCGGGAACGACGCCCAATCCGGGTTAGGGGCCACGTTGTCGTAGACCTGCAGTCCCTCGATCCACCAGCTGGTTCGGTCGGCGTTGAAGTAGACGTTGAGGCGCTGCTCGAGGCCCGCCTCGAACCAGGCCACCTCGAGGCTCCAGGAGGTCAGGCTGCCCGGGTCTGACGAGACCTTCATCAACGGGCGACTCCGCCCGGAGCGTCGACCCGTTGGCGTCGATCGTGACCGCATCCGCTCCGAGTTGGACCACCTCCGTCGTCCACTTGATTCGCTTGGCGTCGATGGCCGCGAGCGCGGAATCGTTCGCGTCGAGCTGGGTGAGCGGGTCATCGGGCCCAGCCATCAATGCGCCGACGCCGAGTGTCGCTCCGACCAGCGCGGCCGCGAGCAATCCGACCGCGGCGATCGTCGCCAGGTTCCAGGAGCCCCTCCCGACGTCGGCGGAAATCGCCGCCGCCCGGATGCGCATGCGAAGGTCGTCGCGTGGTGCCGGGACCTCGAGCCGCGACACGAGTGCGAGGTCGGCCCGCAGCGCCGCGGCCTCCCGCGAGCACGCGTCACAGGCAGCGAGGTGAGCGTCCAGGTCGGTCGCGTCCGCTGCGCTCGGCGAGAAGGTCGGGCGCAGCGCCGCCAGCTCCAGCCAGCGCCGGTGATCGGTCACGTCTCGACTCCTTCGGAGAGCTGCTCGCGCAGCCTCATTCGTGCGCGATAGAGGGCAGTCCGTGTCGCTGTCTCGCTCTTCCCGAGGGCAGCCGCGATCTCGTGGCCCGTGCTGCCGCGGGCGGCCATGACGAGAGCGACCCGGCCATCGATGGGCAGTGCCGCGAGGGCCACGAGCAGATCGCACCGGATCTCGGATCTGACCAGCCTCGACTCCGGCGACTCCTGGACCCGCCGATCGACGAGGCGCGACAGGAAGCGCTGCGCCGTTTTGAGGCGTCGCCCGCGCGAGATGACGAGATTCGCCACGACGCGGTAGAGCCAGCCGCGCGTCTCGGCGGGCGCGCGACCGGCCCGGCACTCGTTGATCAGCCGCAGGAAGGCGTCCCCGACGAGATCCTCCGCGGCCTCCGGGTCGCGAACGAGAGCGCGGGCGAACGCGAGCAGGTCCCGGTGATGGGCGTCGTACGCGCTCATGACGACGAGCTCGATGTCGCCGGCCGAGGTCGACGCGTCGCCGCGGCCCAGCGGCTGCCGCTGGACGACGAGGGATTCCGAGGCTGCCGGTCGGTCGAGCGGTTCGGTCACGCGCCTACGACGTCCGGGCTCCCGGATCTGTCGCAGGGGCGGGATCGCGGAGCCATCGCCCGAGGATACGCGGCCCTTGGGCGCCACTAGCGCGGACCGCGGCTAGACTCTCGCGCATGCCCGAGCCCATCGCCGCCGAGATCGCTCCCGACGCGTTCCGCCGGGTGATGGGCCATTTCGTGAC
Source organism: uncultured Chloroflexia bacterium (assembly GCA_963788685.1). Classification (GTDB taxonomy): domain Bacteria; phylum Chloroflexota; class Limnocylindria; order Limnocylindrales; family CSP1-4; genus CF-46. The sequence goes on along the minus strand of CAWBHP010000016.1, from coordinate 444,402 downwards.
CGGCGTCACGGTCGTGACGACGCTGGATGGCGACCAGCCGCAGGGGATCACGGTCAACGCCCTGTCGTCGGTCAGCCTCCAGCCGCCGCTCATCATGGTCGCCCTCGATCATCGCCGATTCATCACCCCGTCGGTGAGGCAGGCGGCCCGGTTCGCGGTCAACGTCCTGTCGGAGGACCAACAGGCGCTGTCCGATTGCTTCGCCGGCGCGCCCGTGGACCCGGGCAGGGACCTCTTCTGCGGCGCGGCGTGGACGCTCAGCGCGACCGGCCTGCCGCTCATCGATGGGGCGATCGCAACGATCGAATGCACGGTCGTGGAGAGATTCCAGGCGGGCGATCACGAGCTCTTCATCGGGCGGGTGGATGCGATGGCCAACGCCGAGCCGCATCCGATGCCGCTCCTCTACTACCGCCGCCAGTACCTCCGGATCCAGCGCGCCGAGGCGTCCCCACTCGAAGGCGTGCCCGAGCATTCGGAGCCGTAGCCACGATGCCGACAGTCCGGGCAAACGACCTCGATATCGCGTACGAGGTCCACGGGGCGGGGCCGCCGCTCGTCATGCTCCACGGCGCGACGTCGATCGGGCGCGAGGACTTCGCCGCCCAGGTCCCGCTGCTGTCGAAGGCGTTCCAGCTCTACCTCCCCGATGCCCGCGGCCACGGGCGGACGGCGTGGGACGCGGCTAACGGATTCCGCTACGACTGGCTCGTGGAAGACCTCGCCGCGTTCGTCGACGCGCTCGGGCTCGAGACGTTCCACCTGCTCGGGTTCTCGATGGGGGCGATGACCGCGCTCCAGTACGCGGCACGCTTCAACGACCGGCTGCGGACGCTGGCCATCGTCGGGATCACGACCCAGCGCGAGCCTCGGGCGTCGGTCGCCCGCCGGCTGATGGACCCGCGGCGCGCGGACGTCGACGACCCGGCCTGGGGCGTCGTGCTGGCCCGCCGTCACGACGAAGGGCAGGGCGTCGGAGCCTGGCGGCGGCTCCTCCCGGCGATCGCGGCGGACGTTGCGGCGCAACCGTTGCTCACCCCGCGCGACCTTCGCGCGATCGAGGCGCCGGCCCTGGTGGTCTGTGGCGACCGCGACCCGTTCGTGCCGGTCGATCATGCGTGGGGCATCCAGCGGCAGCTGCCCGACGGGCGGCTGTTCGTCGTCCCGGACTGCGGCCACGAGGTGATGGTTCGCCGGCCGGGTCTGTTCAACGAGGCGTTGACCGGCTTCTACCGATCGACGGAGGCCGCGGCGACGGCTCGCGCGACCGAACCCGCGACGGAACCCGCAACGAGCTTGTGAAGGAGGAGGACCGATGACGACGCTGCTCGTGCTCTACCGCCGGCCCGATGGCGGCCCCGAAGCCCTCGAAACGTTCGAGCGACGCTACGCCACGGAACACATGCCGCTCGTCGCGCAGACGCCGGGGCTGCGGGCGACGCGCGTCCAGCGCGTGAGCGAGGCGCTCGGCGGCGAGACGGACATCGTCAAAGTCACCGCGATGGACTTCGACGACCGGGCCGCGCTCGACGCAGGCCTGGCGTCCGATCCGATGCGTGCGGCCGGCCGGAACCTCCGCGAAATCGCCCCCGGCCTCGCGACGTTCCTCGTCCTCGAGGACGGGGCCGACTTGGGCTGACGGGACTCGCGCGACGCGCCGTGCGCGGCCCGGCGGACGGTGGTGCGCTCGCGCAACGCGATTGTTCCCCCGGCGTGGATACTGTCAGCGCACACGGAGGATCGAGTGACCGAGACCGCGCCGGCCGAGACGGTGTCAACTGGTGAGCGACAGTTCGTCGGCTCCGAGTTCCCGGCGCCAGGCCCGGCCGGGCCGATCGAGCACGTCGCCCTGGTCACGATCAATCGCCGCGAGGCGCTCAACGCGCTCAGCTTCGACCTCCTCGACGAGCTCGCCGCCACCCTCGAGCGGCTCGATCGCGAGCCGGGTTGCCGGGCCATCGTCCTGACCGGGACAGGGACCCGCGCGTTTGCCGCCGGCGCCGACATCCGCGAACTGGCCGCCCAAACGACGGTCAGCCTCATGGCCGAGGGCCGTTTCGCGAGCTGGGGACGGATCGCCGCCATCGAAACGCCGCTCATCGCGGCCGTCCGCGGCTTCGCTCTCGGCGGAGGCTGTGAGCTGGCGATGATCTGCGACATGATCGTGGCCGCCGAGGATGCCCAGTTCGGCCAGCCCGAAATCAAGCTCGGCGTGATGCCCGGGGCGGGTGGCACGCAGCGGCTGACGCGGGCGGTCGGCAAGGCCAAGGCGATGGAGCTGATCCTCACGGGGCGGACGATGACCGCTGCTGAAGCCGAGGCAAGCGGCCTTGTCACGACCGTCGTCCCGGCGGAAGCCACCCTCGATGCGGCGCTCGAACTGGCCGCCCGGGTCGCCGCCCAGCCGCCGCTCGCGGTACGGGCGGCCAAGCAGGCCATCCTGCGGGCGCACGAGCTCTCGCTGTCGGCCGGGCTCGAGTTCGAGCAACGTGCCTTCTTCATGCTCTTCGCGAGCGAGGACCAGACCGAGGGCATGGCAGCCTTCACCGACAAACGTCCGGCACACTGGACAGGGCGCTGACGCAGGTTCAAACGGAGGCGAGGGATGGAGCGAGACCCGCAGGGCGGATCCGATTACGGACTGGATCTACGGCGAGACATGGGCGACGAGCCGCCCGGGACGCTCCGCGATACGGCGCCGGATGTCCTCGCTCCGATTGACGCCTCCGCGCCCGTCAGCGGCCACGTGCCCGCCGCCGGGACGCCGCACAGTTCCGTAGCCGAGACGCCCGAGCACGACTGGAAAGCAGCGTCGGCCGTCATCTATCCGGCCCTTCGTCCCGTCGGCACCCACGGCCTGAAGGTCAGCGAAATCAACCCAGAGGCGCTCGCGGCCGAGGCGAACCGCAGCCACTCCCAGCCCCTCGTCGACGAGGGGCCCTGCGACATCCCCGTCGTCTACGCCCTGAATGCCGGCTCGTTCGATGTCATCGTCAACGGCGACCACGTGCTCTCGTGGGGCGTCGGGCCGGAAGACATCCAGGACACCGCGATGCGCAACCTCGCCACCTGGTCGGCGGGCGCGGCCTGGACCGATGAGGTCTCGGGCGAGCGGCGCCTCCTGTCGTCCGATACCGGCGACGGTTGGGACGCGGCCCGAATCCTGCTGCCCGAGGTGATCGACAAGCTGACGAACGAGCTGGGGCCGGTCGGGCGGGTCCTCGTCGGGCTCCCGGAACGCCATCTGCTCGTCGCCGGTACCCTCCGCCCCGGCGACGACGAGTTCGCGGCGCTCTTCGCCGACTTCGTCATCGAGCACTCCGGCGGTGCCGACGAGCCGATCGACCGGCGGGTCTTCGAGCTGGTCGGCGGCCGCCTCGTCGAGTTCGCGGACACCCCAACACCGGCCTGATGCCCGACCTTCGCGTCGATGTCGCCGACGCGATCGCCACCTTCACGCTCGACCGGCCGGACGCCCTGAACTCCCTGACCGTCCCGCTCAAGGACGAGCTCATCAAGGCCTTCCGCGGCGTGGCGAAGGACCCCGCGGTCCGGGTAGTGATCCTCACCGGGGCCGGCCGCGCGTTCTGCGCCGGCCAGGACCTGCGCGAGCGCCTGGAGCCCGACGCGGCCCCGCTCGCCACCGAGATCCGGGAGCGGTTCAACCCGCTCATCGTCGCGATGCGACGGCTGGAAAAGCCGATCATCGGGGCGATCAACGGCATTGCTGCCGGAGCGGGGGCCTCGATCGCGTTCGCCTGCGACATCCGGATCGCCGCCGAGGGCGCGAGCTTCCTGCTGGCATTCGGCAAGGTCGGGCTGGTCCCGGACAGCGGCGCGACGTGGTTCCTGCCGCGGCTGGTCGGCCCGGCCAAGGCAACCGAGCTCGCGCTGACCGGCGATCCATTGTCGGCGGCCGACGCCGAGCGGTTCGGGCTCGTGGCGAAGGTTGTCCCGGCAGAGGCGCTGCTCGATGAGGCCCGCGACCTGGCTATTCGGCTGGCGGCCGGTGCGCCGCGTGCCCTCGGCCTGACGAAGCGGGCCCTAGCGCACGCCGAGGAGTCGACGCTCGACGAGACCCTCGAATACGAGGCCTGGCTCCAGGGAATCGCCGGCGCGACCGCCGATCACGCGGAGGGTGTCGCCGCCTTCGTCGAGAAGCGCCCGCCCCGGTTCACCGGCAAGTAGCTCCGGCGGTCGCTCGTCGTGGGCGCCCTGGAAGACGATGCTGTCGGGGTCGTACCAACCTGCGCTGGTCGGCGATCCCGAAGGCTCGGGCCCGGTAAGGGCCGTGGTCTCTGCCGTGAGCATCGTCGCCTCCATGACGGGTCGCGTCGTCAGTAACCCTACCCGCGATTCACCGGCGTGGGCCATGACATTGGTGTTAAGACCCGGTTGCAATTGGTACTCGGTCCGCCGTGAACCCGCCTAGCCGACGAGCCGCCCGAAGAGGTGATCGAGCTCGGTTGCCGGGTCGTCGCTGAGGCCGGTATGGACCTCGGACGCCTGGATGACGGTGCTCGACGGCGCGACGAGCCAGTGGAAACGCTCGCCCTGGCCGAGGCGGGCCATCGGTCCCGCGGAGAGGTCCCCGGCGGCGATCCGCTCGATCGCGGCGAGGTGCGGCAGGATCGTGGCGGGATCCGCATCGGGCGCCATTGCCCGCAGCTTCGCCTCGTCGAGCCCGACCCGGGCCGCCAGGAAGCGGCGCGGGCGGCAGAGCAGGATCACGCCCGCGTTGAGGCACTCGCCGCGCTCGACGTCGGGCACGACCCGGACGATCGAGTACTGGAACTGGCTAGGCTGCGGCTCGGGCACGATCCGCCTCCTCGACGAATGCCCGGCGCGCCTCGAGCCGCCCGAGCAGGTACTCGACATAGGCCCGCCGCTGCGCCGCGGCGTCACCGACGCTCGGGTCCGGGGCCAGCCAGTCGTCCGGCACCGCGTCGGTCAGATCCACGAGCAGTTCGCGTGTCACGAGCGGCGCGAGCCGCTCATCGGCGGCCGCGATCGAGCCCGCCGATGGCAGCAGGACGTGGTCCCGGATGCGATCGAACGGCCGCCGGGCATGCTCCGCGGGATCGCGCCAGGTGTGGTGGATGTAGAGCGCGGCGCCATGGTCGATCAGCCACGTCCGGCCATGCCAGACGAGCATGTTCGGGTTCCTTGCCGACCGATCGGGATTGGTGACGAAGGCGTCGAACCAGACCACGTCCGCGGCCCAATTCGCGTCGGGCACGGCGTCGGCGGCGGGATTGAACGTCAGCGATCCCGGCAGGAAGTCCAGGCCGATGTTCCGCCCGACACTGGCGACGAGCAGGTCGTGGATCTCCTCGTGCGGCTCCGAGTCGGCGATCTCGCCCGCCAGATCGACGGCGACCAGGTCGGGGACGAGGAGTCCGAGCGCCCGGCCGATCTCGCCGGCGAGCCACTCAGCGACAAGCGCGCGCGGACCCTGGCCGGCACCCCGGAACTTCACGACGTAGAGCCCGTCGTCGTCGGCCTCGACGAGACCTGGCAGCGACCCGCCCTCGCGGAACGCGGTCACGTAGCGGGTCGCCCGGACCGTCCGGAGGCGCGGCTCGGTCGCCGTCGCCGTCATCGCCGCGATGCCGTCCCCGCTCGGCTGCCGACAGCCGCGATCGCGTCGGCCGCCCGGGCGACGCCGTCGCGCGCCCGGATCTCCCGCGAAACGTCGGCGAGCCGGCCGCGAACCGGGCTCGCGAGCAGCCTCTCGATGGCGGCGGCGAGCTCGTCATCGGCGAAGTCGTACGTCCTGAGCCTGACGCCGAACCCCGTCTCGTCGACGCGCTGGGCGTTGTCGTACTGATCCCAGAACAGCGGCAGGACGATCATCGGCACGCCGAAGTGGAACGCCTCGGTCGTCGTGTTGTTGCCACCGTGGGTGATGACAAGATCGACGAGCGGGACGAGCTTCGTCTGGGGCAGGAACTCGGCGCCCCACATGTTGTCGGCGAGCTCGTACTCGGCGTGCTGCGGCCCCTTCGACACGATGTACCGATGAGGCGTCCGCGACAGCAGCTCCACGAGACGTCGCATCAGGCCGACGTCGGCGCTCCCGAGCGATCCCAGCGACAGGTAGATGAGCGCGCTGCCTTCCGGGCGCTCCGTGATCAGGGCCGGCAGCTCGGCGTCGCCATCCGTCCCGCGCACGCTCGAATCCAGCCGCTGCCATGTGGCATCGAGCGGCCGGCGCTCGACGTAGTCGACGACCTCGGGGTAGACGTAGAGGTTCAGGATGTCAGAGGTGTGGATGAACTCGAGGAACGGCAGCCCGGGGGCGCCCTGTTCGCGGACCCACGCGTCGAACGCCTCCCACGTCGGCCGGTGGGTCCGGTCGTACTCCTCCCGAAAGGCGTCCCATTCGGATCGATCGTCCGACGGCAGGCCCGAGTACGGCGGCGGGATGTCCGGCCCCCGGACCTCGAGCGGATTGCACGACACGATGCGAACGAATGGTTTCCCGGACGTCACGAGCGCCGGGAAACCGACGACGTTGTCCTCGACGATGACGTCCGGCCGCTGCCGCTCGATGATCTCGCGGAGCTGCGGCTCGCAGTAGCTGCGCGCCGTCGATGAGCGCCTGCCACGTCGGCTGCATGAATGTCGCGAGCTGCTCGATCGTCGGCTTGCGGAACTCGGGCGACGTGTCGCGGATGAAGTCCTTCCAGAACTGGCCGGCGTCCTGCGCGCCGTCACCGTCGCCGCCGGCATCCTCCGGGGGCGGGGCGAGATCGACGAGATCCTCGACGAAGCCGAGGGCCTCGAGCTTGCCGGACCATGACCGCTCAGCGGCGAACACGACGCGATGGCCGCGACGGCGAAGGACGTCGCCGATTCCGATGCAGTTGTTCGTCGGGCCGTACGCCGACTCGGGCATGAACAGGATCGTCTGGGGCTCGTGCGCCATCATGGTCCTCGGAGGTGGCGGACTGAACGGTTCAACCAGGGCAGCGACGGCAGGTGTCGACACGCATCGTACGCGGCGAGGCGGCCGCGGCGAGGCGTGAGTCCGCCGCTCCTCGACGAGCTGCGGCGGGACTGGCCGCCGCCCGAGTCACCGGCTGAGGCGGGCTACGTCTCGATCCCGCTGGCGGGCCTGCGGCTTCTGGACGCGTCCGAGCTGCCCACCGGTAACGAGCACCATCGGCTGGTCGTGGCGATGGCCGCTGACGCGTCGGATCGGCTGGTGGTCGTCCCGCTTGTCGAGACGGATCGTGGATGGCGCCGGGCGACGCCAGGCGACGGCCTGTCGCGGGCGCTGGTTGATGCCCTCGCCGGGAAGGGCGCGTTGGCCGGCGGCTTCCGGCTCGTGCCCCTTGCCGATACCCCGCGGCCGAAGGAGCCGGCGGAACGGGCCATCGGCGTCGACCAGACGAATGCGTCGGTCGTCGTGGGCGATGCGGTTGTCGTCAAGTGGCTGCAACTGCCCGAGCCCGGGGAACAGCGGGCGGCGACCCTGCTCGCCCACCTCGCCGCCGCCGGCTTTGACGCTGTCCCTCGCCCGTTCGGGTCGCTCTCGTGGACGGCCCCGGATGGCCAGGACGCCACGATCGCCCTGGCCGATGCCTACCTGCCCGATGCCCGGGACGGATGGGAATGGTGTGTCGCCCGGCTGGAGGCCCATCTTCAGCACGAGGACGGACCGTGCCCGCCGGACTGCGATGCCTGGATCGGCGCCCCGCTGGGCCGCCTCATCGGCGGGCCTCCACGTCGCCCTCGCCATGCCATCCGAAGTCATCCCCGCTCCGATCGCCCGGGCCAGCCCGGAGCTGGTTGACCGCTGGCGGGCAGCGGCGCTGGCAACGTTCGAGGAGGCGATCAAGGCGCAGGACACGGAGCGCGGCGGCGAGCTCGGGGCCCTTGCCAGCCCGATCCGGAATGTCCTCGCCACGCTCGCGACCGAGACCGGAGCGGCGGTCCAGCCGATCCACGGCGACCTCCACGTCGGCCAGGTGCTCGAATGGCGGGACGGGCTCGCGATCATCGACTTCGACGGCAACCCGACGCTCGGGGCCGCGGTGAACGCCGCTCTCCAGCCGGCCGCTCGTGACGTGGCCCAGCTGACGACCAGCCTGGACCACGTCGGTCGGGTTGTCGCGGAACGCGTCGAAGGCGCGCTTGTCGCCCGCGTCGGAAGCTGGATCGCCGAGACGACCGCGGCCTTCCTCGCTGCCTACACGGCCGGGCTCGAGTCGGTCGGACGTCGGGAGCTGTTCGACGAGGCGCTCCTCGCACCGTTCGAGGTCGAACAGGAGTGCCGGGAGCTCGTCTACGCCGCCCGCTTCCTGCCACGCTGGCGGTACGTCCCGATGGCCGCTCTCCGGGCGAGGTTCCGCGGCCGCTGAGAGGTTCCGCGGCCGCGAAGAGGCTAGGCCCCCGACATTCTCGGGACGTTCGAGCGAGCGAGCTTTTCCTCGAAGCGCTTGGCAGCCCGGTCGAGCTTCTCGAGATGGTCGGCGAGCCGGCGCCGCGCCTCCTCGGCCGCCGCGTCCAGGCCGGTCAGCTCGAAGATCTTCCAGTGGTTGATGATCGGCAGGAGGACCTCGTCGCGGTGGACGCGGAGATCGTAGATTCCGGCCTTCGCGATCTGCGCGGCCTTGCGCAGGAAGCCGGGAATCCCCGCCCCTGGCATCTGGAACGCGAGCACCTCGTCGACGATCGCACGGACGGCCGCCGAGGGCTGGAGCTCGAGCGCCACCGACAGGATGTCCCGGTAGAACACCATGTGGAGGTTCTCGTCGGCGGCGATCCGGATCATGATCTTGTCCGCGACCGGGTCGTCCGAATACCGCCCGGTATTCCGGTGCGAGATACGCGTGGCGAGCTCCTGGAAGGCGACATAGGCGAGGCCGTGGAGCGTATCCGGAGCGTCGTGGTCGTAGCCCTGCTGGAGCTGGGTCATCCGGCCGCGCTCGAGCGCGATCGGGTCGATGTTGCGGGTGACCGTCAGGTAGTCGCGGAGGACGATCGCGTGGCGACCCTCCTCGGCCGTCCAGCGCCCTACCCAGTTGATCCACGCGCCGTCGCCGTCGCCGAACATCCCGTGGATGAGGCGATGGTAGGAGGGCAGGTTGTCCTCGGTCAGGAGGCCGATCTCGAAGGCCGTCTGGGCCACCCCGGTCAGCCGCGGCTGATCGGGCGTCCATGGCTCCTTGTCGAAGTCGCGCCCCAGCCGATAGGGGATGTAATCGTGCGGGAACCACTCCTGGGCGACCTTGGCGTGGCGGTCGTAGAGGCGACCCGCCTCGGGCTCGAGTTCGTGGAGTAGCGCCCGTTCGTCGTAGTCGGTCGCCGTCGGGGCGATCGGCGGGAGTTCGATGGACATCTCGGGAACCTCGGTCCTTGGCGGGCCGAGGGCTGTCCACATGGGCAGCCGCTCACCGACCTGTCAGGCAGCAAGCCTAGCCGGAATGGTCGCGGACCCCGAGTGGGACGTGTGCGAACGTGCACGTCCCGAGCGACCGGGAGTGCCGGTCAGCCCGCCCTGGCAGCCCCCGCGTCAGCGAAGCGGGATCGCTTCTCCTCGAACCGCTTCGCCGCCAGGTCGAGCTTGTCGAGGTGCTCGGCGAGCCGCCGCCGCGCATCCTCGGCCGCCGCGTCGAGGCCGGTCAGCTCGAAGATCTTCCAGTGCTGGATGATGGGCAGGAGGACCTCGTCGCGGTGGATGCGGAGGTCGTAGATGCCGGCCTTGGCCATCGCGGCCGCTTTTCGGAGGAAGCCCGGGATGCCCGCACCCGGCATCTGGAAGGCGATGACCTCCTCCACGATCGCGCAGACCGCGCGTGACGGCTGGATCTTCAGGGCCGCCCCCAGGATGTCGCGGTAGAAGACCATGTGGAGGTTCTCGTCGGCCGCGATCCGGATCATGATCTTGTCGGCGACCGGGTCATCCGAATAGCGGCCGGTGTTGCGGTGGGAGATCCGCGTTGCCAGCTCCTGGAACGCGACGTAGGCGAGGCCGCGAAGCGTGTCGATCGTGTCGCGGTCGTAGCCCTGCTGGAGCTGGGTCATGCGGCCGCGCTCGAGGGCGATGGGATCGAGATTCCGCGTCACGGTCAGGTAGTCGCGCAGGACGATCGCGTGGCGGCCCTCCTCGGCCGTCCATCGCCCGATCCAGTTGATCCACGCCCCATCGCCCTCGCCGAACATCCCGTGGATGAGGCGGTGGTAGGAGGGCAGGTTGTCCTCGGTCAGGAGATTGACCTCGAAGGCCGTCTGGGCCACGCCTGATCAGGCGCGGCTGGTCGGGTGTCCACGGTTCCTTGTCGAAGTCCCGGCCGAGCCGGTAAGGGATGTAGTCGTGGGGGAACCACTCCTGGGCAACCTTGGCATGGCGGTCGTAGAGGCGCCCGGCTTCGGGCTCGAGCTCGTGGAGGAGGGCACGGTCGTTGGTGTCGGGCGCCGACTCGCGAGTCGGTCGGAGTTCTATGGACATTCGGGACCTCGGTCCTTGGCGGGCCGAGGGCGCCCACACTGGGCGGCCGCTCACCGACCTGTCAGATGTGAAGCCTAGCCTTCCTCGACGAGATCGTCACCCCTCACCAGCCACTTTCACCTCGGGCTCGGCCTCGGGGGCCGGCGGCGGACTCGTGGCATCGCGATCCTCGCGTCGGTAGGGCACGTTGACGACGACCGTGTGCGGCCGGCCGAGGAGTGCCCGTCGAAGGGACTTGGCCGACTGGTTGTAGAGGAGTCGCTCCCACCAGCTGCTCGCGACGTATTCCGGGATCACGACGAACATGATCGGGTCAGGCTTGCCCGGCGGCCACGCCGCATCGAGCACGTCGAGGTACGCCAGAAGCGGCCCGGCGAGGGCACGGTACGGCGAGTCGACGACGACGAGCGGCACGCCGGGAATCTGGCGCTCGAACGTCGCCCGGACGCGGGCGGCGTCCTCGGGATCGTCGGAGATGTGGACCGCCCGCACGTCGTTCGCGATCGAGCGACCGACGTTGACTGCCTGGATCGTCGCCCGGTCCACGCCGTGGATCGGGGACGATCACGCGTTCCTCCCGGCGCAGCTCCCGCACGACGAGCCCCGGATCGACGGCGAGCTGCCGCTTGGATCGACGGTACTGGACGCTGATGAAGAGCATTACCGCGACGAGGATCGGGATCACGATCGCCACGAGCAGCGACGCGGGTGCCTTCGCCACTGTCACGACGACGGCGACGAACGCGGTCAGCGCGCAGCCCGAATCCGTTGACGGCGAGTCGCCAGCGCCAGCCCGACGACCGCTCGCGCAGCCAGTGCCGGACCATCCCGCCCTGGCTGATAGTGAAGGACACGAAGACCCCCACGGAATACAGCGGGATCAGCGCCGTCGTGTTGCCCTCGAAGATGATCAGCAGGGCGATCGCCACGAGGCTGAGGATGACGATCCCCGAGGTGAAGGCCAGCCGGTCGCCGCGGAAGCTGAACTGGCGGGGCAGGTAGCCGTCGCGGGCGAGGATCGCGGCGAGGCGAGGAAAGGCGTTGTAGGACGTGTTCGCGGCAAGGAACAGGATGAGCGCCGTGAACGCCTGGAAGAGGTAGAACCCGATCGACCCGTCGCCGAACGCAAGAGCCGCGACCTGGCTGATCACCGTTTTCGGGGCAGGCTCGTCGATCGCGACGATGCCGAAGTTCAGCGCGACGAACGTAATGCCCAGGAAGAGCACGGCGAGCAGGACGGCGACGATCGTCAGCGTCGCGGCCGCGTTCCTGGATTCCGGCGGCTTGAACGCCGGCACACCGTTGGCGATGGCCTCGGTGCCGGTGAGCGCGACGGAACCCGAGGCGAACGCCCGAATGATCAGCAGCAGGCCGAGGGGCTCGAGCGGATCGGGCGCGCCCGGCAGGGGCGACGGCGGAGCCGCGCTCTCCCCGAGCACGACGATCCGGAAGACGCCGATCCCGATCATCAGCAGCGCGGATCCGACGAAGAGATACGTCGGGATCGCGAAGATGTTGCCGCTCTCGCGCAGGCCGCGGAGGTTCCCGAGGGTGATCAGCGCGATCGCCGCGACGCCGATGAGGAGTCGCTCGTCGGCCACCTGCGGGACGGCGGAGATGATCTGCTCGACTGCGGACGCTGTCGAGACGGCAACCGTCATCACGTAATCGACGAGCAGGGCTCCGGCGGCAACGAGCGCGGCGAGCGAGGGCAGGTTCGCTCGGGCGACGGCGTAGGCACCGCCACCCGACGGGTAGGCGTGGCCGATCTGGCGATAGCTCGTCGAGACGACCGCGAGGAGCAGGGCGATCGCGGCCGCAATCGGCAGGCTCAGGAAGAGAAAGCCGGTTCCGGCCAGGACGAGGACCCGGAGGATCTCCTCCGTGGCGTACGCGGACGAGCTGATCGGGTCGGAGCTGAAGATCGCGAGCGCCTTCTTCTTCGGCAGGCGCTCGTCGATCTCCGCCTCGTTCGACAACGGCCGCCCGAACGCGACCTGGCGGATCCGAGCAAGGGCTCGGCCGCGAGCGGTCCGTGGGGTCGAGGCCGCCTCGCGGGCGATGAGCTGGTTCGGGTCCGGTATACCGGAAGTACGGCGCATGAGGGCGTTCGACCTGGACTCGTCGATCGCCCGCCTTCCGACCCTGGAGCGGCCGCCGTCCGCCGATCAAGTCGCCCACCCTGGGTGGCTCGCGTCCGAGTCCTCAGCCATCAATGGCAGGCCCGATGACGAGACTGACCGGCAGACCCGGCGCCGTGCCCCGCTCGAGGGCGAACTGGACGCCGGCCGCCTGGGCGAGTGCGAGGCCCGCGCCCGCGGCATGCTCGGCGGCAGCGAGCCCGACGAGTCGGACGCGACGCGCCTGGCCGCGTTGAACGAGGGCAATCGCGACCTCGATCTCGGAGATGGCGATCTCGAGCGGGTCGCGTTCCGAGGCAGCCGGAACTCCGGACCAGACACGGTTCATGCCTCCAACGTAGTCGCGGCCCCCAAGATACCGAGGCGTCGCGAGGGCACTCGCGGCTCAACAGCCGCTCAACACTGGCGCGATCAGGCGTCCCGGACGCGGTACCCGACCCCCGGCTCGGAGGTGATCAGGTCGCGGAACTCGCCGCTCGGGTCGGCCGCCGCGATCTTCCGCCGAAGCCGGCTGACGTAGACGTGGAGGTAGTGATCCTCGCCCGCGTACTGCCGGCCCCATACGGCCCGGAGCAGCCGACCGTGGGTCACGAGCCGGCCGGACCAGCTCAGGAGGATCTTGAGCAGCTCGTACTCCCGCGGCGTGAGGTCGAGGCGCGCGCCGGCGATCCGCACCTCGCGCCGGGCAACGTCGAGGGTCAGGGACCCGTGATTGAGGGAGCCCGTGACGTCCGCCGCGGGCCCGGCCGCTCGCCGCAGGAGCGCGGCGACCCGCGCCTGCAGCTCCGCCATGCCGAAGGGCTTCGTCACGTAGTCATCGGCACCGAGCTCGAGCGCCGCGACCTTGTCGCGCTCCTCGCCACGGGCCGACAGGATGAGGATCGGCGTCGTCCCGTCGCGCCGGAGGCGCCGGATGACCGAGGTCCCGTCGGCATCCGGCAGCCCGAGATCGAGGACGACCAGATCGGGCCGCTGCGCGTCCCACGCCCGGAGCGCCTCGCCGGCCGTGCCGGCCTCGGCCAGCCGGTACCCGTGGGCGTTCAGATTCGAGGCGATCAGGGCCCGCGTCGCATCGTCGTCCTCCACGACCAGCAGCCGCGGTCCGCCGCCGGTCACTGGGCCGGTTCGCCGGGTGGCTCCGGGGCGGCCCGGAGGAACACATCGATCGCGAGGCCGCCGAGCTCGCTCCGCCCCGCCACGGCCTCGCCGCCCATCGCCTCAGCAAGGCCTCGCACCACGCCCAGGCCGATTCCCAGGCCCCGCCGCGACCCCTCACCGGCGCGCGGCACGCGATAGAACTTCTCGAACAGCTGGCCCTCGGTTTCGGGCGGCACGCCGTGGCCGCCGTCCTCGATCCGGATCCGCACCCGACCGTCCGGGCTGGATGAGGCCGCGACCCGGACGCGCGCGTTCGGCGCGTACTTGGCGGCATTGTCGAGGAGGTTGGTGAGCACCTCGTCGAAGTGGACCGCGTCGGCGCGGACGGGCGGCAGATCCGGCTCGAACGCGAGTTCGACGTCACGGCCATCGAAGGTCGGGGCGAGGCGTGTCACGGTGGGTCTCACGAGATCCTCGACGTCGAGGACCTCGAGGCTCGGCCGGAGGGCGCCGCCCTCGATCCGGCTCATGTCGAGCAGGTTGCGGACGAGCGCCGTTGAGCCGATCGGCCTCGAGATCGATCGTCTGGGCCGCCGCCCGGCGCTGCTCGTCCGTCCAGTCGACCTCGGGATCCATCAGGCTGCCGGCGGCGGCACGGATCGCGGCCAACGGCGTGCGGAGGTCGTGCGACACGGAGTCGAGGAGGGCGTCCTTGAGCGCCTCGCTCTGCCGCGCGATCTCGACTGCATTCGCGGTCTCGGCCAGCTTCTCGCGCTTGAAGGCAAGCCCGATCTGGTCGGCGGCAAGGCTGAGCAGCCGCGTCTCTTCCGGATCCGGCAGTCCGTCGCGGCGCGACCGCGTCGCCCAGATGGAGCCCAGCGTCTCCTCGTCGGCGGCGATCTTCACGCGGAACAGCTCCGTCTCCGGATTTGCGGTTCGATCGCCGCGGCGGTCCTGGGGCTGATGCGCCCGGACCCAGCGGGGCGGGAGGTCGCCCGGCGTCCGCGTGAGCAGGGCGTGGACCCTCGGCGACGGCTGAGGACCCACCCCGGTATCGGCGACGGTTACCTCGCGTGCCCCGACCTGGCGGCCGAACCAGATCCGGCTCAGCCGCGTCTCGCCGGCCAGTCCCGCCAGGATCGCCGGCAGTGCGTCGGCGACGTTCGGGGCCGTCGCCAGCGTCCGGCTGATCCGGAACAGCGCCTGCGACTCGCGGGCTCGCCGGGCCGCATCCTCGGCCCGGTCCGATTGGAGCGCCGCGAGCCTGCCGATCACGATCGCCACGAACAGGAACAGGAGCAGGTTGAGCCACTCCGTCGGGATCCTCGACGGCCAGCGTGAAGCGCGGTTCGACGAACAGCCAGTCGTAGAGCAGGAACGACACGAAGGCCGCAACGACGGCCGCACCGGTGCCGAGGACGACCGCGACGCCGACGACGGCGACCAGGTAGATCGGCGACGCGTCCGGGACCGCCAGCGGAGGCGCCTCGACGAACGCGATCGCAGGGTCGCGACGGGGAACAGCGCGATGGCCCCGGCCACCGCCCGGGCGCTCACCGCCTGGCGGCGACGCCCGCTCCACCAGGCTCGCAGACGGGACCGGACTGAGGCCAACGGCACCGACCGATCGTACCAGCGGTTGACATCGTCGGCCGCGACTCGCTATCGTCTCCCTAACGAACGTTAGGTAGGAGGCGAGGCTGGCGATCGAGACGGGCGGCCGTCGGCGGGAGATCGACGCCGTCGCCGGCGAGCTGTTCCACGCCAACGGGCTACGCCGCCACCAGCGTCCGCGACATCGCCCGGGCGCTCGACATGCAGGGCGCCAGCCTGTACGCCCACGTGACGTCCAAGGAGGACCTCCTCTGGTCGATCGTCGACCGGGCGGCATCGGCGTTCGAGGTCGCCGCGGAAGCGGCGCTGGCCGAGACCGCGAGCCGGCGACGCGGTGGACCGCCTCGCGGCATTCGTCGAGGCGCACGTCGAGGTCGTGACGGACGACCCGGAGCGAGCCAGCGTGTTCGTCACCGAATGGCGCCACCTGTCGCCTACCCGTCGAGAGGCAGATCGCGGGCCGCCGCGACGCGTACGAAGCCCGCCTCCGGGAGCTCATCGTCGACGGCATCTCGCCTGGCGTTCATTCCGAGCGACGGACCCGGCTCTTGCCGCGACGTTCCTGCTGACCGCCTTGAACGGCATCGCAGCCTGGTATCGGCCGGACGGGCGGCTCAGCGCCGACCGCATCGCCGACCATTACGTCGATCTCGCGCTACGCTCCCTCTCGGAGGACCACCGATGACCGACCCGCTCGCCCTCGACCCGATCCTCGCTCCCGGCGACCGGGCGCGCCTGCCGTTCAACGAGGACATCCCGCACGACGAGCGGTTCAGCCACTTCGAGGAGCACGTCCGCGCGGGCGGCAAGGTCGAGGCGACCGACTGGATGCCCGACGAGTACCGCCAGGGCGTCCTGCGCTTCGTCGAGATGCACGCCAACAGCGAGTTGATGGGCGTCCTCCCCGAGCGGGAGTGGATCATGCGCGCGCCGACGCTCCGCCGGAAGCTCGCCCTGACGGCCAAGGTCCAGGACGAGGTGGGCCACGCCCAGCTCCTCTATCGGGTGGCGGAGGATCTCGGCAAGCCGCGCGAGGCGATGTTCCAGGACCTGCTCGACGGCAAGACCAAGTTCCACAACGTCTTCCATTACCCGACCCACTCGTGGGCGGATATCGGCGTCATCGCCTGGCTCGTCGACGCGGCGGCGATCGTCGCCCAGCAGGCGCTCCGCGACTCGTCGTACGCCCCGTACGCCCGGACGATGCGCAAGATCTGCTGGGAGGAGTCCGTTCACATCATGCACGGCCGCGATGTCGTCGTGACGATGGTGACCGGCACGCCCGGCCAGCGGGCCGCGCTCCAGGAGGCGCTCGATCGATGGTGGGGGCCGCTCATGCAGATGCACGGCCCGCGGAGCGAGCGCGAGAAGGATCGCGACATCCACTGGCGGATCAAGGCGAAGACGTCGGAGGAGCTGCGCCAGGAATTCCTCTCGATCTACGTGCCGCGGATCCGGGAGCTCGGGCTGACCCTGCCCGATCCGGAGCTCCGACTCGACGAGGCAGCCGGGCGGTGGGTCTACACGGAGCCCGACTGGCAGGAGCTGCGGACGGTCGTCACGAACCACGGCCCGAAGTCGGAGGAGCGGCTGGCATTCCGCCGCCTCAACCACGCCAAGACGCAGTGGGTCCGCGACGCGATTCTCGTCGCGCCGACGCAGCGGCGGTGGCCTGACATGACCGACCAGCTGCCCAGCCGATCGCGAGCCGGGCATCGGACGCCGCGCCGCCCCTCGAGGCCTGGGAGGTCTTCCGCCAGGAGAAGGAGGGCGACCCGATGCGCCACGGCGGCTCGGTGATGGCGCCCGACGCCGTCCTCGCGGTCCACTACGCTCGGGAGATGTACGGCCGCCGCCAGGAGAGCGTCCGGCTGTGGGTCGTCCGACGGGCCGACGTCCACGACCTGTCCGACCAGGATCTGCTCCAGCCGCCGCTCGATCGGTCGTTCAAGAAGCCGGGCGGCTACGTGATGCGGGACAAGCTCGCCGCGGCCCGCGAACAGTCGGGTCAGAGCAAACCGAAGGCCAGGGCCGGGCGGTCGAAGGCGGCCGGCGGGACCGACCGATGACGACGACGCGGGCCGCCCTCGCGGCATCGATCGACCCGGCGACGCGGGCCGCCCTCGACGAGCTGCTGCTGTCGATGGCCGACGACGAGTTCGTCATCGGCTTCTCCGACTCCGAGTGGACCGGCATCGCCCCGCTGCTCGAGGAGGACGTGGCGATCAGCTCGCTCGCCCAGGACGAGCTCGGGCACGCGGCCGCGCTCTACGCGCTCCTGGCCGAGGTCCGGGCGGACGGTCGCGACGCCGACGCGATCGCCTACGATCGCCAGCCGGACGAGTATCGCCATGCCCGGTTGCTCGACCATGGCCGCGGCGACTGGGCGATGACGATCGCCCGACGCTACCTCTACGACACCGCCGACGGCGCGCGGCTGGAGGGTCTCGCCGGCTCGTCGTTCCAGCCGCTGCGTGAGCTCGTCGACAAGATCCGGCGCGAAGAGCGCTACCACGTCATGCATGCGACGACGTGGCTGGAGCGGCTGGCGGCGCGTGAGGGCGAGCCCCGCGAGCGGCTCCTCGCCGCGCTCGAGGAACTCGCTCCGGACGCCGCGACCGTGTTCTCGCCGCTCGCCGGCGAGGCGCGCCTCGTGGAGTCCGGCGTCCTGGCCGAACCGATGCCGGTCCTGGAGGCTCGCTGGCGGGCAACGATCACGCCGTCGTTCGTGCACCTCGGCCTGCCGATGCCCCCGGCAGCGGCCCATCCGGATCGAGGCCGGACCGATCATCGCGAGCCGTTCCGATGGCTGTGGACCGAGTTCACGACGGTCCGCCGTTCGGATGCGGTGGCGACATGGTGACGGCAGTCGAGACGAGCGCCCGCGTTTCGGCCGAGGCCGTGCTGGCCGCCCTCGCCGAGGTCGCCGACCCGGAAATCCCGGCGATCTCGATCGTCGATCTCGGCATCGTCCACCGCGCGGACATTGCTGCGGACGGGCGGATCGAGGTCGAGCTCCTGCCGACGTTCGTCGGCTGCCCGGCGATCGAGGCGATCCGCCACGCCGTCAGCGAGCGTCTCGCGACGTTCGGCTTGCCCGTCGACGTGGCCATCACGTTCGAGGTCCCCTGGACATCCGAGCGCATCACGGCCGCCGGCCGCGCGCCGCCTCCGGGACTCGGGCTTCGCGCCGCCGGCGGAGCCGGAGGACGTCCGCTGCCCCTACTGCAGCTCCCCCAACGTGGCGATGGACAGCGCGTTCGGCCCGACCCTCTGTCGCTCGCTGTTCTACTGCCGAGCCTGCCGCCAGCCGTTCGAGTCGTTCAAGCCGATATGACGGCTGTCGCAGTGGCGTGCCAATGAGCGAGATAGTCGGGGTCGTCGGGGCCGGAACCATGGGCGCTGGGATCGCCCAGCTCGCCCTGGAGCACGGCCACGAGGTGGTGCTCTACGACGTCGACGAGGAGGCGATCGAGCGCGGACGACTCCGCGTTCGCGAGGGACTGGCGCGTCGGGCGGCCAAGCTGGATCTCGACGCCGACACGATCGATGACTGGGTCGATGGCCGGCTCGCCGGCCTCCGGCAGGCCGAGGCGCTCGTCTCGCTCGCCGCCCAGGCCGACATCGTGATCGAAGCGGCGCTCGAGCACCTGCCGCTCAAGCAGGACATCTTCCGGGCCCTCGACGGGGAGGCCGATCCGGACGCGATTCTCGCGACGAACACGTCCGCTCTTCGGATCGCCGACGTCGCGGCGCTGGCGACGCATCGCGAGCGGATCCTCGGCCTTCACTTCTTCAACCCGGCGCCGCTCATGCCGCTCGTGGAGGTCGTCGTCACCGCCGAGACGGATCCGGGCGTCGTCGAGCGGGCGGAGCGCCTGGTCCACTCGTGGGACAAGACTCCCGTCCGCTCGGCCGATCAGCCGGGCTTCATCGTGAATCGCGTCAACCGGCCGTTCACGCTGGAGGCGCTGCGCCTGGTCGAGGCCGGCGAGGCGTCGGTCGAGGCGGTCGATGAGGCGATCCGCGGGGCGGGCTTCCCGATGGGACCGTTCGAGCTGATGGATCTCGTCGGGATCGATGTGAACCTCGCCGCGGCACGTGGCATCTGGGATGGATTGGGCAAGCCCGACCGGCTCCGCCCGTCCAAGATCCAGGAGCGGCTCGTCGAGGAGGGCCGGCTCGGACGGAAGGCCGGTGGCGGGTTCTACCGCTACGAGGACGGTCGACGCGGGGCGGTCGCCCCGGAGTTCGCCGCGGCGGCGACGACGGTCACGACCCTCGCTCCCTCGGCGATCTCGGAGCGCATCCTGCAGGCGGTGGTCAGCGAAGCGTCGCTCGCCCTCGAGGACGGCGTCGCCACCAGGAGCGACATCGACCTTGCACTGCGTCTCGGAGCCGCCCATCCGATCGGCCCGTTCGAGCGCACCGAGCGGCTGGGCGGGGCGCCCGGCCTACAATCGCGGTCATGACCCGCGACCTCCAACGACCGCTCCGCGAGGCCTGGATCGTCGAGGCGGTGCGGACTCCGATCGGGCGCTACGGCGGCGCTCTCGCCTCGGTTCGGCCGGACGACCTGGCGGCCGCAGCCATTCGCGCCGTTGTCGACCGGTCGGGGATCGACCCCGCCCTGATCGAGGACGTGATCCTCGGCTGCGCGAACCAGGCTGGCGAGGACAACCGCGACGTCGCCCGGATGGCCCTGCTCCTTGCCGGCCTCCCGGTCGAAGTCGGCGGGCTGACGGTCAACCGGCTCTGTGGCAGCGGCCTCCAGGCGATCAACTCGGCGGCGCATGCGATCGCCGTCGGCGACGGCGATGTGTTCATCGGCGGGGGCGTCGAGTCGATGACGCGGGCACCGTACGTGATGGCCAAGCCGGAGGCTGCCTGGGACCGCGGCGAGCGGGAGATGTACGACACGACGCTCGGCTGGCGGTTCACGAATCCCAAGCTCGCCGAGTTGCACTACCCGTACTCGATGGGCGAGACCGCGGAGAACGTCGCCGAGCGCTGGGAGGTCGGGCGGGACCTGCAGGACGCGTTCGCCCTGGCCTCGCAGCAGAAGGCGGTCGCCGCGATCGACGCCGGGCGGTTCGATGCGCAGATCGTCCCGATCACGCGTCCCCCAGCGGAAGGGCGACCCGGTCGTCGTGTCACGCGACGAGCACCCCCGCGCCGACACGTCGAGCGAGGCCCTGGCGAAGCTTCGCCCGGCGTTCCGTGACGGCGGCACGGTCACGGCCGGCAACAGCTCGGGAATCAACGACGGCGCGTCGGCGGTGCTGCTGGTGGAGGCGTCGCGGGCGCGGGAGCTTGGCCTCAAGCCCCTGGCCCGAATCGTGTCGACCGCCGTCGCGGGCGTGGATCCCGCGGTGATGGGGATCGGGCCGGTGCCGGCCTCGCGGAAGGCCCTCGAGCGAGCGGGCATCGGCGCGAAGGACCTCGACCTCATCGAACTGAACGAGGCGTTCGCATCCCAGTCGATCGTCTGCATCAACGAGCTCGGCCTGGACCCCGCCAAGGTCAACGTGAACGGCGGGGCCATCGCGCTCGGTCATCCGCTGGGGATGAGCGGTGGGCGGCTCATCACGATGCTCGTCCACGAGCTCCGCCGAACGGGTGGCCGCTACGGCCTCGCGACGATGTGCATCGGCGTCGGGCAGGGGATCGCGACGGTGGTCGAACGGATCGACGAGTAGCTGACGAAGCGACGTTCCACGGTGAAACCGGGTGACCTCAGCAGAGCCCTCCGCTCGAGCTTCTGGCCGAAGCTCAAGTCCGTCGGCTTCGTGGTCCGAACCGACCGCGCTGCGTGGCGGTACGCGGCTGACTCGGTCGATGTGATCGACCTGTGGTCCGTAGGGCCGAACGCCGACGCCTGCGGCTGCCCGTCCGTCTCATTCTCGGCGATGGCTGGCTCGATCCCGTCGTTCATGCCTCAGCCACCCGCCTGGTCGGTAAAGAACGGTCAGGCGAGGCCGCGCCATCCCGACTGTCAGCTGAAGATTCAGCTCGCCAAGACGCTCTCACAGCCCTGGTTCAAGCCGTTCGCCGCGTCTCCGAAGCCTGCGACCCCGCTGAGCTTCCTCCGGCATCGGCGCGGACTCCAATCGGTCCTTCGAAGCGACCGGCACGACCGACCCGACATCTGGTTCGTGATGGACGACGGCTCGAACCTGGACGAGGTGATCGCCGACCTGTGGCACGTCACCGAATCCATCGGCCTTCCCGTGCTGGATCGGCTCCACGATCCCTGCGCGGTCATCGAGATGGTCCTGGATCGAACCCTGGTCAGCGATCCGGAGTCCATGTTCGCCACCGACATCCTTGACGCCGCACGACGTATCTGTCAGCCGGCGCAACAACCTGATTTCGGCGCAACGCTTGTCTGAATCTGTTGCGCAGCGTACGATCGGGCCATCGACCGATCCAGCCGAGTACGACAGACTTCCAGGACAAACGCCCACCCTCCGAGGAGGATCGCAGCCAATGTTGGAAATCCAGCCGACCGTCGTCAGCCTGACGGATGCGGCCGCGTCGAAGCTCCGTGAGCTCACCGCCGAGGAGACGAATCCGCAGATCGGTCTGCGCGTGTACGTCTACAGCGGTGGTTGCTCGGGCTTCCGCTACGGAATGATGCTCGAGGACGCCCCGACCGCCGAGGACAAGATCCTCGAGGCGAACGGCGTGAAGGTCTATGTCGACGGCAGCAGCGTCGACCTGCTCAAGGGCGCTCAGATCGACTACGTCGACACGCTCATGGGCGCGGGCTTCACCGTGAACAACCCCAACGCCGTCGCGGCCTGCGGCTGCGGCTCCAGCTTCCGGACGGCCGACGACACCGGCTCGCCGAAGGGCTGCTCCCACTAGATCGGGCGTTTTCGACAACATAGGCTGACGCCGCCGGGCAACCGGCGGCGTTTTCGATTCCCCCTAGACTGACGCCAATCCGCCTCCGTCCGTATCTCGCTGGAATTCCGCCATCAAGCTCCCGCTCTTTCCCCTTCACGCCGTTCTCTGCCCGGGCATCGCCCTTCCGCTCCATATCTTCGAGGAGCGCTACCGCGAGCTCGTCCGGTACTGCATCGACGGCGCCCTGCCGTTCGGCATCGTCCTGATCCGCGACGGCCGCGAGGTCGGCGAGGGGACGATCTCGTTCTCCGCGATCGGCACCCTTGCCGAGATCCGCCAGGCGGGCCGCTACCCCGACGGACGCTACGACCTGCTCGTCGTCGGGACCGGCCGCTTCGCGATCGAGGAGGTGAGTGTCGGCGAGGAGCTGTACCTCGTGGCGGAGGCGACGGTCCTCGACGATGAGCTGGGGGACGCCGACGAGGCGCGCCAGCTGGCGAATTGGGCGACCCGCCGCTTCGTCCGCTACCTCGAGCTGCTCCAGCCGCGCGACGGCGAGACGGCCGACGAGCTCGACATCCGGGTCGAGGTCGAGACCGAGGACGCCATGCCGGCGGTGGAGCCGGGCGAGGAGGACGTCCGCGCGACGATCGGCGACCCCGCGTCGGAGCGTCGCGTGATCATCCCGGACGATCCAACGGTGCTTTCGTACCTGCTCGCCGGCATCATCCAGGTCGAGCTGCCGCGACGCCAGGAACTGCTCGAAGCGGACACGACCGAGGACCGCCTGCGCGAGCTTCTGGCGCTGATCGACCGCGAGACCTTCTTCCTCCGACGCCGCCTCAGGGCATTCACGCCGCTGCCGGACGGGCTCGGTCCCCGCCGGAGCTGAGGCCAGGCCGGAACGATCGCGGCACGGACGGTGTAATGAGGCGATGAGCCGACGCGCGATCGCCTTCCTGGTTGCCCTGGCCGCGATCGCCGCGACCTGCACGCCGGCGGTGACACCGTCGGGATCGGCCGAACGCCCGGGATCGGCCCGGCCCTCGGAGTCGGCCGCGCCGTCGGCGGTGGAGTTGCCTTCGCCCGATCCCGGGCCGATCGATGGCCCGGCAATCGCCTTCCATGCAGACCCGGACGGCGCCGATGACTTCTATCCTCATCGGCGCCGACGGAAACCGGCCTCCGGCCGCTGACGAGGAAGGCGGAGACGATCGCATTTCCCTACTGGTCGCCGGACGGCTCGAAGATCGCCTACCTCTGCTGCACAGGCAACGACGCGAATCTCTGGGTCATGAACGCGGACGGGTCTGGGGCTCGGAGACTGACGACTGGCCTCGCGAGCTCGCCAGCGTGGTCGCCCGACGGCAGCCGCATCGCGTACGACGACCACGGTGCCGGAGCGATCTGGTCGATCGCCGCGGACGGATCGGACGCGAAGCGGCTGGCGCTGGCATCAGGCGGCGCGCGCTGGGCGCCTGACGGCAGGTCGATCGTCTTCTTCAGCTGGCGGGATTTCCCGGACCAGGAGCAACGGAACGAGCTCTACGTCATGGACGTCGACGGCTCGAACCAGACTGCGGCTCACGGACAATGAAGCGGAAGACATCGAGCCGACGTGGTCGCCGGACGGGGCGCAGATCGCGTTCACCTCTGCTCGCGACGCCAAGCCGGACATCTACGTCGTGGCGGCCGACGGGAGCGACGAGCGCCAGTTGACGACCGACCCGGCACCCGGACGAGGGCCCCGCCTGGTCACCGGACGGCAGCCGGATCCTGTTCACGTCGTACCGCGACGGTGCCGATCCGTTGATGCTGGGCTCCGGCAACGCCGAGATCTTCACGGTCGCGCCCGATGGCTCCGGCCTGACGAACCTCACGAACAATCCCGACTGGGACGGCTATCCAGCCTGGTCGCCTGATGGGACCCGGATCGCCTTCAGCATCAATGACGGTATCGAGTTCGACCTGTACGTCATGAATGCCGACGGCTCCGGCAAGCGGCGCCTGCCCGGCGTCGAGGGCGCGAACGGGATCGCCAACGACTGCTGCCCGGCGTGGCGGCCATAGCGACGGCTCGCCTGGGCAGACGCTAGAACACGCGACTGCATTCGTCGCGACAGCCGGGAGGCTACTCGGAGAAACGCTCTTCCTTCCAGGGATCGGCGTCGTTGTTGTAGCCGTAACGCTCCCAGAAGCCGAGCTGGTCGTGGTCGAGGAACTCGAGGCCGCGGATCCACTTGGCGCTCTTCCAGAAGTAGCGCTTCGGAACCAGGAGGCGGAGCGGGTAGCCGTGCTCGGGCTCGAGCGGCTCGCCGCCGTAGGTGTCGGCCAGCATCACGTCGTCATCGTCGAGGACCGCGAGGGGCAGATTTGCGGTGTAGCCCTGCTCGGAGTGGGCGACGACATGGGTCGCGCTCGGGCGGACCTGGGCGAGGCGGAGGATCTCCTGGATCGGGCACGCCCTCCCAGTCGGTGTCGAGCTTCGTCCAGCGGGTGACGCAGTGGATGTCCGTGTGGACGGTCTTGCGGGGCAGCGCCTTGAACGCCGACCAGTCCAGGGTGAACGGCGCGTCGACCTCGCCCCAGACCCTGAAGTCCCACGTCGCGAGGTCGATCTTCGGAACCGACCCGTAATGCAGGACCGGGAACTTGTCGGTCTTGTACTGACCGGGCGGGATCCGTTCCGCGATCGCGGGATCGGCGGCGGTCGTTCCGAAGAGGCGTTCGAACATCAGGCTGCTCCGTGTGTCTGTGCAGGCCGATCGTGCCACATGCGGGCCGATCGACGATGTCGGCTCGATGACGAGCCCGCGTGCGCTACCCTCTGCGCGTGGTTTCGTCTGATCCAGCGCCCCGGATGGGCGTCGACCCCGCGCGCCCGCAGGGTCATCGTCGTCATGCCCGCCTACAACGCGGCCAGGACGCTCGAGCGGACCTACGCCGACATCCCCCACGATCGTGTCGACCAGATCATCCTCGTCGACGACGTCTCCAAGGACGAGACCGTCGAGATCGCGAAGAGCCTCGGGCTGGACGTCATCATCCACCGCCAGAACCTCGGCTACGGCGGCAACCAGAAGACCTGCTACGACGCGGCCCTCGCCGCGGGCGCGGACGTCGTCGTCATGCTCCACCCCGACTACCAGTACGACGCGACGCGGATCCCGGCGCTCATCGAACCGATCCTCCGCGGCGAGGCCGACCTCATGCTCGGCAGCCGCTTCCTCGGCGATCCGCTCGCCGGCGGGATGCCGCGCTGGAAGTACGTCAGCAACCGGTTCCTCACGATCCTCGAGAACCGTCGCGTTCGGCCTCCGCCTGTCCGAGTACCACACGGGCCTGCGGGCGTACTCGCGACGGCTCCTCGAGGCGATCCCGTACCGGCTGAACAGCGACGACTTCGTCTTCGACCAGGAGCTCGTCGCCCAGGTCGTCGCCGCGGGCGGCATGAAGATCTCCGAGATCGCCGTCCCGACCCGCTACTTCGAGGAGGCGAGCTCCGTCAACTTCCGGCGGAGCGTCGTCTACGGCCTCTCGACGCTCCGGGTCGTGCTCCGCTACCTGCTCCACCGGGCGGGCCTCCGGCGCTCGGCCAAGCTGACGGCGCGGGCATCCGACCACGTCCCGCCCGCGACCTGACCGGGTGACGGTATCGCTCGGGCCTGCTCCGCGCCGTCGTCGGCGCGGCGATCTCGATCGCCGCGATCTGGCTCGTCCTGCGGTCGGTCGATGTCGGTCGCGCCGTGGACGTGCTCCGGACGGCCGATCGTCGGCTGGATCGCCCTGATGGCGGCCTTCATCGTGACGGACCTCGCCGTACGGGCCTTGCGCTGGCAGCGTCTCGTCGCCCCGATCGGTCATGTCCGCTACCGCTCGATGCTCGCCTACCTGCTCGTCGGCTACCTGGCCAACAACGTCCTGCCGGCCCGGATCGGCGAGCTC
Source organism: uncultured Chloroflexia bacterium (assembly GCA_963788685.1). Taxonomy (GTDB): domain Bacteria; phylum Chloroflexota; class Limnocylindria; order Limnocylindrales; family CSP1-4; genus CF-46. Next base: position 418,293 of record CAWBHP010000016.1, on the reverse strand, counting down.
GTCCGGAGCCACTACCTCGGCGATCGGGAGGGCCTGTCGCGGACGACGACGCTCGGGTACCGTCGTCGTGGAGCGGGTCGTCGACTTCGTGGTCGTCGTGGCGATCGCGTCCGCGGCGATCATCGTCCTGAGCGTCCGCGGCATCGTGGCGAGCGCCGTCCTCGTCGGGATCGCCGTGGCCGGGCTGCTGGCGGCCGCCGTCGCGATCGGGATTGCCGCCCACCGCCTGCCCGGTGCCGAGCGGATCGCCGCCGCCGCCGAGCGCTGGCCGCGGGTCCGCGACCTGGCGAGCAAGCTGCGCGGCGGGCTGGCCGTCGCCGGGCGACCGCGGACGCTGGCCGAGGCACTCGTCCTGAGCGTCGATCGCCTGGGGCGTCACCGTCCTGGCGTTCGCGGCGGCGGGCCAGGCGATCGGCATCGAGCTGACGATCGGTCAGGCGGCCCTGCTCGCCTCGGGCGTCGCGCTGGCCACCGCGATCCCGGCCGGCCCGGCCAACCTCGGCACGTTCGAGCTTGCCGCGGTGCAGATCGGCAAGGCCGTCGGGGTCGCCCGATACCGCGGCGTTCGCCCTGGCTCTGCTGGCCCACGCCGGGATCCTCGCCATCACGTCGATCGGGCGGCCTGATCTCGCTGGCACGGCTCGGCTGGCGGCGAGACTGAATCTGGGCCGCGACCTGGGCGGCGCGAGGCCGGCGCAGGCCGGCCGATCGGTCAGGAGGGCGCGGGGCTGAACCCCAGGGTCGCGGGCCGCGGGCTGGAAGCCGTGCCCGCGCTTCAGGCGCGGCATCGTAGGGCGCGAACTCCAGGTTCGCCGCCCCGGCCAGCTTCCGGACCCTCGAGGAACTCGAGGGTGTATGCCTCGTACGTGTCGGCGATCAGCGTGACGGCCTTCTGGTGGGCCGGTCGCGCGGAGGCTGCGCGGGCTTCCGTTCGGCTGTTCCACATGCAGAACGAGAGGCAGCTCCGGTCGGCGGCCTGCGGGCCCTTGTAGTAGTAGATGAAGCCCTTGGCAGTGGAGGCCTCCTCGTGCGCCCAGTCGTCGTACTGGCGCAGGCGCTCCTGGTCGGCGTCGGCCCGGACGATCGATCGGAACGCCACCATGTACCACTCGCCGGGCTCAATGCAGGCTCGCCACCGGCTCCCAGTTGAATGCCTCGCCGACAGGCAGAACCGCGTAGTTGTCGGCGACAGGAGCGAGCTCGGCGAAGACGTCCATCAGGCGCTGACTCTAGGTCGCGCGGGCTAGATGTCAATAGGTGAGATGGGTCAATGCCACTATTCGATAGGTGAGGTTGGGTGTGGTGCCTCATCCTCGAGCCCAGCCATGATCGTGCGAGCGGCCTCCGGGAGCAGATGGCTCACGCGGGCGCGCCAGGCCAGGCCGCAACGGCCCTTGGGACCGATGACGCCGACGGCCCCGACGATTCCGCCGTCGCGGAAGATGGGAGCGGCGATTCCCACGGAGCCGGGAATGAGCTCGCCCTCGCTGCGGGCTACACCTGTCTCACGGATCTCGGCAAGGGTCTCGCGCAGGACGGCCTCGTCTGGCGTGTTCGGCGTCACCCGCTCGAGCCCGCCCGCGACGACTTCCTCGATGATCTCGGGCAGCGCATACGCGAGGAGGACCCGGCCGATGGCGCCCGCGTGGAGCGGCGACATCGAGCCCGGCTGGAGGGACGACCCGCAGCGGCTGGCTGCTTTCGACCTGCTGGAGGCAGACCGCGGCGAGGCCGACGCGGCGGGTGACGACGGCGGTCTCGTCCGTCTCCGCGACGAGGTAGCGGAGCACCGGGTCAGCAACCCTGATCAGCTGCTCGCTCGTGACGTTCGTTCCGCTACCGATCACGAGGCGCGGGCCCAGCAAGTACCGTCCGTCGCGCCGATCGACGAATCCGAACTCCGTCAGGGTTCGGAGATAGCGATAGACGGTTGACATCGGCGTGTCGAGCAGGACCGCCAGTTCCTCCGCCTTCACTTCGCCGCGATCGGCGACGGTCAGCAGGATCCGAAGCCCGCGGGCGAAGGACGTATCCTCGCCGGCCTCCTCCGGTGGGCGATCGCGGGCGGTCGACGAGCGGCTCATGGGCGCGGACCCGGCGGCAAACACGCCCTCGTGGACCCGGGCGACGAGCGGCTCAACGTCCGGGACCGAATCGCCAGTATCGAGGAACGGAACGACTTCCCGCACGGCGGCGACGGCCGCCTCCGTCCCGCGGCCCCGTCGCACGCCCCGCAGGTCCGTCGCCTGGGCGCCGACGGCCAGCTCGATGGCCACGATCCGCTCGCCGAGCCCGACCATCTCGGCAACCCGTCGAGCGGCGAGGGGCGCCATCGTCGTCCGATCCTCGATCCCCTCGGCATGGGAGGTCGAGATCAGCTCGAACGAGACAGGCTGGGCGAGGAGGCGGGCTTCCACGGCAAGACTCTGGGCAGCAAGGCTGAGATAGGTCAAGCCCGCTTCGGTCGTTCCTTGGAGCGGCGTCAGGCCCGTCGGCAGCCCCGTCCACGGCGCGCCGAGCAACTTGACCGTCCGCTCCGCGGAGCTGGTCAGGGCCGTGGCCAGGATGAGCCGGAGGTAGTCGAGGGCGGCCGCGAGCGGCAGGATCTCGAAGTTCGCGACGGAGATCACCCGTTCCTCGTCGACGACCACGATGGGGTTGCCCTGGGACGAATTGAGCTCGATCGCGAGTTGCGCCTCGACGTGGTAGAAAACGTCGCGGCAGGCGCCCTGGATCTGGGGCAGGTTCCGGAACGACAGCGGATCCTGGAGGTGGCGGGCAGCTCCCGGCTCCCAGATCGCGCTCCCGTCCAACAGCTCGCCGAACCGCTCAAGCGTCCGGCGCAGTCCGGGATACGGCCGAACCTCCCCGATGGCCGGGTGGAGCATCGTGGGATTGGCCGACAGGCCCTCCAGGCTCAGCGCGCCCGCCACGTCCATCGCGTCGAGGAGGGCTGCTGCGTCCGTGACGGCCAGCGCCGCCCAGCCCGTCGAGAACGCGTTGTTGTCGAGTAGTGCCGTGCCCTCGCCGGCCTCCAGCGGGACGCCGTCGAACAACGCTGCGGCGAGATCGGCGAGTGGCGCGAGATCGGCTTGGCCGATCGACCCGATCGTCCGGAGGCGCGGTGTCTCCCCGCCGTTCAGGGCGGCGAGCACCCGCTCAGCGAGTTCCGGCCGAACGCCGGCCGAGCCCTCGGCGAAGTGGTTCGCCAGGCGGAGCATCGCGGCGCGGACGACGTCCTCCGCGGCGTCCGGACCTTGGCCGACGACGTGATGCCGGTTCATTGAGGCGGCGTAGCCGTCGGCGTCGCCCGCCTCGATGCCGACTCGCTTGAGGACGCCGACGGCGGTATTCGAGCCGTAGATCGCGTCGCCTCGATCGAGCGCCGCCGTCACGATCTGGCGCGACCGGATCATCCGCGCCCGGGCATCCGGGTCGAGCTCGACGCGTTCGTGGCCGCGGGCGACGCGGACGAGCTGCTCCCGGTCGAGATCGCGACCGGTGAGGACGATCGTCATGGTGTCGTGAGCACTTGTAGACGCAGCGAGGCCCGCCGGTCGTCCCAGCGGGCCTCGAAGCGAATCGGGTCGGAGGACCCTACTGGATCAGACCCTGCTGGGTCAGCCACTCCTTGGCGACATCCTCGATGTCCTTCTGGTCGACGGCGACGAGGACGCCCAGTCGGGTCAGTTCCTCAGTCGTCATCTTGGCCGAAGCGGCATCGAGCAGCGCGGCGAAGGCCGCCTTGTCGATCTTGGCGAGGTAGTCGTCCCGGACGATCGGGGCGATGTTCTCGGCCGGCTGCGTGTCGAGGTCATCCTCGAGTGACACGAAGCCGAACTGCGAGATCGCCGGCTGCGTCGAGCAGAGCTCAGCAACGTCGATCGCCTTGCCCTCGAGGGCCTGGGCCATCGGCACGTCGCAGGCACCCAGTGCTGAGCGCTGCTTCGGCGGATAGGTGATCCCGTACTCCTCAAGCGCTCCGGCGCAGAGGGGGTTCGTGTCGCAGTCCGCCGGGAGGCCCCACTTGAGCGCATCCTGGTGGTCCTTGAGCTGGCTCATCTTCGTGAGGCCCAGCGTGTCCGACGTGTCCTTGCGGACGACGAAGGCGTTGGTGTCCTCGCCCGGGGTGATCCCGAGGACGGTGATGCCCTTCGGCGTCAGGACCTCCTGGAGCGCCGTGGCGTTTGCCTGGCCGTCGCCGGTGATCTTGTCCTTGGCATAGAAGCCGAGGCCGGAGCCGACGTATTCGGCTACGAGGTCGACCTGGCCCGCATCCATCGTCGGAATGCGCTCCTGGCGCGACCCGAGCTTGTACTTGCGCTCGACGGTGTAGCCGTCGTTCTCGAGAACCTGGGCGTAGATCTCGCCCATGAGCTCTGACTCGTAGAAATTGTCCGAACCGATGCGGATCGGCTCCTTGACAGCGGCCGACGACGGCTCAGTACTCGCGGGTGCACTGCTCCCGGGGCTGGAGGGCGCTGCTGCCGATTGGGTGGCGCCTCCTCCTGACGAACAGGCGCTCAGCAGCACCATGATCGACGCACCAAGAGCCAGCACGCGGGATGTCCGCATGGTGGTGTTCCTCCTCATTCCTGCCGCTGGGAGCGGCATCGCCCGCGTACATTACCAGCGGCGTCGCGCTTCGTCCGCAAACGAAGGTTTCAAATCGGTCCCGGCATTCCCCCGGCTTGCGGGACTTCCGACGTCTGGGTAAGGCCGCGCTTGGGCGTCCCGCGCGCCTTGCGGAGGGCTACTGGCGTGAGGCGCCGCTGGACAAGCGCAAGCGCGAGGTCGACGACGACCGCCAGAACGGTGACGAGGATCGCCCCGGCGTAGATCGAGGCGCGACCGGCCAGGCCCTGGTTGAGGCCGTCGAAGATGAACCGGCCGAGGCCGCCGCCTGACAGGATCGCGCCGATCGTCGCGGTCGCGATCACCGACAGCGTCGCGGTCCGGAAGCCACCGATGATCACCGGCGAAGCGAGCGGTAGCTCCGTGCTACGCAGGATCTGGCGCTCGCGCATGCCCATGCCGCGGGCCGCCTCGATCAGCTCCCGGTCGACCGAGCGAAGGCCGGCGTAGGCGTTGACGAGGATCGGCGGGATCGCGAGAAGGGTCATCGAGATGAGAATCGGCAGGGGGTTGAGCCCGAGCGCCGGCGGATAGCCCAACACCGGTGCGAGCGCCAGCGTTACGGGTAGGACCATGACGAGAATCGCGTACGACGGCACGGCCCGGCCGATGTTCGCGAGATTGATCGCGAGGTTCGCGCCGCGCCCGGTGTGGCCGATGTAGAGACCAAGCGGCAGCCCGACGAGCGTGGCGACGAAGATCGCGATCCCCGAGATCACGAGGTGTTCGAACAGCCGGTTCGGGATGCCGGTCTGGCCGGCCCAGTTCGCCGGGTTCAGGAAGAAATCGACGATCTCGCCCATCAGCGGGCACCGGCTCGGGCATGCGCCCAGGGCGTCACGAGTCGTTCGAACCGGACGAACAGGAAGTCAGCGGCGAACGCAAGAACGACGGACAGGACCGCCCCGAGCAGGTACTTCGTCGGGAAGAAGGTCTGGAGACCCTCCGTGATGAGCGCTCCGAGACCGCCGAACGAGTCACCGAGGACCGACACGACGGTGGCGAGCCCGATCGTCGTGACGCTGGCCAGGCGGAGACCCGCGAGCATGAGCGGGATCGCCAGCGGGAGCTCGACCCGCACGAGCCGCTGCGAGCGGGTGTAGCCCATTCCCTCGGCCGCCTCCAGGACGTCACTCGGCACGGCGTTGAAGCCCGCGACGATGTTGCGGACGAAGATCAGCAGGGTGTACGTGGTCAGCGGAATGATCGCCGTGAGGAGCGACAGCCCGGTGATCGGCCGGAGGAGGGCGAAGGCCGCCAGGCTCGGGATCGTGTAGAGGATGCCGGTCACCGCGGTCACCGGCCCGTACGCCCGGGGCTGGCGGACGGCCCAGATCGGCAAGTAGCAGCGAGATGACGAAGCCGATCGCGAGCGGAATGATCGTCAGCTGGAGATGCTGGAGGAGCCGCTCGCCGATGTCGTCGAGGTGCTCGACGATCCAGCACCCAGTCGATGAGGGGCTTGCCCGGCTGCACGGTGTCAGGCCCTGACTTCTTCTTCGGCCTTCTCGGCCTCGATCGGCCCCGGTTCCTCCGGCTCGATCGGCTCGAGCGGTTGGGCGAAGGCCGGCGCATGGTCGCCGGCCCGCATCTTCTCGGCGATCGCGTCCACGGTCAGGAGGCCCTGCACGGCGCCGTCGCGATCGACGACGATGCCGGTCTGGACGTCGGCGTCGAGCATCATCGACAGGGCGTCCTTGAGCGTCGTCCGCTTGTTGACCGTCGGCGATACCGGGTTCGCCATCGTGTCGTTCAGCTCGCCGTCTGACGGTATATCGCCATGCGCGATCCAGCCGAGCGGCCGGTTGGACTGGTCGATCAGCAACAGGTAGCGCTGGGGGTCGTCGAGGGCCCGCCGCCGGCCGTCGGCGGCGCTGTCGCCTGGCCGGGCAGTCGTGGCCTTCTGCAGTGAGATGTCCGAGACGCGGAGGAGCGACAGCCGCTTGAGTCCGCGGTCCTGGCCGACGAATCGGGCGACGAACTCCGACGCGGGCGCCGCCAGGATGTCGAGCGGACTGCCGAACTGGGCGAGGACGCCACCGGTCTGGAAGACGGCGACGAGGTCGCCCATCTTGATCGCCTCGTCGATGTCGTGGGTCACGAACAGGATCGTCTTGGCGATCGATTCCTGGAGGCGGAGGAACTCGTTCTGGAGCCGGTCGCGGACGATCGGGTCGACGGCGCCGAAGGGCTCGTCCATGAGCATGATCGGCGGGTCCGCGGCCAGGGCCCGGGCGACGCCGACGCGCTGCCGCTCGCCGCCCGACAGCTGGCTCGGGAACCGGTCGCGATACTTGGCCGGCTCCAGCCCGACGAGCGCGAGCAATTCCTCCGACCGCTCGCGGAGGCGCGCCTTCGGCCAGCCGAGGAGGCGCGGCACCGTCGCCACGTTCTCGCCGATCGTCTGGTGCGGGAACAGGCCGACCTGCTGGATGACGTAACCGATGCCCCGCCGGAGGGCCGTCACTTCCTGGGTCATCACGTCGACGCCGTCGATCGTGATCTTCCCGGAGGTCGGCTCGATGAGCCGGTTGATCATCTTCAGTGACGTCGTCTTGCCGCAGCCCGACGGCCCGACGAGGATGCAGATCTTGCCTGCCGGGACCTTCAGCGAAAGGTCGTTGACGGCGCCGGGAATCCTGCCGTCCTTCGTCGCCGCAGGGTCGTACGACTTCGAGACATGGTCGAACTCGACGACGGCACCGTGGGTGGTCTGGCCGGTCATCGGTCGCGACTCCTCAGGGTGGTTTGACGGTACGGGAAACCGTACCGCAGCCGGATGCCGCTCGTCACGTCCCTTTGAACGTTCGGCGATACTGGCGCCGTGCTCCCGTCACCCGGCCTGACCCTGGCGTGAAGATCACCGCCATCCGGCTCGATCGTCTCGTCGAGCCCCTCGATCCGCCGTTCGACGCCGCCTGGGATCCCGTTCCCCGTCGGTCGTTCGCCGCGACCCTGGTACGGGTCGAGACCGACGAGGGCGTCGTCGGCATCGGGTCGGGCGACACGATGGACGGCTTCGAGGCATTCGAGCACCTGTTCGTCGGGCAGGACCCGCTCACGATCGACCGCCATGTCCGGGTCCTCGAGACGATCGACTTCCATGCCGGACGGTACTGGCCGCTCGAGGTCGCCCTGTGGGACGTCGCGGGCCAGGTCGAGGGCGTGCCCGTCGCGCAGATGTTCGGCGGCGCTCTCGATGGAATCCCGGCGTACGCCTCCTGTGGTTCGTTGCTGCCGGCTGCTGCCCGCGCCGAGTCCGCGTTGCGGCTGCGCGAGGAGGGCTTCCGGGCCCTGAAGATCCGGGTCGATCCGCGGCGGCTCGAGGACGGGTTGCCGGCCGTGCGCGCGACGCGCGACGCCGTCGGCGACACGATGGCGATCATGGTCGACCTGAACCAGGGCTGGCGGATGGCCGGCGACACGACCGCCCCGATCGACTGGGAGACGGCGCGCTCGATCGCTTCGCGGCTGGCCGAGCTCGACGTGCTGTGGCTCGAAGAACCGCTCGACGGCGCCGACCTCGCGGGTCTGGCCAGGCTGCGCGAGGCGGTCCCTGGCATCAAGATCGCGGGCGGCGAGATGACGCGGACGTTCCGCGAGATCGTCGCCGCCATCGACGCCGACGCGTTCGACGTCCACCAGCCCGACGTCGTACTGGCCGCCGGCATGGCGAATGGCCGACGGGTCGCGGAGCTGGCCCTGGCGAAGGGCCGTTGGTACACGCCGCACACGTGGACGAACGGGATCGGCCTGCTCGCGAACCTCCACGTGGTCGCCGGCGTCGGCGGCGGGCCGTTCATCGAGTTCCCGTACGACCCACCCGGTTGGACCCCCGAGCGGCGCGACTTCATGCTCGCGGAGCCGCTTCGGCCCGACGCGGACGGCGTCCTGCGCGTCCCCGTCGCGGCCGGGAATCGGCGCCGCTCTCGACGAAGTCGCGATCCGGCGGTTCGCGGCGTGACCGAGCCGGACGCCGGCGTGACCGAACCCGTTGCCGACGTGCCCGGACGCCGACGCAGCGGCGCCGGCCGGCGAGCGACGGCGGCGGAGCGGCGGGCGTGCCACGGGCGAGCGGAGCCGGCTGCCCCAGCAACGGCCGTGGGCCCAGCCGCGGATGCGCTACAAGCCGACCGAGGTGGTCTCGGCCGACGAGCTCGAGTCGATCCACGAGGCCTCGCTCCAGGTCCTCGAGGAGATCGGGATGGACTTCCTCGACGAGGAGGCCCGGGACCTGCTGGCCGCTGCCGGCGCCCGGGTCGAGCCCGGGAAGGAGCGCGTCCGGTTCGACCGGGACATGGTCCTCGAGCGCATCAAGACCGCGCCATCATCCTTCACGCTCCACGCCCGGAACCCGGAGCATCACCTGGAGATCGGCGGGGACTGGACCGCGTTCGGGTCCGTCGCCAGCGCGCCCAACGTCGTCGGACCTCGACCACGGCCGGCGCGTCGGCAACCACGCCGACTACCAGAACCTCATCCGCCTCTGCCAGATGCTCAACGTCGTCCACTTCTTCGCCGGCTACCCCGTCGAGCCGATCGACCTCCACGCCTCGATCCGCCACCTCGACGCGGTCTACGACCTCCTGACGCTGGCCGACAAGCCGATCCACGCCTACTCGCTGGGGCGCGGCCGCATCACCGACGCGATGGAGATGGCCCGGATCGCGCGGGGCATCGACGACGCGACCTTCGATCACGAGCCGTCGCTGTTCACCGTCATCAACTCGTCGTCCCCGCTCCGGCTCGACACGCCGATGCTCCACGGCATCCTCGAGATGTCGCGTCGCAACCAGGTCATCGTGCATGACGCCGTTCACCCTGGCCGGAGCGATGGCGCCGGTGACGCTCGCAGGCGCCCTCGCCGAGCAGAACGCTGAGGCCCTGGCGGGGATGGTCCTGACCCAGGTCGTCCGGCCGGGCGCCCCGGTCGTCTACGGCGGCTTCACCTCGAACGTCGACATGCAGTCGGGCGCGCCGGCGTTCGGGACGCCCGAGTACATGCGGACGGCGATGGTCGGCGGCCAGCTGGCCCGTCGGTACAACGTCCCGTATCGGTCGTCGAACGTCTCCGCCGCCAACGCCGTCGACGCCCAGGCGGCATACGAGTCGGTCTTCTCGCTGTGGGGCGCGATCATGGGCGGGGTCAACCTGCTGATGCACGGCGCGGGCTGGATGGAGGGCGGCCTCCACGCCGGCTACGAGAAGGTGATCATCGACGCGGAGCTGCTCCAGATGGTCGCCGCGTTCCTCGACCCGGTGGTCGTCGACGACGACACGCTCGCCCTCGACGCGATGCGGGAAGTCGGGCCGGGCGGGCACTTCTTCGGGGCGGAACACACGCAGTCGCGGTTCCGGACCGCGTTCCACAAGCCGATGATCTCGGACTGGCGGAACTACGAAACGTGGGAGGAGGCCGGTTCGCCGCAGGCCCCCGCCAAGGCAAACTCGATCTGGAAAGAGCTCCTCAACGCCTACGAGCCGCCGCCGATCGACCCCGCGGTCGCCGACGAACTCAGCTGCGTTCGTAGCCCGCCGAAAATCCGAGGGCGGCGTCCCGACTGATTTCTAGGGACAGTTGGAGACCTTTGATGACGTTCTCGAGGCATAACCCGGAGTGGACCAGGCGAGAGGTTGTCGCCCGCGTCGGCATTGGACTCGCCGGTGGCGTGATCGGGACGATCGTCGGCAACGTGCTCTGGCCGTGGACCCGCACGACGGCAGATCGATTTCTCGTCGATCGAGTTGTATTCATCGCGGTCTCGTCGATCGTCGTGTCCGTCCTTCTTCGGGTCTGGTACGGCCGATCTTTCAGGGCTGACATCGTTTCGGCGGTCATCGCGTCGAGCTTGACCCTCTGGCTCAACGTGCTCCCATTCCTATTGCTCCGAGCGGTCATCAAGCCGGTCGCTCCGGACCTGTGGTCGACGCGCTTCGGAAACCCGAACGACACGCTTGCCTATGCGGTTGTCTACGGTCCATGCGTGGCAATCGCGTTGGTCTTCGCCGTGCCGTTATGTCGAACGTGGCTCTCGGACGTCCTGCGTGAGCCGCGTCGATGGGCCGTGCGAGTTCCTCGCCAAAGCTGAAATCACTCGCCGATTGACATCAGACTGGTCTGCGACTAGTCTGATTGAATGCGAACGATCGGTGCCTACGAAGCCAAGACTCACCTCCCCCGTCTCCTCGACGAGGTCGAGAAGGGCGAGCGGATCACGATCACCAAGCATGGGCGAGTGGTCGCCGTCCTCGTCCCTCCTGACGCGGCTTCGGCTCGTGACATCGAGGCCGTCCTCGCTCGGTTCCGGGAGTTCCGCAAGGGCAACCGCCTAAACGGACTGACGATCCGGGAGTTGATCGACGAGGGCCGCCGCTGATGTTCGTCGTGGATGCATCGATGACCCTGGCTTGGTGCTTCGACGACGAGACGACCGAGACTACGGACAGCGCCTTGCGGCGGCTGCTACTGGAAGGGGCGATCGCGCCTGCCCATTGGCCACTCGAGGTGGCCAATGGCCTTCGCTATGGGGAGAAGCGTAGCCGGCTCAACCGTTCCAAGCTATCGATAGCCAATCGTTGCTGGGCGATCTCCACGTCGACCTTGTTACGGTCGATGTCGCCGCAGCCCTGCGTGCGGGCGAGGTCGCGCGGCGTCACGACCTGAGCGTGTACGACGCCGCGTACCTGGACCTTGCGGCAAGCCGAGGCATCGGCCTGGCTACCCTCGACGCTCGCCTCGCTGCTGCCTGCCGGAAAGCGCGCGTTCCGCTCATCGCCGCCTGACGCATCGGTCGCACCTTCCTCGCGTAGGCTTCACACGTCGGAATTCGAGGAGGGTTGAGTGAAGTCGTCTGCTCAGGTCGTCGTCATCGGTGGGGGCGTCGTTGGCGCCAGCGTGCTCTATCACCTGACGAAGGCCGGCTGGACCGACGCGATCCTCCTCGAGCGGCGTGAGCTGACCGCCGGATCAACGTGGCACGCGGCCGGCGGCATGCACACCCTCAACGGCGACCCGAACGTGGCGCGGCTCCAGCAGTACACGATCCAGCTGTACGAGCAGATCGAGAAGGAGTCGGGCCAGGACTGCTCGATCCACCTGCCCGGCGGGCTGATGCTCGCCAGCGACGAGACCCGGATGGACTTCCTGCGGATGGCCGTCGCCCGTGGCCGCTACCTCGGGATGCAGCTCGAGATGATCAGCGCCCGGGAGGCGCGCGACCTCTTCCCGCTCCTCGACCCGCAGTACTTCGTCGGGGCGCTGTACGACCACGTCGAGGGCCACGTCGACCCGACCGGCGTCACCCGCGCCTACGTCAAGTGCGCCCAGATGGCCGGCGCCGAGGTCCGCCAGCACACGCCGGTGACCGGCCTCAGCCAGCGGCCGGACGGCACCTGGGACGTCCACATCGAGAACGGCGACCCGATCCACGCCGAGCACGTCGTCAACGCCGGCGGGCTGTGGGCGCGCGAGGTCGGCCGGTTCGTCGGGATCGAGCTGCCGGTGCTCGCGATGGAGCACCACTACCTGCTGACCGAGAATATGCCGGAGGTCGCCGACTACGTCGCGAAGACCGGCCACGAGATGCCGATGGCGCTCGACTTCGCCGGCGAGATCTACATCCGCCAGGAAGGCGGGGCGATGCTCCTCGGCACCTACGAGCAGGACTGCCGGCCGTGGTCGCCGAAGGAAACGCCGTGGGACTTCGGGTCGCAGCTCCTGAAGCCGGACCTGGAGCGGATCGCGCCCGAGCTCCAGGTCGCGTTCAAGCACTACCCGGCGATGGGGACGATCGGCATCAAGCGCGTCGTCAACGGGCCGTTCACGTTCGCGCCCGACGGCAACCCGCTCGTCGGTCCGGTGCGCGGCCTGCGCGGCTACTGGGTCGCCTGCGGCGTGATGGCGGGCCTGTCGCAGGGCGGCGGCGTCGGCCTGGCGCTGGCGACGTGGATGACGAGTGGCGATGCCGGCGACTCGGGGATGGATATCTGGGCAATGGACGTCGCCCGGTACGGCGACTACGCCAACCTCGCCTACACGAACGCGAAGGTCCAGGAGAACTACCGGCGCCGCTTCCGGATCACCTTCCCGAACGAGGAGCTCCCTGCCGCCCGGCCGCTCCTGACGACGCCGATCCACGACCGGCTGACGGCGGCGAACGCGGTCTGGGGCGCGACGTTCGGGCTGGAGCACGCGCTGTGGTTCCAGGAGGCCGGCAAGGAGCCGGTCGAGGAGGTCACCTTCCACCGATCGAACGCCTGGAATTGCGTCGCCGGCGAGGTCGCAGCGGTCCGCGAGCGGGTCGGGATGACCGAGATCTCGAACTACGCGAAGTACCGGGTGACCGGCGAGGGCGCGGGGGAGTGGCTGTCCTCGCTGCTGACGGCTCGGATGCCGGCGACCGGCCGGATCACGCTGACGGCGATGCTCAACGACGCAGGCCGGATCGTCGGCGAGTTCACGGTCGCCCGACCGACCGACGCGGAGGAGTTCTACCTGTTCGGGTCGCTGCCCGGCGGAGGTCCACCACTCGCGCTGGTTCCGGCATCACCTGCCGCGGGACGGGTCCGTCCGGTTCGAGGTGCTTGGGCTGGGGCTGACCGGGCTCTCGGTCGCGGGGCCGCGATCCCGTGACGTTTTGGCCGCCGTCGCGCCGGACCTCGACCTCTCGACCGAGGCCTTCCCGTTCATGACCTTCCGGCGAGTCGACCTCGGGATGACGCCGGTCCATCTCGCTCGGATCAACTACGCCGGCGACCTCGGCTACGAGCTGTGGGTCGCGCCGGAGTACCAGCGCGAGCTGTTCGACGCGATCATGGCGGCCGGGGAGCCGCACGGCCTGCGCCTGTTCGGGATGCGGGCGCTGATGTCGCTTCGCCTCGAGAAGAGCTACGGGACGTGGTTCCGCGAATACCGGCCGATCTACACGCCGGCCGAGGGCGGGATCACTCGCTACCTCCGGCTCGACCACGACTTCATCGGCCGGGCGGCCCACGAGGCCGAAATGGCGGCCGGCGGACCGAAGCGGCGGCTGGTGGCGATGGTCGTCGAGCCCGACCCCGACGCGCCCGCCGACGTCATTGGCGACGAGCCGATCTGGCACGAAGGGCAGGTCGTCGGCTGGGTGACGTCGGGCGGGTACGGCCACCACGTCAAGGAGTCGATCGCTCTTGGCTATGTGCCGGCGGAGCTCGCAGCCGCCGAAGGGCCCGGCGGGCAGGGGCTCGAGATCGAGATCATCGGCCGGCGCCGGCCCGCGCGGCTCCAGCCGGAGCCGCTGTTCGACCCCCAGGGCCTCCGGATGCGCCAGTGACCGAGCGCTCGGTGGCGCCACCCGATACCGGCCACATCGTCGTCGACGGCCACCCGATCGCCTTCAAGCCCGATGACTCGGTCGCGATCGCGATCCTGCGCGCCGGCGAAACCCCGGCCCAGGGCGGCACCCTGTGCCTTGCCGGCGATTGCGGCAACTGCCTCGTCGAGGCCGATGGCATCGCCTACGTCCGAAGCTGCCAGCTTCGGGCCCGGCCCGGGTTGACTGTTCGGCGCCACCCACGCGACGTGATGCCGCCACTGCCTTCAGTCTCCGATCCTGACGTGACCAGGGCGCCGGCCGCGCGGGAGACGGCCGTCGAGCGGGCCGAGGTCGAGGTGGTCGTCGTCGGTGGCGGCGCGAGCGGGAAGCGGGCCCAGTCCGCGGCCGAGAAGGCCGGGCGCACTGCCCTGCTCCTCGACGCGGCCGATGGCCATGAGGTCGTCGCGGTCTACGCGGGGCCGACGCTGGTCGCCCGGACGCCGACGGGGATGCTGCACGTCCGAGCCCGCGAGGTCGTCGTCGCGACCGGCGCGGCGGAGATCCATCCGGTCTGTGCGGGCAGCCAGCTCGAGGGCCTGCTGACCGCGCGCGCCGCGGAGCAACTCCACCGGGCCGGTGTCGATCTCGGCGTGACCGTCGCCGTCGGAACACCGCCGGCGGGCGTGCCGTGCACCACCGTTGCGGGCCGCCTCGTCCGGTTCGAGGGCGACGTGCGCGTCAGCGCCGTCGTCACCGCGGACGACTCGGGCGCGGAGGTCACGACCCCGTGCGACACCGTCGTCCTGGGCCTCGGTCGCGCGCCGCGCGACCTGCTCGCCCGGATGGCCGGCGGGGCGTCGCGTTCGGGCCGTCGGGCCCGCGGCCAAGGAGCACGACCTGCCGCCGCCACCCACCGACGGCGTCGTCTGCCCCTGCTCCGGCACGACCGTCGAGGATCTCCAGGGCGCCTGGGACCGACGGGTTCAACGAGCTGGAGCTCCTGAAGCGGGCCAGCCTCGCCGGCGTCGGGACGTGCCAGGGCGGCGCCTGCCTGCCGCACATCCGGTCGTGGATCGCCGCCCGCGTCGGACTCAGTCCCGCCGCCGTTCACCGCCCGGCCGGCGTCGCGCCAGATCACCCTGGCGGAGGCGTCGGCCGACACGTACATCGATGCCTTCCGGCGGACGCCGCTCCACGACGAGCATCTCGCTCTCGGCGGGCGGATGGATCGGTTCGGCGGCTGGTGGCGGCCGTGGCACTACGGCGACCACGTCGCGGAGTACTGGGCCGTCCGCGAGGCGGTCTCCCTCGGCGACGTGAGCACGCTCGGCAAGCTCGTCGTGTCCGGCCCGGACGTCGTCGAGTTCCTGGAGCGGCTCTATCCGTGCAACGTCGCGGACATCAAGGTCGGTCGGTCGCGGTACGCGTTGCTGCTCAACGAACGCGGCCACGTCATCGACGACGGGATGATCCTGCGCGACGGCGAGACGCGGTTCGTCCTGAGCTTCACGTCCGGCGGAGCGGCCAACGCCGAGATGTGGGTCCGCGACTGGATCGAGACGTGGGGCCTGCGCGTCCACGTCCTCGATCAGACGATGTCCCTTGCCGCGATCAACGTCACGGGTCCGCTGGCGAAGCAGCTCCTGGTTCGCGCCGGCCTGGCCGATCCGCCCCGCTTCCTCGGCCACGTCCATGCCGACGTGGCCGGCGTCCCGTGCCACGTCATGCGCCTGAGCTTCACCGGCGAGGCCGCGTTCGAGCTCCACCACCCGATCGACCGCTCGGTCGAGCTGTGGCGGGCGCTCATGGAGCTGGGCGCGGACCTCGGCATCCGGCCGCACGGCCTCAAGGCGCTGTTCGGGCTGCGCCTCGAGAAGGGCCACGTCATCGTCGGCATGGACTCCGAGATGGATTCCACGCCGCGGCGGCTCGGGATGGACTGGGCGGTCCGGATGGAGAAGCCGTTCTTCATCGGCAAGCCGTCGCTCGCCCGGACGGCGCCGCTCCCCGACCACCGCCGGCTCACCGGCTTCACGATGCCGGGCGAGGCGCCGACGGAGGGCAGCCCGATCTGGTCGGGTGGCGAGATCGTCGGTCACGTGACGGGGAGCTGGACCTCCCCGATCCTCGGCCATGCCGTGCTGCTCGGCTGGCTCAAGCGGACGCCGTTCCCCGATCGCGTCGAGATCGATGGCCGCGAGGCCGTCGTCGCAACGACGCCGTTCTACGACCCGGAGGGCCATCGTGCCCGCGCTTGAGCCGATGCCCGGCCTGCGGGTCGTCGCGGACCCGGAGGCGCTGGATCGGGCGTCGTGGTGGGGCGACCGCGACGTCACCGTCCTGCGCCTCGCCCCGGACGACGCGTTCGCGGTCGGCGCGCGGCGGGTCGAAATCGACGACGAACACGCGATCGTCGAGGAGGAGGCCGGGTTCGTCGGAGCATGGCTGACCGCCCGAGGAATTCGCGGAGTGGGTCCTGCCGCGGATCGAGTGGCCGCTGCCGGCGGATCGGCCCACCGTCGCGCAGGGGTCGGTCGCCGGCGTGCCGGCGAAGCTGTGGCTCCGGGTGACGGGCGGCGCGCTGCTCCTCGCCCAGGCGGCCTACGCCGACGAGCTGGCCGGGCGCCTGGGATGAGCGACGTGGGCGAGCTCGTCGACACGCTCCAGCCGCTGCGCTGGGACGAGCCGAAGTCGGCCTACGACGTCGTGATCGTCGGTGGCGGCGGCCACGGACTGGCAACCGCGTACTACCTCGCGACCCGCCACGGGATGTCGAACGTCGCGGTGATCGAGGCCGACTACATCGCGTCCGGCAACACCGGCCGCAACACGACGATCATCCGGGCGAACTACGGGATCCCGGAGGCGATCCGCTTCTACGAGCACAGCCTCGAGATGTACGCGGCGCTCGAGGACGAGACCGGCGCCGCGATCCTCCACCAGACGAAGGGCCTGATCTGGCTCGCCCACACCGAGATGGCGCTTCGCGCCGAGCGCGCCCGGTGCCTCCTCAACACGGCCTGCGGCGCCGAAACGGTCATGGTCACGCCGGCCGAGATCAAGGAGATGGTCCCCCAGATCGATCTGACCGGGGGTGGCCGCTACCCGGTCCTGGGGGCATCGCACCATCTCAAGGCAGCAACCGCCCGCCACGACCGCGTCGCCTGGGCATTCGCAAGTGGGGCGATGGCCAAGGGCGTCCACGTCATCCAGCACACGCCGGTTACCGGCCTGCTCCGGGACGGCGACCGCGTCGTCGGGGTGGAGACATCGCGCGGCCCGATCGCCGCGGGCATCGTTCTGAGTGCGACCGGCGGTCGGGTGACGGCTCTCGCCGCCAAGGCGGGCGTTCGCTTGCCGATCCGGACGCACCCACTCCACGCGTTCGTCACCAACAACTACGCCCAGGGGTTCGAGAAGATCGTCAGCGACACCGAGCTCTTCTGCTACGTGTCGCAGACCGAGCGCGGCCAGATGCTGATCGGGGCGGAATTCGACAGCCAGCCGTCGTACTCGCGCCAGTCGTCGTTCGCCGCCCTGCGCAGTTACTCGTACAAGGTCAGCCACCTGCTGCCGTTCCTGCGCGACATGCGAATTCTTCGCCAGTGGGCCGGCAGCTGCGACATCTCGGCCGACTTCTCGCCGATCATGGGCGTTCACCGGCGTCGACGGCTTCCTCGTGACCACCGGCTGGGGGACGTGGGGCTTCAAGGCGATCCCCGCTGGAGGCGAGGCGATGGCCGAGCTCATCGCGACGGGCCGGCCGCCGGAGCTCATCGCGCCGTTCGCGCTCGATCGGTTCGCCCGCGACCATGTCCTCGCCGACCAGGGCTCGACGGGGACGCGCTGATGCTCTGGCTGACCTGTCCCCGTTGCGGCCCGCACCCGCATCGACGAGTTCGCGTTCGGCGGCGAGCGGCGTCCGGTACCCGATACGATCAAAGGCGACGATGCGCGCAACTTCGACGAGGTCTGGATGTTCGAAAACCCCGACGGCGTGACGACCGAGCGCTGGTTCCACGCGGCCGGCTGCCGGCGCTGGCTGACGATCCGCCGCGACACCTCGACCGATACGGTGGTGGCCTGATGGACCTGGCCGATCGCACGCTCGACCTGGTCGTGCGCGACCGGATCCGGTTCGGCCGCGGCGCCGTGTCCCAGCTGCCCGATCTGGTCCGGGAGGCCGGCGGACGTCGGGCGTTCATCGTGACCGATGCCGGGGTCGCCTCGGCCGGGGTCATCGATGTCGTGCGCGAGGCTCTCGAAGCAGGCGGGATCGCGATCGGCGTATTCGACGAGGTCGAGCCGAATCCCGGGACCTCGTCCGTGAAGCGGGGGAGCGCGGCGCTGGCCGCGTTCGGGACGCACGGCACGGTCGTGGTTCCCGTCGGCGGCGGGTCATCGATGGACACGGCGAAGGCGGTGTCGCTCCACGTCCGCAACGAGGGCGACGTCCTGACCCTCGGCTTCCACGACCCGCGGCTCCTTCACGGTTTGCCGCTCGTCGCCGTGCCGACGACCGCCGGTACGGGCGCCGAAACCAATACCTACGGCGTGATCACCGACGAGGCCGCCGGGCGCAAGGCGTACGTCGGCCATCCGAGCGTGCTGCCGGTCGCGTCGGTGCTGGATCCCGAATTGACCCTGGGCCTGCCGCCCGGGCCGACCGCTGCGACCGGCGTCGACGCGATGACCCACTCGCTCGAGTCCCTCCTGTCGCGCAACCCGAACCCGTTCGCCGAGGCCATCGCGCTGTCCGTCATTCGCACCGTGGCGGAGTGGCTGCCCAGGGCCGTGGAGGACGGCGCGAACCTGGAGGCGCGGAGCCAGCTGCTGGTCGCCGCCCACCTCGCGGGCCTCGGCCAGGCGAGCGGCACGGGTACCGGGGCCGTCCACGCGATCGGCCACGCCCTCGGCACGCGCGGGAAGCTGCCCCATGGCACCGCGCTGGCCACCGTCCTGCCGGAGGTCTTCGCGACGTACCTCGAGGTCCGAGAGCGGGAGCTGGCGCTGATCGCCGTCGCAATGTCGCTGGCGAGTCCGCAGGACCCGCCGGCCGAGGCAGCGCCGGCGGCCATCGCCGGCCTCGAGGCGTTCCTCGAGCGGGTCAGCCAGCGGCGGACGCTCCTGCAGCTCGGCATCGGCCAAGAGCTCGAGGCGTCCATCGTCGCCGACGCCCTCGACGACGCCGCCATCGCCAACAGCCCCCGGCTCCCGTCGGCCGATGAAATAGCGGGGATCCTGGCGGCGGTTCGCGGCTAGCGCGGCTGAACGTCAGCGCCGCATGAACCCCGGCAGGTCGGGCTCCTTGCCGTGCCAGCGCTCGTACTCCTCGGTCTGGAAGAGGGCGAACCGATTGATGAAGTGGGCGCCGTGCTCGCGGAAGATCTCGACGGCGCGCTTCGTCTGCGCATCGCCTCGGGCCTGGACCGAAATGACGAACCGACCCTCGCGGGCTGCCGCTTCGTAGTAGGCGAAGTCCGGCATCTGGTCCATGAGCGTGAACTGGACCGTTCGGAGCAGCCGGGCAGCGGGGCCGTTGCGCTCGCCGCGGCCATCGAAGGCCTTCGCCCCATCCTCGCCGGTGAAGACCTCGATCGCCTCGGGGGCGATCCCCGCCTCCTTGAGCGCGACGACGATCGCGTCCAGCGCCGACTTCGTATCGACGACGGCCAGGAGCCGTCCGCGGGCGCTGCCGAGGAAGCGCGCCACGTCAGCTCGATCCGGCCTCGACCAGCGGCTTGACCTGGCCGATCAGGCGCTCGAACGTCTCGGTGTCGTACGGCGCCGGCTGCTCCGAGATCGCGGTGCGGAAGCCCATCTCGAAGTAGGGCCCGAGCTTCTCCGCGAGCTGCTCCGGGGTGCCGTTCCAGAACGTGTCGTCGTCCTCGACATTCGCCAGCGGGGTTCGGTTGTGCTCCATCGCGGCCTTCCAGACCCGATCGGCCTCCTCGGCCGAGTCGCGGATCGTCGCCTTGATGCCGAGCGTGAACTCGATCTCGGCCGGGTCCCGCCCGACGTCCTCGCAGTGCTGGCGGAGGACCTCGATCTTGTGGCGCATGACCTCGACCGGACCCATCGCGTTCCATATGTCCGCGTAGCGGGCGACCGTCCGGAGGGTCTTCTTCTCGCCCGAACCGCCGATCATGATCGGCAGGCGCGTCTGAAGCGGGAGCGGCTGGTGGCGAAGGTGGTCGAAGGAGTAGTGGCCACCGGGCTGCGAGGTGACCTCCTCGCCGCCGAGGAGGGCCCGCATCGCCGCGACGGATTCGTCGAGCCAGTCGAGGCGCTGGCCGAACCCTGTGCCGAATTCGATCCCGTGGGCCTGGTGCTCGGGCTCCATCCATGCTCCGCCGATGCCGAGAATCGCCCGCCCGTCGCTGACGTGATCGAGCGTCGCGGCGAGCTTGGCCACGACACCCGGATTGCGGAACGTGTTGGCGCCGACGAGCAGACCGAGCCTCGTCCGCTCCGTCTCGCGGGCCCATGCGTGGAGCAACCCCCAGCCCTCGAAGATCGGCTGGTACGGGTCGCCGAAGATCGCGTAGAGGTGATCCCACGTCCAGAGATGCTCGTACCCGAGGCGGTCGACGCGTCTTGGCCGCGTCGAGCATCTCGGGCCACGTGGCCCCCTGGCTCCAGAGCAGGATCCCGAGATTGAGCGTCGACATGGGCTGCGTGGGCCTCCGGGGCGTCGTGGGTGGACTTGAAGTTTAGCCCGCACGGAGGACTAGACTCGACCGATGTCGAGCCTCCGACGCCGCCGCGCCCGCGCCCGCGTGCCCGGCTACGCCTGCTGTGACGAAGAGCCGCCAGGTCGGGACTGATCCTGCCTTCGTCAACAGTCCGGACCGGAGTCGATCGATGGACCGTTTCTCCCGACCCAGGTGGTCGGCCGTCGCCCTGATCGGGGCCGCGGCGTCCTGGGGACTCGCCACCGTCGTCAGCAAACGAGCCGTAGCCGAGCTTCCGCCGCTCCTCCTGCTAACCGTTCAGCTGGCCGTGAGCGTCACCGCGCTGGCGATCCTCATGCGCTGGCGCGGCATTTCCTGGCGGACGCCGGGCGTGCCGCCGCTCCTGACGTGGCTCGGCGTGCTGAATCCGGGCGCCGCGTACCTGCTCGGGCTCCTCGGGCTCGTGTCGATCTCCGCGAGTTTGTCAGTGTTGCTCTGGGCCGCCGAGCCGATCCTCATCCTGCTCCTGGCCGCGCTCGTCCTCCGGGAGCCGCTCGGCCGGCGTCTTGTGGCGATGTCCCTCCTCGCCGCGACCGGCATGGCGATCCTCGTCGTCGACCCGAGCGTCGCCGGCGGGCTTGTCGGGGTGCTCCTCACCCTGGCCGGCGTGGCCTGCTGCGCCGTGTACACGATCATCGCGCGACGGCTGATCGGAACCGCCGATGGAACGGTTCCGATCGTCGCCCGGCAGCAGCTCGCAGCGCTGCTGGTCATCGTCGGCGTGACCGCAGCCTTCGCGATCGGCGGCGCGTTCGACGGCATCCTCGCCATCACGGCGTCGGCTGGCTGAGCGCCGCGCTCTCCGGTCTCCTCTACTACGCCGTCGCGTACTGGCTGTACCTGTCGGCGCTGCGCCATGTGCCGGCGTCGATCGCTGCAGCGTCGTTTTACCTGATCCCGGCGTTCGGGCTCGTCGCGAGCTTTGTCTTGCTCGGAGAGCGGCTGACCCCGCAACAGCTCGTCGGGGTCGGCGTCGTGGCGGTCGCGGTTGTCGGCATACTCGGCGCCACCCTTCGCGCCCCGAGCCGCCCGTTCACGGAAGTGTTGCCAGGTCCTGTTCCAGAACCTGGCGGTCCTCAGCGTCCTTGATCGTCGCCAGTTCGGCGACCGCCTTTGCCTTCCACTCCTCGCTCGCGGCGCGGTCGCCGGCGACGGCGCTTGCCCGGGCCATCGCCTCGTACGCGGAGCCGAGGTCCCAGTCCTCGCGGCCGTCGGCGTTCGCCTCGTTGATCTCGACGCAACGTCGGGCGTGGTAGAGCGCCGGCTCGCCGCGGCCCAGGACGGCGTAGACCCGCGAGACCTGCCACTCGCCGCGGGCGAGGTTGACCCCCTCGCCGACCTCGCCCCAGTGGTAGCGCGAGGCGTGCGCGGCGTGGAGCATCTCGTCGTCCTGCTCGGCGGTGCGGTTCGGGTTCTCGAGCAGCGTCCACGTGTAGTTGAACAGCCCGACCGCCAGCGCGCGCCGAGTGGCCTGGTCGAGGTCTGGGGCGACGGGTGGCCTGGACACGATCGGTTCTCCCTTCGATAGCTGGGTGACGTGGTGAAGGACGCGCTGGAGGCGGTACGTCCGCGCCTCGATGCGGGCTCGGTGTAGCGCGAGGCGCCGGGCGCGCTCGGCCGGGTCGTCGATCGCCGAGGACCTCGCGGATCTCGTCGAGCGGCAGCTCCAGCTCGCGGAGCCGGGCGATCGCCCGGGCCGTCTCGAGCTGTTCCCGCCGATAGCGCCGATAGCCCGTGAACGTGTCGACCTCCGCAGGCCGCAGCAGGTCCAGCTCGTCGTAGTGCCGGAGCGCCCCGACGCTCAGCCCGGCGAGCCGCGCGAACCGCCCGATCGACAGCAGGTCGTCATCCACGACGGCATCGTGGACCCTCGGGTAGGTCGAGAGTCAAGCCCGCGGCGCGGCCTTCGTCAGACCGGCCTACGCGTTGTCGAGCTCGCGGTCGATCGCGCGGAGGATGAACCGCGCCGCCTCGGCGCTCTTGCCGCCGAGCTTCTGGCCCTCGTCCTGCTCGAGCGCGATCATCAGGTCGGCGAGGAACTGGTCGAGCGTTGGGGTGCGCTCCAGGTCGCCCGCGGCGAAGGCCGCCTCGAGCCGCGCGACGGCTGCCCGCGCGTTGTCGACCGCATGGCCCTTCGCCTCCATCAGCTCGCGGAAGTCGGCCCGTGCGGCTTCGGCCGCCGGCCCGGTGGAGCTCATCGCCGGCGGCCGAGGATCCCGGCGGCAGGCGCGCCGCTGCTCCAGCGCCCGCCCTGCTCCGTCGTGGCGGCCGCGTCGCTCGGCCCCGTCGGCCGCGTCGCCCGCGGCGGCCCCACGCTGCGCCGCCCAGTCGGACTGGAGGACGCTCATCGACATCTCGTCCCACCACCGGCCGTCGCGCCAGATCGCCTCGCGCGCCCGGCCCTCGACGACGAAGCCGCACGACCGATACGACCGGATCGCGCGCTCGTTGAACGAGAAGACCGACAGCCCGATTCGGTGGAGGTTGAGCGTCCCGAAGGCGTGGTCGAGCATCAGCCTCGTCGCCTCGGTGCCGTAGCCCCGGCCCCACATGTCCTTCTCGCCGATCGTGATGTGGTAGAGCGCCGAGCCGTTGTCGCTGTCGAGCTGCGACAGGGCGCAGGTCCCGATGAGCCGGTTCGTGTCGCGGATGTGGACGGCCAGTGACAGCGACTCAGGACCGAGCGCCCGGGCGGTGAAGAACCGCTCGATCTCCTCCGGTCGCATCGGGCCGTCCTGGTAGCGGGTCAGGCGGGCGACCTCGCCGTCGGAATACCAGCGCAGGAACTGGGCAAGGTTCGCGGGCACGTGGCGCCGCAGGACGATGCTCGTCCCGACCAGTGCCTCCGGGAACCAGCTGCGGTGAGCCATTTCGAGGTGACGGTATACCATCCCGGCCATGCGTCGCTGGAGCGAGCTGGCCGAGCGCGTCGCAGCCACGACCCGCACCTCCGAGAAGACGGCCCTCCTCGCCGACTACCTCGCCGACCTGCGCCCCGACGAGCTGCCGATTGCGGCCGTCTTCCTGACCGGCCGCCCCTTCCCGGAGGCCGACCAGCGGGCGGCCGGGCTCGGCTGGGCGGCGATCGTTTCGACGGTCACCGACCTGGCCGGGGTGCCGAGATCGGCCCTGGGCGAGGCCTACGACCGCTCGTCGGACCTGGGGATGGCGGTCGCCGACGTCCTGTCGGCCGCCGGCCATGCCCCGGACCCGAAGGTCTCGCCGACGCTGCCCGAGGTCGCCCAGGCCTACGCCGCAATCGAGGCGGCGTCCGGGCCGGCGGCGAAGGGCGCGATCCTCCGCGACCTGTTCGCCCGCTCCGACCCGCTGACCGCCAAGTACATCGTCAAGGTCCTGTCGGGCGAGCTTCGGATCGGCCTTCGGGAGGGCCTCGTCGAGGCGGCGATCGCCAAGGCATACGACCGGCCGCTCGACGAAGTCAAGTGGGCCGGGATGCTGACCGGCGACGTCGGGCAGCTGGCGATGCTCGCCCGCGAGAACCGGCTCGGCGACGCGAGCCTGGCGGTCTTCCATCCGATCAAGTTCATGCTCGCCTCGCCGGCGGAGGACGCCGCGGAGATCCTGGGCCGGCTCGGGCCGGAGGTCTGGGTCGAGGACAAGTACGACGGGATCCGGGCCCAGCTCCACAAGCAGGGCCGCGACGTCCGGCTCTACAGCCGCGACCTCCACGACGTCAGCGGCCAGTTTCCGGAGGTCGTCGAGGCGGCCGTGCCGCTCAGCTGGGACGGGATCCTCGACGGCGAGCTGCTCGCCTACCGCGACGGCGCCGTGCTGCCGTTCCAGTCCCTCCAGTCGCGGCTCGGGCGCAAGTCGCCGTCGGCCGAGATCCGGGCCGAGGTCCCGGTGATCTTCGTGGCCTTCGACCTTCTCGGCGTCGGCGACCCGACCAACGGCCGGATCGACGCGCTCCTCCGGGAGCCGCTCGAGGAGCGACGCCGGCGCCTCGACGCGATCGATCTGCCGTCCGCCGACGAAGGCGGCGGGTTCGCCCGATCCCACCTGATCCGGGTCGACTCGGTCGACGACCTGGAGACGGCGTTCACCGCGGCCCGCGCCCGGCGCAACGAGGGGCTGATGGTCAAGGACCCGGCGAGCGGCTATTCGCCCGGCCGGCGCGGTCTCGGCTGGCTCAAGATGAAGAAGGCCCTCGCGACGATCGATTGCGTCGTGGTCGGCGTCGAGGTCGGCCACGGCAAGCGCCACGGCGTCCTGAGCGACTACACGTTCGCCGTCCGCGACACCGAAAACGACCGGCTCGTGACGATCGGCAAGGCGTACAGCGGCCTGACCGACGCCGAGATCGCGGAGATGACCCGCTGGTTCGAGGCCCACACGATCGGCCATTTCGGACGGTATCGCCAGGTCGAACCGACCGTCGTCGTCGAGGTCGCCTTCGACGTCATCGTCCGCTCGACCCGCCATCAATCGGGCTTCTCGCTCCGCTTCCCGCGGATCGCATCACTCCGCCCGGACAAGCCCGCCGACGAGATCGATACGCTCGAGACCGTTCGTGCCCTGTACGAGGACCTCCAGCACGGCGGCGAGCACCTGGTGACCGCGGGCGCCAGGAAGTAGTCCCACCGGGCGACGATGCGGCCGCGCGCGCGTCGTATGCTTGCCCCATGTTCGACCCGATGATGGTGGGAAGCGAGCCCTCGCAGGTTGCCCTCACGCTCTACACGGATGCCTTCGTCGTGCGGGGCACGATCCGGACCCGTCAGCGACGGCTCACCGACATCCTCAATGAGGCCGACGAACCGTTCCTCGTGGTCGCGACCGCGACGGTCGATGAGTACGGCGCCCACAACATCGCGGTCCGGACAGACTTCGCGCAGGTCAACCTCGCGTCGGTCCTCTTCGCCGTCTCCGAAACGCAGGTCGAGCCTCGGCCGGACCTGCGGACGCCCAAGGTGCCCGAGATGGCGCTGATCTCGATCCCGCCGTTCAAGATCACCGGCCGGATCCATCTCATGCCCGAGCGCGACCTCCACGAGGCCCTGTCGGAGCTGACCGGCACGTTCATCCCCGTCACCGACGCGACGTACTGGTCGGACACGGTCGGCGAGGCGCGGCTCACCGCGCCGATGGTTGCCTTCAACCACAACCGCGCCCAGATCCTCGCCCCGCATCAGGCCGTCGACCCGTGGACCGGCCTCGACCGATCCGGCGAAGCGGGGGCCTCCGAGGCGTCCTGACCCGGCGGGGCCGGGTCGAATGGCCGTTGGTCCGCCAGCCGGACTGCCGCCGACGTCTCAGGTCCGTTGGTCCGCCAGCCGGACCAAGTGACCGCCGACGTGCTCCGTTCGTCCGTTGGTCCGCCAGCCGGACCAAATGACCGCCGACGTGGTCCCCGTTCGTCCGTTGGTCCGCCAGCCGGACCAAATGACCGCCGACGTGGTCTCCGTTCGTCCGTTGGTCCGCCAGCCGGACCAAGCGGGCAAAGTTGAGTCACCCGTGACTGACGGCTACCGCGACAGCTACCGATCTACGGGTAGGTCCAGTCGGTTGCCCCATTCGGACCAGCCGCCGTCGTAGACGGCGACGTCGTCGTGGCCGAGGAGCGTGAGGGCGAAGGCGAGCTTCGCCGCCGCGACGCCGGAGCCGTCGTAGCAGACCATCCGGCGGCCGCGCGCGACGTTCGCCTTCAGGAGCATGTCGCGGAGCTCGCTGCCACTCCTGAAGTGCTGGCTGCCGGGCCGCGTCATCGCCGCCGACCGGCACGTTCGTCGCTCCCGGGATGTGCCCCAGCCGCTTGGTATTGCCCTCGAAGCCGCGGTACTCGGCGGGCGCCCGGGCGTCGATGAGACACACGTCAGGTGAGCCGAGGAGCGCGCGCACATCGCCGGTCGTCAGGCGCATCCGGGGTTGGGCCCGAGGCGTGAAGCGACCCAGGGTCGGAGGAATCGACCGCATTCGAAATCGGGCCGGCCCTCCTCGACCCACGCGGGATAGCCGCCGTCGAGGATCCGGACTGATTCGAAGCCATAGACGCGCAGGCTCCACCAGGTCCGGGCCGCGAACAGGCCGATCGTGTCGTCGTAGGTGACGACGGTCGTGCCGTCCGTGATGCCGGCCTGGGCCAGTGCGTTCGCGACCTGCTCGGGGCCCGCGAGGAGCAGCGCATCGCCGGTCTCGGACGGGTCGATCAGCTCCGCCCGCCAGTCGAGGTGGACCGCGCCCGGGATGTGGCCGGCTGCGTGCACGCGCCCGTCCGCTGCCGTCGGGTCGCCAGCGAACGTCGAGGACACGAACTTCCGGCCGCCCGATCTGATCGGCGAGCCACTCGGTCGACGCCAGCATCTCCGGACGGGCGAGACCGCTCATCGTGCCGGGTCGGTCCGAGCGCTCGTCTGCTGGCTGGGGCGGCATCGTCGGTATCATACGGCGGTGGTCGCCCCGTTCATGCCCGATGCGGAGAAGCTCGCGGCGGTGCGGGAGGCACTACCTGCCCTCGGCGCCGGGATCTACCTGAACACCGGCTCCGCCGGTCCGATCCCGCTTGAGTCCGCGGCGGCGGCCGAGGAGGTCGCGGGCTGGGAGCTCCGAACGGGCCGCGCCCATCCCGACTACTTCGGGATCTTCCTCGAGCGGATGGCGGAGGCGCGTGCCGGGATCGCGGCGATCATCGGCGCCGACGTCGATTCGATCGCCATCACCCATGCCACGACCGACGGGATGAACATCGCGACGTGGGCGGTCGATTGGCGGCCGGGCGATGGCGCCGTCACGACTAGCCAGGAGCACGCCGGCGGACTCGGGCCGCTCGTCGCGGTCCGCGATCGTTTCGGGGTCGAGCTCCGCATCGCGGACATCGGCGACGGGGGCGACGACGACCGAACGGTCGCGGCCTTCGAGGCCGCGATCCTGCCGGGGACGAAGCTCGTGTCGCTATCGCACGTGCTGTGGACGACCGGCGCCCGCCTGCCGGTCGATCGGATCGCCGCTATCGCCCACGAGCGGGGGGCGCTCGTCGCGATCGACGGGGCGCAGGCGGTCGGGGCGATCCCCGTATCCGTCGCAGAGACAGGCGCCGACTTCTACGCCGTCGCAGGCGAGAAGTGGCTGCTCGGTCCGGAGGGGACGGGCGCCCTGTGGGTCGCGCCTGCGGCGGTCGAGCGGGCGGCGACCAGCAACGTCGGCCATTTCAGCTTCGAATCGATCGGCCTGGACGGCGTCGCGAAGCTCCATCCGAACGCCCGACGATTCGAGGCCTCGAACCATCACCGACCGTCGATCGTCGCGCTGGCGAGAAGCTGCGGCTGGCTGTCGATGTATGTCGGGCTGCCGTGGATCCACGCGCGGGGGACCGCCCTCGCTCGCGCCACGGCGGAGCGGCTGGCTGGGATTCCGGGCGTCGAGCTCCTTACCCCTCGCGAACGGATGGCGAACGCTCGTCACCTTCCGCATCGGCGGCTGGAGCGCCGACGCCGCGCTCGACGAGCTCGGCTCCCGCGTGTTCGCGATCGCGAGGACCGTCCCGTCGCTGGACGCGATCAGGATCAGCGTCGGCTTCTTCACCACCGAGGCGGAGATCGAGCGGTTCGCGGGTGCCGTCGAGCTGCTGGCGGCGCACACGCCGGAGATCGTTGCCGCCCAGATCGCGCCTGACGATCCTCGGCCAAGGCGACGGATGACCCCGCCGCGGCCGCCGGTCAGACACCGTTCGTGGGCCGAGGTCCGCTGGCGCCAGTTCCGCCATGCTCCGCGACCCGTCGTCCGAGCCGTCCTCAGTAGCCTCGTCGTCGCAGTCGTGCTGGGGGCGGCGTATCTCGCCTACGACGTAGCGATCAGCCGAGGCGCGAACCTGCCCGGCGGCGACCTGCGGGTCGCCGCTCGTCGCGCTCTACATCGCGGTCGTCCTGGTCAGCGGCAGTTTCGTGACGTACCTGGTCGTCCCGCAGCCGACCGGATCCGGCCATCGGTCGGTCAGGACGCCGTGGAGCGCGGCGCTCGGCTTCTTCGCCGCAGTTCCTATCTGCTATCTGGTCCTCGTCGTGGCGGTCCAGGTAATGAAGCCGCTATTCGTTTGAGGCGAGCGGGCAGCGAAACGAGCGTATTTGTGCCCGGCCGCACCACTTCCCTGTTATGTCCCCGTCAGACGTATAGCCCATTCGTACCATTCCACGGTACCCTCCGCCCGATATGATCACCACGGTCGGGTATCCGGCCTTGGAAACCTTCTCGAGGACTTGAGTGGCAATCGACGAGCAGCACGTCGCGCTCCCAAAGCTCTACGGAGCTCCTGCGTACGCGCGCCCGGTCATCGAGGTCGTGGAGGCGCCGCGCCCGTTCGATCCGGATGACCTGCCCATCGAGGCCGTCATGACGCCCGAGGAGCGTGACCTGGCCGCCTCGCTTCCCGCCCGCTCATACCTCCCCGGCGGCGGCCTGACCGGTCAGCAAGCAGCCCACCCGGCGACCCCCGCGGACAAGATGCCGTCCCTCCACCCGAGGCCGCTCAGCCTCCGAGCGCTCGCCGGCCGCATACTCGGGCACGGCGAGTCCTAGGCGCCTTCCACGACCGGCGCTCTGGAGCAGGGACGCGCCGCGGTGTAGGATCGAGCGACGGGGGAGTAGCTCAATTGGTTAGAGCGGTGGGCTTATATCCCGCTGGTTCCAGGTTCGAGTCCTGGCTCCCCTACCACCAATGCCCCTCTCCGAGTCCGCGCACGTCCCGACCGTTCGGCGACGAAGTTGCAGCTCCGTGCGATGATCTCGCCCCAGCCGGCCGCCGCCGAGCGTCTCCGCACGAGCCGTCATGACCACCTCGCTTCGCCGGTCCTCCCGCCCGCCGCACAGCGTCGCCATCGCCGGCGTGCTCGGCATCGCCATCGTCAGCCTGTCTGCCTGCATCGGCGCGACGGAGGCGGGCGGCGTTGCCGGTGTCACCGGACGGCCATCGATCGCCGCCGCGGCGGCTCTCGCCGGCGATCCGCGCGACTGCCCCGCCGACCCCGGCGCCGACCCCCAGCCCGACGCTGACGCCGTCACCGACGCCCAGCGCGACACCCGCGCCCAGCCCGACCCCGACGCCCGAGCCGGTCCTGGCGATGAACCTCTACCGGAAGGGCGACTTCGTCAGCCAGGCAACGAAGGACCAGTGCGTCAGCGCGGCGATGCAGATCATGCTCAACATCACCGGCGCGATCGACGATCGCTCGACACGGACCCAGGCGCGCATCGACGACCTGGCGGAGTCCCTGTCGAAGGCGCGCAAAGGCGCGACCGAACCGCTCGGCTGGGCCCGCGGCCTCGAGCAGCTCGGCGGCGGCAAGTACGAGGTGGTCGTAGCACCGACCCGGGGCAAGGCCATCGAGCGAGCGGTCCGGGCGATCCGGGCCACCGGCCGTCCGGCGGGCCTCCTCGTCTGGCGCGGCGCGCATTCGTGGGTCCTGCACGGCTACGAATCGACCGCCGACCCGGCCGGACCGGGCGAGATGACCGTCACCCACCTGTACGTCAGCGATCCCTGGTATCCCCGGATCAGCAGCATCTGGGGCGCCTCTCGCGGCCCGAATGCGCGGATCACGCCGAAGCAGCTCGAGGAGGACTTCCTCCCCTGGCGACGGCCGACGGGACGCTATCCGGGCATGGACGGCCAGTACGTCCTCATCCTCCCGGTCGCCGGCTGAGGCGCCTCAGGCGATC
The DNA here is from genome assembly GCA_963788685.1 of uncultured Chloroflexia bacterium. GTDB lineage: Bacteria > Chloroflexota > Limnocylindria > Limnocylindrales > CSP1-4 > CF-46. Next base: position 387,962 of record CAWBHP010000016.1, on the reverse strand, counting down.
GAGCTGATCCGTTCGACGATGTCGGCCTGCCGGTCCGCCTTCAGGGAGCGTTGCGGCGGCAGCGATGCCAGCCAGGCTGGAATCTGATCAGTAGTCAGGGCCGCACAGGCGGCTGTCCGGGCAATGGGCTGGTCCCCGACGATTACGGCCGAGTAGACCTTGACGAGAAAGTCGCGATCCTCGGTGGCCAGCCAGTGGCGGATGCGTTCTGCGTCGCGAGTCGCATGCTCGAGCGGGCTCTCGAGGGGTGCCCATCGGCCGTCCATGCGCCGAATCTCCCAGGAGTTGCCGTGACGCCGGAGGTTCTTCGGGCTCGGCAGCTCGCCGATGATCGCGACGCCGTACGGACCGACGACGAGGTTGCGGATGAGCCTGCCGTCCGGTAGGCGAACGGATGGTGCGACGACATACTCGTCGCCGAGTGCGTCGGCAACGCTTCCGACCAGCCCCGTATTCGGGCGCCGGAGCACCGCCGCCGCGACGACCGAAAGGCGGATCGTCGCCGACGATCGCGAGACACGGCGGGAGGACCAGCGACAGCCCCCAGACCAGGCCGCCGATGAGCATCTGATCGGGCGAGGGCCTGACGACGCTCGGAGTGAGTCCACGGACGATCGGCGTCGCAAAGGCCAGCCATCCGAGCGCGAGGCCGCCGACCAGGAGGACACCGCCGACGACGGTGCCGAGGAGGAGTGGCCCACGAGCCGGCCGCAGCGCGTGCGTCGACTGGATCAGCTGCATGCGTCCATCGTGGCGGCGGGAGGGCCTCCGGCCAATGACCCCATCGGGTCACGTCGATCCGGCCGACTGGGCCACGGACCACACCGCAGTCCACCGTACTATCCGCGTTCCGGTGTCGGTCGGCACCGATTCGCGACGCGCCTTCCCGCGTTAGGGGTTGGCGAGTGGGAAACCCGTACCATAGCGACCCCCCGCTCAGCCCGGCATGGTTTGGCAAGCACTGGGTGACCATGCCCGGAGCGGAGGCCTTATCTCTTGTCGTTCATTCGTGTTCAACAGGCATCGCGAGGAGCCGGGGCGATGCTTCGCGCGGTCGCAGCAGCCGTGTTGCTCGTGCTGGCGATCGCCTTGCCCGCAGGCGCCGGCGAGGGCCCGACGAAGCTGCTGGACGCCTCCGCCGGACCGCGGACGGGCACGTCGAAGACGACGATCTCCTTCACCGTCACGTATCGGAACCGTGAGGGCTCTGCTCCCGACTACGTCCGGGTCCTGATCGACGGGTCCGCCCATGCGATGAGCGGCGACGGCGGCACGGACTGGAAGCACGGCGTCGAGCACCGGTTCTCGACGAAGCTGCCGGTCGGCGTCCATGAGATCGTGTTCGAGGCCGCCGATACGCGGCGCTTCGTCGCGACGGCCGACGGCGGGACGGTCACGATCGAGGATCCGCCGCCCCCCACGCCGGCGCCGACCCCCGTCCCAACACCTGCGCCCACACCGGCGCCGACGCCGGCGCCAACGCCCGCCCCGACGCCGGCGCCCACGACCGCGCCAACGCCGAACCCGACCACCCAGCCGCCCGGCCCGACACCGACGCCGGCCTCAACCCCGCAACCGACGTCAACGCCGCCTGCGAACGGACTCCCCACGCCGGGGAGCAGCGCCGATCCTGATCCAGGCGGCGCCCCCGGCGGCGGCGGCACGCCCGGCGACGGTGATCCATCGGGCGGCCCGGGTACCGGCAGCGGCGGCCCCGGAGCTCCCGGTTCAAGCGACCCCGGCTCGCGACCCGGCGACTCGCCCGGGGAAGGAAACACAATCGCCGGCGGCCCGGGCACGGGCGGCGCCGGCTCGGCCGGTCCCGCGGGCGGCACCGGCATCGGTGGCACGGCCGGTCCCGCGGGCGGCACGCCCGGCAACGCCACGACGGATGCAGGAGCCGGATCCGGGAGCGATGGCTGGGGCGCGCTGGCCGTTGCGCTGCAAACCCTCGGACTCGGAAGCGACTCGCCGTATCGGTCCCTCTTGCCGACCCTTGTCGGGACGACCGGGGCCGTGGCGATGGCGATGGCCTTCGCGATCTTCGGCAAGAAGCGCCGCGATGAGGAGCCTCCGGCACCCGACGAGGTACTCCAAGCGAATGCCGCCCGAGGCATTGCAGTCGCCGCGTCCGGCCAGCTCGTCCGCGGCGTGGTCAGGAATACCGGGGTGCCCGCACCCATCGATGTCGAGGCAAGCATGCCGCGCTGGCGCCGGCCATCTCTCCTGGAGGCCCGCAAGGCCGATCCCGCGCGCAACCCACTGACGCCCCATCGGATGAGCTTCGAGGACGGCCGCGTCGGTCCCGCCGACGGCTACGAGCGCCGCACGATCCGCTATCGGGTCGTCCGCCTGCTCGACGCGCCGGACGAGCTGCGATCGGCGGACATCGGCCAGCTCGACCAGGGCGACGAGGTCCAGCTCATCGAGAAATCCGGCGCGTATTGGCTGGTCCTCTGCCCCGACGGTCGCCAGGGCTGGATCCACAAGATGACGCTCGGCGACGTCGTCAACCAGGAGCCCTCCCCGACCGCGGCCGAGGCCTGGGGAAGCACCGACGTCGACGGCGACGTCCTGTCTGCATTCCTGGCGGCCCGCGCCCGCGCCTGACGTCCCTCGGAGGCCAGCCGGGCCCCGCACAACCACTGATGGCTCGGCCCGCACGCCACGCTGCGTCCGGCTTGCCGTTCGGCGCCTAGAATGCGGTCATGTCCGCCGGTTTCACGAGCGCGCGGTTCGTGGGGCGCGAGTCGGCGTTCACGAGGCTCGCCCCTGCGCTTGAGGCCGCCACGGCGGGGGTGTCGACGACCGTCCTGATCGAGGGCACCGGCGGCGTCGGCGTCAGCCGGTTCCTCACCGAGGCGACAAGCCGGCTGACCGCCCTGGCCGAACCATTCACCGTGCTACGGGGTCGGTCCGTGCCGGCCGGGACCGATGAGCCGTACGCACCGATCCTCCAGGCGCTTCGCCCGACGCTTGCTGCTCTGTCGGACGACGACCTCGTGACGCTGCTGGGCCCCGGCGTCGAGGACCACCTCCGGCTCATGCCGGAGCTCCACGTAAGGCTCGCGGGCGCCGGCGCCGTTCTTCCCCAGACCAAGCGTCACGTCGGCGGAGCGGCGCCAGGCGCGACTGCTCGAAGGCGTCCTCGGGGTCCTCGGCAGGCTGGGCGAACGCCAGCCGGTCATGCTCGTCCTCGAGGACCTCCATCACGCCGATGCCGGCACCCGGGCTTTCGCCACGTTCCTTGCCCAGGTCCAGCGGCCGCATCGCGTCTGCTTCGTCGCGTCCTATCAGCCGGACGAGGTGACGCGATCCCACCCGCTGTCCGCCGACGTCGTCGCCATGACCGGTGCGCGTCGGCCGGCTGAGCGCTTCCGGATCGAGCCGCTGGGGCGCGACGAGCTCGCCGATCTCATCCAGGGGATCGAGGGCGAGCGGCCGACCGGATCGGCGCTCGTCCTGGCCGCGGAGCGGAGCGGCGGCATTCCGCTCATCGTCGAGGAACTCGTGGCGGCGCGGCGCGAGCTGTCGGGGGCCTCGCTCACCGGCCGCTTCGAGGACCTCGTCATCGCCCGCCTCGCGCTCCGATCCCCGGAGTGCCGGCGCTTCCTCCGTCTGCTCGCACCGGCGGGCCGGCCGCTGACGATCCCGGAGCTGGCCGACGTTGCCGCGGCCTACGAGCTGACCGCAGAGGGACGTTTGCCGCCGCGCTCGTCGAGCCTTCCCCGCCGCGGCGAGGGACCGATCGACGCCGATCTCACGGCCGGGCTGGCCGAGGGGGTCGAGCACGGGCTCATCGAGGTCGGCGAGACGGGGGTCGACTTCCGGCACGAGCTCGTCGGGCGGGCGGTCGTCGCGGACCTGCTGCCAGGTCAGCGGCATCGCCACCACCTGGCCCTGGCCGCCGGGCTGGCGGCCCACCCGACCGCGGCGGCATGGCACTGGCACGAGGCCCACGCGACAGCGGAGGTCCACGACGCCGCGGTCGCGGCCGCGGGACGAGCCGAGGCCGTCCACGCGCCCGGCGACGCACTGACCGCGCTCGAGCTCGCCCTGTCCTCGATTGGTCCGAACGGGCGGGCGGCCGCCCAACCAGGAGCCGAGCCGCAGCCGGGCGGCGACGCCGATTCGGATCCCGCGCCGCTCCAGATCCGGGCCGCCGAGGCGGCCTTCGCCGCCGGCCGGCCGGCCCGGGCCACGGCCTACATCGAGACCGTGATGAGCACGCTCGACGAACGTCGCGACCGGACGGCCCTCGGATTGCTCCACGAGCGGCTCGGGCGCTACCGGCGGGCCGCCGGCGACAGCGACGGGGCGGTCGCGGCGCTGGAACGCGCCGTCGCCCTCGTCCCGGCCGAACCGACGGTCGAGCGGGCGACGGTCCTCGCCGCGCTCGCCCAGGTCAAGATGCTCGAGGGCACGTTCTCCGACGCGGAGCGCCTGGCGCGAGAGGCGATCGGTGTCGCGGAGGCGTGCGGAGCCGGACGGTCGAGCCCAGCTGGCCCACGCGACGACGACCCTCGGCGTGTCGCTCGGCTGGGGCGACGATCCGGAGGCCGGTGTCGCGCTGCTGCTCGAGGCGCGGGCGCTGGCCGAGGAGGCCGCCGACCACGACGAGCTGTTCCGGGTCTACGCCAACCTCACGACGGTCCTCGACCTCGTCGGCCGGCGCGAGGAGGCCGTCAAGGTCGCCTACGAGGGGATCGAGGCGACCCGTCGGGCGGGGCTCGAGGCGGTCTACGGCAACTTCCTGCGGGGCAACGCCGCGGATTCGCTGTTCCTGCTCGGTCGCTGGGCGGAGTCGCGGGCGCTGAGCGCCACGGCCCTCGAGTGGAGCCCGGCCGGCGTCGCGTTCGTGAATTCGGTGGACAGTCTCGCGATCGTCGAGATCGAGACGCGGGCCGGCGAATACGCGGGCCGCCTGCTGGGGCAGCTCCTTCTCGAGCTCGAGACCGTCCGGGACTCGCAGCACGGCGTGCCGGTCTATCGAGCGGCGGCGTCGTTCGCCCTATGGCGGAATGACCACGCCGACGCCCGACGGGCGGCCGAGCGGGGCTGGCAGCTCGTCGATGGGTCCGAGGACTGGAGCCTGGTCGCCAAGATGGCGGCGACGGTGGCAGAGGTCGACGCCGCCGCTGGTGCCGACGCTCGCGCGCGGCGCGACCTTGCGGCATTGGCGAACGCTCGATCGCGAGCCGCCCAGGTCGTGACCGAGGCACAGGCGTCCGCCCAGGCCTCCGGTGTGTCCAGCGCCATCGGCTCGCGTCGCGAGGCTGATGCGTATCTCGCCACCGCGGCCGCCCATCGCGGCAGGCTGGAGGGCCGCGACAACGCGGCCGACTGGGCGTCGGTCGCCGATTGCTGGCACCAGCTCGGCAATCCGTACGAGGTGGCCCGCGCGCGCTGGCGGGAGGCGGAGGCCATGCTCGAAAGCGGCGAGGGGCGCAAGTCGCGGGCGCGGGCTCGGGCGCCGCTCCAGGCCGCCGCGACGATCGCGCTGAGCCTCGCCGCCCGACCGATGCTGCGCGAACTGCGGGAGCTCGCGGGGCGAGCCATGATCCGCCTGCCCGAAGGCATCGACGAGCTCCTGGCTGAGGATGGCCTTGCGCCCGCGGCGCCCATCACAGGCGGGACGCCCTCGGCCCTCGTCCGCGGCGTCGTCGGCGAGGCACCTGCGCCGCGCTCCGACACGTTCGGCCTGTCGCGGCGCGAGCACGAGGTCCTCGCCCTGATCTCCGAGGGCCGGACGAACCGCGAGATCGGCGAGCGGCTCTTCATCAGCCAGAAGACCGTCGGCGTCCACGTCGGGAACATCCTTGCCAAGCTGGGCGTGTCGGGCCGGGTGGAGGCCGCCGCTGTCGCGATCCGGCTCGGGCTCGCCGGGGATCGCTGAGCGCGACAGGATCAGGTCGCGGCGGGTAGATTCGCTCCGACACTCCCTGCGCCGCCCGCGCACCAACAAGAGGTTGCCCGATCATGCCCCGCCTGCCGCTCGCTGCCCTCGCCCTCATCGCCGTCGCGGCCTTGGCCGTCGCGGCGTGTTCCAGCGCCGCGGGGCCCGGCTGGACGTACGCCCCGGCGCCGTCGGCGACGCCGGCTGCCTCGGGCTCGGGCTCGCCATCGGCCGCGCCGTCCGGGTCGGCGGCACCCAGCGCGGCACCCAGCGCGGCACCGAGCGCCGCGCCCAGCGCGCCTGCCTCGGCGGCTCCGTCCGGCGGCACCGCGACGCTGACGGTCACTGCGCCGGACGGTGCTATCACAACCGGGTTCGAGCCCGACGACGCTCGAGGGTCCCGCGAACACGCCGTTCACCGTCGTCTTCGACAACCAGGACGCCACGACGGGCCCCCACAACTGGGTTCTCAAGGACTCGACCGGCGCGGCGGTCGACATCGGCGACACCGCGTTCTTCAGCGGGCCGGCGAAGCAGGACTACCAGGTTCCGGCGCTCGCTCCGGGCGACTACCCGTTCCTGTGCGAGGTTCACCCCGCGGCGATGACCGGGACGCTGACCGTCAAGTAGCGTTCGGCGCCGTGGATCCCGCCGGTCAGCTCTGCTACTCGGACGCCTACGCCCGCTCCGTCGAGGCCCGGGTCCTCGCGCTCGACGGGCCCGGACGAGGCGCCGCTCGTCGTGCTCGACCGGACCGTGTTCTACCCGGGCGGCGGCGGCCAGCCGTCGGACCGGGGGCTGCTGCTGCGGACCGTCCGACGGCCGCTCGTGGACCGTCCGCGGTGCGAAGAAGGCGGCGGGCGATATCGTCCACGAGCTCGAGGCCGGCGGCGACGGCCCGCCCGAGGTCGGCGACGTCGTCTCGGTCGATCTCGACTGGGCCCGCCGCTTCGCGCTGATGCGGACCCACACCGCCCTTCACGCCCTCTGCGGCGTCGTCTGGCGCGACTACGGCGCGCTCGTGACCGGCGGCAACATGGAGCCGGGCGGCGGCCGGATGGACTTCGAGTTCGAGCGGATGAGCGGCGAGCTCGTCGACGAGATCGAGGCGAAGGTCAACGAGGAGCTGGCCGCGGCGCGCGACGTCCGGGTCAACGTCCTGCCGCGCGAGGAGGCGTTCGCGATCCCGGATCTCATCCGGACGAAGATCAACCTGCTGCCGGAGGGCATCGAGGAGATCCGGACGATCGAGATCGTCGGGCTCGACCTCCAGGCCGACGGCGGGACCCACGTCGCCAACACCCGCGAGGTCGGCGGGATCCGGGTGACCGGCTACGAATCGAAGGGCCGGATCAACAAGCGCATCCGGATCGAGCTGGTCGACTGACCGCGGCCTGATCGGGGATCGCAGATTCGTAACGAGTCTCCAAGGTTTCGCGAGGCCGCCGAAAGGTCGACGCGCTGGGGCCGCGGCTACCGTCGAGCCATCTCGCAACAGGAGGGCTGGACATGCCCGAGCTGATCAGGAAGTGCTCCCAGTGCGGCGCCGTCGATTCGCGTGCCTCATGGTCATCGGCGGCAGACGCCGCGAAGGACGATGCGTTCAACCGTCCGTGGGCCTGCGGATCGTGTGCCTGGACGGAGTTCGAGCTCGTCGAGAATGAGCCAGAGCCGGTCAACCACGAGGCGACGGCCGGGACCCGCTGACGGACCAAGCCCGATCGACCGTATGCGGCCGATCGGGCAAGGCGAACTGGTTGCGGGTCGCAGCCGAGTCGGTTACTTGAAGTCGAACGACTCGATGATCGGCATGGTCTCCCCGACGAGCGTATCGAACGTCGCCGGGTCTTCGACGTCGACGGTGATCGCGACCGTGGTCCCGGCCGGGAGGTCGACGAGGACGACTCGCATGCGGTCGCCCTTCGCGAGCGCCCAGTGGTAGTCGCCGATGAAGACTGGTGCCGCAACGAACGGCTTCGACGGGTCGCAGGTCTCCGTCCAGTCGTCCGCGATTGCCAGATCGAGCACGCTCGCCTGCAGTCCGTCGATTGTGACGGCCGGCTGCTCCGTCACGACGAGACCAGGGTGGGCGAGAATCCACGCGGCGATCGCCGCTCGGTCCGTGCCGACTCCGGGCTCTGCTTTCTCAGCGCAGGCGTCGAGGCTCGCGGCTGACGGTCGGGCGAGGAGCGTGATGGTGTCCGGCGTAACCGCGCCGTCATTGACTCCGCCGGCTGAGTACGAGGGACCGCGCATGATCGTGTACATCGACGGCCAGTCGTCCGCGTTGGCCCAGCCGGCCGGCACCGTGTAGGCGAGGGCGCCGAAGTCGGCCCGCGTCGCCGCCCCACGCTGCGTGGCCGGGTCGAAGTACTGCGACGAATACGTACCGGGCTCGACGACGCCGAGGCACCAGTTGTCCGGATTCAAACACTGCGTTCGCTGCCAGGTCCCGGGCAGTGCCGCACCGCGCGGTGCGCAGTCGTCCGTGCCAGCCTCGATCGTCAGGATCGATTCTCCGGGCGACAGTGAGAAGGGATAGCGGCCCTCGTCGCCATCCTCGCAGCCGGTGCTCGCGACTCCCGACCGGATCACGATCTCATTCCCATCGACGCCGGCGGTCGACCACATGTACTCGTTGAGCCCGTTGTGATAGCCGAAGCTCCTGAGCCTGAACCGAATTGATGACAGGTCGCCTTGCGGTACCCCTTCCACGCTTCGGAGGGGGCCGAGATAGGGATGTCGGAGGCTCGCGGGAAGCTCCGATCCGGGCAAGGGTGGTGTTGGCGACTCAACGCTGAGCGCAGATGGTGATGGCGAGGTCCCTGGGCCGGGTTCCGGTTCACGCCCGAGGGCGAAGAACCCGATCCCGACCACAAGGACCGCGGCGGCCCCAGCCGCGAGGAGTCGTGCGGTGGTTGTCATGTCGGCGAACCTCAGTTGGAGTCGCGCGAGGCGCCGCTGGGGCACGCGATCGACCTGGTCGAAGACGGCCTCGAAGAGGCGATCGGGCATCTCCGACGGGCCGTCGAGGAACCAGGCCTCGAGGACGCCGTCGATGTCGCCGGGGCGCTTCATGCGAGCTGTCCTCCGATTGCAGTCGTTCGCGCGTCCGCTTCGAGGGCGGCACGCATCGCGCGGTGGGCATGGTGAAGACGTGAACGGGCCGTGCCGGCCGGAATGCCGAGCATCTCGGCGATTTCGGCCGGTTCGAACCCGGCGAAGTGACGCAGCACGAGAATCACGCGCTGCTGTGGATCCAATCGACGGAACCCGCGCTCGAGCTGATCCCGGTCGGCCACGGACAGAATCTCGTCCGGGCCGGCCGGGAAATCGGCCGGAAGCACGTGAAGGTTGGCGACGAGACGGCGCTGACGCATCGCCTCGTGAATACAGGCGCGGACGACGAGGCGATGGAGCCACGCGTCGAACCGATCCGGATCGCGGAGTCCGGGCAAGTCGCGCCAGGCGATCACCAGCGCTTCCTGCACGGCATCCTCGGTTCGGTCGACGTCGCGGAGGACCCGCTGGGCGATCGCGAAGAGCCGATCCCCACGCGAACGGATCAGGTCGGCGTAAGCCTCCCTGTCGCCGCGTTGGGCCGCCTCGACGAGATCGCGATCCACGGTCTCCGTCCCTCGTTGACGCCCAGCGGGGGCGTCGTCCGATCACCTATGGGACATCTCGCGTGTCGTCCGTTCAATCTAGCCCGCGCTTCTCTCTTCGGATACCTCACCTGTTCACGAGCCGCTCCACATCGTCGACGATGAGGCCGTCGACGCCATACGCCTCGAGGATCCCGTTGGTGAACGCGGTTTCGGTGGCGCCCCACCAGCCGAACACCGTCCGACCCGCTCCGTGGGCCTGGCGAACCAAGTCCGGGTTCAGCAGGACCATCTCCGCCATCGGGCAGACGTAGGCCGCGTCGGCCGGCGGCGACGAGATGTCGAACTGCCACGGCCCGGTGAGCCAGCAGGCCTTCGCATCGGGCGCTAGCCGGCGCAGCTCTTCGAGCGTCTCCGGCTCGAAGGCCTGGACGACGGAACGGTCGAGGTAGCCCTTCGCCCGGAGGAGATCCACCAGCTGGCCGGTCAGGCCCGGATGTCCGGGGCCGTCCTTGATCTCGGGGAGGATCGGAATGCCCGTCTGCTTGGCGAGGTCGACGACCGTTTCGACGGTCGGGATCCGCGCGCCGCCGCCGGCGTCCAGCGCCTGGGCCTCGGCCAGTGTCAGGTCCGTGATCCGTCCAGTCCCGCTTGTCGTGCGGTCGACGGTCTCGTCGTGGAGAACGACCAGGACGTCATCGGCCGTTCGGCGGACGTCGAACTCCAGCCAATCCGCGCCCGCCTCGATCGACGCCTCAAACGCCTCGATCGTGCCTTCCGGCACGTCGCTTCCGGCCGGCCCGCCGCGATGGGCGATCACCGCGAGGGGTTCCGCGGAAGGAGTCCGTCGCACCCAGGCCAGGCCGTACCAGGCAACCGCGGCGGCCAGCACAACCAGCACAAGTTGCGCGACGAGGCGCCGACGGGAGCGCCGTCGAGCGGTGGGTTCGCCTGGCGTCATCGATCCTCCTGGATCGTCCATGATCCACCCGCCCGACGCGTCCTCACCGATCGGCCTCGTGACGCCATAGACTGGCGGTCTGACCCACCGACCGAGAACCGGAGGTCGCCCGACGATGCTGCCCCTCGACCTGGCCGTGCAGCTCGACGTCTCGTTTCGGCTGCTCGTCGCGTCCTTGCTGGGTGCAGCGATCGGACTTGAGCGTGAGCTCCACGCCCACCCGGCCGGGATGCGCACCCACCTGCTCGTCTCGCTCGGATCGGCGGCGTTCACGGTCCTGTCGATCTACTTCTTTGCGACGCCCGCCGCGCCAAACGGCTCGGTCCCGACAGATCCGTCGCGAATCGCCGCCCAGATCGTGTCTGGCATCGGCTTTCTGGGCGCAGGCGCGATCCTCAAGTACGGGACGTCGGTCCGCGGGCTCACGACGGCGGCCAGCCTCTGGGCGACGGCCGGCGTCGGCATGGCCGCCGGCGCAGGTGCCTGGTTCGTCGCGGTCGTGACGACCGTGCTGATCGTCTTCTCGCTGGGGCCGCTCAACTGGGTCATCAGCCGTCTCCGGATCCGCAGCCAGGACCTGTTTCGGCTCAGGGTCCTGGCCGGCCGGCTCGAGGCGCTCGGCGAGATCTCACGGACGCTCACCCAGAACAAGATCGAGATCGCCGGGGTCAACAGCCAGCGCCTGGGCAAAGGCCGTTACGAGATCGAGCTGGAGCTGCGGCCGCCGCCCGGCACAAAACACGAGACGATCATCGCGGCAGTGTCGTCCGTGCACGACGTCGAGATCCTGGAGTCGGGCGCCCCGACGGAGTGACCTGCGGCGCGGCCGCCGGCTCAGACCGCCTTGACCGCCGCGACGAGCGCGGCGAGGCCTTCCTTCGCGTCGGCGAAGAGCATCCCCGTCTTCTCGTTCGTGTACAGCTCGTTGTCGATGCCCGCGTAGCCTCGTCCCATCGAGCGCTTGATGACGACGATCGACTTCGCCTTGTCGACATCGAGGATCGGCATGCCGGAGACCGGTGAGCCGGGCCGCCGAGCCGCCGGGTTCGTGACGTCGTTGGCGCCCGACGACGAGCGCGACGTCCGCCCGCTCGAACTCGGGGTTGATCTCCTCCATCTCCTTGAGCTGGGGGTAGGGGACATTGGCCTCGGCGAGGAGGACGTTCATGTGGCCCGGCATCCGGCCCGCGACCGGGTGGATGGCGTACTTGACGTCGACCCCGCGCTCCTCGAGCAGCTCGGCCAGCTCGCGGACGGCGTGCTGGGCCTGGGCGACCGCGAGGCCGTAGCCGGGGACGACGATGACGTGCTGGGCATAGGCGAGCTGGATCGCGACGTCGTCGGCGCCGATCGAGCGGACCGAGCCGCCGCCGGCCACGGCGCCGCCCTCGCCACCTTCCCCGCCGCCGAATCCCCCGATCATGATGTTCATCACCGACCGGTTCATCGCGTCGGCCATGAGCTTCGTGAGGATCGCACCGGACGCTCCGACGAGCGCGCCGGCGATGATCAGGACGTCATTGCCCAGCACGAACCCGGCCATCGCGACCGCGGTCCCGGTGAACGAGTTCAGGAGGCTGATCACGACTGGCATGTCGGCCCCGCCGATCGGCAGGACCATCGTGACGCCGAAGGTGAGCGACGCGGCGAGGATGAGGAGCATCACCGGCACGCTGAGGTTGCCCGGCCCACAGGTAGATCGCGCCGACCACGGTGATGGCCGCGAGCGCGGCCGTGACGATCCGGCCGCCCGGGATGAGGATCGGCTTGCCCGCGATCAGTCCCTGGAGCTTGCCCGACGCAATGAGCGAGCCGGTGAACGTGATGCTGCCGATGACGATGTCGAGGACCGTCGCGACGTTGATCTGCGGCGGCGGCGCAGACGTGAGTCCGAGGTAGTCGTCAATCGCGATCAGCGCCGCCGCGCCGCCGCCGACCGCGTTGAACAGCGAGACCAGCTGCGGCATCGCCGTCATCTTCACGGACCGGGCGCTGTACAGGCCGGCGCCGCCGCCGATGACGATGCCGAGGACGATGATCGCCCAGCCGAGGCCGTTGAACGTTCCGCCGCCGTCGTCCGCCGGTCGAGCCAGGAGGAAGACGGCGGTCGCGACGATCGCGAGCACCATGCCGCCGGCCGAAAGCAGGTTGCCGTTGCGGGCAGTGGCCGGCGAGTTCATCCGCATCAGGCCGAGCACGAACGCCGACGCGGCGGCCAGCCACGCGAGGCGGACGAGGATCGAGACCGTTTCGAAGTCCATCGTCAGCCTTCCGCCACTTCGGTCGGCTTCGGAGCGACAGGCTTCTTCCTGAACATCTGGAGCATCCGGTCGGTGACGACGTAGCCGCCGACGACGTTCATCGTCGCGAACGCCACGGCGATCAGCGACAGAAGCTGGCTTACGGCGTCATGCGCCTCGACCGCGATGAACATCGAGCCGACCAGCACGATGCCGTGGATCGAGTTGGCGCCCGACATCAGCGGCGTGTGGAGCGTCGCCGGGACCTTGCTGATGACCGCGAACCCGACGAGGATCGCGAGGACGAAGACCGTCAGCGCGGACAGGAGTTCAGGGCTCACGAGGTTCCTCCGGGGGCGGCCGCGCCGGCGGGCGCGGCGGGTTCGAGCAGTTTCTTCGTCGCCTCCTGGACGACCTCGCCGCCGTGGGTGATGACCGTCGACTTCGTCACCTCGTCCTCGAAGTCGAGGTTGAGAGCGGCGTCCTTGACCATCCCCAGCAGGAGAGCCGAAATGTTCCGGGCGTAGAACGCGGACGAGCCGCTCGGCATCGTCGCCGGCAGGTTGTCGGGCGCGATGATCGTCACCCCGTTGTCGGTCACGATCGTCTCGCCGGCCTTGCTCAGCTCGACGTTGCCGCCCAGCGCCGAGGCCGCCATGTCGACGATGACCGAACCGGGCTTCATGCCCTTGACCGCGTCTGCGGTCACGAGGAGCGGCGGGCGGCGGCCGGGGACCTGGGCGGTCGTGATGACGACGTCCATCGTCGCGATGTGGCCGTTCAGCTCGGCCTGCTGGGCAGCCTGCTCCTCGGGCGTGAGCTGGCGGGCGTAGCCGCCCTCGCCGGATGCGTCGACTGCGGTCTTGAGGACGAGGAACTGCGCGCCCAGGCTCTGGGCCTGCTCCTTCGTCTCGGCCCGGACGTCATAGGCCCTGACGACCGCGCCGAGTCGCTTCGCCGTGCCGATCGCCTGGAGCCCGGCGACGCCGATCCCGAGGATCAGGACATTGGCCGGTTTCGCGGTTCCCGCGGCGGTCGTCAGCAGCGGGAAGTAGCGCCCGAACGCGTTCGCCGCGATCAGGACCGCCTTGTAGCCGCCGACGTTTGCCTGGGAGCTCAGGGCGTCCATCGACTGGGCTCGGCTGAGCGTCCGCGGGATCGCGTCGAGGCTGATCGCCGTGACACCCTGCTTGGCGAGCGACGCGGCAGTCTTCGGGTCGATGAGCGGGCTCAGGAACCCGATCACCGCCTGGCCCGAGCGCATCGCCTTGACCTCGGATTCGCTCGGCTTCTGGACGCGGAGGATGACGTCCGACTGGGCCGTGAGATCAGCGGCGGACACGATCGTCGCGCCGGCTTCCGCGTAGGCCTCGTCCGGGATGAGCGCGCCCGCGCCCGCACCCTTCTCGACGAGGATCTCGAGCCCGGCTGCTGTCAACTTGCCGAGCGCTTCGGGTACCAGGGCGACACGCCTCTCGCCGGGCGCTGTCTCCTTGGCGACGCCGACCTTCATGGGCACCACCTGACTTGGGTTGTGGGCATCGTGTTGGATCGCCCGAAGGATAGCGGGCGGGGCGCCGCCGCGTGGCCGGCCGAAGGTTGCAGTTAGGTGTCCGGCCACGAACGTGCCTCGATCGGCCGCGAATTGCTTGCAAATACTTGCGCAAGTTCGCGTAAGATCACGGCATGTCCCGCAGGCTGGCCGAAGTCGCTCGAAAGGTTGGCGTCAGCGAGGCGACCGTGAGTCGCGTCCTGAACGGCAAGCCGGGCGTCGCGGAGGCAACCCGCCAGGCGGTCCTCACGGCCCTCGACGTCCTGGGCTACGAGCGACCGACCAAGCTGCGCGGTGAGCGTGCCCGACTCGTCGGGCTCGTCCTGCCGGAGCTGCAGAACCCGATCTTCCCGGCCTTTGCCGAGGTCGTCGGCGGCGCCCTCGCCCAGCAGGGCTTCACCCCGGTCCTGTGCACGCAGACGGCTGGCGGGATCTCGGAGGCGGATTACGTGGACCTGCTGCTCCAGCAACAGGTCTCGGGTGTGGTGTTCGCCGGCGGCCTCTACGCCCAGAAGGACGCTCGGCACGATCACTACGCCCGCCTTTCCGCACGGCGGCTGCCGACGGTCCTCGTGAATGCGTCCATCGAAGGGCTCGGCTTTCCGCGGGTGTCGTGCGACGACAAGGTTGCCGTCGAGCAGGCGATGGGGCACCTGCTGTCACTCGGCCACACGCGGATCGGGCTGCTCCTGGGACCGGTCGATCACGTTCCGTCGACCCGGAAGCTCGCCGCGGCGCGGGCGATTGCCGCTGGTGCCGGCATCACGCTTCGGTCGGACCAGGTCGTCCACTCGCTCTACTCGCTCGAGGCTGCCCAGACCGCCGCCACGGGGCTCCTCAAGGCCAAGGTGACGGCGATCATCTGTGCGAGCGACCCGATGGCGCTGGGTGCGATTCGGGCGGCCCGGCGGGCGGGCATGACGGTTCCGGGCGATGTATCCGTGGTCGGCTATGACGACTCGGCGCTCATGAATTGCACGGATCCGCCGCTTACCACGGTCCGCCAGCCGATCGAGTCCATGGGCCGGATGGTCATCGAGCTCCTTGTTGGCCAGATAGCGGGAACGCCTGTTCCGCTCGATGAGCTCTTCTTCGAGCCCGAGCTGGTGGTCCGAGGCTCCACGACTCGCCCAGCCGCCTGACGGGCGCCGCCATGGCGGCCCAGGCGGGCGCCGCGTGTGCTCCTGGCGACCGTGCCAGTCAGCGTCTATTGGCCCGCGATTGTCGAGTCAGTGGCTAATTGCTGTTAAGTTCTTGCATTGATCAGTTCAGTATGCTACGTTGCCGTCCGACCACATCCGAGGTTGCCGCAACGTCCCGAATCCGCGATCCAGCGACGGAAGGAACGTCCGTGACCGAGCAGGTTCTGACCAATGCGCCGACCCTGGCCTCGCGTGCGCCCATCGCGGCGATGCGGAATCTGGGCGACGAGGAGTGGTGGCGGGACGCGGTCATCTACCAGGTCTACGTCCGGAGCTTCGCGGACGCGAACGGCGACGGTATGGGTGACCTGGCGGGCGTCCGGGCGAAGCTCCCGTACCTGCGCGATCTCGGTGTCGACGCGATGTGGTTCACGCCGTGGTACGCGTCGCCGATGGCCGACGGCGGCTACGACGTGGCCGACTACCGGGCGATCGACCCGGCATTCGGGACGCTGGCCGAGGCCGAAGCCCTCATCGGTGAGGCGCTCGAGTTCGGCATCCGGACGATCATCGACATCGTCCCCAACCACGTCTCCGACCAGCATCCCTGGTTCCAGGCGGCTCTCGCGGCCCGACCCGGATCGCCCGAGCGGGCGCGCTTCTGGTTCCACCCGGGCCGAGGCGCGAACGGTGACGAGATGCCGACGGCCTGGCCGTCGAACTTCTCGGGTCCGACCTGGACCCGGACCACCGAACCCGACGGAACTCCCGGCGAGTGGTACCTCCACCTCTTCTCGGCGCATCAGCCCGACCTGAACTGGAATCACCCCGACGTCCGTCGGGAGCACGAAGACATCCTCCGCTTCTGGTTCGACCGGGGCGTGGCAGGGGTCCGCATCGACTCGGCGGCACTGCTCGTCAAGGATCCCGCACTCCCGGAGGTCCCGGCGGAACCCGAACCGGGCGGCCATCCAACGGTCGATCGGGACGAGCTCCATGAGATCTATCGGAGCTGGCGGGCGATCGCCGACTCCTACCCCGGCAGGCGGATCCTCGTCGGCGAGATCTGGTTGCCAGACATGGAGCGGTTTGCGAGGTACCTCCGGCCCGACGAGCTGCACACGGCCTTCAACTTCGATTTCCTCGGCCGCCCCTGGCAGGCCGCCGGCCTTCGCGCGTCGATCGACAGCACGATCGAGGCCCACGCGCCCGTCGGCGCGGCCTCCACCTGGGTCCTCTCCAACCACGATGTGACCCGGCCGGTGACACGCCTCGGGCGGGAGGATTCGTCGTTCGCATTCGCGACGAAGCGCCACGGCACGCCTACTGACCTCGACCTCGGGCGACGCCGGGCGCGCGCCGCCGCTCTCCTCTCGGCGGCGCTGCCCGGCTCGCTCTACATCTACCAGGGCGACGAGCTGGGCCTGGACGAGGTCGACGACCTGCCGCCGGACCGCCTCCAGGACCCGATGTACTTCCGGTCAGGCGGGTCCGATCCGGGCCGCGATGGCTGCCGGGTGCCGTTGCCGTGGTCGGGCGGGCAGCCACCCTTCGGCTTCAGCCCCGCCGACGCGAACGGCGAGCCGTGGCTGCCGCAGCCGGCGAGCTGGGCGGCTCTCACCGTCGAAACCCAGGACGCCCAGGCCGGTTCGATGCTCAATCTCTACCGGGCCGCGCTGCGTATCCGCCGATCCGAGCCGGGTCTCGGCGGCGGCGCTATGACCTGGCTGCCGTCGGACCCGGACGTGCTGGCATTCCAGCGAGGTGACCAGTTCGCGAACGTCACGAACCTGTCCGGGGTCGATGTCGAGCTGCCGCCCCATGCTGAGATCCTCCTTGCGAGCGCCGATGTCGTGGGCGGCTTCCTGCCGCCCGACGCCACGGCCTGGCTGCGACCACTCCCCGCCGATCATGGAGGGGGATGAGGATGCAGTGACGACACAAGAGCGAGGCCCGACACCCACTCGACAACCAGTGCCAGGCCGGGAGCATCTTCCCCGGCACACCAGCAGAGGAGAGAAAGGGATGATCCGGACACCGCGCAGTTCACTCGCGCGCCTGGCCGTGGCGGGGATTACCGCCGCCGCCTTGTTCAGCGCATGCGGCACCGCCGCGAGCCCCCGCCCGGCCACGAGCGCCGCCCCACCAGCGAGTCAGGCCCCGGGCGCGTCGCCGACGGCGGCCGCCAACGAGCCCGTGACCATCACGGTCGGCGTGCTCCGACCGGGAGCCACCCAGGCAGCCGCCGACGCATTGAACCGTCAGATCGACGAGTTCCAGGCCACGTACCCCTGGATCACCGTCGAGGCGGAGGAGTACAACTGGACCGCCCCGACGTTCACCGCGGCGCTCGCCGCGGGCACGCTGCCAGACGTCTTCACGATCCCGTTTACCGACGGCAAGGGCCTGATCGCCCAGGACCAGATCGTCAACATCGACTCACGCATCCGAGCGCTTCCATATGCCGACAAGTTCAACCCGAATGTGCTCGTCAATGGACAGGGTGACGACGGCTCAATCCGGGCCGTGCCGATCGCCGCGTACGCGATGTCACTGACCTACAACCGGACAATCTTCAAGGAGGCCGGCCTCGATCCCGACAAGCCGCCGACGACGTGGGAAGAGGTCCGGGCCGCCGCCAAGACGATCACTGAGAAGACCGGCAAGGCCGGCTTCGCGGAGATGGCTACCGAAAACACCGGCGGATGGCAGCTGACCACGGCGACCTACGCTCGCGGCGGCCGCGTGCAAGAGGTCGGCGAGGACGGCAAGGTCCAGGCCACCCTCAACAATTCCGCCACCAAGAGCGCCCTTCAGTACCTGAAGGATCTCCGCTGGACCGACAACTCGATGGGTTCGACGTTCGACTACGCCTGGGGCTCCATCAACCAGGCGTTTGCCGCGGGCCAGATCGGCATGTTCACCGGTGGCTCCGACCTCTACACGGCGATGGTCCAGAACAACGGCCTGGTCGCCGATGACTACGGCATCACGACGATCCCGCTCGCAAGCGACCCGAATGCCGGCGTGCTCGGCGGCGGAACCCTCGCCGCGGTCAACGTCGCGACCACCGAAGCCCAGCGCGACGCGGCCGTTACCTGGATCGACTGGTATTACCTGAACAAGCTCCTGACCCAGGAGGGCGCCCTCGCCGATGCGAACGCGCTCGTCGCCAACAAGCAGCCCGTCGGCGTGCCGGCCCTGCCGCTCTTCGACAAGGCCACCTACGATCAGTCGCAGGTCTGGATCAAGGACCTCATCAACGTGCCCACGGCACAGATGACGCCCTTCACCGACAAGATCTTCGATCAGCCGCTCGTCAACGAGCCGGCTGCCCATACGCAGGAGCTCTACGCGGCTCTAGACCCGGTCGTGCAGGCAGTCCTGACCGACCAGAACGCGAACATCGACGCGTTGCTCGATGCGGCCAACACGCAGGTCCAGGCGATCCTGGACCAGGGCTGAACACCACTTCGAGAGGGCCCGGGCCCCCCAACCGGGCCCTCTCGAGCACCATCGACCGCATCCTGTCGTGATGCGGCACCGAGACAGGCGGCGACGTGGGTACCTACGCTGACCGTGACGTGATGAGCGGAGTCGGGAGCAAGCGCTGGCCGCGGGTGCGAGCGTGGTTCAGTCGAGACGGGCTGAGCACCCTCGTCTTCGCCCTGCCGGTGCTCGTGATCTTCGGGGCGTTTTCCTGGTTCCCGATCGTCCGGGCGTTCGTGATGAGCGTCCAGGAGACGAACCTCGTCTCGGAGCCGACGTTCGTCGGCCTCAGCAACTTCACCCGGGTCCTTGCGGATCCACTCTTCGCCACGGCGGTCCGCAATACCGCCTGGTTCGCACTCCTGGCCCTGATCATCGGGTTTCCGATCCCGATCGTCCTGGCCGTGATCATGAGCGAGGCCCGGAACAAGGGCCTGCTCAGCGCGCTGGCCTATCTGCCGGTGGTCGTGCCGCCGGTCGTGGCGGTGCTCCTGTGGCGGTTCTTCTTCGATGCCAGCCCGAACGGCGTCTTCAACACCATCCTTGGCTGGATCGGGCTCGGTCCGCTGCCGTGGCTCCAGACCGCCGCCAGCTCGATGCCATCAATCGTCATCGAGGCGACGTGGGCGGGCGCCGGCGCAACGGTGATCATCTACCTCGCCGCCCTGCTCACCGTTCCACCGGAGCTCTATGACGCGGCCGAAGTCGACGGGGCCTCGATCCGCCAGAAGATCTGGCACGTCACGCTGCCCCAGCTGCGGGGGGTCCTGTTCGTGACGCTCATCCTCCAGCTCATCGCCACGGCCCAGCTCTTCACCGAGCCGTTCCTGTTCACCGGCGGCGGGCCGGCGAACTCGACGACCACCGTGCTCTTGCTCATCTACAAGTACGCCTTCCAGAACAGCCTCGGCGGCGAGTACGGCATGGCCGCGGCGCTGAGCGTCATGCTCGCTGCGTTCCTCGGCGTCTTCACCGCGGGCTACTTCTGGCTGACCCGATCGTGGAGCAAGTCGTCATGACATCGCTCCTGCGCCGCCGACGGGGTGCCGCCCGAACCCAGGAGGACCGGGGCATCGTCTCGGCCGCGGATCGGCGGCGGCGCCGGGTTCGGTGGACCCTCCGCCTCATCGAGGCCGCCGTCCTGATCTTTCTGTTGATCGCCGGTTTGGGGCCGCTGCTGTGGATGATCAAGTCGTCGATCACGCCCACCCAGGACACCATCCGCACCCCGATGTCGCTGTGGCCCAACGGGTTCGACCTGAGCTACTTCGCGACGGCCTGGACGCGGACGCACATCGATCGGTATCTCCTGAACACCGTCTGGATCGCCGTCGGGTCGTGGCTGGTCCAGATCGTCGTCGCCACGACCGCCGGCTATGTGCTCTCGGTCCTCAAACCGCGCTTCCACCGCGTCCTTTCGGGCCTCGTCCTGGCGACGCTGTTCGTGCCGTCGATCGTCTTGCTGGTGCCGCTCTACCTGACCGTGGTCGACGTCCCGATCCTGCATTTCAGGATGATCGACACGTTCTGGGCCGTCTGGCTGCCGGCGGGCGCAAGCGCGTTCAACGTGGTGGTGATCAAGCGCTTCTTCGACAACCTGCCGCGGGAGATCTTCGACGCCGCCCGGGTCGATGGCGCCGGTCCCTTCCAGCTCTTCTGGCGGATCGTGCTGCCGATGTCGCGCCCCATCGTCGGCGTCGTGTCGGTGTTTGCCGTCATCGCGACGTGGAAGGACTACCTCTGGCCGCTCCTTGTCCTGCGGAACCCGGACCTCCAACCGCTCTCGGTCCGCCTGCCGACCCTCCAGCCGACGACGGATCTCGCAATCTTCATCGCCGCCCTGACGATCTCGAGCGCCATCCCGATCGCGCTCTTCCTGTTGTTCCAGCGGCTCTTCCTGCGCGGCCCGGGGTTGAGCGGGGCGCTCAAGGGCTGACGTTCAGCGGTCGCGGCGGAGGCTGACGATGAGCATCGCCCCGTCCTCGTCGCCGGTGACCTCGGCGTCGTGGGGCACCGTGCCGTCCCAGCGGACGTAGTCGCCCGGCCCCGCGTCGATGACGTGGTCGCCCTGCGTCATCCGGAACGAACCGCGCAGGACGATGTGGTGCTCGTCGCCGGCGTGTGCGTGCGCTCCCGTGCGCGACCCGGGCGGGGCGGCCGACCTCGACGATCGAGATGTCGCGCGATGTGCCGCCGTCGACCCGCTCGACCCGCCCAAGGTCGATCTCCCGGACGGAGCGCTCCGCCTTGCGGACGACCTGCGGCGCGGGTGCTTCATCGATGAAGAACCAGGCGATCGGCACTTCGAGGGCGTCCGCCAGCGTCGCAAGGCAGGTGAGTGACGGCTGGGCCTTGTCGTTCTCGATCTGCGACAGGTAGCCGATATTCAGGCCGCTCCGCTCGGCGACGCCCGCGAGGGTCAGGCCACGCTCCGCCCGCCAGCGACGGACCTGGGTGCCGACTGCGGGCCGGCGGCGTTCGTCGGTCGTCATGGACTTTGCCTCAGAACAAATGGTATTGACAACAGCCAACTACGAGGTCTATGTTGTGCCTCCACCAAAGATTGCTTGATGAGAGCCAACTCGTCAAGGTCTAAAGCGGAGGAACCGATCATGGACATCGCGATCATCGGAGCCGGCAATGTGGGCAAGGCGCTCGGAAGCTCACTCGTGCGCGCGGGCCACAAGGTGACCTTCGCTGCCACGAATCCGGAGCACGCAGCCGAGGCCGCCAGCGCTCTCCAGGCTCGCGCCGCAGCGTCGAACAACGAGGCAGTCAGCGCATCCGATCTCGTCATCCTCGCCGTCCCAGCTAGCGCCCTCGGCGCCGTCGCCCGGGAGATCGGCGATTCGGCCGCCGGCAAGGTCGTGGTCGACGTCTCAAACCGCCCGACCCCCGACCCCGCGGGCCCCGCAACCTCGCTCGCCGAGGAGCTCCAGGCGCAGCTGCCCGGCAGCACGGTCGTCAAGGCGTTCAATACCGCGTTCGCCTCAACGCAGGCTGATCCGTCGGTTTCGGGCATTGCCGCCGATGGCTTCGTCGCCGGCGACGACGCGATCGGCCAAGCAGACCGTCCTCGACGTCGTCGAATCGATCGGATTCCGGCCGGTTGACGCCGGTTCGCTCGCCGCGGCCCGCACCCTCGAGGGCATGGCCTGGCTGAACATCAATCGAGCCCTCGCCGGCGGCTCCTGGCAGGACGCCTGGGTCCTCGTCGGTCCGCAGGCAACCGCCGATACATCCCGCAATTGACCCGCGAGTGAGACTGATCGCATGAGCATCCCTGTCGCCCGCCTCAACCACGCCGTCCTCTTCGTTCGCGACGCCACGAAATCCGCCGAGTTCTACGGCCGGTTGTTCGGCTTTGTCGTTGCGGGCAACGAGTTCGGCGGCCAGGCGATCTTCATGCGATCGCCCCTCGCCGACAACCACCACGACCTCGGGCTGTTCTCGGTCGGTCCGGACGCGCCGCGGCCGGCGCGGGGGTCCGTCGGCCTGTACCACCTCGCGTGGGAGGTCCCCACGATCGAGGACCTCGCCGACGCCTCGCGGCTCCTCCAGGAGGCCGGCGCCCTGGGCGGCGCGAGCGACCACGGCGTCTCGAAGTCGCTCTACGGCCACGATCCCGACGGCAACGAGTTCGAGATCATGTGGCGCGTCCCGCGCGAGGCCTGGGGCGAGTACGAGACGAAGGGCGCCGTCATGCCCCTCGACATCGAGGCGGAGGTCGCCCGGTTCGGATCGAAGGCCTGAGCTTGAGCTACGGCTTGACGACCTTGAACGATGCTGAGGACCCGGCCGATCGGTAGCTGTCGTCGACGAGCAGCCGGATCTCGTACGTGCCGGGTTTGAGCGGCCACGCGTAGGTGCCCGGCACCGCGCTGGCGTCGATCCGTGCCGTGCCCTCGATCGCGGTCTTCGTGTACGTGTACATGAGGTACCGACTGTTGCTCTGGCAGCCGGCGTTGCAGCCCTCGGCCACCTTGCTGCCATCCGACGATCCGGGAACGTAGACCGACAGCCAGTCCCAGCGCATGCCCGGCGCGTTTGACCAGGTCACGTCGATAGGTTCGCCGACGACGTAGGAGCTCTTGGACGTCGCGACCCGCGTCGGTGTCCCCGGTGCATAGACCCAGAACGGGCTTCGCGACGTCACCGCCCCACTTGCGGTGGTGAGGATCGCGTCGTAGGCCCCGGGCGCGAGACCAGTGGTGGCGAACGAGACCCGACCGAACCGGACCGCCGGCGGGCCGACTGGCAGACTGGCCCGGGCGGTCGATGGGGCTCCGCCGGCGGGCACGATCAGGATCCGCTGGCCCGTTCCCTGCCCGTGCGGTAGTGGACGCCGAGCGTCTCGCCCGCGAAGACGCGCCGAGTGTCGACCGCGGCGAAGGGCGCAGGCACCGCCGGCGTTACCTGGAAGGTGCTGACAACCCCGCGGTGATCGGTCGGCCACGGGGTCACGGAGAAGGCGACGTCCGGGCCGCCAGCCTCGCCGACCACAATGCTCGCAACCGCCGTCGCCGGCCCGCTGGCCAGCACCCAGTCGATCCGGTCGTGAACTTCCAGCGGGTCGCTTTCGGGCCCACCCGGCGTCCACGTATGGCCGGGAACCGCGACGGGGTCCGGATGGACGTCGCGGTACGAATCCCGGAAGCCGGCCGTCGTCAGCACGCGACTCACCGGCCAGTCCACGGCGAACGGCACATCCGGCCGCAGCGCTGCCACGGCCGGGGTCCAGTCGAGGTGCGACGGCGAGTTGAAGTCGCCGACGAGGAATACCGGGATGCCGGCGGCCGCGAGCCCGGGCAAGACGGCGCGATGAGCGGCGAGCGCCGGAACGCGCGTCGACCGCTCCAGGGCGAGGACATCGTCGAGCGTCGCCCCGTCGCGGAGCTCATAGGGACCGTAGGGCTCGGCCGGAAGGTGGACGTTACCGATCGCGACGACGCGTCCTGGCGCTGCCTCGATCCAGACGTAGACGCCGCCGGCACCCGGCGGATCGATGATCGGGTAGCGCGAAACGACCTGTGTCCGTTCGCTCGCGTACCAGCCCAGGGCGTCGGCGATCGCTTGGGTGTTGTGCTCGCCTTCCTCCAGTCCGACGACGTCCGCGCCCGAGGCGCGGATCGCCTCCACCACCTTGACGAGCGTCTCGGGGCAGCCGGCCGGGCGATGGCACCACGAGCCGGTGTGGAGGTCCAGCTCGTCGCCGCCGTAGAAGACGTTGAGCGTCATGACACGGAGCGTCATCGTGCCGGAGGCCGCCACCGCAGTCGCCGGGCGCCCCGCCGGGCTGAGCGGCGCGATCGTGGCGACCAGCGCGGCGAGGCCAGTGAGCAGCGTCGTCGTGATCCGGCGGTGCGACATCGGGGCCTCCTGTCGTCATGAGCCCGGGTGCCGCCGAGCCCTCAGCCGCCTCGCATTGTGTCCAGAACGACCCTTGCCGGACGTTCCCGTTCCAAAAATTCCAGCGCAGATCGTCGAAATCGCTCGAATCAGCGAGGATCACCGGCGGCGGGAGATACTCTGCGTATGGCGCCCGTGCTCGCGCTGTCGATGCCTCTCCTCGCGGCCGCGACGCCCGCTGATCTCGTGGCGGCGCGGAGCCAGATGGCGCTGACCCTCGGGTTCCACATCGTCCTGGCATGTCTCGGCGTGGCGCTGCCCGCGATCATGCTGATTGCCGAGGCGCGGGGCCTTCGCCGCGGGGACCAGGACGCGTTGCTCCTCGCCCGGCGCTGGTCGAGCGTGGTCGCGGTGACGTTTGCCGTCGGGGCCGTGTCGGGGACCGTGCTGTCGTTCGAGCTGGGGCTGCTCTGGCCGGGCCTGATGGGCCAGTACGGGGCCGCGTTCGGGATCCCGTTCGCCGTTCGAGGGCATCTTCTTCTTCGTCGAGGCGATCTTCGTCGCGATCTACATCTACGGCTGGGACCGCCTGTCGCCGCGCGCCCATTTTCTCAGCGGCATCCCCATCGCGATCGCCGGCCTCGGCGGGACGTTCTCGGTCGTGGCCGCGAACGCCTGGATGAATCAACCGGCCGGTTTCACGATGGGCGCCGACGGGCGGATCAGCGAGGTCCGGCCCGCTCGAGGTGATCTTCAACGGGGCGACCTGGTACGAAGTCCCCCACATGCTCCTGGCCGCGTACATGGTGACCGTGTTCCTGCTCGCGTCGGTCTACGCCGTCGGGATGCTCCGCGGCCGGCGCGACGGTTACATGCGGCTCGGGTTCATCGATCCCCTTCGTCGTAGCGGCCATCGCCGCTCCGATCCAGATCGGGGTGGGCGACATCGCGGCCCGCGAGATCGTCCAGCACCAGCCGGCCAAGTTCGCCGCGATGGAGCTCGTGACCGAGACCGGCCCGCAGCGGCCGATCGTCCTCGGCGGCATCCTCGTCGACGGCGAGGTCCGCTACGGCCTCGAGATTCCCCGGGCTCGCCTCGTTCCTCGCCGGATTTCGACGTGAATACCGTCGTGATCGGCCTCGACCAGATCCCGTCTCGATGAGCAGCCGCCAGCCACCGTCGTCCACCTCGCCTGGGACGCGATGCTCACCTGCGGGTTCGCCCTCCTCGGCCTCGCCGCGTGGTTTGGCCTGCTCCGCTGCGCGCCGCGACCCGACGCAGAGCCGCTGGTTCCTCCGCGGAGCATCGATCGCCCGGCTCCTCGCCATCGTCGCCATGGAAGCCGGCTGGATCGTCACCGAGGTCGGCGTCAGCCCTCGATCGTGTGGGCCGGCTGCGGACGGCGGACGCGGTACCGCCGCCAGTGGCGTCGCTGTTCGCTCCTCGCTGTCGCGATCCTCTACCTCGTGCTGGGCATTGCCACGATCGTCGTCCTCCGCGCGATGAGCCGGCGCTGGAACGACCAGACGATCTCGGCCAGCGATCTGCCCTACGGGCCACCTGCAATGACGCTGGCCGAGTCGTCGCCGCAGTCCTCTGGCTGGCACGATGATCTACGCGATCTTCGGCGGCGCCGACTTCGGGGCGGGCCTGTGGGACCTCCTCGCCAGCAACGACCGGCGAGGGGCAGCCCAGCGCGACCTGATCGACCGAGCGGTCGGGCCGGTCTGGGAGGCGAACCACACCTGGCTGATCTTCGACCTCGTGATCCTGTGGTCGGCCTTCCCGGCGCGTTCGCCGCGATCACCTCGACGCTCTACCTACCGCTCGCCCTCGCGGCAGTCGGCATTGTCCTGCGGGCTCCGGCTTCGCGTTCCGGAAGGTGACCCTCCGATTGACGGGCCACCGTGCGTTCGGGCTTACCTTCGCGCTCTCGTCGGTGGTCACGCCGTTCTTCCTCGGCACCGTTCTCGGCGCGATCGCGTCGGCCGCGTGCCGCCCGAGGGTGGCGGCGACCCGATCACCAGCTGGCTCAACCCGACGTCGCTCGCGGTCGGCCTCCTGGCGGTCGCGGCCGGTGCGTACATCGCCGCGGCGTTCCTCACGGCCGATGCCCGGCGGAGCGCCCCGACCCTCGTTGACGAGTTCCGCCGCGGACGCTCACCGCCGGCATCGTCGCCGGCGCCCTCGCGATCGCGGGGCTGTTCGTGCTGCGGGTCGACGCGCCGCGCCTGTTCGCCGGCCTGACGGGATCCGGCCTGCCGTTCGTCATCGCCTCCGTCGTCGCGGGCGCCGCGAGTCTCGTCCTCTGCGTCGTCGCGGACGCTCGATGGACGCGCGCCATGGCGACGGTCGCGGTAGCGACGGTCGTGCTCGGCTGGGGAGTCGCCCAGTACCCGCTCCTGCTTCCGCCCGACCTGACGATCGCCGCGGCCGCCGCACCCGACGGCACCCTCCAGGCTCTGACGGTCATCTCGATCGCGGCGGTGGTGATCATCGGCCCCTCACTCGGGCTGCTGTTCTGGCTCCATCAGCAGAGCCGCCTCGACGTCATCCCCGACGCGGGCCAGCGCCTCAGCCCGGGGTCGCGGCGGCCGCGGCCATGACCAGCGTCAGGATGTAGGTGTGGGCGATCGCGCCCCAGACGATCGATCCCGTCCGCCATGCGAGCCAGCCGTAGACCATCCCTCCGCCAAGCGTCGAGAACAGCTCGAGCTCTGGCTTGGTCAGGTGGCTGAACACGAACGGCAGCGTCGCGACAAGGACACCCACCGGGCCGATCGCCCGGACCAGCGCGAACATCAGGAAGCCGCGGAAGAGGAATTCGGCCGACGCGAGGTCCACGGCGTTCGTGACGAGCACATCGGGCAGGTTCGACCAGCTCGGTGCGTACCACGCGCGAGCATCCGGCTGGGCCGGCGAACCAGAGCACGAGCGGGGTCATCAGGGCGCAGCCGGCGACGGTCAGGGCAAGGCCCAGGCGCCACTCGCCGAGGCGAAGGCCGTAGCGGGACGGCCGGTCGCGGAACCCGAAGACGATCACGAACATTGGCACGGCCGCGTAGAGCAGAAGCCGATAGAAGGCCTGGAGCCGCTGCATTGCCGGGTTCCTGTCGTAGGCGATCAGCTCGTCGGGGATCAAGGTCCGGGTGAAGTCCAGGAGCACGGCGAAGACCATGACGGTGATTGCCACGGTCGCGAGCCTGGGGAGTCGGAGGCCCGCCAGGGTGAACGTCCGCAGATCGATGGGATTGGGCGGATAGGATGGCGGGGCAGTGAGGCGGGCGAGGAACGTTCGCATCGGTCGGCAGGTCCGCGTCGCCGGCGCTAGGCCGTGGAGAGCGCGCCGAGCCGCTCCGTCAGGCGGAGGTTCTCGCGGTAGTCGATCGGGACCTCCACCAGTGACGGGCCGTCCACGTCGAGCGCGCGTCGGAGCGTCGGCAGGAGATCCGCCGCGCTTGCCGGCCGGAACCCGGCGATCCCGAACGATTCCGCGTAGGCGACGAAGTCGGGATTGCCGAACTCCACGCCGAACGGCCGTCCGAACTCGTTGCGCTGCTTCCAGTCGATCAGCCCGTAGCCGTCGTCGCGCCAGACCACGACGGTGACGTTCGCCCCGACCCGCTTGGCCGTCTCGAGCTCCTGGCTGTTCATCAGGAACCCACCGTCGCCGCACAGCGCGACGACCTTCCGGTCCGGGTGGACGAGCTTGGCGGCGATCGCCCCCGGCAGCGAGATGCCCATCGCCGCGAAGCCGTTCGAGATGATCACGGTATTCGGCTCGTAGGCCTGGTAGAGGCGGGCGACCCAGACCTTGTGAGCCCCGACGTCCGACACGACGATGTCGTCGGGACCGAGCGCCTCGCGCAGATCGGCGATCGCCCGTTGTGGCGTGATCGGGAAGGCGTCGCCGGCGGCGCCCGCCTCGAGGTCGGCGAGGAGCGCGTTCCGCAGGTCGGCGTGGACGAGCGTGTCGCGGGCCTCGTGCCGCTCCCCGGCGTCGCGGCCACTGATCCCACGGGGCAGCACCGCGGCGAGGAGCCGGCTCAGCGATCCGTCGATGTCGCCGATCAGCTCGACCTCCGGCCGGTACTGGGCGTCGACCTCGGCGGGCTGCGTGTCGATGTGGACGATCCGCTTGCGGCCGTCGGGGTTCCAGCCGGCCGGCGCGTATTCGACGAGGTCGTAGCCGACGCAGATGACGAGGTCGGCCCGATCGAAGCCCGACATGACGTGGTCGCGCGCCTGGAGCCCGACGGCCATAAGCGACAGGTGCGAGCGATCGTCGATCGCGCCCTTGCCCATGAACGTGACGGCGACCGGGACGTGGAGCCCGCGGGCGAACGCCCGGAGCTCAGCCGATGCCCGGCGACGCAGGACGCCGTTGCCGGCCAGGACGAGCGGCCGCTCCGAGGCGGCGATCAGGTCGGCCGCGTGGGCGATCGCCTCGTCGGTCGGCTCCGGGAAGTAGGTCTGGCCGGGAGTCAGCGGCGCCGCATCGGGCTCGACCGCCATCGCCGCCAGGTTCTCGGACAGCTCGATGTGGGTCGGGCCGGGCTTCTCCAGCACCGCCGTGCGGAACGCCTTCCGGACGATCTCCGGGATCGCCCCGAGCCGCTGGACGCTGGTATTCCACTTGGTGACGGGCGCCAGCATGCCGACGATGTCGACGACCTGGTGGGCTTCCTTGTGGAGCTTCTCGGAGCTCGCCTGGCCGGTGATCGCGACCATCGGCGCCCGATCGAGGAAGGCGTCGGCGACGCCCGTGATGAGGTTCGTGGCCCCCGGCCCGAGGGTCGCCATCGCGACGGCGGCCTTGCCGGTCAGGCGGCCGTAGACGTCGGCCATGAACGCCGCGCCCTGTTCGTGGCGGGTCGTGATGTGGCGCACCGAGGCGTGGTCGCTGAGGGCATCGAGGATGTCCATCGTCTCCTCGCCGGGCACGGAGAAGACGTATTCGCAGCCCTCGGCCGCGAGGCAATCGACAAGGAGATGCGCGGCGGTGCGCCGCTCGGTCGTGGCCATGGCGGCCAAGCCTAGCAGGGGGCATAGCCGGGGCGTCGTCTCCTCGAGCCCTGCGGCACCCGACGTCGATGCCCTAGGCTGCTCGGGTGTCACGCTTCACCGGCCGCGTCGCCCTGGTCACCGGCGCCGGCAGCCCGAACGGGATCGGTTTCGCGGTCGCCCGGGCACTGGGTCGCGATGGTGCCAGCGTCGCGATCGCGTCGACTACGGACCGGATCCACGAGCGGGTCGCGGAGCTCGCGGCCGAGGGCATCGAGGCGAGCGGTCACGTCGGCGACCTGATGGAGCCCGATGCTCCGGCCCGCCTGGTCGCCGAGGCTCGCGGCGCACACGGCGACCGATTGGACATCCTCGTCAACAACGCCGGCATGGTGGCGGTCGGCGCAGCCGAGGAATCGAGCGCCGTGGCCGACATGGACCCGGCCGAATGGGACCGTGGCATCGCCCGAAACCTGCGGACTGCCTTCGCGGTCACCCAGGCCGCGCTGCCATCGCTCGTCGCCAGCGGCCACGGGCGGATCGTCTTCGTGTCGTCGGTGACGGGTCCGCTCGTCAGCAACCCGGGCTCCGCGGTCTACGGCGCGGCCAAGGCCGGGATCCTGGGGCTGATGCGCGGCCTCGCGATCGAGGTCGGCCGGCAGGGCGTGACGGTCAACGCCGTGATGCCCGGCTGGATCGCCACTGGCTCGCAGCTCCCGGAGGAGGCGATCGGCGGCGAGAACACGCCGCTTGGACGTTCGGGCCGGCCGGACGAGGTCGCCGAGGTCGTCGCCTTCCTCGCGTCCGAAGCGGCCAGCTACGTGACCGGCCAGGGGATCATCGTCGACGGCGGCAACACGATCCAGGAGTTCAAGGGACCGCGAGAGGCGTGGTACTGATGCCCGACGATAGGGTCGCGCTCATCACCGGCGGTGCCAGCGGGATCGGCGCGGCGACGGCAGACCGGCTCGCTCGCGACGGCGTCCGCCTGGTCCTCGCCGACATCGACGCGCGCGGGTCTGGATGAGGCGGCCGCTCGACTGGGTGGCCCGGATCGCGCCCTTGGCGTCGTCACCGACGTCCGCTCCTTCGCCGAATGCGAGCGTGCCGTCGCCGCCGCCGTCGACCGGTTCGGCCGGCTCGACATCCTCGTCAACTGCGCCGGAGTCTGGGTCGAAGGCCCGACCGACACGATGACCGAGGCCGACTGGGACCGGGTGATCGACGTCAACCTGAAGGGCACGTTCGCCATGTGCCGCCACGCGATCCCGGCGCTGGAGGCGACGGGCGGCTGCATCGTCAACGTCTCGTCTGACGCCGGGCTGTGGGGCAACAAGGGCGCCGCGATCTACTGCGCGAGCAAGGGCGGCGTGACGGTCCTCACCAAGGCCCTTGCCGTCGAGCTGGCGGAGCGGGGGATCCGCGTCAACGCCGTCTGCCCGGGCGACGTCGACTCGCCGATGATCCGCTACCAGGCCGAGACGTTCGGTGGCGGCAATCCCGACAAGTACCTGGCCGACCTGCTGACGGCCTACCCGCAGAAGGCGCCGCGCTTCATCCGGCCCGACGAGGTCGCCGAGCTGATCGCCTACCTCTGCTCGGAGCGCGCCGCGCCGATCACAGGCGCCGCCATTTCGATCGACTTCGGCCTGACGGCCGGCTACTGAACCCGCCTACCGGTCGCACGGGATGTCGCAGATGATCCGATTGAGGACGGTGCCAGCTCGACGCGTCGACGTAGAGGATGGCGAAGTTCCGAGGCACCCGGAACAGCTCGACGGACCAGTACGGGACGCTGGGCAGGACGTCGACGCCGATCGCGGGCGGCTGCAGGAACAGGTTGGCGTTCTGCCACGAGTCCCGTGGCTGCTTGGCCAACCAGGCCCCGAACTCCGGGTCGTCGATGGCGGCGTCGAGCGCCTGTCCGGCGCTCACGGCCTTCGGCCCTCCGGGCAGGACCGTGATCGTGCCGTTGACCGCCAGCGTCTCGGCCTTGAACATCCCGCCGCCGACCGCCTCGATGTCGTGCTGGACCTCGATCGCGAACGGCATCTCGCCCGGACCGGCAGGCAGATCCTTCACGAACACAGCCGACCAGGTCAGCGTGGTCTCGTAGGTCTCGCCGGCCGGGATCGTCTGTGTCTCGAAACTCGGCTCGCCCTGACTGGGGGCATGGCAAGGTGAACCCTTCGCCAGAGTCTCCAATGGCGTGCGAATCGAGGACTCGATCGGACTTCCCGTGCTCTTGTCGAGGGCGTACGCCTTGAAGGCACCGGCGATCCCATCCCACTCCCGACCGATAGGCTCGACGGGGTTTGGGACCTTGACGATCATCGCGCGCGATTGGTCGCAGGGCTCCGAGAACACGACATCCTCAGAGCGCGTGTTGTGGAGGCTCAGCTGGACCGTGACGTCACCGCCGGATTCCACGATGAGCCGATCGAACGAGGCGACGAGCTTGAACCCGTCGTTCTCGGCGTTGAACGTTACGGCCGCCGATGGGGACGGTGCATCCGGCGATGCCGACGCCGCCGAGCCACCCGGAACGACCGGAGATGCCGCCGTGCTGCATGCGACCAGCACGAGGATCGCGGCAACGAGAAGGGCAAGCTGCTTCATCGATCGATCCTGGACCAGGATCGATCAACCGTCACTCGATGATTCCACCCATCGCTGAGGTCAAGTGGCGCGCCCGGAGGGATTCGAACCCCCGACCTACTGATCCGAAGTCAGTCGCTCTATCCACTGAGCTACGGGCGCCTGGGCAGTTCCGGATGCTACATCAGCGCCCGAACCGTTGCGCCCGGAGGCGCGGTCTGGTACATATCCTTGGTGCCCCGATTCCGTCACCTGCGTCTTGGTATTTTTGCGCTCTCGATCGCCCTGATCATGCTTCTGGGCGCGGCGCTGCCCAGCCACCCGACGCAGCCCCCAGGCGAGGTCCTCGGCGTCGTCGCCAGGGCGCCAGCGCCACTCGCCCCGCCCCTCCACGACCCGCGATTCGTCTATGCCCGGGCCAAGGATCGCCCCGTTCCGCCCGCCACCCTGGAGCGGGTGGCGCCGGCGCCGGAGAAGCTGACGGGCTACGTCTGGCCGCTCGCTCGCGGCCGTCTGACGCTGCCGTTCAAGGCGATCCCCGGCGGCTCCCGGATCAAGGACGGCAAGCTCTTCCACGACGGAATCGACGTCGCGTCGTTCTGCGGCGACACCGTTCGGGCCGCTCACGACGGCGTCGTCCTGGCTGCCGGTCGCCAGTTCGACCACGTCGTCGGCTGGGTCGGCGACCTGGGTCCCTACTACCGAGTCCTCGACAAGAAGAAGCTCTGGGACGACCTGCCGCTCGTCGTCGTCATCAACGACGGCAACGGCTATCGCAGCGTCTACGCCCACTTCAGCAAGGTCACGGTCGCGGTCGGCGACCGGGTCAAGGCGGGCCAGAAGATCGGCCTCGAGGGCATGACCGGCCACGCGTCCGGCTGCCACGTCCATTACGGCCTATTCAGCCCGTTCGAGACCGACACGTTCGGCGTCCGGGCGGACATCCTCAAGAGCCTCCGCCTGCCGCAGGCGGAGATCGCCCGTATCGACCCGCTCATCGTCATGCCCCGCGGCGCGGAGATCCTCAAGACGAGGCGGTTTCCGGGCCCGAACGCTCCTCCGAGCCAGCGCCGGCGCCACGGAAGCACAGGTGCCGCGGAACTAGCTCGCCTGGCTCGACCGATCCGCCCGCCGATAGCGGCGGCCGATGAGGGCGTAGGCCGGCAGCCGGCCGAGCGACCGCGCCAGCGACGGCGACGACCCATCGCGCGCCTCGACGGCCAGCAGCGAATCGGTCGCGGTTGCGTCGGCCGGCCGGGCGTCGACGACGGCGAGATCGATCTTCACCCGTCCGGGCTCCTCGCTGCCGAGCGAGGCGATCGCCTCGGTCGGCGGATCGTTCGCCTCGTACTCGACCCGGATCTCCGTTTCGGCCCGCCAGCGCGGCTGGCGCAGGAGGATCGCCCGCCACGCCTCGGCGACCGCCGGTGTCACCTGCCCGTCGCCGTCGCCCGGTGAGTCGGCCACGGACTCGCCGCGGGCCCAGCGGGCGGCCTGGTGGAGGAGGGCGTATTCGTCGAGATCGGCGTAGGCGGACAGCCGCTCGACCGGCGATCCGTCGCCGAAGATCGCCCGGATCGACGGCCCGAACACCTCGCCGAGGTGGAGATCGATCGCCCGGACGGTTCGGTGGAAATAGACCTGCTGGTACATGAACAGCCGGGCCGTCAGGAACATCTCGAGCGCGCCGAGGCCCGGCTCGTAGAGCGTCAGCCCGCGCGGCCCGATGAACGTGTAGCGCCGCAGCCGTTCGACGTCGACGTCGACGGCGACGCCGGTCATGTAGGCGTCGCGCCGGACGTAGTCGAGGTTGTCGACGGTGAAGACCCCCGACAGGAGCGGCTGGAGCCAGCGCACCCAGCGCGGCATGGCCTCGTCGGCGAGGGCCGGCTTCGACACGAGGAACGAGACCCAGCGCGGGTCGATGGCCTCGCCGTCGGCGAAGGAATCCCGCTCCGGCACGCCGCCCGGCGCCCGCCGCAGCGCCCCGATCAACGGCCCCAGCTCCCGCTCGACGATGACCTGCGAGAGGTCCTCGTGCGACAGCCGCTTGCCGTCGGCCCGCCGCGCGTCCGCCGGCGCCTCGAAGCGCGACAGCACGTGATCGTCGAAGAAGTGGGCGAACGGGCCGTGGCCGACGTCATGGAGCAGCCCGGCCACCCGCAGCGTTTCGACGACCAGCCCCTCCGACGGGGCGTCCTCGCCCTCGGCCACGAGCGACGAGCGGAGCGACGGGTACAGCGACCGCCCCCAGACACCGGCCTCGTGCATGACCCCGAGCCCGTGGGTGAAGCGCGAGTGCTCCGCGGTCGGGAAGACCCAGCGGGCGCTCTGGAGCTGGCTGATCCGCCGCAGCCGCTGGACCCAGGCGGTGTCGAGGAGATCCTCCTCGGCGGCCTCCTCTTCGCCGAGCCCGGCGGCTGCCGCCTGGGCCGGCCCCAGCCGCTTCGTCAGCTCGACATAGCCGTGGATCGGGTCGCTGATCAGGTTGACGGCCGAGAACGGATGGCGGGCCATCAGGCGCCCTTCCCGGCTGCGCCGGCTGGCTCGCTGTGGCGGTCGAGGGCCCGGCGGTACGTAGCGACGACGTCGTCGCGGAGCGAGGCCGGCGCGATCACCTCCACCTCGTCACCCCACTGCAGCGCCCAGAGCCGGACCTCGATCGTGCCGGCGACCGTCGCCCGCCAGAGGAGCGACCCGTCGCTCTCGACGCTGACCCGCTGCGACGGATGCCAGCGGGCTTCCTGGACGCGGGCGGCGACGGACGGCGAGAACCGAAGGACGACCTCGACGGGATCCTGGTCGGCGATGATGTCCCAGGCCCGATCGAACATGCCCTCGACGAGGCCGGCTTCGGGAGGCTCGAACGTCTCGGGCGTGAGCGAGATGTCCCGGATCCGCTCGACCTTGAAGGTCCGGATCGCCTTGCGAGTCTCATCGAAGCCGATGAGGTAGAGCGCGTGGGTCTGGAGCGACGGCTCGATGAGGTACGGCCTGACCCGCGCCGTCCGCGGCGTCGAATCCGGCCCGTACCGCGCCGGCTCGTAGTCCAGCGACACGATCCTGCGCTCGGCCCACGCCTTCGTCAGCAGGTTGACATGGCGGCTGAACCGCTCGTCGCGAGGGTGCCGCGACAGGACGTCGAGCGTCCGGGCGACGTGCTCTCCCAGCGCCGGCGGCAGCACCTCGCCGAGCTTCTCGAAGGCCGACGCCAGGTCGGGGTCGTACTTGTCGGCGTACCGAACCATCAACCGGGCGGAGAGAACGACGGCCATTGCCTCGTCCTGGGTCAGCTTGAGCGGCGGCAGGAACTCGTCCGCGGCGAGTCCCCAGCGTCCGCCCTCCGACCAGACGCCGATGCCGATCTCACCCTCGATCGCGTTGAGATCGCGGTAGACCGTCCGGACCGAGACGTCGATCCGCTTGGCCATGTCCTTGATCGCCATCCCGTCGGGATGGGCCCGCAGCAGCGACACGACGCGGGTGATCCGGGCCAGCCGGTCCCGTTTGCCCGATCGCGCGTCGTCATCCATCGTCATGTCTCTGATTGTGTCAGCGCGAAGGCGGGTCGATGCGGAAGGCGCCGCCGCGGTCGGTCGCCGTCAGGTCCACCCTGATGGTCGCCTGCAGGGCCCCCTCACGGATCGCGCCGGCGTCCCCGTTGACGCTGCCGACGACCCGCCCGAGCTCTCCGTCGGTGAAGATCCAGTAGTCGATCTCGCCGCGCCAGATCGTCATGTTGGCGTCACCGATCAACCAATCGACGACCGGAAACGCATCCCGGAATGTCGGGCCGTCGATGGCGATCCGGCAATGCCGCGCCCGCGCGCCCTCGATGACGTCGACACCGTGGAGTTCGGCGGCGGCACGTGTTCCCAGCGTCAGGGCCGTCTCGAGCGCCTGGATATCGACGGTCGCATCGGCCACCTCCGAGAGCTCGGCCCGCCGCCAGCCCCCGAACGGCTCGCGGACCCAGGCATCGGTGCCGATCCGCGCCGCTCCGTGCAGTCCCAGTTCGGTCGAGGTCGCCGCGTACGCCAGCCAGCGGAAGTCGCCACCCGAGCGGTCACCAGCCAGATCGATGCCGCCGATCGAGCGACCGTCGATCTCGCCCGTCAGGTGCAGCTCGATGCGCGCCGTCGTGCCGGCGGTGAGCGACGAGTCGCACGGCGGCGGCTCCTTCTCCGTGCCAGTCGGGCCGAAACGGGACGACGATCGTCGGCCGGTCCCGGAGGGCGAGCTCGTTGGCCATCGCGACCGCGGTGAACGTGGCTCCCGCGGCGGTGGCAAGGACGCGTCGCAACCGCAATCCCCCGGACGAGCCGCCGCCGCTTCATCGCGGTCGCCCCCAGCAGCCGCCGGGCAATCCCGAAGCCGGCGAACAGGCTCGTCCCGAACAGGGCGAGCGCCCATGGGTAGGCCGCCTCGACCGATGGCAGGAGCGTCTGGGCACCGCGCTGGACGAGCTGAGTGGAGACTTCGGCGATCGAGGGCACCAGCAGGAGCAGCGAACCGAGGCCCAACCAGACCATCGCGGCGAAGGCTCCTTGCCCGTGCGTCGCGGGTGGCCAGGCGAGGCCGGCAAGAGCGATGGCGACCGGCAACGCGGCGGCGATCCCCACCACGAGGTCGACCGGGCCGCCCGGCCGGTAGCCCAGCAACACGACGCCCGCCGTGAGCGTCCAACACGCAGTCAGGGCAATCGCGATCAGGCGAAGCTCAAGAGTCCGCACTCGCACGTCGGGGAGTCTAACCGGGCAGCGTCACCCGAACGGATGACAAAGGAGCCGCAAGTACCAAGTGGCATGGGACCGATGGGTCATCGTTCCGATGCCGGACCAGACCGAACATCCGACCACAAGCCAATCAGGCATGACCATCCAAGTCAGGGCAATCGCCCGCAGCGAAATCGGCAGATAGGACGGCACGGTGCACCATGGCAGGCCAGCCTCGTCGAGGTACTCGGGGTCAGGGACGCTCGTCTCGCGGCGACTCATCCTGGCCGGCGGTCGCGGTGGCCTCCGGGGTCGCGTCTGGGTCGGCCACCGACACGCTGATCTCGCCGGACAGCCTGGAGACCCAGGAGGCGCTGCGCACCCGGGCGACCTACCGAACGCTCCTGATGAAGGGCATGGCGCCTGATGAGGCGGCCAACCTGACGGCCTACATGGCCGGCATTCCGATCGGCGAGTCGCATTGGACGCTCCGCCAGGTCAACCAGCTTCTCTTCCTCCGCCAGATGCAGCGGACCGGTCGTTTCGACTCCGGAACCGAGGCAACGACGCACTGAACTGAGGCCTCATCGGCCTCCTACAACCGAATACTTCCCCGCGGCGGCGTTCTCCCTCCTCCCGCCGACGCGGATCCACCGAAACCGGCGCCGAGCCTCCTCCCGGCGCCGGTTTCGATTCTCCGGTCGCCTTGGCACCAGTGGCGGTTCGGAGGGACGGACTCCGATACCATCGCCGGCGTGGCTGGGCCGTTCATTTCGTTGCTTACTGACTTCGGGGCGCGCGATCCTTCGGCGGCGATTCTTCATGGGGTGATCCTGTCCATCGCGCCTGATGCGCGGATCGTGGATATCAGCCACGAGGTCAGGAAGTTCGCGATCCGTGACGGCGCGCTGCTGCTCTGGTGCGCGCTGCCGTACCTGCCCGTGGGGAGTCACGTCGCGGTCGTCGATCCGGGGGTTGGGACCGAGCGGCGGCCGGTCGCTCTGCGGGTCGCTCGCGGCGACGTCCTGATCGGGCCGGACAACGGGTTGCTGATGGCCGGCGCCGAGCGACTCGGCGGGGTCGTCGAGGCACGGCTGCTGGAGGCCGAGGCGCTACCGCCTGCCGACGGTCAGCACGAGCTTCCACGGCCGGGACATCTTCGCCCCGGCGGCGGCGCATCTGGCGGCCGGCGCCGCGTTCGACGCGCTCGGGCCCGGCCTCCGATCCAGCGACGCTCGTCCCGTCGCCGATCGCGCGATCCGCTCGTTGAGCCGGGTTGCCTTCGGAGCTCGGTCGTCTACGTCGACACGTTCGGGAACATCAAACTCGCGGGCCTTCGGCCGGATCTGGAGGCGGCCATCGGTCCAGTTCGACCGGGCGACCGGGTGGAGCTCGTCCTTGCCGCCGATGGCGACGGTCGGGCAGCCGTGCACGTCGTCATGTGGCGCGGCACGTTTGGGGAGGCGGAGCACGGGGAAGTGCTCCTGTACGAGGACTCGTACGGGCGGATCTGCCTGGCGCAGAACCAGGGTGACGCCGCGACCCATCTGGGCATTGCCGAGGACCGCGAGGTCACGATCCGTCGGGCATGATCTCCGAGTAGATCACTCGGGTTTTTCGGGTACACTCCGCCGGCACATCGAGGGACGAGAGGAGATTCCAGCATGCGCAGCGCGCTCACGTCATCGGTCGTCCTGCTTGCAGCGCTCGCCGTCGCGGGCTGCACGACCGCAGGAGCCAGCCCGTCCGCCAGCACGGCCGCATCGGCAGCCGCACCGTCCGCCACCGCACCCTCGACGGCCCCCAGCCCGTCGGCGGACGCCTGCGCGAAGGACAGCCTGACGACGGTGACTGCCGGGAAGCTCACGATCGGGACCGACAACCCGGCCTACCCGCCGTACTTCCAGATTCCGGACGTCACCGCGACCGCTCCGTGGGAACTCGGCGACCCGACCAACGGCGAGGGCTTCGAGAGCGCGTTTGCCTATGCCCTGGCCGACAAGCTGGGCTTTGCCGAGGCCGATGTCGCTTGGGTCGTCGTCCCGTTCGACAACGCGTTCGCCCCGGGCGCCAAGACGTTCGACATCGACGTCAACCAGATCTCCTTCAAGCCGGAGCGAGCCGAGGCGGCCGACCTGTCTGATGGCTACTACACGCTCAACCAGTCGATCGTTGCGCTGAAGGACAACGGCGCTGCGTCGGCCAAGACCGTCGCCGATCTGAAGGCCTTCAAGTTCGGTGCGCAGACCGGCACGACGAGCCTCGATACGATCAACGACGTCATCGCTCCGACGGCCGCGGCCCAGGTCTACAACACCAACGACGACGCGATCGCCGGCCTCAAGGCCAAGCAAATCGACGGGCTGGTCGTGGACCTGCCAACCGCGTTCTACGTCACCGCGGCCCAGGTCGAGAACTCGGTAATCGTTGGCCAGTTCGCCCCGCCGGCCGGCGCCGACGCCGAGCACTTCAGCGTGGTCCTCGCCAAGGACAGTCCCCTGACCGACTGCGTCAACGCCGCGATCGCGGAGATGAAGAGCGACGGCACCCTCGACGCGATCACCAAGGAGTGGCTGTCCGACAAGGCAAGCGCTCCGGTCATCCAGCCCTAGCCGACGCCGGCCGCGCCGCGGCCTGAGAGGGTGTCGCTTTCGGGAGGCCCGCTCGACACCGGCGACCTGATCGGTCTCGCCGGCCGAGGCGGGCCTCGTCGTTCCCGGCGCCGAATTCCTCCCGGCGAAGCCCTCCGCTCGACTCTGATCGCGCTGGTCAGCACGGTCATCGTGTTTGGCGTGCTCGTCATCGCGGTGACGAATGCTCCGAACTGGCCGGCCGTCCAGAAGGCCTTCTTCGACGGCGAGATCTTCGCCCGTTCATGGCCGAAGGTCCTCGAAGCGTTCGGCACGAACGTGGCGCTGTTCATGATCGCGGAGGTCCTGACGCTCGTTCTCGGGCTGATCATCGCGATCCTCCGAGGCCTGCCGGGCCCGGTCTTCTTCCCGGTGCGACTCCTTGCCACCCTTTATGTCGACCTATTCCGGGCCGTTCCGGGCCTCCTCGTCATCTATCTCCTGGGTTTCGGGATTCCGGGGCTCGGGATCGCCGGAGTCCCAAACGACGTGTTCCTCTATGGCGTTCTCGCGTTGACGTTGGTCTACTCCGCCTACGTCTCGGAGGTCTATCGGGCGGGCATCGAATCGGTCCATTGGAGCCAGGAGGCGGCGGCCCGCTCGCTCGGACTCAGCCGGTTCCAGGCGCTTCGCTACGTCATCGTCCCTCAGGCCATCCGGCGGGTAATCCCGCCCCTCCTCAATGACTTCATCGGCCTCCAGAAAGACACGGTCCTTGTCTCCGTCCTCGGCGTCGTCGAGATCTTCCGGGAAGCCCAGATCCTCAAATCGGCGGCCTTCAATTTCACGCCGTTTCTCGACGTCGCGCTCATCTTCATCATCGTGACGATTCCGCTTGCCCGGTTGACTGACTGGCTCGTCGCCCGAGACCGCGGGCGTCAGGCCGCGGGTGCCCAATGACCCAACCGACGACGGCACTGCGGATCGAGGGCCTTCACAAGTCCTTCGGTGATCTCGAGGTTCTCCGCGGGATCGACCTGGAGGTGGCCGAGCACGAGGTCGTGTGCCTGATCGGCTCGTCGGGGAGCGGCAAGTCGACGCTCCTGCGCTGCGTCAACCTCCTCGAACCGATCGATGCCGGGCGGATCGTCATCGAGGGCGACGAGATCACTGCCCGCGGCGTCGACGTAAACCGGATCCGACGGCGGATCGGAATCGTCTTCCAGGCGTTCAACCTGTTTCCCCACATGAGTGTCCTCGCCAACGTGACGCTTGCACCGCGGAAGGTCCTCGGCCTCAGCCGGGCGGAAGCCGAGTCGCGCGCAACGGAACTGCTGGAGCGGTTCGGCCTCGCCGACAAGCGGCTCGCCTACCCGGATCGCCTGTCCGGTGGTCAGCAGCAGCGGGTCGCGATCGTCAGGGCGCTGGCCATGCAGCCGGACCTGCTCCTTCTCGATGAGGTGACCAGCGCCCTCGACCCGGAGCTCGTCGCGGAGGTGCTCAACGTCATCCGCGAATTGGCCGCCGGTGGAATGACGATGATCATCGCGACCCACGAGATGAGCTTCGCTCGCGACATCGCGGACCGGGTCTGCTTCCTGGACGCCGGGAGAATTCTCGAGAGCGGCCCGCCCCGCGAGATGTTCAGCGCGCCGCGCGAGGAGCGGACGCGGCAGTTTCTGCAGCGGGTGATCGACGCCGGGCGCCTCTAGCGGCAACGTCGGCGGCGGCCGCAACGAACGCGGACCACAAGCGCTCGAACCCCGGCGGGCTGAATTCCGTTCGTTCGGGATGGCACTGGACCCCGACGACGAAGCGATCGCCCGGCAGTTCGAGCGCCTCGACGATGTCTCCGACGGGGCTTTCCGCCCAGGCGGTCGCCCGGAGGCCCGACGCGAGGTCGGTGGCCGTGACTCCCTGGTGGTGGTAGGTGTTCACGCTCTCGCGCGCCGCTCGCCAGGGCTCGGGCGAGGATGCCGTCAGGCTCGATCCGGATCGGGTGCATCCTGGCTGGCCCACTGCTCCAGCCCGGCCCCGCGTGGCCCCCGACGTCCTGGACGAGGGTGCCGCCGGCGAAGACGTTGATCGCCTGGAAGCCGCGGCAGATCCCGAGGACCGGTACGTCGCGCGGCCGCGGCCGCCGCCCAGGCGTCCGCCTCGAGGGCGTCCCGGTCGGGCTCGACGTCGACGCTGCCGGTGTTGGGTCGGCCGTAGCGGGCTGGATCGATGTCCGTGCCACCGGTCAGCAGCAGACCGTCCATTGCCGCGAAGCGCGGCGGCTCGCTCGCTGGCCGGTCGACGTTCCGTCGAGGAGCATTGGCCGGCCGCCGTGCCGCACGACGGCTTTCGCGTAGAGATCGTTCTTGCGCGCGGCCAGCTCGGGATCGTTGTAGCGGCGGATGTCGGCGACGGTCAGGACGATGAGCGGCGCATCGTTATCGGCCATGGACGAAGCCTACTGGAGAAGCAGCTCCGTCAGGGTCACCGGCTCGAGGCCCTTCGCCCGCAACCCGTCGATGATCGCCGGCAGCGCGTCGAGCGTGTTCCAGCCACCTAGATGCATCAGGACGATCGAGCCGCCCTCGACGCGTGACAGAACCTTGGCCTCGATGTCGCGGGCGGTCGGTCCGCCGTCGACGGTCGGGCGCCAGTCGATCGTGTCGATGTCCCACATCACGAGATACGCCCAGCCCGCTGCGCCGACGCCATTCCGTACGTCCTCGTCCCAGGCGCCGAAGGGCGGCCGGAACCATGGCTTCGTCGTGGCGCCCGAGATGCCGCTGATGGCGGCTTCGGTTCGGCTCAGCTGGTCCGCGATCCCCGCCGCATCGAGCTCCGTGAAGTCCGGGTGATCCCATGAGTGATTGGCGAGCTCGAACAAGTCGGGCCGGGCTGCGGCCAGCTGGACCGCCTGACGACCGATCGTCGTCTCGGTCGCGGACTTGCCGGTCGGAAAGATCGTGGCGTGGACGTCGTGCTCGGCCAGCCAGCCGATGAGGTCGAGGGCAGGATCGAGCCGCCCGCCCATGTCGAACGTGAGGGCGACCTTGTTGCTATCGCGCGAGCCGTGGCTGACGACGATTGCCCCGGCCCCGGGTGCCGGCGTGACCGGCGGCGTCTCGCCGGGCGCGGCGCTCGGCGACGGCCTGGGCGACGCCGGGAGCGGCGTCTGATCGGGCAGGGTCTGGGGGTCGACGACCGTCCCGGGGATGAGCACGAGCTGCCAGCCGATCTCGATCCGGTTGGGCGAATAGCCCTCGGATTCAGGGTCGAGGCTCGGGTAGGTTGCCCGGTTCCAGTAGGCGATGCTTCGCGCCGTCGTCTCGAACGTTCGCGCGATCGAGGTGAGGTTGTCGCGGGCGCACGACGACGTACGTCCGGAACGTCGGCATCGGCGTCGGGGTCGGCGGAACGAAGGAAGGTTCGGGCGTGGGGCCGCTGGGCGACGGGCGGCCCGGCGCCGGCGTCCGCGAGCCTCGGCGACCCGCTGGGGCCGACGGCGTTGGGCAGGCACGCCGCCGCGACGATCGCGAGAAGCAGGAGGAGCGCGACGGGCAGGCGGCGTCGATCGGTCATGGTGCCCAACTGTGACGGCGACCCGTCGGCCGCGGTTACGGCGCGGTAACGGATCGGTCTCAGTCGCCCAACGGAATGGTCGGCGGATCGACCGGGGTCGGCTGCTGGAGCGAGAACTCGCTGGCGAGCGCGAGACCCTCGTCGGCCGTCGCGATCAGGCCGTGGCCGCTCCGCTTGGCGACGAAGCAGGCGCGGTCGGCGGCAAGGAGGATCGATTCCGGCGAGAGGCCGTCGCGCGGGAACGTCGCCAGGCCGATCGAGACGCTGATCTCGATCTCCTGCTCGGCCCACCTCGATCCCGGTCCACCGACGGCCTGGACGGCGGCCCGGACCCGCTCGGCCACCGCGACCGCCGAGCCCGCGTCCGTCCCGGCCAGGATGACGCGCGAACTCGTCGCCGCCGTAGCGGAACACGTTGTCGGTGTCGCGGCCGGCGGCGACGATCGCCTTCGCGATGTCGGCCAGGAGCCGGTCGCCGGCCTGGTGGCCGAGGGCGTCGTTGACGGCCTTGAAGTCGTCGAGGTCGAGCATGATCAGGCTGAACGGCTCGCGGCCGTCGACGCTCTTCGTCAACCAGCTCTGGAAGGTCCCGTGATTGAGCAGCCCGGTCATCTCGTCCGTCTGGGCCCGGATCTCGACGGCCCGGTGGACCTCGGCGTTCTGGAGCGCGATCGAGACCTGCGCCGCGAAGAGCTTGACGAGCTCGAACTCGTCCTCCGAGTAGAGCGACATCCTGGCCCAGCCGCTCGAGCGTCAGGACGCCGGTGGCCCCGTCGCGACCGCGCAGCGGGACGCAGATCAGGCTGCCGTCCGAGCGTGACATCGCGGAAGTGGTTGATCCGCTCGTCGGTTCGCTCGTCGAGCACGAGGGCCGGCTCGTTGTGGGCAACCACCCAGGTCGCGAGGCCCTCTTCGCCCGGCTCCCACGGCTCCATGTACTGGGCGGCGTGGATGCCACGGGCCGTGAGCGGCCGAAGGAGACCGCTGAGGCGGATCGACGGTCTCGATCGCGATGTTGTCGTAGCCGACGAGCTCCGAAAGGCGATCCGCGACCTGGTCGAGGATCGCGTGGGGATTGAGGGTGGTCAGGATCGATTCCGTGACCTGGAGGAGGCCGCGCTGGTTGACGAGCTGACGCTCGAGCGCCTCGGACTGGGCGCGGAGGCGTGCCGTCGCGTCGGCGGTGGCGAAGGCCTGTGCGGCGAAGCTCGCAT
Source organism: uncultured Chloroflexia bacterium (assembly GCA_963788685.1). GTDB lineage: Bacteria > Chloroflexota > Limnocylindria > Limnocylindrales > CSP1-4 > CF-46. The sequence goes on along the minus strand of CAWBHP010000016.1, from coordinate 344,050 downwards.
AGATGACGAGGAGCCGCAGGTCGTCGTCGCTGAACTGGTGGAGCCCGAGCTTCGAGAGCACGAGCACGCCGAGGACCTGGTCCTCGAACGTCATCGGAGCGAGGAGCATCGACTCGTCGAGGTCTTCCTCGGTGCCCGGCGATCGTGTTCGCCCGCGGATCGCTTGCCGCGTTCGGGAGGTTCTGGGCGACGCGATGCTCGGCGACCCAGCCGGTGATGCCTTCGCCGAACCTGACCATCAGCTGCTCGGGGGTCTCGTCGACGTACTCGCCGACCTGGCCCTGCATGGCGACCGGGATCAGGTCCTGGCCCTCGAGCCGGTAGACCCGGACGTTGTGATAGTCGATCAGCTGACGCAGCTCCGTGGCAATCGCCAGGCCGATCTCGCGGACGCTCGTCAGCCGCGAGAGGCGGACGCCGAGCTGTTGGATCGACTGGAGCTGGGCCGCCCAGGTCGCCATTTTCTGGAAGTTCTGGGCGTTCTTGATGGCCACCGACGCCTGGGTCGCGAGCGCGGCCATCGTCTCGAGCTCGTCCTCGCTCCAGGCATGGGGCGCGTCGTGGTAGACGTTCAGCAGGCCGAGCAATTCAGGCCCGTCGAACAGCGGCGCAGTGCAGATCGTGTCGAACCCTTCCTGGACGACGGCGGCCCGAACGTCCAGTCCGCGCGGGTCGTCGCGGTAGCCTCCGGCGAACAGCGGCCGGCGGGCGGCGACGGCCATGGACGGGAGCGACCGGGCAGGGAACTCGCGGACCGACTGGAGGTACGCCTGGGAGAGGCCGCGTGCCACTTCGGCGATCGCGCTGCCGTTGGCGTGCCGGAGGAAGACGGCGCCGCGGTCGCAATCGAAGAGGACCATCGCATGGTCGACGAGCCCGGACAGGATCTGGTCGAGGTCGAGCCGGCTGCCGATGTCGCCCGCGACGCGACGAAGGGCGTCGGCCCGATGGAGGTGGTGGGCGACCTCGTCGGCGGATCGGCCGGCACCGACGATCGAGCCGACGGACAGGGCGATGGCACGCAGGAGATCGGGGTCAACGGGGGCGGGATCGGCGCCTTCGCCATCGGCGATCAGCAGCACGCCCCAGGCTGAGTCCGCCAACGGGGATGCTGATCGCAACCTCGGCCAGCCCTCCGCCGACTACGCCGCCGGTCTCGTCGGCGACGACGGGTGACGGATCCAGGGCCGGCCGCTTGAGCGCGGCGCCCAGGACCCCGAAGTCGCGGGGCAGCTCGATGAAGTGGAGGTCGGCCCCGGCCGTTGCCCGCGGGACGAGTCGGTCGCCACGGAGCTCGAACAACGCGACGGCGAGATGCTGCCCGTGGCCTGAGGATCGTTCGAGCGGCGTCCGTCAGCACGGCGTCCGTCCTCGTCGCCGAGGCACCGATCCGGCCCAGCTCGATCAGGACGTCCATGTCTGCTCGGTGACGGTCCCGCTCGGAGTCGCCCAGCGGCTCGAGCCCGCTCGCCAGCATGTTCCGGGGTCGTCAGGAGCTCGAGGGTCGGCCGTTCCGAGAGTCGCCGGCGGGGCGAATCCGGCCTGCGCCGGCTCGCCGGCTCCGCTCTCCGCTGCCGCGAGGAAGCGCTGCAGATCGCCCATCCGATAGCGGCGGTCGCCGCGCGGGTTGATCCGGTAGTAGCGCAGCCGGCCGGCATCGCTCCACGCCCGGATCGTGTTGGGATGGACGCCCAGAAGCCGAGCAGCCTTTGTCACCGACAAAGTCGCATCGATCGGACGGGAAGGAAGGGCGGTTGGCAACGCTCACTCGTGGAAGAAATGTCAAGTCGTCGGCCGGAGCCTACCAAGCTCACAGTTCTTGCCAATAGGACGATAGTCCTCAGGCGGCCTGCGTGAGGTTCATTAGGGTGTATTTCGCTGAGATTTAGCGAGGCGCAGGGGCACCGCGGAAGGCGAAGCGCGGGTCGTGACCGGCCGGGCGGCTTCCTTTTGAACGATCGGAAGCGGCGCGTCGTCATGTACTGTCAAGCGGGCCGCCAGGCCCGACAGTCGGGCGGAATGAGCTTGCAGCGCGATCTCGTCGAAGCGGCACAGCGTGGCGACCACGAGGCCTTCGAGGCCCTCGCCGCGGCCGCCGCCGACCGGCTCTACGGCGTCGCGCGGATCCTGCTCCATGACCCGCACCAGGCGGAGGATGCCGTCCAGGATGCCCTGGTCCAAGCCTGGCGGAATCTGCCGGTGTTGCGCGACCCGGACAGCTGGGACGCCTGGCTCTACCGGCTCATCGTGAACGCCTGCACCGATCACGGGCGCCGCAGGCAGCGGCGGTCCGTGGAGGTCCAGATGGTGCGGATCGAGCCGGCCACCGGCGATCTTGCCAGCTCGATTGATGACCTCGATCAGCTTGACCGAGGCTTCCGGCGCTTGAAGCCGGACCAGCGTGCTGCTGTGGTCCTCCATTTCTACCTTGGCCTGACGGTGCCGGAGGTCGCCGATGCGCTCGGCGTGCCCGTCGGGACCGCGAAGTCCAGGATCCACTACGCGATGGAAGCCTTGCGTGCTGCCCTCGAGGCAGACGAACGAACACCCATCGCCACAACGAGCGGACTCACACGATGAATAACGAACAACACGTCGAGGAACGAGTCCGGCACTGGCTGCAGGCGAGGGCACCCGGGCGCCTACCCGATCGCGTCCTGGCCGACACCTTTGACCGAACGCGGCCGATGGCCCAGGTGTCGCGGGTCCGGGCAATGCGGTTCCTCACCGTTCGCCCTCTTCCGAACCTGTTCGCGACCGGCGCCGTCGCGATCGTCCTCATCGGTGTCGCCGTCGGGCTTGGCAGGACCGCGCCCGCCCATGAGGCGGCACCGCTGACCTCGACCGTCAGTCAGGCATGGATCACCAACAGCGATGTGGCGGTCACGATCCAGCGCAACCCGACCGACGACCGCGCTTACTACTGGCGAGCCGTGGCATTCGACCAGATCGATCTGCACGGCCTGAGATCGAGCGACCCGCGTACCACCGATCGGGCACCGGGCGCGCGCGTGTTCGCGGGCATGGCCGACGACGTCGAAGAAACGGGCCTCCAAGACTTCACGTTCACCGTCCGGCCCGCCACGTTCGCCGTTCCGACGGTGTTGTCTCCAGCGACGCCAATCCAGGTCGATCGTCCCGTCCGGCTCGCGACTGTCGGTCAGGACGGCTATTTCGCCTCGCTCAACCGCGACGGAAGCGACTCCTACACGGTCACCGCCCGGGTCGCCGACCTGGGCAATGGGGCGGGCATGCTCAACGCCGCCGCGCTTCGCGCCGCCGGGACCGACTACCCGCGCGAGGTCGTCCTCCTGTACACCGCCGAGGTCGCCGGCATGTTCGGACCGAACCTGGCATCGCTAAGGGACGAGATCGTCAGGACCGCCAGCTCGACCGCACCGATCGACGTGGCGGAACGGCTGGTCCAAGTGCTCCGCGCGAAATCGTTCACGTACGACGTCGACGTGCGCGACATCGACTGCGGCGTGATGTCTACCGCCGAATGCTTCGCTACGTTCCGGCGCGGTTACTGCCAGCACTACGCCATGACGATGGCCGTGATCCTGCGCAACCTCGATATTCCGGCTCGAATCGTCCAGGGGTTCCTGCCCGGCGAGCGCAGCCCGGGCTCGGCCTTGGAAGTGATTCGCAACAGCAACTCTCATGTCTGGGTTGAGGTGTACTTCCCCGGTCACGGCTGGATCGCATTCGACCCGACCGGCACTGGGCTGCCGCAACAACTGCCCGCCGCGCTGCCGTCGGGTCCGCCCACGGCAAGCAGCACGCCACGGCCTTAGGTCTGCGGAGACTAGTGGCGTTCGCCCGACTTGATGTCCGTGACCCGGACGTAGAGCGTGGTGAGTACGACCGCGAGCAGAGCGATGCCAGCGACGACAAGCAGGGCAACCAGTGGCTCGCCGACGAGGCCCGGGCCCTCGCCGCTGCTGCGCGGATCGCCGCCGGTTCCGGGCGACGGGGAGGCGGCGCGAGCAATCGGCACGACGGCGCTCATGACCGCGCCGAGGCCCGCCCACGCGAGGCCTGCGACGAGGAGCGCCGTCCCGGCGAGGAGGCAAGCAGCGACGAGTCGGGGCCGGGTGCTGCCGCCCGCCAGGATTCGCATCGCCTCATCTGGTTCGAGGGTCGTCAGAACAAGCGGCCGGCCAAGCCCGGCAGTGAGCTGCGCCCCACCGCTCGGCGGGGCGTCCAGAACCGGGACGCCCAGGACGATCGCGTGCTCGACCGACGATATCTGCTCGATGATCGCCCGGACCGGCGTGGCCGGATCGAGCGCCGATGGGGCGCGGTCGGCGACGTCACCGGCGACCCCGAGCGAGTGCCGCGGCACCACCACCAGCCCCACGTCCAGGGTCGCGCCGTCGACGCGGATCCCGTCGAGGCCCTCCCGGACCTCGAACGCGACGGCCTCATGAGAGTCCTCGAACGCCGACCAGCGCCCCCCGGAACGAGCCTCGAACTTCGTCCGACGAAAGACGAGCGGCCGATGGTCCGCGTCCTCGAATTCCTCGTCAGCGTCGATCCGGCCTTCGACGCGGACGTAGCGGGCCGGGCCGTCGCGGGCGATCGCGAGGGCCTCCGCGACGCTGACCCGTGGCGTGGTCGCGAGCAATCGCCCGACCCGGTAGCGGGGCCCGAACGACCGCAGGGTGATCACGCCGGCGCCGAGGGCAATCAGGCCCGCCGCGACGAGGACGAGGGGAGTCACCGCGGGATGATAGCGGGCGAGGCTCCGCGACCCGGCCCGGAAGCCTGGGACGATGGCGGGCATGGAAAGGCCCGAAGGAACCTACTCGCGGCGTGGGCGTTGATGTGATCGCTGCCGTTAGCCTGCGCTCGGCCCCTCCGGGCTGACCGCAACGCTACGTCCCCCGACCCGGCCGGGTCAAGCCGTCTTGTCCACGAGTTTCAGGCCGGCGTCGCGTGGTTATCCACGCTTTCCACGAACCATCCCCAGAGCCATCCCCAACGTCAGCCGGTCGGGCGGCCCGTGGCGGGATCGATTGCCGTGACGGCACCCGCGAAGCTCGTGAGGACCAGGCGGCCACCGACGAGCTCCGCCTCGGTCACGACGTCGCTGTGGGCGATCCGCCAGGCGACCGTCCCGTCGGGCTCGAGGGCGAAGGTCTCGATCTCCGACTGGACGACGAGGTGGGCGAGGCGAGGCGAGCCGAAGAGCGCCAGCAGGGGCGTCGCCGATCGGTGCGACCAGCGCAGCTCGCCCGATCGGCTGTCGAAGGCGAACGTGTGGAACCCGTACTTGACGACGAACAGGCCGTGGTCGTCCCAGACGAGCCCGGCCGGCTCGTCGTAGATCGCCGACGCGAACCTCGCCGTCCACGGCCCGCCTGGCCCGTCGATCCGGAGCTCCGCGCGGCAGAGTGCCTCGAAGTCCGCCGACACGACCGGGCCATGATCGACGAGCGTCCCGCCGGCCTCCGACAGGGCGAACACCGCAGGTCCCTGGCCGCTACCGCCCCATCGCCACCGCGCTCGCAGCCCGCCGGGATAGGCGATCGTCGCGTCGCGCGGCTGGGCGCCCGTGGCGGGCAGGCTCAGACCCCGGCGTTCTGCGCTCGGGCCCGACCGTCTCCGAAGCCACCGACACCGCCGGGCTCGCGCTCCGCCTCGACATCGGCGAGTCGCCGCTCCTCCGCGATCGGGGCGACCGTCGCATTGGCGAGCGTCCGCAGGGTCGCCGGGGGAACGGGGAATACGGCGGTCGGCGTCCCGGCGGCTGCCCAGACCGTCTGGAATCGCCCGAGGTCGGGATCCATGATCACGCGGATCGGCCCGACATGACCGATCGGCGGAATTCCGCCGATCGTGAAGCCCGTGAGCTCGTTTGCCTCGCGGGCGGTTGCGCGACGAACGTCCCGTTCGCCGGTGACGGCCGCCAGCCGCGCGAGATCGACGCGATTGTGGCCGGCGACGAGGCAGAGGATCGGTTCCAGTCCGTCATCACCGGGGGCGACGAACACGAGGGACTTGACGATCTGCCCGAGCTCCGCTCCGACGGCCGCGGCGGCTTCCTCGGCCGTGTGGGTCGAGTGATCGAAGACGGTGATGTCGAGGCTGACGCCCTTGCGCTCTGCGGCGTCGCGGACCCGTTGGATCGCAACGTGGTCGGTGGTCTCGGGCACGGTCCGAGTTTACATCGGACGAGCTCTCGGCGGCGGCGGTAGCATCGGCCGACGATGCAGGCGATTCTCTTCGACTGGGACGGCACGCTTGTCGACTCGCTCGGTGCGTTTCACCGGGCCAATGCGACCGTGATGGCCTCGTTCGGGCTGCCGTTCGACGAGGTCCTCTACCGCCGCCATTACGTGCCCGACTGGCGCCTGATGTACCTCCGGCTGGGCGTGCCGGGCGATCGGCTCGACGAGGCCAACGAGCTCTGGCACGCGACGTTTGCCACGGGCACGGACGTCATCGCCTTCGACGGCGTGGCGGCTGCGCTCGGGCGATTGCGCGACGCCGGCAAGCGGCTGGGCATCGTGACCGCCGGCCACCGGGCGATCGTGGTCCCGCAGCTGGAGCGGACGGGCCTCGCCGAGTTGCTCACGACCCGCGTCTTCGGCGACGACCTCGCCGTCCACAAACCCGACCCGGCGCCGCTCCGGAAGGCCCTCGAACTGCTCGATCTCGCCGGTCGGCCCGACGAGGTCGCCTATGTCGGCGACGCCCCGACAGACATGGAGATGGCGCGGGCCGTCGGTGTGCGTGCCGTCGGCATCAGGTCGGTGATCGGGGACCCCGACGAGCTGCGGGCCGCCGGGGCCGCGGAGGTTGCGCCGTCGGTCGTGGCCTGGGTCGATGAGTATCTCCTCGCCGCGCCGCCGGCCGGCGCGTGAGCGACACGGCTGATCCCGGCGACCGGTCGCCGGGCCGCCGCCGGGCGATCGTCCTCGCGGATGGCGACGTGGCCGAGCGTTCGGCCCTCGACGCGGCCTGGCCGGGCTGGTCCGATGGCGTCACGATCGTCGTCGCAGCCGACGGCGGTGCGCGTCACGCGGCGCGCCTCGGCCTGCCGATCCACCGCTGGGTCGGCGACGGCGACTCGATCGACGCGGCCGACCTCGCCGAGCTTCGCGGGCGGGGCATCCCTGTCGAGCTCGTCGGGACCGACAAGGACGAGTCGGACACGGAGCTCGCGATCACCGCGGCGATTGCCGCCGGCGCCGACGAGGTGGCGGTCCTCGGGGCGTTCGGCGGGCGCCGGCTCGATCACTCCATCGCCAACCTGACGCTCCTCGCCCATCCGGCGCTGGGCGGCCGTCCGGCCGTGCTCCTCGACGCCTCGGCCCGGGTCAGGCTGGTCCGGGCTCCCGGGCCGGACGGCGACCCGGTCGTGACGCCGCTGCCCGGTCGGGTCGGGGATCTCGTATCGCTCATCCCCTTCGGTGCCGACGCGCTCCGGATCCGGACCGACGGCCTCCACTACCCGCTGCGAGACGAGACCCTGCTCCTGGGCTCGGCGCGAGGCCTGTCGAATGTTCGGCGCGCCGAGGATGCCTCGTTCGTCCTCGGGCGCGGCGCGGTCCTCGTCATCGAGACCCCTGCTACGCTTTCGGCATGAGCATTCCCGCCGTCGGCGACCGGGCGCCGGAGATCGCACTCGCAGATGAAACCGGCGCGGTTCACCGGCTCTCGGACCAGGCCGGCCGATGGACGATCCTCTACTTCTATCCGAAGGACGACACGCCCGGCTGCACGGTCGAGGCGTGCGAGTTTCGCGACGCCAACGAGACGATCGTCGAGCGGGGCGCGGACGTCTGGGGCGTCAGCCCGCAGGCCGGGGCGAGCAAGCGGGCCTTCCGCGAGAAGTTCAACCTGCCGTTCACGCTCCTCGCCGACGTCGATCATGGCGCCGCCGAAGCGTACGGCTCGTGGGTCGAGAAGCAGAACTACGGCAAGACCTACTGGGGCACCGCCCGGACGACGTTCCTCGTCGACCCGGACGGGAAGATCGCCCGGACGTGGCCGAAGGTGAAGCCCGAGGGACACGCCGCAGACGTGCTCTCGGCCCTGACCGAGGAGCAGGCGGCGCGGGCCGGGTGACCCGTCCGGTCGGCCTCGGCGGACAGCAAAAGAGACTTCGCTCGTGGGGGGAGACGAGCGAAGCCTCGGCGCACATCATAGCCCTGATGCTTGTCGGCGCAACCGAGATTCCTGCACATGCCGGGACGTCGCGGTGAGTGAGACGGCGCACGACTGGCGGCCGGCGCGATTCATGGTCATCGTTGCCCACCCGGACGACGCGGACTTCGGACCTGCGGCGACGGCGTCGCGCTGGATCGACGAGGGCTCGGTCGGCTGGCTCGTCTGTTGCACCAGCGGCGACGCGGGTGGCGAGGATCCGGATCTCGACCCGATGGAGCTCGCGGCCCTGCGCGAAGAGGAGCAGCGGGTCGCCGCCGACGTCGTCGGGTACGCAGGGCTGACGTTCCTGCATCAGCCGGACGGCGCCCTCGACAACGACCTCGCTCTCCGGGAGCACCTCGTTCGCGAGATCCGGACGTTCCGACCGGACGCGGTCCTCGCCACCGATCCGGAGGTCGTGTTCTACCGCGACGGCGGCGTGAACCATGCGGACCACCGGGCCGCCGGCATGGCCGCGGTCGATGCCGTCTATCCGGCGGCCCGCAACCCGATGGCTTTCCCCTGGCTCGCGAAGGCCGGCCTGGCCTCGCACATCGTCCGGCGGCTCTACCTCTTCTGGCCGAACGATCCGAACGTCCGCATCGACGTGACCGCGACGCTCGACCGCAAGATCGACGCCCTGCGCGCGCACTCCAGCCAGATCAAGGAACCGAAGAAACTCGAACAGCGGATCCGCGAATGGGCGACGGAGGTCGGCGAACCGATCGGCGCCGTGGCGGGCGAGGCGTTCCGGCTCGTGGTCATCGATGATGACGAAGACGAGGGCCCGAGCGTCGCAGCAGATGCGACGGAAGCTGCCCTCGCGGAGTAGCCCTAGTCTGCAGCGAGGAGCAGCGGGCCGGACGAGGCCCCACTCGTTCCAGAGCTCGGTCAGGGCGTCTGCGCGGCGGCCGAGGAGGGACACCAGCTCGCCGAGCGTCAGGGTGCCTGCGGCCTCCCAGATGTATTCGTCGGCGGCGACCCGGACGTCGCGCAGGAGATCGCCCATTTCCGACTCCGACGGCCAGTGCCTGATCCGCATCGGGTCGAGGCCGGCGTAGCCGACCGCGAGTGACAGGTCGCGCTGGGTTGGCATTCGGTCATCGGCCCACGCCCCGAAGCCGTCGTGCTTGTAACCGAGCGACGCGAGGGCCGCCGCGATATCGCGACACTGCGAGCGGGTAAAGGGACCCCAGAACTGATGCTCGGTCGGGAAGTCGAAGGCCGAGGCTTCGATCGACCGCGCGACAACGGCCTCCACGAAACCGCCGATCGCAAGCTGCCAGCGGCGTCGCTCGTCCGGATCGTCGCCGGCGAGGCGAGCAACCAGACGGCCGAGTGACTCGCGATCGCCGCGGAGCAGCTTGATGATCACTGCGTCCTCGCCGGCGCGCGAGCCCATCGAGCCTTCGGTCTCGTCGGTGGATCCGTCCTCCGGCTCGGCGTGAGCAGGTCCCGTCTTGGGCGGCGGCGAACTGCGCCGTCCGCCCGCTGCCAGCACCGCGGCCGCTTCCTGACATGCGGCGACGGCCTCCCGTGCCGCGACGCAGGCCTCCTCGGCCATCTCGGCCGAGATCCGGGCCGCGTCGGCCTCGACCGACAGGCGCTCCAGGTTCGCGGCAAGCTCGATGGCTGCCAACCGATGGCGCTCGGCGAGGGCGCTCGCGTCGCGGGTGGCGAGGTTGATCCGGTTGATCTCGGTCAGCCACTCGCGCGCGGCGGTCTCGATGTCATCGCGCGTCCGCCCTGCGTTGCGCGCCTCGCGGAAGGCCTGCTGAGCGGCCTCCTTCGCTGTCCGAACTGCCCGCGGGTCCGACGTCGCGGCGTGGGCTTCTGCCTCGTTGGCATGCTCGTCGTAGGCATGCTGGCTCGCGCGCAACGTCTCGAGCGCCGCGCTGGCGCCCTCCCGGGCGCGTGTCGCGACCTGGCAGCGCTCATCGGCGATGCGGCGTGGTTCGTCACATGCTCCGGCAATCGAATCCGGTCGATCAGCCGCGGCTGGCTCCGCTGGGCGGGTCTGGCCGCCGCCGCCGCTCGAGCCTTCCGGGCGCGCCAGCGTGGCCACGCCGCGCCCCAGCCGAGGCTGGGTCTCGACCGACTCGCTCTCGACGGACCCATGGTTTCGGCCGACGCGGTATCGACAGAACCCGTCTTGACCGACGACTCGATCCCGGACGGCATCAGCACCCCTGCCCTGGCGCTTGCCTTCGCCTTGAGAGCCGTCATCATCGGGTCCGGCTCGTGCGAAATCGAGATCCCGACCGAGTCCCGATCTCCGCCGGCCGGGCGCCCGGCTGGGCCGGCAGGAACAAGCGTTCCATTACCGCTGCCGTTGCCCAGGTCCGCGGCGGCGGCGCGATCCGGGAGATCCGCCAGGTCCTCCTCGGGCAGGTCGCGATCCACCCAACGCCTGTCGCCGGGCCCGCCGCGGGCCGCCCCGGCTGTCGGTGCAGCGGCATCGACATCGGCGAGGGTGGCCGCTCGGCGGCGCGCGATTGAGTTCGGAGTCACCGTGACACGGACCTCGCGCTTCGAAGGCGGCCGTGCCCGAAGGACCTCGATGAGCGCGGCGCCGGCCGCGACGCCGAGCAACAGCCCAAACGTCAGGAAGGCGAACTCGCTCCCGGTCACGGTCGATGTCCTCCTCGGCCGGCGATAACCGGCCTTCGACGGGACAGCCCTCTCGGGAGCGTCAGCTGCGAGTCCGGCGAGCGTCAAATCGGCCGCCGCCCGTTCGCCGTGTTTTGCGCCGCTCAGGACGCGGATGGTAGATTCGACTGGCCGGTTTCGACCGGCCTCCTTCGTGCCCGGAAACCCCACGGAACCCAGCGCACAGAAAGGCACGCCTCGACCTTGGCGATCGATCCCAATCAGGAATTCCTCGTTCAGCCCGTCGATGCGTCCTGGCTCCAGTGCAACATCGAGTGCCAGGAGGCCTGCCCGGTCGGGACGAACTGCCGCGGCTACCTGAACCTCGCGGCCGAGGGCCGGTTCGAGGAGGGCTACATCCTTTCGCGGGAGCCGAATCCCGTGGCCGCGATGTGCTCGTATGTCTGCTCCGCCCCGTGCGAACGGGCCTGCCGCCGCGGCGACATCGACCGGCCACTGGCGATCCGGGCGATGAAGCGGTTCCTCGTCGAGTGGCACGAGGCCTCCGGCATTCCCGACGTCATGCCCCAGATCACCCCGCGCGACGAGCGGGTCGCGATTGTCGGGGCCGGGCCGGCCGGGATCGCCGTCGCCCGCGAGCTGGCGATGAAGGGCTTCAAGTGCACGGTCTTCGACTCGCTGCCCTACGGCGGCGGGACGATGCTCATCGGCGTCCCCGCCTTCCGCCTGCCGCGCGAGGCGATCGAGATGGACGTCAAGCTCGTCGAGCGGCTCGGCGTGGATTTCGTGTTCAACACGACGATCGGCAAGGACATCACGTTCGACCAGCTCCAGCGTGACTTCGACGGGATCGCGATCACCGCCGGAGCGATGGACGCGGTCGCGCTCGACATTCCCGGGGCCGATCTCGAGGGCGTGGATTACGGCGTCGACTTCATGAAGAAGGCGAACCTGGGCCAGGAGCTCTACGTCGGCAAGGACGTCGTCGTCATCGGCGGCGGCTACACCGCGATGGACTGCTCGCGGACGAGCCTGCGCCACGGCGCCGAGCACGTTGCGATCGTCTACCGCCGGACCCGGAGCGAGCTGGTCGTCGACGAGGAGGAGCTCGGCGAGACGGAGCGCGAGGGCGTCCGCATGGAGTTCCTCGCCAGTCCGGTCGAGGTCCTCGGCGAGGACGGCCACGTGACCGGGGTCAAGTTCATCAGGAACCGACTCGGCGAGCCTGACGCGTCCGGCCGGCGATCGCCCATTCCGATCGAGGGCTCCGAGTTCGTCATCAAGGCCGACGTCGTCATCCCCGCCGTGTCGCAGGCCGCCGACCTGACGTTCCTCCCCGTCGAGGCGAACTTCGAGATCGGCCGGGGACGGGTCCGGGTCGATCCCGCGACCTATGCCACGAACGTCCGCGGCGTCTTCGCCTGCGGCGACTTCGTGACCGGCCCGACGACCCTCATCGAGGCCGCCGGCCACGGCAAGAAGTGCGCCTACGCGATCGACCGCTACCTGACCGGCCGGACGGACGTGACGGTCACGCCGAACGTGAAGATCACGAGCTCCTGGCGGCACGACATGCCCGAGTTCTACGACGTCCTGCCCCGCCAGCACATCCCGATGGCACCGGTCGCGATGCGGATGCCGTCGACGGACCCCGAGGTCAACTTCACGACGCCGGTCGAACTCGGCTACGACGCCACGGCCGCGGTCGCCGAGTCGACCCGCTGCCTCATGTGCAACTTCAACATCTGGTTCGACCCGTTCCGGTGCGTCCTGTGCGGCGCCTGCGCCGACGTCTGTCCCGAGGGCGTCATCCACATGGTCGACGTCAACCAGCTCAAGACCGAAGGGCTGCTGCCCGAGATCGAGGAGGCCTACGGCTGGGACCAGGGCGGGGCGATGATCCTCGACGAGGAGCGCTGTATCCGCTGTGCGCTGTGCGTCAAGCGATGCCCGTTCGACGCCATTACGATGGAGCGGTTCGAGATGCAGGAGATCTCGACGGACGGTCGGCTCTACAAGGAGTCGTATCGGGACGCGCAACTGGCCGGGACACCCGGCGTCGCAGGAGGAGCCCGGTGAGTTTCCTCGAGCGGATGGACAACACCATCCGCCGAAGCCCCGTCTGGCGCTCGCTCTTCCGCCAGCCGTACCCCAACGACGAGCGGTCGCGGGCGTACGCGGTGATGAACAACGTATTCCTGCACATTCACCCGGTTCGCGTCCGCCAGCACGCCGTGAAGTTCGCCTACACGTTCTGTCTCGGCGGCCTGTCGTTCTTCCTGTTCCTCGTCCTGACGATCACCGGCGTCTACCTGATGTTCTTCTACGTCCCGTCGTCGGTCCTCGCCTACACGAACATCCTCGACATCCAGGCCGAGGTGACCTTCGGGCTGCTGACGCGGAACATCCATCGGTGGGGCGCCCACCTGATGGTCTTCTTCGTGTTCCTCCACATGATGCGGGTCTTCTACCACGGGGCCTACAAGCCGCCGCGCGAGTTCAACTGGGTCGTCGGCGTCGTCCTGCTCTTCCTGACGATCATGCTGAGCTTCAGCGGCTACCTGCTGCCGTGGGACCAGATCGCCTACTGGGCGATCACGATCGGCACCAACATGGGCGGCTACGCGCCGTTGATCAGCACGCCGTTCAACCGGCTCCTCCTCGGTGGCCTCGAGGTCGGCCAGAACACGCTGCTCCGCTTCTACGTGCTCCACATCATGTTCTTTCCGCTTGGTGGCGGCCATCTTCCTTGCGGTCCACTTTCTGGCGGATCCGGCAAGGACGGCTGGCATCAGTCGGGCCGCTCTGACGATGACTGACGACACCGAAGAAGCCGACGGACGTCAAGGAGCCGACCGAGAGTCGGGTCGTGCTGCCGGTCGACCCGACGCGGCGGACGGAGATCGACAAGCAGCGGGTGCCGATGTCGGCGCGGCCGTATCGGTTGCTCGCGCTCGTCAAGCAGGATGCGGTCGTCCGGGTCCAGAAGGAGCCCGACGACACGGTCATGACCTGGCCGCACCTGCTGTCGATCGAATTCCTGGCGGCCGGGATGATGAGCATCTTCCTGCTGCTGATGGGCCTGTTCATCAACGCCCCGCTCGAGGAGCTGGCGAACGGCAACGTCACGCCGGCCGTCGCCAAGGCGCCGTGGTACTTCCTCGGGCTCCAGGAGCTGCTCGCCTACTTCCACCCGACGGTCGCCGGCGTCCTCACGCCGCTGCTCGTGCTCGTCGGGGCGGCCCTGATCCCGTATGTCGATCGCGGGGCACTCACCGTCACGCGGCCGTCGGAGCGGAAGACGGCCGTCGTCCTGTTCACCCTGTTCTGCGCTCTCGGCCTGATCCTGACGTTCGTCGGGATCTTCTTCCGCGGCCCGGGCTACAGCTTCGTCATCCCGTACCTGCCGTTCTTCGAGAACAGCAGCAACGGGCTCCACTTCGCCCTCTGAGCACCGCGAAGGACACGACCAGCGGATGAGCAACTACCACGTCGAACCAGCCGACAGGCCCCAGGCGCTGTCGTCCGAGGCGATCAAGTCGCTTCGGACGCACCAGGTCAAGGGCATCTCGCGGCGCCAGCTCCTGCGCTACTCGCTCGGCGGCGCGATGGCCGTCTGGAGCGTCGAGCTCCTGGCCGGGACGATCGGCTTCCTCTGGCCGAACCTGTCCGGGGGGTTCGGCGGCAAGGTCAGGATCGGCACGCTCGAGGAGATCAAGCTCCTGAACTCTTCGCTGCCGATCGCCGAAGGGTTTCCCGGCCTACTTCCCCGAGGCGCGGGCGTTCATCGTCCTGATCGATCCCGACCGACAGCAGTTCGTTCCCGGCGAGGACACCGAGCGGCGATGGCGCGGCGCTCAACGTCCGGGCGCTCTACCAGCGCTGTCCGCACCTCGGCTGCAAGCCGAACCCGTGCATCAAGAATTTCTGGCTGGAGTGCCCGTGCCACGGCTCGCGCTACGACCGTCTCGGGATCAAGGCTGCCGGCACCCAGTACGGACCGGCGGCCCGAAGCATGGACCGCTTCTCGGCGGCGGTGGACGGCGATGGCGTCCTGACGCTCGACACCGGCAAGATCACGCTCGGGCCGCTGCCCGTGGCCCTCGGCCAGCCCGGCATCATCCCGCCACGGACGCCGACCGGCTGCATCTGATGACCCCGTTCTACCGCCGGAAGGCCAGGCGATCCCGATGACGGACGCGCCCGAGCCGCCGCCCGAGCAGCGCCTCCCGGCACCGCCGCCCACCGGATCGGGTGTCGGCTGAGCGTTTCACGGCCGCGCCGTCGCTCAAGGCCATCGACGGTCTCACGCGCGGAACGCAGCGCCGGGATCGTCCGCCAGTCGTCGAGCGCGCGGTGGGTCGGCTTCCTGACCGTTGCCTTCGTGACCCTGTTCATCGTCGGCTACTGGTTCTACGAGCTCGGCTTCCCGCTCGGCATTTCCGAACCGCGCCTCGCCCAGGAGATCGAGCATCAGCAGGTGACCGCGGTCGAGCGCGGCTACAACGTCTACCAGGCGAACTGCGCCCGCTGTCACGGCCCGCAGGGACTGGGCCCGAATGAGCCCGACGCGGCCGAGGTCGGCTACATCGGGCCGACGCTCAACGACCAGGCGAAGCTGTTCAACCATCTCAACGAGAACTACCTCCGCAACGTGCTGTTGGTCGGTGGCCGGTATGTCTGCGGCAACGCCAAGTCGGCGATGCCGGTCTGGTCGGACCAGGCCAATCCACCCGGTCCGCTCAACTACCGCCAGATCGACGAGCTCATCGCGTTCCTCCGGGCGACGAACGAGCACGTCTACGTGGTGAAGGATCCGGAGCTGAACGAGCCGGAGATCGATGCCGCGACCGGCGAGGAGAAGACGTTCACCGGCTGGCGCGATCCGAACTACAAGCCGGACCCGGGCGCGACGCCCTATCCCGACTGCTACCTGCAGGCGCTCGGCGGCGGCGCGGTGCGAGCGGCGCACCGTCGGCCTCGATCGACCCGAACGCGCCCGTCGTCACCGTCACGGCGCCGACCGGCGCGGCGAGCACCGGGTTCGAACCGGACACGCTCGAGGCAGCCGGCGGACACGCCGTTCACCCTCGAGTTCGATAACCAGGATGCGACCGCGCCCCACAACGTCGTCATCAAGGACCCGAGCGGGGCGAACGTGAGCATCGGCGACACGGCGCCCGTTCACCGGACCGGCGAAGAAGTCGTACGCGGTGCCGGCCCTCGACGCCGGCGACTACAGCTTCGTGTGCGAGGTGCACCCGAACGACGATGACCGGAACCCTGACGGCCCAGTAGGAGATCGCCGGCGGCCGATGGCCGTTCGGCGGAGTGGAGGACGATGGCGCAACAGGCGCTCCCATCCGGAAGGACGCAGACCCGCGGGCGGGCGCTCTTCGGCCTGCTCGACGCCAACGGCTGGGGCTGGGCGTCGGTCAAGGCGACGTTCTGGTTCATCGTCATGATCTTCGTCCTCGGCTACATCCCGGATCGGGCCTACTACTTCACGGTCAACAAGACGATCGATCTCGGCATCCTCGCGTGGAGTCCGATCAACTTCTGCCCGCCCGAGAACAAGACGCTGCCGTGCCCGCCGCCGGTCGGCGCGGTCATCCCGTGGGAGGTCGCCCCGACAGAGCTCTCGCTGCCCGCGGCGAGGGTCGATGGCACGATCGCCCAGATCGGAACCAAGATCCTGTACATCGGCGGGAGCGACGGGACGGCGCCGGCCGATACGACCTTCATCGCGACGGCCTCCGGCGTCGGCAACTTCGACCGCTGGACCGACGGGCCCGAAGCTTCCGTCGCCCCGGGCCAACGCAGCCGTCGCCTTCTCGGCGGGGCGGATCTTCGTCGTCGGTGGAACCAGGCCGGACGGCAAGCCGACCGACTCGGTCTTCGTCCTGTCGCCGAACTCCCAGACCGGCGAGCTCGGCGAGTGGCAAACGGCCGAGGAAGTCGAGCTCGACCTCGCCCTGCCGGAGCCGCGCTCGGGTGCCTCGCTCGTCCCGGCCGCCGACGGCCTCTTCCTCGTCGGCGGAACGGCCGACGGAACGACACCCGTGAAGACCGTCTGGAAGTCGACGTTCGACAAGGCCGGGGCGCTCCAGCCGTGGCAGCCGCAGGCGGAGCTCTACCAGGAGACGACCGACGCGACTGCGGCAATGTCGGGCGACTACATGTGGGTCTACGGCGGGACCTCCGCCGCCGGCCCGACGAAGACCGTCCAGCGCGGCGAGTTCCAGCCGGATCTCGAGGACACGCGCGTCGACGAGTCGACGAATCTCAAGCAGTTCGGCGTCGCGGGCGGCGCCCGTGGACCTCCCGGAGCCGCGGACGAACGCGGCGGGCTTCGCGGCCAGCGGCGCGCTCTACCTCATCGGCGGCAGCGATGCCACTGGACCGCGGAGCGAGCTGTACTGGACCGTCCCGGATGCGCTCGGCAACATCATCGAGTGGAAGCACCTGCCCGAGAGCGACCTGCCGGCCGGCGGGCTGTCGGGGTCGGCGTCATTCGTCCTCGGCCCCAACGTCATCCTCGTCGGCGGAGAGACGGGCGCCGGCCCGATCACGGGCGCCGCCCGGGCGAACGTCGCCCCGCAGGAGCCCTTCTTCCAGGTCGGCCTCGTCGGCGCCACCGTCCCGGCCCTCAAGATCGACGGCGAGATCGGCCAGCAGCTCGGCTACCTCAACGCCAATACCATCGGCATCGTCAACTTCGTCATCCTGATCATCATCGGCTGGGCGTTCGCCCACAAGGAACAGGTCCGCGCGATGCGCGAGCGCCTTGTGGCCCGCCGCCGCCGTCGCTAGCTCGCGGGTAGATCGCCCTCGCCCGGTTGCGGGTCGCCGCGCTGGACTGGGAGGCCGAGACGCTGCCAGGCGGTGATGCCGCCTTCGACGTTCACGACGTCCGTCCAACCGCCGCGGAGCAGGAAGGCGGTTGCGGCCGCGGATCGGGTGCCGCCGGCGCACATGACGAGGAGCGGCCGATCCTTCGGCAGCTCCGCGTGGCGCTCGGCGAACGACGACATCGGGACGAGAGCTGCTCCCTCTACCCGGACGTCGCGGAATTCGTCCATCTCGCGGACGTCGACGAGGAGCGGTTTCGGCGCGTCGGCGCGGTTCAGCCGATCGGCCGCCTCGGCTGCATCGACGCCGGGGATTGCGCCCTGGGGCTGGGTCATCGGGTCGTCCTCCTGAGGCTGGGCGGGTCGATCGACGCGGCGTCGGGGTCGGCGGCCAGGCGGGCGAGCCGATCGTCGATCGCCGTCAGCAGATCGGCCAGGTCGAGTCCCCCGGTCATGTCGGCCCGTTGAGCGGCCGCCAGGCGCTCCCGCGCGCCTTCGAGGTTCCTCGCGATTCCCCGCGGGTTGCCGCGAACGCTGTGGACGAACGCGGCCGCGAGCTTGATCAGGCCCTGGTAGAGCTCGCGTTCGGGTAGATCGTCGGTGCCCATCCAGGCTGGCTCGAGCAGCTCGTGGGTGAGGAAGAAGTCGCCCCGATCGTAGGCGGCGAGCGCAGCGGCGAAGGCTGCCCGCCGGTCGGTCTCGGGAAGCGGCCGATACGCCTTCGCCCGACCGCCCTGGATGACCGTCTGCGGCGCGGGCTTCGTCATCAGGCGAGGTCGATCAGGGCGCGCCGTCCGCCGAACCCTTCGGCCAGCTCGTGCCAGAACTCGATGTCGCCCTCGCCGAGCCGCCAGCAGAGCCAGACCTGGCGTCCGCTGACGAGCGCCGGAAAGTCGATCAGGCCGGTCTCGATCTCGCGGAGGGTGACGCCGAGCTCGTCGATCCGGGCCACGCCCGCCTGCATCTGGTCGATGACGCCCTGCATCCGGAGGCGCAGCCGGCGCGGGCCCTCGGCGCCGGTGGAGGCGTCGTCGGGCGGTTCGGCTGGCGCGGGGCCGGTGGCCGCGGTCTCGAGCGCTGCCTGTCGGGCGAACTCGTCGCGGAGCTCGATGAGCTGCGCGCGCTCGTCGCGGAGCGTCTCGAGGATCGTCCGCAGCTCGGGCAGAGCGGCGTTCGCGGCGTCGAGGTCGAAGAACTTGGCCATCCGATCGGATTCTCAGCCCCGACGGCGCGATATCCTCGACGACGATGCGCACGATCCTTCTCTGGATGGCCGGCAATCGCTGGCTCCGCGATCGGGTGCCCAAACTGTGGTTCGCCCGCCGCGCCGTGCGCCGGTTCATGCCCGGCGAGGACCGCCGAGTCCGCGCTCGCGGCCGCGGACCAGTTCCGGGACCAGGGCATCGCGACGATGTTCACCCGTCTCGGCGAGAACGTGACCCGTCCCGACGAGGCCGACGCGGTCGCGGAGCACTACCTCGGCCTCCTCGACACGATCGCGGCGAGCGGCCTCGACGGCGAGATCTCGGTCAAGCTGACCCAGCTCGGCTTCGACCTCGACGTGGATCGGACGCTCCAGCACGTCCAGCGCCTGGCGGAGCGCGCAGCCCAGAACGGCCGGACCGTCTGGGTCGACATGGAGGGCAGCTCCTACGCCGAGGGCACGATCGTCCTGCTACGAGCGACTGAAGGCGACCCACGCCGAACACCGGCCTCTGCCTCCAGTCCTACCTCCGCCGAACGGCGGCCGACATCCAGCGGCTCCTGCCGCTCGATCCGGCCATTCGGCTGGTCAAGGGCGCCTACGCGGAGCCCGAGGCGCATCGCCTACCAGAGCCGCCACGACGTCGACGCGAACTACGTTGCCCTGGCGGTCTCGATGCTCGAGGGCGATCCGGGCCGGGCGGACCGTCCGGATCGGCCTCGGGACGCACGACGTCGCGCTCATCGAGCAGATCGCCGAGCACGCCGTCGCGCTCGGCCTCGACAAGACCGCGGTCGAGGTCCAGATGCTGTACGGCATCAGGGCGACCGAGCAGCGCCGTCTCGCCCGCGAGGGCTACCGCGTCCGCGACCTCATCGCGTATGGCGAGGCGTGGTATCCGTGGTACATGCGCCGGCTCGCCGAGCGGCCGGCCAACGTCCTGTTCGCGCTTCGCCAGCTCCTGCCCTGAGCGCCGCGATAAGCTAGCCATTCGTCGTGCGGCCAGCCGCCGCCGGCCAGAGGAGGATCGCCGTGCGACTGGCGTCCCGGATGAGCATCATCGGCACCGAGTCCGCGTTCGAGGTCACCGCCCGGGCCCGGGCCCTCGAGGCGACCGGCCGAAGCGTCGTCCACCTCCAGATCGGTGAGCCCGACTTCGACACGCCGGCCAACGTCCGCGAGGCGGCGAAGCGTGCCCTCGACGACGGCGAGACCCACTACGCGCCGTTCGCCGGCATTCCGCCGTTGCGCGAGGCGATCGCCGACGACGCCACCGCCCGCAAGGGCTTCGACGTCACCCCCGACCGGGTCTTCGTGACCGTCGGCGGCAAGGGCGTGATGCTCTACGCGATCATGGGCCTGGTCGATCCCGGCGACGAGGTCATCGTCCCGGACCCCGGCTATCCGATCTACGAGTCGCTGGCCCGCTTCGTCGGCGGCACGCCGGTGCCGATTCCGATCCGGATGGAGAACGAGTTCCGCCTCGACGTCGACGAGCTGGCGTCGCTCATCACGCCGCGGACGCGGATGATCGTCATCAACTCGCCGGCCAACCCGACCGGCGGCGTCCTGACCCGCGGCGACCTCGAGGCGATCGCCGAGCTCGCGACCCGCAACGACCTCGTCGTCCTCGCCGACGAGATCTACGGCCGGATCGTGTACGACGGGACGGAGCACGTTCGATCGCGTCGCTGCCGGGCATGGCCGAGCGGACGATCGTCCTCGACGGCTTCTGCAAGACCTTCGCGATGACCGGCTGGCGGCTGGGCTACGCGATCGTGCCGCCGTCGCTCGTCACGATGTACGGCCAGCTCATCATCAACACGATCAGCTGCGCGCCGACGTTCGCCCAGATCGGGGCGGTCGAGGCGCTGCGCGGCCCGCAGGACGACGTCGACGCGATGGTCGTCGAGTTCCGGGCCCGGCGCGACCTCATCGTCGACGGGCTCAACGCCATCCCCGGGCATCCGCTGCCTGCTGCCGACCGGCGCGTTCTACGCCTTCCCCGACATCTCGGGGACCGGCCTGACCGGCGCCGAGCTGGCCGACAAGCTGCTCCAGGAGGCCGGGCGTGTGCGTCCTCGCCGGGACGGCGTTCGGTGGAGTCGGGACGAACCACATCCGGATCTCGTACGCGAACTCGCGGGAGAACCTGACGCTCGCCCTGGACCGGATCCGGGGCGTCGTCGAGCCGCTCGTCGCGGCCGGCGCTCGCGCGCTGATGGCGTGATGGCCGGCCAGAAGGTCTTCGTCGCGAGGCGCATTCCGGACGACGGGATCGACCCGATCGTCGCGGCCACGGACGCCGTCGTCTGGCCCGACGACCTGCCACCGCCGCGCGACGAGCTGCTTCGCGCGGTCGCCGGTTGCGAGGGCGTCCTGACCCTGCTGACCGACCGCGTCGACGACGAGTTCCTCGACGCCGCAGGCCCGCAGCTCAAGGTCGTCTCGAACTACGCCGTCGGCTTCGACAACGTCGACGTGCCGGCCTGCACGCGGCGCGGGATCCCGGTCGGCAACACGCCGGGCGTCCTGACCGAGACGACCGCCGACCTGGCGTGGGCGCTGATGATGGCGGCCGCCCGGCGGCTGCCCGAGGGCGATCGATATGTCCGGGCGGGGAAGTGGAAGACGTGGGGGCCGCTGCTCCTGCTCGGGCCCGACGTCCACGGCTCGACGCTGGGCGTCGTCGGCTTCGGGCGGATCGGCCAGGCCGTCGCCCGGCGGGCCGCCGGGTTCGGGATGACGATCGTCTACCACGACGTCCATCGGGCTGAGGCCGCGGTCGAAGCCGAGTACGGAGCGACGTTCCTGCCGCTCGAGGAGCTCCTCGCCCAGGCCGACTTCGTCTCGCTCCACGTCAACCTGACGCCCGAGACGCGCGGGCTCATCAACGCCGAGAAGCTCGGCTGGATGAAGCCGACGGCGGTCCTCGTCAACACGTCGCGCGGCCCGGTCGTCGATCACCGGCGCACTCGCCGACGCGCTCCGCAACGGAACGATCTTCGCCGCCGCCCTCGACGTCACCGATCCCGAGCCGATCCCGACCGACGACCCGCTCCTGTCGCTCGACAACTGCCTCGTCGTGCCGCACATCGCCTCGGCCTCGCGTGCCACGCGCGGCAAGATGGCCGAGATGGCGGCCGCGAATCTGCTCGCCGGCCTGCGCGGCGAGCGCCTGCCGACGCCGGTGAACCCCGAGGTCTACGAGGGCGGCGCCGGGAGCGGCTGACGGAACGACCGCCCACGCGGGCACGGGCTCAAGTTGCAAAGCCGTTGCAGAGTCACCGAAACGGTGGTTCCGACGGTGATCGCCTGCAATAATCCCGGCTCACCGAAGGAGACGCCCGCAATGGCACTGCAGGCCCGTCGTTCCCGACGCGCACCCCAGCTCGAAACCGTCGCCGAGTCTGACCACGGGCTGATCAGCATCTTCGACGCGGCTCGGAACATGATCGACCTGCCGCGGCGGACCGTGTCGGCGGCGCGCAATGGCCTGCGCTACCGGGAGTTCCTCGACGCTCTCGGCGTCGCGGTCTACACGACCGACGCCGACGGCCGGATCACCTTCTACAACGAGGCCGCCGCCACGTTCTGGGGCCGGCGGCCGGAGCTCGGCGAGGAGTGGTGCGGGTCCCTCCGCCTCTTCTGGTCCGACGGTCAGGCCGATGCGGCACGACGAGTGCCCGATGGCGATCGCTCTCCGCGAGAACCGGCCCGTTCGCGGCTACGAGGCGCTCGCCGAGCGGCCGGACGGCAGTCGGATCGCGTTCGTGCCCTATCCGACGCCGCTGCGGACGACGACGGCGCCTTGATCGGGGCGGTCAACGTCCTGATCGACGTCACCGATCGTCGCAAGGCCGAGGACGCGCTCATCGCGAACGCCGAGGCGCTGCGCGGATCGAACGCGGTGAAGGACGAGTTCCTCGGCCTCGTGTCGCACGAGCTGCGAACGCCGGTCACGACGATCTTCGGCAACGCCCAGGTCCTCCGCGACAAGGGCGACGCCCTGGGCGAGGACGCTCGGCGGTCGATGGTCGCCGACATCGCCGAGGACTCGGAGCGGCTCCTCGGGATCATCGAGAACCTGCTGCTGCTGACCCGCCTTGGTTCGGGACCGAAGCCGGATGTCGAGCCGCAGGTCCTCAACCACGTCGTCCGCAAGTCGATCGACTCGTTCACCCGGCGCCACGCGGGACGGCGGGTCACGTTCCTCGGCGTCGCCCGGTTGCTCATCGTCGACGCCGACCGGACGAACATCGAGCTCTTGATCGAGAACCTCCTGAGCAACGCCGACAAGTACAGCCCGCCGACGACGCGATATCGACGTCGTCCTCCAGGTGCAAGGACCGCGAGGCGCAGGTCCTCGTGCTCGATCGCGGGATCGGCCTGGCCGAGGAAGATGCCGACGCGCTCTTCGCGCCGTTCTACCGGGCGGTCACGGCGAAGAAGCAGGCGAACGGGATCGGCGTCGGCCTGGCCGTCTGCAAGCGCGTCGTCGAGAGCCACGGCGGCCGGATCTGGGCCGAAGCCGCGCGACGGCGGAGGCTCCGAATTCGGGTTCGCCCTGCCGATCGGCCAGGCGCTCGTCGACCTCGACTGAGGCCGCCCCGCGATGTCCACGGTCGACGACGCCACCGCCACGATGATCGCGAACTACCCGGCTCGCACCGGTCGCTCGCTTGACGAATGGGTGGCGCTCGTCCGGGCCACCGGGACGACGCGGCACGGCGAAATCATGACGCTGCTCAAAACCGAACACGGGATGAGCCACGGGTTCGCGAATCTCGTCGCTCTCACGGCGCTCAAGCCCGACGAGCCCGCGTCTGGCGAGGACCCGGCCGACGCGATCTACGCGGGACCGAAGGCGGCGCTGCGGCCGCTCCACGACGCGGCTGTGGCAGCCGCGACCGGGTTCGGGCCCGATGTCGAGCTCGCGCCGAAGAAGTCCTACGTCAGCCTCCGTCGCTCGAAGCAGTTCGCGACCGATCGGGCCGGGCCGGGCGGCCGGCTCGAGATCGGTCTGAACCTGCGAGACGTCGAGCCGAACGGCCGCCTCGAGGCCACGACCGGGATGTGCACCCACCGTGTCCGCATTGCATCCCGCGACGAGCTGGACGGCGAGGTCCTCGGCTGGCTGCGGCGAGGCCTACGACGGAGCCTGACGCGCGGCCGATCGCCGCTCGGGTAGGCTTCGCCCGCGGGCCGGTAGCTCAGCGGTAGAGCAGGGGACTTTTAATCCCTGTGTCGTGGGTTCGATCCCCACCCGGCTCGCCAGTAACCAGAGGACGTCCGCGCGCGGAATCACCTTTGGTTCTTTTGGGCGAGCTGCTGTCGTTGCCATTCATACACGCCGGGCAGCCAATCCTTGCCGAACGTGGCCGATGGCCCGATGCGCGGGTCATCGGGAGCATGGCCGTCACGCAAGGCTTGCACGTACGCGCGATCCAGTTCGATCCGTGCGCGTACCTGATCAGCTCCGCCGACGGACCCGTGACCGGGGATGAGGACATCGACGTCGTCCGCCACGCCCTCAAGCAGCCGCAGCCCAACGAGGTAGTCCTCGATCGGATTCGCGGCGTCCAGGTCGGGAAACGGCATCAGGATGTCAGAAAGCATGTCGCCGGCGACGAGAACGCCGCGCTCCTCGATCAACAGCGCCGCATGGCCCTGGGCATGCGCCGGATGCTCGATGATCCGGACTTCAGGGCCATCCCAAGGAATCTGCGCCGTTTCGGCGGGCAGACCGGTGATGAGCCCGAACAGGTCCAGCGGGATCTCGTCGGCGATTTCCGGCGGTAACGCCTCCGCGACCTGGGCCTTCCAGTCCGCCTTCGACAGCAGTTCTCGCATGAAAGCCGCGCAGCGGGCGGTACCGTAGCGGGGCGCTTCGCCGAGCTCGGCGTGCCAGAGCACGTGATCCCAATCAGGATGCGTCGAGAAGCCTGCCACGACGGGCTGGCCCAACTCGCGAAGGTCGTTCGCGAGGCAGGCCATTTCGGAGCCTTGTATCCCGGGGTCGATGAGCAGAACGCCGGCCCGGCCTTGCACGACAACGGTGTTGTTCTGGAGCAACTCGCTCTGGTGGACGAGCACACCCTCCGCAACCTGCGTCAGCATGGGGCGAGGGACAACAACATACCTACGACGATCTTTCGCACGCCTTCCCTCCGTTGGGTTTCGTTGCCGCTAGTTGGACTGATCGAGCCGCCGAAACTCATCGCTGCGACGTGGATCGACGGAGCTTCAACCCAAGACGCCGCGTAGACGGGATGTCGATATGGTGCGCCGCGTCACCGGGGGAAACATCGTCCCGCGCGAAGCGCTATGGGGTTGGACGAACCCACACCGTCGATCCAGCCAGGGCCGCTCGTCGGGCAAGCGAGGAGGGGTCATGAAACTCGTCGTCGGGTCTGCTGGGGCAGTCGGTCAGGAGGTCGTTCGCCAGCTGGCTGCGCGGGGCGTCGAAGTCCGCGCGATGGTCCGCGAATTCCCCGCTGTCGAGGACGCGCCGTTGCGCGGCGTGACGTACGTCGAGGCCGACCTGCGGAAGCCGGAAACGTTGGACAAGGCACTCGAGGGTGTCGATGCCGCCTTCCTGGTGACCAAGGAGATGCCCGGCGCCGTCGAACGCGAAAAGGCGTTCATCGATGCCGCCAAGCGCGCCGGAAACGTGCGGATCGTCAAGCAGGCTCGGCTGTTTGCTGCGCCCGATGCCGCGTCGATCCTCCACCGCCAGCAGTGGGAGATCGTCGAGCACCTCAAGGCGTCCGGCGTGCCGTACACGCTCGTGCGTCCCCAGGCCTTCATGCAGAACCTGTTCATGGACGCCCCGACCATCCAGTCCCAGGACGTCATCTACAACGTCATGGGCGGTGCTCGGCTCGCGATGATCGACCGGCGCGACGATGCGGCCGTCATTGCCACGACGCTCGTCGAGGATGGCCACGAGGGCCGCGACTACGCCGTCAGTGGCCCGGCGCTCGTCAACTACAAGGAGATCACCGGCCAGCTGTCGGAGGCGATCGGTCGGCCGGTCGCCTGCGTCGACGTTCCACCGGAGGCCATGCACCAGGCACTCATCGGGATGGGCCTGCCGGAATGGACCGCCGATGCGTTCACGGGCGTGGTGCGGTTCGCCCAGGAGGGTCCAGCCCAGATTCGAACGACGACGGTCGAGGAGATCCTGGGCCGCCAGCCGATCCCGATCTCGACCTTTGTCGACGAGCACAAGGCCGCGTTCATGCCGGTGGCGATGGCCTCGGCCTGAGACCGCGGAGCCGCCGCGAGGCGGGCGGCTCCACGACTGTAACGAGGCCCCCAGCCGGAGATACCGCCGGGGGGACGATGTCGCGGTCGGGGGCCTCAAACAAGGCCAACGAACGGAACGTCACGGCGTTAGGCCCGCGAGCACCCTGCCGACGACCAAGTTTGAGACAGCGGGGACGCTCCGGCGTGCCCGTCCCGCATCCGTCCCGCCACCGATTCGCATCCCTTCCGACCCCGGCTGGTGGGCTCCCTCCGCGAACCTCGGGCCGTAGCCTCGGCCCAACGGCAATACGGAGGGACCATGCGTCGAACGTTGAGCTTCGGATCCATCGCGGCGGTAATCGCGGTTGCGGCAGTTCCCGGCGTCGCGCTGGGCGCTGAAGGCGACCTCCCGATCGATAGCGGCAACACCGCGTGGCTGCTGATGGCCACGGCACTCGTCATGGTGATGCTGCCTGGCCTCGCCCTCTTCTATGGTGGGCTTGTCCGCCGCAAGAACGTCCTCTCGACGATCATGCACAGCTTCTTCGGGCTGGCCATTGTCAGCGTCGTCTGGGTCCTGGTCGGGTTCAGCCTCGCCTTCGGGCCCGACGTCAACGGCATGGGTCTGATCGGCGACCTCGATTACGTCGGGTTCATGGGCGTTGGCCTGGACCCGAGCACCGTCTACGCGACGACGATCCCGTTCGTCCTGTTCGCGGCGTTCCAGCTCATGTTCGCGGCGATCACGCCGGCGCTCATCACCGGCGCCTTCGCCGAGCGGAAGCGATTCGCGTCGTTCGTCCTCTTCACGATCCTCTGGTCGATCTTCGTGTACTCGCCGATCGCCCACTGGGTCTGGGCGACCGATGGCTGGCTGTTCAAGCTCGGCGCGCTCGACTTCGCCGGCGGCACCGTCGTCCACGCCTCGTCCGGCGTGTCGGCGCTGATCGTGGCGCTGCTCATCGGGCGGCGGGTCGTCAACGGCGACCGGATGGAGCCGCACGACATCCCGATGACCGTCCTCGGCGCGGGCCTCCTGTGGTTCGGCTGGTTCGGCTTCAACGCCGGGTCGGCGGTCGCCGCCGACGGCCTGGCGGCCAACGCGCTGCTCGTCACCAACACCGCCGCCGCCGCGGCCACGATCACCTGGGTCCTCGCCAGCTACCTCCACAAGCGCAAGGTCAGCGTCGTCGGCGCCGCGTGCGGTGCCGTCGCCGGCCTCGTCGCGATCACGCCCGGCGTCGGGCTTCGTCACCGCCGGCGGCGCGCTCGCTGATCGGCCTCGCTGGTCGGCGGTCTGTGCTACAGCGCGACCCTGCTCCGGTCACGGCTCAAGGTCGACGACGCGCTCGACGTCTTCGCCGTCCACGGCGTCGGCGGGACGTTCGGGGCGGTCGCCACCGGCGTCCTCGCCACGACCGCGATCAACGGCCTCGGCCGCGGCCTGATCGACGGCAACGCCGGCCAGGTCGTGACCCAGCTGCTCGCCGTCGGCGCGACGATCGCCTACGCGGTCGTCGCCACGTTCGTCATCGTCAAGCTCGTCGACGTCATCCTCGGCCTCCGGATCTCTGCCCGGGACGAGGAGCTCGGCCTCGACCTCGCCACCCACGGCGAGGCCGCCTACCAGGCATAGCAACCCGTCCGGGACTCCCGCCCGGACCCCCAGTCGATCCGACCGCCCGGTACTCACCCTCCCGGGCGGTCGCTTCGCCTCCACGGAGCCGCGGATGCCGCCACACCGACGCCCCCCGGTCGCTCCCCTCTACGACTCGCAATTCGAGCACGACGCGTGCGGGATCGGGTTCGTGGCGGACGCCGGCGGCCGGAACCTCGACCGGGTGCTGCCGCTCGCGCTGGGCGGCCTGGCTGCGCTCGGTCACCGCGGGGCGTTCGGGGCCGACGGCGAATCGAGCGACGGGGCCGGGATCGCGTTGCCGCTGGAGGCGGCGGTCCTCGACGGCATCCTGCGCCGGGCGCCGGCGCTCGGCGGCCCGGCGTCGCCGTCCTGTTCCTGCCCCGCGGCCGCGGCCGGGCGGCGCGGGCACGGGCGATCGTCGCGGAGGCCTTCGCGGGCGAGGGGCTCGACGATCGCGACGTGGCGGCGCGTGCCGATGGACCCGCGCGCCCTCGGAGCCGCCGCAGCCGAGACCCGCCCGGACGTCGTCCACGCGATCGTCGAGCGGCCCATCGACGCCGCCTCCGGCCGTCCGATTTCGGACTCCGATTTCGAACGCCGTCTGGTCATCGCCCGGCGCCGCCTCGAGACCGCGGCCCGCGCGGCGCGGCTCGACGACCTGTCGGTGCCGTCGGCCTCGTGTCGCACGATCGTCTACAAGGGCCTCGTCGCCGGCGGCCGGCTGGCCGAGCTGTATCCGGACCTCGCCCGGCCGATCCCGCGTCTCGTACGCCCTCTTCCACCAGCGCTACGCGACGAACACCCAGCCGACCTGGCGGCTCGCCCAGCCGTTCCGCTCGATCGCCCACAACGGCGAGATCGACACGGTCCGGGGCAACCGCGAGCAGGTCCGGGGCAGGGCCGACGACGCGATCGGCGGCGGCGGGGCGCGGCCCGCGAGCGGTGGCGCCCGCGCGGCGGCCCGGCGGCTCGTCGAGGCGGGCCCGCTCCTCTCGCCCGAGGGCTCCGACTCGCAGTCGCTCGACGAGATGCTCGAGCTGCTCGTCGCCACCGGTTGGGACCTGGGATCGGCGCTCCTCGCGGCGCTGCCCGAGGCGTCGTCGCTCCGCCGCGCGCCGCACCCCCACGTTGCGACGCTCCGCCGCGGAACCGCCGGGCTGCTCGCCCCGTGGGACGGGCCGGCCGCGATCGTCTTCTCCGACGGCCGCCGGGTCGGGGCGATCATGGACCGCAACGGCCTGCGACCGGCGGCCTTCGCCGTGACCCGCGACCGGCTCGTCGCCGTCGCGTCGGAAGCCGGGGCGATCCCCCTCGCGCCGTCGGACACGGTCCGCCGCGGGCGGCTGGGCCCGGGGGAGATGCTCCTCGTCGACCCGCGGCGGCGGGCGGTCCTCGAAGACGCCGACGCGAAGGCGCACCTCCTCCGGCGGCTGCCGATCCACGACGCGCCGCGGCCCGCCCACGTCGACACTGCGCCCGCGGCCGGCCGACCGGACGCCCTCGCCGCTCCGCTACCTCGCCGGCCTCGACTCGGAGAAGGCGCGCCTCGACATCAAGACGATGGTCCTCGACGGCCACGAGCCGCTCTGGTCGATGGGCGACGACACGCCGACGCCGGGGCTCGCCCGCGTCGATCGGCCGGTCGCGGACCACCTCCGCCAGTCGTTCGCCCAGGTGACGAACCCGCCGATCGACCCGGAGCGCGAGCGGGCGGTCATGGACATGCGGGTCGACCTCGGGCGGCGCCCGGCGCTGCTCGGCGGGCCGCCGCGGGCCACCCGCCGGGCGCGGACGCTGCGCCTCGACCGGCCGGTCGTCGCCGATCTCGACGCGCTGCTCGACGCGTTCCCGGGCAGGGTCGCCCGGCTCGATGCGACCTGGGATCCGGCCGCCGGGCCAGGCGGACTCGAGGCCGCCCTCGAGCGCCTCGCCGTCGCCGCCGTCACGCGCCGCCCGTGGCCGCACGGAGCTCCTCGTTCTGTCGGATCGCTCGTTCTCGGCGACGCGGCTGCCGATCCCGTCGGTCCTCGCCGTCGGCGCGGTGAATACGGCGCTCACCGACGCGGGCCTTCGCGGCCGATCCGACATCCTCGTCGACGCGGCCGACATCCTCGACGTCCACTCCCTCGCGATGGCCCTCGCGGCCGGCGCCACGGCCGCCGTGCCGTGGCTGGCGGTCGAGCTGGCGATCGAGACGGCGGGCTCGCGCGGCGCGGAGGAGCTGACCGCCGACGACGCGGTCGCGAACCTCCTCGCGGCGTTCGAGGCGGGTCTCCGCAAGACGCTCGCCCGGATGGGCATCAGCACGATCTCCTCGTACATCGGCGGGCTCCTGTTCGAGACGCTCGAGCTCGACGCGGACCTGCTCCGGCGCTGCTTCCCGGGCGCGCCGGCGTGGCGCGGAACCATCGGGTTGGCACAGATCGGCGAGCGGGGGATCCGGCGGGCCGCCGCCGCGGCCTCGATCGCCGACCGACGCGCCGTCGAACCGGCTGCCGGATCCCGGATTCGCCCGGTTCAAGGCCGATGGCGAGGCGCACCTCTTCTCCCCGAAGATCGCGGGCGAGATCACGCTCCTCGGCACCGAACGCGACCCGGCCGAGATCGACGCGGTCCTCGCCCGCTACCGCGACGCCCTCGCGCCCGCCAGCGCGGGTTCGGGCGCGGTCGTCCGCGACGGCCTCCGCGTTCGCCACGCTCCCGCATCGGCCGCCCCCGTCCGCCTTGCCGACGTCGAACCGGCCCGCGACATCGTCCGCCGCTTCGTCGTGTCGGCGATGTCGGTCGGCGCCCTCTCGCCGGAGGCCCACCAGGCGCTGACGATCGGCATCCAGCGCGCCGGCGGCGCGGCGAACACCGGCGAAGGGGGCGAGGATCCGGCCTGGTACAGCCCGACGGCGAGCGGCGAGCGCCACGACGCGAAGATCAAGCAGGTCGCGTCGGCCCGCTTCGGCGTCACCGCGGCGTACCTCGCCCGGGCCGACCAGCTCGAGATCAAGATCGCCCAGGGCTCGAAGCCCGGCGAGGGCGGCCAGCTGCCGGCTCGGAAGGCGACGGCGTACATCGCCACCCTTCGTCGCGGCCAGCCGGGGATGACGTACATCAGCCCGCCGCCGCACCACGACATCTACTCGATCGAGGACCTCGCCCAGCTCATCGCCGACCTGCGGGCGATCAACCCGGCGGCCCGGGTCGGCGTGAAGCTCGTCGCGTCGCGCGGCGTCGGGACGATCGCCGCGGGCGTCGTCAAGGCCGGCGCGAGCTACGTCCAGTTGTCGGGCCACGCGGGCGGGACAGGCGCCTCGCCGCTGTCGTCGATCAAGCACGTCGGCGCGCCGTGGGAGCTGGGCCTGGCCGAGGTCCATCAGACCCTGCTCCGGAACGGCCTCCGTGACCGCGTCGCGCTCGCGCACCGACGGCGGCCTGCGGACCGGCCGCGACCTGCTCATCGCCGCGCTCCTTGGCGCAGAAGAGTTCGCGTTCGGGACGTCGATGCTCGTGGCGCTCGGCTGCGACATGGCCCGCCAGTGCCACCTCGACACCTGTCCGACCGGCATCGCGACCCAGCGCGAGGATCTCCGGGCGAAGTTCACGGGCACGCCGGAACAGGTCGAGCGGTTCGCCGAAGCCCTCGCCGAGGATCTCCGGCGCGAGCTCGCAGCCGTGGGCGCTCGTCCGTCGGCGAGGTCGTCGGGGAAGGGAGCCGGCTGCTCGCGCCGGCGCGCGGGCGACGCGCGGGGACGCTCGATCTGGCGCCGGTCGTCGGGGCGCCGCGCTGGGAGGCCATCGGCCGCCCGCCGCTCGAATCCGGCCGGCGGCCGGCCGCGACGTCCATCGCCAGCCGGCGTCGCCGCTCGAGGCCCATCTCGTCGCCGCGCTTGGCGGCCAGGGCGGGTTCTCGGCCGGCGGGCTCAAGCTCTCGACGGCCGATCGGTCGTTCGGGGCGGCCCTGTCGGGTGCGCTTGGAGCGCGGCCAGCTCCGCGGCCCGATCCGGCTCGAGCTCCGAGGGGCTGCCGGCCAGTCGTTCGGCGCCTTCGCCGGGCCCGGGCTCGACCTGCGGCTCGTCGGCCAGGCCAACGACTACGTCGGCAAGGGCCTGTCGGGCGGGCGGCTCGTCGTCGCCCCGGAGGCCGATCTCGCCGCGGACGCGAGCCGCCAGGCGATCGCCGGCAACACGTGCCTCTACGGCGCGACCGGCGGGCGGCTCCACCTGGTCGGGCGGGCCGGGATGCGGTTCGCGGTCCGCAATTCCGGTGCGCAGGCCGTCGTCGAGGGCCTCGGCCAGCACGGCTGCGAGTACATGACCGGCGGCGTCGTCGTCGTCCTCGGCCCGATCGGGGCGAACTTCGGCGCCGGGATGACCGGCGGCCGCGCCTACCTGCTCGATCCGGATGGGCGCCACGTCGCGGCGCTGGATTCGCGGAGCGTCACGGCCTCTCGGCTCTCGACCGCGGCCCGCGACCGCGAGGACGGCGCGTCGCTGGTCGCCGAGTTCCGCGGCCTCGTCGAGGCCCACCGCGACGCGGGCTCCGAGCTCGCCGCCCGGCTCCTCGCCGAGCGCCACGAACTTGAGGCGGACATCTGGCTGGTCGAGCCGATCGCGGCCGTCGTCCCCGCAGCGGCCGAGCCCGTCACCGAGATGCCCGCGGCCGCCGCATCGTCCCCATCCATTCGGCGAGCAGCCGCAGTCTGACGGTACGCCTACCGCGGCGCATCATGGCCCGATGGACGTTGAGCACGCCCTGATCGAGGCCGCCGACAGGAACTTCATCGGCTCGTACCGGAAGCTCGTCGAGCACAGCCCCGGAGGCGTCCAGCGGGAGTTCGGTGGGGTCTTTGCTTTGTGACCGGCCTGCCGATCGGCATCGTTCAATGGCTGCATCGTTGCGGCCCGACAGCGACCGAAGATCTCGACGAGCCGCGCTCGACTGGATCGAGAGCCTCGATGTGCCCTATCGGCTCTGGATCAACGAGGATCTATCGGTCAGGATGCGCTCGATCGCGTGCAGGCGGGGCATGGAGCAGGATGCCTGGCTCATGCCACAGATGGTCCTCCGACCAGTGCCCGAGCCGCCGCGAGCCGGCACGGGGCGTGGTCAGTCCAAGATCGGTGTCGGACGGGCCATCTTCTGGACGAGTTTCGGCAGGCATCTCCGTGGAGGACGGCATGTCGGAGGACGTCGCTCGGCGCCTGTTCTCCGACTCCTTCGCCGCGGATCCGGACGTCGAGCTGGTAATCGCGTCATCTCGACGAGCGGCCGGTGGGGACGTCGCTCGCGATCCGGACCGGAGAGGTCGCTGGCGTGTACGCGGTCGGGACGCTCCGCGATGCGCGGCGCCGGGGCGTCGGAACGGCGGCGACATGGGCCGCGGTCGCCGCCAGTCGGGCCTGGGGCTGCGACAAGGTCGTCCTGCAGGCAAGCGAGATGGGTTTCCCGATGTACGTCGACATGGGTTTTCGCACCGTGGTCCGCTACGCGATCTTCCGGCCGCCTCGCTGATCCGTCACCCGCCCTCGCTGACGCCCGCGTGCAGGTCGTAGATCACCGTCCCGAGTATGCCCCCGAGGCGGTCCGGCGGCGGGAGCTTCCGCAGGACATCCCGAACGGCAGGTGAGGCGTGCTCCAGCTGCCCAGCGGACTTCATCGGCGATGGCGCTCGGATCGTCTGGAGCGGCGAGTCGCGCGCGCCTTCGCGGCGTAGGCCGGGACGCCCCGTGCGTGGGACGCCATGTGGGCGGTGGCCGCCGCATGACCGGCGGCCCGTGCCGCCGCGACCGCGGCC
This sequence comes from uncultured Chloroflexia bacterium, assembly GCA_963788685.1. Taxonomy (GTDB): domain Bacteria; phylum Chloroflexota; class Limnocylindria; order Limnocylindrales; family CSP1-4; genus CF-46. The sequence continues at coordinate 310,550 of CAWBHP010000016.1, read as the reverse complement.
GGGTCGCCGACCTCCCGTGCCGCCGCGTGCGCCGCGATGGCCAATGCCCGGACCGGCCCGATCCGCAACTCGCCACGGGCGAAGGCTCGGCCGCCGGCGATGGCCTCCCGAGGGCGCGTGTCGCCCGGGGCTTGAGCCTCGAACAGCGGCAGCGTCCGCTCGGCGCAGTCGGCCGCCCACACGGCCAGCACTCGCCGGTCGTCCTCGCTGAGCGTCAATGGCACCCGGCTCGCGCTCCTTCGCCATGGATTCTCCTAACCCGCTCGCTGACCCCATGCAGTTGCTCATACGCTCACCGGGCGAGCGTTACCGACGGATAGTCGCGGCGGTGGCGGTCTGGCGGCCACCAATTTGTGCGCATACGCTCGTACCGATGAGCCATAGGCGCATCGCCTTGGGCTAACGCTCGTGTGGGAGCGTATGCGACAAGCGAGACTCGGGGGCCGCGACGGAGACCCGGTCAGGCGGCGCGCGTTCGGCGCAGTTCGGCCACCGCGGCACGGATATTCGCGTCGATCGCCCGGTCGAGGTCCACGAGGGCCCGTTCGAGGTTCGAAACCTCGCCTGCCTGCCAGCGGACGGCGAGCTCGTCGAACATGTCCTGGTACTCCGACCCGATCGGCGTCATCGGGGCGGTGGCGGAGCGTTCGTGGGCGAAGATGTCGAGGAACACCGCAAAGCGATCGTCCTGGACGAGGGCAGGCGACCGAAGCGAGGCCCGCGTCGACGGCACGTTCCGGAGGCCGTTCGACAGCTTGGCCAGCGCGCCCTCGTCGGTGGCCAGGTATTTGACGAGCGTCCACGCCGCCTCGCGGTGGCGGGCGTTGAGCGGAATGCCGATGACGCTGCCGTTGATGTAGCCGGAGCCGTACAGCTCCGGCCTGTCGTCGTCGACCGGCAGCGGCGCCGTCCCGTAGTCGAGCTCTTCCGCCTCGATCGCGATGAACGCGACCCGCCATTCGCCATCGAGGCACATCGCCAGGGTCCCGGCCTGGAACGCGTTGTTCGTCGAGAACTCGTCGCCGGCGTGCTCGTGGAACGCGGCGAGGTCGTCGCGGCCGTACCAGTCGACGAGCTCCTTCTGCCAGCGCAGCAGCTTCGTCCAGGCCGGGTCGGTCGAGAGGCTGGAGTGCCCGTCGGTCTGCCATCGGGCCCCGAAGAGATGGCCGAACGTCGCCGCGGCGTTCTCGTAGAAGCCCATCGTCGGGTCGAACCCGACAACCTTCAGCGATCCGTCGGGATTGCGGACCGTCAGACGCTTCGCCAGGTCGGTCAGCTCGCTGATCGTCCGCGGCGGCGTGGTGACGCCCGCCTCCGCGAAGAGCGTCCGGTTGAACAGCAGGCCGAATGTGTCCGCCAGGACCGGCAGGGCCCAGCGGCCGCGGTCGTCGCCGGTATAGGCCAGGGTCGCATCGATGAAATCCGCCTCGGAGATCCTGTCGCGCGCCATGAGCGGGCTGAGATCGACGAGCCTCGCGACGGACCGCGCCCCGCTCAGCGCGTCGGACTCGAACGAGCTGACGACGGTTGGCGGATCGTCGGTCTCGAGAGCAGCCTGGATCCGATCGTTGCTCGCGCCACCGACGACATCCACCTTGAGACCCGGATTCAACCGCTCGAAGTCACCGACGACCGATCGGATGATGCTGAGTTCAGGCCCGACGTGGCCGACCCAGAGGCTGAGGATGGACCGGCCGACGACGTACTCGGTCGCCTCGCGGGCGCCCATCGGCCGGGCGAAATGGAAGCCCTGGGCTCGGTCGCAGCCCATCTTGATCAGGCGCTTGGCCTGGGCCTCGGTCTCGACGCCCTCGGCGACGGTCGTCGTCTTGAGGCTGTGGGCGAGCTGGATGATGCCGCGGGCAAGAGCCTGCGCGGCGACGTCGTCGGAGATCTCGTCGACGAAGCTCTTGTCGATCTTGACGACCTCGATCGGGAAGCGCCGGAGGTAGCTCAGCGACGAGTAGCCGGTTCCGAAGTCGTCGATCGCGAGGGAGACCCCGAGTCCCTTGAGCTGGCGCAGCCGGCGGGCCGTTGCCTCGGTCTCGCGGGCCACGACGCTCTCCGTGATCTCGAGGGTCAGGAGGTCCGGCGGGAGGTTGCTGTCCTCGAGCGCGAGGCTGACTGCAGCGACGAGGCCGGGGTGCTGGAGCTGGACGCCGGACAGGTTGACGTTGACGCTGATCGGCGCCTGCCCCGTTCGCGCCACCTGCCAGGCCCGGGCCTGCCGACAGGCCTCCCGCACGACGAATTCGCCGATCGGAACCATCAGGCCGGTCTTCTCGGCGATCGGGATGAAGTCACCTGGCGAGATCAAGCCGCGCTCCGGGTGGTTCCAGCGGATGAGCGCCTCCATCGCCGACGACCGTCCCCTCCGGCAGGGCCACGATCGGCTGGTAGTGGAGGATGAACTCGCCCCGCTCGACCGCACCGCGCATGTCGACGCCGAGCGACAGCCGCTCGATCGAAGCGTCCTGCATCGATGCGTCGAACAGACGGAACTGGTTCTTGCCGGACTCCTTCGCGTGGTACATCGCGACATCGGCCGCACGAAGCATGTCAGTCGAACGCGTCAGGCCGGCCGAGCTGTGGGCGATCCCGATGCTGCCGCCGAGGCGAATCGCCCGCTCGGGCAGGACGAACGGGGCTTCGAGCGGCCGACAGGACGCGCGCCGCGACCAGCGAGGCGTCCTCCTCGTCGACGTCGTCGAGCAGAATCGCGAACTCGTCCCCGCCGAGCCGGCCGGCCGTGTCCTCGGGCCGGATCGAACCGAGCAGGCGTTCGGCGACCATCGCCAGTACCGCGTCCGCCTCGACGTGGCCGAGGGCGTCGTTGACGGTCTTGAAGTCATCAAGGTCGACGAACAGGACGGCCGTGCCCCGGGCATGTCGACGCCGCCGGCCAAGCGCGTGCTCCAGCCGATCGATGAACAGCGCCCGGTTCGGCAGGCGCGTGAGCGAATCGTGGAAGGCGAGCTGGGTCAGCGAGTCCTCGAGCGCCCGCCAGCGGGTCACGTCGTGGATCGAGACGACGAGGCCGTGGACCGTCGGGTCGGCAGCCAGGTTCGCGATCTCCAGCTCGACCGAGAGCCAGGCTCCATCGGCCATTCGCAGGCGGCAGTCGAGCTTGGCGATGGCACCGGGCTGGCCGTTGGCCAGGTCGAGGATCGCCGCCGAGTCCACCTGGGAGACGAGCTCCCGAAGGCTTGTCGTGGCGAGGGCGCTCGCTTCGTAGCCGAGGAGGTCCGCCGCTGTCTTGTTCGCGAACCGAAGTCGGCCGTCCGGGGCGAGGACGATCGTCGGTGAGGCGGTATCGCGGACGGCGGAGATGGCCATGGGGTCGACGCGACGCGTCCCGGTGCCGGACGTCATCCGCCGACGGGTGATGATGCCTCCGGCGACGATCGCGAGGGCGATGCCCGACACGACCGAGGCGACCGTGTGCTCGCCACCGCCAACCAACGGCCAGGATGACCGAGGCGAGCAGCAAGAGAAGACCGGCGGCAATCGGGAGCGCATACGCGGATCGGGCGCGACCGAAATGGAACGGTCCGAGGGTGAGCTTGGTCGGCAACTGAGGCGTGGCTGGATCCCCACAGACGTGATGGCCTGCCATCGTCGCCGGTGCAGCGGCCTCGGTCATCCTCCGGGAGGTACGTTCGGGGGTGGTTAATGGTACTGGCGTCGGGCCTCCGAATACGTAGATCGGACGCATCGGTGCAACCGGATCGCAACCCGGTCGGTTCCGCGCCGGTGCCGACCGAGCAGGCCCTCGCCACCTAGAGTCTCGACACAACGGGGGCGAGTCTCCTCCCCCCTCGCCCCCGATCCCACTCCCTGATCCGAAAGTCGAGACCCCAGATGATCCACCCCCCGGAGCCAGAGATCCGTCTCCTCGTCGCCGTTCGCGATGGGCGAGCCGCGCCGGTCACATGCTCGGATTGCGGCTGCCGTCTGCAGGCGGTCGGTCATCCGGGCGCCGAGGCGTGGTTCCACTTCAATCCGCTCGCCGGCCGGGACGCACGCGGCTGCCGCGTCGGGTGCGCCGATCAGGCCCATGATGCCGCCGGCCGGGCCGCCATGGCCCTCGTCTGAGGAAGCCGAGCCCGGGCTAGCCTCAGAGCCCTCCGCGTCCAGGGCGGAGGTCTCCGACGCCACTGGCCCGAGGATGTCCGGCGTCGATCCGGTAGCCGACGCCGCGGACGGCAACGATCCGCGGACCGCCGGAGCCCTCGACCTTCGCCCGAAGGCGGGCGAGGTGCGGCTTGAGCCACAGCAGGTCCGGATCCGTCTCCGCCGGCCAGCCCGCGCGCGCCAGCAGGTGGTGCGGGACGATGTCGCCGGCCGCGCGGACGAGCGCCTCCAGCAGCCGGAATTCGGTCGGCGTGAGGACCAGCGCAATGTCCCCGACCCGTGCCTCGTGGCGGGCCGGCTCGAGGACCAGCTCGCCGGCCGACAGCGGCCCGGACGAGGCCGAGCCGGCGGCCCGATCGACGCGGCGCATGACCGCCGCGATCCGGGCCAGCAGCTCCGCCTTGCCGAACGGCTTCACGAGATAGTCGTCGGCGCCGATGCCGAGCGCCTTGACCTTGGCCGCCTCGGCGCTCTCGCCCGAGACGACGAGGATCGGGGCCGAACCCGGACGCCCGGATCTGGCCCGCGACCGTGAACCCATCGGGCCCCGGCATCGCCAGGTCGAGCAGGACGATGTCGGGCGACTCTTCGCGGAATCGCTTCACCGCGGTCAGCCCGTCGTAGGCCGTGATGACCTGGTGGCCCTCGGTGCCGACGAGCGCCGTGATCGCGCCGACCATGGCCGGGTCGTCGTCGACGACGAGGATGCGGAGGGGTCGCGTGGAGAGGGTCATCATCGGACGTTACACCGCCGCGGCGGCCGGGAGGGCGACGACGAATCGGGCGCCGGTCGGATCGGCCGGTTCGCACCACAGGCGGGCGCCCATCGATTCGCCGAGCCGCTTCGCGGCGTAGAGCCCGATGCCGGAGCCGCGCGCCGTGTGGGTGTCGCGGCGGGCATACGGCTCGAAGATCCGTTCGCGCCACTCCGCGGGGACGCCCGGCCCCTCGTCGGTCACGCCGATCCGCACGGAGCCCTCGACGAGGGAACGGTCGATCGTGATCGTCGTGTCGGGCGGCGCGTACTTCACCGCGTTCTCGATGAGGTGCTCGAGGATCTGGCGGAGCCGCGGCGGGTCGGCCAGGGCGTGGAGCCGGACGCCGGGCATGACGTCGAGCCGGTGCTGGCGGAGGATCGGTTCGATCGAGACGGCGACCTCCCCGATCGTTTGCTCGATGTCGGTCGGGATGACGGCGGCCGGCGCGTCCGGGACGACCCGAACGGATGCGAGGATCGAGTCCACGAGGCGGTCGAGCCGCTCCACCTGTTCGAGCGCGGCATCGTGCCAGGCGGCGCGCTGGGCCCGCCGGACCGGGTCGCGCGACTCGCGGTCCTCGAGCGGCGGGTCGTCGGCGAGGAGCTCCGTGTAGGCGCGGACGACGGCGAGCGGCGTCCGCAGCTCGTGGGTGACGAGGGCGATCAGCTCGCTGCGGGCCTCGTCGATCTCGCGGAGCGCCTCGACCCGGGCCTCGGCCTCGATCTGCTGGCGGCCCTTCTCGACGATCCCGGCGAGCAGGTCGGCGATCGCGCCGAGCTGGGCGACGTCGTCGGGGCTGAAGACGCGATGCTGCTCCGTCTGGACGTTGAGGACGCCGACGATCTGGTCGTGCCACGACAGCGGCACCGACAGCATCGACGCGACGTAGCGGCGCTGGTCGAGGCCGCGGACCCACAGGAATCGCGGCTCGGCGCCGACGTCCGGGATGACCAGCGGCTCGCGCGTCGCGGCGACGTGACCCGTGACGCCCTCGCCGTACGGCACCCGCGCCCGCCCGATCTGGAAGCGATCGAGGCCGGTCGTCGCGGCGAGCGTCAGGTACGCTCCGTCGCGGTCGAGCAGGTAGAGGGAGGAGACGTCGGCGTGGAGCGCATCGCGGGTGCCGTCGACGACGGTCTCGAGCAGCTCGTCCCACGTCCGGGCGGTCGTCGCGAGGCGCGCGACCTCGTGCAGGAAGCGGAGCTGCGCGAGCTGATCCGCCTGCTTGAGACGCGTGCGCGGGTCGAGGTTCGGGGCCGCCATGTCGATCACGATACAAGCGTAGAGAAGGAACGGCCCGTGGAAGGTTGCGGCGACGTGCTGGGCGTGGTGCGGAACGGTGCCGGGGCACCGGTGGCCGCGTGAGTCCTCGCGAGCGATCTGCGCCACCGGTCCGGCCGCAGGCCCGGCTGGGCCGCCCGATGCGAACGTCGCCGTCCGGGCCGAGCCGGCGACGATCGGGACCGCCCGGGCGCGCGATCAGCTCGCGCTCGAGGTCAACCTGCTCGGCTCGCTCCTCGGCCAGGTCATCGCCGAGCAGGCCGGCCGCGATCTCCTCGACCTCGTCGAGCGGGTCCGCAAGACGACGATCCGGCTCAGGCGCGAGGACGACACCGGCGGAGCGCGACGCGCTCGCGGCGACCCTCGCCGGGCTCGACGTCGAACGGGCCGAGGTCGTGATCCGCGCCTTCAGCCTCTACTTCCGGCTTGTCAACCTCGCCGAGGAGCGCGATCGCGTGCGGACCGCGCGGCGCCGGGAGCGATCCGGACGGGACGACGCGGCCTGGGAGACGATCGCCGGCGCCGTCGCGGCGATCCGGGGAGGACCCGAGGCGCGCCGGCGAGGGAGATCCGCGTCCGCCTCGCAGGCCTCGCCCGCGGCCGTCGCCCGCGCCGAGGAGGTCCGGCGCTCGATCGGCGGCCTTCGCATCACGCCGGTCCTCACGGCCCACCCGACCGAGGCCCGCCGGCGGACGCTCCTCCTCGCGCTTCGCCGGGTCGACCGGCTGCTCGCCCACCTCGACGATCGCGACCTGCCGGCCAGCCGAGGATCGCGACGTCCGACGCCGGCTGCGCGAGGAGATCACGCTGCTGTGGCGGACCGCCGACCTGCGAGCGGTCACCCCGAGCCCGCTCGACGAGGTCCGGACGGCGCTCGCGTTCTTCGACGAGACGCTGTTCGGGGCGGTGCCGCGGCTGCTCCGCGCGGCCGACGCCGCCCTCGACGAGCCACTCCCCGCAACGGAGGCCGGCGAAGCCGGGGACGCCGGCGGCAGCGGGACCCGACCGCCGCGGGTGCCCCCGTTCCTGCGCTGGGCGTCGTGGATCGGCGGCGATCGCGACGGCAATCCCGCGGTCACGGCCGAGGTCACGGAGCGGACGCTCCGGATCCACGCCGACCACGTCCTCCGCGGCTACGAGGCCGTCGCGACACGCCTCGCCCAGACGGTGGCCGCGTCCACGCCGGCGCACGCGGTCGCGCGGCCCCTCGCCACCCGCCTCGCCCGCGACGCCGAGCTCCTCCCGGAGCTCGATCGGCAGCTCCGGCGGCGGTACCCGGACGAGCCGTACCGCCAGCGGTTCGGGTTCATCGCCGAGCGTGTCCGCCGGACCCGGGCGTACCTGACCGGCCAGCAGGCGCCGCTCACCGGGCGGTACGAGGACGCGGAAGAGCTCGATGCGGAGCTCGCCGAGGTCCAGGAAGCGCTCGCGGAGGACGGACTCGAGCGGGTCGCATGGGGCGAGGTCCAGGACCTGCGCTGGCAGCTGGCGACGTTCGGGTTCCACCTCGCCGCGCTCGAGCTCCGGCAGCACAGCGCCGTCCACGCCCGCGCGCTGGTGGCGCTGCGCGCCGATCCCGCCTCGACGACCGACGTCGCGCCGGGCGTGACGGCCGCCGAGGTCGCCGAGACCCTCCGAGCGGTCGCGCGGCCTCCAGGCGAGGTTCGGCCCGACGGCCGTCGAGCGCTACATCGTCAGCTTCACCGCGTCGCAGGGCGACGTCCGGGCCGTCTTCGAGCTCGCCGCGCTTGCCGGGCTGGCCGACGGCGCGGCTCCTCTCGCCCTCGACGTCGTCCCGCTCTTCGAGGACGCGGCCACGCTCGAAGCCGCCGGGGAGGTCCTCGACGCGATCCTCGCCGACCCGGCGTACCGCGAGCACGTCCGCCGGCGCGGCGACCGGCAGGAGGTGATGCTCGGCTATTCCGATTCGAACAAGGAATCCGGCTACCTCGCCGCGAACTGGCTGCTCCACGGCGCCCAGTCGGCGCTCGTCGCGGCCGCGCGACGGCACGGCGTCGAGCTGACGCTGTTCCACGGGCGCGGCGGCGGGATCGGGCGCGGCGGCGGGCCGGCGACCCGAGCGATCCTCGGGCTCGCGGCGGGGGCGCTCGACGGCCGCCTCAAGCTGACCGAGCAGGGCGAGGTGATCGCCGGCAACTACGCCGATCCGTCGATCGCCCTGCGTCACCTCGAGGGCCTCGCCGCGGCCGTGATCGTCGCCTCGACCGACGACCATCGGGCCGGCCTGGCGGCGTCGGAGGCGGCCGGCCGGCCGATCCTCGAGGAGCTCGCGGCGACGTCGCGCGACGCCTACCGCGCGCTCGTCGTCGACGACCCGGGCTTCGTCTCGTTCTTCCGCCTCGTCACGCCGATCGACGAGATCGCGACGCTGCGGCTCGGGTCCCGGCCCGCGGCCCGGGGGACCGGCGGCCGCGCCGACGCGGAACCGACGATCGCCGACCTGCGGGCGATCCCGTGGGTGTTCGCCTGGTCGCAGGCCCGGATCGACCTGCCGGGCTGGTTCGGGCTCGGCTCGGCGCTGGACGCGTACGGCACGGCGCATGGCGAGCGGGGAGTCCGGGAGCTCGAGCGCCTGTATCGGTCGTGGCCGTTCCTCGCCAGCATCCTCGACAACGCGGAGCTGTCACTCGCCCGGGCCGACATCGGGGTCGCTCGCCAGTACGCCGCGCTGGCGCTCGGGCGACGATCACGCCCGCCGCTGGGCGCGGATCGAGACCGAGCATCGCCTCACCGTGAGCTGGCTGGCCCGGATCACGGGCCGCGAGCACCTCCTCGCCGACGACCCGGAGCTCCGGCGGCGGATCGTCCTCCGCGATCCGTACGTCGACTCGCTCTCCGCGCTCCAGGTGATGCTCCTGGCCCGGCTGCGTGCCTGCCCGCCGGACGATCCGGAGCGCGATCGGCTGCTCCGGCTGGTTCAACTGACGGTCAACGGAATAGCCGCGGGGCTCCAAGCCACCGGTTGAGCGGGCTGCGCCGGTCAGCTAGCCAGGTCGATCGGCTCCGAGTCGCGCGCGACGACCGGGACGGACGATCCGGGTGAGAACCAGTACGCGGCGCCCTCGCCCGCCACTCGCCACGTGCCGTTGTCCGAGATCACGCCGGTCCGCTCGTCGAGCCCGAGGTAGCCGACGCCGGGAGGCGCGAGGCTGTCGAGCCGGCGCTGCCACTCCATCCGCCGAATCTCGTCGTAGTGGGGGACCACGATCAAGCCAGGGGCGAACCCGAGACCGGGAATCCCGCCCTGGGCCGTCCACGACCAGTCGGCGAGGGCCATCGCCCCGGCGCTCGCGCCCGCGAGGATCGCACCCCGCCGGTGAGCTGCCGCGAGCGCCCGACCGGCCGCCGTCGGGCCGAGCAGGGCGGGCACGATGTCCGGATCGCCGCCCGGCAGGTAGATCAGATCGGCCGCGGCGATGACCTTCGCCACCTCGTCGTCGTCGGCGGAGGTCGCGTCGATGACCCGGGCGACGTCGACACGGATCGACTGACCGCGGGCGCGCGCCCGCGCTTCGAACGTCTCGACCGCGAAGGCGGCGGCCCGATCGGGCAGCCCGCGGCTCGCCGCGGTCGGCAGGATGGCAACCCGGATGCCGCCCGCCCTGGCGGCGTGGCCGTCGGCCGTCCGCGTCGTGACATCGAGCAGCTCGTCGAGGAAGCGCTCGTCGCCGGGCAGGAACTCACCGCCCCCATGAAGCGCGATGGGGCCCATCAGCGGCGTCTGTCGACCGGCGGCTCGGGCACCGCGCGATGATACGACCCGCGCGTTCAACTGCCGTCGCGCCTTACGATGGCGGCCCCATGTCGCCGCCGAGCCGCCTGCCCACGCCACTCGCCTCCTGGTTCGACCGCTGGTCGGACATCCTGCCCTTGCTCCTCGCCGAGTTCGTCGTCTGGCTCGGGTTCGGGGCGCTGCTGCCGGTCATGCCGCTCTACTTCCGGGAGCACGGCGTCGATCTCGCGACGCTCGGCGTCGTCATCGCCGCGTGGCCCGCCGCGCGGCTCGTCGGCGAACCGATCTTCGGCTGGCTCGCCGACCGGGTGCCGCGGGTGCCGCTCATGGTCGCCGGCAACGTCGGCGCCGGGATCTTCCAGTTCCTGCCGCTGATCTTCGTCGGCCCCGTTGCCGTTCCTCCTCCTCCGCGGCCTCCAGGGTCTCTCGACCGCGGTCTACGACCCGGCGGCCCGCGGCTACATCACCGACGCGACGCCGCCCGAGCGGCGGGGCGAGGCGTTCGGGCTGTACGGGGCGGCGCAGATGGGCGGGCTCGTCTTCGGTCCCGGCGATCGGTGGACTCGGGTCGGCGTGGTTCGGGGGCATCGGCTTCGTCTTCGTCTTCGGCGCGATCAGCTCGTTCGTCGCGGCCCTCGCGATCGGGTTGCGTGTGCGGGAGTCGCCCGACTTGAGCCGGCATCGCGCGGGCGCCTCGTTCGACGCGACGGAGTTCCCCGGCCGGCCGACGCTGGTCCACGGCGCCGACGACCCCGGAGCTCTTGTTCCGGGCGCAGCCGGGCCGACGCGGATGGGCCTCCTGAACCGGCTGCTCATCGCGGCGATCATCATCAACATCGGCGGGAACTTCGCGGCGGGCACGTACGACGTCGTCTGGAGCATCTTCCTCGAGGGGCTCGGCGCCGGCTTGGAGCTCATCGGCCTGACGTTCGCGATGTTCGGGCTGCCGATCCTCTTCCTGTCGCCGTTCTTCGGCCGGCGGATCGACCGCGGCGGTCTCGTCTGGTTCGTCGTGATCGGCGGCCTCGCCCCGGCGGTGACCGGGCTGCTCTATCCGCAGATCGTGGATCCTGCCCTGGCGGTCCCGCTCATCCTCGTCGAGGCGACCGGGTTCGCGATGCTCAACCCGGCGCTCTACGCGATCGTCGCCGCCGGCAGCCCGCCGGGGCGATCGTCGACGGCCCAGGGCATCTACGGCGCGGCCGGGACGATGGGCTTCGTCGTCGCGTCGCTGATCACGGGCGTCCTCGCCGACGCCGACATCCGGCTGCCGTTCTACGTGTTCGCCGCGGTGATGTTCGTCAGTCTCGGCGTCGGCCTGGCCGTCGGCGGAGGAGCGCTGCGGCGAGTCGGAAGAGCGTCACCAACCCCGCTCGATCCGCCCGCCCTCGCGGAAACCGCCTGATGCTGGAGGTATCGGTGGCGCCGGGGAATGCATCAGGTTGAATTGTCTGCCGTTGCGGCGGAGACATACCCGCAGTGGCCGACCGGGAACGAAGCTGCAGTCGCCGATAGCTCTACGGTTGCCGTTGCTACGCGACCTGACATGGAGGGCCCGGTCCGCATCGTTGTTAGTCGAGGATCCCCCTGCCATGACGTCTTCCTGGAGCCTCGTGTTCGAGGGTGTGCTGACTTCTCCGAGTGGGCGATACAACGTGGGCAGCGGGATCAACGGCGCACTCTTTGATGTGGGTGTTTCAGGCCGAACGTCTTCATGTCAGCGTCTTTGTTCGACCCTCGAGTCGAGCCCTCGGAAGTCGCATTTCGGGTCGTAGCCGTTTGACCGAATGGGTTCGCGAGGGTAACGTTGTGAGTCGCGGGGTGGAGCAGCGGCAGCTCGTCGGGCTCATAACCCGAAGGTCAGAGGTTCGAATCCTCTCCCCGCAACCAAGCCGCATACACCTGAACCCCGGCCCCGACCAGCCGGGGTTCTCCTATTTCCCGACCTATTCCCAGCGGAACGTCGCGACCGCGAGCCCCACGCTCGGCCACGCCCCAGCCGGCGAGGAGCGCGAGCGAGCCCGCGGCGTCGCCCGAGCGCGCCGAGCGCGACCCGCAACGCGTCGCTGAGCGCGGCGGCCGGCAGCGCACCGGCGACCGGCGGCGAGCGGCGCGGGGAGCTGCGACGATCGGCAGGACGACACCGCCGAGGATCAGGCTCGCCACGAACAGGATGTTCGCGACCGCGAGCATCGTCTCGGCCCGGAGCGTGCCCGCGAGCAGGAGCCCGACGCCCGCGAAGGCCAGCGTGCCCAGCAGGACGGCGACGACGAGCAGACCGACCGACGCGCCAGCCGGCGCGCTCCACCCGAGCAGCACCGACGCAGCGCCGACGAGCACTGCGACCTGGACGGCCTCGACGACGAGGACCGCGAGGATCTTCGCCGCGATCAACTCGGCCCGCGACAGGGGCGAGCCGCCGAGCCGCTTGAGGACGCCGTAGAACCGGTCGTAGGCGGTCGTGATGCCGAGACTGACCAGGCTCGTGGCGATGATCGCGAAGGCGATCGATCCGGGCAGCAGGAAATCGACCGGGCGCCCGTCACCGACCGGGACGATCGACACCGAACTGAAGAAGACGAGCACGACCACCGGCAGGACGGCGGTCGCGACGAGGGTCTCGCCGCGGCGGAGCGCGAGCCGCAACTCCATCGCCGTCATCGCCAGGATCGCCTGCCAGGCGGGCGCGGCGCGACCTTCGGCTCGCCGTCGGGCGGGTCATGCCACCGGCTCCGACTCGGACACGTTGCCGCCCGTCAGCTCGAGATATCGATCCTCGAGCGATCCGCCGACCCGCAGTTCGACGATGAGCACGCCGCGCGCCTCGCACCAGCCCGCCAAGCCCGACACCGGGCGTGGGCTGGCCAGCACCTCCGTCGAGCCGATAGCGCGCTCCGTCCTCGACGACGACCGGCGCCGACTCGCGCCGACAGGTCCGCAACGTCGGAGGGCGACAACGGCGGCGTCGAGCCGAAACACGACGGACGTCGACGACCCCGCCAGCTCGGAAGGCGAGCCGAGCGCGACGAGCCGGCCGCGATCGATGATCGCGATCCGGTCGGCGACCTTCTCGACGTCGCCGAGGTCGTGGCTCGTCAGCAGGACCGTGACGCCCTCGTCCCGGAGGCGGCCGATCAGCCCGCGCGTCGCCGCCCGCGCCTCGACATCCATCCCGGCCGTCGGCTCGTCCAGGGCGACGAGCGCCGGCCTGCCGACGAGCGCGAGCGCGAGCCCGAGCCGCTGCCGCTCGCCGCCCGACAACCGCCGGAAGCGCGTCCCAGCGGCCGGGCCACCAAGGCCGACCATCGCGAGCAGCTCGTCGGCGTCGCGCGGCGCGGCATGAAACCGGCCGTGGAGCCCAAGAACCTCGCGGGCGGTCATCCGCGGATCGACCCCGCCGCCGCCCTGGAGCATGAGCCCGACCCGCGCCCGATGATCCCGTCCGGCTCGGGCCGGATCAACGCCGAGGACCCGCACGCTGCCGCCATCGGCTCTGCGGTAGCCCTCGATGATCTCGACCGTCGTCGTCTTCCCGGCCCCGTTCGGGCCGAGCAGCGCGAACGTCTCGCCGGCTTCGACCCGGAACGAGAGGTCGCGGAGGACGGCGCGCCCGGCGTAGGCCTTCGTCAGCCCTTCGACCTCGATCGCCGCCACGCTCCGGTCGGCGGCCGCGGTCACGAGCCGCCCGAGATCAGGCCGTACTGCCGCTCGAAGTCGGCCTCGCGGAGCTCCCCGATCTGGATCGAGCGGAGGATCCCTTCGCGATCGATGAAGTACGTCTGGGGACGGGCGGCGACGCGATAGGCTCCCTTGATCGCCCCGTCGGGATCCTCGACCGTCGGCCAGGTAGCGCCCTCATCGGCGATGAACGTCCGGGCGAGATCGGGCGGGTCGGCCATGAGGACGCCGACGACGACGAGGCCGTCGGCAGCGTGGTCGGTCAGCTTCGACTTGAACAGCGGAAACTCGTCGCGGCAGGGGACGCACGTCGGACCCCAGAAGTTGACGATGACCGGCCGCCCGCGAAGGTCCGCCAGGCGGAGCGGCGCGCCGTCGAGTGTCGTGCCGGCGAATTCCGGGGCGGCCCTGCCGATGAGCGAGCCGCCCGGCCGGGTGACAGCCACGACCGCGATGACCGCCACGGTCGCAACCGCGGCCAGGACGAGTGCGAGGATGATCGGCCGCCGCCGCGGCGAGGGACGAACCGCGGGACCGCCCACCCTAACCCCCGACGGTCAGGTCGCCCGTCATCAAGGCCGGGTGGATGGAGCAGATGAACTTGTAGGCGCCGGCGGGCGAGCGGCAGGCACGTCATACACCCGCACCTCCGGTCCGGGGAAGTCGGCCCCGTCGAAGACCTTCGCCCCCGTGCCATCGAGGATGTCGACGTCGTGCGGCGTGCCCACGTCCTTGTTGTCGAACGTGATCTTGAACGGCTTGTCGGCCGGGGCGGTGATGCTCGTCTTGTCGAACTTCACCTGCTCCGCGACGAGCGAGATCTCGCCGGGCGCCGGCGGCGGTCCCGATGGCGCCGGCGACCCGCCAGGCTCGCCCTCGCCGGCCCCAGCCGATTTCGGCGGGAACCAGCCGAGATTGAGCGCGACCGACGCCACCACCAGGACCGCCATGGCGGAGAGCATCACCTTCGGCCAGCCGGGTGCCGGCTCGTTGACGAGGTGGCCCGTCCGGTCGGCGTCCACCACGTGGTGGTATTCCTTGCGTGCGTCGCTCAGCCAGCCGAGCAGCGTCAGGATCGTCACCAGCACCCCGACGCCGAGGAGCCAACCGCCGAAGACCAGGCCGGCGAAGAGGATCGTCACCCCGAGCGAGGCGAGGAGCGGCCGGAACGAGGGGCCCGGAATGTGGACGCCGGGTGGCGGCTCCCCGTGGATCACCGCCGGGACCTGCGGGTGCGTGCCGGCGACGTGATCGAAGTCGACCAGGGCCTCGCGCCCCCAGTAGAGGAGCGTCAGGAGGAGGGCGATGAGCCCGAGGATGATCGAGACCCCGCCGAACACGAGCCCGAAGAACAGCAGGAACGTCCCGACCGCCGCGAAGAACGGAGCGAACGACGGCCCCGGCATGTGGACGCCGGCGGGCGGAACGGGATTGACCCTGGCCGGCCGGATCCGTTTCGGACCGGCGCCGGCCCACGCGACCGCAACCCGGACGAAGAACGCCACGACGACGACCGCCATGAAGACCGGCAGGAGCGAGATGAGGGAGCCCCAGTCCGGGATGACGAACTGCGAGGTGAACTCCAGGATCGCGTTCCAGATCTGGTCCATCGGCTGGGTTTCGCTCGTCGTCTAGTCGGTGGAGCCGGCGATGAGGACGTAGAACATGATCGCCATCGCGATTCCCGAGCACGCCGAGCATCGTCACGCCGGCGTAGTCGAGGTGCCAGCCGCCGAAGTACGGGAGCGCCCAGTAGATCGCTCCGATGGCGACGAAGACCAGACCGACGAAGATCGCGTTCCGCGGATGCTTGATGGGATGCATCAGGGCTCCCGGCTACAGGATGTAGAGCGTGGAGAAGAGGGCGATCCAGACGACGTCGACGAAGTGCCAGTAGAGCGACGTTCCCTCGACGGCGTCGTGGTGGCGTGACGAGAACTGCCCTGCCAGACCCCGGTACAGGATCACCGAGAGCATGATCACGCCGCCGAAGACGTGGGCGCCGTGGAAGCCGGTCAGCGTGTAGAACGTCGTCCCGAAGACGCCGTCGGAGAGCCCGAAGCCCAGCGTCGCGTAGTCGTACCCCTGGCCGATCAGGAACACGATCCCCAGCACGAGCGTGACCGAGATGTTGCGGATGTAGCCGGTCCGGTCGTCCCGCCGGATCGCCCAGACCGCGAACTGGCAGGTGAACGACGAGATGACGAGGATCACCGTCAGGATGAAGGCGAACCACGGCTCGGCATGGAGGTTGAAGTGCTCGGCCATGGCCGGGTCCGCGGTGGGCGGCGGCCACGTGCCGGCGCGTGGCCCGGACGCTGAAGTAGGCCGCGAACAGCCCGGAGAAGAACATGATCTCCGAGCAGATGAACAGGATCATCCCGAGGATCGGGTTGCTGATCCCGCCGCGATGGTCGTGGGCGAGCGCGGCCACCGGGTTGTGCTCGTCCACGGGATGCCCGGGGTCGCCGGTCGTCAGGACGGTCGAGGGTGAGGTCACGATCGTCGTCCTCGTCAGTGCGTCGGTTCCGGGGCGGGACCCGAATCGGGCGGGGCGGTCAGCGCCCGCGTCCGCCCGTGGCGGAGGTCGAACAGCGGGCGCTCGGAGCGAATCTCGGGGAGGCGATCGAAGTTGTACGGCGGCGGCGGGGAGCTCGTCGCCCACTCGAGCGTGTTGGCCTCCCACGGGTCGTCCCCGGCGATCTCACCGCCGCGCAGCGAGACGAGGACGTTCCACAGGAACGGGATCATGCTCGAGGCGATCATGAAGCCGCCGACCGTGGCAGCGAGGTTGAGATCGTTCCAGCCGGCGTCCGACGCGTAGTCGGCGATCCGCCGGGGCATGCCGGCCAGGCCCAGCTGGTGCATCGGGAAGAACGTCAGGTTGAAGCCGACGAAGATCAGGACGAACTGGAGCTTGCCCAGGCCCTCGTTGAGCATCCGGCCGGTCATCTTCGGGAACCAGTAGTAGACCCCGGCGAACACGCCGAAGACCGAGCCTCCGAACAGGACGTAGTGGAGGTGGGCGACCACCCAGTACGTGTCCTGGAGCGCGAAGTCGACCGGCACCGCGGCACTGAACGCCCCGTTGATACCCCCGATGAGGAACATCGAGAGGAACCCGAGGGCGAACAGCAGCGGCGTCGAGAGGACCAGCTGGCCGCGCCACAGCGTGAAGACCCAGTTGAACATCTTCACCCCGGTCGGGACGGCGATCAGGAACGTCATGAAGCTGAAGAACGGCAGGAACACCTGGCCGGTCGTGAACATGTGGTGGGCCCAGACCGAGAAGCCGAGCGCTCCGATACCGGCCGTCGCAAAGACGAATGCCTTGTAGCCGAACAGCGGCTTCCGGCTGAAGACGGGCAGGACCTCGCTGATCATGCCCATCGCGGGCAGGACCATGATGTAGACCGCCGGGTGCGAGTAGAACCAGAAGATGTTCTGCCACAGAATCGCGTTGCCGCCGAACTGTGGGTCGAAGAAGTGCCCGCCGCCGAAGTTGCGGTCGATGAACAGCATGATCAGGGCGCTCGTGAGGACCGGCGTCGCCAGGACCTGGAGGATGCTGGTCACGAGGACCGTCCAGACGAGGATCGGCAATCGGAACATCGTCATCCCGGGCGCGCGCATCTTGAAGATCGTGACGAGGAAGTTGATGCCGCCCAGGATCGAACTCGTGCCGATCAGCGTCAGGCCCATGATCCAGAGGTCTTGCCCCGCCCCGGTCGAGGCCAGCGGCCGGTCCTCCGAGAGCGGCGCGTAGCTCGTCCAGCCGGCCGCCGCGGCGCCGCCCGTCACGAACCCCAGGAACAGCAGGATGCCGCCGAGCGGCAGCATCCAGAACGACAGGGCGTTGATCCGCGGGAACGCCATGTCCGGCGCGCCGATCTGGAGCGGCACGACGTAGTTCCCGAAGCCGACCAGGATCGGAATGATGAACAGGAAGATCATCACCGACCCGTGCATCGTGAAGATCTGGTTGTAGACGTGCTCGTCGGCGAGGAACTGGATGCCCGGCGTCGCCAGCTCCGTCCGAACGAACAGGGCGAGGATGCCGCCGAGGAAGAAGAAGATGAACGAGTTGACGAGGTAGAGGATCCCGATCTTCTTGTGGTCGGTCGTCGTCAGCCATTCGTACAGCGCGCTCCGGTAGGCGGAGGCGGCGGGCGTCAGCGCGGTGGTCGCCATCGGAGCTCCTTACTGGACCTGCAGCGTGCCGACCATCAGCGTCGGATGGATCGAGCAGATGAACTGGTACTCGCCGGCGGCCAGCGGCTGGACGCCGTAGTCGCGCACGCCCGGCCCGGGGAAGTCCTGACCGTCGAAGACCTTCGCTCCGCGCGCCGTCGAGGATGTCGACGTCGTGTGGCGTGCCCGCGTCCTGGTTGTCGAAGTGGATGGTGAACGGTGCGTCCGGCTTGGCCGTGATCTCGGTCTTGTCGAACTTCACGGCCGCGGCGACGAGGTCGACGACGGGACCGCCGCCGCCGCTCGGGACGGGCGTGGGGGTCGCGCTCGCGGACGCGAGCTTGCCGTCATACCAGGCCTGGAACTTCGCGGGATCCATGGCATGGACTTCGAACACCATGATCCGATGGCCGACCCCGCACAGCTCGGCGCACTGGCCGCGGAACGTCTGATTCGCAAACTGGGCTTCGATCGAGAGGTCGAACTCGTTGACGATGCCCGGCACGACGTCGCGCTTGAACAGGAACTGCGGGACGTAGAACGCGTGGATCACGTCGGGGCTCGATAGGTAGAGATGGGTCGTCTTGCCGGCAGGCAGGACGAGGCCCCCCTCGGCACCGGTCGGAGCGGTGACGGTGAACAGCGGCTTGCTGTCGGGCCCACCGTCTGCCGGCAGGTAGTCGAACGTCCACTGGAACTGCCCGGCGACCGCCTTGACCCTTAGGTCGGGTTGGGGCGACGTCGCCTCGACGGTGTTCAGCGTCTGCCACGAGATGAAGAACAGGTAGATCACGATGATCGTCGGGACGACCGTCCAGACGATCTCGGCGAGGTTGTGGCCGTGGGTCTGGGGCGGCAGCTCCGTGTCGCCGGGTCGGCGCCGGTAGCGGATCACGCTCCAGACGATCAGGGCCTCGACCAGGAAGAAGATCGCCGCCGCGATCACGAAGACGATCGTGTAGAGATCGTTGATCTGGCGGCCCTGGGTCGTGACCGGTTCCGGCGGGAAGAAGCTCCGGACGATCTCGGGTCCGTAGCGGACCAGCAGGAAGACGAGCCCGACGAGGGCGAGAACGGCGACGAGTCCGGCAAGGATGGATCCGAATGACGGCCTCGTGCCGGGGCTGCTCGACATGAACTGTCCTCGAAATCAAACGACGGCGGCTGGCATCCGATCGGGATGCTGCGGCGGGAGGTTCGTCTCGGCCAAGCGGCCACGGTCCGGACTGGGTTTCAGGACCGCGGCCCATTCTACCCGGAGCGCCGAGCGCGAGCGCAGCGCGTCCGTGCGACGATGCGGGGCGTGTCTGGTCGCTCGAAGCGCGTGGTCGGTGGGCTGGTCGGCGGCTTGATCTGGCTCGCCGCCGCGGCGAGTCCGGCGCTTGCTCACGGGTTCGTGCCGGCGGAGCCGCCGACGCTCGCGCAGCCTTCGTCTTCGGCTGGTCGTTCGATCCGGCGGTCACCCTGCCCCTGGCGATCGTGGCGTTCGCGTGGATCGTCGCCGTCCGCCGGGTCGACGCCGCGCATCCGACGAACCGGGTGCCGCGCATCCGGTCGGTCGCCTTCCTCGGCGGCCTGGCCGCGATCGCGATCGCGCTCCAGTCCGGGATCGAGCGCTACGACACCGCCCTCTTCTCGGTCCACATGGTCCAGCACATCCTGCTCACGCTGGTCGCCGCGCCGCTCATCGCGCTGGGGGCGCCGGTCACGCTGGCACTCCGCGTGGCGTCGCCGCGGGTCCGCCGGCGCTGGCTGCTCCCGATCCTCCATTCGCGGCCGCTCCGGGTGCTCGCCCACCCGGTCGTGGCGTGGCTGATCTTCGCCGGGGTCATGTGGGCGGCCCATTTCTCGCCGCTGTTCGATCTCGCCCTGGAGAACCGGCTGGCCCACGACCTCGAGCACGCGCTCTTCCTGGGCGCGGCGCTGCTGTTCTGGTGGCCGGCGGTTGGGCTCGACCCGGCACCGTGGCGACTCTCGTATCCCGCTCGGCTGCTCTACGTGTTCCTGCAGATGCCCCAGAACACGTTCCTCGCCGTGATCATCCTCAACGCTCAGGCAGTGCTCTATCCCCACTACGCGACGCTCGAGCGGCCATGGGGCCCGACGCCGCTGTTCGATCAGCAGGCGGCGGGCGGGATCATGTGGCTGGCCGGCGACTTCCTGTTCATCGCGGCGATGGCGGCGATCCTCGTCGGCTGGATGCGTCACGACGAGCGGGACACGGCCCGTTCCGAGCGCCAGGCGGACGTCGAGCGGGCGGCGATCCGGACGCGGGAGTCGCGTCTCGCGGAGCGTCTCGCCGAGGAGCGCGACCGGGACCTGAGAGATCAGCCCCGAAGCGGGACGGGTGCGCGAGGTACTCGAGGTACCGCTCCGGGTCGACGTTGCCGCCCGAAACGACGGCAACGACCGGACGGCCACCGAGGGCGTCGAGGCCGAGCTCGCCGGCGTGGAACGCGAGCGCGGCGACCGACAGCGCGCCCGACGGCTCGACGACGAGGCGGCTCTCTTCGGCGGCGAGGCGGACGCCGGCCGCGATCTCCGCCTCGGAAACGGTGACGATCGAGTCGAGCAGACGCGAGAGGTGGGCGAACGTCCGGCGGCCGAGCGCCCGCGTCCGCGTCCCGTCGGCGATCGTCCGCGAGACGTCGTCCGCGGACCACGTGACGATCCGGCCGGCCGCGAGCGACTCCCGCGCGTCGGCGCCCAGCTCCGGCTCGACGCCGATCACCCGCGCGTCCGGGACCAGCGCCCGGATCGCTACGGCGACGCCGCTCGCGAGCCCGCCGCCGCCGATCGGCACGAGCACCGCGCGCGACGTCCGGCAGCGCTTCGGCGATCTCGAGGCCGACCGTGCCCTGGCCGGCGATCACCCGGTCGTCGTCGAACGGCGGGATGATCGCGAGGCCTCGCTCGGCGGCGATCCGTTCCGCGACGGCCTGGCGCTCGTCGCTGGCGGTGCCCACGACGACGATCTCGGCGCCGTCCGCCGCGACGCGCGCTCGCTTGATCTCGGGCGCGTCGGACGGCATGACGACGACCGCGGGTGCGCCGAGGAGGCGCGCGGCCCGGGCCACGCCCTGGGCATGGTTGCCCGACGAGTAGGTGATGACGCCGCGGGCGCGCTCCTCGGGCGAGAGGGAGGCGACTGCGACGTAGGCGCCGCGGATCTTGAACGCGCCGATCGGCTGGAGGCTCTCCGCCTTGAGGAATCGGCGGTGCTCGGGCGGGCCGAACGGCACGAGCGGCGTCCGGACCGCGACCTCCTTCGAGCGTTTCGGCGGCCTCGAGGACCCGGTGGAGCCCGACGAGCGGCGCCTCGCCGGACGCGGCCGTCGCGGTTGTCTCGGAGGTCGTCATCCGCCGCGCCCCACGATCCGCTGGCAGTCGATGCAGTGGGCCGCCCACGGGAGTGCCTCGAGCCGCTCGGCGGCGATCGGGCTGCCCGCAGCGGACGCAGGCCCCGAACGTCCCTTCGTCCAGCCGGCGCGAGCGCCGCCTCGACCTGGTCGAGGTGCTCCTGGTTGCGGTCGCGCAGGGCGAGGTCGCGCTGCTGCTCGAAGACCTGGCTCGCCGCGGCGGCCTGCGACCCGTAGGTCATCGCGTCGGGCGCGACGATCCCGGTCGCCACCTCCGCCCGGAGGCGGTCGCGTTCGGCGAGGAGGGTCGCCCGCGGATCGGGCGCGTCGGGCTGCGTCATCGCGAGATCGTACGCCGGACGCGGCGGATGGCCCCGACGGCGGTCCCGCGGCGGCGCGGCTATCCTGCCCCGAACACGAAAGGAGCACATCGACATGGCAATCGCGATCGATCCCGTCTGCGGGATGGAGGTCGAAACCGACACGACCGACCTCAAGCTCGAGCACGACGGCAAGACCTACTGGTTCTGCGGCAAGGGCTGCCTGCTCGAGTTCCGCGACGACCCGGCCACGTACCTCGACCCGGACTACAAGCCCTCGATGTGAGGCTCTGCCGCGCGCCGCGATGAGCCGCCGGTAGAGGCCCCGTTTAGTCGCAGCTAAGCGCTCTGGGCGAGACTGTCGCCGGCGGATCGAAGACCGGGCACTCCCCGATGGGGTCAACCGCCGAATGGCGGGCCCGCGGGAGCCCGGCCGGAGGTATTTCGATGTCTCGATTCGCGCGTTTTGCCCGCCTTGTCCTCACCTTCGCGGCGACGGCTGCCTTCACCCTCATCGTCGACCCGGGCATCATCGATCCGGGCAAGCGCTGGTAGCAGCTGCGGATCAGGCCCTGCCGGTCGGACCCGTATCGCGTGTCAGGCGCGTCGCGATGTAAACCGGGATGACGGAGAGCAGGATCGCAACCAGTCCCGCCACGTTCACCAACGCCACCTGGTTGGCAAGGCGGAAGCTCTGGAAGATCCAGATCGGCAGGGTCTGAACCCCGCCTGCCAGGAAGATCGTGACGATGACCTCGTCGAACGACAGGGCGAACGCGAGGAGCGCGCCCGCCAGCATCGCCGACCGGATCCCGGGCAGCGTGATGTACCTGAACGTCTGCCAGGTATCCGCGCCGAGGTCGGCGGATGCCTCCTCCAGCGACGCCGAGGTCCTGCGCAGCCGCGCGATCGCGTTGTTGTAGACGAGGACGATGCAGAACGTCGCGTGGCCGACGATGATCGCGAACATGCCCAGCGGCAGGCCGGTCGTGGCGAACGTCGTGCTGAGCGCCATACCGGTGACGATGCCCGGCAGCGCGATCGGGAAGATCACGACGAAGGAGATGACCTCGCGTCCGAAGAACCGGTGCCGCGCGACGGCGATCGCCGCGAGCGTCCCGAGGACGAGGGCAATGACCGTCGCTCCGAACGCGGCCGCCAGGGAGGTGATGAACGCCTGGCGCAACCCACTGTTGGCGAGCGCAACCTCGACCCAGCGAAGCGACAGGCCCGACGGAGGCCAGGCCGACGTCCCACTCGCGTTGAACGCGTAGGCGACGATCAACGCGAGCGGGAAGTACATGAACAGGAGCACCGCGCCCGTCGTGAGGCGCAGCGCGATGCGGCTGAGGCGACCGCCCACTACAGCGCCTCGAACGCGCCAAGTCGGCGCGCGACGAGCAGGTAGACAACCATGATCCCGAGCGGGACGAGCGAGAGCGCCGCGGCCAGCGGCAGGTCGGGCACGCCGAATTGCGACAGGATCAGCGTTCCGATGAACTGGGTCGTCGTCACCAGGCCCGGCGCGATGTAGTCACCGAGCGTCAGCGAGAACGTGAAGATCGAGCCGGCGATGAGGGCCGGGACGACCAGCGGCAGGATCACCCGCCGGAACGTCGTCAGCCCGCGCCCGCCGAGATCCGCCGATGCCTCGAGGAGGGAGTTCGGGATCCGCTCCAGGCCCGCGTAGATCGGCAGGATCATGTACGGAAGCCAGAGATACGTGAAAACCATCCAGAGGCCGATCATCCCCTCGCCCAGCCCGGGTCCCCGGAGCCCCACCGGCGCGAGGAACCAGTTGAGGACCCCGTCCTCGGACAGGATCAGCCGCCACGAATAGGCCTTGACGAGGTAACTCGCCCAGAGCGGCATCACGACCGCCACGACCATCAGGCCGCGGACCCGCGGCGACGCGACGCGGGCCATGTAATAGGCGATCGGGAAGGCGAGGACCATGCAGGTCAGCGTCACGGCGATGGCCATCCCGACCGTGCGAAGCGTCACCGTCCGATAGAGCGGGTTCGTCGCGACCTCGACGAAGTTGTCGAGCGTCGCCTCGCGGATCACGAGTCCGGTGAACGGGTCGCGGGTCCAGAACGCGTTCAGGAAAAGGATCGCCAAGGATCCGAGATAGGCGATGACGAGCCAGCCGACCGGCCCGGCCAGGAGCAATCCAAGTCGGACCCGGGGCCGCCGATGGAGAGCGGCCGCCAGGCGGCGAGGCGCGGCTGCCGGCGGAGGCTGTTCGCTCGTCGTCACGTCGGAAACGATAGGCGGCCCGGATCCCGCCGGGGAGTCCGGGCCGCCGTCGATGGTCCGGATCGGGGGCTCAGCCCTTGATCTCGGTCCAGGCTGTCACCCAGGCGTCGAAGTCCTTGCACGTCACGTCGGTGCGGCCATCGACGCACTTGGCCTCTGGCGTCTGCCAATACCAGATGTCCTGCCAGAACGCGTCGTCATCGGCGTGGAAGATGTCGCAGTGCTCGGGTGTGACCGCGAGCGCGCACGCCTTCGAGTTCCCCGGCGCCTCGCCGAACCATTCGGCGATCTGGATGTTCGTCTCCGGCGAAACGATATGGTCGATGAACTTGTAGGCGCAGTTCCGGTGCTTCGTCTTCGAGTTGATCATCCAGGTGTCCGACCAGCCGGTCGCCCCCTCCTCGGGCTTGATGACGTCGACCTCGACGGCCGGGTCCTCGCCCTGGAGCAGGTTGGTGATGACCTGCCACGTTGTCCCGACGGTCGCGTCGCCGTTGCGGAACGCGTCCATCTGCTTCGTGTAGTCGACCCAGTACTGCGAGATCATCGGCTTCTGCTGCTTGAGCAGATCGACCGCCGCCTGGAACTGCTTGTCATCCAGCGCGTACGGGTTCTTGATGCCGAGATCCGGCTTCGTCTTCATCAGGACGACGGCGGCGTCGGCGATGTAGATCGGAGCGTCATAGACCGAGACCTTGCCGGCGAAGGGCGAGGTCGGGTCGAACATCTGGGCCCACTTGGTCGGAGCCGGCGTGACTTCGTCGGTGCGCCACATCAGCAGGTTCGACCCGCGGCCGTGGGGGATTCCGTAATGGACGCCGTCGACCGTGTTGTAGGCCTTGTCCTTGAGGCGCGGGGAAGATGTCGGCGTAGTTCTTCACCAGGTCGGTGTTGACCGCCTCGACAAAGCCGGCCCGGACCAGCCGCAGGCTGGCGTCACCCGACGCCGACATGACATCGAACTTCTCGGGATTCGTCGTGAACAGGCTGAAGGCCTCGTCCGACGTCCCGAAGACCTGGACGGTGACCTTGCAGCCGGTCGCGTCCTCGAACGGCTTGACCCAGTTGACAGCCTGGTCCGTCGACCCGTTCTCGACGTAACCCGGCCAGGCGAGGACGGACACCTCGCCTTCGCCCTCGCCAACTGCCGTCGGGAGGCTCGGTTTCGGCGACGCCCCCGGCCCGCTCGTACAAGCGCCCAACACGATGGCGATCACGCCGATCGCCCCTGCGATCCTTCGCTTGCTCATGCTCCTCCTCCAACCGCCCGGAATTGACCGCGCGGCGCTATCGGTCCCCGTCGGTCCCGACGGGGAAATTGTGCTGTCGCTTCCAGATCAGGCGGACAGCCTTGCCCTCCAGGGCGAGAGCCTCCATCGAGGAGGTCGCCAGGTTCTGTTGGGTGACGACGAGTTCGGCCCCCGCGTCGAGGGAGACACGGAACCGGGTATCCGGCCCGAGGTAGACGACCTTCCGGATCCGCCCAAGACGCCGAGGTCTCGTCGGGGCCGACAGCCGAATCCGGCTCCGACAGATGGATCTTCTCCGGCCGCACGGTGAACGTGCCCGATTCGCCAACGATCTGGCGGGCGACGTCGCCGGTCAGCAGGTTCGACGTCCCGACGAATCCGGCGACGAACCGGGTCGCCGGGCGCTCGTAGACCTCGGCGGGCGCACCGACCTGTTCGATCAGGCCGTTGTTGAACACCGCCAGGCGGTCGCTCATCGCGAGCGCCTCCTCCTGGTCGTGGGTCACGTAGATGAACGTGATCCCGACCTCCTGCTGGATTGCCTTGAGCTCGATTTGCATCTCCTCGCGGAGCTTCAGGTCGAGAGCGCCGAGTGGCTCGTCAAGGAGCAGGACCCGGGGTCGATTGACGAGGGCCCGCGCGAGTGCCACCCGTTGCCGCTGGCCACCCGACAGCTGGCCGGGCTTGCGACGGTCGAATCCTTCCAGCCGAACCATTCGGAGGGCGTCCGCGACGCGGCGCGTCCGCTCCTCGCCCGGGACCTTCTTGACGACGAGCCCGTACGCGACGTTCTGGGCGACGGTCATGTGGGGAAAGAGGGCGTAGTCCTGGAAGACCGTGTTGACGTCGCGCTCGAACGGCGCCCGGCGACTGACGTCCTCGCCGTGGAGCAGGATCCGGCCGGCCGATCGGCAGCTCGAAGCCCGCGATCATCCGGAGGGTCGTGGTCTTGCCGGAACCCGACGGCCCCAGCATCGAGAAGAACTCGCCGTCGCGGACGTCGAGGTCGACGCCGCCGACCGCTACGACGTCGCCGAACTGCTTCCTCACGCCTTCGAGCCGCACGGCGGGAACCGCGAGCGATGCCTCGGCAGGTCGTGGAGACGCGGTCGTAGAGCCCCTCTGCGGATCGACAGATTGAGCGTGGAGGGCCAAGCGGAACCTCGGATTCTGGTCGGAGGCCAGAGGGCCGAATCGCGGTGACGGTCGCCGGTCGCGCTTGTCGGGCGCCGCCGAATGGCTGAGCGCTGAGGTGGCCGCAGATTGCGGCTCGCCGTGCGCGCGTGTCAAGCGACCGGCGGGCATGTCGCGCGGGGCGCAGAGGCGGGCGGAAACACGGATCGGACGTTGGACCGCGATCCGTCGGCGACGCCATAGACTCCGGCCGTGAGAATCACCCGAGTCGCTCGCGGCGTCACGCTCGCCGCAGCCTTCCTGATCGCCGCCTGCGAGGCGGGTCCGCCGCCGGCGACGCCGCCGATCTCGCCCGGCAATTCTTCGGTCCCGCGGGAGGTGAACATCATCGCCAAGGACTGGGAGTTCCTGCCGGATCCGGTCGACCTGGTCCCGGGCGAAACGGTCCTCTTCCACTTCGTCAACGGCGGCCTCGAGATCCACGAGATGGTGATCGGAGACGCGGCCGTCCAGGATGCGTGGGAGGTAGCCGAGGCCGCGACAGTCGGTCATCCGCCCGGCCCGACGCCGGTTGTCAGCGTTCCGCCCGGACTGGAGGGCCTGCGCGTCGTGGTCGCCTCGGGCCAGCGGGTTGACGTCACGTGGACGGTGCCGCGGCTTGCGGTGACCTCCTCCGCCGACGCGACGCTGATGATCGGCTGCCACATCCCCGGCCACTGGGCGAAGGGGATGGTGGTTCCGGTTCGATTCGTGCAGCCGTCACCGGTCCCGTGAGCGTGCCGGTGGTACGCTTCGGGTCCGCGCCGGGGTCGGGTCCGGCTTGGTGAGGAGAAGAGTCGAATGACCTATGTGATCGCCGAGCCGTGCATCGATGTGCTCGATATCTCGTGCGTGTCGGTCTGCCCGGTGGATTGCATCCACTACGAGGAGGGCGTCGACCGGAAGCTCTTCATCGACCCGAACGAGTGCATTGACTGCGGCGCCTGCGAACCCGAATGCCCGGTGAACGCGATCTTTCCGGAAGAGTCCGTGCCGACCGAGTGGGCCCAGTACACCGCGATCGACGCGACCTGGTACACCGACAAGGCAGCTGCCAGGGCGGCCGTCGATGCTGAGAAACCGTCGGGCTGATGGCGTCGCGGAGCTCGGCCTCAGACCTCCGGGGGCGAGCGCCGGCTCACCACTGAGGGTGCCGGCTCACGAGTGGCGGCGACCCAAATGAGAATTGTCTCGCTCCTCCCGTCCGCGACCGAGATTGTCGCTGCCCTGGGATTGGCCGACGAGCTGGTCGGGATCACCCACGAGTGTGATTGGCCGCCGGAGATTGCCGGGACGCCCGTGATGACCAGTAGCGTCCACGATCTGACAGCCAGGAGCAGCTCGGACATCCACCGGCTCGTCAGCGATGCCGTCCATGGTGGATCGTCGCTGTACGCGCTCGACGAGGAGGCGCTCGAGGCGGCTCGGCCCGATCTCATCCTGACCCAGGAGCTCTGCCAGGTCTGTGCCGTGAGCTACCGCGAGGTCAACGAGGTCGCTCGCGCGATCGATGCCGACATCACGGTTGTTTCGCTGGAGCCGACGTCGCTCGAGGGCATCTTCAACACGATCTCGACCGTCGGCGCAATGACCGACGCGGAGGACGAGGCCGTCGAGCTGGTCGAGAGCCTCCGGACGCGCCTCGGGATCGTCGAGACCCGCGTCCACGAGCGGCGCAAGGAAGGCCGCGAAGGCCCACGGGTCGTCGGACTCGAGTGGCTGGAGCCGCCCTTCGCCGTTGGCCACTGGGTTCCCGAGCAGATCCGGCGGGCCGGCGGCTGGGACCTGCTCGGCCTGGACGGCGAGGCATCCCGCCAGACCGACTGGCTCTCGGTCGTCGATGTCGATCCCGAGATGATCCTGCTCATGCCGTGCGGCTTCCACCTCGCCGAGACCGTCGCCGAGTGGGAACGAACGCCAAAGCCCATCGACTGGAAGGAGATCGAGGCCGTCCGCAGCGGCAACGTCTTCGCGCTCGACGGCTCCGCCTACTTCTCGCGCCCGGGCCCGCGGGTCCTCGACGGGATCGAGACGCTGGCCGAGATCTTCGACCCCGATGCCTTCGTCGAGACCTCGCCGCCGGGCAGCTGGACCCCGCTGGAATGAGCCAGGTGCCGGGATCCGTGGGCGGTCCGCCGGCGACGTTCGACTGCCTGTGGTGTGGAACGAAGTGGACGACGCGCTCCCCGGACGATCTGGAGGGCTGGGCACGGCTCTGCCCGGACTGCCTCGGCCGGGCCGGCGACAACCCGTTCCTCCGATTCCGGTTGCGGGATGCGCTGACGGCTCGCGCGGCGGCGGGCGGCGGCCAGCGACGAGGTCGCGCGCCCCAGCCCGCGCCGGCAGCGCCGGCCCAGGACCGCGACGCCGAGATGATCGCCTACTACGAAGCCCGGGCCGGCGAGTACGACGACTGGTACCTGCGCCGCGGCCGCTACGCCCGCGGGCCCATCCACGACGCGGCCTGGGACGCGGAGCTCGACGGCGCCGGAACGTGGCTCGACGGCCTGCCGATCCACGGCGAGATCGTGGAGCTTGCCGGGGGCACCGGGTGGTGGTCGCCGCTCCTCGCGTCCAAGGGCGAGCTCTCGATCTACGACGCGGCGGCGGCACCCCTCGAGCGGGCTCGCGAGCGGCTCGTCGCCCACCGCCTCCGCGCCCACCTCCACGTCCGCGACGCGTGGGCCGAGCCGGACCGCCAGGTAGACGCCGCTGTTCTTCGGCTTCTGGCTGAGCCACGTGGCGCGCGACCGGACCGATGCCTTCCTGGCCCTCGCCCGCCGCTGGCTGAAGCCGGACGGGATCCTCGCATTCATGGACTCGCTCCCCGACCCGCAGTCGGGCGCGGCCGACAACGACCCACCCGACGCCGACATTGCTGTCCGCCGCCTGGCCGACGGGCGCGAATTCACGATCGTCAAGGTCTTCCGTGACCCGGCCGAGCTCGAGGAGGCACTCCGCACGGCGGGCTTCCACAGCGTGCGCATCAAGACGACCGGCCGGTTCTTCCTGCTAGGCGAAGCCCGCGCCTGACGCTCTCGCGCGCGGCCGCGCCTTGGTCCGGCTCGCGGACCAACGAGCGGGCGAGAAGGCTCAATCGGGCCGGATTCGAGGCTTCTTTCGTCCACTGGTCCGGCTGGCGGACCGACAGACGGAGGAAGGGCTCGATTCGCCCCGATACCACGCGCCCATTCGTCCGTTGGTCCGGCTGGCGGACCAGGGAGCTCATGAGCCCGCGACGACCCCCAGCGTGGCGACCGCACCGTGCGATACTCCCACGATGGTCCCCCTGGCGAACCGAACCATCGCCACCGTCGGCTCGGGCGTCATGGCCGAGGCGATGATCGCCGGCCTGCTCCGCGGCGAGCTCGTCGAGGCCAGCCAGGTCGTCGCCAGTCACCCCCGCGTCCGAGCGCCGCGACCACCTCGAGCGCGAGTACGGCATCAGGGTCGTCTCGGACAACGTCGCCGCGATCGACGGCGCCGATGTCGTGCTCTTCGCCATCAAGCCCCAGATGCTCGGCCGCGTCGGGCGCGAGATCGGACCGCACCTGCGTCGCGGGCAGCTCGTCCTGTCGGTCATCGCCGGTGCCACGACCGCGGCGCTGACGGGGACGCTCGGCCACGACCAGGTCATCCGGGCGATGCCCAACACGCCCGCGAGGCTCGGCAAGGGCATGACCGTCTGGTATCCCACGCCGGAGACGACGCCGGAGCAGCGCGAACAGGCGGCGACCCTGCTCGGTGCGCTCGGCAAGGAGCTCGAGGTCGACGACGAGAAGTTCGTCGCGATGGCGACCGCGGTCAGCGGCACGGGCCCGACGTACGTCTTCCTGGTCATGGAGGCGCTGATCGACGCGGCCGTCCATCTCGGCTTCCCGCGCCACGTCGCGCACGACCTCGTGATCGAGACCCTCGAGGGGAGCACGCTGTTCGCCAAGCAGTCGGGGATGCATCCGGCCGAGCTGCGGAACATGGTCACGTCGCCGGGCGGCACGAGCGCAGCCGCGCTCCACGAGCTGGAATCGGGCCGGCTGCGGACGGTCCTTTCCGAGGCCGTCTGGGCGGCCTTCCGGCGCACGGTCGAGCTCGGCGATCAACTCGAGGCGAGCGTCGGGCGAACCGACCGAGGGTCGGAGCGGGGAGCGCATCGTCGCCCGATGAGCGAGGGACCACGGGGGCGGAGAGGGCGATGACGGGCAGCGCTGCGACGGCGACCGTAGCCGCCGCGGGCCTTCGCCTCGACCTGCGCCGCGCGCCGCTCGCGGACATCCAGACGATCGACTTCCGGGTCGCGACGCGCGACTTCTGGGCCGACGAGGCAGCCCTCTGGGATCGGCTCAGGGCCTCGTGGGCCGGGCTCGACGACGCCGCGTGGCGCCTGCCCGGGGCCGCTCCGTCGGATGCGGGCGGCCCGGACTGGTCGCTGCTGGATCACGTCGGGCACGTCGCTGGACTGGTACGAGCTTGCCGCGGCCTACATCGAGGAAGCGCTCGAGACGGGCCGGTGGCCGACCGATGACGACTACGACGGCGGCGACTTCGACACGTTCAACGAGCGTCGTCGGTCGCATCTTTGCCGATCTCCGCCCGGCCGACCTGAGGGCGCGCCTCGACGCGGCTCACGCGGCGCTCATCGCCGTCGGCGGCAGGCTGCCGCTCGCGGCGATCTACAGCGACGCGGCCTGGGGCTGGGTCTACAACGTCCTTCACGGCCACGCGATCGACCACCTTCGGGTCCTGGAGCCGTGGGCCGCCCGCCTCCGGGCCAGGCAGGAGGAGAACGATCCCCTTCGGTTCGGACCCGCAGCCGGTCGCCTCCGGCCTCGCCGCCGCGAAGGAGCGGTTCTGGGCCGACGAGGCAAGCGTTCTGGCCCACTTCGATTCCGTCATCCGGGCGTTGCCGCTGGATGCCTGGACCGCGGCCGAGGTCACGCCCGGCTGGACCGTCGCCGACCATGTCGGCCACATCGCCGACCTGGTTCGACGAGGCCGCCGCGGCGCTCGAGGAGCATCGCCGGTCGGGCACCTGGCGCGAGGTGCCGCCGGAGGGCATCGATGCCTGGAACGAGACGCAGGTCCGGGCGGCTCGCGGGACTCCGCCGGCCGAGTTGCTCCGCCGATACGAGACGGGCCACGACCGCCTTCGGGCCGCCGTCGCGGCGATGTCGGACGCCGAGTGGCTCGATCCCGAAGGGTTCAGCTGGGCCTATGAGGACCTCCACGGCCACGTCCGGACGCATCTCGCGAGCATCGGTCCGTACGCCGCCACGATCGGCTGGCCGCCCGCGTGACCGGCCGACGCGCGGCTTCGGATCCGCCGCGTCGGAGCGGGCGGGGATCCAACACCGGCCTGACGATCGAGCAGATCGTCGCGATGGAGTCGCCCCGTGAGTTCCGGCTCCAGCCGCGCGATCGATTCGTCGCCTACACCGCCGACGCGGCCGGCGCCCGGCAACTGTTCGTGCTGCCGCTGCGAGGCGGCTACCCCGTCCAGCTGACCGCGTCCGAGAAGAACGTCGCCGACCCCCAGTGGTCGCCCGACGGCCGCCGGCTGGCCTACGTCCGCGACAACGAGATCCGGGTCATCGAGGCCGATGGGTCGCGGGACGTCGGCGTCACCGGCCATCCGGCCGGCGTGTCGGCCCCGCGCTGGTCGCCGGATGGCCGGCGACTCGCCTTCATCTCGCGCCGCCGCGGCTGGTCGCAGCTCTGGGTGGTCGACGCGCCCGTGCCGCGGCGAGGCAGGCCGGCCCGCGATCCCCGACCGCCGGAGCCGCGCCAGCTCTCGGCGACCGGCGTCGATGTCGATGACCTGAGCTGGTCGGCCGATGGCCGAACGATCGCCGTCAGCGCCCAGCGAGGGCCCGACCACTCGGTCGGCGAGATCCACCTCGTCGACGTCGAAACGGCCGACGAACGGCGGATCGCCGGCGGCGGCGAGGAGTGGGTGAGCGGCGCCCGGCCGATGCCCGACGGCGGATGGCTCTACGGTTCCGACGCGAGCGGCTGGTTCCAGACCGTCCGGCTGTCCGCCGACGGACGCGAGCGCCGCGTCCTGACGACCGGCGAGCGCGAGCACGGCGAGCCGTCCGGTGGCCCGGGCTACGCCGCGCTGCCGTCGCCCGACGGTGGCCGCTTCGTCCACATCGACGTTCACGACGGCCTCATCGACCTCGTCGTCGCGTCGTCTGGCGACGGGGCGCCGGCCAAGCGCGGGCGCGGCCGCCCGCCGAAGAACCCGCCGGCCGTCGTTGCCGCGTCCGCGGGTCAGGTCGTCAACCCGTCGCCGGGCGTCTGGCGTGCCGTTGGTTGGCTGTCCGACGGCGCATGGATCGCCGCGGTCGGCGAGAGCGAGACCGCTCCGCAGGACCTGTGGCTGCTGCCGGTGCCGGGTGTCGCCCCGGCCGACGCGCGACCGCGCCAGGTGACGAACTCGCTGCCGGCGGTCGTCGCCGCCTCGCTCGCCGCCGAGCGCACGACCGCCGAGCGGGTCAAGCTCACCGCCCGCGACGGGCTCGCGGTCGAGGGCACGCTCTGGCGGCCGGCCGAAGCGACCGGCCGCCGCGGATCGAAGAAGGTGCCGGTCGTCCTATCCCCGCACGGCGGCCCGACCTGGCAGGCGTATCGGGGCTTCGCACCGTTCAAGATGCTGCTCGTCCGCGAGGGCTTCGCGGTCCTCGACGTCGACTTCCGCGGCTCCACCGGCTACGGCCGCGCGTTCCGGCTGGCGAACCATAACGAATGGGGTCACGCCGACGCCCACGACATGATCGATGCGGCCCACTGGGCGGCGGAGCAGCCGTGGTCCGACGGGCGCCTCGCCATCTACGGTGGTTCGTACGGCGGCTACCTCGTCCTCTCGGCCCTCGTCGAGGAGCCGGCTCTGTGGCGGGCGGGCGTCGACCTGTACGGCGATTCCGAGATCGCCGAAAGCTTCCGGCACGGCGACCGCCCGGGCCGCCTGGACATCCGCCGCCAGATGGGTTCGCCGGACGACCCGGAACGGGCAGAGGTGTATCGACGCGGCTCACCCGGTCTATCGCGCGGAGCGCATCGAGGCCCCGTTGCTGATCCTGCATGGTCGAAAGGACAAACGGGTCGTCCCGCTCATGACCGAGCGGATGGTCGAGGCCCTCGAGATCGAAGGCAAGCACCACGAGGTCCACTGGTACGACGAGGAAGGGCACGGCTGGGAGAAGCGCGAGAATCGGCGCGACGCCTTTGGCCGAATCCTCGCGTTCCTGAAGAAGCACGTGCTCGACGAGACCGAGCCCGGGACGGACCGCTAGACCCGGATGTGGGAGCTGGGTGTCCCCGTGATCGAGATCGTGGTCCGGACCACGATCATCTACCTGGTATTCCTCCTCCTGCTCCGGCTCTCCGGCAAGCGCCAGCTCGGGCAGTTCACGCTCTTCGACATCGCGCTCGTGCTGCTGGCGGCAAACGCCCTCCAGCCGGCAATGACCGGCCCCGACCAGTCGGTCACCGGCGGCGTGATCATCGTCGTCACGATCTTCGCGCTGAATCGCCTGGTCGCCGAGGCTCGCGTCCGTATTCCGGTCGTCAAACG
Source organism: uncultured Chloroflexia bacterium (assembly GCA_963788685.1). Classification (GTDB taxonomy): domain Bacteria; phylum Chloroflexota; class Limnocylindria; order Limnocylindrales; family CSP1-4; genus CF-46. The sequence goes on along the minus strand of CAWBHP010000016.1, from coordinate 276,820 downwards.
GCTGCTGGAGCCACAGCCGACGGTCGTCGGACGCGATGGGCGCTGGCTCGAAGATGCACTCGAACAGCAGGGCATCGATGACGAGGACGTCGAAGCCGCACTTCGGGAGCACGGCCTTGAACGCGTCGACGCAGATGAAGCTTGCGGTTCTCGAGGAGGACGGCTCGATCAGCATCGTGCCGGCGGACGGCGAGGACAATCCCATCGGCGCGTCGTCGGCGGCGTCGCTACAAGCGCACGGCCCTCTGAGGTTCTTCCGCGGAATCGAAGAGCCGTCCGATGGGCCTCGGACGGCTCGACGATCGCTTGGCGGACGATGCCGCCGAATCATTGCGGTGTTCTTAGAACCAGCGCTTGCCGGCTTCGAGAACGAGTGCCGAGCTGGCGAGCGCGGAGAGCGCGAGCGCCGCCCGGAAGGCGTGCGACTTCAGAATCTTCATAATGTCCCTCTCGACCAACCCCCTCTGAGAGCGATGCCTCTCAGGTGGGGGACAGTAACCCTCGGGTGCACCGGACTGGAATGGCCCATCAGTACTGGTACCTCGGGGTCAGTCGTACGAGTTGTCGACCCGCAACGGCGGCGCAAGCGCCGTTCTTGTGCGCAAGCGTCGCGGTCAGCTGGTGGTGTCGACGCGCGCTGGGTCCGCGAGCGAGGATCTCTTCGAGCTGACGGACGTGCTCCTCGAGGTGGCCGACGATGAACCGCTCGACGATCCCTTCGATCGTCATCTCCCCGAGGCGCGGGTGAGTCCCTCGTCGAGCCCGAGCCGCGGCGTCGAGGCGCCCCAGAACGGCTACGGCGTCCGCCACGGCTCGGTCGATTCGATCGAACAGCTCGCCGGCGGACAACGCCCGGTCGCGCCCGATCCGGTCGATCCGCTCGGGATCCGTCGCCACCCGGCCGAACGGCTCAGCGTCCGCCGGCGCGGCCAGGACGGCCTCGATCTGGCCCAGCCAGTACGGCACCATCTCGGCGACGTGGGCGAGGACCTCCTTGGGCCCCCAGTCGGACTCCGGCTCCGCGCCGTAGGCCTGGCTCAGCGGCCACGGCTCGCGGCCCTCGACGGGCTGCCGCAGCCCGGCGAAGGCCGAGCGGCTCGCCTCGAGACGGCGTTCGAGCGCTTCGTCCATGGCGGTCAGTGTCGCATGCGAGGCGTAGCATGGGTCTCCACACGTCCACGCCGGTACGCCGCGCGTGAAACCGCCTCGAACGGAGGTCGAACCTCATGACCGATACCGTCGCCCGGGGCGCCGCCAACCAGGCCGGCGCCCGGCTCAACAAGGACGCCTACGCCGAGGCGCAGGACTTCCTGCCGCTCAAGGGCATCGACTACGTGGAGTTCTGGGTCGGCAACGCCCGCCAGGCGTCGGCGTACTACCGCGCGCTGTGGGGCTTCACCCCGGTTGCGTTCGCCGGCCTGGAGACCGGGATCCGCGATCGGGCCAGCTACGTGATGCGGCGCAACGACATCACGTTCGTCATCACGGCCCCGCTGACGCCCGATGGCGAGATCGCCGAGCACGTCCGCGAGCACGGCGACGGCGTTCATGACATCGCCTTCGCCGTCGACGACGTCCGAAGCGCCTGGCGCGAGACCACGTCCCGAGGGGCGCGGTCGTACCTCGAATACGCGGAAGCCGGATCCGACGACGACGGCATGCTCCGGCGTAGCGCGGTCCACACGTACGGCGACGTCATCCACTCGTTCGTGGATCGGAGCGACTACCACGGCGTGTTCGCGCCGGGCTACCGCAAGGTCAAGAAGCCGGCTCGGGCGGCCGAGGGCCTCAGCCTGCTCGAGGTCGACCACTGCGTCGGCAACGTCGGCCTCGGCGAGATGAACCAGTTCGTCGACTTCTACCGCGACGTGTTCGGCTTCAGCCAGCTCATCCACTACGACGACAAGGTCATCCACACCGATTACAGCGCGCTGATGTCGAAGGTCATGACGAACGGCAACGGCCGGATCAAGTTCCCGATCAACGAGCCGGCGACCGGCAAGAAGAAGAGCCAGATCCAGGAGTACCTCGACTGGTATCGCTCGCCCGGCTGCCAGCACATCGCCCTGCGGACGGAGGACATCGTCGCCACGGTCCGCCAGCTCCGCGAGAACGGGGTCGAGTTCCTCGGCCTGCCCCACGAGTATTACGCGACGCTGGCCGACCGAGTCGGTGACGTCGGGGTCCCGATGGACACGCTCGAGGAGCTCGGCATCGAGGCCGACCGCGACGAGGAGGGCTACCTCCTCCAGATCTTCACCCGACCCGTCCAGGATCGCCCGACGTTCTTCTTCGAGATCATCGAGCGGCACGGCTCGCGCGGCTTCGGGGTCGGCAACTTCAAGGCGCTGTTCGAGGCGATCGAGCGCGAGCAGGCGAAGCGCGGGAACCTCTAGGGAGGCTCCCGCGCTCCGATCCAGCCTGGTCCGACTACCGAGTGACGGCGAACTCGAAGCTCTCGACGACCGGCATCGCCTCCGCAAAGAATGCATCGAAGTCGGTCGGAGCCCGGAGCCTGATCATCAGCGATCCGCCGTCCGGGGTATCGAGAACGATGTACCGAATGCGGTCCAGTTGCGTGAGCGACTCGCCCAGCAGTGCGCCCGGGAGGCAGCCCGTCCAGCCGGGCTCGAGGCTGGCGTCGATCTGCTGTCCGGTGAGCCCCCCCACGGTCGCGGGGACCGGTCCGGTCGTCGCAAGGTTTTCGCGCGTCGTCAGGAACTCGACGAATTCGGGCCGCGTCCACTTCGGTCCTATCCGATGGCGCGTCTTCCGGGCACGCAGCGCTCGGCGACACCGTGGTCGGCCCGGGCAGGATCACGATGTGGGGCGGGTACTGACCGGCGGCGCGCGAGCATCCGGTTCGCCGGGGTGTCTGGGTAGAGCTGGAAGAACTCGGGCCAATCCCGGAGGTTGACCCAATCTGTGTTCAGCGTGTAGCTGACGGCCGGGTTCAGCGACCTCGAGGTGTACGAGCCGGCCCTCAGCGGACCGCCGCAGCCGAACGTGCCGCATTGCCCGATACCCGCGGCATCCCACGGCGGGGTCGGCGACGGACTCGCTGCCGGACTCGCGGTCGGGTTCGGAGTCGGCTCGGGTCCGGCAATTCCCGTGGATCCGCGCGGGAGCAGGTTGTAACCGACGGCCGCGAAAATCGCCACGGCCGCTACGGCCGTCGCAAGTTTGAAGGTCGTGTTCATTCCAAGGTGCCTCCAGTCGAGGCGCCACGCGGGCCGCTGTCCGTGCCGCTCGATCCGGTCGACGACGACCTCGAGGACACGGTCAGGCGCGAGGGTCGGACCGTCGCGCATCCAGACGTCGAGTAACCGCTCGATGTCGCGCTCCTTCGTCATGCCGGTCGACCTTCCGTGACTTGCGTACGGGCGTCCGCGTCGAGCGCGGCTCGCATGGCGCGATGGGCGTGGTGGAGTCTCGAGCGGGCCGTGCCGCCAGGGATGCCGAGGATCTCGGCGATCTCCGATGGCGCGTACCCGAGGTAGTGGTGGAGCACGAGGATCGCCCGCTGATCGGGCGGCAGCCGGCGGAACCCGCGTTCGAGCTGGTCCCGGTCGGCCAGGTGACCAGGTCGTCGGGCGCGGCCGGCCCGTCGACCGGCAGCACCCGCAGATTCGAGATCCGGCGCCGCTCGCGCGTCGCCTGGGCGATGCAGTCGTGGACGAGGAGGCGGCCCAGCCACGCGTCGAACCGGTCCGGATCGCGGAGCCCTCGGCAGGTCACGCCAGGCGATCACCAGCGCTTCCTGCAGGGCATCCTCGGCCCGATCGACGTCGCGGAGGATCCGCTGGGCGACCGCGAAGAGGCGGTCGACTCCGAGGACGGATCAGGTCGACGAATGCCTCCCGATCTCCGCCCCGTGCCGCCTCGACGAGATCTCGATCCACCGCGAGTCCCTCGTTGCGCCCGGTGGGGGCGCGGTCCACTAATGATGGCTCGCTGGGATGGCCGCTCGTTCACTTTTCGGCCGAATCGATCACCGCGGAGCGTTATCCTCGCCGTGAGCGTGGCGGCACGACCGGCCGCCACCGATCGCGGGAGAGGGTGCGATGGAGTGGTATCCGTGGGTCGTGTTCGTCCACGTTGCGGCGGCGTTCCTGTTCGTCATGGGCCACGGCGCGTCGATGTGGGTGTCGGACCAGATCCGCCGCGAACGCGACCCGGCGAGGATCAGGGCGCTGCTGGAGCTCTCGAGCAGGAGCCTGGGGCTCGTCTACGGCGCGCTGCTGACGCTGCTCATCGCCGGGATCATCGCGGGCATCATGGGCGGCCACTTCGGCCGAGGCTGGATCTGGGCGGCGATCGCGGTTCTCGTGGCGATCATGGTCCTGATGTACATCCTGGCGTCGCGCTACTACGGCCGCGTCCGCGAGGCGGTCGGGCTGCGCGGCTACGAGACCCCGAAGGACGCCCCGGATCCGACGCCGGTATCGGCCGATGAGCTCGCCGCGCTCGTCGACTCGCGGCGCCCGGACGTCATCGGCTTGTCGGGATCGGCGGGTTGCTGATCCTGCTCTGGCTGATGATGTTCAAGCCGTTCTGACGAGCGCCAGCCCCAGGGCCGTTGGTCCGGCACGCGGACCAACGAGCGGAAGAAGGACCTCGAGCCACCTCGGTCGGGCCTCGCCGTTCGCCGCGTGGTCCGGCACGCGGACCAACGGGCGGAAGAAGGACCTCGAGCCCCCCGTTCGGGCCTCGCCGTTCGCCGCTTGGTCCGGCACGCGGACCAACGGGCGAGGGCTCCCACGGCCGCGCTACTCCCCGGACACGAGCCTCAGCTTCGTCGCCGCGCGGCGACGGGCGGTTCGGGCCGCTTCGGAGGTGGCCGGTGCCTGGACCCGGCGCGTCGCGTCGGCCGCCAGGAACGCCTCGGTGGCGTCGACGCCCATCGGTCGCGAGAACAGGTAGCCCTGGCCCAGCGGGCAGCCGAGGCTGATCAGCCATTCGGCCTGGTCGGGCTGCTCGATCCCTTCGGCGACGACCTTGAGCCCGAGCGTCCGCCCGAGCTCGACGATCGCCCGGGCGATCGCCGGCCGCTCGCCCGCCGCGGTGACGCCGGCGATGAACGAGCGGTCGATCTTCAGGATGTCGACCGGGAAGCGCTCGAGGTAGCTCAGCGAGGAGTAGCCGGTCCCGAAGTCGTCGATCGCGAGATGGATGCCGAGCGAGCGGAGCTCGGCGAGCCGGCCGATCGTGCCGGCGGTGCGCTGCATCAGGCTGCTCTCGGTGATCTCGAGGGTGAGCGCTCGAGGCCGGCAGGCCCGTCTCCTCGAGGATCGACCGGACCGACTCGACGAGGTCGTGCTCCTGGAACTGGCGGGCCGACAGGTTGACGCTGACCTCGAGGTCCGGCAGCTCGAGCCGGAGCTGCCACTCGCGCGTCTGGCGGCACGCCTCGCGCAGGATCCAGCGGCCCATCGGGACGATGTCGCCGGTCTCCTCGGCCAGGTCGATGAACTGCATCGGGCATGAGCAGCGGGCGATCCGGCGGCTGCCAGCGGACGAGCGCCTCGAGGCCGACGACGGCACCCGGTCGCGAGCTCGACGATCGGCTGGTAGTCGAGCCGCAGCTCGCCGCGCTGCTCGACGCCGCGGAGGAGCGCCGCCAGGTCGCTGCGCGCCGCGGCCTCTGCCCGGAGCGCCGAACGGAAGAGCTCGGCCCGGCCGCGCGACGACGACTTCGCCGCGTACATCGCGACGTCCGCGTTGCGCAGCAGGTCGTCGGCGGTCTCGCCGTCTGTGCCGCTCAGCGCGACGCCGATGCTCGCGGCGATCATCGGCGACGGCGTCACCGAGGTCGAGCGGCTCGCGCAGCGCATCGGCCAGCCGGATGGCGATCGACAGCGCCCGTCTCCTCGTCACCGACGTCGTCGAGCAGGACGGCGAACTCGTCGCCCCCGAGCCGGGCGGCGGTGTCGCTCGGCCGGAGCGAGGCAGCAACGCGGCGGGCTGCCGCGACGAGGACGTCGTCGCCGCGGGCGTGGCCGAGCGTGTCGTTGAGGACCTTGAAGTCGTCGAGGTCGATGAACAGGATCGCGAACGGCCGGCCGTCGCGGCCGCGGCTGCGCTCGAGGGCGTGGACGACCCGGTCGCGGAAGAGGACGCGGTTGGCGAGCCCGGTCAGGCCGTCGTGCAGCGCCTGGTGCCGGATCTCGTCGTAGAGGCGGGCGTTCTCGAGCGCCATCGCCGCCTCGCCCGCGAGCATCGTCGCGATCTCCACGTGCCGCGCGTCGAAGGCGCCGCTCCGCGCCGACGTCAGCTCCAGCGTCCCGATCGTGCGTGCCGGCCGCGATGAGCGGGACGATCGCCATGCTCCGCTGGTCGATCGACTTGAGGTAGGCGACCTCGTTCGGGTCCGCGTTCGGATCGACGCGTGTCGACGATCACCGGGCGGGCGAGTCTCGAGGACGCGCCGCGTCTCCGGGTAGTCGGCGAGCGGATACGACGGCTGGAGCGTGCCGCGTCGCTCGGGCGGGTAGTAGCCGAGGGTGACGAGCCGGTCGCCGGCGTGGTCCCAGTAGCTGAGGGCGCAGTCGGTGGTCGCCGACGGCCAGCGCGATGTGCCGGGCGATCCGGTCGCCGACGAGCTGCGGGTCCATCGTCCGCGACACGTCGTTCGACATCGCGACGACGCTCCGCAGGTCGTCGGCTGTCGTCTTCATCCGCCGGCTGACCTCCCACAGGAAGATCAGCAGGAAGCCGTACACGAGGACGAGCGTCATGGACGCGATTGAGGCGCTCAGGGCGGCGGGCAATCGATCCCCGCGCGGCAGGAGCTCGCCGGCGACGACCGACCCGAGTCCGACGATGCCGCCGATGACCAGGATTCGGCCGATCGCTCGGCTGCCGAGGAACGGCAGAACGAGGACGATCGGGAGCAGCGAGGCGATCGCCATGGCGAACGCGAGCTCGGGTTCGAGGATGGCCGCCATCGCGACGAGGACGAGGGTGACGGCGGCGATTCGGCCGATCGTCTCGGCCTGTCGCAGGTCGCCGAACCGCAACGAGACCCTGGCCAGCCAGGCCGCATAGGTGACGGCGCTCAGCCCGAGGACCACCGCTCGCGACTCGCCGAAGGCCAACCCGAACAGCGCTTCCAGGCCGCCGACCATGGCAGCCGGCGATCGGCGACCGCGCGGATGAGTCGGGCAAGCTGACGCGATCTCGCGTCGGTCTGGGGCTCGACGAGATCGCCGTCGCCGGGGATGGTGCGGTCGGCGTTAGTTGAGGGCGGCATGTGTGAGGGACAGCGTGCGGTGCACGAATGGGCGAGTGCATCCCCCAATTGCGGTATCCGAGCGTGACCTTCGGACGGTGGTCCGATCCGCGAACCTCACTTGCGGTCCGGCCGCCGGCCCTCGCCTGCCAGCGGCCACGGATACACTCGCGTTCGATGAAGATCGCCCACGTTCGCGAGCTCCATGCGCCGGCCGGGGCGCCGTGGCGGCTCGCCGCCGGCCTCGACGCCAGCGGCATCGGAATCCACTGGGCGGACCTCGAGCTGGCCCGTCGACGGGCCATCGCCGACCATCCCAATCTCGCCCACGACAGCGCCCTCCATCGCCAGCCGGTGACGACGCTCGACGACCATCTCGCTCGCGGGCTCCGCGTCGAATCGCTCGCTGAGCTCGTCGATTCGTTCATCCCGCGGGGCGGACCGGCCGAAGACGACGCCGTGCTGGAAGCCGCCGACCTCCGATTCGGGCCGCCGATCCTCCGGCCGCCATCGCTGCGCGACTTCTACGCCTTCGAGGGCCACGTGCGGACGATGTGGGAGCGCCGCGGCGGCGAGGTGCCCGAAGCCTGGTATCGCCTCCCGATCTTCTACTTCGGCAACGTCTCGGAGGTCCGCGGCCCCGACGAGCCGGTCTGGTCGCCGGCGCTCTCGGTCGAGCTCGACTACGAGCTCGAGGTCGCGGCCCTCGTCGACACGCCGGCCCGCGACCTGCCAGCCGGACCGAGCCGAAGAGGCGATCGGCGGCTACACGATCTTCAATGACTGGTCGGCCCGCGACCTGCAGCGCGACGAGACAACCGTCCGCCTCGGACCGGCCAAGGGAAAGGACTTCGCGTCATCATTCGGGCCGTGGCTCGTCACGCCCGACGAGCTGGCCGACGCGCGGACGGCCGGAGCGACCGGTCCCGACCTGGCGATGACGGCGGAGGTGAACGGCACGGAGACGTCGCGGGGCCGCTGGTCCGACGCCCAGTTCAGCTTCGGCGAGATGCTCGCCCGCGCGTCCGCCGACGTCCGCCTCCGACCCGGCGACCTGATCGGGTCGGGCACCGTGGGGACGGGCTGCCTCCTCGAGGTGCGCGAGACGACGCTGGGCCGATATCTCGATCCGGGCGACGAGGTCGTTCTGCGGATCGACCGGCTCGGGGAACTGCGGACACGGATCGTCGAGCGGCCCTCGTGAGCGAGGTAACCGTGAAAGCCGCCGCGCGACCGATCCCGGACGTCACGCCCCTGCCGCCGGACCTCGACACGCCGTGCCTCATCCTCGACCTCGATCGGGCGGAGGCGAACGCTCGCCGGATGGGCGCCGCCGCCGCCGAGCGAGGGGTGGCTCTGCGGCCCCACGTCAAGACTCACAAGAGCGTGGCCCTCGCCCGGATGCAGCTCGACGCGGGCGCCCGCGGGATCACCGTCGGGACGCTCGGCGAGGCCGAGGTCATGGCGGCGGGCGGCATCGACGACATCTTCATCGCCTATCCGGTCTGGGCCGATGGCCTCAAGGCCGACCGACTGCGGAGCCTTCACGCCCGGACGCCGCTCGTCGTCGGGGTCGACTCCGTGGCCGGCGCGGAGCTACCTGGCGGCGGCCGTCGCCGGCCTTTCGACGCCGCTGCAGGTGCTGGTCGAGATGGACTCGGGCGGGCGTCGCACGGGTGTCGCAGATGCCGCTGCCGCGCTCGCGGTCGCGCGTGGAGCGCGTGACGCAGGCCTCGCGGTGATCGGGGTCTTCACCCACGGCGGCCACAGTTATCGCCAGCCGGGAGCGCGCGGCGGCGCGGCCGCGGACGAGGTGACGACGCTTGGCGCGGCCGCGGATGCGCTGCGCGCCGATGGCTTCGCGCTCGAGCGGATCAGCGCGGGATCGACCCCGACCGCGGTCCTTGCCGCCGCTGGCCAGGTGAACGAGATCCGACCAGGAACCTATCTGCTCGGCGATCGGACCCAGATCGCCCTGGAGTCGATCCCCGGCGACGGCATCGCCCTCGTCGTCGCCGCCACCGTGGTCAGCACCTCCGTCGCGGGGCAGGTCGTCCTCGACGCGGGCGCGAAGGCGCTGACCAAGGATCGGGCGCCGTACCTCGAGGGATTCGGGTCGATCCCGGCCTACCCCGAGGCCGTCATCGAGCGGCTCTTCGACTACCACGCCGCGGTCGATGATCCCGCCGGGCACGGCCGCGCCGAGGCTCGGCGAGGTCGTCGCGATCGTTCCGAACCACGTCTGCCCGGTCGTCGATCTCTACGACTCGTTCGTCGCCGTCCGGGCCGGAGCGATCGAAGGTTTGTGGCCGGTCGACGCCCGGGGACGAAGCGGCTAGATGGGCGACACGGCCGCGCCCATCCGGATCGACGAGATGACGCTCGCCGACGGCCCGGCCGTCCTCGAGATCTACATCCAGGGCATCGCCACCGGCAACGCGACGCTGGAAACGACGGCACCCGACTGGGCCCGCTGGCACGCGAGCCACCGGCGCGACTGCCGGCTGGTCGCGCGCCTCGAGCGATCGGGTCGTCGGCTGGACCGCGCTGGGTCGCTACTCCACGCGGGAGGTCTATGCCGGCGTTGCGTGGGAGAGCGTCTACGTCGACGAGGCGGCCCGCGGTCGCGGCGTCGGGCGGGCGCTCCTCGAGGCGCTCGTCCCCGCCTCGGAGGCGGCCGGCGTACTGGACGCTCCTCGCCGGGGTGCTTGCCGAGAACCGCGCCAGCCTCGCCCTCCATGAGCGTGCCGGCTTTCGCCGGATCGGCGTCCAGGAGCGGATCGGCCGCGATACGCCGGGCAGCTGGCGCAACGTCGTCCTCCTCGAACGCCGCAGCGACCGGGTCGGCGTCTAGCGGCCGACTGAACGTTCCGGCCACCACCTCCCGTCATAGTGGGTAGTCCGCGGCCATCACGGCTGCGGTCGCACCGGAGGTCGAGTGGTGGATCGAGACCTCGTCGAGCAGGCCCGTCGGGGCGACCGTGAGGCGTTCGCCGTCCTGGTGCACCAGGTCAGCGACTCGCTCTACGCGGTCGCCTCACCGGATCCTGCGCGACCCGGGTCTCGCCGAGGACGCGCTGCAGAACGCCCTCGTCCTCGCCTGGCGCCGGCTCCCGCACCTGCGGGACCCGAGCGCTTCGAGGCGTGGATCCATCGCATCCTCGTCCACGCCTGCTACGACGAATCGCAGCGGGCTCGCCAATGGACGGCGAACGTCCGGGTCCTGCCCATCGATGGGCCATCGACCCCGGACGGCACAGCCGCCGTCGCCGACCGCGACGAACTGGAGCGGGCATTCCGCCGGCTCCCGATCGATCAGCGGGCGGTCTTCGTCCTGCACCACTACCTCGGGCTGCCGCTCGTGGAGATCGCCGAGATGTTGGAGATCCCCGCGGGCACGGCCCGATCGCGCCTGCACTACGCCACACGCGGGCTCCGCGACGCCCTGACGGCCGAGCGCGAGCCCGCTGTCCACGGAGGACGTCTCGCATGACCGACGATCGCTCGCTCGAACGCGCCGCTCGGTCGTGGCTCGAGAACGGCCCGACCGAGGCGCCTGACCGCGCCGTGGAGGCCGCCCTCCTCCGGATCCAGACGACACCACAAGAGCGGGATCTCCGGATCCCGTGGAGGTTGCCCAACGATGACCACCCCAGCCCGCGTCGCCGCGGCCGCCGTCATCGGCGTGCTCGTGGTCGGCGGCGCCCTTTTCATCCTCGGAAGACCCGGTCAGTCCGGCGTCGGCGGGCCCGGCCCGACGGCGACATCGACTCCGACCACATCGCCGACTCCCGTCCCCTCGCCGAATGCGAGCCCGTCGCCAGGCCCGATCGGGTCGGGCCCACTAGAGGCGGGTCAACACATGGCGAAGCCGTTCGCACCGCCGAACGGGAATGGCGTCTGCGAGTACGTGCCCCAGCCGGGCTGTAGCGAAACGGTTCGAGACGACACCATCCGCATCACGTTCACCGTTCCCGACGGATGGGCCTCCAACGATTCGGGAGCCGCGATCAACAAACCGGCCACGGGCTGGGTGGCGCCCCAGGGGATGGGCCTTCTCTTCGGCCGTGGCGGCTGGCTGCGCAGCGACCCCTGCATCAAGGTCGACGCTGTGCCGGAGATCCCGGTCGGACCGACCGTCGACGACTTCGCGAACGCGCTTGCCGACCACCCCCTCCTCGACGCTACGACTCCCACGAGCGTCTCGCTCGGTGGATACAGCGGGAAGTACCTGGACCTGCAGCTACCGTCGGATATCACCGACTGCACCTTGGGCTACTACCCCTGGCTGCCCTCGATGCCCGCTCAGGGACCAAGCCACAAATGGCATCTCTGGATCCTCGATGTCGAAGGCATCCGCGTCGTGGTGCAAACCGCGGACTTCCCGGGAACCACAGCCTCAGACCTGGCCGAGCTCCAGGCGATCGTGGACTCGATCCAGATCGAACCCTGACACGGTCCCTCCACCACTAGACTGGCCTCCTCGACCCCGAGGAGGCCAGTCTCTCCATGTACTACGTCCAGCGCGGCACCATCCCGCGCCAGCGCCACACGCAGCACCGCGCCCCGGACGGCTCGCTCTACGCCGAGGAGCTGTTCGGCGTCGAGGGCTTCACCGGCCGGTCGTCGATCCTCTACCACCTCGTGCCGCCGACGCGGACCCACAAGATCGAGCCGGTCCGGCGCGTCCAGCTCGAGGCGGCCGACGACGACCTCCACCGCCACCGCCTGACGAAGACCGGCGGCGTCGAGCCGCGCGGCGACGCGATCAGCGGGCGCGATCCCGCTCTACTTCAACAGCGACGTGATCTTCGGCGTCGTCCGGCCGGCCGAGCCGATGCCCGAAGGCCGGTTCTACCGCAACGGCGTCGCCGACGAGATGCTCTTCGTCCACGAGGGGACCGGCGTCTGCGACACCGTGTTCGGGCCGCTCCGCTACGGGCCGGGCGACTACCTGGTCCTCCCGATCGGGACGACGTGGCGGCTCGAGCCCGACGCGGGTTCGGAGCAGCGAATGCTCTACCTCGAGGCGCCGTCCGAGATCGAGCCGCCGAAGCGCTATCGGAACGACTACGGCCAGCTCCTCGAGCACTCGCCCTATTCGCAGCGCGACCTCCACGCGCCCGACGAGGTCGGGCCGAGGGATGAGTCGGGCGACTTCGTCATCGACGTCCGATCGGCCGACCGGATCACGGCCTACCACTACACCCACCACCCGTTCGACGTCGTCGGCTGGGATGGCTACCTCTGGCCGTTCCGCTTCAACATCGGCGACTTCCAGCCGATCACCGGCCGGGTCCACCAGCCGCCGCCGGTCCACCAGACCTTCCAGGCTCGGAACTTCGTCGTCTGCTCGTTCGTGCCCCGCAAGTTCGACTATCACCCGCTGGCGATCCCGGCGCCCTACAACCACTCGAATATCAACAGCGACGAGGTCATCTACTACGTCGCCGGCAACTTCATGAGCCGGCGGGGCGTGGACATCGCCTCGTTCACGCTGCATCCCGCGGGCATCCCCCACGGGCCGCACCCGGGGACCGTCGAAGCCTCGATCGGCAAGGAGCGGACCGAAGAGCTCGCGGTGATGGTCGACACCTTCCATCCGCTGAAGATCACCAAGGCGGCGATGGAGCTCGACGACGACCGCTATCCGTACTCGTGGCTGCCGTCGGAGGACCACGCAAAGGAAGCCTCCGAGCTCGCGGAGCGAGGCCCGGAGGCGTTCCCCGACTGAGGTATCGCGGGTCGTCAGGAAGGTGGCGGGCTCGATGCCTCGGGGGCGCCGAGGACCATCGTCGACAGGAAGGCCTCGAGGAGGCGCCGCGCACCGCCATACGGCGTCACCGATGGGTCGGACTCCAAGCGCCAGATCGCGACGACATGCATCCGATCGGCGTCCAGGGCGAAGGCCTGCATGTCCCAGTCTGGCGATGTCTGGAGCAGGCCCGGAACCTGATCGCGCTCTCCGATGACGACCGGAACCGCTCCATCCACGATTCCGCTGCAACCCGTCGGGGGCACCTTGGCCGCCTCGCAATACGCCAGGATCCAGGCCTCGGCTGTGGTGCCGGGCTCGACGGCCAAGGACCAGGCGCTCACGCGAACGTCGCCAGCTGCGGCGATGAAATTCTCCTGGGCGGGGCTCAACCAATCCGCGGCGTCCGTTTCGAGCGACCAGTCGCGTGCAGCGGGCTGCTCGGTCCAGTCCGCAGGGCGGCCGATGCTGAAGCCGTATCGCGCCGATTTCATAGGTGACAAATGCGCTCGGGTCTGGCAGCAAACTGCTCGCCGATGGAGCTGGCGAGGCGCTGGGTGCAGCCGTCGACGTCGGTGAGGGCGTCGGCGTCGGCCGTGCGCCGACGCCAGGCCCGCTCGACCCGCGGTTGAGAACGTACAGCCCACCAACAGCAACGGCCACGACGGCCGCCGCTGTAAGGGCGATTCGGGTCATTCCATTCACGTTCGGGAACCTCCACGGCACGCGCCAGGCGCGCCGCTGCTTGATCGATGGGAAGGCGGCGAGGACGACGTCGAGCGCCTGGTCGGGCGCCGTGTATGGGTCGTCCTCGAGCCAGTCGGCAATTCGCGGTTCGAAGAGCGGCTCGTCCGATCGGGTCATGCGGGTCGCTCCTCGGGCGTGGCGGCGGACACCGTGTCCGCGCCAAGCACGGCCCGCAGCTGACGGACCGCGTAATGAAGCCGGGACCGCGCGGTCCCAACGGGAATGCCCAGGGTGTCCGCGATCTCCGTCAACGGATACCCGAGGTGGTGATGGAGGACGACCACGGCACGGTGTTCCGGAGACAACCGGCCGAAGGCGTCCTCGAGGGCTTCGCGATCGACGACGGAGCTCGCCGGATCGGGAGTCGAGTCAGCGACGGTAAGGACTCGGAGTGCTGTGTTCCAACGCTGCGTGCCGCGCGACTCCGCGTAGCAGGCATTGACGACGAGACGGTGCAGCCAGGCGTCGAATCGTTCGGGATCGCGGAGCGTCGGAAGGTCACGCCACGCGCCAAGCAGTGCCTGCTGGCAGGCATCCTGGGCGCGGTGCTGGTCGCGCAGGATGCGATAGGCGAGGGCGTAGCAGCGATCGATGTGGCTCGTGGCCAGCGTCGCGAACGCATCGCGATCACCTGCCGCTGCCCGAACCACGAGATCCTGCTGCTGCATCCGTCCCGGCCCCTCGGGTAGCGGCCGCTTGGCCGCTTCACTGAGTATGGAGCCGGCCGTCGGCGGAACGTTCAAGGCAGTCGTGCAACGCGGTCTGGGCTTCGCTTCTCGCGCAAGTTTCGCCACCGGACGGAGGCTTGTCTCACCCAGGAGGTGCCCGCCATGGCCGAATTGACCGAGAAGAAGCGCGACACCCTGAAGAAGTCGCAGTTCGGGCTGCCGGAAGAGAAGAAGTACCCGATGCCCGACAAGTCCCACGCGGCCAATGCCAAGGCTCGCGCTACGCAGCAGAAGAAGAAGGGCAATCTCACCGCGAGCGAGAAGGCCAAGATCGACCGCAAGGCCGACCGCATCCTCGACAAGTAGCCGCTGCGGCGCGCACGCCGCTCACCGCGGAGGGATACTGGCCTCCCCACGTCCATGCCCAGGGAGGCGCCAGAATGCCCGCCGAGTCAACCGATCAATTTCGCCGCCGCGTGCTCGGCGGCGAAACGCTGTTCGGGCTGTTCCTCGACCTCTCGTCACCCGCTTCGGCGGAGCTATGCGGCCGGGCCGGCTATGACTGGCTGCTCATCGACCTAGAGCACGGCGCAGGCACGGAGGCTGACCTCCCGTCGATGCTGATGGCCATCGAGTCGACCGGCGCCGCCGCGATGGTCCGAGTCCAGTCCGGCGAGCGGATACGAATCGGGCGGGCGCTCGACCAGGGCGCGACCGGCGTCATGATCCCGCGCATGCAGTCGGCCGCGGAGGTGGCCGAGGCCGTGACGTTCCTCCGCTACCCGCCGGCCGGCGTCCGCGGGGTCGCGCTCCGGACTCGAGGGGCAGGCCAGGGCACCGTCGCCCACGCCGATGTCGGACAGATCGACGACCGGATCGTCGGCATCGTCCAGATCGAATCGGCAGGTGCGGTCGATGAGGTCGACGAGATCGCGGCGACCGATGGCGTCGACGTCCTGTTCGTCGGCCCGGCCGACCTGTCGCATTCGCTCGGGGTGCCCGGCCAGTTCGGCCAGCAAGCCGTATCTCGCGGCGCTCGATGCGGTCATCGCGGCGTGCAGTGCGCACGGCAAGTCCGCCGGCATCCTGGTCTACGACCCCGCGATCGTGCCCAGCCTGCTGGAGCTCGGGTTCCGCTTCGTCGGCATCGGCGCCGACGGGGCGCTGGTGTCGGCCGGCGCCCACGCCACGCTTGCCGCCGTCCGCGGGTAGGTCTTGGCCGCGTCCCTTTCCGGGCGGACCCTGCCAAATGTTCGCGTGGTGCACCTTAGGCGGACAACCGCGGTCGAACTGGGCCCTGAGGCCGCGCAATTAGCCTTCGAAGGCTAACGGAGGCCGCATGTGGCCGGAATCGCCCGGAACCGCCGACCCTCCTCGCCTAAGGTTCACTCGGCGCACATCTGGCATGAAACCCGAGGCCTGGCACGAGTTTGATCGCGGCCGCGCCGAATCGCCCGCTTGGATCGCCCAGCGTTGCGCCCAACGAAGAAGCCCGCCCGACAACCCCTTGGATCGCCCAGCGTTCCAACCGACGAACGAGCACTGCCCCGACCGCCCGATGGGTCGTCCGACGTTCCAACCGACGAAGGGGGACAGGCTCAATCGCCCAGTGGATCGCCCAGCGTTCCACCCGACCGAGAAGCCATGGCCCGACCGCCCGTTGGATCGCCCAGCGTTCCGGGCGCGAGCGAGGCACGAGACGCGGCCGGCGGCGCCGGCGCCGGCCCCACCCCTCAGTCCGGCAGCACCGCCACCGCCTCGATCTCGACCAGGAACCGCCCGAGGTTGACCCCAACCGACGACCGGGCCGGCCGCGGCTCCGGAAAGTACGTCCGGTAGACGGTGTCGTAGCCCGGGAACAGCGACATGTCGGCCAGGAAGGCGGTGACCTTCACGACGTCCGCGAGCGTCGCCCCGCCGGCGCCCAGCACCGCCGCGAGGTTGTCGAGGACCTGCGTCGTCTGCTCCTCGATCGTGTCGCCGGCGAGCTCGCCGGTCGCGGGATCGATCCCCACCTGGCCCGCCGTGAACACGAGCCGCCCGGCCCGGATTCCCTGCGAGTAGCCGCCACCGGGCGGCGGCGCCGTGTCCGTTCGGATCTCCGTCTTTGCCATCGGATCGGTCTCCTTCTCGTTACTCGTCGGCCAGGCGCACGCCCGGCCTGATGGAGCTGAACGTCTCGGGCGGTGCCTGCGCGATCAGCACGCCGACGATGATGAAGGCCCCGCCGAGGAGCTGTGTCGGGCTCAGCGTCTGGCCGAAGAGCAGGGCAGCGAGGACGATCGTCCAGATCGGCTCGATCGTGCTGACGAGCGCCGCCTGGGCGGCCCCGATCCGCCGCACGCCGGCGTAGAACGTCTGAATCGCGATGAACGTCGCAACGACGCCGACGCCGATCAACCCCGGCCAGGCGCCCGCCGGGATTCGGTCGGGCCAAACGGGCGCGCCGAACACAACCGCTCCGAGCCAATACGTCCCGGCCGTCGCGGTCATCATCAGCGCGGTTGCAGCCGCCGCGTCCGCGCCATCGCCCGCGTCGCGCGCGAGACTCTCCCGTCGTTCCCCGGCCAATCGCGCCGACAGCACGATCCAGATCGAATAGATGATCGGCGAGGCGACGATCAGCGCCAGCGCGCCGAGCGGCGGCCGAGTGCCCTCCGGAATCCCGCCGACCGCGAGGGCGACACCGACGAGCGCGAGCGCCAGCGCGAACCACGGCCGACGGCCCTCCAGCCTCCGCCCGACTCGCAGGGCGATGACCGCCACGATCGCCGGATAGATGTAGACGATCAGCGACCCCAGCGAGACGGGGACCTCCTCGAGGCCCGCGTACCACGTCCCGGAGTTCGCCGTATAGAGGATCCCGAGGGCCACGGCGACGAGCGTCGTCCGGCGATCGAGCAGCCGCAGCCCGCGCCGCCGATCCGGCCAGGCGAGCACCCACAGCCAGGCCAGCAGGGCACCGAAACCGAACCGCCAGGCGGACAGGACATGCCACCCGACGCCCTCGGCGTAAACGGGCTGGGCGAAGAGACCGCCGGAGCCGAAGGAGCAGGCGGAGATCAGAACGAGGACGATCCCGATCGTGTGGCGGCGTTGCACGGCCGGAGGCTAGCAGGCAGGGGACCGACTACACTTGCCGCGTGGGTGAACTCACCGAACGCGCCGTGACTGCGCGTGCGCCGTCCGTTGCGGACGAGCGCCTCAAGGTCCTCAGCCGACGTGAACCCGTTACGGTCCCGCCCGGCACCAGTCTCGCCGACTGCGTCGCCGCGATCCGGCGGACGGGGACGGGCGACTCGGTGTTCGTCGCCAACCCCGACGGGACGCTCGCCGGCGTCCTGACCGAGCGCGACATCTTCGGTCGCATCGTCGGCGGCGACGTGGACCTCAGCCAGCCCGTCGAGACGATGATGACGACGAAGCCGCACCACCTCCACCTCGAGGAGACGGTCCGCGACGCGATCGAGCTGATGCAGACCGGTCGATACCGGAACGTCCCGCTCCTCGACGACGAGGACCACCTGATGGGCGTCGTCCGGCCGCAGGACATCCTGAAGTACCTCGCCGAAGCGTTCCCGGAGGAGCTCCTGAACCTGCCGCCGCGACCCCACCAGCGCATGCGCAAGGCGGAGGGCGGATGACGCTCGACACGAAGCCGCGTCGACCCGGAGCTCCAGGAGCTCGACCGCGTCACGATCCGCTTCGCCGGCGATTCGGGCGACGGCATGCAGCTCACGGGAACCCAGTTCACCCGAACCGCCGCCGTCTACGGCAACGACATCAGCACCCTGCCGGACTTCCCCGCGGAGATCCGCGCGCCGGCCGGGAGCCTGCCCGGCGTCTCGGGCTTCCAGATCAGCTTCAGCTCGAGCGACATCCACACGCCCGGCGATCAGCCGGACGTGCTCGTCGCGATGAACCCGGCCGCGCTCAAGACGAACGTCGGCGACCTGCCGGCGGGCGGCGCCCTGATCGTCAACAGCGACGCGTTCACCCAGCAGAACCTCAACAAGGCCGGCTACGCGGCGAACCCGCTGACCGACGGATCGCTCAAGCAGTACGCCCTCTTCGAGATCCCGATCTCGACGCTCAACGAGCGCTCGCTCGACGGGCTCGACATGACGAGCAAGCAGAAGGACCTGACGAAGAACTTCTTCGCCCTCGGGATCATGTTCTGGCTCTACGGCCGGGACTCCGAGGGGACGATCCGCTGGATCGAGGAGAAGTTCGGGAAGCGGCCGGTCGTCGCGGAGGCGAACACGCGGGCCCTCAAGGCCGGCTACGCGTTCGGCGAGACGACCGAGATCTTCCATACCCATTACCGCGTTGCGCCTGCCCAGCTGCCGCCGGGCACGTATCGCAACATCACCGGCAACGAGGCCACGGCGCTCGGCATGCTGGCGGCGTCGAAGCTGGCGGGCCGGCCGCTGTTCTACGGCTCGTACCCGATCACGCCCGCGTCGGACATCCTCCACCAGCTGTCGGGCTACAAGAACTTCGGCGTCAAGACGTTCCAGGCGGAAGACGAGATCGCGGCGATCGGTGCCGCGATCGGGGCGAGCTACGGCGGAGCGATGGGGATGACGGCATCGTCCGGCCCCGGCATCGCCCTCAAGTCCGAGGCGCTCGGGCTCGCGATCATGGTCGAGCTGCCGCTCGTCGTCATCGACGTCCAGCGCGCCGGCCCCTCGACGGGGATGCCGACCAAGACCGAGCAGGCCGACCTGCTCCAGGTCATGTTCGGGCGCAACAGCGACTCGCCGCTGCCGGTCGTCGCGCCGGCCACCCCCGGGGAGTGCTTCGACCTCGCGATCGAGGCGTGGCGTATCGCCCTCAAGTACGTGACCCCGGTCGTCTACCTGTCGGACGCGTTCCTCGCGACCGGCGCCGAGCCGTGGCAGATCCCGTCGGTCGCCGACCTGCCCGACATCTCGGTCGAGAACTGGACGGAGAAGGAGACGTTCCACCCGTACGACCGCGACCCCGTCACGCTCGCCCGCAAGTGGGCGATCCCCGGCACGCCGGGCCTCGAGCACCGGATCGGCGGCCTCGAGAAGGCCGACATCAGCGGCAACGTGAGCTACGACCCGGACAACCACCACCGGATGCAGCTCCTCCGCCAGGCGAAGGTCGCCCGGATCGCCGACGACATCCCGCCGCTCGCGGTTCACGGGCCGGACCGCGGCGACCTGCTGATCCTCGGTTGGGGCTCGACCTACGGCGCGATCCGGAGCGCCGTCGAGCGTCTCCAGGCGCAGGGCCGGAGCGTCGCCCACGCCCACATGCGCCACCTGAACCCGTTCCCCGCGAACACCGAGAAGGTCCTCCGGAGCTATCGCAAGGTGCTCCTGCCGGAGGTCAACCTCGGCCAGTTGCTGCTCCTCATCCGGGGCCAGTTCCTCATCGACGTCGAGGGCTACAACCGGGTCCGCGGCAAGCCCTTCACGATCGCGGAGATCCACGCCCAGGCCGAGAAGATGCTCGGAGTCACGGAATGAGCGACGAACAGATGACCGAACCAGTCGCCACCCCGCCGCCGCTCTCGCCCGAGAACGCGGCCGTCATCCAGTTGACCCGCAAGGACTTCGTGTCCGACCAGGAAGTCCGCTGGTGCCCCGGCTGCGGCGACTATTCGATCCTCGCCCAGACCCAGAAGCAGATGCCCGAGTTCGGCGTGCCGAAGGAGAAGATCGTCTTCATCTCCGGGATCGGCTGTTCCGGGCGCCTGCCGTATTACATGAACACGTACGGCTTCCACACGATCCACGGCCGGGCGCCCGACCCTCGCCACCGGTCTCAAGGCCGCCCGCCCGGACCTCATGGTCTGGGTCATCACCGGCGACGGCGACGCGCTGTCGATCGGCGGCAACCACGTCATCCACTCGATGCGCCGCAACGTCGACATCACGATGGTGATGTTCAACAACCGGATCTACGGCCTGACCAAGGGCCAGGCAAGCCCGACCTCGGAGTTCGGCAAGCGGACCAAGTCGACGCCGGCCGGCACCGTCGACACGCCGATCCAGCCGCTGACCATCGCCCTCGCCGCCGAGGCGTCGTTCGTGGCTCGCTCGGTCGACACCCACACCGAGCACCTCCAGAAGACGCTCGAACAGGCCGGCCGGCACAAGGGCTCGACGTTCGTCGAGGTCCTCCAGAACTGCAACATCTTCAACGACGGCGCGTGGCGCGACTTCACCGACCGCGAGGTCCGCGAGGACCGGATGCTCGTCCTCGAGCACGGCGAGCCGATGATCTTCGGCAAGGACCGCGACAAGGGCATCCGCCTGAACGGCCTCCATCCGGAGGTCGTGACGCTCGGCGAGAACGGCGTGACAGAGGCGGATCTGCTCGTCCACGATGAGCAGGCCGAGGAGCCCTACCTCGCGCTGATGCTGTCGCGGATGTTCTGGCCCGACTACCCGGTCCCGGTCGGCGTCCTGCGGGCGGTTCCGCGCCCGACCCACGACCAGCTCGTCGATGGCCAGATCGCGGCCGCCGTGGCGGCCGAGGGCCAGGGCGACCTGGCCGACGTTCTTGCGAGCGGGGAGACCTGGACGGTCGACTGACCAGACAACTGGGGGCGGAGGGATAGATGCGCTGCCCGCAATGCGGCTTCGAGAACCTGGTGGGGTCGGACATCTGCGACAACTGCGGGGCCGACCTCGCCGGCCATGACACGCCGCAGGCGGCCACGACCTACCGCGGGCCCGTTCTCGGCGTCCATCTCGATGCGCTGGAGGCGGGTGAGCCGGAGATCATCGACGTGACCGCCGATGCCGACGAAGCCGTGCGGCGGATGCACGAAAACGGCACCGACTGCGTCCTCGTCGTCGACGGCGGCCGGCTGGTCGGCATCTTCACCGACCGGGATGCCGTCCTCAAGGTCGCCGGCCGCGAGCTGAAGGCCCGTCCGATCGCCGAGCTCATGACCCGCGACCCGGTCGTCGTCCGGCACGACGACACCGTGGCGGTCGCCATCAACAAGATGGCCGTCGGCGGGTTCCGCCACATCCCGATCGTCGAGGGCGGCCGACCGACCGGCGTGGTCACGGCGCGCGACGTCTTCCGCCACCTCGCGAGGACGCTCGGCTGACGCCGAGCTCCCGAACATGCGCGTCCTCGTCCTCGCCGACGACCTGATCTGGTCGACCCGCCTCATCGCCCAGGTCCAGGCGGCCGGCGCTGACGCGGCCCCGGTGCGGACCCTCGCCGCGCTGAACCAGGCGTTGCCGGCGGCCGATGCGGTGATCGTCGACCTGACGGCCCGCGCCTACGACGGAATCGTGGCCGTCCGCAAGGCCGCCGACGCCGGCCGCCGGGTCCTCGCGGTCGGCCAGCACGACGACGCCGAGCTGCGCCGACGGGCACTCGCGGCGGGTGCGGACAAGGTCCATCCATACCGGAAGCTGTTCGAGGACGGCCCGAAGACGCTCGCCACCTGGCTCGAGGCGACCCCCAATCGCACGGAGGCCCGCCGATGACCGTCGCCACGCGACCGACGATCCCGCCGGCCCGCTACCGCGAACGACTCGAGCGCGCGGCCCGGGCAACATCGGACGCGGGCTTCGACGCGCTGCTCGTCGGCGTAGGCCCGGATCTCCGCTACCTGACGGGCTACGAGGCATTGCCCCTGGAGCGCCTCACGATGCTCGTCATCGCGCCGGGCGACGACCCGATCCGGCTCGTCGTTCCGCGGCTCGAGGAGCCGGCCGCGCGCGCCGGCTGCCGGACCGACGTCCCGATCGTGACCTGGGAGGAGACGGCCAATCCGCACGCCCTCGTCGCGTCGATCATCCACGACCGAGCGGGCGCCGGAGCGCTCCGCCTCGGCGTCTCGGATCGGCTCTGGGCGTACCACCTCATCGAGCTCCAGCGAGCGCTGCCGGGAGCAGGCTTCGAGTCGGCGACACGTGCGCTGCGGACGCTCCGGATGACGAAGGATCCCGACGAGATCGCGCTGCTCCGGCTCGCGGCCCAGGCCGCCGACCGGGTTGTCGCGCAGATCGCCGCCGGCCGGCTCGTCGGCCGAACCGAGGCGGACGTCGCCCACGAGGTCCGCGAGCGGCTCATCGCCGAGGGCCACGAGGAGGCGCTGTTCGCAATCGTCGGCTCAGGCCCGAACTCCGCCTCGCCGCATCACGAGGCATCGGAGCGGGTCATCCGGGCCGGCGAGCCGATCGTCCTCGACATCGGCGGCACGCTCGGCGGCTACGGCAGCGACATCACGAGGACGCTGTGGGTCACCGGCGGCGACGACGCAAAAGGCCCCGATGACGAGTTCCGGCATCTCTTCAGCGTGCTCCACGCGGCACAGGAGAAGGCGACCCGCGCGGTCCGACCCGGCGTCGCGTGCGAGGCAATCGACGCCGCCGCCCGCACCCTCATCGACGCCGAAGGCTACGGCGAGGCGTTCTTCCACCGGACCGGCCACGGGATCGGGCTGGAGGGGCACGAGGACCCGTACCTCGTCGCCGGCAACGAGGAGCCGCTGGCCGACGGCATGGCGTTCAGTGTCGAGCCGGGCATCTATTTGACGGGCCGCTACGGCGCCCGGATCGAGGACATCGTCGTGTGCGGACCGGACGGCCCGATCGTGCTCAACGAGGCCGCCCGCGAGCTCTACGTGGTCGACGGCTGACCGGCTGGGGTATCATCCCCGGAACGGCGAACCGGACACGTTCACCGATTTCGACACCGGATCACGATGCATTCGACCTTGACGCGGCGCTCAGTCGCCGCTCCGACGCAACCGGGCGCCCGACCCGGTCGGCACGGCCGATGAGCCGGCGCCACCACGGCGGACGTCCACATCGTCCGAACGGCCACGCCCGGAACCCGCTTGGGCCGACGGCGGCCGCGCCGACGGAGCCGCCGCGTCCGCGACCCGAGCCGTTCATCCCGGGCCGGATCGAAGGGCCGCCGCCCGTCGAGGCCGCGGTCGACCATCCGGTGAGCCCGACGGCGACGAGCGTGGCGCCCACGCCCGGATTGCCCGCTGACGCATCCAACCCCGATCGCCCCGATCGCCCCGATCGCCTATCCGCCGCGCCCGAACGACTCGCGCGGTCCCGCCCCGGACGGCGGGAGCCTCACGCCATCGGCCGGCTGCACCGCGCCCCAGCTTCGCCGCTTCATCAAGAGCCGACCCTACGTCCCGATGCACGAGCTGCGACGCCGGTTCGGGATCAACGGCCAGGAGGACGACGTCACGCCGGTCGACCTCGCGAACGGCCGGATCTTCGTCGGACTGCCGACCCGCGAGGGCGGGCTCCTCGGGGAACTGCTTCGGGGTGGCGAGGTCGGGTACGAGCTGTCGCTGGATCCGCGCTCACCGATCGTCGTCGGGCTCTACCCGATGCGACCCGTACCCCGATCCTGAAACACGCCTCCGCCGCCCCGTCACTCGATCGCCTGGCATTCCAGGCCACCGTCCATTGCCTCACTGGTTGCGGGATCGGCGAGGTCCTCGGCCTCGCCATCGCGACGCAGCTCGGGTGGCATGACCTCCCGTCGATCGTGCTGGCCGTCGTGCTGGCCTTCGTCTTCGGATACGCCCTGACCCTGCGGCCGCTCCTCGGCTCCGGCATGGCGATCCGCGCGGCGATGGGCCTCGCCCTCGCCGCCGACACCGTGTCGATCACGGTCATGGAGATCGTCGACAACGCCATCATCCTGGCCATCCCCGGGGCGATGGACGCGGCGATCACGGATGGGCTGTTCTGGGCCAGCCTGGCGGTGGCGCTCCTCGTCGCGGGGATCGCGGCCTATCCGGTGAACCGCTGGCTCATCGCCCGCGGCCGCGGCCACGCGGTCGTCCACGACCACCACTGAGGCCGCGGCCGGACGATCAACGGGTCAGGCGCGTGGCACCGGGATGTCGATCCCTTCCCGCGCCAGCAGCTCCGACTTCAGCTCGAGGTGGCGCTCCCGCGAGCCGAACCAATCGCCGCCGTAGCCGCCGAGCGAGCCATCCCCGGCGATCACCCGGTGGCACGGGATGATCAGCCCGATCGGGCAGCGACCGACCGCTCCTCCGACGGCCCGAGCCGCACCCGCCTTGTCGATTCGCCTCGCCAGCCGGCCGTAGCTGGTCACCTCGCCCCACGGGATCTCCCGGATCGCGGCGAAGACCGTCTGGTCCCAGGCCGGCCGATCCTCGAGATCGAGCGGCAGGTCGAACGCCCGGCGCCCTCCGCCCAGGAACTCCTCGACCTGGCCGACCGCCGAGTCCAGGATGGGATTCCGTCGCGCTGCCGACCTCGCACCGAAGCCGCCGCTCGAGCCGGTCGACGAAGGCCTCGCGCGGGGCCAGGATCTCGAGGGCAACGACGCCGGTCGAGGTCGCCGCGATGTGGACCGGGCCCCACGGCGCGGCGACGGCGGCGATGGCGAACGTGTTGGCCGGCATCAGGGGACAGTGTCCTCCCTGTTATACTCCCCGGGAGTATGACTACACCGCCGCCCTCTGCCGCCACGCCCGCGATCGAGGTCACCCTCCCAGTCGAGGGCATGACCTGCGCGAGCTGCGTCAACCGCATCGAACGCTTCCTGAAGAAGACGCCCGGCGTTTCGGACGCCGTCGTGAACCTGGCGACGGAGGCGGCGACGATCCGCTACCTGCCGGAGGTCGCGGGTCGGGCGGAGCTGGAAGCCGCGATCGAAGCCGCGGGGTACTCGCTCAAGCCGGCACCGGACGCCGAATCGGCGGCGACGCGGACACTCCGCGAGGCCTCCGACGCCGACGCCGCCGAGCGGGCGGCTCACGCCCAGCAGATCCTCCGCGAGGCCGTCGTCTCGATCGGTGTCGCCCTCGTGATCATGGTCGCGATGTTCTGGCCCCAGACGGTCGGTCCCGATGGAGGACATCAACCGGATCGTCCTCGTGCCGGCGACGATCATCCAGTTCTGGGCAGGGCGGCGGTTCTACGCGGCGGCCTGGCGAGCGGCTCGGCACGGCGGGACGACGATGGACACGCTCGTCGCGGTCGGGACGACGGCGGCCTGGGGCTACAGCGTCTTCGTGACGCTCTTCCCCGACGTCATCCACGAGGCCGGCCTCCACCCCGAGACCTACTTCGACAGCTCGACGATCATCATCGGGCTCATCCTCCTCGGGCGCTGGCTCGAGGCCCGGGCGAAGACCCAGGCGACCGGCGCGATCCGTCGCCTCATCGGTCTCCAGGCGACATCGGCCCGTCTCGTCCGCGGCGACGAGGAATCGGTCGTGGGGCTGGAGGACGTCCAGCCCGGCGATCTGCTGCGAGTCCGGCCGGGCGACAAGGTCCCGGTCGACGGCATCGTCGTCGAGGGGTCCTCCGCCATCGACGAGTCGATGCTCACCGGCGAGGCGATGCCGGTCGCCAAGACGACCGGTGACGAGGTGATCGGGGCCACCCTGAATGGCACCGGGTCGTTCATCTTCCGTGCCACTCGAGTCGGGGCCGATACGGCGCTCGCCCGGATCGTCGCGCTCGTCGAGCATGCCCAGGGCTCGAAGGCGCCGATCCAGCGCCTGGCCGACCGGGTCAGCGAGGTGTTCGTGCCCGCGGTCCTCGTCGTCGCCGTGCTCACGTTCGTCGCCTGGTTCGTATTCGGGACCGAGCCGCGGCTGACCCTCGCCCTGACCGCGTTCATCGGCGTCGTCATCGTCGCCTGCCCCTGCGCGATGGGCCTGGCCACCCCGACGGCGATCATGGCCGGCACCGGTCGCGGCGCCGAGGCCGGGATCCTCTTCCGCGGCGGCGAGTCGCTCGAGATCGCCCATCGGGTGTCGACGGTCGTGTTCGACAAGACGGGCACCCTGACGGCCGGCCGGCCGGAGGTCGTCGCGATCGACGCGGCGCCGGGTGTCGATCCTGGGGAGATGCTGGACCTCGCGGCCTCGCTCGAACGCGGCAGCGAGCACCCGCTCGGCGCGGCGATCGTCGCCCGGGCCCGGCTCGACGAGCTCGGCTTCCGCCCCGGTGAGGCGTTCGAGGCGGTGCCCGGTCATGGCGTCGTCGGGACGATCGACGGGCGGCGGGTGGCGGTCGGGAGCGCCCGCCTCCTCACCGATCGAGGGATCTCCATCGATGCCCTGGCCGACGCCGCCGCCGCGGCCGCCGAAACGGGACGAACGATCGCCTTTGTCGCGATCGACGGGACGGCGGCCGGCCTGCTCGCGATCGCCGATCCGGTCAAGCCGGAGGCCGCCGCCGCGGTCCGCCAGCTCGCGGACGCCGGGATCGACGTCTGGCTCGTGACGGGCGACGCGCGGGCGACCGCCGAGGCCGTCGCGTCCCGCGTCGGGATCCTCCCGGAGCGCGTTCGGGCCGAGGTCCTGCCCGGCGACAAGGCCGCGATCGTCGAGGAGCTGCAGGCCGGCGGCCACGTGGTCGCGATGGTCGGCGACGGGATCAACGACGCCCCGGCCCTCGCCCGCGCCGACGTCGGCATCGCGCTCGGAACCGGCGCCGACGTCGCCATCGAGGCCGCCGGCGTCACGCTCGTCGGCGGCGACCCGCGCGGCGTCGCCAGCGCGATCGACCTGTCGCGCGCCACGATGGCGATCGTCCGCGAGAACCTCTTCTGGGCGTTCGCCTACAACGTCCTGCTCATCCCGGTCGCGATGGGTGCGCTCGTGCCGATCGGGCTGACCCTCAACCCGGCGCTCGCTGCCGGGGCGATGGCGCTGTCGTCGGTCGCGGTCGTCACGAACTCGCTCCGGCTGCGCCGCTTCGACGCCCGCCCCGATGCCGTTCGTGCCCGTCAGCGACGCGGGCCGCTCGGCGTGATCCGCCGCGCCTGGTACCTGATCGGCGTGGCGATCGCGTCACTCGCGATCGCCGGCGGGGTCATGGCCGCCGATCGCGCGATCGACGCCTCCGCCGCACAGGTCGTGGTCGTGGCCCGGGACGTGGCCTTCGACCCGGCCGAGGTTCGGGTGCGCGCGGGCCAGTTCGTCGTCGTCAGCTTCACGAACGCCGATCCGGTCTTCCACGACTGGGAAGTCGAGGGTGTCGCGAACATCGACGCGGGCGCCCGGCCCGGCCAGACGCAGCGGATCCGGTTCCTCGCGCCCGCCCCGGGGACCTACGAGGTCGTCTGCACGGTGCCCGGTCACGCGGAAGCGGGCATGAAAGGCACGCTCGTCGTCGAGTGAACCGACCGAGCTCGTCGGTCGGTTGGTCGGGTCAGGCCTCGACGGCCCGCAGGATAGTGACCGCGTTCTGGCCACCGAACCCGAAGCCGTGGACGGCGACCGTCTCGACCTTGGCCTTGCGGGCGGTCAGCGGGACGTAATCCAGGTCGCATTCCGGATCCGGGGTGTGGAGGTTCGCGGTCGGCGGGATGACCTGGTCGCGGATGGCCCCGACGCCGGCGAGGACGCTGGCGATCCCGGCCGCCCCGACGAGATGGCCGATCATCGACTTCGGCGAGCTGATCGCGACGCGCCGGGCGTGGTCGCCGTAGGCCGACTTGATCGCCCGCGTCTCGGTCTGGTCGTTGAGGGGCGTCGCGGTCCCGTGGGCGACGATGTAGTCGATCTCGTCGGGCGCGACCCCGGCATTCTTTAGGGCGAGGGTCATGGCCCGGGCCTGGCCGCGCCCAGACGGCTCGGGGGCGCTGATGTGAAACGCATCCGCCGTCAACGCTCCGCCGATGACCTCGGCAATCGGCGTGGCACCCCGCCCGAGGGCATGCGCGAGCGACTCGACGACGACGACGCCGCCGCCCTCGCCGAGCACGAACCCGTCGCGCGTCTTGTCGAACGGTCGCGAGGCCGTTTCGGGAGAATCGTTGCGCTTCGAGAGGGCCGTCATGTTGCCTAGGGCCGCCACGCCCATCGGCACGACCGGGGCCTCGGAGCCGCCGGTCAGGACGACGTCGCACTCGCCGGACCGGATGAGTCGGAGCGCGTCGTGAAAGGCAATGACCGAGGTCGCGCATGCGGCGACCTGGGTCATGACCGGCCCGGTCAGGCCGTACTCGATCGAGAGCAGCGCCGCGCCCATGGAGCCTGACAGCGCCGGCACCGCGAACGGGCTGACGAACCGGGGCCCCTTGCTGTCGTGGATGTGGGTCCCGTCGATGATCGCTTCGATCCCGCCACCGCCGGTATTGACGACGACGCCGACCCGGTCGCGCTGGTCCTCCGTCATCGCCGCGAAGTCGATCCCCGCGTCGGCGACGGCTTCCTTGCCGGCCGCCATCGCGAAGTGGATGAAGCGGGTCATCCGGCGAGCCATCTTCGGGTCCATCGCGGCCGCCGGGTCGAAGTTGAGCACCTCGGCGGCGATCTGAACCTCGAATCCGGTGGCGTCGAAGCCCTGGATGAGGCGCGTACCCGTGACGCCGGCAACGAGATTCGACCAGTACGTCGGAAAGTCATTGCCGATCGGCATGACCGCGCCCAGACCGGTGATGACGGCGCGCCGGGCAGGATCGAGTTCAGGCAAGGATTACCTCAGGGTGTCGGGCTGACGGGATTGTAGTGACCCGTCTGCGATCGTCGCGCATGGGTGCGTCAGCGCAAGGCGCGCCCGAGCACGGAAGCGAGCGGACTTCAAACGTCCGTGAGCGACGCGCGCAGGCGCGCAACGCGGCGATGGCGTGCCCAGGCGCGACAGCCCCATCAGTCGCCGTCGTAGCGCTTGAAGATGACGGCCCCGTTGTGGCCGCCCAGGCCGATGTTGTTCGACAACGCGTAGCGGATCTCGCGGGGAGTGGCCTCCGTCACGACCTGCAGGTCGCATTCGGGATCGGGATCGCGGTAGTTGATCGTCGGCGGGATGCACTGCTCGGCGACCGCTTTCACCGTCGCGAACGCCTCGAACGCGCCGGCGGCGCCCATCATGTGGCCGGTCATCGACTTCGTCGCGCTGATCGCGATGTTCGGCGTGTGGTCGCCGAAGACCGTCCAGATCGCCTCTGCCTCCCGCTTGTCGCCGAGCGGCGTCGACGTCCCGTGGGGGTTGATCAGGTCGACCTCGTCGGCCGGTACGCCGCGCCGCTCCAGCGCCATCTTCATCGCCCGGGCGGACCCGATGCCCTTGTCGATCGGCTGGACCATGTCCCAGCCATCGGCCGCCGAGCCATAGCCGACGACTTCCGCGTAGATCCGCGCACCGCGGGCCTTGGCCAGCTCGAGATCCTCGAGGAACAGTGACCCGGCGCCTTCGCCAAGGACGAAGCCGTCGCGGGTCGCGTCGAAGGGCCGCGACACCGTCTGGAGCGGCTCGCCGGGTCGCGGCAGGCCCATCCCGCGCATGTTCGTGAACCCGGCGTGGGCCGTTTCGAGGAGCGGCGCCTCGGTTGAGCCCGAGATCACCGCGATGCAGTCGCCGCGGCGGATCGCCTCGGCGCCCTCGGCGACGTTGTGGGTACCCGTGGCGCAGGCCGACACGATGCAGACGTTGTGGCCGATGGCGCCGGTCTCGATCGCGATCATGCCCGAGGCGGAGTCGACAAGCGCATTGGCGATGAACGTCGGCGGGACGCTGCGGGGCCCCTTCTCGTGCAGCGCGACCCAGGCCTCGATCATCAGCTGCTGGCCGCCGGCGCCCGACCCGAACACGACGCCGACGTCCTCCCGATTGGCGTCGGTGATCTCGAACCCGGAATCGATCAGCGCCTGCTTGGCCGCCGACACACCGAAATGCATGCTCGTCTCGCTGCGGCGGACCGCTTTCGGGTCCATCCACTGCGCGGCGCTGAAGTCGCGGACCTCGCCGGCGGCCTTGGCCTCGTAGCGCGAGACATCGAACTTCGTGATCTCGACGAGGCCGGAATTGCCGCGGATCAGGTTGTCCCACGCGGTCGGGACGTCGTTGCCCACCGGGCTGACGACACCCAGGCCGGTGACGACAACGCGGCGGTTGTAATCGGGTTTGCGCACGTTCGGTGATCCCTCTCGAAGAAGCTCAGGCTGGGGTGGGTGAGGCGAAGGGGACGGTCAGCCGATCGGCCGCGCCCGGATCGTCGAGCGCGATCGCCTCGGCATCGGGGGCGATCCGTTTGATCAGGCCGGTCAGGACGCGGCCGGGGCCGACCTCGATGAACGTCGTGACGCCCGCCGCGCGCCATCCGCTCGACGGCGGCGACCCAGTCGACGCCCGCGGTCAGGTGGTCGACGAGCTCCGCCCGACCGGCCTCCGCGTCCTTGATGAGCGTGGCGTCCGCATTCGCGAGGAGCGGCGTCGTCGGGTCGGCGAACGCGATCGTCGAGAGGACGTCGCGCATCGCCGCGGCCGCCTCGGCCATGAGGGGTGAGTGCGCCGCCACGGAGACAGGCAGCACGATCGCCTTCCGCGCGCCGAGCTCCTTCGCGATCTCCGCCGCGGCCTCGATCGCGGCGCGCTCGCCGGAGACGACGACCTGGCCCGGGGCGTTCCGATTGGCGACACCGAACGTCCCGTGGGCGCCGGCCGCAGCGACGAGCTCCGGCAGTCGGGCGTCGTCGAGGCCGATGATCGCCGCCATTGCCCCATCCCGCCCCGAGCCCGACGCCTGCATGAGGCGCCCGCGCTCTCGGACGAGCCGCAGCCCGTCGGCGAGCGAGATGACGCCGGCCGCGACGAGCGCCGAGTACTGGCCCATCGAGTGACCGGCCGCGAACGCCGGCTGCGGGACGTCCGCGCCCAGATCCGCCCAGCGCTCGCGAACCCCGGCGAGATAGGCGAGCGACGTCGCGAGGAGTGCCGGCTGGGCGTTCTCCGTCCGGTCCAGTTCGTCGGCCGGTCCTTCCCAGGCCAGCCGGCTGATCGGCTGCCCCAGGACGGAATCGGCCTCGTCGAAGACCGCCGCGGCGGCCGGCGAGCGCTCGGCGAGAGCCCGACCCATGCCGACCGACTGCGACCCCTGGCCCGGGAACACGAAGGCATACGTGTGCATCGTCCGGAGCGTACCGCGCCCAGCGGCCCTCGCAAGGAGGGGCCTGTGCGCGATTGCACGGACCTCCCGTTCGGCCGTATGCTCGCTCTGCATGGCCGCCGAACCCCGCAGCGCTCCCCGCCGCCTCTCCGCCCCGCCGCCGCGGCGGACGATCGCCCGCCGCTTCGAGGCCGACCTGTCGGCGCCCGTTCTCGCGGCCGGCAGCCGGATCCAGAACGTCCGCCAGATCTCCGAGCGCGTCGCGATGGGCCGGGCCCTGTGGCGCGAGCTCGTCATCGGGTTTGCGTCGCAGCTCGGGGAGATGCGGCTCGGCTTCACCCAGCTCGCGGCGCTCTACGTCCTCGCCGACTCCGGGACGATGACGATCGGCGACCTCGCCGAGGTGATCAACCGCTCGCCATCCGCGACGAGCCGGCTCGTCGACGGGCTCGTCCGCCGGCGGCTGGTGGAGCGCCGGACCGAGCCCGAGGACCGGCGCCAGCGCTCACTCCAGCTGACCCAGCGTGGCCAGGCGCTCCTCCGTGTCGTGGACCGGGCCCGGGCCGACCAGTTCCTCTCCGCCGTTCGGCCCATGCCGACCGCCGAGCGAGCGCTCATCGCGATGGGCGTCGCGGCCCTTGCCACCCACGCCATCTCGCGTCGCGGCCGTCTGATCAAATCGAGTCGCGAACCCGCTTGAGGCCCGCGATCCCGGGTGTGAGAATGGCGACCGAACCGCCGCCCAAGGAGACCCATGGACGCCCAGTCTCGGATGCTCGCAATGGCCTATCGCATCGACCACAGGCACTCTGACGGCAGCTGGGGTGAGATGGTCGAGGACAGGGCCCCTCACAGTCCGGCCGAAACTGACCCGGAGCGCGGCTGGGCCAATCATCGGATCTTCCGATGCACCAGCTGCGATACGTCGGTGACCCTCATTGACGAGGAGGGCTCGCCGCCCGGCAGCGGATGAGTCGGCCGGTCCGGAGGATCAGTTCGCCTCCGGGCTGCCTTCGAGCATGACGATCATCGGCGAGGAGGGTCGCTCGAGGAGGCGGATCGCGTGCTCGATCAGCGCCTCGACCGAGATGACGCTCGTCGTGTCGTCGGTGCCCAGCGTTTCGTACTTGTTGCGAAGGTTGCACAGGCGCTCGAAGTAAGCGCGCCGTCCCTGCCGGTCCATCGAAGATCTCCCTTCCATCTGGTGGCTACCCAGCTGCCACCGCTGGAGCGATCCTCGCGCTCGTGGGCGCCGCCTGCCATCGGGCCGGAGCCGTACGCCGATGGGATGAGAGCGTCGTATTCCTCGGGCGTCCGCGGCGGCCGGGGACCTTATCGGTCGGTCGCCCCGGCCTCAGCCGCAGAAGCGGCGGACGACGTCGTACAGGACGGGCAGGCCCCAGCGGAGCGCGTCGATCCCGACTCGCTCGTCCACGCCGTGGAAGCGTTCCAGGAACCGCTCGTCGGGGTGGAGCCGAAGCGGCGAGAAGCCGTAGGTCGGGATCCCGAGGGTCGCGGTGTGCTTCGCGTCGGTTGCGAACGGAACCATGAACGGCAGCGGAATCCCGTCCGGATCGTGGTCGCGGACCGTCCCCGCCAGGATGTCGTAGAGCGGTCCCGAGGCCGGCGCGTCGACGGGCGGCCCGAAGATCACGAGCTCGATCTCGCACGCGGCCGCCAGCTCCGGCCCGATGCGCTCGACGACCGTGTCGTGCATGGCCTCCTCGGTCGTTCCCGGCAGCACCCGGCAGTCGATCTCCACGACCGCCTCGCCGGGGATCACGTTGTATTTCACGCCGGCATGGATGATGTTCGGGCTGATCGTGTCGCGCAGGAGAGCACGGATGGCTCGCGCCGACATCGGCTCGCACAGGGCGTCGAGGGCGGCCTCGGCGAGTCGGGGATCTTCGCTGGCGAGAGCCCGGAGGACCCGGGCCGGCTCCCCGTCGAGGTTGTCGGCCGCGCCGCGGAAGAACTCGGCCATCGTCGCGGTGAGCCGCGGCGGTCCCTGGACGTTGAGCCGCGCGACGATCTGGGCGGCGAGGACGGCGGCATTGTCGTCGCGCGGCATCGACCCGTGGCCCCACGTGCCGCGGACGGTGATCCGGTAGACCGCGTAGCCCTTCTCCGCGACGCCGATCGGATAGAAGCGGCGCCCGGCGAAGGTCGTCGCCACCGCGCCGGACTCGTTGATCGCTCCGGCCGCCTGGAGCAGCTCCGGCCGCTCCTCGACGAGGACCGCGATGCCGTTGAGGCCGCCGGCCTCCTCGTCGGCGGTCGAGGCGAACAGGATGTCGCGGGTGAGCCCGGGAACCGGATCAGCGGCCGGGTCGCGGCCGGCCCGGCGGGCCTCCGCCGCGAGAAGCCGCACCACCGACAGCTCCATCGCGACGAGGTTCTTCATGTCGACGGCGCCGCGGCCCCAGATGAAGCCGTCGGCGACGTCGCCGGCGAACGGGTCGTGGGTCCAGCGCTCCGGCGGTGCGGGCACGACATCGAGATGGCCGAGGAGCAGCAGCGGATCGCCGCCGGTCCCGTCGCCGCGCAGCCGGGCCGTCACCGAGCCGCGACCCGGGACCGGCTCGAACACCTCCGGTTCGAGTCCGGCGTCGGCCAGGGACGCCGCGATCCAGTTCGCGACGCGGAGCTCGCCGTCGCTCGCGTCGGGCGGCGGCGGGTTGATCGACGGGATGCGGATCAGCTCCTGGAGCGTCTCGACCAGCTCGTCGCCCGCGCGCTCCCAGTCGGCGGCATCGATCGCCGCAGACGGCAACGATCCGGACGTCATCTCGCGCCCATCGCGCCGATGATGTTGGCGATGACCCCGAGGACGAACCCGCTGGCGACGATCACCGCGACCATGATCAGCAGCAGCCGGCCGTAGAACCGCTCCTCGCGCCGGCCGGCATCGGGGTCCGGATCGCGGCCACCGGCGATGTAGGGAGCGGCGAGGCCTCGGGCGCGGGCCTGGGCGTTCCGCTCGGAATCGTAGGCTTCGGGATCCGGCGGCAGGTCGGCCGGCGGCAGGTCGCGCTTTCGGCGCGTCGGCCTGGGCGCCGTCCGTGCCGCTTCGGCTCCGGCTCCGCTCACCCGAGGGCCTCGCGGAGCGGCTCGGCCACCTCGCGGGCGATCGCTGTCAGGCCATCAGGCCCGAGCCGGGCCGGCATCCCGAGGATGATGTGCGTGGCGCCGCCGCGGACGAACGAACGGCCGGCGTCGACGGAGGCGCGGCGGCTCTCGGACGTCGTCCCGGTCGCGATCTGGGCCGCGAACGCAAAGCCGGCCGGGTCGCGTCCGGCCGCCGCCATCTCGGCCAGGATCCTGTCGCGCTTCGCGCCGAAATAGTCGATGTCGAAGTCGGGGAGTGCCGGCAGCATCCAGCCGTCGCCGTGGCGGGCGACGAGCGCGAGGCCGCGTCGCTTCTGGCCGCCGAGCCACATCGGCGGGCCGCCAGGTGTCAGCGGCGGTGGCAGGTTCGTGGCACCGTCGAGGGGGTAGAACGGATCGGGGCGCGAGACGCCGGATTCCGCGGCGGCGGCGTCGCTGAACAGCGCCTTGATCGTGTGAACGGCCGATTCGAAGCGGTCGAAGCGCTCCCGGATCGGTGGCAGCGGGATGCCGAACGGCAGGTGCTCGCCCTCGTGCCAGCCGGCGCCCGAGGCCGAGGACGAACCGGCCGCCGGTCGCGTGGTCGAGGGCGGTCGCGGCCTTGGCGAGGATCACGGGATGGCGGAACGTGTTCGAGAGGACGCCGTGGCCGACCGTCAGGCCCGGGCACGTGGTGGACGAGCGCGGCCAGCGCGGTCAGCGCCTCCCAGCTGGATCCGCCGCGATCCAGCGTCGGGTCGGTGATGTGGTCGTTCATCCAGCCCGAATCGAACACCTCGAGCTCGCCGGCTCGTGCCCACGTCGCGTCGAGCGTCGGCCAGTCGACGCCCTGCGGCGAGGTCTTGAAGCCGATCGAGACTCGAGCCGCGGCGCCCGCTTCCGCCATCAGTGCCGGGCCAGGAGCGATGCCAATCCGCGAGCCGGTCGTCACCGCGCCCTCCGACGCCGTGCTGACGAGCGCGGCGTACTTCGCCATGACGCCGCCGGTGTAGCTGCGGCGGCCGCGGCTTCCAGCGAGCCCGCCGCTCGGCGAGCGTCGCGTCCGGGACGTCGAGGTCCAGCGCCTTGCGGTCGACGTCGATGACGATCTCGTCGCCCTCCTCGACGAGCCCGATCGGGCCGCCGAGCGCCGCCTCCGGCGCGATGTGGCCGATCATCAGGCCGTGGGTCCCGCCGGAGAACCGGCCATCGGTGATGAGCGCGACGGAGTCGCCCAGGCCCTCGCCGACCGAGCGCGCCGGTGACGGCGAGCATCTCCTGCATCCCCGGTCCGCCGACCGGGCCCTCGTAGCGGATCACGACGACGTCGCCGGCCTTGATCCGCTGGGCGCGGACGGCCTCGTAGCAGGCCGTCTCCGAATCGAAGACACGAGCCGGGCCGCGATGCTGCCGCCGTTCGTGGCCGGCGAGCTTGACGACGCAGCCGTCCGGCGCGAGGGAGCCGCGGAGGATCGCCAGGCCGCCGGTCGGCTTGAGCGGCCGTTCGATCGGCACCACGACCTCCTGGCCCGGCGTCTCGACGACGGCCGCGGCGATCTCGGCGATCGTTCGGCCGTCGACGGTCAGCTCGTCGCCGTGGAGCAGGCCCTTCTTGAGGAGCTCGCGCATGACGAGGGCGACGCCGCCGGCGTCGTACATCTCCGATGCCGAAAACCGCCCGCCCGGCTTCATGTCGGCGACGACCGGCGTCCGATCCGCGACGACCCCGAACTGGTCGATGTCGAGCGGCGATCCCGAATTCGTGGGCGATCGCCAGGAGGTGCAGGACGCCGTTCGTCGAGCCGCCCGTCGCGGCGACCGACGCGATGCCGTTCTCGAGCGCCTCCCGGGTGACGATGCGACGACGGCCGAGTGTCGCGCCGGACGAGATCCATCACGAGCTCACCGGTCCGGTGGGCCGCCTCGTCCTTCTTCGGGTCCTCGGCCGGGATGCCGTTGAGGCCGGCCGGCGAGAGGCCGATGAACTCGAGGACCATGCTCATCGTGTTGGCCGTGTACTGGCCGCCGCAGGCCCCCGCGCCCGGACAGGCGGCGTTCTCGATCCCGGTAAGCTCGTCGAGCGTGATCTTGCCAGCCCGATAGGCGCCGATCGCCTCGTACACGCTGACGACGTCGACGTTGCGGCCCTTGTAAACGCCCGGGTAGATCGTCCCGTTGTAGAGGGCGAGGCCGGGAACGTCGAGGCGAGCCAGAGCCATCGCCGCGCCGGGCATCGTCTTGTCGCAACCGACGAGGCACACGACCCCGTCGAGCAGATGGCCGCGGACGACGAGCTCGATCGAGTCGGCGATGACCTCCCGACTGACGAGCGACGCCTTCATGCCCTCGGTGCCCATCGTGACGCCGTC
Organism: uncultured Chloroflexia bacterium; assembly: GCA_963788685.1. Classification (GTDB taxonomy): domain Bacteria; phylum Chloroflexota; class Limnocylindria; order Limnocylindrales; family CSP1-4; genus CF-46. The sequence goes on along the minus strand of CAWBHP010000016.1, from coordinate 240,106 downwards.
GCTGACCGAGATCGTGTTGAACTCCATCGGCGTCCCGCCGGCCGCCCGGATGCCCGCCTTGACGTGCTCGGCCAGCCGCCGCTGGTTGAGGTTGCAGGGCATCGTCTCGATCCACGTCGTCGCGACCCCGACCAGCGGCTTCGCCAGGTCCTCGTCGGTGAACCCGACCGCCTTGAGCATCGCCCGGGCGCCGGCGCGGTCGGGGCCGTCGGTGAGGGCGGCCGAATGGCGCTTCGCCGGATCGGATGGCGTGTCGTAGGGATGCGAGCGGTCGGGCATGGAACGGCACCCTCTGAGGCGGATACGTCGCGAGCCACAAGTGTATGCGGCAGCTCCCTCACGCCGCCGCCGCGGAACGCCCCTCGCGCCGCCGACGCCGCCGCGGCACGCCCCACGTGCACATGCAACGCGTTTTGCACTCCGTCAGGCCGATTCCGGCCGATTCGGTCGACTCCTGCACGTGGGGCGTTCCAAACGTGCAGTTTGGCCCGCATCGGCGGCTACCTCGTCCCATGTGCACGCCCCACGTGCCAGCGGACACGATCGCGCGGGGACCTGGCGCCTTAGTGGATGCAGGCTCCGGTGTCGGCGTAGCCGGTATGACCGAGGGACGGCTCGATGGCATCGGCGACCGACGACGGGGTCAGGGCGTAGCCGACCTCCTCGTCCGTGCGGGCCTCGGCGAAGACGACGCCGCCGATCGTGCCGTCGGCCAGGACGAGCGGTCCGCCGCTGTCGCCCTGATCGATCTCCGCCCGGATCTCCAGGATCGACCGCGTGACCTTCGTCTTGCCGTAGATGTCCCGTCCGGTTGCTTCGTATGCCCCGGCGACCGCGGCGGGCTGGACGTCGAGGCCGCCGCCGCCGGGAAATCCGAACGTCGCGCCGATGGCTCCGCGCTCCGGGTCGGTCGGTGACAGCGGGAGTGCCGGCGCCCTGAGCTGGTTCGAGTAGAGCAGGGCGACGTCGAGCTTCGAATCGAAGAAGACGGGGATCACGTCGAAGAGCTGGTCCTCGACTGCGACACGGATCGTCCGCGCGCCGGCGACGACGTGGGCATTCGTCACGACGTAGCCGCGGTCGACGACGAAACCAGTGCCGAGCGACACGGCATCGCATGTCGACGCAGTCACCTTGACGACGCTCGGGATGGCGTCGCGGGCGAGCTGCTGGACCAGGGGATCGTCGGGCAGGTCGACGGGCGCCGCCGGGATCGGCTCGAGGCCGACGAAGAGATCGGGGAGCGCCGTGTCATTGAGGAGCCGCGCGAGCTCACCGGCGATCTCGGTCGGTGCCGGCAGCACACCCGTGAGCGCCCGAAGCATGAACGACTTCTGGGCCTGGGCGGCAAGCGCCGGGCTGGGTCCGGCCGCCAGGAGCCCGCCGGTGAGCCAGATGATGAGCAGCGCCTGGGCCGCGCCGACGAACGCGCCCATGACCCGATCGAGCTTCCCGAAGACGCCTTCTCCGAGCCGCGCCGCGGCCGTCCGCCCGATGGCCGATCCGACCGCCTCGCCGACCCCCACGCTGAAGAGGATTCCAACGAGCACGACGAACGCCCGAATCGACGGTTCCATCAATTCGAGGGTCTTTTCGAGGGCCGGCAGCAGCATCAGGACGAGGCCGCCGCCGGCGATCGCCCCGAGGAGCCCGACCATCTGCGGCAACGCCCCGGAGCGGAACCCGACCACCATCGCGACGATCAGGATGACGACCACGCCGAGGTCGAACAGGTTCACCAATCAAGTATGGACGAGCCGGCTCCGAGCGTCGGAGCCGGCTCTTTTCGCGGGCCGGGAAGGAGTCGCCCGTGGCGACCTCAGCTGACGGTGACGGTCACCGGAGTCGCGTCGCCGCCGGGCGAGCTGATGGTGTAGGTGCCGGGCTCGAGCTCGCCGAGGTCGACGATCGTCGCCTTCTGCAGCGCGATCTCGATGCAGATCGCGTTCTGGTCGCCGGTCCCCTCGATGAGGGTGATCGCGATGTCGGTGCCGGAGCGCTCGACCTTGACCGAATCGAGCACGTTGCACGGCTCGACGCCGCTCCACCAGGTGGCCTTGACGAGGACCCGACGGCCGTCGACCGTCGCTTCGAGCGTCGCCGCGGGGAGCGGGCGAGGGTTCAGCTGGCCGGGTTTCGGGATGACGAGCTTCGCCTGGTTGGTGCCGGGATCGACGGGCCCGGGATCGACCGGGCCACCGATGCCCGTGCCCGGATCGCCGGACGAGCCACCGCCGCCCGGGAGGTCGGTCGCATTGGTAGGTGACGGACTGGCGGGCGGCGGTGAGGACGAGGCGGCCGGTGCAGCTGCGCCGGCGCAGGCACCGATCGTGAGGACGGCGGCGAGCGCCGCGAGCGTGAGGGACCGGTGGAGGCGGGTGGGTGTGTTCATGGCGCGGAGACGACGGGTTCGGCCGGGTGGTTCCGCTGGGAGGTTCGGTCTCGACGCGGCTGCCGCGGAGTCGTCAGCCGGCCGCCGCGCCGGCGCGGGTGTCCACGCGCGCGGGATGCGTGTCATTCCAGGCATCGATCTCGTCCGACTTGCCGAGGAGATAGCCCAGCTCGTCGGTCCCGGCCAGGAGCATCATCCGGGCGAAGGGGTCGACGTCGAACGGCAGATCCTCGTCGCCCGGCAGGTGGACGACCTGGGCCTCGAGGTCGACGGTCAGCTCGGTGTCGGGATCGGTTGCGACCATCTCGAAGAGCTGGCGGTGCTTCTCGGCCTCGACGACGATCGGGAGCAGCCCGTTCTTCAGGCAGTTGCTGCGGAAGATGTCGGCGAACGACGTCGAGAGGATCGCCCGGACGCCCCAGGCGGTGAGCGCCCACGGCGCGTGCTCCCGCGATGAGCCGGCCCCGAAGTTGTCGCCGACGAGGAGGATCTTCCGGCCGGCCATGTCGGGCCGATCGAGGACGAAGCGCGGCACCTTGAGCGAGCCGTCCTCCTCGTAGCGCCAGTCGCGGAAGAGCGCCTCCGCGAGGCCGTCCTTGTCGGTCACCTTGAGGTAGCGGGCCGGGACGATCTGGTCGGTGTCGACGTTCTCCGCGGGCAGCGGAACGACCCGGCTCGTGAACGTGGCGAAGGGCTCGCTCACCTCAGCGGCCACCGACCGGCGCAAGCGACTCGATCCCGGGCAGTCGGCGCGGGTCGGCGACGACGCCGGCGATCGCGGACGCCGCCGCGGTCAGGGGCGAGGCGAGGAACGTCCGGCCGCCCTTGCCCTGGCGCCCCTCGAAGTTGCGGTTCGAGGTGGAGATCGCGTACTGGCCCGGCGACAGCTGGTCGCCGTTCATCGCGATGCACATCGAGCAGCCCGCCTCGCGCCACTCGGCGCCGGCGGCGCGGAAGATCTCGTGGAGACCCTCGCGCTCGGCCTCGCGCTTCACCTCGTCGGAGCCCGGGACGATCATCACCCGGACGCCGTCGGCGACGTGGCGATCCTTGAGGACCGAGGCCGCGAGGCGCAGGTCGCTGATCCGGCCGTTCGTGCACGATCCGACGAAGACCACGTCGACCTTCTGGCCGAGGATCGCCTGGCCGGGCGTGAGGTCCATGTACTCGAGGGCGCGCTCGAGCGCGCGCCGGGCGGCCGGATCGGCCTGGTCCGCCGGGCGCCGGGACGCGCGACGGTGATCGGGATGCCCATGCCGGGGTTCGTGCCGTAGGTGACCATCGGCTCGAGCGCGCCGGCGTCGATCGTGATCGATCGGTCGTAGGTCGCGCCGTCGTCGGTCGGCAGCGTCCGCCAGCGGGCGACGGCGGCGTCCCACGTCGGCGCCCTGCGGGGCGTGCGGGCGGCCCTCGACGTACTCGAACGTCGTGTCGTCGGGCGCGATCAGGCCGGCCCGGGCGCCGCCCTCGATGCTCATGTTGCAGATCGTCATCCGCTGCTCCATCGTCAGCGCGCGGATGGCGTCGCCGGTGTACTCGAACACGTGGCCGGTGCCGCCGCCGATGCCGATCCTGGCGATGAGCGCGAGGATGATGTCCTTGGCCGACGACGCCGGGATCGAGCCGGCCGTCGACCCGGACCTCGTAGGTCTTCGGGTCGCGCTGGAGCAGGGTCTGGGTCGCGAGGACCATCTCGACCTCGCTCGTCCCGATCCCGAACGCGAGCGCCCCGAACGCGCCGTGGGTCGCCGTGTGCGAGTCGCCGCAGACGATCGTCATCCCCGGCTGGGTCAGCCCGAGCTGCGGGCCGATGACGTGGACGATGCCCTGGCTCGGCGATGCCGAGGCCGTGGAGCGGGATCCCGAACTCGGCGCAGTTGCGCGTCGAGCTGGTCGACCTGCGCCGCGGCCATCGGGTCGGCCATCGGCAGGCTGCGCGGATGGGTCGGCGTCGAGTGGTCCGCCGTCGCGACGGTCCGCTCCGGGTGGCGGACCGTGAGGCCGCGGGCGCGGAGCCCGGTGAACGCCTGGGGCGAGGTGACCTCGTGGACGAGATGGAGGTCGACCGCGAGGACCGCCGGTGCGCCCGGGTCCTGGCGACGACGTGGTCGTCCCAGATCTTCTCGACGAGCGTGCGGGGTCGGGTCATGGCGTGACGGCTCGCTCGCTGGGGCTGGTGGAGAGGAGAGGGTAGCAGAGGCCCTTCCGAACCGAGGACCGCCCGCCGAGGGCCGGTGGTACTACGGCCACTGGTACCTTTGGCGGGCGCCGCACGGCCTCTCCACGCTGTAGAACTACCAACAACCGCACATCTCCGCCACGAGAGACGCCCGCCGGCGATGCCCATCCCTGCACCGACTCCGACCTCCAGCAGCCCCGGAACCGAGTCCGTCCCGTCACGATGGCGCCGGTTTGTCGTCGCGATCGACAGCAAGCAGGTCCGGCCGTCCGCGGCGCGGGTCTGGTTGTTCACGGCGGCCTCTGGCCTGCCTCGCGGTCCTCATCTACGTCGACGGCGTCCGCGTCCTCCGGCCGGTCGCGAGTCCGTTCACCGTTCCGTGGCCGTTCCTCGCGGCGGCGTTCCTGGCCGCCGAGACCAAGGTCATCGTCGTCCACTTCCGGCGCGAGACGCACTCCTTCTCCCTGAGCGAGATCCCGGCCGTCCTCGGCCTGTTCTTCGTGACGCCGGACGAGTACCTGTTGGCCGTCCTCGTCGGGTCTGCCGTCGCCCTGCTCGTGACCGCTCGCCAGTCGGTCGTGAAGGTCGCGTTCAACCTCGCCAACTTCGCGTTCATCTCGACCGTGACCCTGGTCGTCTTCCACAGCCTCGGCTCGTTCGCCGGCCGGCCCGGGGCGGCGGACTGGATCGCGGCGTTCGCGGCGATGCTCGTCGCCTGTCTCCTCGGAGCGCTGACGATCGCGACCGCGATCTCGCTGTCCGGCGGCGCGCCGCAGTTCCAGAAGCTGCCCGAGATGCTCAAGTTCGGGGGCATGGTCGCGCTCGCCAACACGAGCCTGGCGCTGCTCGCCATCTCCGTCATGTGGATCGACCCGCTGGCCGTCTGGCTGCTGATCGTGCCCCTCGCGACGCTGTTCCTCGCGTACCGCGCCTACATCTCCGAGCGCGAGAAGCACGAGCGCCTGGAGCTGCTCTACCAATCGAGCCGGATCATGCAGCACTCGCCGGAGCTCGACTCGGCCCTCATCGCGCTGCTCGACCACGCCCGGGCGATGTTCCGGGCGGAGATCGCCGAGGTCACTCTCTACGCTCGGGGCGAGAGCGGCGAATCGCTTCGGACGACCTCGATCCAGGACGAGGTCCCGACCGCGATGGTGCCCGTGAAGCTCGCCGCGGACGACCCGATCCACGCCCGCGTCGCAGCTGAGCGGCAGGGCGTTCTTCAGCACCGTTGCCGCGGAGCGCACGCGCACGGGGCCGCCGATCCGCCAGGCGATGGTCAGCCCGCTGATCACGGAGTCCGGGCTGATCGGCTCGATGATCGTCGCCAACCGGCTGACGGAAGGCACCAGCTTCGACGACGACGACCTGCGGCTGCTCGAGACCCTCGCCAACCAGGCCGCGGTCGCCCTCGAGAACGGCCAGCTGGAGCAGTCGCTCGCGGAGCTGTCGCGGCTCAAGGAGGAGCTCCGGCACCAGGCCTACCACGACCCGCTGACCGGGCTGGCCAACCGCGCCCTGTTCGCCGAGCGCGTCGAGGAGCAGCTCATCGCTCCGCGGGAAGGGCTCTGCACGGTCGTGCTCTTCCTCGACCTCGACGACTTCAAGATCGTCAACGACACGCTCGGCCACGCGGCCGGCGACCGGCTGCTGGCGGCCGTCGCGGACCGGATCCGGGGCTGCGTGCGAGCCGACGACCTGGCGGCCCGGCTCGGCGGCGACGAGTTCGCGGTCCTCCTGACCGACGAGGTGGAGCTCGAACGCGCCCTCGCAGTCGCGAAGCGGATGATCGACGCGCTGCAGGTGTCGTTCCCGATCGAGGGCCAGGAGATCTCGATCGGCGGGAGCATCGGCATCGCGGTTGCCCGCGGGGTCGGGCGAGCACGCGGACGAGCTGCTGCGGAACGCCGACGTCGCGATGTACACGGCCAAGGCGGCCGGCAAGCGCCGCGCCGCGGTCTTCGAACCGACGATGCACGCGGCGATCGTCGCCCGCCACGCGCTGTCGGCGGAGCTCAAGCGGAGCATGGGCCGCGGCGAGCTCGCGGTGTTCTACCAGCCGATCGTGGAGCTCGACACCGGCCGGATCGCCGGCGCCGAGGCGCTGGTCCGCTGGCGCCACCCGACCCGCGGCCTCGTGTCGCCCGACGAGTTCATCCCGCTGGCCGAGGAGAACGGGCTGATCCTGACGCTCGGCCGGTGGGTCCTGGCGGAGGCGTGCGAGCAGGTCGCCGCCTGGGAGCGCGGCCCGGGCCTGACGGACGACTTCTTCCTGAGCGTCAACCTGTCGCCCGTCCAGCTGCAGCAGGCGGAGTTCCTGTCGGAGATCGAGTCGATCCTCAAGGCCACCGGGCTCGCCCCGCAGCGGCTCGTCGTCGAGCTGACCGAGACCGCGATGTTCCAGGACACCGAGACCACGATCGCGAAGCTGGCGGCATCTGAAGCGGCTCGGGGTGCGGATCGCCCTCGACGACTTCGGGACCGGCTACTCGTCGCTGGGCTACCTGCGCCGCTTCCCGGTCGACATCCTGAAGATCGCCCGGGAGTTCGTCGTGCCGTCGGATCGGACGCCGACGAGTGGGCGTTCGCCCACGCGATCGTCGCGCTCGGCCACACCCTGGGCCTGCGGATCATCGCCGAGGGCATCGAGGAGGCGGCCCAGGCCGAGAAGCTGCGCGGTCTCGGCTGCGAGCTTGGCCAGGGCTTCTACTTCGCCCGCCCGGTCGAGGCCGGCGCCATCGAGGCGGCCATGGCCCTCGAGCGTCCGTCGGCGGCCGCGATCAGGTTCGGTCTCGAGACCGCCCAACCCGCCGAAATCGTCGCCTGATGTTCCTGTTCTACGCGTTGCCGATCGGGCTTCTCCTGGGATTGGCCCTCGGTGGTCGACTGTCAGGACTCGGCACCATCAAGTTCCGCTGGGGGATGCTGGCCGTAGCCGGCTTCGCGGTGCAGGTCATCCTGTTCTCGGGGCCGGTCAGCGAGCGGATCGGCGACGCCGGCCCGGTCGTCTACGTCGCCTCGACCGCCCTGGTGCTCGCCGCCGTCCTCGCCAACCTCCGGCTGCCGGGCATGGCCCTGGTCGCGATCGGTGCGGCGTCCAACCTGGCCGCGATCATCGCCAATGGCGGATACATGCCGGCGAGCCACTCCGCCGCGGCGGTCGGGCCGGACGGAGTCGTCGTCTACTCGAATACCAAGGTCATCGCGTCGCCGGCCCTCGAGTTCCTGACGGACGTCATCGTGCTGCCCGACTGGCTCCCGTTCACCAACATCGCCAGCATCGGCGACCTGCTGATCGGCGCCGGGATCGCCATCGTGATCGCCTCCTCGATGCGCGCCGCCCGACGGCCATCCGCGGCGGACGACGACACGCCGACGACGCCGGTGCTGGAGGGCAACTCCCCCCTCTGAATGGGATGGGGGCAGTACCAATTTCCCATGGTCCCCGGACCGATGGCGCCGTACCTTCGCAACGTGGGTCAGAGGCCTACCGCTCAATGGCCGTCCAGGGCAAATCCATCGTGAGGTGGAGACGCAAAGCCAGGGATCTTGGGGTCGAATTCCGACGCAAGACCGCCCGGCCGCCGGACCAGGTGCGCACAACCGCACACTGAAGGAGTCCTCGTGAGGGCGAACCTGGCGCGCTTCACAACGGCGCTCATGCTCCTGGCGACTATGGCCATGAGCCTTGGTGCAGGAATGCGGTGGTGGTTCGAGTGACCATTGCCACGACGACCGAACCGGCAGCCGGCCCGCTCGCAGGTCACCGCTGGTTCTGATCTGATCCGGGCCGCTTGGCCCGACACACCGACTGACGACGACCGCCGACCTCGGCGGTCGTTGTTGATTCCCGCGTTGTCCCGCCCGCGATGCACCGGGGCCTGTGCCGTCCGGTGGGGTCCGGCGGGTTGCGCGATCCTGCGAGGGCCCGTAGACTGCCCGGACACAGCCGGTTTGCGCGGCTGTCGGGCGTTTCACACACGGAGTCCACATTGGGTCTGTTCGATCGTCAGGACCGACGCCGCGTCGCCATCGCCGTTCGGGGCGACGGCCGCCGCGTCCAGATCCCCCTGAACGACCCCATGTTCTCTGACGTATCGCTCCTCGGGATTCTTCGCTCGCTCCTCCTTGGGCTGGACGGCCTTCTCGGCCTTATTACCGGCTCCCGGCGGGAGAACGGAGGACCTCGGAGGGACGGGCGCTAAGCGCCGCACCACTGAAGACCAACGGGACCCTCGCCGGGAAGGCGAGGGTTTTTTATTGCACGCAGGACGGATCGGGAGACGAGCGATGACACTGACCCGAGGGGAATCGGCCAAACCGCCGAGTCCCGACGCGCGTCGGACGCACGTGCCGGGCGACGGGACGAGCCACGCCGCGGCCGTCGAGCGGGCGCGCAAGGCGATGCTCGATGACACCCGGCCACGACGCCGGACGCGGATCGGGGCCGACGTCGTCTGCGAGGCGCTCATGCGCCAGGGGGTCGACGTCTTCTTCAGCTATCCGGGCGGCGTGATCCTGCCGCTGTACGACGTCCTCGGCGACTACCCGGAGATCCGCCACATCCTCGTCCGCCACGAGCAGGGCGGCGCCCACGCCGCCGACGGCTACGCGCGGGTCACGGGTCGCGTCGGCGTCTGCATGGGCACGTCCGGGCCCGGGGCCACGAACCTCGTCACGGGCATCGGCACCGCGCTCCTCGACTCCGTCCCGATGGTCGCGATCACCGGCAACGTGCCGGGCGTCCTCATCGGCAAGGACGCGTTCCAGGAGATCGACATCAACGGCATCACCCTGCCGATGACGAAGCACAACTACCTCGTCCGCAACGCCGACGACCTGCCGCGGGTCTTCGCCGAGGCGTTCCACATCGCCCGGACGGGCCGCCCGGGCCCGGTCCACATCGACATCACCAAGGACGCCCTCCAGCAGGAGACGAGCGCCCAGCACCCGACCGACGACGAAGTGGTCGCGGGCCTGCCCGGCTTCCGCCCGAACCTCGAGGCGAACGGCCGCCAGCTCAAGCTCGCCGTCCAGGAGCTCGCGAAGGCGAAGCGGCCCGTCATCCTCGCCGGACACGGCGTCCTCCACGCCGAGGCCTGGGACGACCTCAAGGCGTTCGCCGAGAAGACCCAGATCCCGATCGCCCACACGCTCCTCGGCATCGGCGCGATCTCCGAGGACCATCCGCTCAGCTACGGCTTCATGGGCATGCACGGCTGGAAGCACGTCAACCGGGCGATCCAGTCGGCCGATCTGCTGTTCGCGATCGGGATGCGCTTCGACGACCGCGTCACCGGCAACGTCCGGACCTATGCGCCGTACGCGCGGATCATCCACGTCGACATCGACCCCGCGGAGATCGGCAAGAACGTCGCCGTCGAGGTCCCGATCGTCGGCGACGCCGGGCGCGTCCTGCGGGCCATCCTGCCGATGGTCGACGCGGTGGAGCCGGAGGCGCGGGCCGGCTACTTCGCGGAGCTCGCGGAGTGGCGTCGGGAGTCCGAGGCGAGCTCGTGGCACGGTTCGGGGGCCTGGCGCGACGGCCTCCTGTCGGCCGACTACGTCGTCAGCCGGATCGGCGAGCTGACCGACCACCAGGCGACCTATGTCGCCGACGTCGGCCAGAACCAGATGTGGCTCGCCCGGTACGCGGGCTTCCGCCAGCCGAACTCGCACGTGAGCTCCGGCGGACTCGGGACGATGGGCTTCAGCGTGCCGGCGGCGATGGGCGCGGCGCTCGGCCGGCCCGATCGCGAGACGTGGGCGATCACCGGCGACGGCGGCTTCCAGATGACGTCGCAGGAGCTGATGACCCTCGTCCAGGACAAGATCCCGGTGAAGATCGCGCTCTTCGACAACAAGAAGCTCGGGATGATCCGGCAGTGGCAGGAGATCATCTACGCCGGCAACTACCACTCGGCCCACCTCCAGGGCCCCGACTACGAGAAGCTCGCCGACGCCTACGGCATCCCGGCGTTCCGGGCCCAGGCTCCGGACCAGGTCGACGACGCGATCCGCGCCGCCCAGGCGGTCGACGGTCCGGCGCTCATCTGGTTCGAGATGGCCGAGGAGCAGAACGTCTTCCCGATGATGCCCGCCGGCAAGGGCCTGTCCGACCTCATCGAGAAGTGGGACGGGGCCGACGAATGACGCGCGATGACCCCGAACGCGAACGGGAAGGTGCCGGCCTCGGACGCGGCAAGCGCGGCGCCCGGCCCACACCCATACGCCCCCGCCCGCGAGGTCCCTGCCCGGTGGCGGCGAGACCCGTCGCCACACCCTCATCGCGATCGTCCTCGACAAACCCGGTGTCCTGAACCGGGTTTCGTCATTGATGCGGGCCCGCAACTTCAACATCGACTCGCTGGCCGTCAGCCACACCGACCAGCCGGACGTCAGCCGGATGACGATCACCCTTCACGGTGACGACGTCGCGGTCGAGCAGGCGGCCAAGCAGCTCTACCGGCTGATCGACGTCCTCAAGGTCCAGGACGTCACGTCGGAGCCGACGGTCGGCCATGAGCTGGCCCTCGTGAAGATCCGGGCGACCGATTCGAACCGGGCGGAGATCCTGCAGCTCGTCGAGCTGTCGAAGGGCCGGGTCGTCGACCTGGCGCCGGAAGCGGTCATCGTCGAGGTCACCGGGCCCGAGGCGGACATCGATGCGTTCGTCGCCCTGGTCCGGACCTACGGCATCAAGGAGCTGGTCCGCACCGGGGCCGTCGTCATGTCGAAAGGCTCAGCGTCGATCGAGGAGGCGATCAAGCGATGACGGCTCGCACTGTCTCGCCCGCGGCCGTCCGCTCCTGGTCCGGCTGGCGGACCAACGAGCGGTTGGGAGGGTCGAATCGGGCCGGATCCCGGGCTTCTTTCGTCGCTTGGTCCGGCTAGCGGACCAGGGGGCGGTGGAGCGGGGTCCCTCGTTCGTCCGTTGGTCCGGCTGGCGGACCGGGAGTCGAACGCCAATGAACGTTGAGGCTGCCACTTCGGAGGGACCACAGCAATGACCGCGCGCATGTACTACGACAACGATGCGGACCCGTCGGCGCTGAGCGGACAGACCGTGGCGATCATCGGCTATGGGTCGCAGGGCCATGCCCATGCGCTGAACCTCCACGAGTCGGGGGTTCAGGTGATCGTCGGGCTGGCGCCCGGGTCGAAGAGCCGGCCGCTCGCCGAGGAGGCGGGCCTGCGCGTCGCCGACGTCGCCGACGCGGTCAAGGCCGCGGACGCGCGTGATGATCCTCGTCCCCGACACCGGCCAGAAGGCCGTCTACGACGCGGACATCGCGCCCGCATCTCCGGCCCGGCCAGCTCGTCATGTTCGCCCACGGCTTCAACATCCACTTCGGGCGGATCGACCCGCCCGGCGACGTCGACGTCGGGATGGTCGCGCCCGAAGGGCCCCGGCCACCTGCTCCGCAGCGTCTACCAGGCGGGCGGCGGCGTGCCCGCGCTGTTCGCCGTCCATCGCGACGCGTCCGGCACCGCCCGCCAGCGCGTCCTCGCCTATGCCCGCGCGCTCGGCAGCACCCGCGCCGGCGTCCTCGAGACGACGTTCGCCGAGGAGACGGAAACCGACCTGTTCGGCGAGCAGTCCGTCCTGTGCGGCGGCACCGCGTCCCTCGTCAAGATGTCGTTCGAGACGCTCGTCGAGGCCGGCTACCAGCCCGAGCTCGCCTACTTCGAGACGATGCACGAGCTCAAGCTGATCGTCGATCTGCTCTATCGCGGCGGGCTGAACTTCATGCGGTTCAGCGTCAGCGACACCGCCGAGTACGGCGACTACGTCAGCGGCCCGCGGATCATCGACGAGCGAGTCCGCGAGACGATGCGGGCGGTCCTCGGCGACATCCAGGACGGCTCGTTCGCCAGCGCGCTGGATCGCCGAGAACGAGTCCGGCCGCCACGAGTTCGAGCGGATGCGGGCCGCCGGACCGCGACCACCAGATCGAGCAGGTCGGGGCGGAGCTGCGGAGCCAGATGGCGTTCCTCAACCCGGTCGTCGTCCGCGCGGGCCAGGCCCAGGCCGCGGCCGGCACCCCGGCGGCCGCCAGCGAGCGGCGCCGGCGCGAAATCGTGACCAGCCCGCGGGTCGCGCCCGGCACGGTTCGGATCTTCGACACGACGCTGCGCGACGGCGAGCAGGCGCCCGGCGCCGGCCTGACCGCGGCCGAGAAGCTCGAGGTCGCCCGCCAGCTCAGCCGCCTCAAGGTCGACGTCATCGAGGCCGGCTTCCCGGCCGCATCGCCCGGCGACTTCGAGGCCGTCCAGCGGATCGCCCGCGAGACGAAGGGCGGCGTGGCTGTCGCCGCCCTCGCCCGTTGCCGTGACGGCGACCCGCAGCGAGCCGTCGAGGCGATCCGCGTCGCCGAGCGGCCCCACCTCCACGTCTTCATCGCCACGAGCGACATCCACCTCAAGCACAAGCTCCGCCTGTCCCGCGACGAGGCCCTCGCCGAGGCGGTCCGCTGGGTCCGCTACGGCCGCGAGGCCCTCGGCGCCGACGCCGAGATCGAGTTCTCCGCCGAGGACGCGTCGCGGACCGACGTCGACTTCCTCCTCAAGGTGTACGAGGCGGTCGTCGACGCCGGGGCGACGACGGTCAACATCCCGGACACGGTCGGCTACGCGATCCCGGCCGAGTTCGGGGTCCTCGTCAAGCGCGTCGTCGATCTCGTCGGCAGCGATGCGACGGTCAGCGTCCACTGCCACAACGACCTCGGGCTCGCCACCTCCAACACGCTGGCCGCGGTCCAGGCGGGAGCGCGCCAGGTCGAGGTCACGATCAACGGCCTCGGCGAGCGGGCCGGCAACGCGTCGCTCGAAGAGGTCGTCATGGCCCTCCGGACGCGCCCGACGCAGTTCCCGAAGCTCGGCTCGAACGTCCAGACCGAGCAGATCACCGCCGCCTCGCGCCTGGTCAGCTACCTGACCGGCTTCGCGGTCCAGCCGAACAAGGCGATCGTCGGCAGCAACGCCTTCGCCCACGAGAGCGGGATCCACCAGGACGGCGTCATCAAGAACCCGCTGACGTACGAGATCATGACGCCGCAGTCGGTCGGGCTGTCGGGCAGCCAGCTGACGATCGGCAAGCTGTCCGGCCGGCGCGGGCTCCAGGGCAAGCTGCGCGAGCTGGGCCACGACGTCGAGGGCGACGCGCTCGACGTGCTCTACCGCCAGGCGATCGCGCTGGCCGACGCGAAGAAGGAAGTGACCGACGCGGATCTGCTCGCCCTCGTCGAGCAGCGCGCCTCGGAGGTCCCGGCGTCGGTCGCGATCATCGGCTGGAGCGTCACCTCGTCGCACGGCGGCAACGCGACGGGCAGCGTCTCGCTCACCGTTCGCGGCGAAGACCGGACGGCCGATGCGACCGGCAACGGGCCGGTCGACGCGCTCTACTCGGCTGTCGACAAGGCACTCCTGCCGGTGCTCGGCTGGCGGCCCGTCCTGACGGAGTACGAGATCAAGGCCGTCTCCGCCGGCGAGGACGCCCAGGGCCAGGTCCTGGTCCGTTGCCGCCGCTCGTCCGACGAGGGACCCGGGGCGCTCATCGTGTCCGGCCACGGGTTATCCACGAACATCATCGAGGCCTCGCTCGAGGCGTACGTCGTCGGCGTCAACAAGCTCCACGGGGCCGAGATCAACGGGGCCTCGGTCGCGTTCGTCGCGCCGCGCGTCGTCGAGGAGCCTTCGTGACGTGCGACGTATCGCATCGCCGCCATCGCCGGGCGACGGCGTCGGGCCGGAGGTCGCCGCGGCGGCACGGGCGGTGCTCGACGCGGCCGGGCGCGCGTTCGGCTTCGCGGTGGAGTGGCGCGAGCTCCTCGCCGGCGGCGCGGCGATCGACGCCTACGGCACGGCGATCCGCGACGAGGACGTGGCCGCGGCCGGCGAGGCCGATGCGATCCTGCTCGGCGCGGTCGGCGGGCCGAAATGGGACGACCCGAAGGCAACGGTCCGGCCGGAACAGGCGCTCTTCGCGCTCCGCGGCGGGCTCGGGCTGTTCGGGAACCTCCGCCCGGTCACCGTCCATCCGGCGCTCGTGGCGTCGTCGCCGCTCCGCCCGGACCTGCTCGAGGGCGTCGACCTGCTGATCGTCCGCGAGCTCACCGGCGGCCTCTACTTCGGGGGCCGGACCGAGGCGATCGGCGAGCCGGGGAAGCGCATCGCCAGCGACACGCTGCCGTACTCGGAGCCGGAGATCCGACGGGTCGTCAAGCTGGCGTTCGAGCTCGCCCGCGGGCGACGCAACCGCCTGACGAGCGTCGACAAGGCCAACGTCCTCGCGACGTCGCGGCTGTGGCGGACGGTCGTCGAGGACCTCCGGGCGGAGTACCCGGACGTCGAGGTGAGCCACCAGCTCGTCGATTCGTGCGCGATGCTCCTCGTCAAGAAGCCCGCTTCCTTCGACGTGCTCGTGACCGAGAACATGTTCGGCGACATCCTGTCCGACGAGGCGAGCGTCCTGGCCGGCTCGCCTCGGCATGCTGCCGTCGGCGTCGCTCGGCGAGCGCCGGACGGAGCACGGAACGTTCGGCCTGTACGAGCCGATCCACGGCTCCGCGCCGGACATCGCCGGGCAGGACCGGGCCAACCCGATCGGGGCGATCCTGTCGGCGGCGATGCTCGCCCGCTGGTCGCTGGGGCGGGAGGACGTCGCCGCGGCGATCGAGGCGGCGGTCGGGCGGGCGCTGGACGACGGCTTCCGGACGGCCGACCTGGTCGGGGCCGGGCAGGGAGGCTCCCCGGTCGGGACGAAAGCGAATGACCGAGGCGGTCATCGGACGGATCGCGATTACCGGGGCCGCGCGGGCGACCGCCGCGGCCCAGGCCTAGCGACCGGACACCGACCAGTTACGACGGAGCCTCGACCACGATGACCGACAAACCCGTAGTCCTCTACGACACGACGCTGCAGCGACGGCACCCAGGGCGAGAACATCACCCTCTCCCTGGCCGACAAGCTGCGCGTCGCCCGCATGCTCGACGAGTACGGCATGCCCTACGTCGAGGGCGGCTGGCCGGGCTCGAACCCCAAGGACGTCGAGTTCTTCAAGGCCGCCCGGACGATGACCTGGCAGACCGCGAAGCTGGCCGCCTTCGGCTCGACCCGCCACCGCTCCAACCGGGCGGAGGACGACCCGAACCTGCGCGAGCTGGTCGCGGCCGAGACGCCGGTCGTGACGATCTTCGGCAAGAGCTGGCTGCTCCACGTCACCGAGGTCCTCGGCGCGACGCCGAACGAGAACCTCGACATGATCGCGGACTCCGTCCGGTTCGTCGTCGATCGCGGGCGCGAGAGCGTCTACGACGCGGAGCACTTCTTCGACGGCTACAAGGCCGATCGCGACTACGCCCTCGCGACGCTCCGCGCGGCGCGGCAGGCCGGCAGCCGGACGCTCGTCCTGTGCGACACGAACGGCGGGACGCTGACCGACGAGCTCCTCGCGATCGTCGGCGACGTCCGCGGCACGCTCGACGCGGACGCCGACGCCCCGGACGTGACCTGGGGCATCCACACCCACAACGACGCCGAGCTCGCGGTCGCCAACTCGATGGCCGCGGTCGCCGCCGGGATCCGCCACGTCCAGGCGACGATCAACGGCTACGGCGAGCGCTGCGGCAACGCGAACATGGTCTCGATCCTCGCCAACCTCGCGCTGAAGACCCCGCACGAGCTCGTGCCGGCCGGGGGCGGCTCGATCGAGAACCTGACGGAGCTGTCGCGATCGGTCGCCGAGATCGCCAACCAGAAGCCCGACGACTACCAGCCGTACGTCGGCCGGTCGGCGTTCGCCCACAAGGGCGGCGTCCACGGCGCCGCCGTCGCCAAGGTCGAGCGGAGCTACCAGCACGTCGACCCGACGACCGTCGGCAACGTCGGCCGGCTCGTCGTCTCGGAGCTGGGCGGCAAGGCGAACACGCGCATCCGGGCGGAGCAGCTCGGCCACCAGCTCGACGGCGTGATCGATCCCAAGGTCCTCTCGAACCTCATCAAGCAGCTCGAGTCGGAGGGCCTGGCGTTCGAGGGCGCCGAGGCGAGCTTCGAGCTCCTCATCCGCCGCCACCAGGAGGGCTACCTCGCCGCCGTTCCGGATCGTCGACTACACCTGCCTCGTCGAGCAGCGATCCGGCCAGGAGCTCCTCGCCGAGGCGACCGTCAAGGTCGAGGTCGACGGCGAGATCCTCCACACGGCCGCCGACGGCAACGGCCCGGTCAACGCCCTCGACGCCGCCCTTCGCAAGGCGCTCCGGGCGTTCTACCCCGCACATCGACTCGGTCCACCTCATCGACTACAAGGTCCGGATCCTCGACGGCGACGCGGCGACGGCCGCCCGGACGAGGGTCATCATCGATTCGAGCGACGGCGTCCCGGGAGTGGTCGACGATGGGCAGCGACACGAACATCATCGCGGCGTCCGCGACCGCGCTCGCCGACTCCCTCGAATACGCGATCTGGAAATCCGGCGCCGAGCTCCGACGCCGCGACGAGCGGCACTTCACGACGGCCCCGGCCGGGAGGTAGACGACGATGCCAACGACGACCGAAGCCGACCGCTCGGCGGAGGCAGCCCCGACGCTCCATCTCGCTCGCTGGACGGTGACCTCGGGCTCGAACGTCAACAGCCGCGGCGCGGTCGTCATCGCGTCGGGCGATCACCAGTGGGAGGCCTCCGCGGAGGGCAACGGCGCGATCGACGCGCTGTTCCGGGCCGTCGACGAGGCGCTCGCCGGCGTCCTCACGGGCCATCCCCGGCTGCTCGGCTACGACGTCCACGCGCTCGGCGAGGCACCGGACGCCGAAGGCCGGGTGACGGTCACGATCGCGCCGCCGTCGGCGGCGGGCGGTGCCCGGGGCGACGGGCCGCTACACGGGCCAGTCGACCAGCACGAACATCATCGCGGCCTCGATCGAGGCGTACATCGCGGCGATCAACCTGCTGCTCGCCGAGGAGCACTGGGCGGGCGCGGCGGAGTCGGCCGGCAACCGCAAGCGGGCCAAGGTCGAGCCCAAGGAGGCCAGGGACCGCCGGGCGGAGCTCGACCCGGACGAAGCGAACCACGACACCACGGCGTGGTTCGAGCGCTGACCGTCGCCTACCAGGGCGAACCCGGCGCGTTCAGCGAAGAAGCGGTCCACGCGTTCTTCGGCGACGTCGATCGACGCCCAGGCGGTCCCGGCCTGGCGGTCGGTGTTCGAGGCGGTCCGCGACGGGACCGCGACGGCCGGCGTCGTCGCGATCGAGAGCTCGCTCGCCGGCTCGATCCGCGAGACCTACGACCTCCTCTCGGAGTTCTACGACGACGGGATCCGGATCGTCGGCGAGACGAGCGTTCCGGTCCGACTCGCCCTCGTCGCCCTGCCGGGCCAGTCGATCGACGAGATCCAGCGCGTCTACAGCCACGCCCAGGCGCTGGCCCAGGCCGACGAGTTCCTGCGCGCGCGGGACTGGCAGGTGATGACGACCTACAACACCGCCGGCGCGGCCCGGATGATCGCCGAGAAAAGCGAGCGGCGGCGCGGCCGCGATCGCCTCGCCGCGCGTGGCGGAGCTCTACGGCCTCGAGATCCTCGCCGACAACGTCCAGACCGGCGACGAGAACCGGACCCGGTTCGCGATCCTCGCCCGCGACGGCGCGAAGCTCGCCGCCGACGGCCCGTCAAGCCCGGCCGACGACGGCCCTCGCCAGACGACGCTCGTCTTCGCGGTCCGGAACGTGCCGGGCTCGCTCCACCGCTGCCTCGGCAGCGTTCGCCGCGCGCGGCGTCAACCTCTCGCGGCTCGAGTCGCGCCCGACGCGGAGCGGCGCGCTGGGAGTACGTCTTCTGGGTCGACCTCGACGCGGACGCGGACGATCCCGATTGCGCCGCGGCCATCGAGGCCCTCCGCGCGAGAGACGCAGATGGTTCGGATTCTCGGCTCGTACCCGCGGGCCCGAGAAACCTAGGGTTTACACGGCGCCTATCCTGCCCTTGTCGCCTGACTGACCCGTCGGGGGCACGCGCGGACCGGAGGGGACCAATGCGCCACTCGACCGTGACTCGGCGGCTGTTCGCGCTTGCGACACTGGCCGCCCTCGTCGTCAGCACTGTGGGCGTCGGATCCCCGGTCGCGGCGGTCGAACCCGCAGCCGCGCCATTCGGTGGCGCAATGGTCGAGCCAGGCGAGGGGCTTCTGACCAGCTCCGGGACTCGCGGCATGATCGATCCGAAGAAGCTCCCTAGCCGCGCCGGCCCGACCGTTGAGCGGCCCGATATGCCGCCGTTGTTCTGGTCGACATCAAGTCCCACCGGGCCGTCGGTGCGACAGCCGACAACCATCCTGGCCGCACCGAATCCGGTGCAGTCCACGTCGACGTCGAGGCCTCCGGCCGGCCAACCGGGCGTCGACGGCTTCCAATACGCCCCTCTCACGGTCACCGAATGGCAGCCGCCGGATCCCTGGGTGGCCGTCGGTCCGGATCACGTGATCCAGACCGTCAACAAGGCGGTCCAGATCCTCGATCGAAACGGAACCCTGATGCTGAGCGCCTCCCTCGAGGACTTCTTTGATGTCGCGGGGCGCGATGGGAGCGGCAACGCACGCGTGATCTTCGACGCGCTGCACCAGCGATGGGTCATGACCCAGGCCAGCTGGGACTGCACCGCGGCCGACGGAATTGGCTACATCGACTACCTGGTATCCAGCACAGCCGATCCGACCGATCCCTGGCGCCTGGATTCCCTGCAGATCAACCACTTCCTGCCCGACTCCCCGGCCATGGGGACCTCGACCGTAAACCTCGCGTTCGCGGCGAACTACTACATGATGGGCCCGAACTGTTTCGGATCGGGCTTCAAGTACTACGCGACGGACATCGCGTTTTTCGACTGGGCGGACGTGATCAGACCGCCGAGCGCGCCGGATTCCGTCTACGACGAATTCTTTTTCGCCGGGAGCGGCGTCGACGGGCACTACTCCTTCTTCGGAGCCCGGGTCGCCGTCCAGACGCCGGCCACCTCGGCGACTGTCCATGCCGTCGTTCAATACGACAATCCGGCCGACGACCCGGCGGTCCATACGAAGGTTCCGGCGTACTTCGCGTTTGCCGGATCCGCTGGCGCCATGAACGTGAACGTCACCGCGGTCGCCGAACTGAACGCGAGCGAAGTGGTCTCGCCGTTCGTGGAACCGCCCGACCCAATCCAGCCCGGCGGCGTGGCGATCGTGACGACCCTCCTCGATTCGCACCCGACCGATGCCATCTGGCAGTCGAACAAGCTCACCTGGGTATCGACCAGCGGCTGCGATCCCGCCGGCGGCATCGTCGAGAACCGAGCCTGCGTCCGGGTCACCCAGGTCGACACGAGCCCGGCCCACCTGACCGTGCCGCCGGTGCCGATCCAGGACTTCCTGATCGCTAGAGCCAACACGGACAACTACGTCGGCGGGATCGGGCAGGCTCTCGACGGCACGCTCCACGTCGTCTGGACCAGGTCGTCGACCACCCGATACCCCTCGTCCTATACCGCTTACCAGGCCCGGAGCGACCCGGATAACAGCCTCAGCATTCCCGCGCTGCTCAAGTCTGGCGTCAACCCGGCGTTCAGCGGCAACAACCGCTGGGGCGGTTACACCGGCGTCGCACAGGATCCGCAGGTTCCGAATGCCGTCTGGCAGGGGAATTTGTATTCGGGCGGCGGCAGCACCTGGAAGACGTACATCTCGCAGCTCCAGACGGGCGGCAGCTCGTATGTGCCCATCCCGCCGGTCCGGGTCCTCGACACGCGGCCGGGATTCCAGATCGGCCTGTCTGGCGCATTCCAGGCGAACACGCCGCGGACGTTCCAGGTCGGGGGCGGGGCGTTCGGCATCCCGAGCAACGCGATCGCGGTGACCGGCAACGTGACGGTCGCCAACCAGACCGGCGCAGGTTACCTGTCGGTCACCCCAACGTCGGTCGTTAACCCGATGAGCTCGACGGTCAACTTCCCGCTCGGCGACACCCGAGCAAACAATCTGACCGTACCCCTAGCGCCCAACGGCAAGCTGGCCGCGGTCTACAAGGCCCAGGCCGGAAAGACGACCCACCTGATCGTCGACATCACCGGCTACTTCCTGCCCGGCGATGAGGACGCGACGTACGCTCCGATCACCCCCGTCCGGGCCCTCGACAGCCGGTTCGGGATCGGCCTGGCCGGGACCTTCGCCGAGGGCGTGCCTCGTCAACTGAACATCACCGGCCTAGCCGCCATTCCAGGCCGACGCGACCGCGATCACCGGCAACCTGACCGTCGTCGGCCAGACCCGGGCGGGCTACATCTCGATCACCAAGACCAACCTCCCCAACCCGGCGACGTCGACGCTCAACTTCCCGCTCGGCGACACACGGGCGAACGGCATCTCCGTGCCGCTCAACCCGGGCGGCGGACTGTGGATCGTCTACAAGGCGTCGGGCGGCACGACCCACGTCATCCTCGATGTCACTGGCTACTACCGCGACACGCCCGCGGGGCTCCTCTTCTACCCGCTGACCCCCGGCCGCGTCATGGACACCCGACCAGGCGCGATCCTCACGGGCGCGGAAGGTCCGTTCCTGGCAAACAGCCCCCGACGCCTTGACCCCGCCGGCCACTGGGGCGCTCCGCTAAGCGCCCAGGCCGTCACGGGCAACCTCACGGTCGTCAACCAGACCGCGGCGGGCTTTGTCTCGGCGACACTCGTCTCGGAGCCCAACCCGACCACCTCTGTCTTGAACTTCCCGCTCGGCGACACGCGGGCAAACGGGGTCACCCTGCCGCTCAATGCCGGCGGTCGGACATGGTTCGTCTACAAGGCGCCGTCCGGCAAGAGCACCCACCTCATCCTCGATCTCTCTGGGTACTTCAACTAGCCGGCGAGGGCCTCAACTCGCGCCAGTCGGGGTAACGGGCCAGAGACGCACGCCATCTAGAGTCGCCGTCTCGCGCAACGACAGCGCCCCGGAGGGATTGATGCGCCACTCGATCGGCATGAGGCGGGTGTTCGCACTCGCGACCCTGACGGCGCTTGTTGGGGGAACCGTTGGGATCGGCGGCTCGGCGCTCGCGCGCGATCCGTCGAGCAACTCGAACGCAGGCCTGGACGGACTGATTGCGGGTGGCGGCACAGCGTCCCTGACGCGTTCCGGGACTCGCGGAGTGGTCGACCCGAAGAAGCTTCCTAACCGCCTCACGGACCCAGAGCAGCGGCCCATCAAACCGGCCCTTTCGAGGGTGACGGCGATGGCGCCGGCGCCCGCGCAGAAGGCGCCGACCGGGTTCCCGGTCGCACCGGATCCTGTCGAGGTGACGCAGACGGGCAATCCCCCCGCCGGCCGGCCCGGCGACGACGGTCTGTCCTACGACACTATCCAGCCGGCGGAACCATGGGTCGCGGTCGGGCCGGATCACGTGATCCACACCGTCAATAGCGCAATGCAGATCCTGGATCGCAGTGGAAACCTGATCGAGAGCCACACGCTGGCCGACTTCTTCGACCTACCCCCCGGCTATGGGAGCGCCAATGCGCGGGTCATCTTCGACTCGCTGCA
The DNA here is from genome assembly GCA_963788685.1 of uncultured Chloroflexia bacterium. Taxonomy (GTDB): domain Bacteria; phylum Chloroflexota; class Limnocylindria; order Limnocylindrales; family CSP1-4; genus CF-46. The sequence continues at coordinate 217,975 of CAWBHP010000016.1, read as the reverse complement.
CCAACGCTGGATCATGACCGAGCTCAGCTGGGTCTGCCTCGATTCCGGTGGAGGATACGGGTACGTCGATTACCTCATCTCTTCTACCGCCGATCCGACCGATCCGTGGCGCCTGGCCTACATCCAGTGGACGAATCACTTCCCGGACTTCCCTGCTCCTGGGACCTCAACCGTAAACCTCTCGTTCGGCGTCAACGTTTGGCACATGAATACGACCCCAGGTAGCTACTGCCTCCTGGGCGGCGACCTGGAGTACGTCGGAACCCACATGTTGTTCACCGATTGGGCGGAGGTGTTGAGGCCACCAACCGCCCCGGTATCGCACATCAGCGAGTGGTCGACCGATGCGCGGTATTTCTCGGCCCGCATCGCCGTTCAGGCGCCGGCTACCTCGGCGACGTCCCACGTCGTATACCAATTTGACGAGGGCGCCGATGGGGTAGGCCCGATCAATGCCCGCTATGCCACGTTTGCAGGGCTTGCCGCGGACGACTCGCTCGTTCCCATCACGGTCAACAGTCTGGCCGAAGAAGGCGTCGTCGCTCCGTGGGTCGACCCGCCGCCTAACCCGCAGCAGCCACCCCCGGACACGGAGGTTACGCCGGTCATCGACTCGCGCCCGACCGACGCTATCTGGCAGTCCAACAAACTCACCTGGGTCTCGACGGACGGTTGCACTCCGACCGGCGACCTCAGCCTGCAGGATTGCGTTCGCGTGACCCAGATCGACACGAGCGTCTTCGACGTGCCCCAGTCGGTCCAGGACTTTCTGATCGCCGACGCTGACATCGACCATTACTTTGGCGGCATCGGTCAGGCGCTCGACGGCACCCTCCACGTCGTCTGGACCACGTCGTCGGCCAGTTTGGCTCCGTCGTCCTATGCCGCGTACCAGCTTCCGAGCGACCCAGACAACAGCCTTAGTGCCCCAGAACTGCTCAGGGCCGCCAGCCCCAACTCCTCGTTCCAGGGCGAGCGATGGGGTGGCTACGTGGGCGTGGCCCAGGATCCCCAGGTCCCGAATGCCGTCTGGCAGGGCAACGCGTACTCGGGCGGCGGCTTTACCTGGAAGACGTACATCTCCCAGCTCCAGACGGGTGGCAGCTCGTACGTGCCCATCCCGCCGGTCCGCGTCCTTGACACCCGGCCGGCCTACAGCATCGGCCTGTCGGGTGCGTTCCAGGCGAACATCCCGCGGACGTTCCAGGTCGCGAACGCCTTCACCATTCCGTCCAATGCGATCGCCGTCACCGGCAACGTCACGATCGTCAACCAGACCGGCGCGGGCTACCTGTCGGTCACCCCGACGTCGGTCGTCAACCCGACGAGCTCGACGATCAACTTCCCGCTCGGCGACACCCGGGCCAACAACCTGACCGTGCCCCTCGCGACCAACGGCAGACTGGCCGCCGTCTACAAGGCTCAGGCCGGCAAGACGACTCACCTCATCGTCGACATCACCGGCTACTTCTTGCCGGGCGATGAGGATGCGACGTACGCCCCGATCACGCCCGTCCGGGCCCTCGACAGCCGGTTCGGGATCGGCCTTGGCGGCCCGTTCACCCCGAACGCGCCCCGCCAGCTGAACATCACCGGCCTCGCGGCGGTCCCGGCCGACGCGACCGCGATCACCGGCAACCTGACAGTCGTCGGCCAGACCCGCGCGGGCTACCTGTCGATCACCGAGGCGTCGATGGCCAACCCGACGACATCCACGCTGAACTTCCCGCTCGGCGACACCCGGGCGAACGGCATCTCCGTACCGCTCAACGGGTCCGGCGGGCTATGGATCGTCTACAAGGCGTCGGGTGGCTCGACCCACGTGATCCTCGACGTGACCGGCTACTACGTCGACGATCCGTCGGGCCTGCTGTTCTTCCCGTTAACCCCGGGCCGGGTCATGGACACCCGCGCGGGCGTCGTCCTGTCGGGGCTGTCCGGGCCGTTCAACGCCAATGGTCCGAGGCGGCTCGACGTGGCAGGCCACTGGGGTGCCCCGCTATCTGCCGAGGCCGTGACCGGCAACCTGACGGTCGTCAACCAGACCGCTGCCGGCTACGTCTCGGCGACCCTCAATTCGGAGGTCAGCCCGACGACGTCGGTCCTCAACTTCCCGCTCGGTGACATCCGCGCGAACGGCGTCACCCTGCCGCTCAATGCGGGCGGCCGGTCGTGGTTCGTCTACAAGGCCGGCGGCGGCAAATCGACCCACCTCATCCTCGACCTGTCGGGCTACTTCGACTAGATAGGCCACAGACAGGTCTCTTCCCGTCCAGGAGAACGGCCCGCCACGGGCGGGCCGTTCGATCATTCCCTCGCGGGTTGTACCGTCCGTTATCCTCGACTTGGGCCGGAGCGAGGCTGCCGGCGAGGAGACCTAGCCAGGGGACCCCATGCACCGCCGAATGGCCGCCACGCGCCTCGTCACGCTCATCACGCTCGCGGCCCTGGCCGCGACCCTCGTGGGCACCGTCGCCGTCCAGGCCCGCGAGGGCCGATCGACGGATCGTCAGCTCAGGATCAACGGCGATCCCGCGCGCGAGACCGCCGGCGTCAGGACGTTCCGGACGGTCGACGTAGCAAGCCTGCCCGCGGCGACTGACAAGGGATCGTCCAAGGGTCCCGCTCTCCGGCGGCCCGAGGGCATGGGCTCGCCCGCGCCTCGTGCGCCCCAGGGCGGCGGCCCGCCGCTGCCTGTCCAGTCGACCTCGAACGGCGATGACCTGATCACCCAGGCGACGGCCTTCCCAGGGTTGGCGGCCGTGTCCAAGGGCGCTACCGACGGCGAGCCGCCCGATCCGTGGGTCGCGGCCGGCCCAGAGCACGTCGTCCAGGCGGTCAACCGAGCCTTCCGCATCAGCGATCGCTCGGGCAACGAGCTCCAGACCATCGACATGTTCGACTTCTTCGGCCTGGGCGAGTTCTACGACCCGGGTGAGGTCGATTTCTTCGATCCGCGTGTCATCTACGACAGCCTCCATGCCCGCTGGATCGCGATCGAGGCTAGCTTCGACTGCATGGCGCCTACCCCGGCTGACCAAGGAACTGGCTATATCGACATTGCCATCTCGGATGGCCCGGATCCGACGGCCGGTTGGGAGATTCTGTCGATCGCGTTCCCCAACGCTCTCCCGGACTACCCTGGGCTTGGGACCTCGACCGACAAGGTCGTCCTGAGCGGCAACCTCTTCTCTCTGCAGAGCGGCAGCCCGATGGGCTGTGAGCCCGTTGAATTCGTCGGCACAGAGTTGGACGTGCTCGCTTGGTCCCAGCTGACGGCAGGCAGTGGCACCGTGAACGTCGAATTCTTCTCCAGCCCCGGCGAATTCTTCTCGTGGCGACCCGCGCTTCAGACCCCCGCAACATCCGCGACCGTTTTCGCTGTCGCGGAGCGGTTCGACGCGGACGTCGCCTATGCGCGGATTACCGGCACGCCCGGCGGTCGGCGGATCCACGACGTTCACGCCCCTGGAGCTCGATAACGTCATCTCGCCGTTCGCGATACCGCCTCCGCCTCAACAGCCCGGAGACGTCGACGGGATCCTCGGTGCCGTCGACCAGAGGCCGACCGATGCGGTCTGGAAGGACAACAAGCTCGTCTTCGTGTCGACGTATCCGTGCGATCCCGTGGGTGGCGTGGCCGAGACGCGGGACTGCGTCCGCGTCAGCGAGCTCAACACGGCGACTCCGGCCAATCCCACCCTTATCCAGGACTTCCTCATCGCCCAGAACGTGCATGACCTCTACATGGGCGGTGTGGGCTATGCGCTGAACGACGATCTGCACGTCGTGTGGACGCGCTCGGGCACGGCCGCCGGGCACTACCCAACGAGTTATGCGGCATACCAGGATGCCGCGGCAGCGAACAACTCGATCAGCGACCGGAACCCCCTGTCCGTCGGCACGGCCACCTATTCCGGCGGCCGGTGGGGTGACTACGTCGGCGTCGCCCAGGACCCGCAGGTCCCGAACGCCGTCTGGCAGGGCAACCAGTACGCCGTTGCCGGTGGCCCGCTCTTCAACAACTGGGCGACCGAGATCACTCAGCTCCAGACCGGCGGCACGACGTTCGTTCCGATCACGCCGAACCGCGTCCTCGACACGCGGTTCGGAGTGGGACTCTCCGGCGCCTTCGCGGCGAACGTACCGCGCGTCTTCGATGTGGCCGGCGAGCTTGGCATCCCGGCCGAAGCGCTCGCCGTCACCGGCAACGTGACCGTCACCAACCAGACATCCGGCGGTTATCTGTCGGTCACACCTACGGCGGTTGTTAACCCACTCAGTTCAACGATCAACTTCCCGGTGGGCGACAACCGGGCGAACAACGTGACCATCCCGCTCTCGCCCGACGGCAAGCTTGCCGCGGTCTACAAGGCCCCGTCTGGCCGGACGACCCAGCTGATCTTCGACGTCACCGGCTACTTCGTGGCCGGCCCTGACGAAGCCGAGTACAAGCTGATCACGCCGGTTCGCGCGCTGGACAGCCGGTTCGGCATCGGGCTGAGCGGGGCATTCCAGAAGAACGTCCCGCGGGAGCTGTCGATCGGTCCGGCCCACGTTCCAGCCGCTGCAGTGGCGATCACGGGCAACCTGACCGTCACCGGCCAGACCGGCGCCGGGTTCCTGTCGATCACGCCGGTCTCGAACTCGAACCCCTCGACCTCGAACCTCAACTTCCCGCTCGGCGACACCCGGGCGAATGGTTTCGTCGCGCCACTCGATGCCCAGGACGACCTCTGGATCGTCTACGAGACGACGGCTCCGGGTGCTCGCTCTGCCCACGTCCTGCTCGACGTCACCGGCTACTTCGTCGATGACCCCTCGGGCCTGCTCTTCTATCCGTTGACCCCGGGCCGGGTCATGGATACCCGAAACGTCCCGCTGTCGGGGCTGTCCGGTCCGTTCACCTCCAGCTCGCCGCGGCGGCTCGACGTGGCCGGCCACTGGGGTGCGCCTTTGTCGGCCGAGGTCGTCACGGGCAACCTGACGGTCGTCAACCAGACTGACGACGGCTATGTCTCCGCGACGCTGAACTCGGATGCCAATCCGACGACATCGATTCTCAACTTCCCGCTCGGCGACACGCGGGCCAACGGCGCCACGCTTCCGCTCAACGCGGGCGGCCGGTCATGGTTCGTCTACAAGGCGTCCCCGGGCAAGACGACCCACCTCATCTTCGACCTCTCGGGCTACTTCGACTAGCAGTCCGGTCGGGGACACCTCGCAACAACAACGGCCCGCCGTCCCGGCGGGCCGTTCGATTCGAGACGCGAGCCGAGGTCAGTGGGCGACGACAGACTCCATCGACTGCGCTTCGGCGATCCATGCTGTGACCGTGGCCTCTGACGGGATCTGGCGAATCCAGTTCGGCCGCGCGGCGTCGAGCTCGAGGAACGTCTGGGCGAGATTGGCGGCATTCCGCTGCGCCAGCTCCGCGCACGAATCGACGCCCGCCGCTTCGAGCAGGTCGGCGTATTCGGAGCCGACGCCGTTGATTCGCATCAGGTCGGCATGGTTGACCCACTTGAGCAGCTGGTGTTCGGTGAGGCCGGTCGCCTGCGCCAAGTCCTCGCGACCCCGACGATCGCCCGCGCGCTGGAGCAGCGCTTCGGTCGTGTCGACTCCGGCGTCCTTGAGCTTCGCGGCGAACTCCGGACCGATCCCCTCGACATCCTGAATCTTCACGGGATCCTCCTCTTCTCGCTCCATCCTCCCGGGCCGACGATGGTACGCTCCGGACCCCCGGGCGTACAGGTGGCGCACCTCATCTGAGCGGGAGCCGCAACCAATGGACCAGTCGTTCCGCGACGAGATGACGACGGGCTATGCCCTGGACGAGCCGTCCATCGTGATCGGCAGCCCGATGCTCGAAGGCGAGCTCTACAACGAGGCACGGGTCCAGGTCGCGCTGTCGATGATGAACCGCCACGGGCTGATCGCCGGGGCGACCGGCACCGGCAAGACCAAGACCCTCCAGCTGCTCGCCGGCGAGCTGTCGAAGGCCGGCGTGCCGGTCTTCATCTCCGACATCAAGGGCGACGTCTCGGGCATGGCCGCGCCCGGCGATGCGGCGAACCCCAAGATCCAGGAGCGGGCGGCATCGCTCGACTGGACGTTCGAGCCGTCCGGCCACCCGGTCGAGTTGCTGTCGCTGTCGGGACTGCTCGGCGCGCAGGTCCGGGCGACCGTCTCGTCGTTCGGACCGCTGCTGCTCGGCAAGGTCCTCGACCTCAACGAGACGCAGACCTCGATCCTGTCGCTGATCTTCAAGTACTGCGACGACAACCAGCTGCCGCTGCTCGACCTCGCCGACCTGGCGACGACGCTCAAGTACCTCGCGTCGGACGAGGGCAAGCCGATCCTCGAGGAATACGGCGGGATGTCGAGCGCGTCGGTCGGCGTCCTCCTCCGCTCGATCATCGTCCTCGAGCAGGAGGGCGTCGACGCGTTCTTCGGCGAGCCCGAGTTCCAGGTCGGCGACCTGCTCCGGACGACGCCGGACGGCCAGGGCGTCGTCAGCATCCTCGAGCTGTCCGACGTCATGGACCAGCCCCGGATGTTCTCGACGTTCATGCTCTGGATGCTCGCCCAGCTGTACGAGCACCTGCCCGAGGCCGGCGACCTGCCGAAGCCGAAGCTCGTCTTCTTCTTCGACGAGGCGCACCTGCTGTTCGACGACGCGTCCGAAGCCTTGATGGACCAGATCGAGCGAACGGCCCGGCTCATCCGATCGAAGGGCGTCGGCGTCTACTTCGTCACCCAGGCGCCGACCGACGTGCCGTCGTCGGTCCTGGCCCAGCTCGGCAACCGGATCCAGCACGCGCTCCGGGCGTTCACGCCCGACGACGCCGACGCGCTGCGCAAGACCGCCCGGACGTTCCCGATGACGGAGCGCTACGACGTCGAGAAGACGCTCACGTCGCTCGGCATCGGCGAGGCGCTCGTCACCGTTCTGTCGCCGCGGGGCGTGCCGACGCCGCTCGCCGCGACCCGCCTCCTGCCGCCCGATTCGCTCATGGCGCCGCTGCCACCGGCGGATCTCCAGGCCCGGATCGCGGCCAGCCTGCTGGCGACGCGGTACGCGACGGCCGTCGACCGGGAGAGCGCCCACGAGATGATCTCCGCGCGCATCGCTGCCGCCCGGGCCGCGGCTGTCGACGTCGCCGGGCAGAACGCAGTTCGCGACCAGGTGAGCCCCACCTCCGCGGGCGGGCTCAACACCATGACCCCCGCCCAGCAACAGCGCGAGATCGCCCGCCAGGCGCGGGCGATGGCCGCCGCCGAGAAGGCCGCCGAGCGCCAGCGAGCAGCCGAAGCGCGGCGGCAGGCATCCCTCGAGCGCGTCCGCCAGGCGGAGGCTCGGAGGCGTGACAAGCAGGTCCAGACGGCGATCCGGACCGGCGGCAAGGTCCTCACCTCGAAGGCCGGCCAGGACATCATCCGGGGCGTTTTCGGGACCCTGTTCGGCAAGAAGGGCTGACCAGCCGCGGCACTCCCCGCCAATCGCAACCATCCCGGTGGTGCAAGTCGGCACCAATCCGCTGGACTCCGCCGGATGCGGGAGTAGGATCGAAATTGGACGCCGTTCGGCTCGGGCCGTGCGGCTGACGGGGGCAGCCGAGCGCGCGGATGAGGAGCCGATGCGGACGATTGCAATCATCAACCGCAAAGGGGGCTGCGGTAAGACGGCGGCGGCGGTCAGCCTCGCTGGGGCTTTAGGCGAGACCGGCCGCCGCGCCCTCTTCATCGATCTCGACCCCCAGGGATCGGCCTCGGCCTGGATCGGGCCGGGTCCAACGGACGGGCGCGAGCTCTTCGAGGCGTTCATCGGCACCCAGAGCCTGGCCGACCTGGCCCAGCCATCTCGGGCAGCGGGCGTCGACATCGTCCCGGCCTCGTCATGGCTCGTCACGGCGGAGCGGACGCTCCAGGTCGATCTCGCGCTCGGGGCGATCCGGGCCTTCGAACGCCTGCCGGCCGCGTGGGACTTCGTGCTGATCGACTGCCCGCCGACGCTCGGTTACCTCGCCAGCGCGGCGCTGTGCGGCTGCCGCGAGGCAGTGCTGCCGCTCCAGCCGCACGGGCTGGACGCGTCGGGCATCGAGCCGGTCCTCGAAGAGATGACCCGGATCAGGCAGCAGCTCAACCCCGGTCTCGTCCTGACCGGCATCGTCGTGGGGCGAGTCAGCCGAACCAACCATGCCCGGGACGTCATCTCGGGCCTCCGGCAGACGTATGACGGGGACCTGTTCCAGGCGACGATCCGGGACAGCATCCGAGTCCCCGAAGCGGCCGCGGCCGGGGTTCCGGTGACGGCCTTTGTGCCGGACACCAAGGTCGCCGCCGACGTCCGCGCCGTCGCCGAGGAGCTGGTCGCGCGCGACCCCGACCGCAAGGATTCCATCGAGGTCGAGGCGGACAACCAGGCCGGCTGGCGGGGCCTGGTCGGCCGGCTGGTCGGCTCGCGATCCTGAGCGCGGCGTGCCCTACTCGACGATCACGCCGGTGAGGTCTTCGGTCGGCTCCGGATAGCGCGGCTTGAGGTCGTCGAGCGTGTCGGCGAGGATGTCGGCGACGGCGAGGTTGCGGAACCACTTCCGGTTCGACGGGATGACGTACCACGGGCGCCTCGTCCGTCGAGCAGCGCGACAGGGCGTCCTCGTAGGCGGCGATGTAGTCGTCCCAGTGCTTCCGCTCCTCGAGGTCGCCGAGCCGGAACTTCCAGCGCTTCGTCGGGATCGTCGAGCCGTGCCTGGAAGCGTTCGCGCTGCTCGTCGCGGTCGATGTAGAGGAAGAACTTGACGATCGTCGTGCCTTCCTCGGCGAGCAGCTGCTCGAACGCGTTGATCTGGTCGTAGCGGCGCGACCAGACGGCCTTCGGGACGATGTCGTGGACCCGGACGACGAGGACGTCCTCGTAGTGGGAGCGGTTGAAGACGCCGATCTCGCCCTTGCCCGGGACGCGCCGGTGGATCGCGCCACAGGTAGTCGTGGGCCAGCTCGATCGGCCGACGGGACCTTGAACGCCGTCACGGGCAGCCCTGCGGGTTGAACGCGCCCATCGACGTGGCGGATCGTGCCGTCCTTGCCGGCCGCATCGATCCCCTGGAGGACGACGAGGACCGTGCTTGCCCTCGGCCCAGAGCCGGTCCTGGAGGTCGGTCAGCCGGTCGAGGCCCCGTCGCGAGCTCCTCGGCCGCGGACGTCCTTCGTGCGGCCGTACGTCGCCGCCGGATCGACCTTCGCGAGGTCGACGCGCGTGCCCGGACGGACGCGGAGGGCGGCGCGCAGGTCGGTGGGAGCGGCGGGCGTTCGGGCCATCGGCTGTAGGATGACACGCAGGCCACCCTGCATGGAGTTCTTCCGATGACGACCACCGCCGGCACCAAGCCGCACCCGATCTTCCTCGCCGGCCGCTGGGTCGAGTCGGACGATCCGCTGGTCGTCACGAACCCGGCCAATCCGGACGAGCCGGCCGGCGCGACGTTCAACGCCAGCGAGGCCCAGTACGAGGAGGCGGTCGAGGCGGCCGTCGCGGCCTTCGAGGTGACGCGGACGCTGCCCGCCTACGAGCGCGGCGCGATCCTGCGGAACATCAGCGCCGGGATCAAGGCTCGCCGCGAGGAGCTCGGCAAGATCATGGCCCGCGAGGCCGGCAAGCCGATCCGCGACGCGCTCATCGAGGTCGACCGGGCGGTCATCACGTTCCGGCTCGGCGCCGAGGAGGCCGAGCGGATGGTCGGCGAGACGATCCCGCTCGACCTGATGCCGGCGTCGAAGGGCCGCATCGGCATCACCCGCCGGTTCCCGATCGGCCCGATCGCCGCGATCAGCCCGTTCAACTTCCCGCTCGAACCTCGCCGCGCACAAGCTGTCGCCGGCGATCGCGTCGGGCAACACGATCGTCCTCAAGCCGCCGTCGAAGGACCCGCTCACGATGCTGACGGTCGCCGAGATCATCGAGGAGGCCGGCCCGCCGGCCGGTTCGGTCAGCATCCTGCCGATGACCCGCGAGCTCGGCGACAAGATGGTCGCGGACGAGCGCTTCAAGCTGCTGACGTTCACCGGCAGCCCGTCGGTCGGCTGGCGGATGAAGGAGCGGGCCGGCAAGAAGAAGGTCGTCCTCGAGCTCGGCGGCAATGCCGGAGTGATCGTCGACAAGTCGGCCGACCTCGACTGGGCCGTCCGCCGGCTGCTCGTCGGTGCGTTCACCTACGCCGGCCAGGTCTGCATCAGCGTCCAGCGGATGTTCGTCCACGACGACATCTGGGACGAGCTGATGAAGCGCTTCGTCGAGGGCGCGAAGTCGATCAAGATCGGCGATCCGCTCGATCCGGAGACGGAGCTGGGGCCGATGGTCGACTGCGGCCGCCGCCGAGCGGACCCAGCGCTGGGTCGACGAGGCCGTAGCGATGGGCGGCAAGGTCCTGCTGGGCGGCAAGGCCGACGGCAACTTCTTCCCACCGACGATCCTCACCGACGTCCCGCCGCAGGCCCAGGTCTGCTCGAACGAGGCGTTCGCCCCGCTCGCCGTCGCGTTCCGGTTCAGCGACTTCGGCGACGCGATCAAGCAGGTCAACGATTCGATGTTCGGGCTCCAGACGGGCGTCTTCACGAACGACCTCGCGAACTCGTGGCGGGCGTTCAACGAGCTCGAGGTCGGTGGGGTGATCGTCAACGACGTGCCGACGTACCGGATCGACCACATGCCGTACGGCGGGGTCAAGGACTCAGGCTTGGGCCGCGAGGGCCTCCGCTGGGCGATCGAGGACATGACCGAAGTCCGGATCATGGTGCTGGCCCAGCCGGGCTGATCCCGCCCGGACCTGATCCCTGGTCCGCCAGCCGGACCAAGCGGCGAACGGGACCCTCAACCTCGCCCAATTCGGCCCGCTCCACCGCCTGCTGGTCCGCCAGCCGGACCATGTGGCGAACGAAGCCCGGAATCCGGCCCGTTTGAGCCGACCCGCCCGCTCGTTGGTCCGCGAGCCGGACCAAGGTGCCGACGGGTTCAGAGGATGATGATTCCCCCGCGCCCTGGATCCGTTCCTGCACTCAGCGCCGCCAGCATTTCGCGGCCGCGGGCCGGCACCAGGTGGTCCAATCCCACCCCGATCGACGCCAACGCCCGACGGTTAGCCCGGGTGTCGGACACCAACAGGATCAGGTGACCAGCTCGGGTCGTCGCGGACCTTGAGCCCGAGGCGCCGCTCCAGTGCCTGTCCATCGGCGATCTGCGTCTCGGCTTCGACGCGGGCCCGCCAGGGCGTCGGATCGCGGCCGGTGATCTCCGCGTCCCATGCCCGCAGGTCGCCCTCGATCGGAAGCGGCACCTCGGTTCGCCACCGCAGGCTCGGGTGAAGTCGCGCCCGGAGGCGTTCGAGGAGCTGTAGCTGTGCGCGATCTCGGATCGGGTCACCGGCTGGGTAGGCTCGAATGCCCAGGTCGAGACCGACGACAGCGCACCACGCTCCGAGCTCGGCGATCGACACGCGCTCCAACTCCCCTCGCTCGAAACGCAAGAGCTGTTGATGCGAGGCGGACGAAGCGGCCGCGACATCCCGAAGGCTGAGGCCGGCGCCCACGCGCGCCAGACGATGTTCCTGCCCCAAACGCCTGAAGGCGTCCTTCGCGCGTCGGCGCCCTCGATCCGCCGGTCGCTCGCGGGTTGGCATGCTCGCATCATCCGACTCGGGGCTTTACCGGCGCTTTACTGGCCCCCGGTCCGCCAGCCGGACCAACGGACGAACGGGGCGCCCGAACCACGCGCTCCTCCGTCGCTTGGTCCGCCAGCCGGACCAACTGGCGAACGAAGCTTCAAATCGGCCCGATTCAGCCGCCCGCCCGCTCGTTGGTCCGCGAGCCGGACCAAGGGACGAACGGGGCGCCCGAACCGCCGCTCCTCCGTCGGTTGGTCCGCCAGCCGGACCAACTGGCGAACGAAGCTTCAAATCCGGCCCGATTCAGCCCGCCCGCCCGCTCGTTGGTCCGCGAGCCGGACCAAGGGACGAACGGGGCGCCCGAACCGCCCCTTCCTCCGTCTGTTGGTCCGCCAGCCGGACCAACTGGCGAACGAAGCCGGGAATCCGGCCCGATTCAGCCCTCCCACCCGCTCGTTGGTCCGCTAGCCGGACCAGGCGCCGACGGGACGCGGCGGCCCGACCCGGCCCGGACCGATGGGCCGGGACATGACGAACCCGCCGGTGCCCCGGCGGGTTCAATCACGGTACGAGCACGAAACGGGCTACTCCCGTTGCATCACGAAGAACGCGTCCACGGCGATCCACGGTCGGCCCGACGTCCCGACGACGCGGACCGTGACCGTATGACTGGCGTCGGACGTGAAGATCGTCTGGAGGACGCGTCTCGCGCGGAAGCTCGATGAATAGGTATCGATGGTGATCAGGTGCTCGCCGTCCAGGTAGATGTCGGCTTTGCCCCGGGTCGGACCCATCGGCCCGACGAGTCCGAAGCTCGGACCGTCGAACGTGAACCTGACTTCTGAGCCTTTCGACTGCGAGGCGCGGGCCTTGCCGCCGAGATAGTCGGAATGGCTGGCGGTGATCCACGTGCCGGAGTAGTCAGCGTCCGAATCGGTCTCCTGGGCGACGCTTGCTGTGAGCGTCGGGCCGGTGGCCCATGCAGACGCTCGATCGAGCTTGTCGAATGCCCGGACCCGGTAGCGGTAGTCGCGTCCCGGCGCCACTTCGACGATTGCGGATGTCGAGGTGGGTGACGCGAGGCCGATGTTCGCCCATGATCCGCCGTCGGTCGACTGCTGGAGCTGGTATCAGCTTCAGTGTCGAGGCGTCGCCGGTGACCGTCCACGCGGTGTAGAGCGGCACGGTCCCAGCCGTGAATGACAGGCCTCCGGGAATCCGGGTCGACGGCGCGGTCGTCCCGACCGTAGCCGGCCCGGGAGGCGGTGTCGGTGTCGGCGTTGGCGTGGGGGTTGGGGCTGGCGTGGGGGTCGGAGCTGGCGTGGGGGTTGGCCTTGGCGTCGGGGTCGGGGCGGGTGTCGGCGCAGGCGTCGGGTCCGTGCCGCCGCCGGAACTCGGGCCGTAGATCCAGTCGGTGAACCCGAAGCTCTTGCCGTGCCGGACCGGTGGCGCCAGCTTGTAGCTCGTGCCGTACCGGGCGTCGAGCAGCCACGTCTGCCACTCGTCGTCATCGTCCGCCGGCCACTTCGCGCGGTTGTAGAGGAATCGGACAGCGCGCAGGAGCGCCTTGTTCTCCCAGTTCCAGCTGTCATAGCCGGCGACGCGGAGGAGCTCCGCCTGGAGGAGTGCGCCCTGCAAGCCTTCCCACGGATATTCCGTGCCGGACGGCGGCCAGCGGAACGAACCGCCGCGCCTCATGTCGTCCGGGATGACGCCGTCGATGCTGACGCCGTTCTTCGTGCATCCGATGGGGTTGATGCCCACCGGCTTCGCGGGATCGCATTGCCAGGTCAGGTCGTCGCCGTACTTGAACCCAGCGTACGTTGCGCGCGATCCGAGATAGCCCTTGAAGACGTTCGCCGCCCGCGTCATCTGCGCCGTATCGCCGAGGTAGGCGGCGATCGCGACCCGCGCCGCGCCGGCGTGAGTACCCCAGTTGTTGGGGCGCTGCTCGTGGGTGTCGACGAGCGACCGCTCATCCAGGACCTTCGTGAGCAGCGAGCGAAGCCAGGGCCTGAACTTAGTCGTTGAATGCCGGGTCGGCAGTCTTCAGCGAGATCAGGTCGGCGGCGATCACGAGGCCCGTCAGGTTCCGGCCGAGCGCGAGCGTCTCCCCGCCGACTTCGGTCCCCTTGGCTGCCTTCAACGCGGCGATGACGGCCGTTCGGTAGCTGGTGGTCCCGGTCCGCGCGTAGACCAGCCCCTTGGCCAGGACGATGACGTCCGAGTTCTCGTCCTGGTCGGACAGGGTAAGGGTGCCGACGGCCTGATCGGCGACGGCCTTCAGGCCTCTCCAGGCCGCGCCCGACATCGGCTTTGTCTTGAGCGTGGCCGCCGAGACGAGCACGGGCCGCGTGGCGGCCTCTGCGCTTCCAAGTCCCGGGTCGACGAACAGCTGCGAGAGGATCAGCGCGGTCACCACGATGATCTGGCCGACCACGATGACGCTGCGGTGACGGTTTCTGCGAGGTAGACCGAGGGTGACTCCCCCGGCCGCTTGACGTGACGCCCTTTGGGCGCCGTTGGGCGGAATCCCCGACATCCTGCTCCCTTCTACCAGAACGACGCGCTGGGGCGTGCCGAACGAAGTTATGGCCCGGCCGCTCGGAGGGCGGGGCATTGACGGTAGACGGGCGCTGCGCGTGACCTCGCGGCTTTTGGGGGTCGCCCGTCCTGACGGTAGTTTGCACCGGACGTCAAATCCGCGTGTTCCACCCGTCCGCGCCCGACTGACTCGCGGTCCGGTCCGCCAGCCGGACCAACGGACGAACGGGCCACTGGGATCGGCGGCGGATCGTGCCGCTCCACCGTCGGCTGGTCCGGTAGCCGGACCAACAGGCGGAGGAGGGCCCGAATCTGGCTCGATCGAACCGTCCCACCCGCTCGTTGGTCCGCGAGCCGGACCAGGTGCCGACCAAACGCCGCGCGTCCCGTCGCCCGGGACGCGCGGGGCGGCGGCGCGGCGGGCGCATCATGCTCCCGCGATGGACCTGACGCTCGATCGCCGGGCAACTCGAGCTCCAGGCGCGCGCCCGCGCATACGTGACGCGACGTGCTCCAGCCGCTCGAGGAGGAGTTCGAGCGGGCCAATGGGCGCCTGTCGCGGAAGCAGGGGAGCGACCTTCGCAAGGCCGCGATCGAGGCCCGGCTCCACGGCGGCTCGCTGCCGCGGGAGGTCGGTGGCCAGGGCTGGACGGTCCTGGAGCAGGTCATCGTCCATGAGCAGCTCGGCCAGGTGACGGGCGGGCTCTGGTCGTACATCCCGGGCGCCTACAACGCGCTCGTCCACGCGACGCCGGAGCAGCGCGCGCGCTACCTCGACCCGTCGCTCCGCGGCGAGCGGTCCGGCGAGCTACGCGGTCACCGAGGAGGCCGCCGGCTCCGACGCCCGGACGCTCGCGGCGACCGCGACGCGCGACGCGGCCACCGGCGACTACATCCTCAACGGCGAGAAGTGGTTCGTCACCGGCCCCGACGACACCGACTTCATGATCTTCCACTGCGTCGTCGTCGAGGGCGACAAGCGGCTGCCGACGCTCTTCCTCGTCGACTACGACACGCCCGGCGTGACGCTGAAGCACGACCCCGACTACATGCACACGTTCGCCGACCGCCACCCGCAGTTCGTGCTCGAGGACGTCCGCGTGCCCGGCGACGGCGGTCCTCGGCGGGGTGGGGGAGGCCGACGAGCTGACGAACGAGTGGTTCGTCGAGGAGCGGATCCACATCGGGGCGCGCTGCAGCGGGGCGATGGAGCGGCTGCTGGCGCTCGCCGTCGAGTGGGCGACCGGCCGGCGACCAGTTCGGCGAGCGGATCTACGACTTCCAGGGCGTCTCGTTCCCGCTCGCCGACTCGGCCGCCGACGCGTCCGCGGCGCGGCTGCTCACCCGCGAGGCGGCCTGGCTCGCCGACACCGGCGCGGACCCGAAGGTCGTCCACGCCAAGGCGTCGCTCGCCAAGCTGTTCGCCTCGGAGGCCGCGTTTCGGTGCGCCGACCGGGTCGTCCAGGTCTTCGGTGGCCGCGGCTACATGCGCGAGTACCCCGCCGAGCGCTTCTTCCGCGAGCTGCGGGTCGACCGGATCTGGGAGGGCACCTCGGAGATCCAGCGGCTGATCGTCGCCCGGGCGATGGAGAAGCGGGGCGTGTCGAGGGTCGTCGGGTGAGCGCCGACGCGGGCGCAAGGCGACCGAGGCGCCCGACCGTCGCCCCGACGACGCCGCGGGCGATCGACCTCCGGCCGCTCTTCGCTCCTCGCTCCATCGCCGTCGTCGGCGCGTCGCCGCGGAGTGGCATCGCCAAGACCGTCCAGCACAACCTGACCGTCATGAAGAGCGCGACCCGCTGCCACTTCGTCAACCCGCGCTACGACGAGCTCTACGACCAGCCGTGCTACCCATCGCTCGACGCGTTGCCCGAGATCCCGGACACGGTCCTCGTCGCGCTCAACCCGCTCCGGGCGGCCGCCGTCACCGAGGAGGCCGCCCTCGCCGGCGTCCCGAGCGTGATCATCCCCGGCGGCGGCGTCGTCGAGGGCGGCGAGGCGGCGGCGCAGATGCAGCGCGACGTCCGCGAGATCGCGATCCGCCACGGGATCGCCCTGCTCGGCCCGAACTGCATGGGCATGATCGACCTCACGACGAACGCGGCGACGTACATCGGCGACGTCAATCCGTGGCTGCCGCGGGGCGGCGTGGCGGGCATCGCCCAGTCGGGTTCGGTGACGGACGCGTTCATCCACTCCGGGTCGCGGATCGGCTTCTCGCGGGTCATCGGCTGCGGCAGCGAGGTCGTCCTCGACGCCTGCGACTTCCTCGCCTACTGCCTCGACGACCCGGAGACCCACTCGGTCATCCTGTTCATGGAGGGCTTCAAGCGGCCGGAGCGGTTCCTCGCCCTGGCCGATCACGCGCTGGAGCTCGGCAAGCCGATCATGGTCGTCAAGGTTGGCCGCAGTCCGCAGGCGCAGGCCGCGGCGGTCGCCCACTCGGGCTCGCTCGCGGGCGAGGACCGGGCAACCGATGCCGCCCTGCGGGCCGCGGGCGTCATCCGCTGCGACGACCTCGACGAGCTGCTCGAGACGGCGGAGCTCGTGGCGGGTTGCCGCCGGCTCGGGCGGAGCGTGGGCCGCGGCCGGACCGGCGTCGTGACCGTGTCGACCGGCGAGGCCTCGCTCATCGCCGACCTCGCGCCGCGAACCGGGCATCGACCTGCCGCCCGTCCCGGCGGAGACCCGGGCCCGGCTCCTGCGCGACCTTCCGACGCTCGGCTACGTCGGCAACCCGCTGGACCCGTGGGGCGCGACCGACCCGACGACGGCCTACGCCGCGGCGTTCGATGCCTTCGCCGACTCCGGCGCCTACGACGTCCTCGCGATCGTCCACGACTTCCCGTACCGATCGCTCCCCGGCGAGGTCGAGACGGCCCACGACGTGACCGACGAGCTGATCCGCGCGACGTCGGATCGGCCCGAGCTGATGCCGGTCTACATCTCGCTGACCTCGGGCGAGCCGCCGCCGGAGACGCAGCGCGCACCTCGACGAGGCCGGCGGCGTGCCGATCCTCCGCGGGACGGTCGAGGCGTTCACGGCGATCGCGTCGCTCGCGGCCTGGGAGGGCGCCCGAACACGACGGCTCGACGGGGGCCCGATTCGGGCGGGCTGGCCGGCGCTGGCGGCCGATCGGACGCCGTGGGGCTATGACACCGAACCCGGGAGCGCGTCCAGCTGCCGGTGACGCCCGCGCGCTCTCCGAGCGCGAAAGCCTGGCTCTCCTGGCCGCTGCCGGCATCCCCGTCGTGGCGGTGCGCGCCGCCGCCGACGCCGACGCCGCCGTTGCGGCCGCCGCCGAGATCGGTGGCAGCGTCGCCCTGAAGCTCGACGCCGAGGGCCTCGCCCACAAGAGCGACGTCGGCGCGGTGAGGCTGAACCTCGCCGGCGACGACGCGGTCCGCCGCGCCGCGCCAGGAGCTGCTCGCGCTCGGCGCGAGGCTGACGGCCGCCGGCACGGCCACGATCCGGGGCTTGCTCGTCGAGCCGATGGCGCCGCCCGGTCTCGAGCTCATCGCCGGCGTCAGCCGCGACCCGCAGTTCGGCCCGATCGTCCTCGTCGGCATCGGCGGCGTCCTCGCCGAGGTCCTCGACGACGTCTCCCTCCGCCTCGCGCCGGTTCCCGCGAGCGAGGCGCTCAGCATGCTGGCGGAGCTCCGCGGCGCCCGGCTGCTGGATGTCACGCGGGGCCGGCCGGCGATCGATCGCGAGGCCGTCGCCGCGATCCTCGTCGCGCTCGGCGCGCTGGCGGTCGCCCGCCCGGACATCCGGGCGATCGATCTCAACCCCGTCATCGCCGGCCCCGACGGCGCGATCGCGGTCGACGCGCTCGTCGTCCTGGAGCCCGGATGAGCGGCGACGCCGACCTCGTCCTGCGCGAGCCAACGTCGTGGGGCGTCCGGCTGACCCTGAATCGGCCGGCCAAGCTCAACGCGATCAGCAGGGAGCTGCGCGAGGCGCTGACCGAGGCGATCGAGGACGCCACGAACGACGACGCGGTCCGGGTCATCGCTCTCGCCGGGGCCGGCCGCGCGTTCTGCGCGGGCTACGACCTGTCCGAGGGCCAGCCGGGGAGTGCCTGGGAGTGGCGCGCGGTCCTCGGTGAGGACGTCGCCGCGACCCTCGCCGTCTGGCGTTGCCCGAAGCCCGTGATTGCCCAGGTCCACGGCTACGCCCTGGCCGGCGGTCTCGAGCTGGCAATGGCCTGCGACCTCATCGTCGCGTCCGACGATGCCCGGCTCGGCGAGCCGGAGATCAGGTTCGGCTCGGCGCCGGTGACTCTGCTGATGCCGTTCCTCATCGGCCAGAAGAAGACGCGCGAGCTGCTCATGACCGGCGACCTGATCGACGCCCGCGAGGCGGAGCGGATCGGCCTCATCAACCGGGTCGTGCCGGCAGCGGAGCTCGCCGCCGAAGTCGACGCCCTGGCGGATCGGCTCGCCCGCGTCCCGCCGGACGTCATGGCGCCGACGAAGCTGATGCTCAACCGGGCGATGGAGGTCGCCGGCTTCGCCGAGGCAGTCGAGCTGGGGCTCGATATCCAGTCGTTCGTCAACATGTCGGAGACGTCCCGGGCGTTCGACGAGATCGTCCGGCGCGATGGGCTCAAGGCCGCCCTCGCCTGGCGCGACGAGCGCTACGACGAGCGCCTCCGCGACGCCGGGAGCCCGCCAGACAAAGCCTGACAGGGCGGGCTTCGCCGTACGGCGGGCCGGTGCACCCACGCGCCACGTTCGTCCCGGTCCCGGACCGCGCCCCTCGCAACCCCTCCGCACCACACCCGCCATGACGAAGGTACTGGCATTTGTGGTCCCCTCGTCCTGTATCTCCCTACGTAGTTTGCGCATGACTATCGGGTGGAACGGCGTCACCCGTTCGGGCATCGCGAGTCCTGTCGCCCGTAGCCGACGCCCGATCGAAATACAGCACTGGTTCTCGGCGTATGCCGAGCACACAACGACGAAGGGGAATGCCCGAAATGGATCAACTCGTGATCGAGCGCCAGGTCGACCGCCGCCGCAAGCGGCGTCGCGGGATTGCCGCGCTCCTTGCCGCGCTTTCGGCGCTGACGATCGGCGCCGGCTCCGTGTCCCTCGCGCTCTTCACCGATCAGGACAGCTCGACGTGGTCGTTCACGACCGGCACGATCGACATCGAGTCGAACCCGGCCGTCATGGCCGCGATCACCGCGATGATGCCCGGCGACACGGTCGCCGATAGCCTGACGATCTCGAACGCCGGGACCGCCGACTTCCGCTACGCGATGTCGACCACCGCGACGAACGCGCTCGGCGACGAGCTGGACGTCGCGGTCCGCGAGGAAGACCTCGACGGCGCCTGCGACGACTTCGACGGTGCGGTCGTTGTCCCCGCCGGCACGGCGCTCGACGGCGCCGGCTTCGGCAGCGCTGCCCAGGGTGCTGACGCGGGCGACCGCGTCCTCATCGGTGGCGCCAGCGAAGTGCTGTGCTTCCAGGTGAGCCTGGCGCTCGCCACGAACAACACCTTCCAGGGCGCCACGTCCCTCGCCACCTTCCTGTTCCCGGCCGAACAGACCGCCAACAACCCGTAAGTCACACGTCGGCTGCACTGCGCTGCGACCTGCCATTCGGCGGGTCGCAGCCCAGTTCCCGGCCGGCGATCACCCGATCAACAACTTGGAGGCATAGATGAGGATCCTCGCGTCGGCGACTGCCGGCCTGCGGCGACTCCTCGACCTCCTGCTCATCGCGCTCGTCGTCATCGTGCTGATGGGCATCCTGCTCGCGAAGCTCGTACCGCTCACCGGCCGCCAGACGATCATCGTCGGCGGCTCTTCCATGGAGCCCGCGATCGGGCTCGGGGCCGCGATCGTCATCCGGCCCGTCCCGGCCGAGACGCTCGCCGTCGGCGACGTCGTCACGCTTCACGCGGGCGAGAAGAACGCCATCTACACGCATCGGATCATCGAGGTCGTCGACCGACCGGACGGCCGCTGGATCCGGACGCAGGGCGACGCCAACGCCACCCCGGACCCGACGCTGATCCACAACTCGGCGGTCGTCGGGCGGACCGAGCTGGCCATCCCCTTTGCCGGCTACCTGCTTGCCCTGCTGTCGCTCCCGACCGGTGTCCTCTTCGTCGTCGGTCTCGCTGCCGTGCTGCTCGCCGCGGCCTGGCTGCTCGAATCACTCGAGCTGGAGCGGGGCACGAAGTACACGGTGAGGCTGGTTCCGGGGATCGACCGAAGCCAGGGCGAGCCCATCGCCGCGCGACCGGTCGCGCCACGGGACCTCGCGCCCGATGGCGGCTTCCTGGGCGGCGCCCGTCTGAGCCGCTCCGAGAAGCTCGCCTTCATGCGAGCCTCGCGGCAGCACCGGAACTCGCCGATGCAGACCGCGTCGAGGCCGACCACCCGCCGGCCCGGCTGACGGGCGTCTCGTGCACAAGCGGTTCGTCCTGTCGGCCCTGCTCGTGGCCGTCGCCCTCGTTGGGGTGACCGGCCAGAAAACGCTCGCCCGCCTCACTGACCAGGACGCCTCGACCGTCTCCTTCTCGACCGATACGCTCGCACCGCCCACGAATCTCGCCGCGGCCCCGATCGGCCTGACGGCGAGCCTCACCTGGACCCCCAGCGTCGACGCCTACACCGCCGGCTACGAGATCTGGCGGAGCACGACGAGCGGCAGCGGCTACGTGCTGGTCGGGACGGCGACGCCGGGCACTGCCTCGAGCGCGACCGATGCGGCGGGCGTGGGACTGTTCTACTACGTCCTCCGCTCGTACTTCCAGAACTGGCGCAGCGTCAACAGCAACCAGACGAGCGTGGCGATCTCCGTGGGCCCGGTCAGCACGGGGCCGAAGGCCTGCGGGACGAGTGCGGCCGACACCGGTGGCGACGGCAATGGCTACGAGATCGCCACCGCCAGCGCCTGCGCCGACGACAGCGTCATGGCGACCGACTCGAACACCGGGACCGGCGCCCGCTCGGCGGCCTGCGTGAACGCTGCGAACGACCGCCACCGGTTCCGCGACTTCTCGCTGGGCATGCCCGGCAGCGTGACCCTGGTCAGCGGCATCCTTGTCCGGGCCGACGTCGGGATGAACAACAACGGTGGCACGTCGCGCCTCTGCGTCGAGCTGTCGGGTGACGGCGGGGCGACCTGGACGGCCGCCAAGGTCCTGACGCTGACGAGCTCCGCGGAGACGACGTACCTGTTCGGCGGCGCGGCCGACACCTGGGGCAAGGTCTGGACGGCCGGCGAGTTCAGCAACGCCAACTTCCGGGTTCGGTTCACCGATGCGACGAACCAGCCGAACAAGGACTACCTGCTCGACTTCGTCTCGGTGAACGTCACCTACACGCCCTAGGAGCCCTCGAAGGCCTCGATCGCTGCGCGGTACGGCGGCGGGATCGGCGTCGGGCGGCGCTCGGGCGACCTCGATCAGGACGAGTGTCTGGACGGCGGTGCACATCAGGACGTCATCGTCGACTCGATAGGCGGCGCACTCGACGGTCGCGCTCGAGCGGCCGATCCGGGACGTCCGGACGAAGACCTCCAGCAGGTCGTCGAAGACCGCCGGCGCCTCGTACTCGACGCTCATCGCCCGCATCACGAACTCCTGTTCGCCCTGCCATAGCGCCCGCAGCCCGAGATGGCGGTGGTACTCGAGCCGGGCGTGGTCGAAGTAGGGCAGGTACCGGCCGTAGTAGACGACGCCCTGGGCATCGGTGTCGGAGAACCACACCCGGGCGTGGGCCGAGAAGCGGAAGGGCGGCTTGCGGTCCGTCGGTCCGGCGTCGTAGATGTCGCGGTCGGCCATCTCGCGATCGTACGTGAAGTCGCCGTGGCCCGGTGCTGTGGTGAGGCTTCGCCCCGCGGCCCGACGGGTGGTGCGTCGGCGCCACGGAAATCGCGGTGGGGCGGCCGGGGGACCTCCGCCGGGGGCGACGTATGTACCGCACCCTAGCGCACCTTCCGTATCACAACCCCCAACCAACACGCCAGCCGCGGACGGACCAAGGTCGGGCTTGGCCCGGCGCGGATCGTGGGGCAAGGTAGGGGAGTCCTCATTCCGCTGACCTCTGCCGCGGAATCCCCGACCAAAGGCACACCCGTCGTGAGGCGGGGTCGCAAAGCTTCGGACCTGGGAACAGGTAGCCGGGCTGCCGTCTGAGCATCGCCGCGACGTCACAGCGGCAATCGGTAGTTCCCGCCTGCCTGCCCGCACGGGCCCGCCGGTAGGAGTCGCCCCCATGCGAAACATCCGCGTCGCCGATCCTCGAGATCGCGTGCTCATCGTCCCGAAACCACCGATCTCGGACCGGCGCTCCCGCGGCTCGCGCGTTCGCGACGCCATTCTCACTATCCCGATCGCCCTCCTCCTTCCAGCGATCCTCCTGTTGTCTGCCTCCGCGGCCGCCAGCGGCCCGACCCTCACCGCGACGCCGACGACGATCGCGGCCGGCACGAAGGTGACCATCCGCGCCGAGAGCTTCCCCGCCGGCACTCGCGGCACGATCGTGCTTGATGGCACCCGGGACCTGGGCCCGTATCGCGTCACCGGCAAGGGCAAGTTCCGCATGGCGGTCGTCATGCCGGGCGTTGCGGCCGGAAAGCACACCGTTCGGGCGCTCTCGAACTCCCTGATCGTTGCCGAGCTCATCGTCACGGTGACCTCGAGCAATACTGAGCCGACTCCGGCCCCGACGCCGAACCCGACGCCGGTCGTCACGCCTCCCCCGACGCCCGCGCCAACCCCTGCCCCGACGCCCGCGCCAACCCCTGCCCCGACGCCCGCGCCGACGGCTGCCCCCACGCCCGCGCCGACGCGCCGCACCCACGGTAGCTCCGACGCCAACGGCGACGGCGAGCCCGAGCCCGACGCGGACGCCAACCCCGACCGCCGCCCCGACGGCAACCCCCGGCCGACCTCGACCCCAACGCCGGCGCCGACCGCGACCCCCCGGCCGACCTCGACCCCAACGCCGGCGCCGACCGCGACGCCCGCCCCCACCCCCGCCCCGACGACAGGTCCGGCCCCGGCGAGCGGCACGATCCTCATCGACCGGGCAACGCTCATGTCGCTCCCGATGAGCGGCACGGCGTGGCTCGCGCTGAAGGCCCGCGCGGATCTCCCGGTGGGTTCCCCGAACCTCTCGAACCAGGACGACCCGAACGACGTCACGGCCCTCGCCAAGGCGCTGGTCTATGCGCGAACCGGCATCGTCAAGTACCGCACCGACACGATCACGATGCTCAAGGCCGCCGTCGGCACTGAGTATCCCGGCGATACCCTCGGCATCGCCCGAGGCGTCGCACCGCTCGTCCTGGCCGCCGACCTCGTCGGCTGGCGCGACCCAGCCTGGATGAGCTGGCTCAGCAGGCTCCGCACCTGGGCCAATCCCGACCGCGGTTACACGCTGGTCAGCATGCACGAGAAGCGCCCGAACAACTGGGGCACCCATTCCGGCGCCGGTCGCATCGCCACCGACCTCTACCTCGGCGACATGACCGACCTCGCCCGGGCGGCCAAGGTCTTCAAGGGCTACCTCGGTGACCGGACCTCGTACGCGTCATTCACCTACGGCGACGACCTCACCTGGCAGGCGAACGCGCTCTCCCCGGTCGGGATCAACGCCATGGGCTCCTCGCGCGGCGGCGTCACGATGGACGGGATCATGCCCGACGACATGCGTCGCGGCGGCTCGAGCCCCGTCGTTGGCGACCTCGGCCAGAGCTACACCTGGGAGGCCCTCCAGGGCACCGTGCTCCAGGCGGAGCTCCTCTCCAGGAACGGCTATCCGGCCTGGGACTGGCAGAACCGCGCGATCCTGCGAGCGTTCACCCGGATCCACGTCCTCGGGTACCCGGCCGCCGGTGACGACCGATGGCAGCCGTGGCTCGTGAACCGCCGGTACGGGACCTCGTTCGCCGCGCCGACCGCCACGACCGCCGGCAAGAGCTTCGGCTACGCCGACTGGCTCTTCCCGAGGTAACGCTGCCGCGGGTCGACCCGCGGGACGCAACTCTCAACGGCTTCGTTGCCAGTCGGCAACGGAGCCTTCCCTTTTGTAATGCCGGGAACAGCCGGCCTCGGCTACCATCGACCACCCAGCACAGATCATTCCGAGTACTTCGGGGGTTACCCGCATGCCGTCGACAAGCCGCGCCGCCGCACGCGCCCACGCTCGCCGGATCGCCGGACTTCTTGCGATCCTCATCCTGGCCTCGCTGGCTTCAGGTCTCGCGGGCAGTGTTTCGGCCGCCACCCCGGTCACCGTCGGCTGGCGCGACGACCTCCAGTACGGCGATCCGGCCGCGCCCGGCGGCGACGACGTCACAGCCAACCGGAGCCAGAGCAAGCTCTGGACGAACGACGGCTTCTGGTTCGGGGTCAGGTTCGATCCCCGCTCGACGCCGGCCGCGAAGTTCCGCATCTGGCGCTTCGACATGGCGACGCAGAACTGGACGAACACCAACGTCGCCGTCGACGATCGCAACCGCTCGCATGGCGACGTGCTCTCAGACGCCAACGTCGTCTACGTCGCCTCGGCTCGCGCGGAGGGTCCGGCGGGGACCGTCGGCCGCGACTTGCGGATCTACAGGTACACGTACAACACGGCCTCGAACACCTACGCGCTCGTCCGGCGGCTTCCCGAAGCTCATCGCCGGGACGGCTGCCGGAACCGGGTTCTCGACGATCGCCAAGGACGGCAACGACGACCTGTGGGTCGCGTTCACCCAGGGAAACCGGGTCCGGATCACGAGCTCGACCGACAACGGCGTCACCTGGGGGGCGCCGTTCGACCTGCCGAACATGGGCAACAACATCACCGCCAACGACACCGCGGCGATCGCGAATCATGAACGGCGGCGTCGGCGTCGTCTGGTCCAACCAGGCCGCCAGCGACGACGCGTTCTACTTCGTGGCTCATGCGAACGTCGACCCGGTCGGGACGTGGCAGGCCCGCGAGGACGCGTTCAAGACCGCCAACGCCTATGACGCCGACGGCCACATCAGCGTCAAGACTGATGCGACCGGCAACATCCTGGCCGCCGTCAAGACGAACCGGAACGACGACCCGGCCCCGAACGGGGGCGATCCGCTGATCACGGTCCTGAAGCGGACCGGTTCGGCCGGGGCGGCCGGCTCGTGGGCATCTCACCCGGTCACGACCGTCACGGTCGGCGGTACCCGACCGATCCTGGTCCTCGACGACGCAGCGAACCAGGCAAACGTCTTCCTGACCAGTCCTGAGCAGGCCGCGACCGGCCCGCAGGCGATCTACCGGCGCACCGCCCCGCTCGCGACGCTGAACTTCGGGGCCGCCTCGATCGGGACGCCCTTCATCCAGAGTGCCACCGAGGTTGCGATCAACGACGCCACGTCGACGAAGCAGCGGACGACCGCCGCGACGGGGATCCTCGTCGAGGCGACGAATATCCCCACTCGCCACTATCTCCACAACTGCGTCGGCGGTCCATGCCCCGTGCGGCCTGTTGCGAACTTCACCGGGACCCCGCTGAGCGGCCTCAAGCCCCTCACGGTCCAGTTCACCGACACCTCGACGAACGCGCCGACCAGCTGGGCCTGGACGTTCGGCGACGGCGGGACCTCGACCCTCAGAACCCCAGCCACGTCTACGCCAATGCCGGGAGCTATACGGTCACCCTGACGGCGACGAACGTGGCCGGCGGCGACATCGAGACAAAGACGAACTACGTCACCGCCTCGAACCCGCCGCCACCCGTAGCCAACTTCACGGGGACCCCGACGAGCGGTCTCAAGCCGCTCACGGTCCAGTTCACCGACACCTCGACAAACGCGCCGACCAGCTGGGCCTGGGACTTCGACAACAACGGCACCGTCGACTCGACCGTCAAGAACCCCAGCCACGTCTATTCCGAACGCCGGCTCGTACACGGTCAAGCTGACGGCGACGAACGGCGGCGGCAGCGACATCGAGACGAAGACGAACTACATCGTCGTTTCGAACCCGCCGCCACCCGTTGCCAACTTCACGGGGACCCCGACAAGCGGCACAGCGCCGCTGACGGTCCAGTTCACCGATACCTCGACGAACACGCCGACCAGCTGGGCCTGGGACTTCGACAACAACGGCTCCGTTGATTCGACTGTCAAGAACCCCAGCCACGTCTACGCGAACCCCGGGACGTACGGCGTCAGGCTGACGGCGACCAACAGCGGCGGCAGCGACGCTGAGACGAAGACCGGCTACATCACCGTCCAGCCGCCGCCCGAGACGGTCTACAAGTCGTTGACGCCGCCCGTTCGGGTCCTCGACACCCGGCCCGGGATCAACAAGGGCCTGGCTGGCGCTTTCCAGGCGAACCGTGCCGCGCACGCTCAGCATTGCCGGCGCCAATGGCATCCCCGCCAGACGCCATCGCGATCACCGGCAATCTGACGGTGGTCGGCCAGACCCGGGCTGGCTATCTCTCGATCACGAAGACGTCGACCGCGAACCCGGCTTCGTCAGTCCTGAACTTCCCGGCCGGCGACACCCGGGCGAACGGCGTGACCGTGCCGCTCAATGGCGCCGGCGACCTCTGGATCGTCTACAAGGCACCCGCCGGCTCGACCACCCACGTCCTGCTCGACGTGACCGGTTACTTCCAGGTGGCCACTGACGGCACGACGTTCTACGAGCGGGCACCGGTCCGCGTCCTCGACAGCCGCTTCGGGATCGGCCTGTCGGGTGCGTTCCAGCCCGAACATCCCGCGGACGCTCAGCATCGCCGGGGCGAACAACATCCCGGCGGCCGCCCGGGCGATCACCGGCAACCTGACGGTGGTCGGCCAGACACGGGCCGGCTACCTGTCGATCACGCCGAACCCGACGGCGAACCCGACGACATCCACGCTCAACTTCCCGCTCGGCGACACCAGGGCGAACGGCGTGACCGTCCCGCTCAACGGCGTCGGCGACCTGTCGATCGTCTACAAGGCTTCGGGCGGCTCGGCCCACGTCCTGCTCGACGTGACGGGCTACTTCCTCGATGGCCTTGCCGGGATGACGTTCGTCCCGGTCGACGGGTCGCGGATCCTCGATACGCGGTTCGGCGTAGGCCTCTCGAACCAGTTCGTGGCGAACACGCCGCGGACCTGGGCCGTGGCCAACCAAGGCGGAGTTGGCAGCGATGCCAAGGCGATCATCGGCAACGTCACGGTCGTCGGCCAGACCAAGGCGGGCTACGTCTCGCTGACGCCGACGGCGCAGGCCAACCCGACGACGTCGACGCTCAACTTCCCGCTCGGCGACACCCGGGCCAACAACTTCACGATCGATCTCGGTGGGACCTCGCTCAGCGGGGTCTACAAGGCCACGGCGGGCTCCAAGACCCACCTGATCGTGGACGTCTTCGGCTACTACAAGTAGTCCGTCGCGCTCAGCCCGTGGCGGCTCCCGGACCGGGAGTCGCCACGTCGTCGGTGCCCTCCTTCGTCGCCTGGAGGATCACGCTCGCCGCCGCCCCGGCGAGGGCCAGGACGAGCCAGAAGTAGCGCGCGTACGAGAGGTGCAGGAAGAGGCCGCTCGCGAGATAGGCGACGAGCGCCAGCATGAAGCCGGCGGCCATCGCCGCCAGGTCCGGCCGTGACGCGAGCGCCTGTGCCCGCGCGCGTGCGAGCTGGAAGAGCGTGACGGCGACCGCACCGAGGAAGGCCGTCAGGCCGAGGAGGCCGGTCTCCGCCGCGATCCCGAGGTAGAGGTTGTGGGCCTGGCGGTCGGCCGCCCGGACGCTCACCCCGATCTCGTCGGCGTAGTCGCGGTAGTAGTCCGGGAACTGGCCGGGCCCGACGCCCAGGATCGGGTGGTCGGCGAAGACGCGCAGGGCCGTCAGGTTCTCGGTCGCCCGGCTGAGCAGGGAGTTGTCGGTCGCCGAGCCGGCCGGCTCGTCCGACAGGAGCGCTCCGAGGTCCGCCAGGCTGGTCAGCCGCTCGCCGTAGGCCGGGACCGCGATGAGCACCAGCGCGACGAGAGCAGCGGCGGCAAGGAGATGGCTGACGCGAATGTAGCGGAGGGCGACCATCGCGATGACGATGATCCCGGCGGCGAGCGCCGCGCCCGCGCGAGAAGGTCAGGGCGACAGCGATCGCCGCCAGCGCGGCGCAACCGAGGGCGGCCACCTTCAGCCAGCGGCTGCGCTCGGCGCTGATCTGGAGGACCGCGAGCGGGATCAGCATGAGCATGATCTGGGCGTAGCGGTTCTTCTCGCCGATCGGCCCGGCCAGCCGGGCGATCCCGGTCTCGGTGACGCCGGTCGCGGCGGCCTCGGTCTGGGCGAAGCCGAAGTAGGAGGTGTTGTAGGTCTCGGTGATCTCCTGGAAGAAGGACAGGCCGCCAAGAAACGCGCCGACGAGCAGGAGGACCCAGACGACGGACCGCAGCACCTCGGTCGAGCGGATCGTGTTGGTGATCAGCACGTAGAGCCCGATTCCCTCGCCGAGGAACGTGCTGAGCGAGGACACGGCGTCGCTCGTGTTCCGGGCGGTGATCGTGGACACGATCTGGATGACGAGGTACGCCGCCAGCCACGGCATCGCCGGCGTCAGGATGATCTTCTGGTGGCGCACGAGGATGTCGTACGCGAGCGGCGCGGCGAGGATGAGCGGCACCGAGGCGGCGATCGCGATCGGGACGTCGTGGAACTGGGAGAGGACGACCGGCGCGTTGCTGTAGATCAGGGCAACGACGATGAGGACGGCCACCTCGGGCCGGATCGCCACGGCGACGGCGCCGAGGAGTGCGAACACGCCCGCGACGGCGATGACCGGCTGCTGCGCGGCGACGGCGCCGATCCCCAGGCTGGCGGCGATGGTGAGCGCGATCGCGAAGATCGGCAGAAGCGGTCGCGACCGGACCGGTCCCGACGCTCTCGATCTCCGGGGCAACCGCCGTCATCGAACCGCCTCCGACGCGGACCCGGGCGCCGGTGCCGCCGGCTCAGGCTCGGGAGCGCCCGCGCGGGCCGGCTCCCAGCGCTCGATTCGTTTCCCGCGCAGCACGTTGATCGCCGCATGGAGCGAGGCGAGGTTGACCATGACGAAGAAGCTGCCCAGGGCGACCGGCCGCGAACGCCCGATGCGCGACGTCGGCGCCAGCAGCCCGATCGCCGCGGCCCCGTAGCCGCCGATCTGGAGGAGGGCGAGGAGTCGATGGAACCGGCTCTCGCCGGCGAGCAGCAGGCTCATCGCCCCCATCACGAGGACCGGCGCGGCCATCAGCCGTCGGAGCAGCTTGTGCCAGGCGAGCTGGATCGCGTAGAAGCCCGTCCGGCGCGGGTCGAGGAGCGCACGTCGGGCGGCGACGCCGCGGAATCCCCTGCTGATGATCCGGACCTTGCGGCTGTACTCGCGGCCGGCCGACGCCGCCGGCGGCTCGAAGGCGACGGCATCGGGTGCGAAGACGAGGCGGAATCCTCGGTCGATCACCGCGGTCGACGTGAAGAAATCGTCGGTCACGCCGGCCACGATCACAGGGACGAGGTCGCGGCGCAAGCCGTAGATCGCGCCCGTCGCGGAGACCGTGCTGCCGGCCGCGCTCTCGGCCCGTTTCATCAGGCGATCGAAGTCCCAGTAGCTGCGCTCGCCGGTCTCGGCCGCCGATCCACGCTCCGACGTGTAGACCTGGTTGCCGGCGACGCCGCCGATCGTCGGGTCGGCGAACGGCCGGACGAGGGCCCGCAGGGCGTCGGGCGCGAACGCCGTGTTGGCGTCGCTGAACACGACGATCTCGCCGGCGGCGCACGCCACGGCGGCGTTGAGCGCATCGGCCTTGCCGACCCGATCGAGGTCGAGCACCGTCAGCTGGCCGATGGTTGCCGCCCGGGCGATCGCGACCGTGTCGTCCTCGGAGCCGTCCGAAGCGACGATCACCTGAAGCCGGTCCGGCGGGTAGTCGACGGCCGCCAGGTTGGCCAGGCGCCCGCCGATGACGGCGGCCTCGTTCCGGGCGGCGATGACGACCGAGACCGACGGTTCGATCGGGGCCGACCGAACCGGCCGCGGCCTGATCGCCGCCCTGGCGAGGATGAGCAGCGGTGCCCCGACGTAGGTGAATCCGACCAGCAGAGCCGACGCCCAGAAGAGGAACCGGCGCATCACGAGGCGGCCGCTCCACCGAACAGCCCGATCAGCCGCCGCGCGTTCCGGTCGAGGTCGAACTCGGCCTCGACCCGGGCCCGGCCGGCGCAGGCCAGGCGCTCGCGAAGGGCCGGATCGGCTGCCAGCCGCTCGATCGCGTCGGCCAGGGCGATCGCGTCAGCCGGCGGAACGGTCAGGCCGGTCACGTCGTTCTCGACGAGCTCCGGGATCCCGGAAAGGTGGCTGGCGACGACCGGCACGCCGGCCGCCATGGCCTCGATGAGGACGACCGGCAGCCCTTCGCGTTTGCCCGCGGCCGTCGGGACGCTCGGGGCCACGAGGAGATCGGCCTCGCCGAGGAGCGCGACGACCTCGGCCCGCTTGCGCAGGCCGAGGAACTCGACCCGCTCCGCGAGCCCGAGCTCCGCGGCCCGGCGCCTCCAGCGCCGGCCGGTCCGGCCCGTCACCGATGAATCGCAGGCCGACATCGACGCCGCGCCGGACGAGTTCCGCGACGGCCTCGATGAGGTGGCGCTGGCCTTTGACCTCGTGAAGCGTCCCGACACAGACGATGTTCAGGCGATCGGCAGGCGGTCGCTCCGTCGGCCTGAACACGCTGCCGTCGATCCCGCAATGGATCACCGCGAGCTTGTCGATCGGCCCACCGCAGTGGGCTTCGAAGACCGCCGCGTTCGATCTCGAGATCGTCACCGCGAACGCCGCCTCCGCGACCTTCCGGCAGAGCATCGTCCGGTCGACGTGGAGATCCGAGCCGTGGGCCGTGAAGCTGTAGGGGATGCCCGCGAGTCGATGGATCAGGAAGCCGGCGAGAGCCGGATGCGTCGCAAAGTGACAGTGGACATGGCGCACGCCCAGCGCCGTCATCATGCCGCTGGCGTGGACGACCTTCGGGAAGATCCCGATCCCTCCCAGGAGGAAGTTCGCGCTCCCCGCGGTTCCCCGGAGCATCGCCGCGAGCGTGCCAAGGTAGCGCCGCGGATGGCGAACGAGGTACGAGACGTTCGAGCGGAGGATCGCGAGCGACAGGAACGGCAGGTAGTGGGCGCGCCGGACCCAGGCCTCCGCCTCCGGATGGACCGGGCCGCCGCGTTCGCGGAGGAGCGGGAAGAGCTCCACGCGCAGCCCCTGACGCTCGACTGCGACGAGCTCATCGAGGATGAACGTCTCGGTCAGCTTCGGGAAGCGCGACATCATGTAGGCGACGGGCGGGAGCGAGGCGCCCGGGCGGTCGCCAGGCGCGGAGGGCGGCGCGTCAGCCGCGGGCTCAGCCATCGGCCCCCTCGCCACGACGGGCCGCCCCTTCCGGATAGCCATCCGGATGCCCCGTGTGCCAGCGAACCGCCGATTCGACGATCTCCGTCAGGCCGTGCCGCGCCTTCCAGCCCAGGACCTCCCGCGCCTTCGTCGGGTCGGCCCAGACGGCGGCCGGGTCGCCCGCGCGACGGGGCGCCTCGATCACCTCGATTGGATCGCCCGTGGCTCGCTCGACCGCGGCGATGACCTCACGGACCGAGGACCCGATGCCCGTCCCCAGGTTGAGCGTCGCGCTGCCGGCCCCGCCGGCCAGGTGCTCCAGGGCGCGGACGTGGGCGTCGGCCAGGTCTGCGACGTGGACGTAGTCGCGGATGGCCGTCCCGTCGGGCGTCGGGTAGTCGGTCCCGAAGATCCGGAGGGGCACCCCCAGCCCGAGCGCCGACTTGATCGCGACCGGCACCAGGTTCGGCGCATGCCGCCAGTCCTCGCCGATGCTGCCCATCGGCCTGGGCACCGGCGGCGTTGAAGTAGCGGAGACTGACCGACTGGATGCCGCGCCGCTCGTACCACGGCAGTGCCCGCTCCACGAGCAGCTTGCTCTCGCCGTACGGGTTCTCCGGGCGGGTGGCCGCGCCTTCCGCGATCGGGACGACTTCGGGTTCGCCGTACACCCCGCAGGTCGACGAGAACACGAACCACGGCACGGCGGCCGCCTCAATGGCAGCGAGGAGCGCGAAGCTTCCACCGACATTCGCCGAGAAGTAGCGGCCGGGCTCCCGGACGGACTCCTCGGCGGCCTTGAGCGCGGCGAAGTGCATGACGGCCTCGATCCGCCGATCGACGAGCAGGCGATGGACCAGCGGGCCGTCTGCCACGGAGCCGACGACGAGGTCGACGCCGGGGATGGCCTCGCGATGGCCGTTGTCGAGCGTGTCGAGGACGGTCGGCTCATGGCCGGCCGACTGGAGGAGTCGGGTCGTCTGGGAGCCGACGTAGCCGGCGCCGCCCGTGACCAGGACGCGCACGTGCCGGTCAGCGCGTGGGAAGACTGTCGCCGTCGTCCGGCTCGAGCGGCTGGATGGTCTGGGTCGCCCCCGTCGTCGGACGCGGCCGGCCTCGACGCTCTGAGCGCTCGCCGGCGGCGGCGCCCGCGGGCCGCAACGACGTGGCTTTGCGGCCTGAGGGGACGACGGTTGGCCGGGTCACCGTGGCTGGCCGCGGGGCCGCGGCCGTCGGATGGCTCACGTCGACCGCCCTTCCGGAGCCCGCGGGCCCGGATGAGGGACTTCGGCGGAGACGACGCAGCCCTCCGCGCTCCGTCAGGATCACGCCGGCGACCGGCGCCCCGACCAGGCGCAGCGACTCAGCGGCGAACGCAACGTCCTCGCGCCGGGACCGGTCTCGCCGTGCGACGAGGATGACGGAGTCGGCCGCCCGGGCCAGGGCCAGCGTCACGGGCGAGGCCTGGATGGGAGCCCCTACGATCACGACGAGCCCGTCGTCGCCGGCGAGCTGGGCGATGATCTCGCGCAGGCGCTCCGGGTCCGCCCCTTCCAGTCGGGCGCGGCCGGCCGGCAGGACGGAGATTGCTTCGCCACCGCCAGCGGAGCGCGCAGGCGCAAGGCCCTCAGCGAGCATCTCGGACAGCCCCGCCCGGTCGTGCATGCCGTAGATGCGGGTCAGCGTGCCGGAAGACCCGGTCCCGTCGACCAGGACGACGTGCCGCCCCGACCGGCTGAGCGCCGCCGCCAGGTTGCCGCCGACGATGGCCGCCTGGCCCTCCCAATCGACATCGGTGACGAGGATCGCCCGAAGGTTCTCGCGTTCAGGACCCAGCGAGATCTTCGCCGAGATGAGGCGATACGGAGCCGCCGACCGCGAGGTGGGCGCGGCCTGGACGACGAGATCCTGCGGCGCCGGCGGGTCGCCGCTCGGTGCCGGGACCGCGCCGAGCAGCGGCGCCCGGGCAATGGCCGCCAGCTCCTGCCCCGTCCGGATCGTGTTGCCGAAATACTCGAGCAGGAGGACGAGGACGATTGCAACGACGACCCCGGCGAGGGCGGCGAGCAGGACGAGGAGCGAGACCTGCGGGGCGACGGGTGTCGTCTCGGGTCGGGCGAACTCGATGATCTGGATCAGGCCCTCCGGCCGACTCAGACCGCCGGAGGTCAACTGCTCGAGCTCGGTCGCCAACGTGTTGGCAAGGTCGGTCGCCTGCTGCGGGTTGCTGGCCTGGACGCGGATCGTCAGGATCCTGGTCACGTCGTTGGCCGACGCACGAGTCGCGGCCGCGAACTCGTCCGGGGTCATCGAGAGCCCCAGTTCCTGGATCGTGGAGGCGAGGACTTCGCGCGTCGTCACGTACTGGGCGTAGGTCTGCACGAGGAGTCCGCTCGATCGCAGCACGTCGGTGGGGGCATTGAGCGGCCCGACGAGGACCTTGACCTGCGATTCGTACGTCGGCGGGATCGCGGAAGCCACGAGGTAGCCGGTGAGCCCGGCAATCCACGCCGAGACGATCAGCGTCCACCACCAGCGCCTGGCAACCGCGAGATACCCGGACAGCTCCACGTTCGTTCCTCAGAGATCGCGTTTGGCCGGCTGGACGCGAACGCCGCGCCGTCGTTCGCTCGGTCCGCCCAGCCTACCATCGACGTTCGACATAGCCGATCCGGGACTCGCGGCGGGGACGGCGCCGGGCGACGACCGCATCAGCGGAGCGCCTGGGCGCGGATGAGCGAGCCCGGCGTCTGGACCGAAACGTTGATCCGGCGAAGGGCGAGCCAGCTCGCGGTTCGCAGGTCGTTCACGCCGCGCGCCGTCGTGAAGGCGATTCGCAGGCCCGCCGCCGCGACCGCCTCGGCCACCCTCGGTGACGTTGCCCCCGACGGATAGGCGAAGACCGGCAGGTCGGTGCCGGTCATGCGTGTGAGCTCCTCCCGCGAGCCCCCGATCTCGGCGTCGAGCGCGGCCGGATCGAGACGGGGCAGGAGGGGATGGGTCCTGGTGTGCGGCCCCAGGGCGACGCCCTCGGCGACGAGTGCGCGCAGCGCCGCCCAGCCGAGGACGAGCTCGTCCGGCCGCTCGCCGCCGAGCTCCGCGACGATCCGGTCGACGGTCTCGAGCATGCGTTCGTGGGGCATCGCCTTCAGCTCGCCGCGCAGGGCGCGGTACGCGGCGACCCGGGCATCGGCCGTCGCCAGGGACAGCTCGCCCGTCGGCGCGCTGACCGTGGGACGCGACGACGTCGAGACCGCCCGATGGAGGCGTTCCCACCAGAACGTGCGATCCGGGGCGTCGGGATAGGCCGTCGGCACGAACAGGACGGCCGGCAGTCCCCGTTCCCGGAGGGCCGGCCAGGCGTGCTCGGCGAAGTCGACGTAGGCGTCGTCGAAGGTGAGCAGGAGCGCCCGGCGCGGGAGCGCCGGGCCACCATCCGCGCGCCGGAGGAGGTCGCCGACGGAGATCACCGCGTGATGTCTCGTCAGGGTGTCGAGCAGGTCGGCGAATCCGGATGGGGTCGCACTCAGCAGCCCGGGCACCACGTCCCGGCCGGGCCGCGTGACGCGATGGAACGTCAGGGCCGCGAGCGAGTCCGGGCGTCCGGGGATGAGCCGCTCGAGAAGCTCGACGACCGCTCCGGCCGGCCAGCTGGCGGCGAGTGTCCTGAGTACGCCGGGAATGGCCATGCTCAGGGCGCCCGGTGGGCCGCGTCTCGCCCGGTGTCGGCTGCGACCTGGGCGGTAGCCGCCGACCCGGCCCGCGTTCGGCCGGCAACGGTCGCGGCCAGGCGGCGGCGGGCGGCCGCGAGCACTGCCCCGGTCGTGTGGACCAGATCGGCGACGAACGGGACGGGATCGCGTCGGGCGAACACGGCCTCGATCTTCGGCCCCCTGATCGATCGCAACCACTCGCCGGCGGACAACTCGCCGCGCCGCGCCCGGACGAGCGCGGCCTGGAGGTCGTGGCGCCAGTAGATCCACTTCACGCCGCGAAAACGCTGCTCGAGCGCAGCGGGGAGGGGCTCGCCAAGCGCGTCGCGGTAGGCCGACATGAGGAGCTCGACGCCGCCCATCTCGGCAATCGCCGACCGGCCCGTCGGCCGCCCGATGTTCGGCTCGATGATCATGAGCCGGCCGGTTCGCTCGTCGGCCTTGGCCTCGACATAGCCCAGGCCGCGGTAGCGAACGCTGCCGAAGAGGTCCCTGGCGATCGCCTCGGCCTCCGGGCTCCGGACCTCCTCGCCCAGGCAGCTCGTGCCGGTATCGAGCGGCCACTGGCGGAGCTTTCGGGCGACGAACGAGACGCGTTGGGTCGAGGTCCGGTCGTGGTACGTGTTGACCGAATAGAGCGATCGCTCGGGACCGGGCACCCACGACTGGGCGATCAGGACGTCGGCCCAGTGACGGCACTCGTCATACCGGGCGAGCAGCTCGTCCGGCGTCTCGACCCGGATTGCCTTTGCCTTTGTCGCAGCGAGCCATGCCGGGCCCTTGAGCCCCGGCTTCAGCACGGCCGGGAACGTCAGCGACGCCGCGGCGAGCTCGGCGTCGGCTCGCGAGCGGAGGATGGCTGTCGGCGGGATCGCGAGGCCGGCCGCGAGCGCGTGCTCGGCGAACCCGACCTTGTCCATCAGCAGCTCGACATCGGCATGGTCCGGCAGGACGAACCGGAAGGACTCGGCCAGCCGGTCACGGCTCGCCGAGATCGCCAGGACCGCCGCGTCGGTGCAGGGGACGAGCACGCCGGGATGGTCCAGCCGCTCGCCAAGCGCCACGAGGGCGTCGATCAGCGGCTCGCCGCGGAGCGGTGCGCGGACGATCGCGACGGGCAGCCGCGTCCTCGCGCAGAAGTGGTGCGGGTCGCCAACCACCCCGACGACGGGGATCCCTCGAGCGGTGAAGATCCGGGTCGACTGGAGGCCGGTGATGCAGTCGAGACCGACGACGATCGCCGGCGAGCGGTCGGTCGCGATCCTGCCCGTTGCCCGGATCAACCCGGACCGACCTCGTCCTCGAGCGCGATCGCCTCTTTGGTGCCGACGAGGTCGAAGATGTGATTGACCGGGACGATGTCGTCCTCGACGTCCGAGGCCCGCCCCTCGACGGCCAGCTTGGCGAGCGTCGCCTCGATGGCGCCGACGGCGGCCCGCATCGGCTGGTTGGCGAGGATCACGAGGTTGAAGCCGCGCTCGTAGAGCTGGGCCGACGAGAATGTCGGGAACAGCGTCGGGACGGCGACGAGGGGAATCTTGCCGAACCCGCTCCAGGCGCCCAGGAAGCCGTCGATCTCCGCCAGGGTCTTGTCGCGCGAGTGGATGAGGATCGCATCGACGCCTGCCTCGACGTAGGCGTCAGCACGCTCACAGGCGTCCTCGACGCCGTGACCGGCAATGAGGCTCTCGACCCGGGCGATGAGGACGAAGTCGTCGGTCACCTGGGCTCGCTTTGCCGCGCGCAGCCGGCGCGCCTGCTCGGCGGCCGGGATCAGCTCGCGTTTCGTGTCGGCACCGAGCAGGCTGTTCCGCTTCGGGAACAGGTTGTCCTCGATGCTGATCGCCGAGATGCCGGCTCGCTCGTACTCGACGAGCGTCCGGACGACGTTGCCGAGACCGCCGAATCCGTTGTCGCAGTCGGCGATGACCGGCAGCTCCGTGGCGCTGTCGATCCGCTGGGCGGCGGCGAGTGCCTCGGACATCGTCGTGAGATTCAGGTCCGGCAGGGCATGGGCCATCGTCGCCACGCCCAGGCCGCTCACCCAGACGGCGTCGAACGCATGGTCCCCGATCAGTTTCGCGGTCAGCGCGTCATGGGCGCCGACGGCGACGACCGCCCGACCCCCGCGGAGGCCGTCCTTGAGCTTGCGGCGTTTGGCATCGGCTCTATTCACGACTGCTCGGGGCCTCGATGGGCAAGGGACATTGCTACCTCCACGGTTGATGGATCGAAACGATCGATGATTGCGATGATCTCGCGACCGATCTCTTCCTGGGCGTCGATGGTCTGGGCGCCGATATGCGGCGTCAGCACGACGTTCGGCAGGTCGGCCAGCGGCGATCGCTTGCCCTCGCCCTCGGCGACGTGGACGTCGAGCGCAGCGCCGCGCAGGCGGCCGCCGGGCTGAAGTGCGTCGTACAGCGCCGCCTCGTCGACAACGCCACCGCGGGCGATGTTCACGAGGAACGCCCCGGGCTTGACCATTGCCAGCTCGCGCGCGCCGATCATCCCCCGCGTCTGGCCGTCGAGCGGCACATGGAGCGAGATGAAGTCACCCTCGGCGAGCACCCGGTCCACGTCGGCGAGCTCGATTCCCTGCTCGATGAAGCCGCGGGAACGCTCCTCGCTGGGATGCGCGACGGCGCCGATCGGGCTCATGCCCCACGCGCTGCCGAGGGCGGCCACGCGGGAGCCGATCGAGCCCAGCCCGACGATCCCGAGCCGCTTGCCGCGCAGGTTGTAGCCCACCAGCTCGGCCTTGGTCCAGTGGGCGTCGCGCAGGTGGCGATCGGCCAGCACGATGCTGCGCGCGAGGGCGATCATCAGCCCGAACGTCAGCTCGGCGACCGCCTGGGCGCCCGGTCCCGGGATGCGGATCAGCTCGATTCCCCGCTCCCTGACGGTCGCGAGGTCGAGGTTGTCCAGCCCCGAGCCGGCGCGGACGAGCAGTCGCAGGTCGGGTGCAGCGAGCACGCCGGGCCCGATGCTGACGCCGCTCCGGAAGACGATCGCCTCACGATCGGCCGCAGCCGTCGCAAGGTCCGTTTCCGACGCGCCGATTGCCGTCCGCACATCGTGCCTGGCCTGGAGTGCTGCGAGGGCTGCGGGCGCGATCTGGCTGGCGACCAGGATTCGCATCACGGCGCCGCCGTGGATGTGGAGTCCGCGATCGTCGGCTGCGTGACCGACGCGGCCAGCTCGACCGCCGAGGCCGGAACCGGCGTTTGCTCGGGCTCCGCCGAGCGCTGCGAGCTCGTTCTCGGGGCCATTCGTGCCGGCGTCGATCGGGCCGCCCGCGACGAACGCCACGATCCGTCCGACAACGTCGTCGACGACGTCGCCCACCGGCC
The DNA here is from genome assembly GCA_963788685.1 of uncultured Chloroflexia bacterium. Taxonomy (GTDB): domain Bacteria; phylum Chloroflexota; class Limnocylindria; order Limnocylindrales; family CSP1-4; genus CF-46. Next base: position 179,337 of record CAWBHP010000016.1, on the reverse strand, counting down.
GGTCCGCGTCGACGACCTGGAATGCCGGCATCACGTCGCGGAGATCGAGGTACTCGAGCCGGCGACTGGCCAGCCGCTCCACGGTTTCGCCGGCCTTGCGCGCGACAAGGACCTCAGGCGGCGCGTCGAGGAACAGCGTCAGGTCCGGCCGCGGGTACCAGCGCCTGAGCACGTAGCCATGGAGCCGCGCGTCGAGCGCTCGCGGGCGTCCTCCCCGGTGCGACCGCGCTGGCGTAGTAGTCGCAGAAGAAGTGGCGGTCGAAGACGACGACCGCCGGTCGTCGCTGGATCCGTCGCGCGAGCAATGCGCGGTAGCCCTCCTCGGCCAGCCAGTTCGTGATGCGGACGAGGCGCCGAATCGAGGCGATCGGGCCACCGCCCCGCGAGCCTGGTTCGCCATGCCCGACCGTCATGTCTGAGCGGCCGCCGCGCCGGCGCTTGATCGCCAGGGCGGCGCGCGTCGTCGGGAGCATCACCGGACTCGCTTCCAGGTTCACGCCCATGTACAGGTAGTCAGCGTCGAATGGGAGGCGTCCGATGACCTGGCGCGCGACGGTCGACTTGCCGGCGCCGTCGATGCCGATGAGCGCAACGCTCCGACCGATCTTCGGCGGCGGCGCGGATGGCGCGATATCGGCCGCGTCGGACTTGCCCATCAGTACTAGGACCCCCCAGCAGAACGCACCGGCGCCGCCGCCGGGATCACGAACCGGGAGTGTAGGCCAAATCGCTCTCGCCGCGTGGGCCATTGGTGCCCCAGCGCACCGCCAGGCGTGCCTGCGGGGAGGAATCCGTTGTTGGCCCGCACCTCACCCGGTTGCGGCTCCGCTCGCGCCGATCGCGTCCGCGATCAGCCCGTGGAGGGCCGGGATGTCCGGCGGATACGGGTGCCGCACGACGACGCAGCCCTTTGCTCCGAGCGCCCCGACCATCGCCTGCTCGAGGACGGCCGGGAACGTCTCGATGAACGGGTTGCGGCGATCGGGGAACGCGTACCGGTACGTGAGATAGAGGGCCTGGAGGTCGAGCAGCTCGTGGACGACGGTCGCGGCCGTCCGACGGGCCACGATGGTTCCGTCAATGGGCTCGGCATCGGCGACAGGATCGGTCGAGCTCTCGATCAGGACGACCGAATTGAGCGGCACAAGTCCCGTCGAGACACGACCGTCGAACACGCGTTGAGGCGGGATCTGGAGCGATCGCTGGTTCTCCACGATGGCTCCGAGCCGGCGGGCCACGTCGCCCGGGGCCGACGAGCGGATGACCGGCAGGCGGGCCACGCCGGCGAGCAGCCCGCGACGTCGAGGCGGCCGTCCCCAGCCGGAGGCGCCGGCCGAGCCCGATCTGGCGACGGAGCCGCGGCACCATCGCCAGCTGCCAGTCCCAGAGCCGCATCGGCTCCGGCAGCCCGGCCATCGCCGCGCCGTCAGCGGTCACAAAGACCCACTCGTCGCCGACGTAGGTCGCGCCGTGGTCGGCGAACGCGAGCAGGGCTTCGGACTTGCCGCCCTTCGCCCAGCCGGTCACGAGCGTCCCCCGGCCGTTGGCGACGAACGCGCTCGCGTGGACCGGCACGACCCCCTTCGAGAGGAGCGTCAGCATGAGGATCGGCAGGAGGAACGGGACGGCTGACAGGCCGCGCTCGGCGACGATCTCGAGGGGCGTGGTGCCGATCTCGGCGACAGGGATCTTGACCCGGACGGTCGTCTTCCGGCGGCCGCGCAGGACGAGGAACGCGTCGTCGCCGTAGGCGGCCTCCCGACCGAGCTGTCGGAGGGTGCCGCGAACATCGAGGCGGTCGACGAAGCGGATCGTCATGTCGCTGTCGCCGCCGACTGCGTCGATCTGCGGCAAGGGCCCGAGCTGCCGCGCGATCACCTTGACATCCGATCGATCGGCGTCCACGAGGCCGATCGTCAGCAGCCCGTGGAGGTCGAGAACGGTCGCGGCGCGATCAGACGCCACGGCGTCCGACCTCCGACATCCGGCGGGCCGACCAGCTGGCGAAGGAACGGCACCTTCAGCAGCTCCGGGAAGTAGCGGCCGATCTGGAGCGAGCCCCGGCTGATACGGAGGAGCCCGACCGAAACCGCCGCGGCAAGAGCGACCCCGAGGGGCAACGGCATCCCGGTGACCGCCTGGACGAGAATCAGCGCCGCGATCGCGGCCGCGATGGTGGCGAACGTCACCATGAGCCGCGGGGTCGGCAACCCGATCGCCGATCGGACGAGGCCGGCCTGGTAGAGCAGGTTCTGGACGACCAGGGTCAAGGCCGTCGCGATTCCCGCCCCGAGCGCGCCGTAGGCACGGATCAGCAGGACGCTGGAAATGACGCTGACCACGGCCGACAGAACGTCCACGGCGACGATGAACCGGACGGATCCCTGGACCCGGAGCGTGAGCGCGTTGAAGCCGAGCGCGGCATTGACGTAGTGGCCGACGGCGAGGACGGCCAGGACCGCGCCCGCGTCGGCGTAGGCCTGACCGAACAGGAGCACCGTCAGGGGGCCCGCCAGCGCCACGGTCAGGGCGAGCGCCGGGAAGGTCGCGACGGCGATCCACGCCGACGTCTGCCAGTACATGTTGCGCAGCCGGTCGTGCTCGCCACGAGCGAACAGCCGGGCGGCGACCGGAACGAAGAGGAAGCCGAAGCTCTGGTAGATGACGAGGTTCTGGCGAGCGAGTGGGAGCACCGCGCCGTACGCGGCCACCTCGTTCGACGTCGCCAGGTACTGGAGCAGGACGATGACCGCTGATGTCCGCAGGAGGAAGACCACATCAGACGAGAGCAGCGGCAGGCTGAAGCCGAAGAGTGCGCGCGCCGGGATCTTGAAGTCACGGCGAACAATTCGGCCCGCGATGCCCTTCTGGCGGAGCAGGCGAGCGAGGGCGACGGCGAACGCGGTGATTCCGATGAACCCTGCGACGACGTAGCCGATCGCCAGGACCTCGGCCGGCTGGTCGGCGAGGATCACGACCGCGACGACGATCAGTTGCAGCCCCGGCGCCAGGACGTTGCGTCGCAGGACGATCGAGCGGGCGCTGCCGAAGATCGCAAAGCAGGCCGTCGCCAGGCTGTCGAAGGCACGAACGGGCGCGAGCAGGAAGAGGATGAGCATGAGATGCCGCGCCAGCTCGTTCTCGACGATGTCCTCGCCGAACCGGGTCTGAAAGCCGATCAGGCGAGGAGCATCGCCGCACAGACGCCCGCGACGACGCCGAACGCGAGGACCAGCGAGCCCGCCAGCCGCCGGTCATCCCCATGCTCCTCGTAGAGCGGCACGAACCGCGAGATCGTCTTGTCGAGACCGAGCAGGGCGACCGTTGCCGCCAGCGACGCCACGGACAGGCCGAAGGCGAATGCTCCGAACTCCGTTCGCGACAGGGCCCTGACGATGAGGATCTGCGTGGACAGGTCGAGGATGAGCCCGATGAACTTGCCGAATACGAGCAGCGTCGAGCCGCGGAAGTGGCCCGTTTCCTCGTGAAGCGTCCCGTCCTCGCCAGTAGCGACTCGCTCTTCCGGCTCCATCAGGGTCGCTGTAGCGGGTTGGGCGTGGCTGGTAGTCTCGAATCAGTGGACGCGCTCGAGACGATCCTCGCCGAACTCCGCCCGCGGGTTCGCGAGTGGTATCCGGACGCGGACCCAGCCGCCGACCTCGAGGTCCTCGAGGTCGATTCGCGCGTCGTCGCGCACGTGATCCGGGTCCGAGTCGCTCGGACTGGAGCACCTTCGACGACGCTCATCGTGAAGGCCGGCACCGAGGACGGGGCTCTTGACCCCTCGGATCGCCCGCGCCTCGTCCCCATGACCGAATCGTCCGAGCGTCGCCGGCTGGAGCTCGACGCGCTGCGGGCGGTGGAGGCCAGGCTGGCGGAGGTCGGGGACCCGGGCTTCCGGGCGGTCCGAGCGCTCGGCATCCTGCCCGAGTCGACCGCTCTCGTCATGGAGGCGTTCGATGGCAAACCGCTCAACCGCTTCCTCGTGCGCAGGCCGTTTCGCTCCCACTCCGCGCTCCGTCCCATGACGCTTGCCCGTGCCGCCGGGCGGTGGCTCCGCGACCCTGCACGACACCCCGACGTCGACCCAGGTCGTGCGCCAGGGAACGACGCAGGACGTCGTCGACGCCTTCGGGGAGTTCGGGTCGTACCTTGCCGCGGAGACGGATGCAAGCAACCTGCAGGAGGTCATCGAGGCTGGCGTCGCGGCCGCGCGCCGGCTCCCGGATCCGCTCCCGACGGTCATCACCCACGGCGACTTCGCGCCCCGCAATATCCTCGTCGACGGATCCGGCCGGCTGGCCGTCATCGACCTCCTCGCGCGCTGGCAGGCACCACCGTTCGAGGATCTAGCCGGGTTCCTCGTGGCGTTGCAGACGAGCCGGGCCAACGCGGCGACGCGGGGACTGGTCTTCGGGCGGACGATCGCGAGGCTGGAGCCCGCATTCCTCTCCGGGTATTACGGATCGGAAGTGGTGCCCCGAAACGCGATCCGGGTCTACGAGCTGCTGCTGGTCCTCGACAAGTGGTCCGCCCGGGCGATCCGAAACAGGACGCTCCGTGGCGTCGGACGCATCCGCGAACGGCTGATCGAGGGCCATTTCGACGCCCGGTCACGGTTACTGGCTCGTCGCCTCCGGCACGGACTCTGACTTCCGCAGGAACAGGATCCCGTAGCGACACAGGCGCCAGGCGCTTGGGACGCGGCGGAGGATGACGCCGTCGATCCGCCGCAGAATCGGGATCTTGTGGCCGAACCCGAGGGCCCGCTCGACCATGCTCAGGAGCTGGATCGGGCGGAGCCGGAACTCCGCGAATGGCGCTCGCCACGCGGCGATGTCCTTGACGTGAGCGGCCTGTCGGCGCCTCGCTCGTGCTTCCCGGGATAGGGCACGATGGGCCCTTGCGAGGACCACGAGCGGATTCGTTCCGAGCGGCTCGGAGAACGTTGCCCGGCCGCCCGGCGCGAGGACCCGCGCCAGCTCGCGCGCCCCGACGTCCGGATCGAGGTGGTGGAGGATCGCCTTGCCGATCGCGAGGTCGAAGCTGCCCGTCTCGAACGGCAGGGCCTCGCCGCGAGGCCACGTGGAACTCGATCCGGTCGGCGACGCCGTTGAGCTCGGCACGCTTCCGCGCGACCTCGATGCTCGCCTCCGACAGGTCGAACGTCGTGACGAGCGCGCCGCTCCGGGCCAGCACGACCGATAGCTGGCCGAGACCGCAGCCGTACTCGAGGATCCGGCGATCCTTCAGGTCGCCCAGGAACTCGGCCATCCCGGACATCGAGAGGTGATCCGCGGCGTAGCCTGTCGAACGTCGTGTCCGGCGGAAGGATGTCCTCGGGGCCCAGCTCGCGCGTGGCACCGGTGTGATGGGCGTGCGCGTCCCATTTCGCGCGCTCGACCTCGTAACGGGTCCCCTGGTCCACGGGCGCCTCCAGATGCGGTCTCAGCGTTTCGGCAGGAATGGAGGCTACAATACCCGCCCTTCGCCCGACGCCCACGAGGAGCCATGGCAACCGAGCCCGACGAAGGACAACCGGCTGCCGCAAGCAACGCTCCGGGGGGCGTCGCGAGCCTCGCCGCCTGCCGATCAGCGGCCGGCCGATCCGCGGCCGGCCGATCCGCGCCGACGCGTCCTCCTTCTGACCCCGATCGTCGCCATCATCGTCGGCCTGGCGGTCGTCATGGCAAACCTCCCCGCTGAGCGCCCGGTCACGCCCGGCGAGGATTCGCCGTCGCCATCGACTACGGCGATGGCGGTCGTACCGGGCTACCTCGTCAGCCCCGACGAACTGCGTCGGCGCGGCGACAAGGCGGCCCTCGGTGAAGAGCCCCACGCATCGGCCGTCGTCAACCTCATGGAATGGGCCAATGACGCCGTCGACGACGCGGCCCGTCCCACGCAGCCGTTGTTGATCGTGGGAACGGACAATGAATTCGTCGATGACGCCCGTCGTGCGTACGGTCTCGGCCTGGCCTACGGGGTGACCGGCGACGAGCGATACGCGCAGGCGGCCCGTCGGACGATCCGCAGCTGGATGGACGTTGCGTCGACGACGGCCGACACATGCCCCGACAGCGGTGGCTGCCACACGTCGCTGATCATCGGCCGCGCCGGGGCGGGGTTCGCCTTCGGGGCAGACCTCATCGCCGCCTCTGAGTACTGGACGACCGAGGACCGCGGCGACCTCCAGGCGTGGATGCGGGATGTCCTCCTGCCCGCCGTGTCCCATCGGCCGAACAACTGGGGCGATGCCGGAACGTTCCTGCGTGTCGTCGCCGCCGACTACGCCGGGGACCAGCGCGAGTTCGACCTCGCAATCGAGAAGTGGCGATCACTCATCGACCTGATCGAGCCCGACGGCCGGATCCCCGAGGAGGTGCGACGCGGAGCGGCGGGTATCTCGTACACCCAGGAAGCCCTCCAGTACAAGGTGGCGGTCGCGCAGATCGCCGAGCGCCGCGGCGTCAATCTCTGGGACTACGTCGGCAAGCAGGGCGGATCGCTGCGCAAGGCGATCGACCGCCTGGCCTACTACTGGCATCGACCCGGCGACTGGCCCGACTACGCTGGACCGACGGTCCCCAGCACCGGCCCGTTGTGGGAGATCGCGTACGCCCACTGGCAGGAGCCCAAGTGGGTTGACATCCTGCTGGACGGCCGTCCCTATGGCGATCGGGGGCACTCGGCCATCCGCTGGACGACCCTCACCAACGGCGTCCCCATAGAGTCGCTCGTCGCTGGCGGGCCGTCCGCAAGTCCCGCCGCGACGCCGCCTCCGATCGCCACCGTGGCACCCAGCGCGACGCAGGCGGCGCCGCCAATCGGCGGGTTGGCCGTCGCTCTCAAATCCTTCTTCGGGAATTCCTTGCCCGTCGCGATCACCTGGGACGCGCCGGCGGTAGCGGGCGCCAGCGCCGAACTGGAACGGTCCGTTGCCGGCGGGGATTGGTCGGCCATGAAGATCGCTTCGAACGGCCGCTCCGCGAGCGACTCACTGCCGCTGGGCCGGGTGACGGCTTACCGCGTCCGGGCCGTCGTCGCCGGCGTCGCGGGGCCATGGACGACGCTCGACGATGTCTCGGTCGCGCGGATCGAGGCAACCAGCCGGACCGTCGATCTGAGCGGGGCATGGGAGCGGGTCGCGTTCGACGGCTATTCGGGCGGGTCCGCGCTTTCGACGGACGCACGGGGGGCGAAGGCGATCTGGCGAGGCACGACGCGGTCGTTCGCCATCATCGGCCCGACCGGTCCGACCCGCGGCCGGATGATCGTCAACGTCGACGGCGACAGGGCCGACGACATCGACCTTCGATCCAGCCGATTCCTGCCACGCAACGTCCTCTTCAGAACGTCCTGGGACGAGGCAGCCGAGCACGTACTGGAGATCGAGGCCCGGCCGTCAAGCGGCCGCCGGACGGTCGCGGTCGATGACATCGTCACGTTGACGTCGACCCTCATCGCTCCACAAGGTTCTTGATCATGAGCAGGATCAGCCCGCAAGTCACCGCCACGATGACCCACGGCAGAGCGAACGACTCGAGTTGGTCCGGCACAAAGTCCATGGCCAGCGCCCCGACGATCAGCGTCCCGATCAGGCCGGGCACCAGGCCGATGAGCGCACGCGTTCGCTGCTCCTGCTGGCCGGGCGCGACTCGCAGGAGAAGCGCGATCAGGCCCGCCATCGACAGGATCACCACGGCCGCGATTCCGACATTCGCCACGGGTCGATGATACGAAGGCTGGGACATACCGGCTGGTGGGTCCGCCATGGCGGCGCAGCGCGCGCCCGCTCGAGCTCACGTGACTGATACCGGCCGGCGGATTGCGATCGTCCTCGTCGCGTTGACGGCGATCCTCGGCGTTGCCGTTGCCCTGGCCGTGGCCGGTCCGACGCCTCCACCGCCCCCGACGGGCAGCTCGGCGTTGCGCACCACGACCCCGGCCGATGAGCTGGACGCGCTGACGGTCCAGGCGTTCAAGGACTTCTCCGTGCTCCCGGGCCCGCCGACGGAGCCCGCCGGTCGGCAGGTGCAGTCCCGCCTCTGGGCGATCGACGGGCGCTGGTGGGCCGCCATGGTCGAGCCCGTGTCGCGCGAGACGCGGATCCACGAACTGAGCCTCGACGGCTCGACCTGGTCGGACACCGGCGTCGTCCTCGACGAGCGAGCCGGGGCCATGGCCGACGTGCTGTGGTCCGGCGACCACCTCTACGTCGCCAGCGCCGTGCCCGGCCGCTCGACATCGAACGGCGTCCGCGTCAGCCGGTTCAGCCGCCAGCCCGAAGGGCGCTTCCTGCTCGACCCGAATTTCCCCGTCCGGCTCACGGAGCGCGGCGTGTCGGCGGCGTCGATCGCCCGCGACGACGCCGGTCGCGTCTGGGCCGCGTTCGTCCAGGACGGGCGCGTCCTCGTCGCCCATTCCACGGTCGACGACGCGGTCTGGGACGCCCCGCGGCCAGGTTCCGGGCGATGTCGCGCCCGTCGGCCCGAGCGACGTCGCTGCCCTCGTCGCCGATGGCACAGGCGGGCTCGGCCTGATCTGGAGCAACGCGAACGACCGATCGATCCGGTTCGTCCACCGCGACGATGCCGATCCGCCGGAGCGATGGTCCGAACCTGAGTTGGCATTCGAAGGCCTGCCACTCGCCGACGAGCCGATCAGCGCAGCGGCGGGTGGCGACGCCACGATCTTCGTGGTCGTGGGCACTGCTGTGGCCGATGAACCCGACGCCGGCCAGAGCGATCCCAGCAGCGTGATCCTGGAGCGCAACGACAGACGGAACGTGGAGGTCGGCGCTGGTCGCCCGGGTCACGGACCACCTCGGCCAGCCGATCGCCCTCGTCGATCGCGCCGCGGCCGAGGTCTACGTGTTCGCCACGTCGCCGCGTCACGGCGGGTCGGTCCAGCTGATGCGCGCCGCTATCGACCGGCTCCAGTTCCCGGTCGGGCGGGGCCTGACCGTGATCGAAGACCCCAGCAATCCCGAAATCGGCTACCTGACGTCGGCGAAGGGAGCCATCGACCTGGAGAGAGGCCTGGTAGTGCTCGGCTTCGACGACAAGACCGGATCCTACTGGCATGCCCTCATCGGTCCGGCGGACGGGCTAGGGTCGTCTGCGACGCCGCCCGCCCCTAGCAGCGCGAGTCCGAGCCTCGCGCCCCCGCCATCGGCCATCGGTCCGTCGGCAGTCTTCACCGACAACTTCGATCCATGGCCGCTGGACGGCCCGATCAGCAACGGCTGGGAGCTCGGTCCGGCTGGAGTCGCGGGATCGCTCAGCGCGGCGCAGGATGCCTCGGGTTCCGGTCAAAACGCCCATCTCCAGCCCGACGGCCCCGCCGCGGTGCGTGTCTGCAAGGCATTCACGCCGGTGGTCGCCGGCACGCTCCTGGCCGAGGTCCGCGTGCAACTTGACGGGATCGGCGCGGCGGACGCCGTGATCACCAGCCTCCGCGATCAGGCCGGCGAGTCGGTTTCGGTCCGGTTCGGCCAGGGCGGGACGTTCGCCTACTACTCCGGGCCGGCCAAGGTGCGTTCCGCCGCTGCGGTCGCTCTCGATACCTGGTACAGGTCGGCCGTCACGGTCCACCTCGATTCCCGGACCTACGATTGGCGCCTGAGCCGCGACGACGGCTCGCGGATCCTCGAGGTGAAGGCCGTACCGTTCCGGGAGTCGGTGGCCAACCAGGTATCGGAGATCTGTCTCCAGACCTCCGAAGGCGCGTCGGGAGCCGGTCTCCGGTTCGACGACGTGCGCATCAGCCGCTAGCCTTCCGCGACATGCGGATACTCATCACCGGCGTCGCGGGCTTTGTCGGGTCGCACCTCGCCGAGGCGCTCGTCGACCGGGGCGACGAGGTCGTCGGCGTCGACGCCTTCATCGACTACTACCCGCGCCGGATCAAGGAGGCGAATCTCGCCGGCCTGATCGAGCGCCCGGGTTTCGAGTTCCACGAGCTCGACCTTCGGACCGCACCAATCCGGCCCCTACTCGACAGCACGACGTCGATCGTCCATCTCGCCGCGATGCCGGGCCTGGCGCGGAGCTGGACCGATGTGGAGCTCTACACCACGTGCAACCTGCTGGCGACCCAGCGCCTGGTCGAGGCGGCACTCGATGCGGCGGTCCCGAAGCTCGTCCATGCGTCGACTTCATCCGTCTACGGGACGGACGCTGTCGGCGACGAGACAACCCCGACCCAGCCGATCTCGCCGTACGGAGTGACCAAGCTGGCGGCCGAGCACCTGCTCCTCGCCCACGTCCGAACCGGCGGCCTGCCGGCCACGATCCTCCGCTACTTCTCGATGGTCGGACCGCGCCAGCGGCCGGACATGGCGTATCACATCTTCATCGAGGCGCTGATCGACGGGCGGCCGATCACCGTCTTCGGAGACGGCGAGCAGTCCCGATCGAACACGTTCATCGCCGACTGCGTCCGCGGGACGATCGCGGCGATCGAGGGCGCCGAGGTCGGAGAGATCTACAACATCGCCGGCGGCGAGGAGATCACGCTCAACGAGGCGATCGCAACGATCGCCCGGGCTATCGGCGTCGAACCGGTCATCAACCACGAGCCTGCACGACCGGGCGATCAGCGGCGAACCTTCGCCGACACAGCAAAGGCTCGGGCGGCGTTCGGGTTCGAGCCGGTCGTCGGCGCGACCGAGGCCCTCGAGGCCCAGGTCGCCTGGCAAGTCGCCCGACGCGCCGGCGGCACGCTCGGCTGATCGGGCCCGCCGCTTGTCGCGGGGTCAGCCCGGCGACTTGCGGATGACGATGTTGTCGAACCAGACGGTCGCATCAGACCGACCGAGGTCGAGCGAGAGCTGGACGTTTGGATCGGCGGCGAGGTGCGTCACGTCGAAGGTGATGACGGTCCAGGTCGTCCCGACCTGCAGCACGCGCGACGCCGTGACCTGGCCGCCAGCCGGCGATCAGCCGGACGCTCACCTCGCGCGCGGCCGCCGACTTCACCGACAGGTCGACCACGTAGGTCTGGCCCTGGCCGAGCGCGAAGGGCTGGGACATGAGGGAGATCCCTGAGCGCGCCGGGCTGCCGATTGCGATGTCGACACGCGCCGCCGCCGACCCATCCGGGCCGGCGGACGGCTCGTGGGCCAGGGTTGCCTGCGCGCCGTCAGTCAGCTGGACCTGCCAGCCGTTGACACCGTCTTCGAAGCCCGGGTTGAAGACAAGGCTCGCCGGGGCGCCGGACGGCGGCGCGGAGACCGCCGGCGGAACGGTCGGCGTGGGCGGCGGCGGCGGCGATGGCGGTGGTGTGAAGGGCGGAGCCGACGGACTCGCGGCCGACGGACTCGGGCTGGGCGTGACACCTGAACGCCCAGCGAGCGCGTCGGTGATCCGGTCGTTGAAGCACGGAGAGCGGCGCGAGCAGCTCGATCACGACCCGCCCGCCTTCGATGTACGCAGCCACGTTGCGGATGGAATTCCTGAGCGTTTCAGTGCTCTCGGTCATGACCCCGGCGTAGAAGGCGCCGAGGTCCGCGCCCAGGTCGGCCGTGTCGTCGCCGAGCTGGAGTCGGTCCGCAGCCTCCTTGCCGGCCGTCAGGTCTGCGTTGACGGAGCGGAGGTGGTCGGCGATTTCTGGAGCGAGGGGCGCCTCCACCGTGATTGCCGAGTCGAGCGCCGCCGCCCGGCTGGCGAGGCTCTGGTTCACGAGCAGGGCCGTCGCCAGCGCCCGCCGGATCTCAGGGTTCATCGTGGGCGCCGCGCTCGGTGCGACGGACGGGCCCGGCGACTCGACCGTGCTGGTTGGCACACCCATGCTGGCGAGAGCCTGCGTCGCGATCAGGACCACCGCGAGCAATCCGACGAGCGCCGAGGCGATCGATTCCGGCGACCCCAGGTCGCGAATGGGCCGGCCGTTCACGTGGCCACGGCCCTCCGCCTCGTTGGCGCCAGGAGCTGCCGCTCCAGGTCGACGTCGGGCTCCACCGTCACGCTGGAGAACGCCAGCGATACGTTGGTGCCCGCCCGTCCATTGATGAGCAGCCGGTCCGCGAGCACGGTCGCCGCCTCGATATCCGCGAGGGTGACGCGCGCCGCAACGGCAGACGGGCTGATGTGAATCGGACCTAGTACGTGCAATTTGGTGCCCACCTTGGCGAGGAAATAGCGGCTCCCGATCTGAAGTGACGCGCTACCGCCGATGAAGATCCCGCTGCCGAGGATCGCGACCGTCCCAATGGATCGGGTGGCGGCTGCCGAGGTCGTCTGGGGCGTCGCCCGGCGGCCCGAGCGTTGTTGCGGAGCGGCGCCCCGGCTCGACGGCTGACTCGGCCGGACTGGCGCGTCGAGCAACGCGGGCCGGCTCGGGCACAGGCGGTTCGATCGTTGTTGGCGCTCCATCGACGTCGCTCGCGGTCTCAGCTGGCTTGCGTCGGAATTCGACTCCACATCCCTCGCACCGCCGCGGCCAACCCCGTGTTCGCGTCCCGCAGGCCGGGCAGCGGCCGGGCGGGGCCATCAGCAGCAGGCCCACGGCGATCGGGCCGAGTGCGACCCCGAACAGGAACCAGGCCGCCCATGAGCGCCCTCGCTGGACTGCTAGCCAGCTGGCCAGTGGCGCGAAGACGATCCCCGAGACGATGAGCGCTATGACGGGAAGAGGCAATCGGACACGACTCCTTTAGCGCAGCCCTTCTGCGCGGGCCAATGGTAGGCGGCACCGGGCCCCCGCGCAGGCAACAGAATCGGCCCAAAACGGTGCATCCCGTCAACGAGAATGATGCCGCGACGCCGCACAAGCACGGGATTGCAAGCAAATGGTTATTGAGCCGTTCACCAGAAGCTAATACAGTGGTACTACGAGCGCGCAGGACTTAAGTACGGACTCATTCGGCTCATCTTTCATTCTGGGGACCCTGCAAAACTCGACCCGTCGGCCGGGCACGCCGCTGTCCTTGGTTACCTACGTCCCGTGGGGCAATCGGGCGTAGGGGGGGAGATCAGGCTTGAAGGTAACCGTTGTCGGTCAGGGCTACGTTGGGCTCGTGACGTCGGCTGGGGCAGCCGCGTGGGGTCACGAGGTCGTTGGAGTTGAGCGGCAGGAGGAGCGCCTGCAGGCGCTGCTCGCCGGACACGTACCGTTCCACGAACCATCCCTCAGCGAGCTGGTTGACCTCCACCTCCGGGATGGCCGTCTGCGAATTCACAGCCGATGCCAAGGGGCCAGTCTCGTCCTCGGGCCTGACCTTCGTGGCCGTCGGCACGGTCAACGCGGACCAGGAATGGGAGACCAAGACGATCCGCGCCTGCCTGGCCGAGGTCGTCCCGCACATCCCCGATGACGGGGCCGTGGTCGTTCGGTCGACCTGCCCACCGGACTTCATCGGACAGCTCCCGGCGTACGTCGACGAGCTCCGCAGGGATGCCGGTCGCGAGCCAATCGCGGTGATGCTCAACCCTGAGTTCACCAAGGAAGGTACGGCGGTCCAGGACTTTCTCACGCCGGACCGCGTTGTCCTCGGTGTTGCATCGGACCCGCAGGGGCACGGCGTGGCTCTGCTCCGCGAGTTCTATGCGCAGGTCGAGGCTCCGGTCCTCGTGCTTTCGGCGATGGATGCCATCCTCGCCAAGCTGGGGGCCAACCTCTTCCTTGCGACGAAGATCTCGTTCGCCAACGAGTTGGCGGGTCTGTGCGACCTGTACGGCTCGCAGATCGAGCGGGTAATCGAGGGCATGGCTCACGACCCGCGAATTGGCGGCTCGTTCCTGCGGGCGGGCATCGGGTTCGGGGGCTCCTGCCTGCCGCACCAGGTGACGATGACGGTTCGCGAGGCGGGCGCCCGGGGCCACGACACGCCGCTCTTCGCCGCGGTCGATGACATCAATCTCCGCCAGCGCCTGACATTCGTGGATCGCATCGACGCGTTGGTCGACGGCGTCGCGGGCCGGCGCGTGGCACTCCTCGGACTGACGTTCAAGCCCAACACGGACGACCTCCGGGCCGCACCGTCGCTCGACATCGCCAGCATGCTTCTTGATCGGGGCGCCTCTGTTGTCGCCTTCGATCCGATGGAGACGGCGCGCCGCAACGCGAAGGCCCAGATCCGCAGGCTGACCGTGGTGAGCAGCGCCCTGGAAGCCGTCATCGATGCGGACGTGATCGCCCTCGTTACCGAGTGGCCCGAATTCGTGACGCTACCGTGGACCCAGATCGCGAGTGTCGTCCGGCAGCGGATCGTCATCGACGGGCGGAACGCCCTCGACCCCGATACCCTGCTCGAGGCCGGCTTCGTCTACTCATCCTTCGGTCGCGGTCATCGAATTCCGACCGACCTCGGGGTTCCGGCCGCACCGGCCCCGGCACACGAAACCACGCGAGTGGGGATCCCGATCGGCGCCGAGTTCGCCGTCGGCGACTTCTAGCCATGGTGGGGTACACCGGCGGCGCAGCCCTGATCCCCTGGATCAGCACGATCTTCGCCGCTCTGGTCGGACTGATCGTCGGGCTGCTCGTTGGCGATCCGCTGCCCGGCGTGGTGTTCGGGCTCGGCTTGCTCCTTGGCGCCGTGGGCTCGGTCGTGGTCGTCCCGGCATTGCGGGCCGCTCCGGCCGGCATCAAGGGCGCTGCCATCGACGACGCGGGCGACGGGCTGGATCGAATTCCACCGCGAGCTGGCGCGGGCGAGGCGGTTCGATCGCCCGTTCGCCCTCGTCCGCTTCTCAGTCGGTCGATCGCCGGATCAGGGAGTCCTGGTGGGGCTGCGCAACGAGATTGCGCTGATCTCACGCCGTATCGACCGGCTGTGGATCGACGAAGACCACATCCTGCTTCTTCTCCCCGAGACCACCGAGGCAGCAGCCAAGGCCGCTCTATCCAGGGTCCACGTCGGGGTCGCGGCAGCCGTTGCCTTCGAGCCCGGGCTCGCCCTGTATCCCGAGCACGGAATCACGAGCGGGGCGTTGATCGCCGCGGTCTACGGCAGCGGGCAGGCGGATGTCCCGACGCCCATCGCCGCGGCGCGTCCGGAACTGTGGCTGCAAGCGCCCGCGGGGATGGTCCCGGCGGAAAGCCCTGCCGGCACATCCGACGAAGTGGCGAGCCAGAGTGGCTGATCCCCGTGCGCTCAGCTACCGTCGGTTCAGCCGCACGAAGCGGGCCATGGATCTCATCATCTGCACCGCGGCGATGCCGCTGCTCGTCCCAGTTCTGCTCGTCGTTGCGCTCGCGATCCGGCTTGAGTCACCTGGCCCGATCCTCTTCCGGCAGCAACGAACGGGACGACATGGCATCCGCTTCGGCATGTACAAGTTCCGAACGATGGTCGCCAACGCCGAGGAGTTGAAGGCGTCCCTCGCCCATCTGAACATCCTGCCGCCGCCCGACTTCAAGATCATCGACGACCCGCGGATCACGCGGATCGGCCGCATCCTCCGGACGACCAGCCTCGACGAGCTGCCGCAGATCCTCAACGTCTTTCGCGGCGAGATGTCGCTTGTCGGCCCGCGACCGACCTCGTTTGCGGCGAGCACCTACCGGCTGTGGCATGCCGAGCGCCTGGAAGTCGTGCCCGGGATCACCGGCTTCTGGCAGATCCGCGGCAGAAACGAATCCACGTTCGACGAGCGGCTCAGGCTCGATGTCGAGTACATCCAGCAGATGTCGCCGTGGCTCGATCTCAAGATCCTCTTGTGGACGATCGGATCAGTCGTAAAGCGATCCGGAGCGTAATGCGGGGAGTTCCGTCATGACGTCGCGACGAGCGACGTGGCTCGAGCGCCGTCAGCGCCAGTCGCGATTGGTGGCCGTCCTTGGCCTCCTGGTAATCATCGGCGTCGGCCCTGCCGACGGCCGCCCTCGCCGCGCCCGGCGACATCGGCCACGAGGGCCCGTCGTTCGACGGCGCCAGCGGCACCGCCACCGGGTCGAAGCCAGAGAGCAAGCTCTGGTGGAACGACGGCATCTGGTGGGGGAGCCTGTGGGACACCGACACTCTGACCTACCACATCCATCGGCTCGACCTGGCCACGAACAGCTGGGTCGACACCGGCGTTCAGCTCGACAACCGGCCCGGCACCCGGGCCGACACGCTCTGGGACGGGACCAAGCTCTACGTCGCCTCGCATCGCTATTCGTCGTCGCCGGCAGCCGGCTACGCGGCCCGGCTCTACCGGTTCAGCTACAACGCGGCAGCCAAGACCTACACGCTCGACTCGGGCTTTCCGGCGACGATCCACAACTTCCGGGTCGAGACCATGGTGATCGACAAGGACACGACCGGGATGCTCTGGGCGACCTGGATCCAGAACAGCCAGGTTCACGTCAGCCACACGAACGGCTCCGACAGCAGCTGGGTGACGCCGTACGTCCTGCCCGGGCCGGGCACGACCGTCAACATCGACGACATCTCGTCGGTCATCCACTTCCAGCAGGCTGGCCAGACCGGTCGCATCGGCGTGATGTGGAGCAACCAGAACGACTCGAAGGTCTACTTCGCGATGCACGTCGATGGCGCTGCGGACACCGTCTGGGACAGCAGCAAGACCGCGCTCCAGGGCCCGGGCGTCGCCGACGACCACATCAACCTCAAGTCGGTCCAGTCCGACGGCAGCGGCAAGGTCTACGCGGCGATCAAGACGAGCCACTCGTCGTCGTCGGCGCCGCTGATCATGGCTCCTCGTCTTCAATCCTGCGACGGGAACCTGGTCGAACAGCGTCGCGGGGCGCGTCTCCGACAGCCACACCCGCCCGATCATCGTCATCGACGACGAGCACGACGTCGCGCACGTCGTCATGACCGGCCCCCAGCCGCCCGATACGAGCGGGCAGAACGGCGGCACGATCTACGACAAGACGGCTCCGCTGGGGACCATGGCCTTCGCTACCGGCGTCGGCACGCCGATCATCCGCGACGCCGATGTTCCCGACATGAACGACGCGACGTCGACGAAGCAGAACGTCAGCAGCACCACGGGCCTCGTCATCCTCGCCGGCAATGACACGACCAACCGGTACTGGTGGAGCTTTGATCCGCTCGGCGGTACGCCGCCGCCCGCGAATCCGCCGGTGGCCGCGTTCTCGGCGACCCCGACGTCCGGCCCCGCACCGCTCGCGGTCACGTTCACTGACGCCTCGACGAACCTGCCCACGAGCTGGGCCTGGGACTTCGACAACAACGGCTCCGTGGACTCGACCGTCAAGAACCCGGTTCACACATACGCGACGCCGGGCACCTACACCGTGAAGCTCACCGCCACCAACTCGGCTGGCAGCGACGACGAGATCAAGACGGGCTACGTCACAGTCGGCGCCCCGCTCACGTTCGTCACCTTCACGCCGGGGGCCGATGCCTTCGTGAGCTCGTCGAGCCCGACCAAGAACTACGGCAACGACGTGCACGCTGCGCGTCCGCGACGTCCTCGACGAACTATCGCTCGTACCTGAAGTTCACCGCGAGCGGCCTCGACGGCCCGGTCAAGTCGGCTCGCCTGCGGCTCTTCGTCAACGATGCCAGCCCGGACGGCGGCTCGTCTACGCCGTCGGGAGCGGCTGGACGGAGACCGGCATCAACTGGAACAACGCCCCGGTACTGCCCGGATCGGCGATCCGCGCGATCGGCGCCACGCGCGCCCGTCGGCAGTTGGGTCGACGTCGATCTCGGCACCGCGATCACCGGCAACGGCACGTACAGCTTCGCCATCGCCAACAACAGCACCAACAGCGCCTACTACTCGAGCCGGCAGGGGACGAATGCACCCCAGCTGATCGTCGGCTACGAGGCGGGTGGCACGCCGGAGATCACGCCTGTTGCGGCCTTCTCGGCCACGCCGACATCCGGTCCAGCGCCCCTTTCGGTGACGTTCAGCGACGCCTCGACGAACCAGCCGACGAGCTGGGCGTGGGACTTCCAGAACGACGGCTCGGTCGACTCGACCGCCCAGAACCCGGTCTTCACGTACAACACGACGGGCTCGTACTCGGTGAAGCTGACCGCCTCGAACGGGGCCGGCGGCGACGACGAGATCAAGGTCAATTACGTGACGGTGGGGACGCCCCCGGAGATCGCGCCTGTTGCGGCCTTCTCGGCCACGCCGACATCCGGTCCAGCGCCCCTTTCGGTGACGTTCAGCGATGCCTCGACGAACCAGCCGACGAGCTGGGCGTGGGACTTCCAGAACGACGGCACGGTCGACTCGACGGCCCAGAACCCAATCTTCGCCTACAGCACGGCCGGCACCTATTCGGTGAAGCTCACCGCGGCAAACGGGGCGGGCAGCGATGACGAGGTCAAGGTCGGTTACGTGGTCGTTGGGACAACTCCACCGGGCGGTGGAACCATCACGGTGACCCCGACGGCCGACTCCCGGACGAGCCAGGGATTCCCGTCGAGCAACTACGGCACGGACACCACGCTGCGGATCCGTCTCGACGCCGCCGCGGCGCACCGGAGCTACCTCCGATTCACGGTCGCCGGCATCACCGGGGCAGTCAGTTCGGTAACGCTACGGCTCTTCGTCACCGATGCGAGCCCGGCCAGTGGGACCGTCTACCCCACGTCCAACACGTGGGCCGAATCGACGATCAACTGGGGCAATGGCCCGGCCGCCACTGGACCCGCGATCCGGGCGATCGGGGCGACGACGCTCGGGACATGGGTCGACGTGAACCTGACCGGCGCGATCACCGCCGACGGGACGTACAACTTCCTGATCAGCGACGGCAATACGAACAGCGCCTTCTTCTCGAGCCGCGAGGGCGCCAACCCGCCCCAGCTGGTGATTACCCAGCCCTGACGCCGTTCGCGGTACGGGCGCCGCTCGCCCTAGCTGATCGTTCCGCCGGGTGCGACCGCGTGAACCTCGACGTCCGCCAGGCCGCGGCTCTGGAGCGCGGCGCGGAGTCCGTCGGGCGTGCCCGCGAGGATCGGAAACGTCCCGTAGTGCATCGGCAGAACGTGCTTCACGCCGAGCAGCTCCGTTGCGATGGCGGCCCCGGCGGGATCCATCGTGAAGTGGCCGCCGATCGGCAGGAAGGCGAGCTCCGGTCGGTAGCGCTCCGCGATGAGCCGCATGTCGCCGAAGACGTCCGTGTCGCCGGCGAAGTAGAACCGGAACCCGTTCTCGAGCTCGACGATGAAGCCAACCGGCTCGCCGAAGTAGATCGGCGCCTCGGCGCCGCCGTAGATGTCGCCCGCGGAGTGGTCGGCGTGGACCATCGTGACCTTGATCCCGGCCGCCTCGACGGTCCCGCCCTTGTTCATGCCGATGACCGAATCCTTGTGGGCGAAGTTCCTCGCCAGCCAGAGGCTCATCTCGTGCATGCACGGCCACGTCGGTCGGGTCCGGCTGCCGACCATGAGCGCGTCGCCGAAGTGGTCCGCGTGGCCGTGGGTGACCAGGAGGAGATCGCAGCGGTCGACCGAATCCGCCGACTTCGGGCTGCTCGGATTGGAGAACCACGGATCCAGGATGATCGTCCGGCCGCCCGGCGTCGTCACCTGCCAGCAGGAGTGCCCGTACCAGGTGAAGGTCGTGTCGCGATCGATGGCCACGTCGCCTCCTTTGGTTCTTGTCGATGACATCGTAGGCCGAGCGGCGGGCGGTGTGCCCTCGGCTACACTCGGGCGGTGCCCGCCGAACGAATCGCCGAGAACCTCGCGTTCATCAACTGGACCGTCCTGACGGCTCTCGCCATCGGGTCGTTCGGGGCGGTTGCGCTGGCCAGCCTCCGGACCGAGGCGACCCGCGGCTTCCTCGCCTTCACGGCCGGCTGCGCGGTCGTCCTGGCGGTTCTCGCCTTCGCGTCGGACCAGGCCTTGCCCGCGACGCTTGGCGGCTCGCCGATCGTCGCCGATCCGTCGTTCGACATGCCGCGTCGGATCGCCCTCGGCGCGTTTGGCGTCCTCGCGGCGGCCTACACGGTTGCCCTGATCCGGCGCCGCCGCGAACCGCTCCTCGCGGGGGCGGCGATGCTCGCCGCGGCGGCGGTCCTGGTCTGCGCCGCGCTTGCCTGGGGCGGCGGGTCGTTCGGAGCCGTGCCCGCTGCTCCTGCAGCTGGTCGTCCTCGCGGTGGCCACGGGCGGCGTCTTCGCCGCGATGATCCTCGGCCACTGGTATCTCGTGACCCCGAAACTGCCGGAAGCGCCGCTCATCCTCATCGCCCGGTTGCTCCTCGCGGTCGTCGCGATCCAGATCGTGCTGTTCGCGGTGTGGGTCGCGACCGGGGCCGGCCCCGCCGGCGGCGCGCCGTTCGCCGTCCTGGTCGGCCAGTGGGCGCTCTTCGTGTGGCTCCGACTGATCGTCGGCCTCGTGTTCCCGCTCATCGTCTCGTGGGCGGCGGTCCAGACCGCGCGGTCGCGGTCGATGGAGTCGGCGACCGGGCTGCTCTACATCAACGTCGGGTCGATCGCGGCCGGGACGATCCTGGCCGCCGGGCTCTATTTCGGCGCGGGGCTCCTGGTATGACCGGCCGGCGCCGGTGACGGCCGAAATCGCGATGCGGGTCAGGGTTCGCCTGTTCGCGATCCAGCGCGAACTGGCCGGCGCTCGGGAGGTCGAGCTCGAGCTGCCCGCCGGCTCGTCGATCGAGGGCGCCTGGGCGGCGCTCGTCGCCCTCCACCCGTCCCTCGCGCCCGGCAGGGCCTATGTCCGGTTCGCGAGGAACGCCGACTACGCCGACCCCGACACGCCCCTGGCCGACGGCGACGAGCTGGCGATCATCCCGCCGGTGAGCGGTGGGGCCGATCGGGCCGGTCGGCGGCGCAGCGGATCCTCGAGCTCCGCGACGAGCCGTTCGGGACATCGATCCTCGCCGAGCTCGGCGACCGTCTGGCCACGGACGCGGATGGGGCGGTCGTCGGGTTCATCGGCCGGACCCGCGAGTCGCCGGGAACACCGGCTCCGGGACAGGAAGCGGAGGCGGCCCGCCACGCGGGCCGCTCCGTCGAGTCGCTCGGCTACGAGGCCCACGAACCGATGGTCCTCTCGATCCTCGGCCAGATCGCCGACGAGATCGCGGAGCGCTTCGGCGTGGAGCGGATCGCCATCGTCCACCGGACGGGCGATGTGCCGCTCGGCGAGGCGAGCGTGGCGATCGTCGCCGTGTCACCGCATCGGGACGCCGCGTTCGAGGCCGCTCGATACGCGATCGACGAAACGAAGGCGAGGGCGCCGATCTGGAAGGCGGAGCGATTCGCGGACGGCCATGTCTGGGTCGGGGAGCCTGCCCGCGATCGGCCGGCCGCGGCTAACGAGGCGAACGACGCGAGCGAGGCGAACGAGGAGGGTCGGTGAAGGTCTACATCAGCGTCGACATGGAGGGGATCGCCGGCGTCAGCCATCCCAAGCCGACCGAGCGGGCCGATAGCGGCTACCCCGCTGCCGTGGACCTCATGGTGGGCGAGGCGAACGCGGCGATCGAGGGGGCCCTCGCCGGCGGAGCGACCGAGGTCCTCGTCAACGACAGCCACGGCGGGATGTACAACCTCCGGCCGGCCGACCTCCACCCGGGAGCCCGCGTCCTGCAGGGCCAGAAGGCGTGGTCGATGGTCGCGGGCGCGGGCCCGGACGCCGGGTTCGGCGTCGCGCTCTTTGTCGGCTACCACGCTCGCGCCGGTCATCCCACGGGAACGATCGCCCACACCTTTTCCGGGCGACCGACGCTCACCCGGCTCAACGGGCGGCTCGTCGGCGAGACGGGGATCAATGCCTCGGTGCTGGGCGCATGGGGGATCCCGGTCGGGCTCGTCGCCGGCGACGACGCGCTGGCGGACGAGGTGGCCGACTGGCTGCCATGGGCCGAGCGGGTCGTCGTCAAGGAGGGCGCCGGCGGCAACGCTGCCGCCTCCCTTCATCCGACGCTCGCCGCCGACCTCGTCAGAGCCGGGGCCGAGCGAGCCGTTCGTCGGGCGACGCGCCGGGGAGCTCGAGGCGCTCGTCGTCGCGCCGCCCGTCGTCATCGAGGTCGAGTACCGCAACGCGATCGCCGCCGACTACGCCGCGATTGTCCCCGGTGCCGAGCGGACGGGGGACCGGGGCGTCCGGTTCGAGGCGCCCGATCCCGTGACGGCCTACCGAGGATTCCTCGCGGGTGTCCGGCTGGCGGGCATCGTCGACTGACCGAATCCGGGTCGTTCTGTACGGAATTCGCACGTTTGAGGGGGTTAGTACTACTGAATTCAGGGGATGTCGTCGCCCGTCCTACCCGATACGATGCATTGAACACATCCATCCCGATCGGGGAGTCGTGACCGGCCAGCACCGCAGTCGCCCGGCGACGCTTGGGGTCACGGATCCCGGGGATGCCTCTGCGCGCGCAGAGGCACTCCTACGCGCGACCAATGAGTTCCTTCGAGCGGACGATCTGCCGGCGCTCGGCCGCGCGATCACCGAAGCCACGCCGTGCGATGTTCGGGGAGTCGAGGGCGGCCGCCACCCTGGCCCGACCAGATGGTTCGATGGCGCTCATGTCGACGAGCGGTCTCTCGTCGGACGAGATCAAACGGTTCGACTCGCTCGTCATCGAGGACGACCGCCTGCTCCAGTCGGTCATCGCCGGCAACGAGCTGTGGTCGGATGACCCTGACTCGAAGGACGCACGTGATCGCGTCGCCGCGTGGGGAGGCGCTTCCGGCCTCAGCATCCCGATCCGCACGTCCACGGGCGTCGCGGGCATCCTCAGCATCCTCTTCGCCGAAGGGCGGGCCTTCGATCCCGGGTTCCGCGACGCCATCAGGAGCCTCGCGGCACAGGCCGGGCTCGCCCACGAGCTGATCGTGGTCCGGGACGATCTGCGGCGGGTCGCCGGCGGATGCGGAGGTCCAGCGTCGGATCGCGACGGCCTTCTTCGATGTCGCCACGCGTCTGGCGGCGGTGACCGAGGAGGCTGGCGTGCCGTGGGAGCTCGTCAGCGCGATCTGTGCGGCGACCGACGCGGCCACCGCCGGGGTCGCACTCCGTGTCGGCGACACCGAGGAATTCAAGATCATGGCGACGGCGGGCGTGTCGCCGGAACAGGCAGCGATCCTCGCCTCGATGCCGATCACGCCCGACAATTACCCGGAGCTTCGAGCTCTGCTTGACGGCCAGGTCCTGGCCGGCACCGATCGCTCCGAGGCCGCCGTCCGCCTGGACCTCGGCGGTGGAGCGGCCGCGCCGATCATCGCTGACGGCAAGGTCTGCGGCTTCCTCAGCATCACGGTCGCCCCGGGCGAGTCGTTCGACGTCGATCGCTGGCGGGAACTCGCGAAGGGTTTCGCGTCCGTCGCCGCCACGGCCCTCTCGCGCGTCGAAGCCCTCGCCGAGCTTCGCGACCAGCGGGAGCTCCTCGCGTCTTCCGTGGCCGAGCGGACGGTCCAGCTGCGCGAGGCGATCGAAGAGCTGCGCAGTGCCAGCCAGGCGAAGACAGACTTTCTCGCCAATGTCAGCCACGAGCTGCGGACGCCACTCACGGCCATCCTCGGCTTCAGCGAGATCCTGATCAGGGGCGATGACGGCCCGCTCAACCCTCGACAACACGAGGACATGACGACGGTACTGTCGAGCGGCCGGCGCCTCCTCGACCTGATCGACGACCTCATCGACATCTCGCGGATCGAGGGCAATCGGCTGGAGCTCGACATGCAGCCGCTCGACCTCGGACCGCTCCTGTCCGGCGTGGTCGAGGAGATGCGCGCGCTGGCGGGAGCGAAGGGCATCGGGCTGACGTTCACCCAGCCGCCCGACCCGATGACCGTCGTCGCAGACCGGGTGCGGCTCCAGGAGATCTTCCTGAACCTCGTCTCGAACGCGGTGAAGTTCACCCAGCCGGGCGGGACCGTCCGGGTCGTGGCCGCGATCGAGCCGCCCGTCGACTCGTCCGCGAGCCCGATGGTCCGGATCGATGTGATCGACACCGGAATCGGCGTCCCGGAGGAGGAGCGGGAGCGAATCTTCGAGAAGTTCCACCGGATCGCGGGCCCGGAATACCCGGGGACGGGGCTAGGGCTCTCGATCGCGCGCGAGCTCGTGGTCCGCCACGGCGGGACCCTGAACCTCGAGTCGACCGTCGGGCTGGGCAGCCGGTTCTCCGTCCTGTTGCCCCTGGCAGCGGCGCCAGCCCGCTGACCGTGACCGAACGCCCTCTCATCCTCGTCGTCGACGACATGGTCGAGACGCGGCGGCTGATGCGGCGCCTGCTCGAGCGCGGCGGGTTCCGCGTGATCGAAGCGGCGACCGGTGAGGAAGCCCTTCGTTCGATCGCGTCGAGCCGACCCGAGCTCGTCGTCCTCGACCTGCGCCTTCCCGGAATATCGGGCTTCGACGTCGCCCGGGCCGTGCGCGCGAGCTCCGATCCGATCGTGGCGGGGACGGTCCTCCTCGCCTGCAGCGCCTCGGTCCAGGCCGAGGTCCGTCGAGAGGCTCTCGACGCCGGCTGCGACGACTTCGAGGGCAAGCCGTTCGACGTTCGCCTGTTCGCCGAGCGGGTCCGCGAGCTGATCGCGCAGCCTGGGCGCTCCTAGCGCCATACTCAGCCAGACTATGAAGGCTGTGTCGGCGCCGCTCGGGCCGCTCGATCGGCTCGCGGAACGGGCCGAGACGCTGGCCGGAGCGTGGGCCGCGCGGGCCCGGGCGTCGACGACGGTTGGCCGCGAGCGAGCGCTCCTGCGCCTGTGCGGCGTGGGTGGACTCGACGCGGCGGGCCGGCCGCTCGCCTGGTCGGTCGTGGACCGCTACCTCGCAGGCCGCCGCGGGCGTCTCGGCAGCGGGCTGCTTCTGCCGTTTGCGATGGGCCTCGTGGAATACGACCTCCAGCCGCAGCGCCTCGCGCTCGACGTGGCGTCGGGCGCGGTCGATCTCGGGATGGAGGCGGAGCTCCTCCGCGAGTCGGACCGCCGGGCTGTCGCGGAGGAGGAGGCTCGGCGGCTGGCCGCAGCGGCGATCGACCGGATCGATGCCAACCGCACCGCCCGGCGCGAACTGCTCGACGTGCTCGGCGACCCGCAACGGCCATGGATCGGGATGACCCTCGCCGACCCCGATATCGACGCCGCGCTCGACGCGGCCCGTCGGGCGCTCGATGCCGGGGTGGACCTCGTGCAGGTCGCGGTCCCGATCGGTCGCGAGCTCGCCGATCGACTCCGCGATGCGGGACTCGAAGCGCCCGTGTGGCGGCCGCGCGACGGCGAGGGCGCATCGGCCGAGGCCGACCACGCCCCGACCGGCAGCCAGCGGGCCCTCACGTCGCTGCGGCGACACCTTGACGAGATCGCGGCGCAGCGCCGGAACTACGTCCGGCTGGCGGCGATCCCGCCGGCCCTCGGCGGGCCGGAGCTGGCCGTCGTGGCCGCGTTCGAGCGGGTCGACGTCGCCGACGCAGACGTCATGACCGAGATCGTCGGGGGCCGGGTCGCTCCCGAGCGAGCGCTGGCCGACCATGCGTTCGCCCACTCGCTCCTCGCCCGCGCGGGCGTGATCGTGTCGATCTCGGCCGGGCCGCTCGTCGTGGCGCCGGATCTCGCCAGCGGCGTGCCATCCGATCCCGCGACCCGTGCCGGCCGGGCGCTCGCGCTCCAGGCGCTGTCGGTGGCGATTGCCCGCGGTAACGGGCTGTCGGCCGATCAGCTGATCATCGGGGCGATGCCGTCGTGGCTCGTCGGGGAGTCGCAGCCGGCCGCCCGGGCGGCCGCCGAGATCGCCATCCGCCGGACCCTGTTCGCCGGGATGTCGCTCACGTTCGAGGAGCCGGCGGGCGACATGCGGCGGTCCGCCACGGAGACCTGGTCGGCGATCGTGGCCGCGATCGCGCCACCCGGCCCGACCGGCGGACTGATCCTCCTTCGGGCCTCGCCCGATTCGGATCGTGCGGCAGCCCGCGCGCGACTGACTGCACGGGTCACCGCGGAGCTGGAGGGGTCACTGGCGCCGCCCGGAGCTCTCGGGGGTCGCGCTCGAACACGCCCGATCGACGGTGACCGCCGCCGTGGCTACGCTCGAGCTCCTGGCCGACAATGGCTGGCGCTCGGTCCTCGGGGACTCGCCGGATGGCCAGGACCAGGTCCGGCTCGGCGCCGACTCGGTGGCGGAGCGAACCGAGACGTTCGATCCGTTCGCGACCGCGCTCGCTGCGGTCGGCTGACAGGCCCGCCCGCTACGGCCGGGAGGATCAGCCGCCGGACACCGCCGGTATGACGTGGATGGTCGATTCCGGCTCGAGCGGCGTCGCGAGGGACGCCGGGACGCCGTCGACGAAGACGTTGATGTGGCGGCGGATCGTCGGCCCCGCGTCGACGAGCCGGTTGCGGATCCCGGGCGCGACCTCGTCCAGCCGATCGATCGCTTCGGCCACGCTCGTGGCCTCGACCTCGCAGCGCCTCGGGGCAGCCGGAATCAGCGACACGAGCGATCGCGGCAGGAGGATCGTCGCCACGGTGATCAGTCGACGACGAGCGTCTCGACGCTCCAGATCGGCGGCAGGTTGGCGGCCACGACGTTCCAGGTCCGGCCCTCGTCATTCGAGCCGTAGAGCTGGCCGGTGCTCGTGCCGAAGAACACCCCGACCGGATCGAGGCGGTCGACGGCGAGCGCCTCGCGAAGGACGCCGACGAACGCGTTCTCCTGCGGCAGGCCGTCGCCGTGCCGCTCCCAGCTGTCGCCGCGATCGCTCGTCCGCCAGACCGCCAAGGCGCCGTCGGGTGCGAGCCGGCCTTCCTCGGGATGCGTCATGGGGATCACCCAGCCGCTATTCGCATCCCGCGGATGGGCGGCCATCACGAACCCGAATTCCGACGGCAGGCCCTCGCTGATGTCTTCCCAGCTCAACCCGGCGTCGGCCGAGCGATACACGCCGGAATGGTTCTGCTGGTAGAAGCGGTCAGGATCGCCCGCGGCCATGACGAGCTTGTGGACGCACTGGCCGGTCTCCGGGTAGAGATCCGGCCCGCCCACGGCCGCGACGCCGCGATTGCGAGCCTCCCACGTCGCGCCGTCGTCCTCCGTCGCGAACGTGCCGACCGCGCTGATCGCGACCCACATCCTGGCCGTGTCGGTCGGATGGGGAACGATCGTGTGGCAGATCAGGCCGCCTGCTCCCGGCTGCCAGCCCGGCCGGCTCGGATGGTCGCGCAGCCCCGACACGTGGCTCCAGGTCGCGCCGTCGTCGTCGCTTCGGAACAGCCCGGCCGGCTCGACGCCGGCCCAGATCGCGCCATGGGCCGCCGTGACGTTCCAGATCGTCGCGACCTTCGGCCCGTCGTCGCCGTAGGTCAGCCCTTCGGACGAGTGGGTCCAGGTCGAGCCGAGGTCTTCGCTCCTGAACACGGCCGGCCCGTACCACGGCGAGCCGCCCGCGGCGTAGGATCGCGCCGGTCGCGGGATCGACGGACAGGTCGTGGATCGGCCAGCCCTCGCAGAGCGGCCCGCGCAGGGACCACGATCGTCGTGTCGCGTCGCCGTCGAACAGGAACGCGCCCTTCGGCGTGCCGACCAGCAGCAGGTGTCGTGTCATCGGATGCCCTCTCTCAGCTCGATCTCGTGCCTCAGTTGCCGGCCTTGAACGGGTAGACGACCCAGTGGTCGGTCGTGACCGCGTGATGGTCGGGGCGTCCGGGCACCTTCGAGCGGTCCGGTTTGAAGTGGAGCACGACCGTGGTCGGGATGCCGCCGGCCTGGCGGACTCGCTCGGTGACGGCGTGGATCGTCGTCCCACTGTCCCAGACCTCGTCGACGATCAGCACCCGCTGGCCCCGGAGCTGCGGATCGGCCGGGAACTGGAGGAACGTCGGCCGCGGGCCCGGCCGCCCCTCGTCGTCGTAGTACTCGACGGCCGCGACGAGGATGTTCCGGATGCCGAGCCGGTACGCCAGCATGCCCGGCCGGCACCAGGCCGCCGCGGGTGATCGCCAGCATGACGTCGTAGTCGCCGCGGACCGCGTCGGCGAGGTCAGCGACCATCGCCGCGAGGTCATCCCAGGAGACGATGTCCTTCTCGACGCCGACCTCGACCATGCCCGTCAGGATACCGCCGCAGGGCCCGCCCGGCGGATCGCCTCGATGGTCGATGGATCGTCCAGCGCCGAGAGGTCGCCCGGGTCGAGCCCCAGGTACGCCGCCCGGATGACGCGCCGCATGATCTTGCCGGAGCGCGTCTTCGGAAGCGCCGGAACGATGACGATCGTCTCCGGCCGGAGGGTCTTGCCGAGATCCTCCACGACCCGCCGGCCGATCGCCGCCCGGAGGTCGTCGGCGTCCGTCTCGCCGGCCCGCAGCGTGCAGACGACGACGATCGTCTCGCCCTTGACCGCGTGCGGAACCCCGATCGCGGCCGCTTCCACCACCGCTGGGTGGGCCGTCGCCGCGGCCTCGACCTCCGCCGGGCCGACGCGCTTGCCCGCGACCTTGAGGGTGTCGTCCGACCGGCCGCGGATGTACCAGTAGCCGTCGGCGTCGACGATCGCCCAGTCGCCGTGGACCCAGATCCCGGGATGCCGGCTCCAGTACGTCTCGACGTAGCGATCCGGATCGTTCCAGAAGCCGCGCGTCTGGCCCGGCTGCGGCCGCCGGATCACGAGCTCGCCGACCTCGCCCCGGAGCGGCTGACCGTCCGGGCCGACGACGTCCGCCGCCGTCCCGGGACACGGGCCGTTGAACGATGCGGGTCGGATCGGGTGGAGGAGGTTGCACCCGACGATGCCGCCCGAGACCTCCGTTCCGCCCGAGTAGTTGACGACGGGGCAGCGGCCTCGCCCGACCTCGCGGAAGTACCACCACCAGGACTCGGGATCCCACGGCTCGCCGGTGGAGCCGAGGACACGGAGCGAGCCGAGGTCGTGGGACCGGACCGGCTCCGTCCCGTGCGGGATCAGGGCCCGGACGACGGTCGGCGAGAGGCCCAGGTGGGTGACGCCGTGGCGCGCGGCGAGCGCCCAGATCCGGTCCGGACCGGGGAAGTCCGGCGCGCCCTCGTACAGCACGAGCCGGGCGCCGAGCAGGAGCGACCCGGAGATCGCCCACGGGCCCATCATCCAGCCGAGATCGGTGAACCAGAACAGCGCGTCGCCGGTCCGGAGATCGAACGTGTGGGCGAGGTCCTGGGCGCTCTTGACGGGGAATCCGCCGTGGACGTGGACGGCGCCCTTCGGCCGGCCGGTGTTCCCGACGTGTAGATCAGCATGTATGGCGTCTCGGGGTCCGTGACCGCGGCCTCGACCGGCGGTCCCGATTCGGCGGCCGCCATCGCCGACTCCCAGTCGATGTCGCGGCCCTCCGTCCACGGAAGTTCGTTGCCGGCGTTCGCGAGACGCCGGACGACGACCACCCGCTCCACGGACGGCGCCGCGGCGACCGCCTCGTCCGCGGTGGCCTTCAACGCGACAGGGTTGCCGCGGCGCCAGAAGCCGTCGGCTGTCACGAGCAGCTTGGCCTCGCAATCGACGAGGCGCGCGGCGACCGCCGGTGCCCCGTAGCCCGAGAAGATCGGTGTGTAGATCGCGCCGAGCATGCCGAGCGCGAGCACCGTGATCACGGTCTCGGGCAGCATCGGCAGGAAAATCCCGACGCGATCGCCGGAACCGACGCCCAGCGAACGGAACGCCCGCGCGGCGCGCTCGACCGCGGTCCTCAGTTCCGCGTTCGTGAACGTCCGGACGTCGCCCGGTTCCCCCTCCCAGGCCAGCGCCCCGCCGTCCGGGTCCCGCTCGGCGCGCGGCCGGGTAGCTGCGTCCGCGTAGTTGAAGGCGCCGCCGATCCACCAGCGAGCCCATTCGGGCCCGTCCGACAGGTCGAGGATCTGCGACGGCGGGCGTTGCCAGTCGAGCCCCAGGTCGTCCGCGGCCGCGCCCCAGAACCACGCCGGATCGTCGACCGCCCGAGCCTGCAGCGCCTCGAGGTCGGGCAGGCCGGTGGCCGCAGGAACCGTGCGAGCCGGGAGTCCGCGAGCAGCTCGGCCGTCGGGCGCCAGGCCGCGTCGGCGACGTCGCGGCCGAAGATGGGGGCGGGGGCCGTCGGCATGGAAGCAGCCTAGTACAGGTGGTACGAGAGTCCCATCCGACGCGCCACTTTCGTCGGGGTTGCGCCTACGCAACATGAGGGGCAGTCTCGCCGACATGTTCAGACGCCACCGGAGTGATCCGGACCCGACCATCGCCGCAACACTTCGCTCGCGCCTCGACTCGATCGCGTTGACGACGCGCGCCGACGCAACGGCCTTCGACCCGCGGCTCGTCCGCGGTCGGCTCGCCGGCTCCTCGTCGGCTGGCCTCCGGGATCGCCTCGGCCGGCCGGCGCTGTCCGCGCCTCGCGGCTAGACCCGCCCGGCGCCGCGCTCGCTCTGGGGGCGGCGGGGCGCCGGGCGCGGTCGAACCAGCCGGGGGAACGTGGCGAAGCGGCCCCCACCCCGCGGCGTATCGTGGCGCGATGACGACCGAGGCCGGCCGCCGTCGAGTACGCCGGACGACCGGCGGCGTCGCCCAGCTCCCGTGGCGCACGGTCCGCAACCCGTACCGGCCGATCGAGATCCTGTCGGCCGACGAGGTCGAGACGCTCCATCGAGCCTCGCTCCGGATCCTGGCCGAGATCGGCGTCGAGGTCCTCGGCGACCGCGCCCTCGACCTGCTCGAGCACAGCGGCGCCACCGTCGACCGGGCTCGTCGCAACGTCCGCCTCGATCCCGGCCAGGTGGAAGAGCTCGTCGCGCTCGCCCCGTCGGCCTTCGGGCTCCACGCCCGCAACCCGGAGCGGAACGTCCGGCTCGGCGACGGCCACGTCGTGTTCAGCTCCGTCGGCGGCCCGGCGTTCGTCACGGACATCGAGCGCGGCCGGCGGCCCGGCAATCACGCCGACTTCCTCGACTACCTCCGGGTCATCGGCGCGCTCGACATCGTCCACCAGGAGGGCGGCGGGCCCCTCGAGCCGATCGATCTGCCCGTGACGACCCGCCACCTCGACATGTACCTCGCGTTCATCACGTTGCTCGACAAGACGTGGCAGTGCCTCGGCTTCGGGGCGACGGTCGTCGACGACGCGATCGAGATGATCTGCCTCGCGCGCGGGATCGATCGCGACCAGCTCGCCCGCGAGCCGAGCCTCATGACGATCATCAACACGAACTCGCCGCTCCGTCTCGACGGGCCGATGTCGGACGGACTGATCGAGATGGCGATCCACGGTCAGCCGATCGTCGCGACACCGTTCACGCTGGCCGGAGCGATGAGCCCGGCGACGCTCGCCGGGGCAATCGCCCAGCAGAACGCCGAGGCGCTCTTCATGATCGCCCTCACCCAGCTCGCCCGGCCGGGCGTGCCGGTCGTCTACGGCGGGTTCACCTCGAACGTCGACATGCGGACGGGCTCACCCGCGTTCGGCACGCCGGAGTTCGTCAAGGCGGCGTTCGCCACGGGCCAGATGGCACGCCGCTACGACCTGCCGTGGCGCTCGTCGAACGCGACTGCTTCCAATGTCGTCGACGCGCAGGCGGCCTACGAATCGCAGATGGCGATCTGGGGCGCGATCATGGGCGGCGTGAGCCTCCTCTACCAGGGCGCCGGCTGGCTCGAGGGCGGCCTGACGGCCTCGTTCGAGAAGCTCATCCTCGACGCGGAGATGCTCCAGATGATGGCCGAGGTCCTCGTTCCGTTCACGGTCGACGACGCCGAGATTGGGCTCGAGGCGATGGCCGAGGTCGGTCCCGGCGGCCACCACTTCGCGACCAGCCACACGCTCGAGCGCTACGAACACGCCTTCTATCGGCCGATCCTGTCCGACTGGCGGAACTTCGAGACCTGGCACGAGGACGGGGCGAGGACGGCGACCGAGCGGGCGAGCCTGATCTGGCGGCAGCTCCTCGCCGAGTACGAGCCGCCGCCGCTCGACCCGGCTGCGGCGGAGGCACTGGACGCGTTCGTGGCTCGGCGGCGAGCCGAGATCGAGGCGGCGGGGTAGGACGGCCGCGTCTCACCCGGAATCCGGCCGCGTCGCCCCCATCTACGGTGTCGCCACGGCGAGCTGGTCGGCCTCACCCGTCACGACGACCCGCTCGGTTGTCGGCTGGCGCGCCTCCAGGCGGCGAGACAGTCGCGACAAGGGGTACAGGATCAGGAAGAAGATCACCCCGATGACGACGTACGTCTCCATGCTGTTGCCGTAGAAGTTGAATAGCGACCGGCCGTACCCAACGAGCTCCTGCGCCCCGAGGATGAATGCGAGCGAAGTGTCCTTGATCAGCGTGATGAGCTGGGACACGATGGCGGGAGTCATCCGGGCCACGGCCTGAGGAAGGACGACGAACCGCATCGTCGATGGGTAGCCGAGGCCGAGTGAACGCGCGGCCTCCACCTCGCCCTTCGGGATCGAGGCGATGCCGGCCCGAACGATCTCGGCAAGAACAGCCGAGTTGTAGATGATCAGGCCGACCGTCGCCGCCTGGAGTGCCTCGAGCCGCACGCCAACACGGGGCAGGCCCAGGAACACGATCAGGAGGATGGCCAGAATCGGCGTCGCGCGGACCAGCTCGATCCACGCCGTCACCAGCCAGCCGAGAGGCCCACGCAGCTCGGTACGGGCCATCCCGAGCGGCACGGAGATCGCGAGGCTGGCCACGAGGGCGATCCCGCCGACGACGAGCGTTACTACGAGGCCCTCGCCCAGGAACGTCCAGGTCGAGGCGAGGAAGAAAGGCTCCCAGCGTCTCGCCGGCAGGGCTCCGCCTACGATGCCGGCGGCGATCACCGCGATGGCCACGACAATGATGACGAGCCGGCCAGTAGCCGTCCGCCCGAGCCGCAACCGTCGGATGTTCGTGGTCGTCATCGCGCGAACTTCAGACGTCGTTCGAGCTGGTTGACAACGAACGCGAGCGGGAGCGTCAGGGACCAGAAGGCCACGAGCGCGGCCAGGTATCCGTCGAAGCTTGCCGTCCGGGTCTCGATGACGCCGGCGACCTTGAGGAGCTCGTTTGCCGCGATCGCGCTGACGATCGCCGTGTTCTTGGTTAGCGCGATCGCGATGTTGCCGAGCGGCGGGATCACGGTCCGGATGGCCTGTGGGAGCACCACGAATTGCAGCGTGGCCACCTGGCTCAGCCCGAGTGACCGCGCCGCTTCTACTTGGCGCGACTCAACGGACAGGATTCCCGATCTGATGGCCTCCGTCACGTACGACCCGGTGTAGATCGCGAGGCCGAGGATGCCGACGATGATCGGGTTCGAGGTGATACCGAGGTTACGAGGGGCGAACAGCACCGCGAAGAAACTCAGCTGGATCAGCAGGGGTGTGTTCCTGAAGAACTCGACGTAGGCCGTGCCAACGGGCGACAGGAACGGTCCGCCCCAGACTCGAAGGCTGGCTCCGACAAGGCCGATGACGAGGGCGCCGATCATGCCGCCGACGGCGAGGATCAGCGTGTTCCGGAAGCCTTCAAAGAAGAAGTCGCTGTACTGGGAGAGTGCCGGCGAGAGCTCGAGCATCGTTCGTCCGATACGGAGCGCGGGCGGCCCGGAAGACCGGACCGCCCGCTAGATCGACGGTTGGAAAACTCGGCGACTTACTTGTCGAGCGGCGGCTCCGGTGCCTCTGCGCCCGAATACGGCTTGATGTTCTTGTCGTAGAGGGCCTTCCACCGGCCGTCAGCGGCCATGGCCTCGAGGACGCCATTGATGAACTGGACTAAGTCGTCCTTGCCCTTCTTGATCCCGATGCCGAGAGGCTCCTCCGTGAACGCCTCGCCACGGACCTCGATACCGTCGTTCTGGGCAGCCAGGCCGAAGAGAATCGAGTCATCTGTGGACACCGCGTCGCAGCGCCCGTCGAGGAGGGCCTGGGCCGCCTCGGCGTAGGTCTTGAAGAGGACGACATCGGCCTGGGCAACGCCCTCCGTCTGGAGATTCTTCTCCGACGTCGAGCCCTCGCCCGAGCAGACCTTTACCTTGGCCGCGACGAGGTCGGCGACCGACTGATAGGAGCTATCACTCTTGACCAGGATCTTCTGGCCTGCGACGTAGTAGATCTTGCTGAAGTCGATCTCCTTGAGCCGGTCTTCATTCCTCGTCATGGTGCTGATGACGATGTCGACCTTGTCCTCCTTGAGGAACGGCAACCGGTTGGCGCTGATTGCCTCGACGAACTCGGGCTCGACCCCGATTGCCGTGGCAATTTCGCGGCATAGGTCCGCGTCAAAGCCCTCGACCTCATTCGTCGTCGGGTTCTTGAAGCCGAACGCGATGACATCGAACTTTGTGCCGCAAACCAGCTTGCCCGCCGCCTTGATCTTGCCCATGGTCGAGTCCGCAGCGAAGCTCGCTGGGGCGGCGCTCGGCGGTGCGGCGCTGCCTGGTGCCGCGGCAGAAGGGCTAGAGGCCCCACCTGACGGGGTCGCACCAGCACCGCTGGTACAGGCAGTGATGGCGAACGCGGCCGCCATCAGAATCACACCAATCTTCCGCATCTGATTTCCTCCTCGGATTGGTCTCTAGTGTCGCAGGATCGTGTTGAGGAAGCGCTTGGTGCGTTCCTGCTCGGGGGCGGTGAAGAAATGCTCCGGGGTGCCTTCCTCGACGATTTCGCCCTGATCCATGAACAGGACGCGATCCGCGACTTCTCTGGCGAAGCCCATCTCGTGGCTGACGACCATCATCGTCATCCCTTCATGGGCGAGCGCCTTCATCACATCGAGGACCTCCTTGATCATCTCCGGGTCGAGGGCCGAGGTCGGCTCGTCAAAGAGCATGATCTTGGGCTCCATGCAGAGCGCCCTGGCAATTGCCACCCGCTGCTGCTGGCCGCCCGATAACTGTGTGGGGCGGGCGTCGGCCTTGTCCGGGATCCCCACCTTCTCGAGCAGCGCTCGAGCCCGGCTCTCGGCCGCATTTCGGTCGAGCTTGCGTACCCACATGGGCGCAAGCGTGAGGTTGCGGAGAACGGTGAGATGGGGAAACAGGTTGAACGACTGGAAGACGACGCCAATCTCCGTTCGGATCCGGTTGACGTTGATGCCTGGTGCCGTGAGCGATTGGCCATCGACGATGACCTCGCCCCGGTCCACGGTCTCGAGCCGGTTCACGCAACGCAGCAGGGTCGACTTGCCTGATCCGGACGGTCCGATGACCACGATGACCTCAGCGCGGTTCACGGACATCGAAACGCCCTTCAGGACGTGCAACGATCCGAAGAACTTGTGGACGTCCCGGACCTCGATCATCGGGCGGTCGGTCCGCTCGACAGTGCCTCCCGTGGCAAGGTCGGGCCCAGCACGCGAGGAGACGCTTGTGCCGTCGTCCACACCCGTGTCGAGAGGCATGGCTTGGATGCTACCACCGAGCTCGGGGGCACCCCGACACAGTCGATAGCGCCGCCTGGACGATCACGTCCCCTAGTCGAGGGCCCACCAGCGCCACGTCATCGTGGCGACGAGCGGCACGCCTGGAATCGTCGTGGACGGGGCCACGTTGACGAAGTCCGGCGGCGCGGTCTGGGGCTCGACGCAGACGGCATCCGCTGGCTCGTCGTACACGACGAGGTGGTCGCACGAGGACGACACCTCCAGGCCGAGAACGCCGGGCCACGTGATGCGAGGCGCCGAGCGAAGCACTGTGAAGCAGTCGTCCCACGGGCCCGCCGACGGCTCGACGAGCTTGCCGGTCGGGATGCCGTCGGCGTCTCGGACGTACATCCAGGCGGCATCGAGGTGAATCTCGACCGGGGCGGATGGTTCGGCGGATCGTCCGCCAGCTCCGGGACCCGCAAGGCGGCGCCGGAACCACGGATGCCAGCCGAGGGCTGCCGGCATGGGCTCGTCGGCAACGAGACTGAGCGACACATCGAGCTGGTCGTCGGTGAGCGCGAACTGCTGGACGACACGACCGGTGAACGGCCAGCCAGATCCCAGGTCGATCGAGAGCGTCGTCGGGTCGTCGACCTGCCACGGGCGCTCGAAGACCGTCCCGTGGATGGCGTGGGGTGAGAGGTTCAGGGCAAGCTGGACGTCCCGGTCGCCGAACCGGAATCGGCCGCGTCGGATGCGGCCCGCGAACGGCACCATCGGGAACAGCCCCACATCATCGGGGTCGCGCCGTCAGTAACCAGGAGCTCCGAGCCACGAACGACGAGCGACGAGATCCGGCCGCCGTCGTCGGGGCTCACCTCGAGTCGCGCGTCGGAGGACTCGAGGACGAGCCGCCTGTCAGCGTTCACGGCTCGTACGCCGGAGTGTTGGAGCGGGAGACGGGGTTCGAACCCGCGACATCCTGCTTGGGAAGCAGACACTCTGCCAACTGAGTTACTCCCGCTCAGGGTCACACCTGTTCGGGCGCTCCGCCCGAAAGATTATCACCGAGAGCGCCGTCGGGAACATCGTGGACGCCGGGCGCAAGGACGGTCTAGGCTGCGCGCCTCCCCGCATCAGGAGCCCAGATGGCCGCTCGGTCGATGATGGACTCGGACCAGATCCGTCGAGCGATCACGCGCCTCGGACACGAGATCGTCGAGCGGCAAGGCGGGACGGATGGCCTCGTCCTGATCGGGATCCAGCGACGAGGAGTCGTGCTGGCACATCGGATCGCCGACGCCATCGCCGCCGCCGAGGAGGTGCGCCTGCCCGTCGGGGCGCTTGACATCTCCCTCTATCGCGACGATCTCTCGGAGCTGGCGACCTACCCGATCGTTCGACCGACCGAGCTTCCGTTCGATATCACCGACCAGACCGTTGTCCTGGTCGACGACGTCCTCTTCACGGGCCGCACGGTCCGCGCGGCCCTCGACGCGCTGGTCGACTTCGGACGCCCACGCGCGGTTCGGCTCGTGGTGCTCGTGGATCGCGGTCATCGGGAGCTGCCGATCCGAGCCGACCACGTGGGGCGCAACATCCCGACCGCCCGAGCCGAACGCGTCAACGTCCATGTGCAGGAACTCGACGGCGTCGACGGGGTCGAACTCGACGGGCCTGCTACGACGGCGGAAGGCGTCGCAGCCGAAGTGCCAACGCGAGGCTGAGGCAGCGGTCCGGGTCTTCGAGATACGGCCCGATGATCTCCTCGATCTTGGCCAGCCGGTTCTTGAGGGTGTTGTAGTGGAGGTAGAGCCGGCGAGCCGCAAGGGCGGCGTTCCGGGTCGCCAGAAACGTCTCGAGCGTCGCGACGAGGGCCGTCGCGTGGGCGGCGTCATACGCCTCGAGCTTGCCCAGCACGTCCGCACAGAACGCCTCGGCCTCCGGGACCGGCACGGTCACGAGGAGGCGGTCCAGTCCGAGGTGGTCGAAGGCGGTCACGTCGCCCGGTCCGTGCGCCCAGCGGCCGATCGACAGGGCTCGTCGGGCCTCGCCGAATGACTGGTGGAGGTCGAGGGGATCGAGGGCCACGCGCCCGATCCCCACGCTCACGACGACCCCTGGCAGGCGCCGGCTGGCCTCGGCCTGCAACGCGGCGCCGATCTCACGAAGCCCGGAGGGCCCGGCCGAGACCAGCGCTCCGATCTCCCGACTCCGCTCCCAGATGATCGACCCTGGCCCGAGGCTTGCCCGGGCGGCCTCGGCCAGGCCGTGGCGCAGGGCGCCTTCCTCGGGCGTGCCCGCGAGGGCGGCGAAGGGCCGTCCGGCGATCGCCTCCACGTCGGCCAGGAGGACGGCCCGCGGGGTCGTCAGATCCCAGGCGAAGGCCGCCGCCCGCTCCATCAGGACGCTCCGGTCCGCGACGTGACCGGTGATGAGTTCCTCGAGACAGACGGCCTGGAAGCGGCGATCGGCCTCCGCGACTGCGCGCGTCTGGACCTGGCGGAGGGCGGCGACGGTGGCGGCATACTCGATGGCCTCCAGGCGATCCGGCCCGAGTGCGGCCTCGTCACCGGCCACGAGGATCGCTCCGTAGCGCTCGGCGCCGACCTGGATCGGCTGGACGATCGTGCCCCCGTCAAGACCGACCGTCGATCCGGCCGGCAACCCCGACTCGCCGCCTGGTGCCTGATCCGAGGTGCGCCACTGGACCGTGTCCTGGGCGTCCACGATCGCGACTGGCCGCCCGATGAGATCGGCCAGTGCCTCGGCGATCTGACGGAGGCCGCCGCCCGACAGGGCGATGCTCGTGAACCGGTCGTGGATGGCGGCGGATCGCTGGAGGCGCGCGGCCTGGACGTCGAGAATCACGGTCAGGACCGATTTGATGATCTCGTTGAAGGACGCTTCTGGCGGGAGCTCGATGAGCGCGAACGCGTGCTGATCGGCCGCTTCGATCATCGACGCCGGTATCGTCTTGATGTAGCGGCCGGGCTTGAGGGCGATGCCGGCCAGGCCGCGCTCGGCCAACCGCGGGATGAGCGCGTCCAGTGCAACCGGGTCGTCGCGTAGCGGGTAGGCCGTCGTCAGGAGGAGCTCGTCCGGCTTCACCCAGTCGAGGATGTCCGGGACCTCCATGACGTTGACGCCGCGGACCGGCCGGCGCAGGCCGTCATGCCCCCCGACAACCCGGGCCCGCGCCAGCGTCGGGATCTTCAGCAGTTCACCCAGCGCGATGGAATCGATCACGGGCTATCGATACCCGACAGTGGTGAGGCTCGTCAATGGCTATATCACACAGTGACGACACCGAACTTCGTGCCTACGATGTCCATCAATGCCAATGGCCGGGCTCCTCCGCGTCCACCGTGCCTCGAACGTAAGCGATGCCGTGCCGCGCCGGATCGCCCACGCCGGTGTCGACGCGCTCCGCGTGCAGAGCATCTACCGGTCGGTGGTCAACATCACGACCGCGGATGGGTTGCTGACCGTCGCCTCGCCCGAAGGCGGCGGCCTGCCCAACGGGATCCTGGCGGACCTTGGCCCAGACTGGCGCGCGATCGGCTTGCAGTCCGGAATGGCCGTGTCCGCAAGCGCGGCGAGCATCCGAGTACCGGACGCCGGGCTCGAGATCCAACTCGACGGGGCGTTGCGTTGGTCGCCGCGATTCCAGTCGTCAGCCGGGGCCGCCTACGCGGCTGCCACGCGCTGGCGTCGGCGCACGGTTGCCACGCGGACGATCGCACGAGCACGCGCATCCGCTGTCGGGTTCGGTGCGATGCTTCGCGACGACGTCTCCCACGATCCCCTTGGGATCGCGCACCTCGCCCGACCGATGTTGCCGGGACTGGTTGGCGCGCTCGAGACAGGCGACCGGAGTCTCGCGGCCGAGATGGCTGCAGGCCTCATCGGGCTTGGTCCGGGCCTGACCCCATCCGGCGACGATGTCCTGGTCGGTATCGAGGCCGCACTCCACGCCCTTCCTCAGCCGTCCGCCGGGTTCCTGGCGCTGGCCGTCGGCGAAGTCGAAGGCCGTACGACCGCGCTCGCTGCCACCCTCCTGCGCCATGCAGGTGCTGGCGAGTTTGCCGAGCGACTGCACACCCTGCTGGCGGCGCTCCTTGGGTCCGACGACGAGGCGATCCCCGCGGCCATCGATCGGGCGGTTGCCTGGGGCGCGACGTCGGGCACGGACTGCCTGTTCGGGGTCCTGGTCGGCCTCGACGTCGCGGCCGGCGTGCGCCGGGGGTTGGCCTGATGTCGCCGGTCCAGGCCCGCATCTTCCCGAACAGCTACCGCGATTCGGTCGAGCTGATGCAGATCGCTGCCGAGATCGAGTCGCTGGCCGGCATCGATCGGGCCGGCCTGGTCATGGCCACGCCCGCCAATCGGGAGGTTCTCGCGGCCGCCGGCCTCCTGTCGGACGCTACCGCGTCGGCCGGGCCGAATGACCTGGTGGTGGCGGTCGCGTCAGACGACGAGAGCGCCGCGACGCTTGCGCTGGAGCGAGCCGCGGAACGATTGGCCGGGCCGGGCACGGAGGGCTCGAGCGAGACCGACCCGCACGGAGGCGCGGACGCTCGCCGAAGGCGTGGCGGAGACCGGCGCCAACCTCGCCTTGATCTCCACGCCCGGCACGTACGCCACGGCGGAGGCGCTCAAGGCGCTCAAGCGCGGCCTCAACGTCTTCCTCTTCAGCGACAACGTCCCGGTCGAGGACGAGATCGAGCTGAAGTCGATGGCCCGGAGACGGGGCCTGCTGTTGATGGGCCCGGACTGCGGTACCGCGATCCTGGATGGCGTTCCGCTCGGGTTCGCCAATGTCGTCCGGCGCGGGACGATCGGCCTGATCGGCGCGTCCGGGACGGGCCTCCAGCAGGTGAGCTGCCTCATCGATCGCTACGGCGCCGGGGTCTCGCAGGCGATCGGCGTCGGCGGGCGCGATCTGGACGAACGAGTCGGCGGCACGATGATGCTGGCGGCGCTCGAGCGGCTTGGCGCCGATCCCGGGACGGAGCTCATCGTCCTGATCTCGAAGCCGCCGTCGGAATCGGTGACCGACGCTGGTCCTGGCGGCAGCAAGCGCCGTCGGGAAGCCGGTCATCGTCAACTTCCTGGGCGGCGATCCGGCCGCGATCACCGCCGCCGGAGTGATCCCGGCGGCGACGTTCGAGGCGGCCGCGACGATCGCCAGCGCGATCGGCGCTGGGACGAGCCGATCCCGGACGACGATGCCCTGAACGGGGCGGCCACCGACGAGACAGTGGTTCGCGAAGCGCAGGCGGCCCTGGATTCGACGCAGTGGCGGATCCGCGGGCTCTACAGCGGCGGCTCGCTGGCGGGCGAGGCCAAGCTCGTCCTGCGGCGCGTCGCTCGGGGATAAGGGTGCGAAGCTCCACGACATCGTCGACCTGGGCGACGACGAGTACACCGTCGGTCGACCGCACCCGATGATCGATCCACGCCTCCGGAACGAGCACCTGGCAGCCGCGGCCCGCGATCCCTCCACGGCGGTCATCCTGCTCGACGTCGTGCTCGGCTACGGCGCCCATGCCGATCCCGCCGGCGCGCTGGCGAGCGCGATCGAGGCCGCAAGGGAGGAGGCCGCCCGTGACGGCCGCCGGTTCGCCGTCGTCGCGTCGGTGTGTGGCACCAGCGGCGACCCGCAGAACCTCGTCGCCCAGGAGGCTCGGCTCGCCGAGGCCGGCGTCCTCCTCGCCCCGAGCAATGCCCAGGCCGCGGCCCTCGCGGCCCGGATCGTTGCGCCGGCCGCGGTCGCAGCCGGACATCACGAATGAGCGAGGCGGGAACGTCGGTGCTCTTCCCGGAGGGCGTGCGTGCCGTGAATGTCGGCCTCGAGATGTTCGCCCAACCGCTCGCCGCCAACGGGGCGTCGGTCGCCCGCCTCGACTGGCGCCCGCCGGCAGAGGGCGATCGCGACGTGGGCCTCCTCCTCGCCCGCCTCGAGGACGACCCGGACGATCCGATCGGCCAAAGGATCGCCACGGCCAACGCCACGGCCGTTGATCGCCTCCTCGCCGCGCAGCCGATGCTCGTCGACGTCCGGCCGGCCCGGGTGGCGCTCGGGCTCGGCGATCGGCACATCCTCCACGCCGGCCCGCCGATCGCGTGGGAGCGCGATGTGCGGGCCGGTCGAGGGCGCCATCATCGGGGCGATCCTGTTCGAGGGCTGGGCCGCGTCGCCCGAGGAGGCGACGGCGCTCGTCGAGTCGGGCGGCGTCGAGCTCTCGCCCTGCCACGATCACGAGGCCGTCGGGCCCGATGGCGGGCGTGATCAGCCCGTCGATGCCGGTCGTGGTCGTCGAGAACGTCGCCTCGGGGATGCGGGCGCACGCGACGCTCAACGAGGGCCTCGGCAAGGTCCTGCGATTCGGGGCGTACGACGAGTCGGTGCTCGATCGCCTGCGCTGGTTCGTCGACGTGTTGGGCCCGGCGCTGTCGGGCGCTCTCCAGAGCGGTGGGCCGCTCGACCTGCGAAGCCTCACCGCCCAGGCGCTCCAGATGGGCGACGAAGGGCACAACCGGAACATCGCGGCGACCTCGCTGTTCACCCGGGCCATCGCTCCGGCCCTGGTTCGAACCGCCGATACGACGACGGCCGCGGCTGTCTTCGACTTCCTGCGCGGCAACGACCACTTCTTCCTCAACCTGTCGATGGCGGCGTGCAAGTCGGCGCATGGACAGCGCGCACGGGATCGACGGATCGACGGTCGTGACCGCGATGGCCCGCAACGGCGTGGATTTCGGGATCCGCCTGTCCGGCACCGGCGATGCCTGGTTCACGACGCCGGTCGGCGTCCCCGACGGGCTCTACTTTCCCGGGCTACGGCCCCGACGACGCCAACCCCGACCTCGGCGACAGCGCGATCACCGAGACGTTCGGGATCGGCGGGTTCGCGATGGCCGCGGCACCGGCGATCGTCCGCTTCGTGGGCGGCAGCCCGGCCGACGCCCTGGAGTTCACCCGCCTGATGGGCCGGATCACGCTCGCCCGCAACCCGTCGTACGCGCTGCCACCGCTGGGGTTCGTCGGCACGCCGACCGGAATCGATGCCCGCCGGGTCGTCGACTCCGGGATCGCGCCCGTCATCAACACCGGCATCGCCCACCGCCGGGCTGGCGTCGGGCAGATCGGGGCGGGGATCGCCCGCGCGCCGCTGGCCTGCTTCTCGAGCGCGATCGCGGCTCTCGGCGCGCTCGCTCGGCGTGGCCGGGCCCAGCGAGGCTGCGGCATGACGATGGAACGTCGAGCCGTCGTCGCGATCGGCGGCAACGCGCTCATCCTCGACGGCCAGCGCGGCTCGATCGATGAGCAGTACGAGAACGCCCGGGAGACGGCCCGCCACATCGCCGCGCTGGTCGCCACGGGCTGGGGCGTCGTCGTCACGCACGGCAACGGCCCGCAGGTCGGCTTCATCCTCCTCCGCTCCGAGCTCGGTCCCCGAGGATGTGCCGGTCCCGCAGTTGAACCTCGAGATGTCCGTCGCCGACTCGCAGGGCGGGATCGGCCACATCCTTGGCCAGGCGCTCCTCAACGAGCTGGCCGCCCGCGGGCTTCCCGACCGCGTCGCCTGCGTCCTGACGCACGTCGTGGTCGACCCGGCCGATCCGGCCTTCAGTCAGCCCACCAAGCCGATCGGACCGTTCTACTCCAAGGCGGAGTCGGACCAGAAGGCCGAGCGGAACGGCTGGACGATGATCGAGGACTCCGGGCGCGGCTACCGCCGGGTCGTCGCCTCACCGGAGCCGCTGCGGATCGTGGAAGGCGAACCGATCCGTGCCCTCGTCGACGCCGGCTACGTCGTCATCGCCGTCGGCGGCGGTGGCATCGCCGTCGTCGAGACCGCGCCCGGCCAGTACCGCGGCGTCGAGGCGGTCATCGACAAGGATCGGGCGTCGGCCCTGCTCGCGGCCAGTCTGGACATCCCGCTCCTGGTGTTGTCGACCGGCGTGGAGCGCGTCGCGGTCCACTTCCGCCAGCCGGACGAGCGCTGGGTCGATCGGATGGCGGTCGACGAGGCGCGCGGCGTACCTGGAGGCGGGCGAGTTTCCCAAGGGATCCATGGGCCCCAAGGTCGAGGCGGCGATCCGCTTCCTCGAGCGTGGCGGCCAGGAAGTCCTCATCACCACCCCGGCCGCGCTCGAACGGGCGATCGGCGGGGAAACCGGCACGCGCATCGTGCCCGATCCGGTGCAATCACGAACGTGAGCAGGGACGAAGGAGGCGACGAGATGCTGTCTGCCAAGGCAGAACCGTATGAGTTCGAGTTCGATCCGAAGACCACGGCGCTGGTCATGATCGATTTCCAGCGGGACTTCGTGTACCCGGGTGGCTTCGGCGAATCGCTCGGAAACGACACGTCGCTCCTGCTCAAGGCCCTTCCCGCCGGCCGAGCGGGTGCTCAAGGCTTGCCGGGCCGCGGGCCTGTTCATCATCCACACCCGCGAAGGCCACCGGGCGGACCTGTCCGACCTCCCGGCCGCGAAGTACGAGCGCGGCAGGCCCAAGATCCACATCGGCGACGAGGGCCCGATGGGTCGGCTCCTTGTTCGCGGCGAGCACGGCCACGACATCGTCGACGAGGTCTACCCGATCGCGGGCGAACCGATCATCGACAAGCCGGGCAAGGGCGCCTTCTACGCGACCGACATGGACGCGATCCTCAAGACCCGTGGCATCAGGCAGCTCGTCGTTTGCGGCGTGACCACCGAGGTGTGCGTCCAGACGAGCGTCCGCGAGGCGAACGACCGCGGCTACGACGCCCTCGTCCTCGAGGACGCCGTGGCGTCCTACTTCCCCGAGTTCCAGAGAGTCGGCCCTGGCAGATGATCAAGGCGCAGGGCGGCATCTTCGGCTTCGTCGGGACGTCGACGGACTTCCTCGACGGGCCTGGCCGAGCAGTATCCG
Organism: uncultured Chloroflexia bacterium; assembly: GCA_963788685.1. Taxonomy (GTDB): domain Bacteria; phylum Chloroflexota; class Limnocylindria; order Limnocylindrales; family CSP1-4; genus CF-46. The sequence continues at coordinate 135,206 of CAWBHP010000016.1, read as the reverse complement.
GACGCCGTGGCCCAGGCCTCGGCGGCCCCCGCGACGGCGTGATGCCTATCGACTAGCCGCCCCGATGGGTTGACGGAGGGGAATCGCACGCGGAGCCCGGGATGGCCCTGCACGAGGAGGGAGTCCACCACGTGACCACGAATTCCGGCACATTCAGGCCGAGGCTCTGGGTTCCGGGCGACTGGAACGCATTCTTCGGCCTCGGCACGAACGTCCTGCTCAACGTGCTCGTGCTGTCGTCGCTCATGTTGTTCGTCGTGCAGCTGCCGGCCGACACCGTCTTCGGCCGGATCCTGCCAGCCCTGGCGATCGCGCTGCCGCTCGGCAACCTGTTCTATGCCTACCTCGCATATCAACTCGCGAGGAAAGAGGGCCGCGACGACGTCGCGGCGATGCCGTACGGACCGTCCGTGCCGCACTACTTCTTCGTGACCTTCGTGATCATGCTGCCGGTCCTCGGCAGGACCGGCGACGTCATGCAGGCCTGGCAGGCCGGGCTCGCCTGGGCGTTCCTCATCGGCGTCATCGTCCTGATCGGCGCGTTCATCGGCCCGACGATCCGGAAATACACGCCGCGTGCGGCGATGCTCGGGACGCTGGCCGGCATCTCCGTCGCGTTCATCTCGATGAACGCGTCGTTCGAGATGTTCAACGCCGCGTGGATCGCGCTCGCGACGTTCGCGATCATCCTGCTGTCGTGGACGGCCGGCGTTCGGCTGCCGTTCGGAATCCCGGGCGGTCTTGCCGCGATCATCGTCGGCTCGGTCATCGGCTGGCTGTCGTACTTCGTGTTCGGCTGGACCGGCCTGTCGCCGCAGGCGGTGACGGACTCCTTCGCCCAGGTCGGGATCCACCTGCCGACCCCCGGCAGCGAGGTGCTCAGCGGCCTGACCGACATCCTGCCCCTCCTCGTCACGGCGATCCCGCTCGGCGTCTACAACTTCACCGAGGGCATGAACAACGTCGAGTCGGCGTCCGTCGCCGGCGACAACTACAACCTCCGCCACATCCTGCTCGCGGACGGGATCGGGGCGATCGTCGGGTCGTTCCTCGGCAGCCCGTTTCCGCCCGCGGTCTACATCGGCCATCCGGGCTGGAAGGCCGTCGGCGGCCGGATCGGCTATTCGCTCGCGACCGGGATCGTCATCGCGGTGATCTGCCTGCTCGGGCTCGTCGGCCTGTTCCTGGCGGTCATCCCGCGAGCCGCGCTGTTCCCGATCCTGCTGTTCATCGGCCTCGTCATCGGCGCGCAGGCGTTCCAGACGTCGAGGGCGAAGTACGCCCCGGCGATCGTGCTGGCCATCGTCCCGAACATCGCCCAGTGGGCGAAGACGCTCGTCGACGGCGCCCTCGGAGCGGCCGGGACGAACGCCGGCACGGTCGGCTACGACGCGCTTGGTGCGCAGGGCGTGCTGTACGCCGGCCTCGAGCGGCTCGGCGCTGGGGCGGTCGTGGCCGGGTTGATGCTCGGCGCGATTGCCTACTTCGTCATCGCCAAGGAGTACAGCCGGGCGATCGTCTACACGCTCATCGCCGCGGTCCTTGCGTTCGTCGGGCTGATCCATGACCCCGTTGGCCTGATCTTCCAGGTCGTCGATGGGTCGTTCAGTGTCCGCACGCCGGAGCCGATCTGGATCGGCTACGTCTTCGCGGCCATCGTCATCTGGCTTTCCGCGTGGCGCGAGGGCCATGGCTCGATGGACGAGCTCCGCACCGCCCTGACGGCACCACCCGAGGAGGAACCGGAAGCGGCGATGCCCTGATTATTGCCTCGGCCGGTGGTCCCCCCAACCCGGCCGATCCAGCGGAAGGCGCCGGCGGAAGTCGCCGGCGCCTTCCCTATCGTTCGGACGCAAGAAGGAGGTGACCAGGTGTCGACGCCAACTCTTCGTGAACGGCACGCTGATGCGCGGTCTGAAGCTCAACGCGAACCTCGACGGGGCGACGTTCCTCGGTGAATTCATGACCGCACCGCGCTATCGGATCTTTTCGATCGGGGACGTCCATCCGGGCATGTTCGAGGTCGCGGAGGGCGGGATCTCCGTTCCGGGCGAGCTCTATGACGTGCCAGACGATGTCTGGGCGCGGGTCGAGGCGGGTGAGCCGCCGGGCCTCTATCGCGGGCCGGTGGAGCTGGCCGACGGCCGCACCGTGCCGGGGATCCTCTTCCCGCGCGAGCTGGCGGAGGGGATCCATCGCGACATCACGGAGTTCGGCGGTTGGCGGGAATACTGGTCGGCGCGCGAGCGCGGCGCCTGATTCGTCAGGCGCCCGCGGCGTTTCCCGTTCGTGGCCGGGCCGCCGCCATCAGGGCATCGAGCTCACCATCGTTGGGCAGGCTCGTCCAGTCGAACTCGAGCCGAACCGCCAGGCCCGCGGCGCTGAGCCAGGCGTCGGCGGCTGCTCGAACGCGGGCCGCATAGCGCGACGCCCCCAGCTCGCCCGTCTCCAGCAGGAGGATGCCGAACGTCGAGTCGCTCAGCCGGACGATTCGGTCGACGGCGCGGACCTCCGATTCCAGCAGACGCAGGATCTCCGCCACGACCCGATCAGCGGCCTCGCGGCCCGAGCGATCGGCGACGTCCTCGAGTTGAGGCAGGCTGGCCGTCACCACCGTGGAAGGCCGCCCGAAGCGCGCCGCTCGCGCGGACTCCTCGCGGACGATTCGCTCCCACGTCTCCGCATCTGTCGGCCCGGCAAGCCTGACGAGCCCGACAGGCCCGGCCGGCAATCGGTCGTCCGTCTCCGTCTCTGTCACTGCGGCAGGTCCGCCGCCGCGGGCTTCCTGGCTACGGGCGAGCACGTCCGCCGGGGTTGGCACGTGCGTCGAGCCGGCCGAGTCGGGCGCAACGTCGGCGACGAAGGCCTCGACGGCCGCCGCGACTCGCCGGTCGTCCTGCCGGTCGGCGTCGCTGAGTGGCGCCACTGGTCGCGGGGTCGCTTCGCCCGGCGGTACGCGAGCAACCCGAGTCCGGCCCCGTCCGGCGCCGCGCGCGTGGAGCCAACTGGCGACGACGAGTAGAACGTTGACGAGGATGGTGGCCCCGAGAATCGCCAGGAGAAACTCGTCCTGGCGCATGACGTCAGACGGCTCGGCGCTTGAAGGTGGCGAACCGCAAGGAGCGCGTCACCAGTCGATGCAGGCGGGAACCGCCGTGAGGACTCGGCTCGGCGATCTCCTCCCGCGCGATGAGCTCGTCCACGAGGAGCCGATAGTCGACGGCGACTCCGCTGTCGGGCGCATAGGTCGTGATCGGCATCCGAGCGGCCTCGGCCTCCGCCAGGCGGATGCTCTCGCGGATCGTCGCCCGGGCCAGGCGCCAGCCGTAGACGCGTTCCAGCTCTTCGACCACGCGCCGGGCGTGAACGGTCCGGTTCAGCCGGCACGCGACGATCATCGGGCTCCGGAGGTGGGGATTGAGGTCCGACTGGATCCGGCCCATTTCGCGAACCACCGCCGCGACGCCTGGCAGCGCGATCGAGTGGGCTTCGACGGGGACGACGACTTCGCGGACGGCCATCAGCGCGCCGACGGCCAGGAATGACAGCGACGGCGGGCAATCGACGATCACGTAGTCCCAGTCGGGTGGCAATCGATCGAAGTGCCCGGAAGACCCCGACGCTCATGTCGCCCTTCAGCGTCTGCTCGGCCGTGAGCAGCCACGGCGAGGAAGGCACGACGTCAAGGCCGGGAACCTTGGTCCTCGTGGCCAAGCTGGCGAGATCGCGGGTCCCGACGAACGCGTCGAAGAGGCCGCGGTCGCCAGGGGCCTCGCCGAGCCAGGCTGACGCGCTCGCCTGGGGGTCGAGGTCGATCAGGAGGGTGGTCAGCCCTCGCTCGGCGAGGACCGCGGCCAGGCTGACCGCGGTCGTGGTCTTGCCACTTCCGCCTTTCCGATTGACGACGGCAATGGTCCGCACAGCAATGGCCCCAAGTGTAGACGTGGCGGCCCTAGGCGAGCCGATTTGTGGCTGCAAGTCCGCCGGGCAGCCACCGGCCCAGCAACGTACACCGGGCTCGACCGGGACGATAGGGGTATGCAGGACGTGGGAGCAATGTCCGGTGCGATCTGTCGACGGAACCGGCCTTACGCCCGTTCGAGCGCCACGCGAGCGCCGAGACCCACCAGAATCGTGCCGGTGAGCCAGCGCATGAACCGCCGCGGGCGTTGGTCAGTGCGGCGCGTCGGCGGGGATGCCGACGAGATCGGCGCTGACCTGCCATAGCCGCGCGGTCGTCGCGGCGTCGTACGAGGACTTGTGAGAGTCCTTGGCCTTGCGGTTGGCGAAGTACTTGCCGCTGACCCCCTCCGCCTCGGCGGAGCTGGCGAGGTAGATGGGCGTCTCCGCGCCTCGCTTCGGGCTCTTCATGAACGGTCGCAGGATGGCGACGAGCCAGCCCAGGGCCGGATCCTCAGCGCTGAAGGCGGTACTCGTCAGGCCCGGATGCAGCGCCGTTGCCGTGACACCCGTTCCCTCGATCCGCTTGGCGAGTTCGTAGGTGAACATCACGTTGGCCAGTTTCGACTGATCGTAGGCCCGCGATCCGGAGTACTTCTGCTCACCCATGAGGTCGTCGAAGTCGATCCTTCCCATGGCCTGCGCCCCGACGAAACCGTCACGACCCGGGCCGGTGCGCTGGCCGTGAGCCGTTCGAGCAGCAGGTTCGTCAGCAGGAACGGCGCGAGATGATTGAGGGCGAACGTGTGCTCCAGGCCGTCGGCGGTCACGTGGCGGTGATTCCAGAAGCCGCCGACGTTGTTGAGCAGCACGTCGAGCCGCGGATAGGCGGCGAGCACCTCGCCGGCCAACCGCCGGACCTCCGCCTGGGACGACATGTCGGCGACGAAGACGTCGATGGCCGGGTTGCCCGACTCCGCGGCGATCGCCGCCGCGGCGGCCTCGGCCCTCGCACGGTCGCGGCCCGTGATGCCCACCCGGGCACCCATGGCGGCCAAGCCGATCGCCGCCGCGCGGCCGATTCCGCCTGTGCCACCGGTGATCAATACCGTCTTTCCGGTCATCGTCATGATCGGGAGTGTGCGCGCATTGCCACCGGATAGATAGCGGCGCACAATCTCGGCCGCGAGGCATTGGGCCTTGTCCCTACCAGCCCGCGCGCGGTCCACCCGTCAGGAGTTCGCGCGCCGGCTGATGACTTCACGCGAGCGGGGCCGGGGCGCCCGAAGAGGAGTCAGACCGTGTCAACCACATCGGGCGTGCCCGCCCTTTCCGGAGCCGGACGATCACTTCTGCTGCGCTGGATCGTCGCCATCATCGGCTTCCCGATCGGCGGCTTCATCGGACACCTCATCGGCGGGCCTGCGGCGACAGTGCCCGCGGCGCTGATCTCCGGCCTCATCGCAGGGGCGATCATCGGCGCCGGCCAGGCGGTTGCGCTGGGGCTCGTTCGGCCGCAGGCCCTGGCGCTCTGGGCGGGAGCGACCGCGATCGGACTCGGCGTGGCCCTCGCCGCGGTCACTGCGGTGATCGGCCAGATCGAGACCCAGACCGAGGCAATCGTGCTAGGTGCCATCTCGGGGCTGGCCCTCGGCGCCGGGCAGGCCGCACTTGCTGATGCGGGAACGGGTCGCCAATGCCTGGTTGTGGGTCGTTGCCTCAGGCGTCGCCTGGGCGGTCGGCTGGACCGTCACCTCCGGCATCGGCGTGGCTCTTGCTTCCGGTTGGCCCGTCTACGGTCTGAGCGGGGCCCTCGTCTCGCAGATCATCACGGGCGTCGTTCTCTGGAAGGTCCTCTCTAGCGGAGAGACGGGCGCCGTCTCGGCGGCGTGACAGCCGAGGTCCTGACCGCGGTCTTGCTGATCGCGGTCCCGATCGCCTTCAACGTCGCCTTCTTCGAGCTCGGCCGGGCGTTCGACTACCCGAACATCCTCCGCAAGGAGCCGGACGAGATCCTGCGGCGCTTCGCCGCCGGGGGGCTCGGGACTGATCCTGCGCTGGGAAGCTCTCCTCCTGAGCGCCCTCGCGATGCTGCCCCTGGTGGCGCTACTCGCGGTCGCGCTCGGCGCTCCGGCACCGCTGACCGTCGCCTCGATCGTCATCGGTTCGGCGGCGGCCCTCGTGCAGGCCCTCGGTCTCGTGCGCTGGCCGTTCGCGGTGCCGGAGCTTGCCCGTCGGTACGTCGCCGCCGAGGGACCGGATGCCGAAGCGACGCGGGGCGCAATCGAGGTGACCTTCGCGACGCTCCACCGGCTCCTCGGCGTGGGCATCGGCGAGCACCTCGGCTACCTGCTCACGGGCATCTGGACGCTGCTCGTCGCGGGCTCGATCGTCTCGACCGCCGTGCTGCCCGGCTGGCTCGGGCTTATCGGCATCCCGATCGGGCTGGCGCTGCTGGTCGGAACGCTCGAGTTCGTCGGCCCGAACGAGGAACGTGGCTGGGCCTTGGCCGGCACGATCATCCCGATCGCCTACATCGCCTGGTCGATCTGGCTGATCGCGCTGGGGGTCGGCCTCATCCTCCAGGGCGGGTGAACGTAGCCCCTCAGCCCTCCGCGAACACCTCAATCTCGCGAACGTCGCCGTCACTCGCCACCACCACCCGATCCCGACCTCGTGCCTTGGCGCGATAGAGGGCGACATCGGCAGCGTGGATGAGCTGTTCGGGGGTCTCGCCGTGCTCCGGCGAGCAGGCGACCCCGACCGACATGGTCACGTTCGGCATGAGAGGCCCCGACGGTTCGAACTGCAGGCCCTTCATCCCCTCACGGAGCGCTTCCGCCCTCCGGCGCGTGTTCTCCAGCGAGGCCCGAGGGAGGATCACGACGAATTCCTCGCCGCCGTACCGGCAGGCCACGTCGTCGCCGCGCACCGAGGTCCCCAGGAAATCACCCACCGCGCGCAGCATCAGATCGCCTGCCGAGTGGCCGTAGCCGTCATTGAGATCCTTGAAGTGGTCGAGGTCCATCATCAACAGTCCCAGGCTGTAGTGCTCGCGGCTCGCCCGCCGAAGCTCGCGAACCAGCGATTCCTCCATGTAGCGGCGATTGAACAAGCCCGTCAGCTGATCGCGGGCGGATTGCTCGCGTAGCGTCTCTCGCAACCGGAAATTCGCCAGCGCGAGCTCGAGCTGCTCGGCAAGGGTCCGGATCAGACGCCCGCGGTCCGCGAGGAGCGCGGCTCGCTGCCGCTCCGGAACAATCCGCCGGAGCTGAAGGTGAAGGACACCCAGGGACTCGCCTTCGGCCGCCAGCGGAGCGCAGATGGCGCCTTCCGGAGTTGCCTCCTCGACGTGCGGGCAGCGGAGCTCGGAAGCGGAACCGTCCATGACGTGGACGCGCCCCCGCCGGAGCGCCCAGCATTCAGTCGGCGAGAAGACCAGCCGAGCCGGCGGTGGGTCGCCCCATACCGCCACCGCCTCCACCGCAACGCTGCCGCCGCCGAGCTCGTAGAACGCGCCGGCATCCCCGGCAAACAGCGGTGGAACGAGCCGCGAGATCACCGCCGCCATTTCCGCGCTCGTGTGGGACGACGAGAGCAACTCGCCCAACTCGACCAGCCGGGTCATCTCCCGATTGCGCAACTCGAGCTGGGACACGTGGCGGCGGAGCACTTCGTTGGCCGACGTCAGGCCGCCCTGCGCCTCCTGCAGGGCCGCGTTCGCCTCCCTGACCCGGTCGAGTGAGTGGCGCAGGAGGCCGCTGAACTGCCAGAGCGAGTAGATGACCAGGACCACGGCCATTGCCTGCCCGCCAACGCGTAGCAGGCCCAAGCCAACCGAGAACGCCGACTGGCGTTGGGCGATCTCGCCCACGACTCCCAGGAGGAGTCCCGCCGCTCCTCCGACGACGAGCAGCCGAAGTAGTACGCGCGGGTCGGGCGCCCGCAGGGCGACGGCGACCGCCAACATCGGCAGAACCGCCAGTGCCGTCATGCCTTCGGGCAGGGCGACCGCGATCGCCAACGCTATTACCAGGAAGCCCAGGGCGACGGCAAGGCCGGCCGCGGCCGTGATACGCGTTCCAACACCGAGATAGCCGACGAGGAGCAGGCAGCAGCCGAAGCCCGCGTTGACCAGGGCGATCGCAGCGATCGCGGGATCGTGCACGTCGATGTACGCGACCACGCTGGCACTGGCAAAAGCAAACGCGACGGCCGCCAGCCACTGGACGAATTGACGAAGCTGGATGGGATCCCCGGCCAAGGCCGGAGACGCCGATGCGGCGGCCGACTTCGCTACCATCGCGACGCCGCCGCAGCGCCGCTGTCACGCATCAGATGCTTCGCGACAGGCTATTGCTGGACGCCGCTTGAGGCTGACCGGTCACCATCAGCAGCACCAGAGTAACGACGAGGACCGCGACGGCGATGACCAGCACCAGTCGTACGACCAGGTCGGTTCTGTTTCGGGCACCAAGGATTCCCAGGCGTCGTTCTTGGCCGACTTGTTCGCCATCAGGGCTGGCGTTGGCGGCCGGAGCGGATGCGGCCTCCTGAGCCTTGGGACCAGCGGTACGGCTAATGACGCTGGGGTCCATGACGCCAAGGAGATCAGGTCCCGCGGCGGTCGAATTGGTGGCCGCCTCCGAGCGCGCCAATTGTGCGATCGCATCAGCCCGTGCCGCTGACGCGATCTCTTCGACGCTAGGTGGTTCTGGCAGCAGGCTCGCCAAGCGCGCAATTTCGGTTGGTTCCCGTTCGCTGGCCAGGCGACCAACAAAGCGATCCAGCTCGCCCCGATACTCCGCGACCGCGACCCCGGCCTGGGAAATCTCGCGCTCAACCAGCGTGTCGTGCTGGCGGAGGTCTCGATCGAGATTTTCCCGGCGTGCGCCGATCCGGCCATCAGTTTCCTGGCGGAGTCGCTCGGCCTCGACCGCTGACCACTCGCGAATGTGATTAACGTCCTCTTCCGCGAGCCGCTTGAGCTCCTCGGCCTCGGTCGATGCTCGAGATCGGACCCTTTCGACATGGGCGCTGAGGCTATCCGCCATTTCGGCGGCAATCTGCTCGCGCTCCCGGTCGGCGGCCGCCTGCATCGTACGGGCGATCTCGTGGAGGAACATCGGAACCCGTCCGACTTCGACTGGTTCGGCGTGATCCTCGCCGGGAGGCGACGCAGCTTCGGGCTGATCGTCTGACGCCGCTGCCGGTGAAACGGACGCAACCGTATCGTCCATCGGGTCCGCCGTCTCGACCCCGCCATCGGGCGAGGGGCCGGTCGTCTCGACTCCCAATTCCGAATCGATGGTCTTGTGCTGCATTTGCTTCGCCCCCGAGACCGCACGCGCGCCGCGATGGTACTCATGAATGGGGCCAATAGACAACGCCTAGGCTCGAATCCCGGTGCAGAGGGGAACCGCAGCCGAGATGTGGCGGCGGCTTGAGCGGCACCCAGCCTGGAACGCGATCGTCGCCACCTGACCACGGCACGCGCGGCCGACGGATCTCCCGCCGGCCGCCCGCCTTGTTACGCGGCCGCGCGCCGCATCATCCGCGTCCCGACGGCCAACCCCACGATCGCCAGGCCCACCGCCACGGCCGCCCCGACGACGATCGACGGTTCGGCGAAGTCACCGGCGAACAGCGCTCGCTCCGCCTCGACGACGTAGGTCAGCGGGTTGAGGCGCGAGAGCGCCTGGAGCCAGCCGGGCGCGAACTCCAGCGGCAGGAGGATGCCGGACAGCAGGAGCAACGGAAACAGGAGCGTCTGCTGGACCAGCCAGAACAGGTACTCCTGGCGCTTGACGGCCATCGCCAGCGAGTGCGACAGCGCGCCGAGGCCGACCCCGAACGTGCCCAGGATCAGCAGGCCCGACGATGACCCCGACCGGGTGCAGCTGGAAGCCGAACGGCGTCACGATCACGACGATGAGGATCGCCTGCAGCGTCAGCGGGCACGACCTCCTTCAGCGCCCGACCGATCAGCAGCGACGAGCGATCGAGCGGCGTGACGAGGAACCGCTCGAACGAGCCGACGCGGAGCTCCTCGAGCAGGTACGCGCCCGCGACGGACGTCCCGAACAGGCTGACCATCACGATGATCCCGGGCACGAACCACTGCCATGGCGACTCGCCGCCGGCACCCGCCATGCCGACGAGGAGCGGCCCGTACAGCGCCAGGAAGACGATCGGCTGGAGCACCCCGAAGATCAACGTGAATGGGTCACGCGACATCGGGCGGAGCTGGCGACCCAGGACGATCCCGGTGTGGTTGGCGAGCATCATGACGCGACCTCCAGGGTCTCAGCGGTCTGGGTTGGGCTTGATTGAATTCGGCCACGATGTCGCCCGCGTCGCGGAGGCTGCGGCCGGTGAGCTCGAGGAAGACGTCGTCGAGCGTGGGTCGCTTGACCTCGGCGCTGACGGCGTTGATGCCGACGGCATCGAGCGCCCGCAGAAGCCCGGGCAGCGCCGTCGCGCCGCCGACGGTCCGGAGTCGGACGGTCGAGCCATCGATCGTGATCTCGCGCGGCGAGTCCAGCCGCCCCGCCACCATCGCGGCACGCGCCGCATCGGCCGGACTGCTCGTGCCGATCGTGATGAGGTCGCCGGCCATCCCGGCCTTCAGCTCCTCCGGCGTGCCGTCGGCGATGACCCGGCCCTCATCGATGACGAGGACCCGCTCGGCCATCGCATCGGCCTCCTCGAGGTAGTGGGTCGTGAGGAAGATCGTCGTCCCGTGCTCCTCGCGCAGCCGGACGAGGTGCTCCCAGAGGTTCGCCCGGCTCTGCGGATCCAGTCCGGTCGAGGGCTCGTCGAGGAACAGCAGCCGCGGGGCGTGGACCATGCCGATCGCGACGTCGAGTCGCCGCCGCTGGCCGCCGGACAGGGTGGAGGCCTTGCGCTTTGCGAGCGACGTCAGCTCGAGCGATTCGATCAGCTCGTCGGCCCGGGCCGCCGCATCGACGCGGCTCATCCCGTAGCCGCGGCCCTGCGTGACGACCTCGTCGCGGACCCGCTGGTCGTCGGCCGCGCCGTGGCCCTGCCCGACGTAGCCGATCCGCTGCCGGACCGACGCCGGCTCGGCCACGACGTCGAAGCCCGCGACCGTCGCCGTCCCGGATGTCGGGACGCAGCAGCGTCGTGAGCATCCGCAGGCTCGTCGATTTCCCCGCCCCGTTCGGCCCGAGGAAGGCCACGAGCTCGCCCTCCTCGACGTCGAGGTCCAGGCCGCGGACTGCCTGAACCGTTTCCTTCCCGACCCGGAACTCCCGGGTCAGTCCTTCTGCATGGATCACCGTGCACCTCGCTCATGGGTTGCTTGCCTGTCGACTCAGACGCTATGATCCATTGCGGACAGTTTCTGTCCGCAATACGAGCGAAGGTTCGAGCCATGGCGAACACGAGCACACGGATGCTGCGGCTGCTCTCGCTCCTGCAGACGCATCGGTACTGGACGGGCGAGCGAGCTGGCCGACCGACTCGAGGTGAGCGAGCGGACCGTCCGGCGCGACGTCGACCGGCTTCGGGAGCTGGGCTATCCGGTCGACGCAAGCCGCGGCGTCGCGGGCGGCTACCAGCTCGAGGCGGGAGGAGCGCTGCCGCCCCTCCTGCTCGACGACGACGAGGCGGTCGCGATCGCGGTCGGTCTGCGCCAGGCCGCCGGCGGGGCCGTGAAGGGGATCGAGGAGACCTCGGTCCGCGCCCTGACCAAGATCATCCGGATGATGCCGCCGCGGCTCCGCCGCCAGATCGATGCGCTCGGGGACTACACGGTGCCCGCCGTGTTCGGCGGCGGACCGACCGTCGACGCCGACGCGCTCACGATCATCGCCCAGGCCTGCCGCGACGACGAGCGGCTGCGCTTCGGCTACACCGCCCGCGACGGCGCCCCGGCGATCCGCCTCGTCGAGCCGAACCGGCTCGTCACGGTCGGGCGGCGCTGGTACCTCGTCGCCTGGGACGTCGACCGCGCGCGACTGGCGGACGTTCCGCGTCGATCGGCTGACCGATCCGCGATCGACGCCGCTACCGGTTCGAGCCGCGCGAGATCCCGGGCGGCGACGCGGCCGCGTTCGTGCAGCCAGATGCTCTGGCGTCGATGCCGACGCAGTACCAGGTCGTCGTGACGATCCGGACCGCGGCCGCGGACGTCGAGCGCGTCGTCGGCCGCTGGGGCACGGTCGAGCCGATCGACGAGCAGCTCGTGCCGGCTGCGGATGAATGTCGACTCGCTCGAGTGGCCGGTCGATGGTCCTCGCCGCGTCGGCGCGGACTTCGAGTCTCGAGCCGCCGGAGCTGCGTGATTACGTGCGACGGATGGGCGAGTTCTTCGTCCGCGCCACCGGCTCGGCTGGAGCATAGAGAGACACGCGGCAGCGTCCGCTTGCGACGTCTCAACCGTGTCGCCATGCCGACACCCTGGCGCCGTGACATCGCGCGGCGGCGCGCGTCCTAGGTGCCTACACCCCAAATCTGGAGCCCTTGTCATGGACCCCGTCACTGTTCATCGCCCGCCCACGGGCATGTCGAAGCCGATGCTGATTAGCCTCGTGCTGGCTCTTGCCGTCGGAGCCTATCTGGGCGGTTCCATCGCGTCCGGGGTTAACCAGGGCGGCATGGGTTCGCTCTTCGCCCTCATCGGCGGGATTGTCGTCGGGAGCATCCTCGCGGTGATGGCCGTGGTCGCCGCCATCCTTGCGAAATCGCGGGATACGAGCGGTCACGCGGCCGCGCGATCGATCTTCTTCGCCGGCACAGCATTTGTCATCGGCGTCGGAATCGGTTGGGCCGTCGAGCCGGCGTTCCGGCCCGAGTTCCACGACTCGGTGGTCCTCGAGGCTCCGGGGACGTTGAGCGTGTCGATCGACAGGCTGGACGGTTACACCAGCCGGGGCGATGCGCTCACCACATGTCAGTCGGAGCTGGACGCGGAGGGAATCGCGGGCATCGGCGGGGACGTCGTCGGGAGCGTCGGGACGGCCGTCGTCGGCGCGTCGTTGACCGTGTTGGCCGGGGATCCAGAAGGTCGACCGGTCGTCCACATCTGGATCCGACCCTCCGTCGAGGACAAGGGTTCGGCGCCGTTCTGGGATGGACCTGGCGACTTTGTAGATCGAATTGACGGCGACCGCAGCGGCCGCGTCGAATTCACCCGAATCGCATTCGCGGAACCGGACAAGGCTCCACCCGATGGCTACCCGGCCGTCCTGTCGGGGACGCTGAGCTGGTCTTGTAACGAATGGGTCCGCCCGATCGACCCCGACGCCACGCCCCGGTAGCGGCTCGCATTCGGAGGGTTCGCGCTACAGTCGCGGGCATGCTCCGTCGGCTGCCCTACGCCTGGCTCATCGTCGTCGTCACGTTCCTCGTCCTGCTCGCCGCAGCCGGCGTACGTGCTGCGCCGGGCGTGCTCATCCGGCCGCTCGAGGCCGAGTTCGGCTGGGACCGGGCCAGCATCTCCCTCGCGATCGCCGTCAGCATCCTCGCCTTCGGTCTCGGTGCGCCGCTCTCCGGCGGCCTGATCGACCGGTTCGGCCCGAAGCGGGTCATGCTCGGTGGCCTCGTCCTCATCGTCGGCGGCCTCATTCCCCTCGCCCTGATGACCGAGCTCTGGCAGCTCCACCTGTTCTGGGGGATCGTCACGGGCGTCGGAACGGGCGCGGTCACGAATGTCCTCGGCGCCACGATCGCGCTACGCTGGTTCCGGACCCACCGCGGGATCATCCTTGGAGCGTTCGCGGCGGCCTCATCGGCCGGCCAGCTGATCTTCATCCCGACGCTCCAGGGAGTCATCCTCGACAGCGGCTGGCGGATGGCTGTCGCGGTCCTGACTGCGGCCGTCGGGCTCATGCTGCTGCCGGTCCTGCTGCTCATGCGCGATCGGCCAGAGGACGTCGGCCAGGCGGCGTTCGGCGCCACCGGCGATGCCGCCGCTGAGGCCGCCGATCAACGCGAAGCCGTCCGAACGACCTCGCTCCGCGATGCCGCCCGGACGCGGGACTTCTGGCTCCTCGCCGGCAGCTTCTTCATCTGTGGCTACACGTCGAACGGCCTGATCGGGACGCACCTCATCCCTCACGCCGTCGAGCACGGCTTCACCGAGGTCACGGCTGCCGGCGCCGTCGCGCTGATGGGGACGATGAACATCGTCGGCACGCTCGCGTCGGGCTGGCTCACCGATCGCTACGACAATCGCCGGCTTCTTGCCGTCTATTACGGCTTCCGGGCGCTGTCGATCGCCGCGCTGCCGCTGATCCTCAACATCCCGCAGTTGTTCCTCTTCGCGGTCGTCTACGGCCTCGACTGGATCGCGACCGTGCCCCCGACCGCGAATCTGACCGCACGCATCTACGGCCGGGGCTCACTTGGCACGATCTACGGCTGGATCTTCGCGAGCCACATGGCCGGGGCCGCACTCGCGGCGTTCCTCGGCGGCTTCTTCCATGACGTCCTCGGCGACTATCACGCGATCTTCATCTCGGCAGCGCTGATCGGCTTCGTCGCGGTGCTACTCGCGACCCGGATTTCCGTCGGTGGCCTTCAGGGACCGAAGGAGGTCATCGCGGCCCCGACGCCGGCCGCCTGACCAAGGCGCCCGAGAGGAGTTCCGCAGGGCCGCCGCCAGCTGCGCTATTCGTCCCTGACCAGCCCGTTTCGGATTGCATACCGCGTCAGGGCGTTCGTTCCGCGCAGGCCAAGCTTCGTCGACAGGTTGGCGATATGTCGGCGGACGGTATGAATGCTGATGGCCAATCGGCGGCCGATCTCGGCCGGCGGATGGCCCGACGCCAGCAGGCTCAGGATCTCGCGCTCACGAATGCTCATCGGACCCGTCTGAAGCCAGCGGACCGAGTCGTCGACGATGGCGCCCGTGACACTGCTGTGGAGATATCGCTCCCCGCGGGCAACCGCCAGGATCGCCGCGAACAGCTCCTGCGAATGGGCTCCTTTGACCAGGTAGCCCGATGCTCCGGCGGCCAGAGCCTGGCGGACCGTCTCGGGGTCGCTGTGCATGGTCAGGACAACGATCCGTAGGGCCGGGTGCCGGCTCCGCAGGTCACGCACGAGCGGCAGCGCGTCCCCGTCAGGAAACGTCAGGTCGAGCACGAGAACGTCGGGCTTGCTGGCCGCGACGAGGTCGCTGGCGTCGGCTTTGGTCGACGCCTCACCGATGACCTCGAACCGGTCGTCACCAGCGAGCACAAGGCGGAGACCCTCGCGCACGAGATGATGGTCGTCGACCAGACCCACCCGGATCGGCGCCGACACCGAGACGAAGCCGTGCGGCGGGCGATCCGGCCCACCTTTGGAGACCCCTGAGTCCGGGGATTCGAACGGGCCGCCGTCCCTTGGCTCCGCCATCAGACGACCGGGCCCGCGACAGGCTTGGTCGTCGGGACTGGGCCGGCCGGCTGGGCCGGAAGGGGCACGTACAGCTCGACCGTCGTGCCTTCGGCCGGCCTCGACGCCACCTCCAGCCGACCCTCAAGGATCGCGGCTCGCTCCCGCATGCCGTCCAGGCCGAGCCCGCGGGCCGGCGCGGACGGATCGAATCCCACGCCGTCGTCGCCGATGGCGATCCGGACCTGTCCGTCGATGACCTGTCCGTCGATCCAGACATGGGCTCCCCGACTGTGGCGCGCCGCATTGCTGATCGCCTCCTGGACGATCCGATAGGCATCGATTTCGCGATCGGCCTCGAGGAGGCCGGCCGGCAGAATCGCCGGGTCGAGCCGGACCTCGACAGGGATCCCCGCACGGTCCGCGAGATCTCGCAGGGCGGCGCCGAGACCGATCTCATGGATTCGCACCGGGCGCAATCGCATTGCGACGTCGCGCGCTTCCTCGAGCGCGGATGCCGCGAGCACCTGGGCGCGCCTGATCGACGCCTCAGCGGCTGGCGAAGTGCGGTCCAGGGCCGCCTCCGCCGCGTCCAGAGTCAGGATCACTGCGGTTAGCGTTTGGCCGACGCCGTCGTGGAGGTCCCGAGCCAGGCGTGCGCGTTCGTCCTCGTGAGCGGTGTGCAGCCGGTCGCTAGCCTGCCGATAGAGCAACGCGTAGCGCTTCGCGGATGTCGAGAGGAGGTCGGCCATGATCGCGACGACCACGGAGATGGCGACCATCAGCGGCCACTCCGAGAAATCCAATGGCTCGACCTCTGCCGGCCGACCGAGAGCGGTGCTGGCGAACGAGTAGCCCACCGCAATGATCGCCGCGATCAGGATTCGGGCCAGGGCGATTCGCAGGCCGTAGACGAAGGCGCCGAGCGCGACGGTTACCCACATCGCATGGAGCAGGATTTCGGTGTCGCCGACCCGCATGAACGTGGCGAACGCGAGCAGGTACGTCGCCGCCTCGACCAGATGGCGTGTTGCTACTGGATCGAGGCCCGACAGGCGTCCGAGACCGAACCGTCTACGAACCGCGCCCATGATCACTCATGACCCCCTCAATGGCGTTTTTTGAGTATAGGCACTAGTACTTTTTCCGACAATGATCTAGTTACGAATTCCGCGGGGGTTTGCGGACAGGGAAATTGGGGCGTCCGCGACGCATCTGGCGTCGCGGTCACGGTTGGTGGAACCGATCCGCCGGAGAGGGCAAAACCCCGGGGCTTTCGTACGCCGCGCCGCGGACTGGCCTTGCCGCGCCGGTGCACCTGGGGGGCCATGTCGCGTGGGAGTGGCGCGTGGCGATTGGGGAGAGGCTTGTCGTTGAGCCTGGCGTGCGGTTTCGCGCGCCGGCGCCGCGACGACATCCCGACTCGGCAGGGAGGTCTGCAGGATGATGCGTTCGGTCGTTGGTTGGAGCCTTAGGTATCGCGGCCTCGTGCTGGGCCTGGCGGCAATCACCCTGCTCTTCGGGTTCCTACAGCTTCCCAGCATGCCCCGCGATGTGCTTCCGGAATTCACGGCGCCCTACGTCGAGGTCCACACCGAGGCCCTGGGCCTCTCCGCGGACGAGGTCGAGCAGCTGATCACGGTCCCGCTCGAGGCCGACCTCCTGCAGGGCGTGGCATTCCTCGACGAGATCCACTCGGAGTCGGTCGCCGGACTGTCGTCGATCGTCATGATCTTCGAACCGGGCACGGACATCTTCCGGGCCCGTCAGGTCGTCGCCGAACGGCTGACCCAGGCGCATGCCCTGCCGCATGTTTCCAAGCCACCCGAGATGCTCCAGCCGCTCTCATCGGCGAGCCGGCTGTTGATGGTCTCTATGTCCTCAGCCGAGATGTCACTGATCGAAATGTCAGTCCACGCCAAATGGACCGTCCGTCCGCGCCTGATGGGCGTGCCGGGAGTCGCCAATGTCGCGGTCTTCGGCAACCAGGAGCGGCAGCTCCAGGTCCGGGTCGACCCGGACAAGATGCGGGCCCAGGGCGTCCAGCTTCAGCATGTGATCGAGGCCACGGGCAACGCCCTCTGGGTCTCGCCGCTGACATTCCTGGACGCCTCGACCCCGGGCACCGGTGGGTTCATCGACACGCCCAACCAGCGCCTCGGTGTGCAGCACGTCTTCCCGATCAGCACGCCCGAAGAACTGGCCCAGATCCGGATCCCACCGGAGTTCACGAACGGGAGGACCGTGCGCCTGGGCGACATTGCCGCGGTCGTCGAGGATCATCAACTCCTGATCGGCGAGGCCGTCGTCAACGACGGCGATGGGCTCCTGCTCGTCGTCGAGAAGTTCCCGGGCGCAGACACCCTCGCCGTCACGAGGGCGGTCGAGGAGGCGCTTGCTGCCCTCGCGCCGGGTCTCAAGGGCATCGAAGTCAATACGACCGTCTTCAGGCCGGCGACCTTCATCGAGGAGGCAACCAGGAGCGTCTCGATCGCGTTGCTGGCCGGGCTCGTTCTGGCTGCCGCCGTTCTGTTCCTGTTCTTCCGGAACTGGCGAGCCGGGCTGATCGGGCTGTTGTCGGTTCCCCTGTCGCTGGTGGCCGGGCTACTCGTCCTCAACCAGCTCGGGGCGACCCTCAACGCGATCGTCATCGCCGGAATGGTCCTCGCGATCGGGGTTCTCATTGACGACGTCATCGTCGGCATCGACGAGATCCTCCGGCGCGGGCGTCATCCCCAGGAGTTCGACGCCGGCCAGCCCGCCGCATCGATCATTCTCGAGGCCGTCCTGCGGCCGCGACGCGCGCTCGTCTTCGCCACACTGATCGCCCTGATCGCGATCGCGCCCCTGTTCTTCCTCAGCGGGCAAGCGGGTGCGTTCATGCCGTCACTTATCGTGGCGTACCTGCTGGCGATGCTCGCCTCGACGGTTGTGGCGCTGACGGTCACCCCGGCCCTCGCGATGGTCCTGCTGTCCGGTTCAGAACGGGAGCAGCATCCGACGCCCCTGTCGCGACGGCTCCACAACGGCTACGCATCGCTGCTGTCGCGGCTGCTCCAGCGGACGCGACCGTTCTTCGTCGCAGTCGCGGCAATCACCGTTGCCCTCATGGTCGTCGCGGGCGCGCTAACCGTGCCGCACCTCGGCGATTCGTTCGTTCCTCCGTTCAAGGAGGGCGACATGCTCATCAGCTGGGATGGTGCGCCGGGCACGTCCAGCATTGAGATGAACCGCATCGTGGCACGAGCGGCGACCGAGCTTCGGACGATCCCGGGTGTGCGCAATGCGGACGGCCACATCGGCCGGGCCCTGACGTCCGATCAGGTCGTGAATGCGAATGCGGGAGAGATCTGGATCAGCATCGATCCGGCGGCCGATCATGCGCGGACCCTGGCCGCAATCGAGGGCGTGATCGCGGGCTATCCCGGCCTGCGTCACGCCGTGGGAACGTACACCTCCGAGCGGATGAGTCGAGGTCCTGCAGGGGCCCGCGAAACGACGTGGTCGTTCGGGTCTATGGCCATGAGGACAGCGTCATCCGAGCCAAGGCCGACGAGGTTGCCCAGGCCCTGGGCGGCATCAACGGCCTCGTCGACGTCGGTGTCCCGGCCGCAGTCGAGGAGCCGCGGCTCAAGATCGAGGTCGATCTCGAGGCGGCCGGCGCACGCGGCGTGGCTCCGGGCGACGTGCGGCGCGGCGCCGCGACGATGCTCGCGGGCATCGAGGTCGGCTTCCTGTTCGAAGAGCAGAAGGTCTTCGAGGTCATCGTCTGGGGAGCCCCCGAGCTGCGGCACAGCCTGTCCAGCGTGGCGGATGTACCGATCCCGACCCTGGGCGGCGGCGTGGTCCGCCTCGGCGACGTAGCAAACATCAGCATCGCACCGGGCCCGTCGGTCATCAGGCGCGAAGGCGTCTTCCGCTTCGTCGATGTCCTTGCAAATGTGGACGGGCGCGACTTCGGGTCCGTCATGGCCGACGTGAAGAGCCGCCTGGCCGGAATCGAGTTCCCGCTCGAGTACCGCGCCGAGATCCTCGGCACGACCCTCGAGCGACAGGCGGCCCTCGTTCGGCTGATCGCCATCGCGGCCGCGTCAGCGCTCGGTATCTTCCTGCTTCTCCAGGCGGCATTCGGCAGTTGGCGACGGGCCCTGATGGTCTTCGTCGCGCTGCCCGTCGCGCTGGCCGGTGTCGCGCTCGGGGAGATCCTGACCGGGGGCTTCCTCTCGATCGGCGTCATTGCCGGTACGGTGGCCGTCCTCACGATCGCCGTGCGCAACGCGATCCTGACGGACGAGCGATATCAAGAGCTCGAGGGCGCACTGGACGCCCAGCACGGGCCTGACCTGATCATCGAAGGAGCGAGGGAGCGACTGGCGCCGATCCTCGCGACGACGACTGCCACGGCCCTCGCCATGGCTCCATTCATCGTTCTTGGCGGCATGCCGGGCATCGAGATCCTGCGACCGATGGCGATCGTCATGATCGGTGGCCTCGCAACCTCGACCCTGTTCACCCTGTTCCTCGTTCCCGCTGTCTACTTCCGATCCGGCCCCAGCCCGGAGCCCGACGCAGCTGCCCAGCTCGTCGAGCAGCCCGGCATGAGTCCGGCCTGATGAACATGTCCAAGCCAACCAACACACGAGAGGGGATCACGATGGCCCGCGGCAACCGAAAGATGCTGATCGTCATGGGCGTCGCCGCGTTCCTGCTTGCGGCGTGCTCGCAGGGCGGAGTGGCAGGAATCGTTTCCGAGGATCCGCCCGTCAAGGTCGAGAAAAATGAGGACTCGGGACTGAGCCGAATGACCCTCTCGACCAAGGCGGCCGGTCGCCTCGGCATCGCAACGGCGGCTGTCGCGGCCGGACCGTCCGGAGCCCGGCTCGCCGTCCCCTATTCGGCCGTCGTCTACGACAAGACTGGTGCGACATGGACCTACACGAACCCGGAGGGGCTCGTGTACCTCCGCGCCGCGATCACGGTCGAGCGCATCGCGGAGGACGTGGCGATCCTCACCTCCGGGCCCCCGGTCGGGACCGCCGTCGTCACGACCGGCGCGGCCGAGTTGTGGGGCGTCGAGACCGGGGTCGGCGGCGGCCATTGAGGCGGTCGGCTGAAGGCTGACCAGGGAGGGACCTCACCTTGATGCGCCACATCGTCGCCACCAGCCTGCGTTACCGCTTCCTCGTCATAGCGGCCGCTGCGGGATTGATGGTCATCGGCCTGAGCCGCCTTCAGAGCGTGCCCGTCGACGTCTTCCCGGAGTTCGCCCCGCCGCGGGTCGAGATCCAGACGATCGCGCTCGGGATGTCGACCGCGGAAGTCGAGTCGCTCGTCACCGTGCCCATTGAGCAGGCGCTGGCCGGCGTCGAGGGGCTCGACATCCTGCGTTCGAAGTCCGTCCCGCAGCTGTCGCAGATCGAGTTGATCTTCTCGCGCGAAACGGATCTTCTGCGGGCTCGCCAGCTGGTCGCCGAGCGGATCGCGAACGTCGCCTCGTCGCTGCCAACCTGGGCCAGCCCGCCCTTCATGATCCAGCCCCTGTCGGCTACGAGCCGAGTCCTGAAGATCGGCCTGTCATCGGACACCGTGTCGATGATGGATCTCTCGATGATGTCGTACTGGACGATCCGGAGCCGCCTGCTAAGCGTCGAAGGGGTCGCCAACGTCACGATCTACGGCGAGCGGCTGAAGCAGCTCCAGGTGCAGGTCATCCCCGAGCAGATGGCGGCTCGTGGCGTCACGCTCGACCAGGTCATGGAGGCGGCGGCATCCGCCCTCGACGCCGGACTCCTCCGGTTCACGGACGGCAGCCTGATCGGCACCGGCGGCTTCGTCGACACGGCCAACCAGCGCATCGTGATCCAGCACGTCTCGACGGTCATCACGGCGGAAAGCCTCGAGAAGGTCCAGATCGACGCCGCCAATGGCGACAAGGTCGCCCTGGCCGATGTCGCCAACCTCGTCCCCGACTTCCAGCCGCTGATTGGCGACGCGGTCATCAACGACGGACCGGGCATCATGCTCATCGTCGAGAAGTTCCCATGGGCCAATACCCTCGACGTCACACGCGGCGTCGAAGTGGCAATGGAGGAGCTGCGTCCGGGCCTGACGGGCATCGAGATCGACACGACGATCTTCCGGCCGGCGACGTTCATCACGGTCGCCCTCGACAACCTCGCCCGGGCCCTGCTCGTCGGCTCGATCCTCGTCTTCGTCATTCTCGTCCTGTTCCTGTTCGATTGGCGGACGGCCCTGATCAGCCTCGTCGCGATTCCGCTCTCGTTGATGGCCGCCACCCTCGTCCTCGACCTGCGGGGCACGACGATCAACACGATGGTGATCGCCGGCCTGGTGATCTCGGTCGGGGTCGTCGTCGACGACGCGATCATCGACATCGAGAACATCGTCCGCCGCCTGCGCCAGCATCGCCTCGCCGGCAGCGGTCGGTCGACGGCTTCGATCGTCCTCGAGTCGTCGCTTGAGGTCCGGAGCGCGATCATCTACGCGACGCTGATCGACGTCGTCGCCATCATCCCGGTCTTCTTCGTCGCAGGCCTGTCTGGCGCCTTCTTCCAGCCGCTTGTGATCTCGTATGCCCTGGCCGTGCTCGCCTCACTGTTCGTTGCCCTGACCGTCACGCCGGCGATGGCCTTCATCCTGCTCCGCAACGCGCCGGTCGAGCGCCGCGAGTCGCCCGTGGCACGAATCCTGCAGCGGGGCTACTCGCGGTTGCTGGCCCGGATCGTCCGAACGGCGCGGCCGGCATTCGCGATGGTCGGGGCGATCAGCGTCCTGGGACTCCTCGTCTTCTCCCAGCTCGGCCAGTCGCTGCTGCCCGACTTCAAGGAGCGCGACTTCCTCATGCACTGGGTGACCGCGCCCGGAACCTCTCATGCAGAGGAGGTTCGGGTCTCGACGGCCGCCTGCATCGAACTCCGCTCGATTCCGGGTGTGCGCAACTGCGGGTCCCACATCGGCCAGGCCTTCCAGGCCGACGAGCCGTACGGCATCGACTTCGGCGAGAACTGGATCAGCGTCGATCCGGCCGTCGACTACGACGCGACTCATGCGTCAATCCAGGAGGTCGTCGACGGCTATCCGGGCCTGCGACGCGACGTCCAGACCTACCTGAAGGAGCGGATCCGGGAGGTCCTGACCGGCTCCAGCGACGCGATCGTCATCCGGATCTACGGCCCCGACCTCGAGGTTCTGCGGACCAAGGCGGCCGAGCTCGAAGAGGCCATGTCCAGCATTCCGGGCATCATCGACCTCCACCGCGAGCTCCAGGTCGAGATCCCGCAGGTCCAGGTCGAGGTAGACCTCGCGAAGGGTCTCGAGTTCGGGGTCAAGCCGGGCGACGTACGCCGCGCCGTGTCCGTCCTGCTGGCCGGCGAAGAGGTCGGTGACATCTTCGTTGCCGGCAAGGCGTACGACGTCATGGTCTGGACGACGCCGGGCATTCGCGAGAGCGTGACCGACATCGAGAACCTCCCGATCGACACGCCGATCGCCGGACCGGTCCCTCTGGGCGACCTTGCTGACGTCCGCGTCGTGTCGAGCCCCAACAGCGTCAGCCACGAGGGCCTCAATCGTCGCATCGACGTCGACGCGAACGTGAGCGGTCGGGACCTCGGCGCCGTCATCCGCGACGTCGAGGCAGCCCTCGCAAGCGTCGAGTTCGACGCCGGATATCACCCCGAGATGCTCGGTGAATACGCGGAGCGGCAGACAGCCCAGGACCGGCTGCTGCTGTTCGCACTCGTTGCCCTGGTCGGGATCTTCCTCCTGCTCCAGGCCTCGTTCGGCAGCACCCGCCTTGCCACGTTGTCATTCCTGACCCTGCCATCAGCGCTCGTCGGTGGCGTGCTTGCCACGTGGATCGGGGGCGGGGTGATCTCGCTGGGCTCGCTCGTCGGGTTCTTCACCGTGCTGGGCATCGCTGCACGCAACGGCATCATGATGATCAACCACTTCCAGCACCTCGAGCGCTACGAAGGCGAACCGCTCGGACCCGACCTCGTCCTCCGGGGCGCCAGGGAACGACTGTCGCCGATCCTGATGACGGCCCTGGCTACGGGTCTGGCCCTCGTGCCGTTGGCGATCGCCGGCGACCTGCCGGGGCATGAGATCGAGCACCCGATGGCGATCGTCATCCTGGGCGGCCTCGTCACCTCGACGCTGCTCAACTTGTTCGTGGTCCCGTCCCTCTACCTGCGGTTTGCCAGGCGTGGGGGTGGCGGGAGCGGAACGGAGGCCGCGATCAAGGCAGCCTGATTTGCGTTGCCGGGGGCTCTCGGAGGGTTCGTGACATGCGTCCCATCCCGGGTTTGCTTGCGGTCGGTGTTTCGATCGTGCTGGCGACGGCGGGCTGCGCAGCGGCCGTCGGCCCTTCGCCCAGCGCCGCCTCGGCGCCACCCAGCGGCCGCGTCCTTTCCGCCACGGCTGCGCCTACCGTCGCGCCGACGCCGGTGCCCACCGTCCCGCCCGCGCCCGCCGAGTCGGTGACCGAAACATTCCACCGCGACTCTTTCCACCACCCGACCGAGATCAATGACACCTGGTACCCGCTTGTTCCCGGAACGCGCCTGACCTACGAGGGCTCGGTCAACGGCGACGAGGGCGAGCGTATTGCTGCCGGCGTCGTAATCACTGTTTCCGACCTCACCAAGGAGATCGATGGCGTACGTACGGTCGTCGAGTACGAGCTCGACTACCACGATGGCGAGCTCGTCGAGGCGGAGCTCGCGTTCTGGGCGCAGGCGGATGACGGCACGGTCTGGCACATGGGGGAGTATCCCGAGGAGTACGAGGAAGGCGAGATCACCGCAACGCCGGCCTGGATCGCCGGGGTCAAGGAAGACAAGGCCGGGATCTACATGTGGGCGGAGCCGCGGCTCGGCAGTCTCAGCTATTCCCAGGGCTGGGGCCCCGACGTCGGCTGGGCGGACCGGGCCAGAATCTTCGAGACGGGTTCGGCGACCTGCGTTCCCGCCGGCTGCTACGACGACGTCCTGGTGACCGCCGAGTACAACCGTGACGAGCCCGACGCATATCAGCTCAAGTACTACGCACCCGGGGTCGGCAACGTCCGGGTGGGCTGGGCCGGCGCGCTCGAGAAGGACCAGGAGGTCCTTGAGCTGGTCGAGGTCACGAAGCTCGGCAGCGAGGACCTGGCCAAGCTCCGCCAGACGATCCTCGACATGGAGGAACGGGCCTACAAACTGAACGAGGACGTCTACGGCGCGACGGCGCCCATCGATCGTCCTGGCTGACCGGCGGCGACGCTACCCAGCGCTCGCTACAGGCCGGCGCGCAGACGGCTGATCGCTGGGCAACTGCTATCGTGCGGCGGTGGATACTGCCACGCTCATTCCCGCATCCGACCACGATTCCGCTGGTGACGCCCTCGAGGTGAGCTGGCTCGGCCGGATCGACTACCGGGAGGCCTGGGATCTCCAGAAGCGCCTCGCTGCCGCCCGTGCCGACGGCGCGATCGGCGACCGGTTGCTGCTGCTCGAGCACCCCGCGGTCCTGACCCTCGGCAAGCACGCCGACCAATCTCACGTGCTCGCATCGCCCGCGGAGCTTGCCCGCCGCGGCATCGAGGTCCTGCGGGTCGAGCGGGGTGGCGAGGTCACGTATCACGGACCCGGGCCAGCTCGTCGCCTATCCGATCATCGCGCTGTCGCGGCGCGGCCTCCTGCTGCGGCCCCTGGTTCGGGCGCTCGAGGCGGCGATGGTCGCAACGAGTGAGGCGTTCGGCGTCGCCGCGGCGCGGCGCGACGGCCACCCCGGCTGCTGGTGCGACCCGGCCGGGCCCGTCACCGAGGAAGCTCGGGGCGCTGGGAATCCGCGTCGAGCGCGGCGTCAGCTACCACGGGATCGCCCTCAATATCGATCCGGACCTGGCCGATTTCGACCTGATCGATCCGTGCGGGATGCCAGGCGTGGAATCCACCTCGATTGCGAACGAGCTGACACGACGAGGCGCAGCGACCAAAGCCCCGTCCGTGGAAGACGCGGCCGGCGTCTTCGCGCGAGCGCTTGCCGCATCCCTCCGCCGGTCCGGCTGAGCCAATGGCCGCAGGACTGTTCGAGCTCCGGAAGGACCCGATTACCGGCTGGTGGGTCGCCACCGTCGTCGATCGCGCCTTTCATCGCGACCGGTTCGCGACGCCGGCCGAGCTGGTCGACGATGGCGGCGACTGCCAGAACTGCCGGCTGCCGGCGGGCGACGGGATCCGGGTCCGGACGCTCAAGGACTTCGCCTTCCATGTCGTCGGCACGAACGAGGACGCCCGCGAGCTGGACGGGACGCTCGCCCAGGTCGCGCTGTCGCAGGCCCGGGCGAGCGGTAGCTGGCGAACGATCGTCGCGCCTCCCGGCGAGCACCGGCCGCTCCACGCCGTCGGCAACGAGATCATCGAAGGCCTCGTCGGCCAGGCGCGAGCGGCAATCTCGGACGCCCGATCGACCGCCCAGACGGACCATCTCCAGGTGATCCAGAACTGGGGTGCCCAGGCCGGAGCGCGGACGAACCACCTCTGCCTCGATCTGTACGACATCCCCCAGATCCCGCACCGGGTCGCGGAGGAGCTGGGCGGCTCTGCCCGGTTCGTCATCCGGGAAGGGGAGTGCCCGTGGTGCCGCCTCGTCCGCGACGAGACGAGCAGGCCCGATCGGATGGTCTGGGAGGACGACTCCACCGTCGCGTTCGCGCCGTTCGCCTCGCGCTCTCCCTTCGAGATCTGGATCGTTCCGCGCCGCCACGAGTCGGATTTCGGGAGAGCGACGGATCCGGACGTCACCGCCACCGCCGAGGCCCTTCGGCAGGTTCTGGGCCGACTCGCCGCCGGCCTGGACGGGCCGCCGTACAACCTCGTCCTGCACACCTCGCCGCTCCGTGAGCAGGTCGACGCGACGTACCACTGGCACTGGGAGGTCCATCCCCGGCTCCGGGAGATCGCGGGCCTCGAACTCGGGACCGGATTGCCCGTCAATCCCGTCTCTCCGGAGGATGCCGTGGAGGAGCTTCTCGGTCGCGTCCGGCCGGCATTCCACGATGCGCGGGAGGCGGCGGGCTGATGGCCGGTGCGCCGCTGCGGGGACGGCGTCACACGAGGACGGAACACCTCGTCTCTGCCTCGTGGACTGGGCGACGACTGTCGCTCGGCTCCCTCCTCACTCCCTCCTCGGAGGACCGATGGTCGGCGGCCTTACCAGCGACTTCGGCGCGACCCGGGCCGTGTTCGGCGGCGCGGCGATGAGCCGCGCCTGGGATCACGACTCCGCGGGCCTCTTCGTCGAGGAGCTGTTCGCCAAGCATCACGGCGAGATCTACGCCTACCTGATCAGGATGATTCGCGACCCGGAGCTCGCCGCGGACCTGACCCAGGACGCGTTCGTCAAGGCCTACCGCGCGTACGACTCGCTCGAAAAGCCCGAGAACGCGCGGGCCTGGCTCTACCAGATCGCTCACCGGGTGGCCCTCGACCACATCCGTCGCCAGAAGATCGTCCGCTTCCTGCCATGGACCGGCGAGTCCCGCGGCGCGGTCCCGTCGGCCGAGCATCTCGTGATGGAGGCCCACCTCTCGGGCGACCTCCAGCGTGCCCTCGAGCGCATTCCCGAACGTCAACGGGCCGCCCTCCTCCTGGCCGAGCTGCACGATCTGACTGGCCTCGAACTTGCGGCTGCCCTCGGCGTCAGCCACGTGGCCGCCCGAGCGTTGCTGACTCGGGCCCGGGAGAGCCTCCGCCAGGCGCTCGCTTCGGAACGACTCGCCGAGGCTGAGCCGCGGTTCACCGCCACATCCGGAGACAAGCAGTGAGCCTCCTCGGCGGCCGCGGCGGGCGCTCCGACGACTGGACGACGCAACACGACCGTGCTCGTTCGCGGCTCTCGGAACGGCTCGACGGCCCCCTCGATCCCGAGGAGTCGCAGCTGGCTGGACGAGCATCTCGCGAGCTGTGACGACTGCGCGGTCACGGCCGTCGAGTACGCGGCCCAGCGTCTCGAGCTCCGGACCCTGCGCGATCGAGTGCCCGCCCCGCCCCGCGACCTGTGGGCGAGGACCGCAACGGCGATCGAGCGCGAGGCGCGCCATCGGGCACTCCAACCTCGCGGCGGGCCACGCCGGTCCACCCTTGCCCCGTATGCCCTGCTCGCCGGTGCGGTGGCCGTGGCTGTCGTCGTCGGAACGCTGACCTCCTCCCAGCATTCCGTCGTACCGGCACTCACGCCCGCCGCATCGAGCGAGATCGCCGTCACCAGCACCGCCCCGTCCGCGGGCCCGACGATGCTCGCGGTCGCGCGCCAGGAAGTTCTGTACGTGAGCCTCGATCCCAACGGTCAGTACCAGCTCAACACCACCCGGATCTCCGAGGTCTGTCCGCCCGAAGCCGGCACGTGTGCGACGACGAGGCCGAGCGAGGTCGTCAACCTCGGTCCCCTCGCCAGCCCGGAGACCGTGTTCGGATCGGGCGACGCGCCGCTCGTCGTCCTCGGCGACACCGCCAACGGGTCGAGCGTCTTTGCGATCGCGAAGCCGGACAAGACGATCGGGCCCGGTTCGACACCGTCGATCAGGCCCACCCCGCCGGTCGCGCCGACGGCATCGCCATCGGGCTCGGACACGAGCGGCCCGACGCCACCGGCTAGCCCGCCCGTCGCCACGACGCCACCGGCCTCGAACGAACCGCCGACCGGGACGGTCGAGATCGCGACGTGGCCTCGACGTGGTCGATACGACCGCGGCCTACGCCCCGGATGGCTCGGCCTTTGCCTTCACGGCTCGGCCGTCCGATGGTTCGCACGGACCCGACATCTATCTCTGGAACGTCGGCGATGCCAAGGCCCGTCCGATCACGACCGACCACCGATCGGTCTTCGGCTCGTGGGACGGCGAGACGGTCGTCGGCAGCACCGTTGTGACCTCGGCCGACGGGCTGACGAGCACTCCCGCGGCCTTCGTGCTCGCGACTGACGGCCAGGGCGCAGTCTCCCTTCCGCAGGCCGGCCTCGCGTGGCGCCCCGTGGTCGACCCCACCGGGGGCGCGGCGGTCTACTGGGCCGGCCCGCTCGAGCCGGCCGCCGACGGTCTCGGCTGGCGGACCGTCGCGGGGCGCCTCGTCGTCGGTCGATGGAGTGGCGGCACGGACACCTCCGGCGGCGCAAGCCCAACGCCCCTGACCGGCGACCAGACCGAGGAACGCGCCGAGACCACGATCGCCGAGGGTCCGCTCGCCGATTGGGACGCGCGCTGGGACGAGACCGGCACGCGGCTCGCCGTCTGGGTCGCCGACGCGGAAGACCCGGCAGTCGGAACCCTGAGCCTCTACGTCGTCGACCCGTTCGACGGTCGGATCGACCTCGCAAGCCCGCAGCTCGAGGACGAGCGCGCGCTCGCCGGCTTCTCGATCGCCGACGGCCGGCTCGCATGGGCGGCCCCGGCTGGCAACTCGGGCAAGGCCAAGCACGTGAAGATCCTCGCCTGGACGAACGAGGGATTCGGCCGGGTCGAGAGCGCCGAGGGGGACTTCCTGCTCGTTCGCTGAGGCGCTTTCGCCGCGCACCCGTCCGGCGGGACAGGAGGATGCGGGCGGGCCCGAATCGGCGTATCGTGCGCGGATCGTGCGACCGAGCCGATTGCTCGCGATCGCGGCGCTCACCGTCGCCCTCGCCCTGGTCGTGCTGCCGGACATCGCCGGCTCCCGGAGCCCCAGCTCCGCGAGCATCGTGGATCCGGCGGCGTTCCAGTCGATTCCGATCCCAGCGTCCGCCGGCGAACATCCGACCTCGGTCGGTCCGCTTGATCCGTCGCTGGCCTCCGCCGGCCGCGTCACCGCCGACACGGCATTCGTGGAGCCGGGCCAGGCGCCCGAACGGATCGTCGGCCGCCCGACGGTCCAGCAGCCCGCGGCCAACGGCGGGTCGACGCCTCAAGCCGCCGCGCTACAAGATCAGCGGCTACGCGACCTTCTACAGCAACGGGACGACGGCGATGCGGCTGCCGCGAGGGACGACCGTCATCGTCTGCGGCAAGGGCGGCTGCATCGAGCGGGTCATCACTGACTACGGTCCGCACGACTTCAACCAGCGGATCGTCGACCTCTACACCCCAGACTTCTTCGATGTCTGCGGCTGCCCGTCGTGGGCCGGCACGACGTGGGTGACGGTCTCGGTCTACTGACTGTCGCGTCAGCCCCAGCGGTCGCGTAGTCGCGGCAGGATTTCGCGGCTGTAGAGGTCGAGGAAGCGGGCCTGGTCGTTGCCCGGGGCGTGGAACACCAGGTGGGTGAAGCCGAGCTCGACGTAGGGCCGGATCTGCTCGACGTGCTCCTCGGGATCGGACGACACGAGCCAGCGGCTGGCGGCCTTCTCGAGCGGCAGCTCGGCGGCGAGGCGTTCCATCTCCCGCGGATCCTCGACGCCCATCTTCGATTCGGCCGGCAGGGCCAGCGCCGCCCAGATCCGGGTGTCCTCGAGGGCCCGATTCCGGTCGTGGTCGTACGAGACCTTGACCTCGATCATCTTCTCGACAGCGTCGGTTGACCGACCGGCCTTCTCGGCACCCTCCGCGACGGCCGGCAGGAGCGTGTCGGCGTACAGCTCCATCCCTTTGCCGGACGTGCAGATGAAGCCGTCGGCGACCCGTCCCGCCAGCCGCGCCGCCGCCGGACCAGCCGCTGCGATCCAGTACTCGACAGGCTTCTTCGGACGGTCGTAGACGGTCGCGTTGACGGTCTTGAAGAACTCACCCTCGAACGTCACGAACTCCTCCGTCCACAGCCGGTGGATGAGCTCGCTCGCCTCCTTCAGCCTCGCGAATCGCTCCTTCTGATCAGGCCACTCGATCCCGAGCGGCACCTCGTTGAGTGACTCGCCGGTGCCGACGCCGAGGATGACCCGGCGGCCCTCCGCGAGGCAGCCGATCGTGGCCATCGCCTGGGCCACGATCGCCGGGTGGTAGCGGAACGTCGGAGTCAGCACGCTCGTCCCGATCGCCACCCGCTCCGTCCGCGCGGCCAGCGCGCCCAGCCAGGCGAAACAGTTCGGGGCGTGGCCATCGGTGTGGCGCCACGGCTGGTAGTGGTCGCTGACGAAGACGCTGTCGAAGCCCGTCTGTTCGGCCTGGATCGCGAAGTCAAGCAGCTCCCGCGGCCCGAACTGCTCGGCCGATGCCTTGTATCCGAGGGTCAACATTGAAGGGCCGCCTCCTCGACTGTCGCTTGTCCGGGTCCATGTTCGCCCAAGTCCGTCATTCGGGCCCGCGCCGGTGTCGGTCGGGGAGCGGGCTGCGGTATCCTGTCGGCGACCCTTCGGCGACGGCCCCGTGAGGCCGCCTTGGGAGGCCCAGTGAGGCCGGGAAGGAGCGGATGAGCGGCCGGCACATCATGACCGCGGAGGAGATCCGCCGCGCGACGATCCGGATCTCGCACGAGATCGTCGAGAAGCAGGCGGGGACCGCCGGTCTGGCTCTCGTCGGGATCCAGCGCCGAGGCGTCCCCCTGGCCCGTCGGATCGCTTCGTCGATCGCCGAGAACGAGGGCGTCGAGGTCCCGGTCGGTGCGCTCGACATCACGTTCTACCGGGACGATCTCTCGCTCGTCGCCCAGCAGCCGGTCGTCAAGGGCACCGACCTGCCGTTCGACCTCAACGGTGTGACGGTCGTCCTCGTCGACGACGTCCTCTACACCGGTCGGACGATCCGGGCGGCGATGGACGCCCTCGTCGACTTCGGTCGACCGCAGGCGATCCGCCTCGCGGTGCTCGTCGACCGCGGCCACCGCGAGCTGCCGATCCGGGCCGACCATGTCGGAAAGAACGTCCCGACCTCCCGCGAGGAGGTCGTCCGGGTCCACCTCGAGGAGATCGACGGAGAGGACGCGGTCCTGATCGACAGGGTTCTCGAGCCCGCAGCCGCGCCGGTCGGATGACCGTGTCCGATCGGCCCGTCGCGATCGCGGTCCCGATCGTCGATTCGCCGCCGGAAGAGCAGGCTGTCGGCTGGACGCATCGGCACCTTCTCGATCTCGACGTCGTGAGCTGGCCGGAGATCGAGCTCGTCATGCACACGACCGACGCGATGCGCGAGGTCCTCGCCCGGCCGATCTCGAAGGTGCCGGCGCTCCGCGGCCGGAACGTGACGATCCTCTTCTACGAGGCATCGACGCGGACCCGCGTCTCGTTCGAGGTCGCGGCGAAGAACCTCTCCGCGGACGTCGTCAACATCGCTGCCGCGTCGTCGTCCGTCTCGAAGGGGGAGTCGCTGGTCGACACCGTCCGGACGGTCGAGGCCCTCGGCGCGGAGCTGCTCGTGATCCGCCACGCCGTGTCCGGCGCGCCATACCTTGCCGCGGAGACGTTCAGCGGCTCCGTCGTCAATGGCGGCGACGGCTGGCACGCCCACCCGACCCAGGCGCTGCTCGACCTCTACACGATGCGATCGCGGCTGGCCGGTGGATCGGTCGAGGGCCGGAAAGTCGTGATCCTCGGCGACGTGCTCCACTCGCGCGTCGCCCGCTCCAACATCTGGTCGCTGACCGCGGCCGGCGCGGACCTCTGGCTGTGCGGCCCGGCGACGCTCCTGCGCGGGTTCGAGGCCTGGGCCGGGCGCGGTGCCGCGGCTGGGCGGCGGTTCCACGTCACGGCGTCTGTGGACGAGGCGTTGCGCGACGCCGACGTCGTCATGGCCCTCCGGATCCAGCGCGAGCGGATGGCGTCGGGGCTGCTGCCGTCGCTCCGCGAGTACGCCGCGCGCTACGGGCTGACTTCGGCGCGGCTCGCCCTCGCCCGACCGGGCGCGCTCGTCATGCATCCGGGGCCGATGAACGAGGGCGTCGAGATCGCGGCCGACGTCGCGGCGGGGACGCAGTCGCTCATCACCGAGCAGGTGACGAACGGGGTCGCGGTCCGGATGGCGCTCCTCTACCTGCTGGCCGGCACGGCCGAACCGGGTCTGGGCTCGCGGGCCGCCGAGTGACCGACCTCGACATCAGCCGGGCCTGGCTCGTCGACCCGGCGGCGGGCCGGGAGGGGCCGGGCGACATCGTCGTCCGGGACGGGATCCTCGAGTCGGTCGTCTGGCTGGACGGGGTGGACGCGGAGGGGATCGACGACCGCGGCGTTGTCGTGGCCCCCGGCTTCATCGACCTCCACGCCCACTTTCGCGAGCCGGGCAACGAGGACGCGGAGACGATCGCGTCGGGGCTGGCGGCTGCCGCCCATGGCGGCTTCACGACCGTCTGCCTCATGCCGAACACCACCCCGGCGCTCGACGACCCGACGGTCCTGGCACGGGTCACCGCGGCCGCCGCCGCGAGCGGCTCGCCGGTGCGGGCGCTGGCGTACGGGGCGGTGACGGCCGGGCGTGGCGGAGAGACGCTCGCGGCGCTGGGCGAGCTGGCGGATGCCGGCGTCGTCGGCTTCTCCGACGACGGATCGTGCGTCGGCTCGGCGGAGCTCGTCAGGAACGCGCTCGCCTACGCCGGGGCGCTCGGGCTGCCGCTCGTCGACCACGCGGAGGACGCGACCCAGACCGTCGGCGCCGTGGCGAACGACGGATTCGTCGCGACGGTCCTCGGGCTGCGCGGCTGGCCCGCCGCCGCGGAGGAGGCGGCCGTGGCTCGCGACCTCGCGATCCTCGCCGAGGTGGTTCGGGACGTGCCCGGAGCGCGGCTTCACCTGACCCACGTGTCGACCGCCGGCTCGCTCGACCTGGTCCGGCGGGCGAAGGCAGCGGGCCTGCCCGTGACGTGCGATGTGACGCCGCATCACCTCGCGTTGACCGACGAGTGGGTCGCCGGCTCGCGGCGCTGGGCGTGGGAGGCGACGGGCGACCCATGGAGCGACGGCGCGATCACGGCCGCGCCGTACGCGAGCTCGCTGCGGGTGAACCCGCCCTTGCGCTCGGCCGGCGACGCGGCCGCGTGCCGTGAGGCGCTTTTCGACGGGACCGCGGACGCGGTCGCGACGGACCACGCGCCGCATACCGCCGTGGACAAGGAGGTCGAGTTCGGGCTGGCCGCGAACGGGATGAGCGGGATCGAGACGGCGCTTGGCGTGTTGTTAGCGGCCGTCGATGCCGGGCTGATGCCGCTAGCGCGGGCGATCGAGTCGCTCACGACGGGCCCGGCCGCGGTTCTTGGCAGGCGGTTCGTCGACCGGCCGGTCGGCCTTGCGGAGGGTGAGCCGGCGGACCTCGTCGTCTTCGATCGGTCCGAATCGTGGACGGTCTCGGCCGATTTGTTGGTCTCGAAAGGCAAGAACTCGCCGCTGCTGGGTCGCCGGCTCTCAGGTCGAGTGCTTGCGACGATCGCCAACGGCCAACTGGCGCACCAGGCGGCAGTCGAGGTCAGTTGATGATGGCAACTCGGCACGCCAGGCCATCGAGCGTCGGGGAGCAGACGAACCGACGAAGCGACTCGACCGGCCCGTCGATGATCAGCTTCGTCTTGAGCACCGGCCGCTCCGCATCCCACTCGACGTAACGGACGATCCAGACTGCCGCAGCGGCAGTGAATTCGCTCGATTCGGCCGCCTGCGGCTCGAATGACATGAGGTCCGAGCCGGAGACGGCGAACGCCGCGAGGACGATTGCGCCGCCCGCCGTCGCCGCGGTGGCGGCTCGCTCCGTCTCCGCCGCAGTGGCGACGGTCTGGATCGATGGATCCGGGCGCACCGCCTCGATCGCATTGAGGTCGAGATCCGGCCGCCCCGCATCGAGAGGGCATCGACGACGAATGTTCGACGGCAGGTTTCGATTTGATCGGCGGGCACTGGGCGGCCCGGTGGTCGTCGAAGTGGCCGAGCCGATCACCTCGACAGGTCGACTTCCGGCGGCTCCGCGGGGACGATCGTTCGCCGACATACGTTTCGGGTTGGATCAACAGTCGAGGGCGGGCACAACGGGCGTCCGGGACCGCGGGGCTCGACGAGGCCGGCTGCGGACCGTCGGCAAGCAACGACAGCTCAGCCGGGCACAGGGGCAGGAGCGGCGACTTGGGCCGGGCGAGAGACAGTTGGCAGGTCACGTCGGGCGGGCTCCAGACGTAGCCGCGAACGGCGATTTCCGTGTCGTCGAGCCGGTTGCACGGCGCTCGATGGCCTGCTGACGGTGATCGGTTCGCCAACGACCGTCGAAACCGTCGGCGACTCCGACGGGGCCGGGGACTGATGCAGCCGGGAAACTACAATCTCGACTTCCGACGCGGAAACCGGCTCCGAGAAGGTCAGGGTCGACGCCGCGCTGGATCCCGAGGAGGATGCATGATATGGTCGTCTGTTCCGCTCTCCCAGGGGAGTAATTCCACGAAGATCGTCCGGCCATCGGGGCGAATCGTGAAGCGCATTGGCCCATCACACACCCCACCGACCCAGCTGAGGCGAATCTCGTTCGGCTGGCCAGCCACCTGGCTGACCGCAACGTCATTGCCCGGAGTTGGCACGTCCAACGGCGTGCCGGGCGGAACGGGTGCGGCCGAGACGAGAAGCCCAGACTCGTCGATGATCTCGACGCTGAGGTGCCTGCCCTCGTGATCGACGAGATCGAGCGTGATCGGGCTCGGTGATCGGGGCAAGTGGCATGCGCGACCAGGGTGAACGGCACGAAGCCGACGTTGTCCACGTCCCACGGCACTGTCTCGTATGCCTCGGCCGTGTTGTCGACCAGAAGGAAGGTCCGCCGAACTGGCGCCCCGCCGCCGCCCGCGTCGAGGCCTGTTACGACCCAAGCGATCGGTCGATCGATGATCCCGAGCGCGCCAGTCCCGAGGGCCGGCTCCAGCTCGCGGATGCGGTGCCCTGGCAGAGCGACCCGCGACAGGATCTCGAAGTCCGGTGCCGCCGCGAGCAACAGACGATCGACATCGGCTGGAGTCCAGACCGGCTCGTGGCGCGGCATATCCGGGTACGGTTCCAGGCTGATCAGGGTGCTCGCTGGAACGTTCTCGCCGCCGACCGAGCGGATCCCGTCGACGACGAAGCCGTCGCAGTCGGCGTCTTTCCCCGTAGCGCACAGGTTCGGGTGTCCGCGCCGGTCGTGGAAGTGGCCGATGAACACGACCTCGACGAGCGATCCCGCCATCTCCGCCTTCGTCGCGGCCGGAGTCAGCACCGACGTGTCGAGGAACGGCAGGATCGGCTGGAACCCGACGCGGCCCGATGGCAGCGTTCTCGTGATCTGACCGAGCGGCGCTGGTGTGTCGAGGAGCCACTGAAACGCGTCGGGGCATTCGAGCCGGACGGGGTTCGCGACGAAGTCCGGACTCGACGCAGCGCATCGCGGGGGCGGGCGAAAAGTAGCCGCGGACCGGCGATCTCGCGATCGGTGGGGTCCGCGTCGCGGATCGCGATCGCCTCCGCGACGCTCAGGACCTCCAGGCCAGGAGCCGTCGAGGGACTTTGGCCTGGTTCCACGGCAGGTCGGCCGATGGTTATGACCGCCACGACGACGACGACCGCCGCAGCCGCGCCGATCGCTCCGAACGACCTAGCCACGGGCGCTCGATGCGATCGCGGAGACGAGCGGCGAACCCGCTCGAGCGTTGCCGCGGCCAGATCCGGCGGGGTAGGGCGAGCTGCGGCTCGGGCCAGGAAGGCGCTCGGCCAGGCGCTCGTCCGGCCAGTCGGTCGGCCGTCGGTCGTCCGTCATCGGTCGCCTTCTTCGGCTCGAAGGGCCGACTCGAGCGCGCGCCTCGCGCTGAACAGCCTCGACTTCGCCGTCCCGAGCGGAATTTCGAGGACCGCCGCGATCGCCGCGAGCGGCTGTCCTTCGAGGTGGTGGAGGACGAGGATCGACCGCTGGTCGATCGTGAGGCGGCGAAGCGCGCGCATCGAGGAGGCCTGCATCGTCATCGGCGCCGCCCGGCGCGGCGTGACTCGCGAGCGCGGCCACCTGGGACGACGGGATCTCCCGAACGCGGCGCCGGCCGCGGGCGCGGAGCGTCATTCGCGAGGCGTTCACCGCGACGCGCTGGAGCCACGCCTCGAACTTGTCGGGGTCGCGGAGTCGGGGCAGCTCTCGCCACGCCGCGACGAACGTCTCCTGGGCGGCGTCGCGAGCGTCGGCCTCGTCACCGAGGATCGCGCTGGTCAGTCGGTACACGGCATCCATCCGGCCACGAACGATCGACTCGAACGCATCGAGGTCGCCGTTGCGTGCCCGGTCGACGACCGACCGGTCAATCGCGGGTCCGATCGGCGTAACCCTCCTTGCGTTCAGTGAGTTGATGCCGCTCGCGGGCCGAAGGTTCACAGCGTGCGCGACGCCGCAGGAACCAGCCGCCGCAACAGCATGACGGCCGCCCGCTCCGCTACGCTGCGCCCGATGCCAGATTCGACCCTCAACGACGACTTCGAGCGCCGGCCGTACTGGCACGCGACGATGCCCCCGTTGCCCGACCGGCGCGGGCGGCAGCTCCCGGACTCGGTCGATGTCGTCGTGGTCGGCGGTGGCTACACGGGGATTACCGCGGCCCGCGAGCTCGCCCGCCGCGGCGCATCGGTCAGCCTCCTCGAGGCCGAGACGCTCGGGCTTCGGTGGCTCGACGCGCAACGGCGGCATCGTCCATCCCGGCTACAAGTGGGGACCGCGAGAACTCGTCGAGCGCTACGGCGAGGAGACGGGACGCGAGCTGTTCCGCGAGACCCTCGACGCCTACGGGCTCGTCAAGGCACTCATCGCCGACGAGGCGATCGACTGCGAGTTCCGGGAGTGCGGCTACATCGACCTCGCCTACGCACCGTCCCACGTGGACCATCTCGTCAAGGCGGCCGAGAGCCTCGCCGCGTTCGGTGTCGAGGCGACGTTCGTGCCCCGCGAGCGGCTGCGCGAGGAGATCGGGTCGCGACGCGTATCACGGTGGGCTCGCCGTCCCGTCGAGCGGGCTGCTCCACCCGGGCAAGTACTTCGGCGGGCTGGTCGCGGCCGCGGAGCGCGCCGGCGCGGATCTGCACGAAGGCGTCCGGGCGCGGACGATCCGCCGCCAGGCCGACGGCCGCCTGGTCGTCAAGACGGATCGGGGCGCGATCCTGGCGAGGGACGTCGTCGTCGGGACGAACGGCTACACGGACGGGCTGGTCCCGTCGCTGCGCCGCCGGATCATCCCGATCGGCAGCTACATCATCGCCACGGAGCCGCTGTCGGAGGATCTCGCGCGTGAGATCTCGCCGAAGGGCCGGGCGTTCTTCGACACGAAGAACTTCCTCTATTACTGGCACGTCTCGGCCGACCGCCGGATGATCTTCGGCGGCCGGGCCAGCTTCCTGCCGACGACCGTCGACCGGACCGCGGCGATCCTCCACAAGGGGATGCTCGAGGTCCACCCCCAGCTCGCTGGGCTGCGCGTCGACTACGCCTGGGGCGGGAACGTCGGGTTCACGTTCGATCGGATGCCCCACGTCGGACGGATGAACGGCGTGACCTACGCGATGGGCTGTTGCGGGACGGGCGTCGCCCTCATGACGTCACTCGGGACGGCGGTCGGCGGCTGGCTGTCGGGCGATCCGGCGCCGGCGCTGTCGCGCCTGAAGTTCCCGCTCGTGCCGGCGCCGTACGAGGGCCGCCCGTGGTTCCTGCCGTTCGCTGGCGAGTGGTTCCGGCTCCAGGACTGGCTGGCGGCCCGCTCGCGCCCGTCCCGCTAGACTCGGCCCGTGAGCGACCGAACGCCCGGCGAAGCCGCCTCCGGTCCCGGACCGCCCGTGTTCGAGATCGCCGGCGACGAGGCTCGCGACGGCGTCCTCGTTCGGGACATCCGGGTGGCGCCCGGCGGCGCGGGTGAGCCCATCGAGGCGTACCTCGTCGAGCCCTCGATCGTGGACGCCCGGGTCACTCGGCCTGGCCTGCTCTTCGCCCACTGGTTCGACACCGAGGCGCCCAACGGCAACCGGACGCAGTTCGTTGACGAGGCCGTCGACTGGGCGCGGCGTCACGACGCCGCGGCGATCCTGCCGCAGCTGACGTTCCCCTGGCAGGGCGATCCAACCGGCTCGACCGCGGACCGCGAGCGCGTGACCGCCGAGGTGAACCGGCTTCGGCGCTGCCTCGACGTCGTGATGGGCCGGCCGGCGATCGATCCGGCCCGGGTCGGCGTCGTCGGGCACGATTTCGGTGCGATGCACGCGGCGCTCCTCGCCACGGCCGACCGCCGGCCGACCGCCTACGCGCTGATCGCCGCCGTGCCCCGCTGGGCCGACTGGTTCCTCGCGTTCTGGGCGATCGAGGAGGACCGGATCGACTACCTCGCGGCGATGCGACCGGTCGACCCGATCGAGCACATCGGGCGGATGGCACCCGCGAAGCTGCTCCTCCAGTTCGCCCGCTGCGACTTCTTCATCGCCCCGATGACAGGTCTCGAGTTCAAGCGGGCCGCCGGCGAGGGCGGCGAGCTGAAGGCCTACGAGGCCGAACACGACATGGCCGTCCCGGACGCGCTCGCCGATCGAACGGCGTTTCTCGAAGGGGCTTTCGCGGCCCGCGGGCTAGCCGGCCTCCGCTTCGCCCTCGGCCTCGGCCTCGGCGTCGGCAGCGAGGCGGCGAAGCGTCGCGAGCAATCGGTCGATGTCGGCTTCCGTCGTCTGCGTGTTGACGATGCCGGCGCGCAGCCACGTCGCGCCGCGGAGCCGCGTCGTCGACAGCCAGCCGTCGCCCGAGGCCTCGAGGGCGGCCTGGAGGCGATCCTGGTGGGCATCGAGGTCGCTTGGCGCGAGGCGACCTGCGGCGGCGCGGCCGCCGGGCAGGTGCCGGAAGCAGACGACCGACAGCTCCGGCTCGGCGGGCAGCGCCTCGAGATCGTCGCTCTCCGCGCAGCGCCGGGCGAGGAGCGCCGCCTGGTCGATGTTCGCCTCGATGAGCCTCGCGAACCCGCTCGTCCCGAGGTGTTTCCAGCTCATCCACAGCTTCAGGGCGCGCCACCGGCGCGTGCCCTCGAAGCCGAGCTTGTAGAAGTTGAGCTGGCCCGGGACGTCGTGGTCGTCGTGGTCGTCGGCGGCCCCGTGGTTGCCGTCGCCGCCGATCGGTGCCTCGCCGCCGCGGTAGTACTCGGGCCGGCGCCCCCCGAAGGTCCGCTCGAGCAGCGCCCCGTCGCGGACGACGAGCCCACCGATGTCGTAGGCCTGGTAGAACCACTTGTGCGGATCGACGGTCACCGAGTCGGCCAGCTCGAGGCCCGGGACTCGGCCCGCGTCGCGGGCGGAGAGGCGGGCGGCCGCTCCGTAGGCCGCGTCGACGTGGAACCACAGCCCCTCGCGCCGCGCCACCTCGGCGAGTTCCTCGAGCAGGTCGACCGAGCCCGTGTTCGTCGACCCCGCGACCGCGGAGATCGCGAGTGGCGTGAGGCCGGCGTCCCGATCGCGGCGGATCGCGTCGGCGGCGGGTTCGGCGTGGAGCCGGAAGCGGTCGTCGGTCGGAAGGACGACTAGCGTGTCGGCGGGAAACCCGAGCTCGTCGAGGGCCCGGCCGATCGAGAAGTGGGTCTGATCGGACGTATAGACCCGGACGCCGTCCAGCTCGCCGCCGCGCGGCGGCCTCGCCGATCCGCGCAGCCCGGCGAGGTGGACGTCGCGAGCCAGCGCCATCGCGAGGAAGTTGGCCATGACGCCGCCGGAGGTGAGCAGCCCGAAGCTGTCCGGGCCGTAGCCGACGAGGTCGCACAGCCAGCGGATCACCTCCTCCTCGACGAACGCGGCCGACGGACCGGCATGCCAGACGTCGACGCCCTGCTGGGTGACCTGGGCGAGCAGCTCGCCGACGACGGACAGCAGGAGCGGCGGCGGGGTGAAGTAGCTCGAGCGAGCGCGGATGATGGGCGTTGAGCTGATGCGGGGCGAGACGGGTCCGGAACTCGTCGAGGATCGCGGCGGAGGTCGTCGGCTGGTCCGGCGCTGCGCGCGGGTCCGCCCGTCGGTCCGAAGAACGACGCTCGCAGCTCTGCATAGCCGCTGCCTTCGCCCATCGCCCGGACGAACGCATGGTCGTAGAGGTAGTCCAGGGCGGCCGCCCAGGCCTCGGCACCGAGGCGCTCGAGCGCCAGGCGGGCGGATGGATCGCCGTAGCCGAGCAGCTCTGGCTCGGGGTGCCAGGCGAACCGATCGGCGGTGGGCTTGTCGTCGGGGGGCATGCCCGGATGGTACGGGCCGAGGCGCCGTCCCGTAGAGTTGCACGCCGTGACCTCCCCCGGGCCGATCCAGTACAAAGGCGAGGAGCTGCAGGCCGAACGCGGCCCGGGCCTCGGTTGCTTCCGGTTCCAGCTCGTCGTCCTGGCGATCGCGATCGTGCTGACGCCGCTCAGCGTCGTCTGGAACTGGCCCGACTGGCTGAGCGCCGCGCTCCTCTTCTTCGTCATCCTCCTGCTGCTCGTCGCCGGGCAGACGATCATCTTCCTGCTCCGCCTCGTGGCCGCCGACCGGCGGACGCGGCGGCGACCGCTCGGCAGCGCCTCGAAGACGGTCGGCGAGATCGAGGACGAAGGCGCCCGACGAAGCGCCCGACGAGGCGCCCGACGAGGCGCCCGCCGACGTGCCTGATCCGGACCCGAGCGACGAAGGGCCCGTGCGACAATAGGCCGGCGCCGGGATCGATCGGCGCTCGTCGAAGCGGAGGAGGCGCCCCCAACGTGCCCGTGCTCGCGACCTACTTCTCCGTTCGCCGCGGCCGGGACGCATTCTTCAAGTTCTACATGAAGACGCTCTTCGCACGGCAGATGAAGGAGTACGGCGAAAAGTACGGGATCCGGTTCCTCGGCTGGTACAACGTGGCCCACGGCTGGGACTTCGACAATGTCATCCTGCTGGAACTCCCCGATTACGCAACACTGGACAGGCTGGAGGCCGATGAGGGCATCCGCGCGATCGGACACCGCGCCGGCGAGTGGATCTTCCAGCGCCACCACTCGATGTTCCTTCGAGAGCGGATGGGTCCCGATCTCGAATTCCACGGTTGAGCGACGGCGAAGACGGAGGCAGAGCGATGGACACGAGCCGCAATGACCTGCTCGGTGAGATCGCGGCCGACGCCGCCCTCGAGCGTTCCGACTTCCTGGTCCAGGCGACGGAGCAGCTTCGCCGCTTCCTCGAGGCGAACAAGGGCAGGATCGCTGAGCTCGGCGGCCTGACGCTCATCGACGAGGATCCCGACTACCTGTCGATCGCCCCCGACCTCACGTTCCGGAGCCGGACGCGGTTCGTCGACGAGCTCAGCGGGGAGTGGACGGCTGAGACGGAGGTCATCGAGTCGGCCGGCGAGCTCGTCGAGCTCTACAACCCGGCCGACATCTACGCCGCGTTTGCCGAAGCAGCGCGCGACGCCGGTGGCCTTGGCGAGGAGCCGACCGCGACGCCCGACATGCTCGAGGCGGCCGGGATCGGTCTGGACGAGGCGGTCTCGACCGGCCCGGATCCCTACGCCGCGGCCGCGGACGACTGGGCCGCGACGCAGCCGATCCCGCTCGATGCCGAGGACGACGAAGTCGCCGCCCAGCGGCTCTACGACCTCGCGCTGGAGTTCCAGGAGCGGAGTCAGCGCAGCGAATCGCGACTCCTCGAGCAGTTCGAGGACGCGGCCTCGCTGCTGAGCGGCCGGATCGGCGACATGATCATCAACGACGACGAAGACGAGCGGCTCACCCTCACCGCGGCCGGAGAATTCAAGGCCGAGGTCCTGACGGAGGAAGAGAACGAGTGGCGGCCGCTCGCGAGCGCCGACGAGCTCGTGGAGTACTACGACCCGACCGACGTCTTCGGCGACCTGGCCGACGCCCTCGCCGAGGCCTACCCGGCGATCGCCCCCGAGCTCGACAGCACGGCGCCCGACGCGACGAACGGCACCGGCGAGGGAATCCCGGCCGGGGCGATCGCCGAGAGCGACGGCACCCCCGCCGACGACGGCGAATCGGCGGACGACGAGGAGGACACTCCCCGCGCGTGACGATGCGCCTCGTCACCTCGGAGCTCGTCGAGAGCCGCGAGATTCTGCCTGGCCAGTGGCTCCAGTCGTACCACGCGCCGGAGCTCGCGACGGGCTCTCGGGCCGGGCAGTTCGTCCACATCCGGACGGGCGATTACTCGGGGTTCGTGCTCAGGCGCCCGTTCTCCATCAACACCGCGGACCTTGCGACGGGGATCATCACGATCCATTTCCGGACGATCGGCCGGGGGACCGAATGGTTCACCCGGCTCCGGCCCGGCGACACGATCGACATGCTCGGCCCGCTCGGCCGGCCGTTCGAGGTCGATCCGCGATCGCGGCGCCTCCTGCTGATCGCCGGCGGCCTCGGGATGGCCGGGATCCGCTCCCTCGCCGACGAAGCGATCCGGGACGGCCGCCAGGTCACGCTCCTGTTCGGTGCCGCGAATGCCCGCGACGTCTATCCGTCGTCGCTGCTGCCCGATGAAGTCGAGTACGTCATCGCGACCGACGACGGCTCCGTCGGCAGGCGCGGGTTCGTGACGGAGCTCGTGCCCGAGTACGAGGCCTGGGCCGATCAGGCGTTCGCCTGCGGACCAGCCGGCATGCTCGCGGCGCTCGCCCGACAGGCCGCCGGACGGCGGCAGCGACTCGGGGTGGCGAAACTTGGCCGGAAGCGCGGTGGCGGCCGGGTCGACGCCGTCGGGTCGCCGGGCGCCCGCCGGAAGGCGTTCCTCCAGGTGTCGATGGAGCAGAACATGGGCTGTGCGGTCGGGGCGTGTCTCGGCTGCGTCGTGATGGGCGCATCGGGGACCCCTCAGCGCGTGTGCCGCGAGGGGCCGGTCTTCGCCTCGGACGAGATCAATTGGGAGGCCGGCTGGTGAGCCGGCGCGCTCTCTCCTCCGTCCCGGTCCGCCTGCCGGACCAACGGGCGGTCGGCGTCCGCCTCCTTCGCCCAGCGGTCCGCCTGCCGGACCAACTGGCGGTTCGACCGCGTCCGTTCGCCGTCGGTCCGCTCGCCGGACCAACCGACGGCCCCGATGATCCTCCTTCGCTCGTTGGTCCGCCTGCCGGACCAGGCGCGAACCAGAGCGTGCGTCTCGTGACCGCGCCCGACGCCGTCGATGTCGACCTCTCGGTCGATCTTGGGCGCGGTCTCGTCCTCCAGAACCCGATCCTCGTCGCGTCGGGCACGTTCGGCTACGGGGTCGAGTACGGCGACGTCGTCGAGGTCGATCGCCTGGGGGCGATCTGCTGCAAGGGCACCACGCTCCGGCCGCGCATCGGCAACGTGACTCCGCGCGTCACCGAAACCCCGGCCGGCATGCTGAACTCGATCGGCCTCCAGAACCCGGGCGTGGACGCGGTCATCGAGAAGTACGCCGGCACGTGGACCGGCTGGCGGACGGCCGTCATCGTCAACGTCGCGGGCGAGTCGGTCGAGGACTACGTCGAGGTCGTCCGGCGGCTCGACGGCGTGCCGGGCGTGGCCGGGATCGAGCTCAACATCAGTTGCCCGAACGTCGGCAAGGGCGGCCTCCAGTTCGCGATCGACGCCGACGCCGCAGCGTCCGTCACGGCCGCCGTCCGCCGAGCGACCGACCTCCCGCTCCTCGTCAAGCTCTCGCCGAACGTCGCCGACGTCCG
Organism: uncultured Chloroflexia bacterium; assembly: GCA_963788685.1. Lineage (GTDB taxonomy): Bacteria > Chloroflexota > Limnocylindria > Limnocylindrales > CSP1-4 > CF-46. Next base: position 91,411 of record CAWBHP010000016.1, on the reverse strand, counting down.
CCCGATCGCCCGGGCCATCGAAGCCGCCGGCGCCGACGCCCTGACCGCGATCAACACGCTGTCGGGCATCGCCGTCGCGCCCTCCCGAGCGAAGCCCCTGCTCGGGAACATCTACGGCGGCCTGTCGGGTCCGGCGATCAAGCCGGTGGCGCTGCGGATCGTCTACGAGGTCAGCCAGGTCGTCGACATCCCCGTGGTCGCGATCGGCGGCATCACCGAGCTCGCCGATGTCCTCGACTTCCTCGCGGTCGGCGCCGCCGCGGTCCAGGTCGGGACCGCGATCTTCGCCGACCCGACCCTCCCGGTCCGCCTCGTCGACGAGCTCGAAGCGGAGTGCCGCCGCCGCGGCCTCGACTCGTACGCGCCGCTCATCGGGACCGCGCTGCCGCGGAAGCCCGGCGCGCCATCGTCCAAGGGAGTCGAGTACCGGCCGTGACCGCGGGTGCACCATCGGGACAAACGTCCCGGCGCGGCTAGACTTCGCGGCGATGACGACGATCAAGCCCGCCCTCGAGGCATCGGCCCGCGCCGCGATTGCCGCCCGAACCGAGGCCCTGTTCCGGCGTTCCGGCGCGCTCCGCGATGGCCACTTCCTGCTGAAGAGCGGCCGCCACGGCGACGCGTACGTCGAAAAGTTCGCCGTCCTGTCCGATCCCGCGGCAACGAGCGAGCTGTGCGCGTTCTGGGCCGGGCGTCACCGCGCCGACGACCGCTCCCCGCGAGTCGACCTCGTCGCCGGCCCGACGACCGGCGGCGTCATCCTCGCCTTCGAGACGGGTCGCCAGCTCGGGGTCCGGGCGATCTTCGCGGAGGAGGTCCGCGACGACGACGGTTCGACGCACCGCGAGTTCCGGCGGGGCTTCCGGATCGAGCCCGGGGAGCGCGTCCTGCTCGTCGACGACATCCTGACGACCGGCGGTTCGCTCCTCGCGATGATCCCGGCGGTCGAGGCGATGGGCGGCGAGATCGTCGAATGCGCGGTCCTGGTCGATCGGAGCGGCGGACGGCCGACCCTCACCTCGCCGACGACAGGCCGCGTCTACTCCCTCCAGGCTCTCTGGCAGCTCGACCTTCCGACGTACGAGCCCGGCCCCGATACGTGCCCCCTCTGCGCCGACGGGACGCCGCTCCACGCGCCGGGCAGCACCGGCACCGGGGCGTGATGCCCTGATGCAGCAACGCCGCGGCGCGATCGCGGCGCTCGGAATCGCGATCGCCCTCCTGGCCGGGATCTTCGTTGTCGCCACCACGCTCAACCGGCCCGCTCCGCAGACGGAGGTCGGCGTCGTGGTCTTCGTCGATTCGGTCAGCCTCACAAACGTCCGCGCCTTCTCGATCCGGACGCCGGATGGGCGGACGGTCGAGTTCCGGATCGGCCAGCTGGAGAACGGCGCCCAGTTCCCGCCAAGCCATCTCAACGTGCACCAAGTGGACGCGGTGCCGGTCCGAGTGACGTATCGGGACGAGAACGGCGAGCGCGTCGCGTTCCGCCTCGAGGACGCCCCGGCCGCGTCGCCTAGTTGAGGCCCGTCGAGCGCCTCGTCGATCTCGTCGGGCGCGAAGATGAGCTCGAACGACGCCTTGACGATGCCGTCGCCGCCGACGACGAAGACGAAGGGCTCCGTCAGCAGGCCATAGGCGTCGGTTGCCGGCACGGTCTGGAGCTCGTTCGCGTCGCTCAGGACGGGCTGGAGCTGGCCGTCGACGACCTCGAGCTGGTAGGGCTCGACGTTGATGAACGTGACCTCCGGGTGAGCCGTGGCGATCGATTTGATCTTGTCGAGCGTGGGACCGCAGGTCTTGGTCACGCAGAATTTCGGCGTCGCGAAGACGAGGACGAATGGCTCGTGCGCCGCGAGGGCGTCGGCCACGGACGTTTCGTAGAACGCCGGCACCGGGGTCTCGTCGGTCGAGATCTTCGCGACGTCGCCGCCGACATCGGCCAGCGTCGGCGTGTCGACCGACGGCGCCTTCTCGCCCGGCACCACGACCCGGGCGTCGTCCTTCACGTCGAGGCTGAACGGGATCGACTCAGCCGGGGAGCCCGGCGCCGACGTCTCGAACAGGGCCGTCCAGGCACCCGCGACCGGGAACTCGACGTGGGTGACGTAGACGCCGCTCACCCCTTCGATCGCCCAGACGAACTCGGCTGCCGGCGCCGCGACCGACTCGCCGCCGGGACCCTGGAACTGGACCGTCGCCGTTCGGTCCGGCGAGCCCACCGGCTTGGTGCCGCTCGCGTCGAGGAACGAGAAGACGAAGCGGTTCGGCCCCTTGACGAGCTCGCTGCTGATGGGTTGGGGGAGCACGCCGCCCGCGGCCTGGCTGGCGGGGGCGCTCGCGAGCGGCGTCGGCGTGGGGGTCGCGGGCCCGCAGGCCGCGACGATCAGGAGGACGGCGGCCAGGAGCGCCGGTCCATCGGGTTCGGGGAGTCATCGTCGATAGGGTAGCGGTCAATGGCGCGGAGGGCGCTCGCGCTAGAATGGCCGGACCGTCGGACCCCCGAACCGCGTCGCCCGCCGGGCGACCTCCTGGGAGAGCGCGTTGACCCGGTTCCAGCGACTGGCGATGCTCAGCGTCGCGATGACGCTCGCGCTCGTGACGATCGGTGTCATCGTCCGCGCGACCGGTTCCGGTATGGGCTGTCCGGACTGGCCGCTCTGCCACGGCCAACTGATCCCGCCGCTCGACGACTATCAGGCCTGGATCGAGTGGGTCCATCGCACGGTCGCTGCCGCGATCGGGTTCGTGGTCCTTGCCCTCGCCTTCGTCGCGCTACGCGACCACCGCGACCGCCCCAGCCTCCTGTGGCCGTCGGTCGGGGCCGTGCTTCTCGTCGGGTTCCAGGCGTGGCTCGGGCGCGAGACGGTTCGGCTCAACAACTCCGGTGAATCGGTGACGGCGCATCTCGCCGCCGCGATGGCGCTCGTCGGGCTCCTCGTGTACATCCTCGTCCGGTCGTTCTACCCGGCGCGCATCGGCGGGCCGGGGCGGCAGCCAGCGATTCACGCTGCTCGCCGCGTTCGGGGCCGCTGGCGGTCTTCGCCCTCCTCCTCTTCGGGTCGCAGGTGACGGCCACCGTCGCAGTGGTTCGCCTTCCCCGACTGGCCGCTGATGAACGGCTCGCTCGTGCCGCCGCTCAGCGACGGACACGTCGGCCCACGTGCTTCACCGCTGGGTGGCGATCGTCGTCGGACTGATCGTGGCGGCGGTGACCGTTGCCGCGTGGCGGACCCAGCGGTCGAACCGGGCAATCCTCCGGCTGACGCTGATCGCGGCGGTCCTCTTCCCGATCCAGGCGGTCATCGGCGGCCTCCAGGTCCTGACCGAACCTGGCTGGCTGGACGCAGACGCTCCATGTCGCGCTTGGGGCCCTGATCTGGGCGGCGATGGCGGCCCTCGTCGACGACGAGCTATTACGCGGCGAGGACCGCCCCGGCCCCGGCTGGCCGCGACCGGACGGGCGCGACGGGCGGCCCAATCGGCGACGACGAGAACAGCGCTGAGCGGCACACCACGACCGACACGGTCCGCGCCTACATCGCCCTGACCAAGCCCCGGATCATCGAGCTGCTGCTCGTCACGACCGTCCCCGCGATGGTCCTCGCCACGCGCGAGGTGCCGGGGATCCAGGTCGGCCACTGGGCCTGGCTCACGCTCTGGACGCTGGTCGGCGGGACGCTCGCAGCGGGCAGCGCGAACGCGATCAACTGCTACCTCGATCGTGACATCGACGAATTGATGGTCCGCACCCGGCGCCGGCCGCTGCCGGCCCACGAGGTCGACCCCGAGCGGGCGGTCGTCTTCGGCCTCGTCCTCGGGGTGATCTCGTTCGTCGTCCTGGCGTGGTTCGTCAACCTCCTTTCGGCGTTCCTCGCGCTGCTGGCGATCGCCTTCTATGTCGTCGTCTACACGATCGTCATGAAGCGGACGACGCCCCAGAACATCGTGATCGGCGGCGCCGCCGGCGCCCTGCCCCCGGTCATCGGCTGGGCCGCGGTCACCGGCAACGTCGGGATCCCGGCGCTCCTCCTCTTCGCCCTCGTCTTCTACTGGACGCCGCCCCACTTCTGGGCGCTGTCGCTGCGGATCCGGAAGGACTACGCCGCCGCCGGCGTCCCGATGCTGCCGGTCGTCCGGGGCATCCCCGAGACGACCCGCCAGATCGGGCTCTACGCGATCCTCATGGTCGCGATCTCGCTCGTGCTGTGGGCAGTCGCCCGGATGGGCTGGATCTACCTCGTCGCCGCGGTCGTGCTTGGCGCGATCTTCCTTCGCCAGGCCTACCGCCTGTGGCGCGAAGGCGCCTCCGAGGAGGCGTCGACCGCCGGCGCGATCCGCCTCTACAAGTACTCGATCTCGTACCTGACGCTGCTGTTCGCGGCGATCGCGCTCGACGCAATCGTGGCCGCCCCGCTCGGCTGAGGCGAATTCGAGGGGGTAACTGTCGCTCCGGTCCGGGATCGTGCCGTCGTAAAAACGAGAGGGGACACGTCGTTGTCGATACGGCAGGGTTTCGCGACCCTCGGATTGTTGTGCGCCGCTGCGCTCGTGGCTCCCGCTATCGGACAGCCCGTCAGAGCCGACACCGGATCCCCGCTCGTCCACCTGGCGTTCGATGCGGGCACTGGGACGACCGCTGTCGATACGAGCGGTAACGGGCACGACGGCTCGATCGTCGGCGGAGCGCCGTGGACGGCAGGCGCCGTCGGTCCGTGGGCACTGTCCTTCGATGGCGTCAACGACAGGGTCGATGTCGCTTCCCCCGCTGGTCTCGAGCCGCCGTCGCTTACTGTCGTCGCGTGGGTGAAGGGCACGCCAGCCGCAGGGCAGGTAATCCTCGCCAAAGGTGACTTCGGCTGCACCGGGCCGGCGTATGGATTCGTCGCGACAGCGACCGGCGTCACGTTCGATTGGCGGGCGAGAGAGACCTTCGCGGAGGTCCAGTTTCCGAGGTCGATCGGCGGGGACGATGCAATCTGGGACGGCGAGTGGCACCTGGTCGCCGGTGTCGTCGATGGCGCCACCGGCAACGTTGAAATCCTCGTTGATGGAGTCCGCGACTCCGGCTCATGGTCGGCGGGAACGTGGACCGTTGGGTATGTGGGTGCATCGTCTTCGGCGATGACGATCGGTTCCTACCCCGCGACTTGTCCCGGCAAGACGCCGTTCGCCGGATCCGTTGACGACGTCCGCGTCTACGATCGTGTCCTGTCGCGGGACGAGATCGGATCGCTCATGCCTCCCGTCCCGACGACGATGCCGCCCCTGACGCAGCCGAGCGCGTCGAGCCCGTGGGGAACGTCATTTGAGTTCTCCTACGAAATCACGCCCGTCCCGAAAGCCGGAACCCTCGAGCTGTGGGACAACTACGGCGGCGTAAACACGCGCATCTTCGCCGGCCCCGTCCCACCATGGTTCCCTGGCTACGGCACCATCGTCACGCCCCAACAGTTTTCGGCGCAGGAGCCATACGGCGTCGGGACCCACCAGTTCACGATGCGGTACATCGGCGGGCCTCCGTGGCAGTCCTCCCAGCCGGCGGCCGCTCTCGACCACGTCGTAACCAAACGCTCGTCTGCCGTTTCGATCTCGTCTGCGCCAAACCCATCGATACCGGGCGACCCCGTCGCCATCACCGCGTCCGTCGCCGACTATAGGACGGGTGGCTCGGTGAGCTTCTGGAAGGTGGTTGGCGGCGTCGCCACCAAGGTCAAGACGCTGACCCTCGGAGGAACCAGTTGGGACGAGATTCGCACGGCGACGTGGACACCGACTGATCTTCCCCTCGGCACCACTGAGATCTACGCGACCTTCAACGGCTCGCCCACTGACAGGGCCGCGACGAGTCCGTCGATCTTCCATACGGTCGCGAAGCTCCCGACCACCTCGGAAGTGCTGTTCTTCGAGTCACAGTTCGAAACGAACCACCCAATTCAGCTGCTCGGCATCGTCGCGCCGAACACCGCGACCGGGTTGGTGACCTTCTACGACACCCACAACGGCTCGACCACGGCGCTGGGCAGTGCGCCGGCGACTCCGTACTCCGCCTTCTCCGAAGCGCTCATCGAGGTGCCGTCCCTGGCGGCGGGTACGCACAAGATCTCGATCCAGTACGCCGGCGACTCCCAGCACCTTCCGAGTTCCAGCGGGCTCTACGAGATCGTGGTCACACCTGACATCGTCCATGTCATTGATGTCCACGTCGGCGACGGCAACACGAAGTTCTACCCGATCGTCGACGGCTACCGCGACACGATCACGGCGCGCGGCTACCTCGCCGAGCCCGCGAAGGTCGTCGTCAGCGTCGTCAGCAGGGCAACCGGGGCGGCCGTCCGAACCATGGACCTCGGCTCGCGGCCGATCGGTCCGTACGCAAGCGTCTGGAATGGCCGGAAGACCGACGGGACCCTCGCGCCAGCAGGGGCCTACACGTTGATCCAGTCCTTCCGCGACGAGGCCGGCGTCGCGGCCGTCCTGCGGGAAGAAATCATCGTCTCGCACGAGAAGCTCGTGCTCCACACGTACTCATCAACGATCGCGGCTGCTTCCTTCGTGGAGTCTGCGAAATCAGGCAGCGCCACGATTTCGAAAGCCGGCTCCTCGTACTCCGGCGGGGTCCGGATCAACTCGGGCGGGACGACGGGCAGTCTCGCGTGGGCCGCCTATGAATTCAGCGTGCCGAGGAGCATCACGCAAACGTCCCTGACCTTCGCCGTCCGCGGCCGAGGCAGCCTCTCAGCACCGCCAGGGATTTTCCTCGGGGTATTCAACGGGCGGACTGGGACCTACGACAGCTTCGAGGCGATCGGCGGCGCTTACGGTTGGCATTCCACGTCCGCCACGCCGCGGGACCATATCTATCGTCGAGGACTTGTCCGCGGCCTGATCCTGGTCAGGAACCCGGGGATCGCGACGTGGTTCGATGCCCGGGATGTCGTGCTCAGTACCCGTGCACGACCCTCGGTAGCGGCCTCTCGTGAGCGGGCCGAAACGTCAGCGGGCCCGGATCGACGCTCCGTGCCACCCGCGGCGTGGCACGATGGGCCGATGGAGATCCACTTCCTCGGCGGTGCCACGACGGTCACCGGCTCCCAGTTCCTGCTCGTCACCGAGCGAGCCCGAATCCTCGTCGACTGCGGGATGTTCCAGGGCAGCCCGAACGAGGCGGTTCGCAATCGGATCCCACTCGGGTTCGACCCGGCGACGCTCGACGCCATCCTCCTGACCCACGCTCATCTCGACCACTGCGGGCTGGTTCCCCACGTCGTCGACGAAGGTTTTCGCGGGCCAGTCTTCGCGACCCACGGCACGTGCGAGCTCGCCGAGCTCGTCCTCCTCGACTCGGGCCACCTCCAGGAGGAATTCGCGAAGCGCGAAGCACGCTGGGAAAAGAAGCATCCGGACGAGGCCGTCACGGACGACCGGGAAGAGCGCGCGGCGTACGACGCCGCGCGTCCGGCTCTCCGAGAACCCGGACGCCGCCACGCCCCTCACCCCGGACGCCGCGACGATCGCATCGGAGGCGGCCTCTGAAGAGGTGGCCGTCGCGACCGAGACCGGCGGCGAAGGTGCCTGGGCGATTGCGTCTCACGGCGCGCGGTGGCCAACCCCAGCCGGCGGCGTCGGCGCCGCCGCGATCGACGACATGGAGGAGGACCTCCGCCGCCAGCCGCCGGTCCTCGAGGTTGACCTCGACGAGCCGCTCTACACGCAGGAAGAGGCCCGCCGGGCCATCGAGCAGTTCAAGGCGATCGATTACGACGAGGAGATCGAGGTCGCGCCGGGCATCAACGCGACGTTTGTCGACGCCGGCCACATCCTCGGCTCGGCGATCATCCGGATCCGTGTCGCCGATCGCGCCGGCGAGCCGGAACGGACGATCGTCTTCTCGGGCGATCTCGGCCGGCCGGACACGCCGATCATCCGCGACCCGACGATCCTGACCGACGCCGACTACATCCTCATCGAATCGACCTACGGCGGCCGTGAGCACGAGCCGCAGGACGAGGCAGTCCGGGTTCTCGCCGAAACGGTTCGGTTCGTGGCGGAAGCCAATGGCGTGCTGCTCGTCCCCTCGTTCGCGATCGGTCGGACCCAGGAGGTCGTCTGGCAGCTCGATCGGCTCATCGACGCCGGGGCGATACCGTTGCTGCCGCTCTACCTGGACTCGCCGATGGCATCGAAGGCCTCCGACATCTATCGCAGCCATGCCGACTACTTCGACGAGGAGACCGCCAAGCTCCTTCGGGCGGGCGGCTCGCCACTCGACTACCCGGATCAGCACGTGACCCGCCGCGTAGAGGAGTCGCAGGCGATCGCCAAGGCGCCCAGGCCCTACATGATCGTCGCCTCGAACGGGATGCTGACGGGCGGCCGCGTCGTCGGTCACCTCCGCAATCTGATCGGCGATCCGGACGCGACGATCCTGTTCGTCGGCTACCAGGGCGAGGGGACGCTCGGCGTCCCACCTCCAGGCCGGTGCCAAGGAAGTCAAGATCGACGGCCAGCTCCGCGAGGTCCGCTGCCAGATCCGCTCGATCAGCGGTTTCTCGGCCCATGCCGACGAGTCGGAGCTGCTCGACTGGCTGTCGAACTTCGGCCGCGGCAAGAAGCCCGGCGACGAGGGCTTTCCCCGCCGGATCTTCCTCGTCCACGGCGACCCGGAGGCCCAGATCGCGATCGAGCCGAAGGTCAAGGCGCTCGGCTTCGAGACGAAGATTCCGCACTGGCGCGAACGGGTCGCCCTCGACTGATCGACGCCCGGGTTTCGCCCCGGGTCTGGCCCGGCGGCGTGGCTCGCCGTGCGTGGCGTGTCCCGTGGCACGGAACCGTGGGCACCATCAGGCGGAACGTCGGGGGCATTGGAATCGGGCCGCCACACAATCGGGCGCATGGTTGAGCTTGCTCAGCGACCGACGCCGGAGGGTACGCTGGCGGCAACGGCCGTCCTGGCCGAGTCGATGGGAGCCCTGATGCGGCCGTCGTTGAACATCCTGGGCGACGAGCTGACCGGCCGGATCGTCGACGAGGCGAAGCGCGTCCTGGCCGAGGTCGGGATGGAGATCCGCGGCCCGGAGATGCGCCGGCGCCTGATCGAGCACGGTCTGCCGACGGACGCGACCGGGCGCGTGCTCTTCCCGCGCGACGTCGTCGAGGCCGCGATCGCCTCCGCCCCCAGCTCGTTCGTGCTCTACGACCGCGACGGCGAGCCGCACGCTGACCTCGGCGGCGACCGGGTCCACTTCGTCCCGGGCTCGTCGGGCCTCAAGGTCCTCGACCACCGAACCGGCGAGACGCGCCTCGCGAACTCGACCGACTTCGTCGAGTACGTCCGGCTCGCCGATGGCCTCGAGCACATCGCCTACCTCGCGACGGCCTTCTCGACGAACCTCGACATCGAGGCCCAGGTGTCCGATGCGTGGCGCCTCTACATGACGCTGACGAACTCGAAGAAGCCGGTCGTGTCGGGCGCGTTCACCGAACACGGCGTGCCGCGGATGGTCGAGATGATGCAGCTGTTCCGGGCGGATCGAGCCGACCTCATCGCCCACCCGATGAGCATCTTCACGATCACCGCCACCGGCAACTTCCGCTACAGCGAGGACTCCTGCCAGAACATGATCGACTGCGTCGAGGCCGGCATCCCGGTCGAGATCGTGCCGGTCACGCTGATGGGGCTCATCGCCCCGGTGACGATCGTCGGGGCGACGGTCTTCCACACCGTCGATGTGCTCGCCGGGATCACGATGGCCCAGGTCATCAAGCCCGGCGCCCCGGTCCTCTTCGGCGGCGCCCCGGCGACGTTCCACATGAAGATCGCGAGCGCGCCGATGGCCGCGATCGAGGCGCTCCGGCTCGACGTCGCGTACATCGCGGTGGCGAAGGCGCTCGGGCTGCCGTGCCAGTCGTACATGGCCCTCTCCGACGGCAAGATCCTCGACGCCCAGGCCGGCGCCGAGACGTTCGGCAGCGCGCTGCTGGCGGCCCTCGCCGGGGTCAACTCCGTGTCCGGCCCCGGGATGCTCGACTTCCTGCTCGTCTTCAGCCTGCCGAAGCTCGTCTTCGACGACGAGATGTGCGCCCAGGCCCTCCAGTTCGTGCGGGAGGTCCAGCCGGCCGAGGACCTGCCCGTCTCGGCGCTCATCGATCAGCTCATGGCCGACCAGCACCTGATCATGGCCGAGCACACGATGGCCCACTGGCCATCGGAGCTCTACCTGCCGAGCGCGATCGTCGACCGCGACAACCGCGAGGCGTGGCTTCGCCTGGGCGGCAAGGACACGTACCAGCGGGCGTGCGACGAGGTCGAGCGGCGGCTTGCCGCCTACCGCCAGCCGGAGACCGACCCGGCCATCGACGCCGAGCTCCGCTCGATCATCCGGGTCCGGCCTGACCGACCAGACGGTCCTGCCCGAGATCCCGCCCGCGCTCGAACCGGCGGCCGTCGCTCCATCGGGCGCCGCCGCCCGTCGCCAGAACCCCCGCCGCCATCGCATCAGCCAGGAGGGCCCATCGACGTGACCAGCTCGACCGCGACCCCCGCCACGTCCGATTCGTCGACGCTCTATTTCGGGCCCTGGTATCGCCGTTCGCCGTTCTTCGAGAAGACGCTGGCTGCCGGCTGCAGCGCCTACGACATCTACAACCACATGTACCTGCCGGGCTACTACGGCGACCCGATCGAGGAGTACTGGACCCTGCTGAACGGGGTGACGATCTGGGACGTGTCGGTCGAGCGCATCGTCGAGATCACCGGTCCCGACGCCTCCGCCTTCACGAACATGCTGACCTGCCGCGACCTGACGAAATGCGCCGTCGGCCAGGGCAAGTACGTGCTCATCACCGCGGAGGACGGCGGCATCGTCAACGACCCCGTCCTGCTCCGCGTCGAGGCCGATCGCTGGTGGCTGGCCCTCGCCGACTCCGATGCCGGGCTGTGGGCGCGGGGCGTCGCGATCAACTCCGGGCTGAACGTCACGGTCCGCGAGCCCGAGGTCTACCCGGTCCAGGTCCAGGGCCCGAAGTCGAAGGACGTGATGGCCGCCCTGTTCGGCGATGCCGTTCGTGACATCAAGTACTACTGGACGCTCACGACGGAGCTCGATGGCATCCCCGTCGTGATCAGCCGAACCGGCTGGACGGGCGAGGTCGGCTACGAGATCTACCTGCGCGACCCGTCGCGCGGCGGCGAGCTGTGGGACCGGATCATGGATGCCGGCCGGCCGCACGACATCCGGCCGATCGCGCCGTCGGAGGCGCGCCGCATCGAGGCCGGCATCTTCAACTACGGCTCGGACATGACGATCGACAACAACCCGTTCGAGATCAGCGGGTCTGGAGCGGCTGGTCGAGCCACAGGCGGCCGACTACATCGGCAAGGACGCCCTCGAGGCGATCCGCGCCCGCGGCGTCGATCGCAAGCTCGTCGGAATCGAGGTCGAGGGCGACGCGCTGCCGTTCGAGCTATCGCGCAAATGCACGGCGCTTCACCGATCGCGAGCCCGTGGGGACGGTCACCGACCTCATCTGGTCGCCGCGCCTGGCCAAGAACATCGGCTACGTGTGGCTGCCGATCGGGCTGTCGGGGCCCGGCACCGAGCTTGAGATCGAGGCGCCCGACGGCGGCCACTGGCCGGCTCGCACCGCGGCCATCCCGTTCATCGATCCGAAGAAGGACGTTCCGAAGTCATGACAACGCCGCTCACGCCCGAGGAGATCGCAGCCGTCCGACGACCGTACCGCGCCGCGTCACTGCTACCCGGCCGGGCGTACCACGACCCGGCGATCCACGAGTTCGAGCGGCGCGAGTGGTTCCGCCGCGACTGGATCGCGGTCGGTCGGGAGGAGGACGCGCCGTCAGCCGGAACGTACTTCACAGCAGAGATCGATGACGAGCCGCTCCTCATTGCCCGCGGGCGCGACGGCGAGCTGCGCGCCTTCTACAACGTCTGCCGCCACCGGGGGACGGCGGTCGTCCAGGAGGCCTGCGGCTCGGCCGTGCGGTTCCAGTGTCCGTACCACGCCTGGATCTACGACCTCGAGGGCAAGCTCGTCCGCGCCAAGCACACCGAGGACCTCGACGACTTCAGCTTCGACGAGTTCGGCCTGGTGTCAGTCCGGATGGAGACGTGGCAGGGATTCGTGTTCGTCAACCTCTCCGCCGAGGCACCGCCGCTGGTCGAGTGGCTGGGTGACCTGCCGCCGCACCTCGCCCGGTTCGACTTCTCGGGGCTCCGGAGCGCCCACGAAGTCACCTACGAGGTCGACGCCAACTGGAAGTTCATCGCCGAGAACTACAGCGAGTGCTATCACTGCCCGGGCATCCATCCCCAGCTCAACAAGCTGACGCCGTACGACCTCGGTGGCGACTTCGCCCCGACCGGCCCATGGCAGGGCGGCTGGATGGAGCTCGTCGAAAACGCCGAGACGATGGCGATCGACGGCGGCCACCGCGACGGGCGACCGGCCATCGCCGGCATGACGCCGATCGACGAGCGGCGGATCTACTACTACCTCGTCTGGCCGACGACGTTCCTCTCGATCCATCCCGACTACCTGCTCGATCCACCGCCTTGAGCCCGCCGGCCCGGATCACACCCGGATCGTCTGCCAGTGGCTCTTCGAGCCGGCGACGATCGCGCTGCCGGGCTTCGACCCGTCCGACGCGATCGCGTTCTGGGACCTGACGAACCGCCAGGACTGGCACGTCTGCGAGCTGCAGCACCGCGGGACGCGATCGAAGAGCTGGGTCGCGGGTCGCTATTCGAACCAGGAGCCGAGCGTCCATGCGTTCGACCTCATGGCGGTCGACCGGTATGCGAACGACGGCATCAACTCCCAGCGGACCGTGCGGCTTCGGTACGACGTGCCGACGCCGAAGGACGGGGAGGCCGATGTTCGAGGGCGACATCGCGGCCGTCCGCCTGCCGCGCGCCGCCGACAACACGCGACTCGGTCCGCAGCCCGGGCGAAGGCGTCGCCGCGCCGCTGACGCGGCGCAGTCGACGAGCTCAACCCGGCGGCGCGTCCTCCTCGACGATCGTCCGCCCCTCGCGCCCGAACGCGCCCAGCCGCCAGGCGACGAGGATCGCGAGCGCCGTCCCGGCGACGATGATCGTCGAGATCGCGTTGATCTCCGGCGTGACCCCGAACTTGACCTTGCTGTAGATGTAGAGCGGCAGCGTCGAGCTGCCGACGCCGGCGTTGAACGTCGTCACGACGTAGTCGTCGAAGCTGAGCGAGAAGGCGAGCAGCGCGCCGGCCAGCACCGCCGGGGCGATGAGCGGCAGCGTCACGTACCGGAACGCGCCCCATGCCGACGCGCCGAGGTCGCGCGCGGCCTCCTCGAGTGCCGGGTTCATGTTGGCCGCCCGCGCGCGGACGACGACCGCGACGTACGAGATGCAGAACGTGGCGTGGGCGATCGACAGCTGGCCGATCGAGCCGCGGCCGTCGAACAGCTGGAGGAAGAAGAGCAGCAGCGACAGGCCCATGACGATCTCGGGGGTGACCATCGGGACGAGCAGGAGCGTCTCCGTGGCCGCCCGGCCGCGGAACCGGAGCCGGGCCAGCCCGAGGCCGAGCAGCGAACCAAGGACGGTCGACAGCGACGACCGCGACGACCGCGACCTGGAGCGTCACCCAGAGCGCATCGAGAAGCTCGTCGTTCGAGAACAGCGTCGGGTACCAGTCGAGCGTGAAGCCCCTGCCACGCCAGCCCGCGCCTGGCGCTGTTGAACGAGAAGACGATCAGGACGACGACCGGCGCGAAGAGGAACGCGTAGACCGCGATCGCGAACGCCGTCAGGAGCGGATTGCGTTCGCGGCTCACGACCCGACGCACCTCGCGGCGGAGCGTCCGCAGCGCGAGCGAGCGTCCCGCCCAGCGTCACGACCATCAGGATGAACCCGAGCGCCGCGCCGTACGGCCAGTCGCGCCCCTCGAGGAACAGCTCCTGGATGTTCTTGGCGATGGTCGTGGTCTGCGGTCCGCCGAGGAGGTCGGGCGTGACGAAGTCGCCGATCGCCGGGATGAACGTGAGCAGCGCCGCGGCGACGATCCCGGGCATCGTCAGCGGCAGCGTCACGTGGAGGAACACCGCCCGGCCGGACGCGTACAGGTCGCGACCCGCCGCGAGGAGGTTCGAGTCGAGCCGGTCGATCGAGACGAACAGCGGCAGGATCGCGAACGGCAGGAAGCCGTAGGTCATGCCCAGGATCACCGAGACGTCGGTGTTCATGAGGATCATCGGCTCGCTGGTCAGGCCGACCGCCTGGAGGAGCGTGTTCAGGACCCCGTTGTCGCGCAGGATGATCATCCAGGAGTAGGTCCGGATCAGGTAGCTCGTCCAGAACGGCAGCATCACGAGGATCAGCAGCAGCGCCTTCCGGCGGCCGCCATAGCGCGAGATCCAGTAGGCGATCGGGTAGCCGATCGCCAGCGACAGGATCGTCGTGATCGCCGCGATATCGGATCGACTTGAGGAACGTCGGCAGGAAGACCGGGTCGAAGGCGCGGCGCGTAGTTGTCGAGGCTCGGCGCTCGACAGGTCGACCCGATCGAGCGCGTCCCGCTGGCCGAGGCTGACGATGAAGATGATCGCCAGCGGGACGACGAAGAACAGCGACGAGCCAGGCGACGCCCGGCAGGACGAGCGCGATCCCGCGGAGCCGTCGCCAGGCGACTGGCCGGGGACCGGCCGAGCGCCGGTGCGGCGGCGACGCGTGCGGCTCGCCGCGTCACGCCGCTCACCGTCGGCGATCTAGCCGGCTTCAGCTGCAGCTCCTGCCAGCGCTTCAGGTACTCGTCGCGCAGCGGCCGCGTCGAGGTTGCAGCAGCTCCTCGAGCTTGTCGACGATCTTCTGGTCCGGATTGATCGTCGGGTCCTCGAGGATCGCCGGGTCGATGAACTCCTTGGCCGCGGCGTTCGGGCCCATGTAGTAGATGAGGTTCGTGTTGGCGGCGCTGTTCTGCGCGTCGAGCAGGTGGTTGATGAACAGGTGAGCGGCGATCGGGTGCTGCGCGCCCGGAGAACACGGCGACCGTGTCCGAGCCCTTGATCGCCGCCCTCCTCGGGGATGTAGTAGAGGACGTTCTCGTTGACCTCCTGGATCGCGAACCGGTCGGCGCCCCAGATGTGGCCGATCCAGACGTCGCCGGACGTCATCGTCGCGATCGTGTCCGTCGAGTACGTCCGGACGAGCGGCTTCTGCTCCTGGAGGAGGGTCGAGCGCCTCGTCGAGCTCGTCGCGTGTGCTCGGTGTTCGCCGAGTAGCCGAGCTGGATGAGCGCCAGCCCGAAGACCTCCTGGAAGTCGTCGAGCATCGAGATGTGCTGCGCCCAGCGCGGATCCCAGAGCGCCTTCGAGCTCGTCAGCTCGTCGGTGATCTTGGCCGAGTCGTAGCCGACGCCGGTCGTCCACCACATGTAGGGAACGGAGTAGGTGTTGCCCGGGTCGTAGCCCGGGTCGGACCACTCGGCGCCCAGGTTGCCGATGTTCGTGCACGAGCGACCTGTCGAGCTTGACGATCGCGCCCTTCTCGATGAACGACGGCATGTCGACCGAGATCGGGAAGCTCAGGTCGTACCCGCCGCCGTCGTCGCCGAGCTTCGCGTACGCCTCGTCGGTGTTCGAGAAGAAGCTCTGGGTGACCTTCGTGCCGTACTTCGCCTCGAACGATTCGATGACCTCGTCGGCGAGGTAGTCGGTCCAGTTGTAGATGAACAGCTCCGCCTCGGGAGAGGGGACCGGCGTCGGGGACGGCGACGGCCGTCGGCTCGGCTCCGGTCGACGGCGCAGCGGCGCTCGCAGACGCCGCGGGGCTCGGCGTGCCAGCGGCGCTCGTGCAGGCGGCGATGATCGGCGCGAGTGCCGCCGCCGAACCAACCTTGGCGATCCGCTCGAGCAGCTCCCGCCGGCTGATCCGACGCTCGACCATGTACCGGACGAGCGCCTTCTCGAGGTCGATGCGTCGACCCGTCGTATCGCTCGTTCATGCCGGATCCTCCTCCTGATCTCGATCGCGTGGCGGCGAGGACGAGCGCCTCGGCCGGCGTCCCAGCTGACGTTGACGGCGTCGCCGACCGGCGAGCCGGTTGCCCGGTCTTCGGCGCGAGAGCGGTGATCGCGAGCCCGCCGCTGGAGCGGACGTGGTACTGGACGCTGCCGCCGAGGTAGGCGACCTGCTCGACGGTGGCGGCGATGGGGGCCGGCCAGTACGACGTGTCCGCCCGGCGGGCGCAGCTCGACGGACTCCGGCCGGATGCTCAGCTCGATCGAGCGCCCGACGGCGAGATCCGCTCGGCCGACGACGCACGGTTCGCCCGACGCCAGCCGGACGATCGCGTGCTCGGCGTCGACCGACTCGACCGTGCCGATCAGCAGGTTCGTCGTCCCGATGAAGTCGGCCACGAAGCGCGTCGTCGGTCGCTCGTAGAGCTCCTCCGGCGTCCCGAGCTGCTCGACCCGGCCGCGGTTCATGACCGCGATCCGGTCGCTCATCGTGAGCGCCTCCTCCTGGTCGTGAGTCACGTAGACGAACGTGATCCCGACCTCCGCCTGGACCCGCTTCAGCTCGACCTGGAGTTGCTTGCGGAGCTTGAGGTCGAGGGCGCCGAGCGGCTCGTCCAGGAGCAGCACGTTGGGCCGGTTGACGAGCGCCCGGGCGAGGGCGACGCGTTGCTGCTGACCGCCGGACAGCTGGGTCGGGCGGCGCTTCTCGTAGCCCGCGAGGTGGACGAGGTCGAGCGCCTCCCCGACCCGTCGCGCGAATGTCGCTCGGCTCGACCTTCCTTCGCCGCAACCCGAAGGCGATGTTGTCGCCGACGTCGAGATGGGGGAACAGGGCGTAGTTCTGGAAGACCATGTTGACCGGGCGCTTGTCGGGCGGATCGGCCGTGACGTCCCGCCCGCGCAGTTCGATGCGGCCGAGGGTTGGCTGCTCGAAGCCGCCGATCATCCGGAGCGTGGTCGTCTTGCCGCAGCCCGACGGCCCGAGCATCGAGAAGAACTCGCCGGACCGGATGTCGAGGCTCACGCGATCGACGGCACGGACCTCGCGGAAGTGCTTCGACAGGTCGATCAGGCGGATCTCGGGCGCTGTCTCCGCACGCTCGATCATGAGGCGGCGAGCCTAGGCGCCGTTCCGGAACGCGGCGTGTCGCGTCCCGGTGCGCGGAACGTGGGGTCCGACGGCGTCAGCCCTTCGCTCTCGTGGCGGCCTTCGGCGCCCGTGGCCGCGACCGCGCGGCGATCCGTTCGAGGGCACCTTCCCAACCGGCATCGAATGCCTTGCCCGGCTCATCGAGGTCGATCGAGACCGGCGCGTGGTCAGACGGGATCGGCGGCCCCTTGCGCGCCTCCCGGTCGATCTCCGCGGCGACGACGCGCGCGGCGATCGGCTTGGTCACCAAGAGGTGGTCGATCCGCATGCCGAGGTTCTTGTGGAAGTTGCCGGCCCGGTAGTCCCACCAGCTGAAGCGTCCCGTCGCCGTCTCGCGGAGCCGGTAGGCGTCGGCGAGCCCCCACGCGAGGAGCCGCCGGAACGCCTCGCGCTCCGGCTCCGACACGTGCGTGCCGCCGTGAACGGCCCGCGCATCCCAGACGTCGTCGTCGGTCGGGGCGATGTTGAAGTCGCCGCCGATGAGGAGCGGCTCCGCCGGGTCACGGGTCTCCTTCAGCCAGCGTTCGAGCCGCTCGAACCACGACAGCTTGCCGGCATAGAACGGGCTGCCGACGACGCGGCCATTCGGCCCGTAGACGGTGACGATCCTCAGCCCGTCGACGCGGGCACTCAGCATCCGCGCCTCGTCGAACGGATTGAAATCCTCCTCGCCGAAGTCCGACGTGGCGCCGGGTCCACTGTCGCGGACCGGCCCGTCGCCGAAATTCGTGACGACGTCGTCGACCTTCAGCCCCTGTCGCGTCGCGATCGCAACGCCGTTCCAGCGACCTTCGCCGTGATGGAGGAGGTCGTAACCGGCCATCGCGAACGGCATCACCGGCGCGTCGGCGTCGGTCAGCTTCGTCTCCTGGATCAGGAGGATGTCGGGCGCAGCGCGCCCGAGCCACTGGTCGACCTTCTCCTGCCGGGCCTTCAGCGAATTGACGTTCCAGGTGGCGATCCGCATGACTAGAACCGCCGCCCGCGCTGCCGATCGAGATCGAAGGCGGCGGTGTCGGCGATGGCCATGACGGCCATCGTCCCGGCCTGGACGGGGTCCGAGACGACGAGATCGACGTGCTCCGTGATCGAGCCGACCATGTTCAGCGAGATGATCGGGATGCCGACCGCCCGGATCTCGTCGGCCGCGGCGCTGATGTCGCCGCCCATGATCGAGCCGGCCAGCACGAGGAGCCGGGCCCGGGGCAGGTCCGCGACGGCGCGGACGGCGGCGGCGATCTCGGCCTCGCCGACCAGGGCGATCGTGTCGACGCTGATCCGCTCGCCGCGGAGGTTGTGGCGATCGGCCTCGCTGACGGCCCCCAGCGCGACCTGGGCGACCTGGGCACCGCCACCGATGACGATGATTCGCTTGCCGAAGATGCGTTCGAGGGCGCTCGTCAGGTGGACCTGGCTGACGTCGTCGACGTCCTCCAGAAGCGTGACGAGGTTCTTCTCCGCGAGCCCTTCGACCTCGATCTCGATCTCCGCGAGCGGCGGGCCTCCAGCGTGGCCGGCGACTCGGCGGACGGTCGACAGCGTCCGGATCCGGCCGCCGGCCGCGGCGACTCGCGCCGCGATCGCCGCGATTGCCTCCGGGCGGTCGACGTGGTCGACGCGCAGGGCGACGGCGGACGAATCGGCGGGCGTCCGCCGCGGCATCGGATCGGGCTCCGCGTCAGCGCGACGTGATGTCGGCGATCGACATCCGGCCCGGATCGCCGCCGGCCTCGGAGTCGTGGGCCTCGTAGGCGAGGCCGAGCGCATCGAACGTCTCGCGGGTGATCGCCGGATCGCTGGTCTCCAGCATGAGCTCGCCGTTCGTGTCCTCGGCGATGCCGACGATCCCGGCGATGTTGACGCCCCGCTCCCCGAGGGCCGTGGCCATCCGGGCGAGCGCACCCGGCCGATCGTCGAGCTTCACCGTGAACCAGACCGTCACCCGGGCACCTCCTGTCGGGTGATGGTACCCGGCGACGGCGCGGGCCGACCGCTACCCTCCGCGTCATGGCTCCGAATCCGGCCGGTCCGGCCGCCGCGCCGCGCATCCAGATCTTCGGCCTCGAGAAGGACCAGGCGACCAGGGCGGCGATCCGCTTCTTCAAGGAGCGTCGGGCCGAGGTCCATCTCGTGGATCTCCGCCGGAAGCCGATCGCGCCGGGCGAGCTGCGGCGGTTCGTCCAGAAGCTCGGCGCCGAGGCGCTGCTCGACACGGCCAGCCGGACCTACCGCGAGGCCGGGCTCGGCTACCTGACGATGGACGAGCGCCGGGATCGTCGAGCGGCTCCTCGCCGACCCGCGCCTGTTGCGCCTGCCCCTCGTCCGCTTCGGCGAGGCGGTGACGGCCGGACCCGCCGACGCGACCTGGAAGTCGTGGTTCAGCCCCGCCCGCGCAGCCCGACCCACATGAAGCCGATGCCCGACCACGATCGCGAGCACCCCGAAGATGATCCACAGCGGATCACCCACCATGAAGCTGCCGCCGCCCAGCAGGCCGCTGCCCTGACCGACCCACACGCGCGCCGGTCGCGACGAGGATCGCCCCGCCGATCGTGCGCGTTTGGTGCCGACGCTCCATCGAGCCTCCTCCGCCCAATCCTAGCCGGGCGCCCGTCGGCTACGTCGCCAATCGTTGCGGCAACGCCCCGCTGATCGGTGCGGGCGCGGTGGCCTGCTGGCATCCTAGTGCGATGAGCGATCCGAAGGCCGATCCGGGCGAGTCGACCTCGTCGACGCCAGAGGCCGATGCGGGCGGCGGTGCCGGCACCACCGGCGGCGGCCCGGCACCGGCCGAGCGGCGAAGCGGCCGGATCGTCATGCGCCACGACGCCGCGGAGCGGATCGGCAAACCCAAGGCGACCGAGGACGAGCAATTCCTCGAGCGAGCACCCGCCGGTCGGCCCGACTTCGTCGACAGCGACCCGTGGCGCGCCCTCCGGATCCTGTCGGAGTTCGTGGAGGGCTTCGACGCGCTCGCCGCCGTGGGTCCGGCCGTCACGATCTTCGGCTCGGCCCGGGTTGCCGAGACCGACCCGACCTACGAGCTCGCCCGAACGATCGCCCGCAAACTGGCCGAGAGCGGGTTCGCCATCATCACCGGTGGCGGCCCCGGCGTCATGGAGGCGGCGAACCGCGGCTGCCGCGAGGGCGGCGGGCTGTCGGTCGGCTGCAATATCGAGCTGCCGCACGAGCAGGGCCTCAACCAGTACGTCGATCTCGGGGTCGAGTTCCGCTACTTCTTCGCTCGCAAGACGATGTTCGTGAAGTACGCCGACGCGTTCGTCATCCTGCCGGGCGGCTTCGGGACGCTGGACGAGTTGTTCGAGGCGCTCACGCTCATCCAGACGGGCAAGGTCCGCGACTTCCCGGTCGTGCTCGTCGGGACGGCGTACTGGAAGGGGCTGCTCGACTGGATGCGCGACGTCCAGCTGCCGGCCGGCGCAATCGCCGAATCAGACCTCCATCTGCTGCAGCTGACCGACGATGCCGACGAAGTGGTTCGCATCGTCCGGGCCTACGCCGCGCGAGCCCACGACGACATCCCGTCCGAGGCCGAGATCCGCTAGGACGAGGCGTCCTCGACCTGGCCCGGGATCGCCACCTCGATCCGGCCGTCAGCGACCCGCACCGGGTAGTAGCGGAATCGCCGGACGCGAGTCAGGCGGCGCGCCTCCGCCTTCAGGCCGGGCGGGTCGGTCTTCGGCGGCAGGCCGGCCGGCGACCAGGTGGGGTGGTAGACGCCGTCCGGATCGAGCCCGCCCGTCGTCGGCATCCGGACCGGATCGCCCGAGCAGAGGTCGAACTGGCCCTCGTGCAGCGGGCAGGCGACGACGCAACCGTCGAGCTGGCCGATCGAGAGGGGCGCCGCCATGTGCGGGCACCGATCGTCGACGGCGACGATGCCGTTCGGGGTGTGGGCGATGAGGATGTCGAGGTCGCCTCGCGAGACGCGGCGCATCGCCCCGGGCGGCAGCTCAGCGGCGTCGAGCACCGCGTCGAAGGGGGCGGCGGCGGCGCCGGGCACGGCGAGCCCCGCGGGGATCGGGGCGGGTACGGGGGACACGAGCGCGATCGTAGCGCAGGAACGAACAACGGCCCCGGCTCTGGTCGAGCCGGGGCCGTTGCCGAGAGGAGGAGCGAACGTCAGTCGGCGGCGGGGAGCGGTGGTCGTGGACGATCCGGACCGCCTGCGGCGGCGGGAGCCGGTACGGGCGGGCTGTTCGTCGCCCGGAGCGGCAGTTCTCGCATGAAGACTGCCGCCACGAGACCGGCGATCGACGCCGCGACCGCGATCCAGAAGGTCTGGGCGATCGACAGGCTCATCGCGTTGTTGAACGCCTGGTCGAACTGGGGGACGAAGGGCTGGATCGCGCTCTGGAACGCGGCCGGGACCTGCTGCAGGATGGTATTCCCGAAGCTCTGGCCGACGCCTGTCTGGTTGTTCAGGTCGATTCCCTGCCCGGACTGGATCAGCTGGTTGAACATCGAGTGGAACTGGTCGATCTGGGGCCGGGCCGCCTCTGGCGCCTGGGCAGCCAGTGAGTTGAAGACAGGATCGGTCTGGGCGGGCAGCTGATCCCTGAGGGACGACCCGAACTGCGTCCCGGCGATGGCCAGGCCAACGGAACCGCCGATCTGCCGGAAGAACGTCAGGTTGCTCGTCGCCACGCCGAGCTTCGAGAACGGCACGGCGTTCTGGACGATGATCGTGAAGACCGACAGCGTCGGGCCGATGCCGAGACCGGCGATGAACATCCAGAAGAAGAGTTCCGGGTACGAGGTGTCGGCACGGAGCTGGGTCATGAGGGCGATGCCCACGGTCATCGCCACGAGCGCGGCGAGGACGATCGCCTTGTACTTGCCGGTCCGCGAGACGAGGGCACCGGCGACGATCGAGCTGCCGATCAGCCCGATCAGCATCGGGAAGATCAGGTAGCCGGAACTCGTGGCGGACTCGCCGCGGACCACCTGGAACCAGCGCGGCAGGAAGATGATCGCCCCGAAGAAGCCGAAGCTGACGAGGAACGTCGAGATGATCGACGACGCGTAGGTCCGGTTGCGCCAGAGGTCGAGCGGAACGATCGGCTCCTTGGCCCGCGACTCGACGAACGCGAAGAGGGCACTACCGAGGAGGCCGATGGCGATGAAGCCGCCGACCGTCGGGTCGGCCCAGTCACCGGACTGCTTGTTCGTCAGGCCGACGAGGAGGAACCCGATGGCGACCGTGAAGATCAGCGCGCCGAGATAGTCGAAGTTGCGCGATGCGCCGGTGCGCTTGATCGTCGGCAGCAGCCGCCAGATCACGACGAGGCTGACGATGCCGATCGGCAGGTTGACGAAGAAGATCCAGTGCCAGCTGACGTTGTCGGTCAGGAAGCCGCCGAGTCCGGGTCCGATGAGGAACGAGATCCCGAAGACCGCGCCGAAGAGGCCCTGGTACTTGCCGCGTTCGGCGGGTGTGAAGAGGTCGCCGATGACGGCGAGGGCGATCGGGAAGAGGGCGCCGGCGCCGAGGCCCTGGATGCCGCGGAACAGGATCAGCTGCCACATCTCCTGGCTCAGGCCGGACAGGACCGAGCCGACGAGGAACAGCGTGATGCCGATCATCAGCATCGGTCGCCGGCCGTAGAGGTCGGAGAGCTTGCCGTAGAACGGGACGGTGATGGTGCTGGTCAGCAGGTAGATCGTGACGACCCACGTGTAGAGGTCGTTGCCGCCGAGGTCGGTGACGATCTTCGGCAGCGCGGTCCCGACGATCGTCTGGTCGAGGGCGACAAGGAACAGTCCGAGCAGGACCGCGCCGAGGATCTCGAGCTTCTGCCGCTGGCTGAGCCCGAGGGCTGGATCTTCGGCGACGCTGGGGGTGGACCCGCCGTTCTGGGCGGGGAAGGCTTCCATGACTCGTTAGTCCCTTCGTGCAGTCTGGGGGTGAAGGTGGTCGTGTCCCGAGAGGTAGTCCGGGCCGAACTCCTCGAGGACTGCGGCGCGGACGTCGTCGAGCGCCGCCGCGAGGCGATCCAGCTGGGGCGCATCGAGGTGGCCGAGGATCGCCTGCAGACGATCCTGCTTGACTGCCTCGATCGCCTCGAGCGCCTGGATGCCGCGTCGGGGCGATCCGGACGAGGACGACCCGTCGGTCGTCCGGGACGCGGACGCGCTCGACGAGGCCTCGCTCTTCCATCCGGTCGACGATCCCGGTCGCGTTGCTGAACGAAACGTCGAGGAGCTCGGCCATCCGGCTCATCGGCAGATCGCCGTGATGCTGGAGCAGCCACATGACGTGCATGTGGGTCATGCTGACCCCGGCCTTGACGAGGCGGCCGGTACCCGCGCAGCGGAATCCCGCGATCATGTCGTGGATGCCGGAGGCGATTCGGTCCTTGGGCGTCTGGTCGTCGACAGTTGAGGCCGTGTCAATAGTTCGCATTGAGTGAATAATCTACCAGCTGGCAATCATCGCGTCAACATGGAGCATCGGAAGCCCACGAGAGAGGAGCCGCACGTGCGCTTCGCGCTCATGATCGAGGCCCAGCAGGGCCTGACCTACGAGGAGCAGCTGGCGATCGTCCGGCGGGCCGAGGCGGCCGGCTTCGAGTCGTTCTTCCGGTCCGACCACTACCAGAGCTTTCCGGGGCCGGCCGGAGAGCGGACCACCGATGCCTGGGCGGTCCTCGCCGGACTGGCCCGGGACACATCGCGGATCGGGCTCGGCGCTCTGGTCTCCCCGGTCACGTTCCGCCACGCGGGCAACCTCGCCAAGGTCGTGACGACGGTCGACGAGATGTCCGGCGGCCGGATCGAGTTCGGGCTCGGCGCGGGCTGGAACGACGACGAGCACCGCCAGCTCGGGCTGCCGTTCCCGCCGATCACGGAGCGGGCCGACCTGCTCGAGGACAACCTCGCGATCCTCCACGGGCTGTGGGGCGAGCCCGACGGCTGGTCGTACGCCGGCAAGCAGGCTTCGGATCGACGGACGCGCAGTTCTACCCGAAGCCGGTCGACGCGCCCGGCCGCCCGCGCCGCCGAACGGCGCCGCCCGGCCGCGGCTCCTCGTCGGTGGCGGGGGAACGCCGCGATCGATGCGGATCGCCGCCCGCTACGCGGACGAGTTCAACCTCTCGTCGTCGTCACCGGACCAGGCGCGGGAGAAGTACGCGGCGCTGGCGGCGGCCTGCGAGGCGATCGGACGGGACCCGGCGACCATGACCCGCTCGGCGATGGCCGGCGTGCTCCTGGGCCGCGACGACGGCCGAGCTCGATCGGCGGAAGCGGGACCTGCTGGCGGCGTTCGGCGATGACGCCGGTGGCGAGGAATGGATCGACGCCCGCGAGCCGCGCTGGGTCCTGGGCACGCCGGACGAGGCCGGGCGATGGTCGCCCGATTCGAGGAGGCCGGCGCGGAGCGGATCATGCTCCAGGACTTCCTGCCGCGCGACCTCGACATGATCGACCTGATGGCCGAGGCCCTGTTCTAGCAGTTCCGCCAGTGACTACTCCGCAGCTGCCGCGGATTCCGCGTAGCGCGGGTCGTCGCGGCGGATCGGATCCGGGTTCGTGCCGCGGGCGCGGGCGAGGCGTTCGGTGAGGAGCTGGAGCGGCGTGGCGGTGCCGAGCAGCGCAGCGACCGGCGCTGGAAGCGACGGCGCCTCGTCGACCAGGAGCCGGCCGGCCGGCGTCAGCGACGGCTCGAGTTCATCGTCGAGTTCGCGAGCGAGGATCGCCGCCGTCCGCAGGCCGAGGACACGGGCGGCCGCAAGAGCCTGACGAGCCCGGGCGAGCCGATCCGCTCGCGCGTCCCGGTCGGTCAGGATCAGGACGAGCGCCGTCGAGTCGTCCGTCGCGGGCAGGTGGCCGTGGAGGAACGTCTCGAGGTCGCGCATCGTCGACGGCAGCCACGAGGCCTCCTCGACCTTGAGCGCCAGCTCCCGCGCGGCCGGTCGATCGGCGCCGATGCGATCACGAGCAGGTTTCGCGCGTCGGCGAACCGTGCGGCGATCGCTTCCGCGCCTGCCTCGTCCCGCGCCCCGTCCGCCAGCAGCGCGACGACGTCGTCGGTCGCGATGGGTCGGGCCGCGAGGTGCGCGCCGACCGACGTCGCGGCGATCATCGGCGAGACGTAGCCGACCGTATGGCACCAGCTGTGGTCGAGCTCGACCGTTTCGACGGTGATTTCGGCGAGCTGACCGCCGGGCGATCCGACGCTCGCCGTGAGCATCGCCGTCCGGGCACCGGCCGCCGCCGCCCCGGCGATGGCCCGGTTCGTGGCGCCGGTTCCGCCCTCGTGCGACACACCGATGACGAGCCCGCGCGATGGCGGGTCGAGAGCAAGCTCGAAGGCCTGGGCGGCGATCACCGAGCCGACCCCACCGTGCATCCCGGCCGCCCGGATCGCCTCCGTGAGGATTTCGACGGTCGCAAGGGCCGCGTGCTCGCTCGTGCCGCAGCCCGTGACGACGATCGGCTCACCCGCGCTGGCCGCCTGCCCGACGGCTCCCGGCCAGCTGGCCGGCGGGACCGTGGGGATCGGCGAGGCGGTCGAGGATCCGGCGCGCGATGAACGGCTCGGCGGCGATCATCTCGGTCATGTGATACGGCGGGCCGTCGCGAAGCGATGGCTGGGGGCAGAAGTCCCATGGATCGGGAGCGGCCGCCAACGGCTCTCTCGGGTCGAAATCGGTCATACGCGAAGTATGGCCCGGGCGCCGACCGGGACGCTCAGCGAGTGCGCGGGATGCGTCCCAAGCGGCCGAGCGGCGCGTATCGGAACCAGGCCCGCCCGACGAGCAGCTCGACGGGCACCGGCCCGTAGCGCCGCGAGTCGACGGGCTCGCCCAAACCCGCGGCCATCAGCTCAGCGTCGTTGGCGTCCGACAACAACCACGCCTCGTCGGCGCCGAGGATGAGATAGCCATCGGCGTACGGCACCCGGTCGCCCGGACCCGCGGCGACCCGCTTGATCGCCAGCGCGTCGGAGTCCGGCTCGCGGAACACGACGACCGAGCCGCGCCGCGGCCAGCGATCCACGGTCGGATCCACCAGCAGCCAGTCGCCCGGCTCGATCGCCGGGCGCATCGACGCCTCCGTGACCGCGACGCGCCACGGCCCCCGGAGCCGAGCGCAGGCTGCCGTTCGCCTACGATCTGCGAGAGCTGCCCGCGGCCGGCCCACGAGGTCCGAGGCGGAGCTCCGCGACGCATCGGCCCGAGGTTCAGCCGGGGCGGCCGGCGACGCGGGTCTTCTCGTTGCCGCCCGTCGCCTTCCAGGCGGCGTCGATCTCGTCGATCAGGTCGAGCAGCTTCTTCGCGTCGGCGAGGTCGGTCGAGGCCTTGACCTTCGAGACCTGCTTGTTGGCGTTCCAGAAGAGCTCGTGCAGGTTCGGGACCTTCTCGAGATGCTCCGGCTTGAAGTAGTCGTGCCAGAGGACGTCGAGGTGGTGCTTCACGAGCTCCGCCCGCTCTTCCTTGATCGCAATCGCCCGCGTCCGGAACGTCGCGTCCTCGTTGGCGGCGTACTTCTCGATGATCTTGTAGCAGGACTCGGCCTCGATCCGGGCCTGCTCGGGGTCGTAGACGCCGCATGGCAGGTCGCAATGCGCTCGAACGATGGTCGCTGGGGCGAGCCATCGGCTGAATCGGGACATCTGGGCTCCTCCGGGCGATGAGGTTCTGGCGACCGCGAGATGGGCGGTGGCGCCTGGATCTCGAAGTGTCCGAGCCGCACAGAAGCCTGTCAAACGCTCGGCGACCGTGGCACCGCGGACGGCCCCAGCTTCGTGGCCATGAGGGTGGCGACGAGCGGACCGATGCCCTACGATCGGGTCAGCGGGAGACCTCACGCAGCAGCCTGACGGCATCGCCGCCAGCGGTTCTGTCATCGACCTCCCGCCTGGTGAGCGCAGGTTCAATTCCTGCTTCACGCTCGTCGCGGTCGGATCTGCCTCGACGCAAGCAGACCGCCGGCCATGCAGGCTTCGGGCCTCCGCCGCCGGACTGCGGTCCGCCGCGATGAGCATCTGATCGACCGGGAGTCCCGGTCCGAACAACGGACGGAGCCCGTGGAAAGACTCGTTGGCCCGCTGATCGCCCTGATCGTCGTCATCCTCGCGCTCCTCCTCGTGCGGGCGCTCGTCCGGGTCGTCACCGTTCATGACTACGAGCGTGGCCTGCGCTACCGACGCGGCCGCTTCAGCGGGCTCGTCGATCCCGGAACGCACGTCACCATTGCCGCCGCTCACGGAGATCCGCGTCCTCGACGGCCGGCCCTCGTTCGTCACGATCGAGGGCCAGGAGGTCCTCACCGCCGACGGCGTTCCGCTCAAGGTCAGCCTGGCTGCCCGCTATGTCGTCGGCGATCCAGTTGCCGCCGTGACCGGCGACCAGAGCTACGGCCGGGCGATGCACCTCGAGCTCCAGCTCGGACTTCGAGACGTGCTCTCGGCGGCGACGATCGACGGGATCCTGGGCAGCCGCTCCACGATCGGGCCGGCCATCCTCGAACGGACCGCCAGCAAGCTCGCCCGGATCGGGATCGAGCTGTTGTCGGTCGAGGTTCGCGACCTGATGGTGCCCGGCGACCTCAAGCGAGTCTTCGCCGGCGTGGTCGCGGCCCGCAAGGAAGGCGAAGCGGGCCTGGAGCGGGTGCGGGGCGAGACTGCCGCGCTCCGCAACCTGGCCAATGCCGGGCGGATGGTCGAGGACAACCCCGGCCTGCTCCAGCTCCGGATGCTCCAGCAGCTGGGCGGCTCGTCGGGCAATACGGTGATGCTCACGATGCCCGACGGCCAGGGGTCGACCGGCTCGGCTCCGGCGCCCGCTGCGCGGGCCCGCTCGGCCCAGAGTCAGCGGACCCAGCCCGACACGGAGCCTCCCTCCGACTCCTGAGGCGGACGCCGCCTAGCGGATGAGCGGGTTGGAGATCCCGAGGATCGCGCCGCTGACCGGCGCGACAGCGACCGTGAGAGACGGTTCGATCGGGCCGCCCGGCGGCGCCGCGTTGAACGTGATCGTCACGAGTTGGGCGAACTGCTCGCTGCTGCAGTCGATCTGGGGCGGGACCTCGCCCTGTGGGCAGGTCGAGAGGAAGACGTCGATCGCGGCCACTCCACGGGAGAGCTGCTGCGGAGCGCGCTCGCGGAGCGCCTCGATGGCGATCTGGACGATTCGGTCGCACGGCAGCGCCCCTTCGATCTTGATCTTGAGACCGCCGCAGGTCGGGTTAGGCAGGGCCGCAGACGACGGCGGGCCGGTCGTCCCGAGGCAGCCGACGAGGATCGATATTGCGGCCGCCAGCACGAGGAGGAAGGGGCTTCTCATGGGCGGCTGACGTGCCCATCAGGACCGGAGTTCCGTCCCACT
The DNA here is from genome assembly GCA_963788685.1 of uncultured Chloroflexia bacterium. Lineage (GTDB taxonomy): Bacteria > Chloroflexota > Limnocylindria > Limnocylindrales > CSP1-4 > CF-46. Next base: position 62,891 of record CAWBHP010000016.1, on the reverse strand, counting down.
TCGGTATGATCCCACCGTGAGCGAACGCGGGATGCCGATCGCCGACGGCGCGAACGCCTGTCCGTTCGTCGCTTTCGAGGACGACCGCGATGAGCGGGCGAGCGTCCCCGACCACCGACACCGTTGCTATGCCGAGGTCCGCCCCGCGCCGCGCGCGCTGGCGCACCAGGAGGCCTACTGCCTCTCGACTGCATTTCCGGTCTGCCCGACGTTCCAGGACTGGGCTCGCCGGGAGGCCGCCCGGGCCCGGGATGCGTCGGCCGCCGCGTCCGCCGCGGCCGCGGCTTCGGCCGCCGCCGAAGCTGCCGACAGGCCGCCGACCGCCGCACCACCCTCCGGCGGGATCGCCCCCGACGTCCCGCTGGCAGCCGCAAGCGCTGCCGATCCCGCCGACGACCCGGCTGAGCCCGCCGACGGAGATTCGATCGAGTCGGATGCAGGTCCTGGACGCGAATCCGGCCGGGACGACGACGAGCGAGACGACCGAGCCGACCTCGACCACGACGACGTGGGTCCGCGGCGCAACCCGCCCCGGGACTGGTCGGCGCCGCCGCCATGGCTCGCGAGCGCCGAGGCCGGTCAGCCGGTGCCAGCCGAGCCGCCCGATTTCCTCTCGGGTCGGTCGGAGCCGGGCCGCGGCCTCGCCGGGAGTGCTGCCGACCAGCTCGCCGGCGGTCCGCCGCCGCCGCGCCGCGTGCCGCCGGCGTCGGCGTCGGCGTACCAGGCTCCGCCCTGGGGCCATGCCGACGCGGACGCCGCCGACGAGCCGGAATTCGAGGAGGCCGATGCGCCGCGCCGGGCGGCTCCCCCGCCTCCAGCCGCGTCGCCCCGCCGGCCGCGGGCCTACGACCAGCACCTCGGTGGGCCGAGCACCGGGCCGGACTGGGAGCGACCGCGCCGCTACGAGGCGTATCCGACGATCAAGACCCGGATGGGCCTGCCGGCGATCCCGCGGTTGGCGGCGATGGCCGCCGCAATCGCGATCGCGGCGGTCGCCCTGTTCTTCCTGCCGGCCCTGCTCGGTGTCGGCTCAGACGAGGAGACGGGCGCCTCGCCAACGCCCACCGCGAGGCCGTCGCAATCGATCGCCCCGACGCCCACCCCCGCCCCGACGCCGATCGTCTACGTCATCAAGAAGGGCGACTTCCTGAACAAGGTCGCGGCTGCCCACGGGGTCACGCTCGAGGAGCTGATGGCAGCCAACCCGGACATCAAGGACCCGAACAAGATCGTCGAGGGCCAGCAGATCATCATCCCGGCGCCCTCGGAGGCCCCGCCGGAAGAGTTCGGAGGATCGGCGGCGCCGTCGTCGGAGGCCTCGCCCTAGGGCTGCCGGGCGCCGACCGAGCGCCCCTAGCGCGGCGCGAGGTTGATCGAGGTGATCTTGCCGGCCTCGACGCGGAACGTTGCATCGAGGTGGATCGAGGCCGCGCCGGGCCGCACGACGAGGACGTCGGCCTCGTAGGTGTTGCCGGTGTCGCGGACTTCACCGGGGATCATCTTCAGCCCGGAATCGCCGCGGAGGAACCAGCCGCCCACCCGGTCGACGCCGCGCAGCGTCTGGGCGCTGTCGCCGACGTGGATGCGCATCTCGGCGTTGTCCGCCATCAGCCCGACGGCCGCCTCGCGGTCGCCCGCGTTCAGCAGCTCGAAGAACGTGTCCATGGTGTCGACGGCTCCCACGGGCCGCAGTGTACCCGCCATCATTCGAGGATGCCGTCGGTTCTTCGCCCGCCATTGGCGACTCGATCCAGCCGTGACGTTCCTGAACCACGGCTCGTTCGGCGCCTGCCCCGGGCCCGTTCTCGACGTTCAGCGCGAGTGGCAGGATCGGATGGAGGCGGAGCCGGTCCGCTTTCTCGCCCGCGAGCTCGACGGCCACCTCGCCGCCAGCCGCGAGGCGCTCGGCGGGTTCGTGGGTGCGGATCCCGACGATCTCGCCTTCGTGACGAACGCGACCGGCGCCGTCAACGCGGTCGTCCGCTCGCTGTCATTCAACCCCGGCGACGAGATTCTCACGACCGATCACGAGTACAACGCGATCCTCAACGTCCTCCGCCACGTTGCGGAGCGTGACGGCGCTCGTGTCGTCGTCGCCCGCCTGCCGTTCCCTGACACGTCCGCCGCCGATGTCGCCGAGCGGATCCTCGCGGCTGCGACGGCCCGCACGCGCGTCGCCGTCTTCAGCCACGTCACGAGTCCCGACGGCCCTCGTCCTGCCGGTCGAACGGCTGGTCCCGGCGCTGGCGGAGCGGGGGATCGACACGCTCGTCGACGGCGCTCACGCACCGGGCATGCTCCCGCTCGACCTCGACGGGCTCGGCGCCGCCTAGTACGCCGGCAATCTGCACAAGTGGGTCTGCGCGCCCAAGGGTGCGGCCTTCCTCCACGTCCGGCGCGATCGGCAGCCGGGTATCCGCCCCGGCACGATCTCCCACGGCGCCAATTCCCCGGTCGGCGCCGCGATCGCGCTTCCGGCTCGAGTTCGACTGGCAGGGCACGCTCGACCCGACCGCCTGGCTGTCGGTGCCGGCCGCCCTGGACTTCATTGGCGGTCTGGTCGAGGGCGGCTGGCCGAGCGTCATGGCCCGGACCCACGCCCTGGCACTCGAGGCACGGGACGCGCTCGCGCAAGTCCTGGGCGGCGGCGCGGTGGCGCGACGCCGGACGGCATGCTCGGATCGATGACCGCGGTAGCGATGCCCGAGAGCGGCCCGCTGGGCGGGCCCGCGCTGGCCGATCAGTCGTCGCCGCTCGACGCGGACCCGCTCCAGACCTTGTTGTTCGACCGCTACGGCATCGAGCTGCCGATCGTCGGCTGGCCGGTTCCGGCGGTGGAATCGACGGAACCCATTCGGCGTGTCCTGCGGGTGTCCGCGGCGCTGTACAACGACCAAGCCGACATCGAGCGACTCGTCGCGGCGCTGGACGAGGTGAGCCGGTCCGAGCCGGCCTAGAAGCCGCCTCCGGAGCCGCCCCCGCCGCCGCCCGACCCGCCGCCGCCGAAGCCACCGCCACTCCCCGACGACGACGGCGAGTTGCCGATCGTCCCGAGGGCCGACATCATGCCGCCGAAGTCCGGCACCGCCGAGCTCGAGAAGAGGCCGCCGCCACCGCCGCCACTGCCCCATCCGCCGGAGCCGCCGGTGCCGTACCAGGCCGGGGCGTAGACGGAGCCCGCGGCCGCGCGGCCGTCCTTGACGTCGTCGACGCTCCGCTCGAGGACGTCCTCGATCTCCTTCTCGAGCCCGAGAGCCGTTCCCCAGACGACGGCCTGGTCCGGTGTCTCGAGCCAGGCGAGCCCGGCCTTGGCGACGACCTGGTCCATCGAGCGGGACTGGGCCATCGTCTTCTGGAGCGTCCGGCGATAGGCCGCGAGCATCGCCCGGATCATCGCCCCGGGCTGCGTCACGGCATCCATCCAGCGCGACATGACGAGGACCGCCACGCCGGCGATGCCGAGGGCGACGGCGATCAGCGTGAGACCGGCGCTGGGCAGGTTGACCGCTCCGAAGAACGCCGCGAAGGCAAGGACGATCGCGATGAAGCCGCGGGCGGCCCAGCGGCCTTCGGCCTTGGACGGTTTCTCCCGGAACCAGCCCATGCTGAGAGCGTGGGACTCGAGGGCTTCGTCGAACTCGTCGACCGACGCGCCGAACTTGAGGAGCTCCTCCGGCTCGATGTAGCGCTCGTCACCCGTCGCAAGCTTGCCGAGCTCCGCCTGGGCCTTCCGCTCGGCCGGCCCGAGCTCGCGAACGCTATTTCTCGAACGCTGCGCCTCGATCATCGGGTCGCCGACCGGCGGGTCGATCTGGATCCCGACCTTCCGCTTCAGCCCGAGCATCTCCTTCTCCTCCCGGAACGAGATGAGGCCGCGACTGGCCAGGTCGAGCATCGCCGCCGTCAGCGCCCGGCGCGACGGTCCACCGCTCACGACGAACGCGGCCGCCGCAGGGGTCAGGTCGCGCGGCGGCCCCGCCATGTGAATCGATGGATCGTCGAGATAGACGGGATCGCGCCCGTAGCGCATCCAGGCGACTGCGGCGCTGCCGATGAGGCCGAGGAGGATCAGCGGCGCGCCGATCAGGCCGACCGCCGCGTCGAGCTGGCGGGCGGTCTGGAGCCGCGCGGCGTGCTCCGGGGTCGCGTTCGCGTCGACTCGCTCGAGCGCGACGAGCAGGGCGCCGTCGAGGTCGCCGTCCTCGAGCAACGGCAGCATGTCCTCGTCGAAGATCCGCTGCTTCTCGCTGTTATCGAGGAACGCCGCCCGATAGCCGGGCCCGCCGTAGAGCTGGACCTGCCCGTGGAGTCGACTCGGATCGAGGTCGAACAGGATCACCAGGCCGTCGTCGAAGCCCTGCCGCCCGACGCCCCACTGATCCATGAGGGCCTGGGCATGGCGCGTCGGCCTCCTCGGTCGTGATCCCGTAATCGACGACCTGGCTGTAGACGACGACCTCTGCGCCGGTCCGCGCCTCGATCGCATCGATCGTCCGCTCGGCGCTGGCGATCGTCGCCGGGCGAAAGACCTTGGCCTCGTCGTAGACGGCCCGGTCCGGCTCGGGGTCGGGGAATGGGGGACCGGCTGCCAGGGCCGGTGCAACGAAGGCGGCGAGGGCCAGGACGCGCGACGGTGGCGACGACGGCGAGGCTCGCGATCCGGTGCATCCCTCAGGCCTCGATCCGCTGGCGCGCCCGGATCCTCCGGACCAGCTCGGCGCATTGCTCGTAGCGGCCGAAGCTCGGCATGATGTAGGTGCCGGCGACGGAATCCTCGACCTGCTCGAGAAGGGCGAGGCTCTGTTCCAGCCCGACCTCGGCCCCTCGTTCGCCGGCGGCCCGCATCGCCGCCCGCGCCTCGTCCGGGATCGTGATGCCGGGCACCTCGTTGTGGAGGAACTCCGCGTGGCGGGCGCTCTGCAGCGGCAGGATGCCGAGGAGGAGCGGGACCGGGACGCCGGCCTCCCCGAAGCGGCGCCGCGCCTCGCCGAACATCGCCTCGACCTGTCCCAGGCCGTAGAGCGGCTGGGTCATGACGAGGTCGGCGCCGGCTTCGAGCTTGCGCTCGAGGCGGTCCCACTCGGCCGCAGCGTCGGCCGCCGTCGGATCGAGCGCGCAGGCGATCGTGAACCCGGCCGGCTGGCCGATCGGCGAGCCCGCCTGGTCCTCGCCGCGGTTGAGCCGGCTGAGGATCTCGACGAGGCCGATCGAGTCGACGTCCCAGACGCCGGCTCCCGTCGGGTAGTCGCCGATCCGGGGCGGGTCGCCGGTCAGGGCGAGGATGTTCCGGACGCCGAGGGCGTGGGCGCCGAGCAGCTCCGATTCGATCGCCATCAGGTTCCGGTCGCGGGTCGTGAAATGGACGAGGCACTCGAGGTCCAGGTCGTGCTGGATGCCGAAGGCGACGGCCATGGCGCCCATCCGGACCCGGGCCATCGCCGAGTCGCTGATGTTGACGAGATCGACCCCGGCGTCGCGGAGGAGCCGCGCGGCGTCGATCGTCCGGTCGATCCGGATCGAGCGCGGCGGGTCGATCTCGACCGACACGACGAATCGCCCCTCGCGGAGCTTGGCCAGAAGCTGGGTCGGGGGTGGCCGCTCGCCCGCCGGCGGATGGCGTCGCGGCGCGGTCGACGACTGATGGTCTCGACACCGGGGCCGCCGGCGGCACGGCCGGCGCAGCCCCTTGAGCGCGGTCCGCGGTCGCTTCCGCCGCGGCGTCGAGCGCGGCCCGCATCGCGGCGATGTGCTCCGGCGTCGTGCCGCAGCAGCCGCCGACGACCGACGCCCCCGCGGCGAGCATCCGCGCGACCATCAGGCCGAAGTACTCGGGGCCCGCGGCGTACACGAACTGGCCCTCGATCCGCTGGGGCAGGCCGGCGTTCGGCACGATCGACCGCGCCGGGGCGCCGGCGACACCCGGCCCGAACGCCTCGAGCGCCTCGAGGCAGGCGTGCGGCCCGACGCCGCAGTTGACCCCGATCACGTCGACCGGCGCCAGCTCGAGAGCCTGCGCGGCCGCCGCGGGCGACGTCCCGTCGGCCAGCTCGAGCTCCTCGCCGAACGTCAGCTGGGCGACGATCGGCAGGTCGCTCGAAGCCTGACGCGCCTCGTCGACGGCGAGCAGCAGGTGCCGCAGGTCGACGAACGTCTCGATCATGAACAGGTCGACGCCGCCCTCGAGCAGTCCATCGACCTGCTCGCGGAAGGCCGCCCGGATCGTGGCGTCGTCGAGGTGGAGCAGCTCGCGCGTCGGCGCACCGAGCGGGCCGATCGAGCCCGCGACGAGGGCCTCCCGGCCGGCGACGTCGCGGGCCTCGCGCGCCACCTGGGCGGCCCGGCGGTTGAGACGAGCCGCGTCGCCGGCCAGGCCGAATGCCGCGAGCCGGATCCGGTTCGCGCCGAACGTGGCGGTCTCGATGATCTCCGCGCCGGCGGCGAGATACGCCCGGTGGATCGCCCCGACGAGGTCAGGTCGGGTGGTCGCGAGCTCGTCGAGGCATGCCCGCTGCGGGACGCCGCTGGAGAAGAGCAGCGTCCCCATCCCGCCATCGAGCAGGATCGGCGCCCTGGTCAGACGCTCCCGGAACCGCTCCCGCTCGTTCACGGTCGTAGCCTACCCGAGGCTCGTCACAGTCCCGCGGCGCCGGACGACCTCGAGGCGGCCGTCGGCGTGGAGCAGGATCTGGGGCGGGCGCGGACGCCCGTTGTAGGTCGAGGACAGCGAGGCGCCGTACGCGCCGGCGTCGCGGATCGCGACGAGGTCGCCACGACGCAGTGGCGGCAGGGGATGCTCGCCCAGGGCATCGGTCGATTCGCAGATCGGGCCCTGGACGTCCGCCGGCTCGAGGTCCGGCTCCGGTGCCGGCGACCCGGGCACGTCGACCGCCGCCCCGAGTGAGGTGAGGGCGACGATGGCGTGCCGCGCGCCGTACAGCGCGGGCCGGATCAGCTCGGTCATCCCGACGTCGAGGACGACCTGGCGGCCGGCCCGGTCGCGAACGTGGAGGACGCGCCCAACCAGCCAGCCGGCCCGCGCCACCAGGAATCGGCCCGGTTCGATCGCGAGGCGAGTGGGGCGGCGATCGGCGGGAATCGCCTCGTTCAGGGCCGGCAGCTCCCGAGCGAACCTGGCCGGCCGGGGCGACGGCTCGCCGAGCGGGCCAACGGGAAACCCACCGCCGACATCGAGGGTGTCGAAATCGGGCTCGTTGCCGCGCAGCAGGGCGAACGTCGCGAGCGCCCGCCGAACCGCGTCGCGCCAGGCATCGATCGCGCCAAGTTGCGACCCGACGTGGAGGTGAATGCCTCGCGGCCGGAGGCCGGGCCCGGCCGTCCGCACGACGTCGAGGGCGGCCGCCAGCTCCGCTTCGGTCATCCCGAATTTCGAGCCGCCCGCACCGACGGCCAGCCCGGCATGCGTTTCCGGCGCGACGTCCGGGTTGAGGCGGAACAGGACGTCGAGGGGCGGTCGGCCGTCACGCCCCAGCCCGGCTCGCTGGGCGAGCGCGGCAAGGATTCGCGACCTCGGCCTCCGATTCGACGGCCAGCCAGCGGAGCGGTGCGCCGTCGGCGGCGGCCCGGACAGCGGCCCGCAGATCGGCATCGGACTTGCCGATACCCTCGAGCGTGATCGCCTCGTTGGATAGTCCCGCGCGGCGGGCCAGTGCCCATTCCCCGCGCGAGACGGCGTTGGCCCCTGCCGCAGCGCTCGTCGCGGCCGCGCCGATGATCGCCGGAACGTCGTTCGCCTTGACCGAGTACTGCCGAATCCACGGGTCGGGGAACGCGGCGCGGAGCTCGAGGCCCGCGGCGATCAGCGTCGCCTCGTCCGTGACGTAGGCAGGGGTCCCGTGCAGGGACGCGGCCTCCCGCAGCCGGGCGGCAATCGACGCCAGACGGTCCGGTTCCCCCTCGTCCGCGCTCCTCGCGATCCGGGCCACGCCCTAGGCCACGCCCTACAGGAGCTTGCGCGGCGTCAGGGCGATGCTGGCCAGCGTCGAGACGACGCTGATGATCAACGAGGCGACCAGCGCCCCGACGATCGTGTCGGATGATGCGAGTTCGGGCGGGAAGTCGCCGACCTTGAAGCCGAGCTTCAGCTGGCCGGACAGGAACGCGACGACAAGGAGCATCACCGCGTTGATGACGAAGGCAACGAGCCCGAGGGTCATCATGCTGATCGGGAACGACAGGGCCTTGACGATCGGCTTGATGTAGCTGTTGATCAGGGCGAAGACCAGGGCGACCGCGAGCAGCTTCCACCAGTCGTTGCCGAACTCGAACGAGAGCAGGTTGTCCGGCAGGACCTGGACCGCGACCCAGACAGCGGCCGCGTTGACCAGGATCCGGATGATCAGCTCGACCATTGGTGCGTCTCCCTCTGTGCGGACGGTGTCGGGATGATGGCAGACGCCGGGGGCGCTGGCGAGGCCCGCCGCTCAGCGTCCCAGGCTTGCTTCGAGGCCGAGCCCGGACGTCCGGCCACTCCTCTTCGATCACGCTGTACCAGGCGGAGTGCCGCGTTCCGTCGCCGGGCATGACCATGTGGTTGCGGAAGATGCCCTCGAACGTGGCCCCGATGCCCAGCAGGGCGGTCCGGGACTTCTCGTTGTTCGAGTCGGTCTTGAACTCGACCCGCCGGCACCCGAGTCGGTCGAAGGCGTGCTCCAGCATCAGCAGCTTCGCCTCCCGATTGGCGCCGGTCCGCTGCCACGCCGGGGCCACCCACGTCCAGCCGATCTCGAGCCGCCGATGCTCGAGGGCGATGTTCAGGTACCGACTGGAGCCGATCGGCCGGCCCGTCGCGACGTCGATCGTCGCGAACGGCAGCTCCGTGCCGGCGTCGCGGGCCGCGATCGTCGACGCGGCCCAGGCGCGCAGCTCCGCCTCGGCGCGGGGTCGGGCCAGGGTCCAGCGCCAGATCTCTTCGTCGAGTCCGACCTCGGCGAGGCCCGCGACGTGGTCGAAGGAGAGCGGCTCCAGCCGGACGATGCGACCCTCGAGGGTCACGGGCTCGATGCGGCCGGTGGCGGCGTCGGTCACCGCGGGATCGTACGATGCCCTCCACCCGCAATGTTCGACGGAGGCACCGTGTCCGACTTCGCCGCACGCGTCGACGCGTTTCTCGCCGAGTACTTCAGCCTTCTGCCGCTGGCGGCGACGTCAGCCGGCATGCACGATCACGACGGCCGCTGGCCCGACCTGACCGAGGCCGGACGGGAGGTCCGGCTGGCCTTCTACGACCGCTGGAGCGAAGAGCTCACCGGGTCCGACGACGCCGAGCTGACGCTCGACGAGCGGGCGGACCGGGATCTGCTGCTGTCCGTGCTCGACGCCCACCGGTTCAGCGAGGTCGACCTCCGGGAGGATCGCTGGAACCCGCTCGACTGGATCTACCTCCTCGGGGACGGCATCTTCCCGCTGATCGCCCGCGACTTCGCCCCGCTCGCCGATCGCCTGGCGTCAATCGCCGGCGCGCCTCGAGGGCATGCCTGCCGTCCTGTCGGCCGCTCGCGAGACGCTTGTCGGCCACGACGGTTCGCCAGTCGCGCGCTTCCACACCGAGAAGGCGATCGCCCAGCTGCCTGGGATCCCCGAGCTCATCGATGACGCCGCTCGCCGCGGCAGCGGCCGCCGAGCCGACCGATCCGGCCGTTGCCGCGGTCGCCCCGCGCCTCCGGGCCGCCGCCGAGGCCGCGAAGGCGGCGCTCACGGGCTTCGAGCGGCACCTCCGCGAACGGGTCCTGCCGGCCTCGAAGGGGGAGGGCCGGCTGGGCGGCGACCTGTTCGCCCGGAAGCTGTTCCACACGTTCGGCTCAGACGACGTGACGATCGAATCCGTCGGGAAGCAGTCGGCCGCCGAGTTCGCCGCGGTCCGCGGCGAGATGGTCCGGATCGCCCGCGAGATCGCGCCGCGCTGGCTCAAGGACCGGCCGGTGCCCGACGATGACTCGGCAGGTGGTTCGGCAAGTCCTCGACGCGATCGCCCTCGAGCATCCGGACCGGGAGGCGATCCTCGACTTCTGTCGTGAGGAGGTCGGCCGGATCGAGGCGTTCTGCCGGGACCGCGACCTCATCGGCCTGGCCGATGACCCGCTCGAGATCCGCTGGACGCCGGTCTTCATGCGGTCGTTCGGCGGCGCGATGCTCGACTCGCCCGGACCGCTCGACAAGGGCCAGAAGACGTTCTTCTCCGTGACGCCCGATCCCCGACGACTGGTCCGCCGAGCAGGCCGAGTCGTACCTCCGCGAGGACAACGACCGGATGCTCCGGCTGCTGACGATCCACGAGGCGGTGCCCGGCCACTACCTCCAGGGCGTCTACGCCAACCGCTGTCCCTCGATCGCTCGGACCATCTTTGGCAGCGGCGTCTTCGCCGAGGGCTGGGCCGTGTACGTCACCCAGGTCATGCTCGATGCCGGCTTCGGTTCGGATGATCCGGCGCTTCTCCTCACCCACTGGAAGTTCTACCTGCGGGCGGTCACGAACGCGATGATCGACGTCGGGATCCACACGGCCGGCATGACCGAAGAAGAGGCGGTCTCCCTGATGGTCGACGGCGGCTTCCAGGAGGAGGCCGAAGCGCGGGCGAAGTACGACCGGGCGCGGCTGTCGTCGACCCAGCTCTGCACGTATTTCCTGGGCTCGATGGCGATGTGGGACCTCGAGCGCGAACGGCGTCGCCGCCTCGCCGCGGCATCGGGTGACTCGCGCGGCGCCGACGCGGTTCCGGAGCCGCGGATCGTCGGCGGTCTCGGCGAGACGCCGGGCTTCGTCTACCGGGACCATCTCGAATCGGTGCTCGCCCACGGCACGCCACCGATCCCGATCCTCCGGCGGCTCGTCCTCGGCGACTGAGCGGCGGCTACGAGGAGCGCCGGCGCGAGGGCGGTCTTGGTCGGCGCCTCGAGCGCGGCGAGGAACTGATCGACCCGATACCCGGCCTCCTCGGCCGCGCGCCGCAGCTTGCCGATCGCGGGTGAGGTCCGGCTGACGCCGTCGGCCCGATCGAGCGCGACCGCCAGGTCAAGCAGCGTCTCGAAGGACTCCTTCGAGAACCACTCGACGCCCTCCCAGGTGTTCACGCCGAGGAACGCGCGGATGTCGTGATCCTCGAGCCACGCGGCCGCAATTCGGGCCGGGTTGCGGACCTCCGACGGACGGGCAAGGCCGAGCGCGATCCGGGTCCGAGCAACCGCCCAGACGTCGAGACCCGCCGCGCGCAAGGGCTTCGCCAGGCGCAGCCGATCGAACGCGTCGCGGTCGATCGGATGAAGGAGGGCCGCCGCCCGAACGGCGGGGTCAAGGTCCGACGACGGCGGAGCGGCTGAAGGCGCATCGATCGCAGCGCCCTTGGCCGCGCGTTTCGCAGGCGTCTTCGCGGCCGGCAGGCCCGCACGCTCCATCAGGACCGCTCGCCGTCGGCTGACCTCGGCGGGATCGAGACGCGGCGCGAGGAGAGCGGTGACCGCCTCGTGGACGGGTGCCAGGCGCAGGTCGGCGAGGGCGTCGTCGAGGGACGGCACGCCCGCTCCGGCCAATTTTGCCGCCAGCTCTGTCCAGCGCGCGCCAGGCGCGTCCCGGAGCTCCCGGAACGAGCCGAACACGAGGCAGCGGTAGGCGTCCAGCTCGACGAAGAGTCCTCGATCGACAACCTCGCGAGCCGGCCGCAGGTACTCGAGGCCGGAGCGCGCCTCCCGGAAGCCCACGAACACGTCGTGGTCGCCCGGGATCTCGAGCGCCTCGGCGAGCGTGGCCGTCGCGAGCGTCTTCGACCCGTCAGGCCCCTTGCGCGCGAACGGCACCGAGCCGCGGACCCACCCCGCGGCCGACCCGAACCGGTTGTGATACACGACGAGCGATCGCTCGGGCCCGCGACCGTTCGAGTAGGCGAAGACATCGTCGACGACTGCCCCGCCATCCCCCGTGACGTCGTAGAGATGGAAGTCGGCGGCGCCGGCGTACCGGCCGCGCTCGTGGAGAAGCGGCACGATCTCCCGCTCGAATCGGGCGATCAGCTCCTGGTTCGGCTGCTCGTGGAGACGGGCCCGGCGGAACTCCATGCCGTACTTCTCACCGAAGCCCTCGATCTGGCCGTGCCCGATCATCGGCAGGCCGGGCAGGGTCGCGAGGAGCGTGGCAATGCCGAAGTACTTGTCGCCTGTCCCGAACTGCTCGATCGCGGTCTCCTCGTCCGGGTTCGTCATGAAGTTCACGTAGCGCTTGATGATCTCCGGGTCGAACTCGAGGGTGTCGCGGACCACCTTCCGGTAGCCCGCGTTGTCCTCGTCGCGGAGCATGTGCATGAACGCGCTGTTGTAGACGCGGTGCATCCCGAGGGTCCGGACGAAATAGCCCTCCATCATCCAGAACGCCTCGGCCAGGAGCAGGGTGTCCGGGGCCTCCGCCGCGACCCGGTCGACCACCTCGCGCCAGAACTCGTGGGGCATCAGCGCCTCGAAGGCGGGCCGGGTCATCGCGTACTGGCTGCGCGAGGGGATCGCCCCGCCCCCGCCGGGCTCGGGCCACCACAGCCGCTCGATATGTCGCTTCGCGAGGACCATCGCGGCATCGAAGCGGATCACGGGGAACCGGTGGGCGACCTCGAGGATCGTCTGGATCACGGCCTCCCGGACGTCGGCCTTGAGGTAGTCGAGCTGGGCGGTGTCGTTCCACGGGAAGCTCGTCCCGTCGTTGCCGTGGTAGACGTAGCTGACGTCGCCGGTCGCCCGATCGCGCCGCTCGAACACGACTGCCGCGTCGGTGTCGTTCCAGTAGTGATCCTCGAGGCGGATCTCGACCCCCTCGTGGTCGGCCAGGTTCTCGCCCGTGTACGTGTAGGCCGGAAACGGCGGCTCGGGCACCGAGATGAACCGGTCGGGGTGCTCGATCACCCATCGGGAATCGATCCCCATGTGGTTGGGCACCATGTCCGACGCGAGCCGGATGCCGCGTGCGGCGGCGCGATCGCGCAGGTTCGCGTGGGCGTTGTCGCCGCCGAGATCGGCCGCGATCCGGTAGTCGTCGAGCGAATACGCGGAGGCCACGGCCTCCTCGTTGCCGCGCCAGCGCTTGATCTTCTCGGAGGCCGTGGAGCGTTCCCACAGGCCGATCAGCCAGAGGCCGGTGATCCCTCGCCGCGCCAGCTGATCGAGTTCCTCGTCGGGGATCGCGTCGAGCGTCCGGATGTCGCGGCCGTACGAGCGCGACAGCTGGTCCAGCCAGACGTACGTGCTCTTGGCGGCGAGGACAAGGCGTGGCATCCAGTCGCGATCCGCGCTGAATCGCTCGGACTCCGCGTCTGCGCCGGCGAACGATGGCGCCTCGGCGGTGCCCGGTCCGCCCCCACCACCTCCACCGAATCGCAGATGAAGCGCCCGGTCTTCCTCGGCGAGGAGGTCCTCGCCCGCGACGAGCCGCGCGGCGAGCTCCGGCGGCAGGATGCTGGCCCAGCGGTCGCGGGCATAACGCAGCTGGCCGGCGAGCGAGGTCGGCGAGTGGCGCGCCGGCGCCCGAAGCAGATCGACGAGCGTCTCGCCGCCCGCGGCATCGCCCTCGACCCGGAAGAGGCCGTCGATGCCGCTCGTGAGGGCGGCGTATGCCTTGGCCGCGGCGACAGGCCCGGGATCGACGAGCGGATGGAGGGGCTGGCTCGCCGGATTGGCGGCCGCGACGTCGAGCAGCAGCAGTGACTCGAGCAGGTCCGGGCGTCCCGGCTCCGGGCCGAATTCAGCGGACAGGCGATCCAGGACGTCGTCGACGCTGCGCTGCCCGAGCTGCGTGTCCAGCTCGGCGAGCGCGTCGCCGAAGACGTTCGGGGCGACCTCCTGCTCGTAGTTGTCGATGAGCGCGTGGCCGACCTCGTGGAGGAGTCCCAGCGCGACGATCTCGCCGGCATGGGCGCTCGGGGCTCCGCCGGCGGCTCGCTCGTTCAGCCGCGCGGCGAGACGGCGCGCCGCGGCGACCTCATCGACAAGGAGCTCACCGTCCGAACCGAGATGGCGCCCGTCGAGGTCGTAGCGCTTCCGTGACGACTTCCCGACGCGCAGCTCCCGCATCCGAACAGGATGTCACGCTCCGGCGGCGACCGCCTCGGTGCGTCGCGTCGCGATGACATGCTCGACGGCGCGTCTCAGGAACTCGAGGCCCGACGGATCGAACTCGTACGACCACTGCCGGATTCGCTCCGGCCGCTCGAACCGCTTGTCGAGGCCCTTCGCGAAGGCCTCGCGCGACAGCAGGATCACGTCGGCGGTCCGGTCGACCAGCGCGATGCCCGCCTCGTCGTCCATCGGGGCGTTCAGCAGCTCGATCCCGGTCGTGCCCGACAGCGCCAGCGTCTCGGCCATGTTCTCGGCACCGCGCTCGGATGCGCAGACGAGACCGATCCGGGAGCCCGCCTTCAGGCCGGCGATCTCGTGGACGAGCTCGACGTAGCCCGGGCCGACGAGCATCGCCACGACGGGGACCCGGCCGTGGACCAGCGCCTGCGCCTCGTCGGCGTGGAACGTCGTGGTGGCCACGAGGTCGTAGTGGAAGCGATCGAGCCGGTCGGGCAGGTCGTCGAGCAGAGCTCCTTCGGCGTCGATCTGGCCGGGGAACGCATCGACCAATCGCGCGGCGTCGTAGCCGGCGTCGGCGTTCGTGCACTCCGCGAACAGCACCTGGACCCGGGCCCCGGGCCGCTTCCGCTCCGTGGCCGCGGCGAAGGCAGCAGATGCAACCTCGTCGGCGGTGAAGCCCGCCTGGGCGGCGCGTCGGAGCATCTCCGCGACGATGCCCGCCAGCGCCTCGGCCCCTCGCCGCTCCGGTGGCCGGTCGGCGACATGTGTCCCGGCGCCGTGTCGACTTGTGACGTAGCCGGCGTCGGCCAGGCGCCGGTAGACCGCCCGGATCGTGTTGGGGTTTACTCGCAGTGCGGCACCCAGTTCGCGCACCGGCGCGAGGCGGGCACCGGGCAGCAGTCGACCGGAATCGATCTGGTAGGCGAGCTGCCAGAAGATCTGGGTCGAGATCGGGACGTCGGAATCACGCTCGACATCGAGCTCGCTGCCCGAGGCAGATTGCTGAAGCGGTGGTAGTTCGATTTCGTCGGTTGACACAGTACTCTAGTCCAAGTTACGATCCGATTTGGCCTAGCGAACTATACCAAGAAGGGATCCTCGGATGGCCGGTATCGAAATGTTGATCGTCATTCTGCTCTTGACGGTGCTTGGCGTCCTTGCGACCCAGCTTGGTGTCGACTCGAGCGACTCGTCATCGGATCCGCGTCGACCGGGAACCCCGGTCGGCCTTTCCTGACCCTCGTCTACCTCTCGCCGGCCGAGCCGGCGGACACCAATCAGCCCGTGGCGCGCAGGCCGCGGGCTGATTGATTCTCGTCCTCAGTTGCGGGACCCGCGAAGGTCAGGCCGCCCGGCGGAAGCCTCCACGAGCCATGGCCCGGAGCCGCGCGACGCGCTCCGCCACGGGCGGGTGGGTCGAGAAGAGGCCACCGAGGCTCCGGCCCGACAGCGGATT
This sequence comes from uncultured Chloroflexia bacterium, assembly GCA_963788685.1. Classification (GTDB taxonomy): domain Bacteria; phylum Chloroflexota; class Limnocylindria; order Limnocylindrales; family CSP1-4; genus CF-46. The sequence goes on along the minus strand of CAWBHP010000016.1, from coordinate 47,368 downwards.
GACGATGTAGAGATGGGCGAAGGCCGGATTCGCGGCCGGGGCCGGAGCAGGAACCTGGCCGCGCGATCCCGGTAGCGAGCGCGACAGGCGCGCTCGGAGGCCGTTCTGGCTATTCGCGGCCTCCAGCGTTCGAGCGCCTGGGCGAGCGCCTCGGGGTCCCCGGTCAGCGCGGCGCCGGACGCGTCCGCGCCGTATTCGCGGCCGCGGGAGACCGCCAGCTGGATGATCAGCGCCGCGATCGGGGCCAGGATGATCGCCACCAGCGCGCCGAGGCCGCCGCCGCCGTCGTCGTCGCGGCCGCCGAAGATCATCTGGAACTGGGCCATCTGGGCGAGGAAGCTGATCGCCCCGCCGATCGTCGCGGCGATCGTGCCGACGAGCGTGTCGCGGTTCTTGACGTGGGACAGCTCGTGGGCGAGGACGCCGGCCAGCTGCCGCTCGTCCATGATCTCGAGGATCCCGGTGGTCACGGCGACCGCCGCGTGCTCGGGGTCGCGGCCGGTCGCGAACGCGTTCGGTTCGGGCCGCTCGACGATGTAGAGGCGGGGCACCGGAATGCCGGCGCGCCGGCCAGGTCGGCCACGATCGCCCGGAGGCGCGGCAGCTCGTCGGGGCGGAGCTCGCGGCGCCGTTGGCCCTGAGGGCGAGGGTGTCGCTCTTCCAGTAGACGAAGCCGTTCATCGCGATCGCGAAGATGAGCGCGATGACCATGCCGTCCTGGCCGCCGAGCAGGCCGCCGACGAGGACGAGCAGGCCACCGAGCGCGGCCAGCAGTGTGAAGGTCTTGATGGTGTTGAAGAAACCGGATGTCATGTGTGTCATCGAGGGGCGTCGCGCCATCAGCGCGTCCGGCGGGTGGCCGGAACGGGCGGGCCGTGCGGCCCGCACTCCTGAATTCTTCCCCGGCCGACGCTTCCTGTCGGCAACAACGTTCGTAAGGATTGCTAAAGGATCGCTAACAAGCTCAGCCGCTGACGGGCTGGTCGACGTCGGCGAGGGCCATCCGATAGATCTCGGCGCCGTCGAAGCCACGCGACGGCGAGACGAGCAACGACAGGTCGTCGATGAGGCGGGCCTCGAGCGCCGTTCCAACCGCGCCGTCGACGATCTGGGCCGCCCGGGCGGCGGCGCGCAGGACCTGCCGGGTCTCGGTTCGAACGGGGTCGTCCCAGTACCAACCGTCGCTGGCGAACATCGCCAGCCGCCAGCGCTGCCCATCGAGGAGGCTAACGATCTGGCCGCCATCGGCCTTCGACGTGACGGACGGGGCATGGTCCGCGACGAACGCCTCCGCCGTCGTGGCGCCGACGACGACATCGACCCAGGCGTCGCGCAGCAGCCACGGGTCGGGCGCACCTGGGAGTCGACCGAAGGCGGCCTCGGTGGCGAGATCGATCCCGCCGGCCAGCCGCTCGAAGGCCGCCCGGAGCGGACCTTTCCATCGGCCGTCCGCGGCGTCGGCGCACTCCGCGTACCAGCGCAACACCCCGTGGTGGCAGCTCCACGAGGTCCTGTCGTTGATCCGGATGACCGGGTGGGGCCGGCCCGGTTCCTCGGCGATCGCGTCCGCGAGCCGGACGACGTCGAAGCCGCGGTCCGGCGACTCCGGTTCGGGCGACGTCAGGCGCTGGAGGAACAGATCGCGAAATTGCTGGTGGTGGCCGTAGAGCTCGCCGTCCGATGCGATCAGCGCGAGCGGCGGCCCGCCGCCCGGGATATCGCCACCGCCCAGCCGGGCCGCGACCCGCTCGCGAGCGAAGCGGTCCGCGTCAGACGTCGCCTCCGGCTCGAACGAGACCGACGTCGACAGGCCGGCGTCGTAGAGGACAACCACGACGGAGCGACCATCGCCGACCTCGACGCGATACGGCCGGCGCGTGTCGATCCCGGAATCTGCCGCCTGCCACGGCGCGAGGATCGTGTAGCGGACCCCCTCCTCGGCGGCGATCCGGAGGGTGGCCAGATCGACCGCCGTCTCGGGCAGCCACAGCCCGGCCGGGCGCCGGCCGAAGCGGACCTCGAACTCGCGCATGCCCCACCGGATCTCCGTCCGGCGATCAGCGGCCGAAGCCAGGGGGAGGATCGAGTGATGGAACGCCTGGGCCATCGCCTGGCCCCCGGCCGCGGCGGCCGCGAAGGCTCGTTGGGTCGCCGGGTCCTCTTCGGCGAGCCACGCCCCGAGCGTCGGGCCCGAGGTCCCACGAGATCCGCTCGAGGTTGCCCCGCGTCGCGTTCGGTCGGTAGCACTCCGCGTCGACCCGCTCGTTCCAGTCGTGGAACGGCGCCGCCGCCGGCTCCACCGGCACGCGGCCGGTCCACGGATCGATGCGGGAGGGCTGGTAGAAGTGGGCGTGAACGGCGAGACGGCCGCGGGTCACGGACGGGCCGCAGCCTCGGCGGGGACGTCCGCGATCACGGTCACCCGCTGGTCAACCCTGAGCGAGGTGCGTTCGCCGGGCGCCAGGGCGATGGGCCGAACGAGCAGGACGGCGCTGCCCTGGTACACGAGTTCGAAGCCGGCCTCGGAGTTCGAGACGGTCTCGATCGGGGCGATCCAGGCGCTGACCGGTCCGTCGACTGACGTCGCCAGCTCGACGCCGAGCTGCTCGTTGCCGGACGCGAGTCGGTCGATGTCGCGAACCTCCAGCCGCTCGTCGTGGGCGATCCGCCGCCCATCGATCTCGTGGAATGCGGCCGGATTGTGGCCGCCCCCGAGGAGCATGACGGCAAACTCGATGCCGAGCAGGGCGTCGAGGCGCTCGCCTGAGACATTGGTGATCTCGACCTCGACGGCGAGCGACGGATCGAACCGGCCGCCGCCGATCCGGATCGTCTTGCGAAGCTCGACTGGCCCGCTGGCTGAACGAGGCCGTCACGCGGTCCGGACCGATCGACTCGAGCGACCACTCGCCGTCGAGGGCGGCGACGAGATCGCGGGCGCTGCCATCGTCGAACTCGCCGCGGCCGTCGTGGCGAGCGGAAGCAGGCGGACGAGGCCGGAGCGCCGTTCGTAACGGTCGTACGTGGAGCAGCTCCGACAGCCCCTCCTGCTTCGAGACGACGATGTCGTGGATCGACGCCGGGCTGGCGTAGCCGACGCCGCGTCGCTCGGCGCGGACGCCAGTCGATCGTGCTCCCGGAGCTTCTCGTGGTAGGCCTCCGGTCGACGCCGCATCACCGCCGCCAGCGGATGCCCGGCGGCTCGCAGGTCCCAACGGCCGATGCCCGCCCCCTCGTCCAGCTTCACCGCGACGATCTGGCCGGCCCCGACGAGCAGGGCTTCCTCGGTGCCATCGAGATCGAGATCGATCAGCAAGCCGGACTCGACGGGGGCGCCCGGACCACCGAGCGCCAGATCCTCTGCCGCGATCAGGTGTCGGAGGGCCGCCACGCGGAGGTCCGGCAGGTAGATCCCGCCGAACAGGCCGTGCCAGTAAGGATCGTTCGACTGGCCGGCGTACAAGTGATCGCGCGCGGTGTCGCGAGCGCTGCCACGCGGCATCGCCTCGACGAGGTCACTGGCGCGGAGCATCTGCTTGTGCAGGTCGTTGACCTCGCGGTATTTGATCTGGAAGTTCCGCCAGATGGCCCCGCGCAACCAGCGAGTCTCGGGCCGGCCCTCCAGCTTGGCGTCGCGGACCGCATGGGCGAAGGCGAGGGCCTCGTCGGCCGGAAGGGCCCATTCGCCCATCTCCGAATAGGACCCGGTCGGGAGGTAGACCCGGCCGACGGACTCGTGCCCGTCGAGCCAGCCGGACGGGGTGACGGTCGTCAGCCAGCTCGCGTTTGCCTCGAGCGCGGCGAAGAAGCGCTCGACCCAGTCGGATTGGCCCCAGCAGTGCTCGAAGGTCTTGGGCCAGCCACCGAACTTCTCGCCGTCGTCGCCCATCGTCCCGACCCGTTCCCCGCCTTCGGTGGCGTGATCGCGCAGGTAGCCGATGACATCGCTGACCTCCGAGAAGGGGATCCGGTAGCGGAGGCCCTGCTCCGTGCCGAAGACCGTCAGGACCTTGCCCTGATCGTCGGTGGTGTAGGGCCCCCAAAGAGCCTCCTCGGGAATTGCGGCAGCCCGGAAGTGAGCGTCGTCGAGGACCGTCCAGCGGTAGCCGGCGGTGATGAGCGACGTCGGAAGGTCCGGCTCCCAGACCCGTTCGGCAAGCCACGCACCGCGCGGCCGGTTGCCGAAGCGGCGCTCGAGCTCGTCGGCCATCCGGACGAGCTGGCCGACGCGATCGCGCTCGGGCAGGGCGGCGAGGACCGGCTCGTACCAGCCGCCGCCGACGATCTCGACCTGGCCGCGGGCGATGAGCGCGGCGAGGCGGTCGGGAAAATCCGGCCGCTCGGACGCGATCCAGTCCAGGAGCGGGCCGCTGTAGTGAAGGGCGAGGCGGACGCCAGGGTGACGCTCGAGGGCCTCCAGCATCGGCAGGTAGGCGCGCTCGTAGGTCTCGGCAATCACCCAGCCGAAGTTGCCGACGGGCTGGTGATTGTGGAGCGTCAGCGCCACCGAGATGCGACCGGACACGTTGGGCATACCTTGCTGCGGGCAGGGACAGAACGGTTTCGATCCAACCGTATTGACGTTGCGACGGTGACTCTGGTACGGTGCCTAAACCGGTTTGCTAAACCGGTTTGCCGCAACGTTCCCCGGATGATACACAGCCGCGAGGCTGCGGACCAGACCGGGTGTGACCGACGGCAGGTTCCTGGCCTGAGGAGGCAGCTTGGAGCAGCAAGTCACGCGACGAGTCACGATCGCGGACGTGGCGGAAGCCGCCGGCGTGTCGAAGACGGCCGTGTCGTTCGCGTTCAACAGCCCGGGCCGGCTGAACGTGGACACGGCATCGCGGATCATGGAGATCGCCGATTCGCTTGGCTATCGGCCGGATCCGGTCGCCCGGATGCTGACCCAGCGGCGAACCGGGACGATCGGCCTGCTCACCCCACAAGCGCTGGCGTCGATCTTCTCGAACCCGTTCTTCGGGATGTTCAGTGCCGGGGTCGCGGCGGTCGCGGAGGAAGCCGGCTACGGGCTCCACTTCATCTCGCCACTGCACGGCTCTCTGTCGCGGGCGATCGCTCGAGCAACAGTCGATGGTGTGGTCGCCATTGGTCTGGCCGCGGATCATCCGGAGATCGCGGAGATCCGACGGGCCGGCCTGCCGATGACGACCGTCGACTCCGACCCGTTCGACAAGATCGCTTCGGTCGACGTCGACGACGAGGGCGGGGCGCGGGCCGCGGCGGAACACCTGATCGAGCTGGGCCATCGCGACGTCCTGGTCGTCGGGATCGAGCGGGCCGAGCATGCCCCGAGTGGCGCCGAAGACGTCGTCGCGCGGCGGATGCGCGGCTATCGCACGGCCTTCGCCGGCGTCGGCGTCGACATCGCGGATGACGACGTCATCGTCAGTCCGGCCACATTCGCCGGTGGCGTCGCCGCACTCGAACGAGCCTGGGAGGCCGGTCGCCGGCCGACGGCGGTGCTGGCGAATGAGCGACGCGATCGCCATCGGCGTGATCCGGGCGCTCCGCGACCATGGCCTCTCGATCCCGCGCGACGTGAGTGTCGTCGGCTTCGACGATATCGAGCTCGCTCAGACCACGGACCCGCCGCTGACCACCGTCCACCAACCAATTCGCGGCAAAGGCGAGGAGGCGGCCCGCCTCCTGCTGGCTGTCATCGCAGGCAAGGGCGAGCCCCCGGGACACCGGCGGCTGGCGACTCGACTCATCGTCCGGGCGTCGACAGGACCGGCGCCCGCTCAGCAAGGGAGGTGAACCGGGGCCAGACCGAGGTCCATGCGAGACGCGGCCCGCCGGGCATAGCGTCGCAACACGATCGCCCGGATCCGCCGTCGAGCGGACGACCAGAGGCCGGCCCCGCCGGCCGCCAACAATCGTGGAGGAGAATCGACGAGATGAACACAAAGCTCCGAGTGCTCGGCATGCTCGCCAGCCTCACCATCATCGCCGCTGCATGCAGTGCCACTCCAGGCGGTAGCGGCGCGGCCGCATCGCCGAACACGCCAACGTGTGCAGCCCCCGGCAGCGGCACGGCTACTGCCAACGCGGCATTGAAGGGCAGCCTCACGATCTGGCACTCCTATGGCTCGGGAGCCGGAACTGAAGCCTGTGCCCTGAAGGAAGTCACCGACAAGATCAAGGCCGCCAACCCAGACCTCAAGCTCACGATCCAGGACGTGAAGTTCGACGACCTGTTCAAGAAGTTCGAGCTCGAGGCAGCCAGCGGCGGTGGGCCGGACCTCTTCATCGCCCCGAACGACAGCCTCGGCAAGGAGGCCAGGGCAAAGCTCTTCCTCGACATCAGCTCGCAGCTCGAAGGCAAGCTCCCGAACGCCTCGGAAGTCTCCATCGAGGGCAGCAAGGTCGACGGCAAGTTCTACATGGTCCCCGAGTCGCTGAAGGCCGTCGCGATGTACTACGACAAGTCGAAGATCGCGACCCCGCCGGCGACGACCGATGAGCTCCTGGCGGCTGTCAAGGACGGCAAGATCAAGGCCGGCTTCGACGCCCATTCGTCGTACCACTCGTTCGGTTGGTGGGCTGCGTTCGGCGGCGAGCTCATGGACGACGCGGGCAAGTGTGTCGCCGATACCACCGGTGTCGCCGACGCGTACAAATACTTCCAGGACCTCCAGACCGCCGGCGCCAAGTGGTATGACAAGTACGACGACCTCGCCAGCGACTTCAAGTCGGGCAAGATCGACCTGATCGTCGATGGGCCGTGGGCCTCGGGCGGGTACAAGGACGCGCTGAAGGACAATCTCGCGGTCGCGCCGATGCCGGCCGGCCCGGATGGCCCCTCGAAGCCGCTGACCGGCGTCGACGGCTGGTACGTCAACACCAACACGAAGGATCCGGCTCTTGCGGTCGCCTTCGCGCTCGAGATGATCAAGCCCGAGAACGAGCAGGTCTTCGTCGACACCGCGGGCCACATCCCGGCCGACACGACCATCACGATCAGCGACCCGATCACTCAGAAGTTCGGAGAAGCGGTCGCCTCGGGCTTCCCGCGCCCGCAGGTGCCGCAGCTCGACAACTTCTGGAGCAACTTCGACAACGCGTTGAACCTCGTGATCCAGAAGAACGAGGATCCGGCCAAGGCGGCCACCGACGCGTGCGCCGCGATGAACACGGCGAACAAGATCCAGTAGCAGTCACCCGGGCGCCGGCACCGCCGGCGCCCGGGTCTTCCCTCGCTCCGGGACGTACGATCACCTCGCACGTCCTTGTTGATCCCAGCCCCAGCGGTGGCCAGCCGCCGCGGATCATGATCGATGCCGGTCACGAGGAGCTCACGCGATGACCGCCCCAGCCGTACCGCTTCCGATCCCCCAACCGCGTCGCCGAAGGCGCCTGACGCCGGACACGCGGACCGCGGTGCTCTATCTGCTGCCGGCGTTCCTGGTCATGGGGATCATCACCTTCTATCCGCTCCTCTTCCAGACCTACATGTCGTTCACGGACTTCGGCCTGGGAAACCTCAGCGGCAAGGTTCCGCCCAACGTCGTCGGCCTCGACAACTACCAACAGATCGTTACGAGCAAGCTGAATATCCCGAACTTCGAGTTCATGCGGCTGCTCTTCTTCAACCTCTTCTGGGCATTCTCCAACGTCATCATCCACGTGGTTCTGGGCGTCGCCATCGCCCTCGTCCTCAACGTCAACGGGCTGCGCTTCAAGAAGGTCTATCGGGCCTTGTTCATCCTCCCCGTGATCATTCCGCCGATCATCGTGGCGACGGTCTGGCGGCACCTGTTCGACGAGGAGAACGGGGCGATCAACATGGCGCTCCAGGGCATCGGCGTCCTGTTCAAGATCCCGCCAGACGCCTTCAGGATCGACTGGCTCGGCCAGGTCGACGATCCGATTTCGTTCATCCCGCTGCCGTTGGCCTACTTCGCGCTCCTCGCCGCCAACACCTGGCTCGGCTGGCCGCTCAACTCGGTGGTTGCGACCGGGGCTCTCCAGAGCGTTCCGCCCGATCTGTACGAGGCGGCCGAGATGGACGGGGCCAACGCCTGGCAGCGCTTCAAGGTCGTGACCCTTCCCTTCCTCCGGCCGGCGATGCTGCCGTATGCGATCTACGGCTTCGTCGTGACGTTCAACCTCTTTTACCTCTCGTACTTCATGTCAGGCGGGGGTCCGTTCGGGCGGACCGAACTGTTCGTGACCGAGGCGTACAAGCTCGTCAACGACTTCCAGCTATATGGCGTCGCAGCCGCCTTCTCCGTGCTCCTGTTCTTCATCCTTCTGGCAATCACGCTGGTGACGAACCGGCTGGCGCGAGCGACTGCGAGCTACGCCGAGTGAGCGCCAGCAGCCGAGTCTCGACCGGGAGGATCCGATGACAGCTGCCGCCAGCGCCGACGCGGCCCGGCCCGTCGCAGCCAAGCGAACCCGGCGATCTGGCCGCGGCCGACTCACCGGCCGGCAGCAGTTTGGCCTCCAGGTCATCTGCCTCCTGATCACGGCCACCGTGCTCTTTCCGATCCTGTGGATCTTCTCGTTGGCTCTCGACCCGCGGAACCTGTCGCGGCCCGACAGCTTGATCCCGGCCGGCGCCTCGCTCGACGCGTTTGCCCGGGTGATCGCCCAACCGACGAGCGACGAGATCGGCCTCCTCGAATTGGCTCGGAACAGCTTCCTCCTGGCATCGAGCGTGGCCCTCTTCTCGGTCGCGATCGGGGTCCTCGCCGCGTATGCCTTCTCGCGCCTCCGGTTCCGCTTCCGCGAGGTGCTGATGATCGTGATCCTGGGTGTTCTGATGCTGCCCGCGGTGGCGACGATCGCGCCGCTCTTCATCATGCTGAACGGGGTCCGTCTTGACCTTCCGCTCCTCGGCGAGTTCAACCTCCGCCAGACGCTGATCGGGGTTGGCTTGGCCGTCGTCTCGGGGACGTTGCCGTTCGCAATCTGGAACCTCAAGGGCTATCTCGACACGATCCCGAAAGAGCTCGAGGAGGCGGCGGCGGTCGACGGCTGCACGCGCAATCAGTCGTTCTTCAAGATCGTCCTGCCGCTGGCGACGCCGGCCCTTGCCGTGACCGGCTTCCTCGGCTTTGTCGCCGGCTGGACCGAGTTCTACTTCGTCTCGATCTTCCTCAACGACCCCAGCCAGGGTTTCACCCTGTCGCTGGCCCTCAACAAGATGGTTGGCGCGTTCGGGCAGACGCCGTGGTCCGACTTCGCCGCATTCTCGATCCTGTTCGCAGCGCCTGTATCGATCGTGTTCTTCTTCTTCCAGAAGTACATCGTGGGCGGCCTTGCGGTCGGCGGGGTGAAGGGCTGACGCTACGATCCTGAGATGCAGCTCCCGTTCATCCCGGCCGGCCTTCTCATCGCCCTCGCGGTTCTGGGCGCCACCCTCCTCGTGTTCGGTCTCGCGCTGAAGGGACTCGACTGGACGATCGACGCGGCACGGGACACCGCCCTGGTCGGGATCGTGGCTGGGCTCCGAGATTGGCGGATGACCGCCGAGCCCGACGATGCGACGGCACAGCCGACGGCCGTCGCGGACGCGACCGCACAGGGGACCGATGTCGCGATGCCCACCGCTCCGATCGAGGAGTCGGTTGGGCCCGTGCAATCGCTGGAACGCGTGGCGCCCGACCGGCCGACAGGCCGCGGGACGTCCTTGAGCGGACCGCCCGCCTGGGTCCGCGACGCCGTCTTCTACCAGGTCTTCCCGGACCGGTTCGCCTCGAGCGCGCGCGTCCGGAAACCCGGCGTTCTCGAGCCGTGGTCGGACCCGCCGACGTTCGACGGCTACAAGGGTGGCGACCTGCTCGGCCTCGCCGAGCGGCTTGACGAGCTCGTCGACCTCGGGATCACCGCGATCTACCTGAACCCGATCTTCAGCGCGGCCTCGAACCATCGCTACAACGCCTACGACTACCTGTCGGTGGACCCGTTGCTCGGCGGTGACGCGGCATTTCGCGAGCTCCTCGACGACGCCCACGCGCGCGGCATCCGGATCATCCTCGACGGCGTGTTCAACCACTCCGGCCGCGGGTTCTGGCCGTTCCACCACGTCATGGAGGCCGGTGGCGCGTCGCCGTACGGCGACTGGTTCTATCTCGATCGCGACGTGCTCGCTCACCGCCGCGGCCTCGGCGCCTACGACGACGGCCGCGACGGCGCGCTCCCCGCGCGGCTCGGCTACCGGACCTGGTGGGACGTCCCGTCCCTGCCGAAGCTGCGGGTCGAGCACCCGGAGGTCCGCGAGTACCTGTTCGGCGTCGCCGAGCACTGGCTCCGGTTCGGGATCGACGGCTGGCGGCTGGACGTCCCCGAGGACATCGAGGACGAGACCTTCTGGCCGGAGTTCCGAAACCGCGTCAGGGCGGTCAACCCAGAGGCGTATCTCCTCGGCGAGATCTGGGAGGAGGCGCCGGACTGGCTGACCGGCGATCGGTTCGACGCGGTGATGAACTACCCGCTCGCCATCGCGATCCTCGGGTTCGTCGGCGGCCATCACCTCGATGCGGCCGTCATCGCCGGGCAATCGAACTACCGGCGAGCGCTCGTCGCCCTCGACGGCCGAAGCTTCGGCGCTCAGCTGGAGCACCTGATGACGGCCCTCGACGCGGATGTGACCGCCGCGCAGTTCAACCTGCTCGGCAGCCACGACACGCCTCGCGCGCGGACCGTGATGGGCGGTGATCCGGCGCGCCTCCGACTGGCGACGCTCCTCCAGCTGACGCTGCCCGGCGCACCCTCCATCTACTACGGTGACGAGCTGGCGATGGCCGGGGCGGCGGACCCCGACTGCCGTCGGGCGTATCCGCCCGTCGACGCGGAGCTGGATGCTGACGGCGCCGCGACCCGATCACTTGTCCGGGATGTGATCCGCGCGCGGGCGACCCACGAGACCCTTCGCGGCGGCGACGTGCGGATTGCGGCCGCGGGCGATCGATCGGTCGCGATCTCGCGGGTTGCCGGCGGGCGGCGGGCGATCGTCGCGGTCAACGCCGGGGACGACTCGGTCGAGCTCGATCTCGCATCCGCTGGCGGCGCAGAGGGCCTCCGCTGGCTCGAGCTGGCGGGCACGGGCGGCCGGCTGACCGATGGCGGCGGGTCGATCGCTCTTGCCGGCGTTGGGCGCCGGCAGTCCTCGTCGGCGACTGACCGCGGGCTAGGACTCCGCCGGGACCGTGGCCGGCTGGACGGTCTCCTCGACGGCTGCCTCATCGGAGGCTTCCTCTTCGACCGGCAGGTACATCCGCTCGACGTACTCGTGGAGCATCCGGGTCGTCGAGAAGCGCCAGAGCGTCGAGCCCATCGAGCGTCGCATCTGGTCGACCCAGGTCGCGGGGCAGGCCGTCGGCGTCGCGCTCGTAGTAGCGCGGCACGACCTCCTCCTCGAGGATCCGGTACAGATCCTGGGCGTCGGCCCAGTCCTGCGCCTTCTCGTCCGGGTTCGTCTCCCGGCCACCGATCGCCCAACCGTTGTCGCCGGTCCAGCCCTCGTCCCACCAGCCGTCGAGCACGCTGACGTTGACGACGCCGTTCGCGGCGGCCTTCATGCCGCTCGTCCCGGATGCCTCCAGCGGCCGGCGGGGGTTGTTGAGCCAGATGTCGACGCCGGCGACGAGGTAGCGCGCCATCCGGATGTCGTAGTCCTCGAGGATGAAGACCCGGCCGTGGAGCTGCTCGGAACGGGAGCGCTCGAAGATCTCCTGGATGACCTGCTGCCCGGGCCGATCGGCCGGGTGGGCCTTGCCGGCGAACACGACCTGGACCGGTCGCTTCTCGTTCCAGAGCAGCCGTTGCGAGCCGGTCGATATCGCTGAAGAGCAGGCCGGCCCGCTTGTAGGTCGCGAAGCGGCGGGCGAAGCCGATCGTGAGGATGTCCGGATCGAGCGCCGCCTCGAGCGAATCGAGGACGACCGGTGCCTCGCCGTGGCGGGCGAACTGGTTCCGGAGACGGCGCCGCGCGAAGATCGCCAGCTCGAGCTTCTGGCGCTGGTGGGTCTCCCACAGCTCGTCGGTCGGCAGCTTGTCCAGCCGCTCCCAGAAGCGGCCGCGCTCACCCTCCGCGTCGAGGTTGTCGAGGTCCGCCCGGAGGCTGCCGGACAGCGTCTCGCCCATCGCGTGGCCGATCCAGCTCGGCATGTGGACGCCGTTCGTGATGCCGATGATCTCCCGCGGCGACGACTCCCCGCCAGGTCGCGTCCGCGGTCGCGGCGTGGAGCTGGCTGACGGCATTCGCCCGGCGCGTGAGCCGCAGCGAGAAGGCCGTCATGTCGAACTCGCTCCGATCGCCCTCGACGCCGACGCCGAGCTCGAGCACCTTGTCGATCGGGACGCCGCCGGTCGTCGGCCGGCCGTCGCCGTCGAGGAGCGGACCCGCGACGCGGCGCAGGAGATCGGCGGCGAACCGCTCGTTGCCCGCGGAGACCGGCGTGTGGATCGTGAAGACGCTGTCAGTCCGGACCCGGTCCCACGCCTTCGTCGAGGCGTGTCGCCGGCGGCGACGTACTCGCGAGCGCGTTCGGCGAGGAGCAGCGCGGAGTGGCCCTCGTTCAGATGCCACACCGACGGGTCGATGCCGAGCGCCCGGAGTGCCCGCACGCCGCCGACGCCGAGCACCAGCTCCTGGTGGAGCCGCATCTCGCGGCCGCGGACGTAGAGGATGTGGGTGATCGGCCGGTCGGCGTCACCGTTCTCGGGGATGTCAGTGTCGAGGAAGAGGACGGGCGTCCGGCCCACCTGGACGCACCAGACGGCGACCTGCAGGTCGCGGCCCGGCAGCTCGACGGTGACCCGGAGCGGCTCGCCATCCGGACCCTGGACCCGGCTGAGCGGCAGCCGCGAGAGGTCGTAATCGGGATAGGCGTGCTCCTGGTGACCGTCGGCGTCGATCGTCTGGTGGAAATAGCCGTTGCGATACATCAGCCCGACCCCGATGAACGGGAGGGCCATGTCGGACGTCGTCTTCGTGTGGTCGCCGGCGAGCACGCCGAGACCGCCCGAGTAGATCCCGAGCGACTCGTAGAACCCGTACTCGGCGCAGAAGTAGGCGATCGGGCCGGCCGGCATGTCGGGGTAGCGGCGCTGGAACCAGTTGTCCGCGCCGTTGGCCAGGTAGTGATCGAAGTCCCGGAGGACGCCCTTGACCTCCGCCATGAACGTCGTGTCGTCGAGGAGGTGGGTCCACTCGACGGGGCCGCTCAGGACGGGGATCGGATTGCGGTGACGCGTCCACGTCTCGCGATCGATCCGGCTCCAGATCGTCCGGGCCCGCGGATGCCAGCACCAGTACAGGTTGTAGGCGAGGCGGCGAAGACCCTCGAGTTGTGGCGGAAGGCGGAACGAGGCCGCGGGAATCGAGGGGACCTGGGGCGCGGGGTGCATGTCTGGGGGATGATAACGGTTACCTGCTCGCTGATGAACCGGTTTAGAGCACGGCTCGGTACCGGGCCCGGCCCGTCGCTACCATTGCCGGATGCCGATGCGCGTTGCGTTCATCGCCGCGGAATGCGAGCCCTGGGCGAAGACCGGCGGCCTCGGCGATGTCGTCGACGCGCTGGCACGCTCCCTGGCCAGGGTGCCCGGGGCGACCGATGGCATGGTCGACGTCTTTATCCCGCGCTACCGGTCGGTGGCGCTCCCGACGACCGTCGGCCCCGGCACGCCGCTGCGGGTACCTGACCCGCATTCGCTCGACGGCGCGGTCGATCTCAACGTCATCGATGTCGAGGCAAACGGCTATCGACTGCGACTCGTTGACCATCCCGCGGCCTTCGACCGCGACGGCTTCTACGGCCCGCCCGGCGGCGGCGACTTCGGCGACAACGCCTGGCGCTTCGGGCTCCTCTGCCGGGCGGCCCTCGAGACGCTGAGGACAGAGAGCGATCGACCGGTCGACGTCATCCATATCCATGACTGGCATGCGGGCCCGGCGCCGATCTTCCGCGATCGCTGGTACGGGGACGACCCGGTCCTCGGCCGGGCCGCGATCGTCCTGACGCTGCACAACCTGGCCTATCACGGCTGGACGCCGCTCGAGGCGCTCGGCCAGCTGGGGCTGGCGCCGGGCGACGGGATCGTCAAGGCGGGCGCCGCCGGCATCGACCTCCTGGCGTCCGGCATCGAGCTCGCAGAGATGGTCAACACCGTCAGCCCTGGGTATGCCCGCGAATCGCTCACCCCGGCGCTCGGTTTCGGGCTCGACGGAGCGCTGCGGGCGAAGGGGGACCGCTACCTCGGCATCCTCAACGGCCTCGACACCGAGGTCTGGGATCCGGCTACCGACGCCGATCTCGCCGCGACCTACTCCGCCTCGGACCTTCGCGGCAAGGCGACCTCTCGGGCCGACCTCCTGAACCGGGTCGGATTCGACCCGACCGACGACGGACCGGTCCTCGGGATGATCGGCCGGCTGGATCCGCAGAAGGGCTTCGACCTCCTGGCCGACGCCGCGTCGCGCCTCCTGTCGGTCGGTTGCCGGCTGGTCGTCCTCGGCAGCGGGGATCCGCGGATCGCGGCGGATCTGCGGAGCCTCGCCGAGCGACGCCCGGACCGGGTCGCGCTGCTCGAACGATTCGATCGGGCGATGGCCCGGCGCATCTACGCGGGCGTCGACTTCTTCCTGATGCCGTCGCGATTCGAGCCGTGCGGGCAGGGCCAGATGATCGCGCTGCGCTACGGCACGCCGCCGATCGTCCGGCGGACGGGCGGCCTGGCCGACTCGGTGATCGACGAGCTGCGCTTCCCGGGCGAGGGGACCGGTTTCGCGTTCGACGCGGCGACGCCCGATGCGCTAGCCGAGGCATGCGAGACCGCGATCGCGATGCGCGCCGCCGGAGGCGCGGCGTGGGCAGGTCTGATCGCCCGGGGCATGGCGGTCGACTTCGACTGGACGACCGGCTCGGCGCCGCAGTACGTCGATCTGTACAAGCGAGCGGTCGCGCTCCGTCGCCGCTGAGCCGCGGCGACGCGCCGTCAGCCCTCGAGCGCGCGGAGCAGGGCCTGAACCAGTGCCTCTGGGTGCGTCCGCTGGGGTGAGTGCGGCGCGCCGGCGATCGTGATGACCCGGTCCGCACCGAGGCGCGCCGCGAAGTCAGGGATGAGCGCGTCAGGAACGTAGCCACCGAACGCAGGATCGCCCCGGATCAGCCAGACCGGCACGTCCGCGCGCCGCGGGGTCGGCCAGTGCGCTGAGGCCGCCGTCCCAGTCGCCGTTCCTGCGTCAGGACATCGCGTACCGCCGCCTCGTCGAACTGGGTGAGGCCCTCGGCCTTGGCGACGACGTCGCCGTGCGACCACGTCGGATTCAGGCGACCGACCGTCGCGACCGCTTCGTCGAGGTCGTCGTAGGCGCGTTCGACCGGGTCCTCGAGCATGGCCGTGAGGGCGGCGAGCGGGATGGCCGGCGGATCGATCAGGACCAGCGTGGCGGGAATGAGGCCAGCCGCCGGCATTGCGGCCGCGGTCATCGCGCCCCAGCTGTGGCCGACGATCCTGAGGTCGGCGCGCTCAAGGCCGGCCGCCTTGGCGAAGGCAACGAGGTCCGCTGCGTTGTCGCCGATCCGGTAGTGGCCTTGCCAATGCCCCGTCTGGCCGTGGCCAGGCAGGTCGGGCGCCACGACCCGGAACCCCGCGGCAGCCACGGCCGGTCCGACGCGCCACCACGTCCGCGCCGATGACGTGACGCCGTGGAGCAGCAGCAAGGGCGGTGCGTCGGCGGCGCCCCAGGCGAGTGCGTGGAATGGAATGCCTGCAGCCTCGACCGTCAGTTCCGATGGCGGCGAGGGAGCCGCGAGCGCCGCCGCGATACCTGGGGCGAGCACATCGATCGCCGTATCGGTCATTGGGCCTCCTGGAGCGTGGCCGGAACGTACCATAGGCAACCGGCTGGGCCCGGTTCTAGGGTTCCGCCGTGGCTATCACGAGGAACCCGAATCGACCCGACGGTCAGGGCGACGCCCCGCGATCGACGCGACGCCGCGAGATGGTCCAGGGCCTGCTCCTCCTGGCCGCCCTGATCGTGCTCGCCATCATGGCGAAACTGCCGGCGGCCTAGGGCTCTCGGCGCGGCCACCCGCGGCGCGGCGGCTCCCGGCGCTAGAATCGCCCTCCACCGCAACCGTCGGAGGGTTTGATGGCCAACCAGTTCGTCGTCCAGCTGAAGAACGAGCCCGGTGCCATGGCGAACCTGGCAGAGGCGCTCGCCGCCCGCGGCGTCGACCTTCGGGCGATCGGCGGCGGCGGGATCGGCGACGCGGGCCACGTGATCATGACCACCGCCGACGACGACACCACGAAGGCCGTCCTCGAGGAAGGCGGCTACACGTTCATCGAGGGCGAGTCGATCCTGACCGAGGTCGACGATCGGCCGGGCGGGATGGCCGCCCTGTCGCGCGCAGCTCGCCGACGCCGGCGTCAACATCTACGGCCACCTGTTCCTCGGCCGATGGGGCGATCGGGCGATGTTCGCCTTCGTCGTCGACGACCCGGACCGCGCCCGCCCGATCCTCGAGCGCAAGCGCTGAGCGCCTCGTCCGCGAGGCGGCGCCGCGTGCTCAGGCGCGAGACGATTGATCTAGCAGCGGGATGGCACCACTCATGCCAAGGAGACGGTCCCGATGACGGGCGAGGCGTCGCGCCTCGGCGGTTCGCTTCGCCCGGCGCGCCATGACGGTCGCGTCCGCATAGGCCTCTGCCGCTACGAGAGGACAACCGTCGGCCTCGAGCTCCATCGCAGTGGCGATCAACACGCGAGTTGCCTCCACTGAATCAACGCTCGCCAGTGCGTGCGCCCACCGGCCGAACGTCCGCTCCTCGGTGCTGTGAGTTGCGAAGGCGTCGAGGGCCAATGCCTCGTCGGCCACGGATGCCCCAAGCCGGAACCCCATCCGAACGATCAAGAGCCTGACGAAGCTTTCCTCGACGGCCACCGCCCCGTCCATTGAGGGAATGGCCGAGCGTAGCCGCTTCAATGCGTCTGCCGGATCGCCGGGCCAGGCCAGGATGGCCAGCAGTCCCGCCCATTCCAGCTCGAGCCACGGACGACCCACCAGCCCGATCGTCATGCTGCGCATTCCGAGGGCGCGCGCCTCGTCGAAATCTCCGAGTCGCAACCGGATCCACGCCAGCACCACAAGCGCGGGGCTGAGTCCGCCGGTCTCCCGCAGCTCCTCGAACAGCCGGAGTGCTTCCCGCACCAGGTGTTCAGCGTCATGCAGCTCTCCTCGGCGAGCAACGTCGAACGTGTGGTTTAGGGTCATCCAGGCGGTGTGGTGTCTGTCGCCGGCTCGGCGAGCCTCCTCGATACCCTCGAGGAGGAATCGTTCCGACTCTGCCAAATCCTGCGGGCCGCCCGGTTCTCCGAGGATCAGGTTTCCGTTGTTATAGGCCCGGAGCAGTTCGTCGATGTCCCCTGCGGCGCGACTGCGCTCCATCGACCCCGCCAGCATCTCGCGAGCGTCGGCGTGGCGGCCTAGTCCCGAGTACGTCGTCGCGAGGTCGAGCATTGACCTCCGTTCGACCGCTGCGTTTCGAGCCTCGCGCGCCTCGCGAAGCGCGTCTTCGAGGATGACCTCCGCGGCTGCGTGGTCGCCCCGGCGGAGGGTCAGCCAACCGAGTCGCGACCGCAGATCCGCACGACCGGACGCTGGCAACCCGGCCTGTCGCAGAGCGGTGGCGAGGGTCGCATGCGCCTCGTCAAGGTCCCCGTCCTTCACCTGCCAAAACGCCAGCAGGCTCAACATCTGGCATGCCACGAGCAGTTCGTCGTCGTCGGCGGCGTTCGCCACCGCATCCAGCCCGTCCCGAAGCGCACGCTGAATGTCGGGCAACGAAGCGTGTCCATCAGCCCGTTCGGCATAGGCCAACGCCGCGCGCGCGCGATCGATCCCCGGCGCGTCAGCCGCTACGACTCGCCGCAGGGCCGCCGCGAGGTGTTCCGCCAGCGGCGTCATCGGGACGTCCCGCGAGCGGATGATCGAAATCGGACGTACGACGTGCCAGCCGGCGACCTGCAGGATGATGAGGCGCCCGTCGGCGAGTTCCGGTTGGACGGCGAACCGACTTATCGCCGCCACGCCGACCTGCGATGCAACCGCGATCTTGATCATCTCCCAGTCGGGCATCGTCAGGTGGCGCGTCGGCCGGAGCCCCAAGTTCGTCATCGCCCGCTCGACAGCAAGCCGCGTCGCCGAGCCCACCTCCCGCCACACCCAGGTCTGACGTTCCAGTTCGCGCGTCGTGATCGTGTGGTCGCTTCCCGTTGGCGCACTGACGATGACGATCTCGTCCTCGACCAGCGGCTCGACCTCCAGATCGGGCGCGCTCGCCCCACCGCCGACCACGCCCAGTTCTGCCCGATGATCGCGGATCATCTCCAGCGCCTCGGCGGACGTGCCCATGAGTACCCGGATGTCGACTTCGGGCCGCGCGGCGGAGAAGGCGGCAATCGCCCTCGGCAGGAGATACACGCCGGGCGTACCGGAAGCGGCGATGCTGATCGTCCCCGCATCCGCACCGGCAATTGACGCCATTCCGGCCGTCGCCTGGGCCAGCAGCGCCTCGGCCCGGCTCACGTAGCCGGCCAGGAATTCGCCCGCTGGAGTCAATCGAGCGCCCCGCGGCTCGCGGATGAAGAGACGTGTCCCCAGGGAAGCCTCGAGGTCCGCGACATGCTTCGAGATGGCGGGCTGGCTGATGGCGATCTCCTCGGCTGCCCGCGAGAAGCTACCCCGGCGCGCCACCGCCGCGAAGGCACGAAGTCGGGCTTCCAGATCCATTACCCCAGATTATGGATGGCGTGAGAAGAAAGGATTGGACTTCTACCTCCGCGTGCGCGTAAACCACAGTTCGGACAGCCGATGTCCAGTGGCTGCTGCGGGAAGGGGGAGAGCAATGCGTCGTTCAGTTGTCTCCATCGTCGTCTCGATCGCGTTGAGCACGACGTTGGTCGCAGGGTTCGCTGGAGCGTCCCACCCGCGATTCGACGTCGTCGAAGGACCGTCTGGGTCGGCGACCGAGTAAACCCGACGGCAGGTCCGGAGCTCATCGCGTTCGACGCGGCGAGCGGCGCGCCCCGCCTGGAGATCGATCTGGATGCCCCGGCGAGCGATGTTGCGTTCGGCAGGGGCAAGATCTTCGTCGGCGAGGAGGCGCTGGGACAGATCGCCGTGATCGACGCCGAGTCGGGCGAGATTCTCGGTCGGATCAAGACGGGTCCGCTGCCCCACCATCTCACGGCCAGCCGCGGAGGAAAGCTCGTCGCCTATTCCGCGTTCGGTACCAACCGCCTCGGCGTGATTGACGCACACCACGGCAGCCTCGTCGGGGAATGGCCGGCGACCGCAGATCCGGCGGCCAGGACGCACGCCGCCGCGTTCTCCCCGAACCGCCACCTGATTTACGCGGCATCAGAGCCCGGGATCATCAGCACGCTCGATGCTGGCACGGGAGAGCTTCTCGAGGAAGTGGTCGTCGCGGGCGCGCATGAGCTCATCGTCTCGCGCGACGGTTCTCGGCTCTACGTCGCGGCTCGATCGGTCGGCTTGCTCCACATCATCGACCTTCCCTCCTGGAGCGTGGTCGCAACGATCGCCCTGGCAACGCCCGACACGCTCCAGTTGGCGCGGAACGATCAGATCCTGACCGTCGGTTTGCGGACTTCACCGGCCCGGATCGCCGTTGTCGATCTGGAGACACTTACCGCGTCGCAGGTGACGATCGCCGGCGGGACAACGCTCGCTGGCCATCAATGGACATCACCAGACGGCCGCTACACCTATGCGGCCTTCGAAGGACCCGGAGCCGGCCTGGCGGTGATCGACCATCAGACCAATGCCGTGACAACCATCCCCTACCCAGGCGGCGGGCGACCGCACGGCCTCGACTTCAGTCCCGACGAGGTCGAGTGATGCCAGTCCCCGATGGACACGCATGAATGATCGAACGGCAGACAGCGGCCGAACGTGGGCGGTGTTTCTCTCACGCGCCGCAGCCCTGAAAGCCGTTACGACCGTGGCCCTGTTCGGCGCCTTCGCGGTCGTCATGAGTGGGGCAGGATCGGCTCCATTGCAGGACGCGGAGTTGATCGGAGCGAGCAGCAATGTCGCTGCATATCGGATCTTCGCGGCGCTCGACACGCTGGTTTGGCTGGGTTTCGGCGCCATCCTGCTTGGGCTCTCCGTTCTCGTGGGCCGCGCGGCGCCCGTCCGTGCGGCCTGCTTGGCGGTCCTGGCCGCCACGATGGTCGTCGGGATGGTGGGCGGGTACCTGCGCCTGACCGCGGCCACGCTACTGGCGACGCAGTACGCGGCAGCGGGACCTGACGAGCAAGCGTCGATCCTCGAGATGGGTCGCGGTCTGGCCGCGATCATCGGCGCTCACTTCGGCCTGGGTCAGGTGCTCTACGGGATCGCCTTTGTCCTCATCGCGTCCCGGACGGCTTCGATGCCGGCATTCCCGCGCTACCTGACATACCTGGTCGGCGTGCTCGGGATCTACTCATTGGCCAACCAGTTGTCGGTGGTGTTCCTGGGCACGTTCCTCTGGGCACCACTTTTCTTCGTGTTCCTCATCCTCACGGTCGTCATGGACATCGCGATGGCGGCGACGTTCTGGCGGCGGACCTCGCTCGGCGACCTGGGCGTGCGGTCCTCCCCAAGTCCGTGATCCACGTAGTGGAAGGAAGTCCCGTCATGGCAAGAGCCGACATCAGCACCACGATCAATCGCCCAATCGACGAGGTCTTCGCGGAGGTCATCAATGTCGAGAACTACCCGAAGTGGTCGTCAGCCGCGCATGAGGTGAAGAAGACGTCGGAAGGGCCGATCGGTAAAGGCACCACGTGGCGAGGGTACGGCAAGTTCCTTGGCAAGCGGATCGAGATAGCGATGGAAGTTATCGAGTTCGTACCGAACCGAACATATGGCTGGGAGAGCAAGTCGAGGCCGTTTCCGGTCCGAGGCACGACGACGTTCGAGGACATCGACGGTGGGACACGGGTTGATACGACCGTCGAAGCTGAGATCAGGAGGTTTCTTCAACCTGGCCGAGCCGCTCGTCGTGGGCATGGGCAAACGGCAGTATCAGGCCGATCTCCAGACGCTGAAGGACCTAATGGAGGCCAAGGCTCTGTAGGTACCCGGTCAGCCAGCCGCGCTGCCGAGCGTCCCCGGCTCCAGACCCAGCTCCAGTTCCGCCGCGCTCGCGGCCCAGCGCTCCACGTCGTCCCGGCCGATCGTCGTGCCGTGGGCGACGACCTGGAGGGCGAGGCCGTCGACGAGCGACAGGATCCGCCAGGCCGCGGCTCCGGGGTCCGCCGCAACGAATCGGCCGGCAGCCACGCCCGCCACGATCGTCTGCTCGAGCAGGGCCTGCCAGGCGAGGTTGAGGCGGCGCGAGGTGGCCTGGAGGGCGGGCCGCCGGGCGGCCTCCGCCCAGGCGTCGAGCCAGAGCTGGAACGCCCAGTCGTCGTCGGCCGGGGCATAGGTCCGGAAGAACGCGGCGAGCGCCGTGATCGGGCTGTCGGCCGCCGCCATCTCCGCCGCGGACCGGGCGAGATCGGCCTCGGCGACCTGGGCGAAGGCGGCCGCGAGGACCTCGTCCATGCTCTCGAAGTAGTGGTGGACGAGGCCGCTCGATGTGCCCATCTCGGCGGCGACATCCCGGACGGTCGTGGCGGCGAGTCCCTTCCGGCGGGCCACCGCGAGGGCCGCGGCGACGATCGCGGCGCGACGGTCGGATCGGCTGAGTCGGGCCATCGTTCCACCAGACTAGACGATATTGCGCAATCGTCCAATAGCCGTTATCGTCGCCCGACCGTCCGGAGACATGCCGCCAAAATGATCCGAACCTCGCCCTTCCACGAGCGCACGAGCGCCGCGAACGAGACCGGCCTGTGGGCGCACTGGTCGGGCTACCTGTCTGCCGCGAAATACCAGATGTCGGAGAAGTTCGAGTACTTCGCGATCCGCAACAGCGCCGGGCTGTTCGACTCGTCGCCGCTGTTCAAGTACCGGATCCACGGGCCTGACGCGGAGCGATTCCTGAGCGGGGTCCTTGCCCGCGACATCCGGGCCTGCCCGGTCGGGCACGGCCAGTACACGATCTGGTGCGACGACCGCGGCTATGTCGTCGAGGACGGCGTCGTCCTCCGCCACGCGACGGACGACTACCTGCTGACCTCGGCCGAGCCGAACTTCGCCTACTTCGCCGACGCGGTCGGTCGTCACCGGGTCGAGATCGAGGACGTCTCGGAGCGAGTACGGTGTCCTCGCCGTGCAGGGTCCGAGCTCGAGGGCGATCCTGGCCGGCGCTGGATCCACGGGTCGCCAAGCTCGACTATTTCGGTCTGACGAAGGCCAAGATCGGCGGCGTGGCGGTGACCGTGTCGCGGACCGGCTACACCGGCGACCTCGGCTTCGAGATCTGGGCGGCTGCCGAGGACGCAGTCGCCGTCTGGGATGCGGTCGTCGAGGCGTCGCAGGGCCGCGGCGTGGTCCCGTTCGGGCTGACGGCGCTGTCCATGGCCCGGATCGAAGCCGGCCTGCTCCTGCTCGACGTCGACTTCCAGTCGAGCCGCTTCGCCTGGACGGACGCCCACCGATCGACGCCGATCGAGCTCGGCCTGGGCTGGATGTTCCAGGACCTCGCCGGCAGCGATCGGGCGTTCATCGGCCGCGAGGCGATCGCCCGCGAGATCGCCGACAAGACGTCACGCTGGAAGCTCACCGGCCTCGTCCTCGACTGGCGCGAATACGACCGCCACTTCGACGAGGCCGGGCTCATCCCGCCGAAGGACCACACGCCGATCGAGGAGGAGTACTACATCTACGACGACGACCTCAAGCAACTGGGCTACGCGACGAGCCTCATGTACTCGCCGATGCTCCAGCGCCACATCGCCCTCGCGCGCGTGCCACTCGAGCTGACCGCGCCCGGCTCGCGGGTCAAGCTCGAGCTCGCCGTGAGCCACCGCTACGAGTACTTCGACGCTCACGTGACGCGGCTGCCTCTCTACAACCCCGAGCGAAGGACGGCCTGACATGCCGAAGACGACCACGCCGACTGCGCCGAAGGCGAAGGCACCGAAGACGACCGCACCGAAGTCGACCGCGTCGAGCGACCGGCGCTACGACGCGATCGTCATCGGCGGCGGCCACAACGGCCTCGTCAACGGGGCCTACCTCGCCAAGGCCGGCCTGCGGACGCTCATCCTCGAGCGGCGCAACGTCGTCGGCGGGGCGGCGATCACCGAGGAGCTCCGACCGGGCTTCTGGTTCACGACGTTCTCGTACGCCCTCAGCCTCCTCCGGCCGGACATCATCCACGACCTCGAGCTGACGAAGCACGGCTTCATGCCGCTCCTTATGCCGTCGACGTTCGCTCCGATGGAGAACGGCGACTACCTCCTCCTCGGCCAGGACCGGGGCGAGAACATCCGCGAGATCGCCCGCCACTCGAAGCACGACGCCGACGCCTACGACGCGTTCGAGCACGACATCACCAAGGTCCTCCAGGTCATCAAGCCGCTCCTCGACCAGGTCCCGCCGGACATCTTCAGCAACGATCCGGCAGGAGCTCATCGCCCTGGCCGCGCTCGGCCGGCGGTTCCGCGATCTCGAGCCGAAGGTGCTCCACGATGCCGTCCGGTTGCTGACCGGCTCCGCTGCCGACTTTCTCGACGACTACTTCGAGTCGGACATCCTCAAGGGCTACCTCGCCTCGTCGAGCATCATCGGGACGAAGGTCGGGCCGTACTCGCAGGGTTCCGGGCTCGTCCTGCTCTACCACTTCATCGGCGAGCACGACGGCGTCTTCGGCGCCTGGGCGTTCCACAAGCGGGGCAACGGTGGCTTCACCCAGGTGCTCGCGCGGGCGGCGCGCGCGCTCGGGGCGGAGATCGTCCTCGAATCGCCGGTCGCGAACGTCATCACCAAGAACGGCCGGGCGACGGGAGTGGCTCTCGCCGACGGTGGCGAGTACCACGCCGACATCGTCGTTTCGGCGATCGACCCGCGGCGGACGTTCCTCGAGCTCGTCGACCCGCTCGAGCTGCCGACGGATCTCGTCGACAACATCCGGCGGTTCCGATTCCAGGGGACGTCGTCGAAGGTGAACTTCGCCCTCGACGGGCTTCCGAAGTACCCGGCGCTCGGGGATCGCGGCGACCAGTACCGCGGCTTCACCAACATCGGCCCGTCGATGGAGTACCTCGAGCACGCCTTCGACGACGCCAAGTACGGCTGGTACAGCCAGCGGCCGTATCTCGACTGCGCGATCCAGTCGACGATCGACCCGGACATGGCGCCGCCCGGCAAGCACGTGATGAGCTGCTTCGTCCAGTACGCGCCCTACAAGCTCCGCGAGAGCGACTGGGATACGGAGCGGGAGAACATGGCCGACACCGTCCAGCGGACGCTCGAGTCGTTCTTCCCGGGCTTCGGCGAACCTCGTCCTCCAGCGCGAGATCCGGACGCCGCTCGACATCGAGCGGACGGTCGGCCTGTCGGAGGGCAACATCTTTGCCGGCGAGTTCCTCGCTCCGCAGATGTTCTTCTTCCGCCCGGCGCCGGGCTGGTCGCAGTACCGGACCCCGATCGACGGCTACTACCAGTGCGGCTCGGGAACGCATCCCGGCGGCTGCGTCATGGGCGCGCCGGGCAAGCTCGCCGCCGGCCAGATCCTCAAGGACCGCAGCAAGCTCAAGAGCTGATGCGCGCCGGGCTCAGTTCGAGCCGGCGGCGGCCGATTGCAACGAATCTCGAATCTTGGGCATTGCTCTCTGTCAACACCCCCGTTACCATCTGCCACCCGGTCGTAGCGCGCGACGAGCCGGGGACGTCGGCAACGGCGACACAGGGGAGGGTTCTGGACGTGTCCGAGCAGTGGTCACAGTTTGATTCCGAGCAGGCAAGTCCTGACTCCAATTCGACCGATGCGTCGAGCGCGAACGGCGTCAGTCAGGACTACGCCATCGGCGTGGCTGAGCCGCCTGGCGAGGATGCAACGGCGACCGACGGCGAGCTGACTGCCGACGCGACAACGGACGAAGAAGTCACCGACGACGCCCCTGTCGCCGCCATCGAGGCCGCCGCGGACGCGCCGGCGGAGACGTCCGATGACGGGGCTGCGGCCCCGGCCGCCGACGACGGCTCCGCGTTCCTCGCCGAGCTCGCTCGGGCGATGCAGGCCGCGGCCGGCCTGGAGCGCATCAGGATCGGCGAAGACATCGATCGCCGCCGGCAGGATGAAATCGACCGGGTCCAGGCACGGAAGGCAGCCGAGGCCGATCGGATGCGCGAGCTCGCCGCCGAGGACATGGCAGCGATCGACGCGTGGGTCGACCGCGAGACGGCGCGCATCCATCTCGATCGGGAGAGCCGCGCGACGGCGGTCCGCGAGGATCTCGAGACGAGCCTGGCAGAGCACGGCTCGAAGATCGATCGAGAGATTGAGGGCCTGGAGTCGGCGATCGCGACGTATCGAGGCGAGGTCGAGGCCTACTTCGAGGGACTGGATGGTGAGACGGACCCGACCGTGATCGCCCAGAAGGCGTCGAAGCGCCCGGCCTTCCCGGCCCTCGAGGCCGTTGGAGAACCTGTGGCCGAGGCACCGGCTGACGCGGCGGAGCCCGCCCCGGCGGACGAGCCCGTCGCGGTCGGCGTCATGGATCCGGCGGCACCGGCTGAGCCTGTCGAGTCATGGGCAGCCCCGGCCGAGGCTGGCGAATCCTCCAATGGTGTCCATCAGGATGGAGCGGCCCCGAATTCAGAGGAGGCCGCCCACGCCCAGGTAAGCGCGACCATCGGCGGCCCCGGCGCCCTGCTCCAATCGGTGCCCGCCAAGCGACCGATGAGCTGGCTCAGGCGCAGCGACGACTAGGGCCAAAAACCGGATCCCTCCGCATTCCGTATGACCTTTTGAGGCAGCCTCTGATTTCGGGCTGCCTCAGGACGATCGACGGAAGAGGAGGCTGGAATGTCGAAACGTGCGTTCCGTGCGGTGGCTCTCGGAGCCCTCGTCATGCTCATCGTCGTCAGCGCGTACGCCGTCGCTGGTGGCGACGCGAGGAACTTCAGGGCAAGTCCGCTCAACGGCTACGAGGAGAATCCGGACATCTCGACGGTCGCGCGCGGGTCGTTCGAGGCGAGGCTCATAAACGACGGCACGACGCTCAGGTACGAGCTGCGGTTCTCGCGCCTCGAGGCCGCCGTCACCCAGGCCCACATCCACTTCGCGAAGAAGGCGGTCAACGGCGGGATCGCGATCTGGCTGTGCCAGACGGCCGTTAACCCGGCACCGGCCGGGACCAACCCGCCGACCTGCCCGGCGTCGGGCACGGTGACCGGCGAGGTTGACGCGAGTGATGTCGTCGGACCCGCCGGGCAGGGGATCGAGGCAGGCGCGTGGGAAGAGTTCGTCAAGGCGATGCGCGCCGGACATGCCTACGCCAACGTCCACTCGGCGAAGTTCCCGGGCGGCGAGATCCGCGCCCAGATCAGGGCTGTCGACGGCGACGACGACTAGGGCTCGAGGTACTAACGTGCGGGCCTGGCATTGCCGGGCCCGCACGAACTCTTCTTTGGGCATCGCCCGGAATACGCTATTGATCTCCTTCTCCTCGAGTGGGAACCTTGCCGGAACTACGGGGAGATTCGGGTAGGGAGGAGATCCGATGAGACGCCTCATCGTGTTGCTGATCGGTCTCGTGCTGTCCCTGCAGGCAGCCTTGCCTGTAGCGGCCGTCGATCACGGCAACGGCAGCAACGGCAGCAACGGCAATCTAGACATGTACTCCGCAACGGTGGACCCGGCGACGGCCGCGGAGATCGTCCGGAAGGGCTACGACGTAGCCGAGACTCGCAACGAAGCAGACGGGCGAGTGACGATCGTCCTCATTCTGTCGCCCAAGGAGCGAGCGCAGCTCAGGAAGGACGGCGTCCAGACCGCTGCGGTCCGCGACGCCAAGGGCCGCACATCTCGCGAGCGTGCGCTCGAGCAGGCGGCGAGCGGCTTCAACGTCTGGCGTTCCTACGACGAGCCGGGTGGCATCCGCGACGAGCTCTACGACGTCGCGAAGAAGTACGCCGGCTTCGTGAAGCTCGAGGTGATCGGCCACACGATCCAGGGGCGCGAGATCATCGCCCTCAAGGTCACCCAGGGCGCGAAGGGTATCAAGGACGGCGCGCGCCCGTCGGTCCTCTACATGTCCAACCAGCACGCTCGTGAGTGGATCTCCGTCGAGGTCAACCGCCGGCTGCTGCACTGGTTCCTGGACCAGCGCAAGCTGGAGAACCCCGAGATCGTCAGTCCTCCTCAAGACGACCGAGCTGTGGTTCATCCTGTCGGCCAACCCCGATGGCTACCAGTACACGTTCGACCACGAGCGTCTGTGGCGCAAGAACCTGCGCGACAACAACGGCGACGGCCAGATCAACGGTCGGCGATGGCGTCGACCCGAACCGCAACTACAACGAGCACTGGAACTACGACAACGAGGGCTCGTCGACCACGAGTCGAGCGACACATACCGCGGACCGGCCGCCGGTTCCGAGCCCGAGACCCAGGCCGCCGCCGGGTTGATCGACGCGGATCAAGCCCAAGTTGCTCGTCAACTACCACTCGTTCGGCCCGCTCATCCTCTATCCGCAGGGCTGGCAGGTCGGGACGCCGGACGCCGACAACCCGATCTACGCCGCTCTTGCCGGGACCGATGCCAATCCGGCAATTCCGGGCTTCGACCCGGGCATCAGCGCGGACGAGCTCTACGTGACCAATGGTGAGACCACCGACTTCGCCGATATCGAACGGCGGCACGCTCGCGTTCACGCCGGAGCTCGAGCAGGGTTGCGCCGGCTGCGGGTTTGTCTTCCCCGATGACGAGGCGCTGGTCCAGGCCCAGTTCGAGAAGACCCTTCCGTTCGACCTCGACATCGCGCGGTCGGCGACGAACCCGGCGAACCCATCGTCGCACCTGGGCAACACGGTCAAGCCGTTCTACCTCTCGCAGACCGAGGTCGATCCCGAGAACGGCACGCTTGCGATGTTCGACTTCCGGTTCGACAAGTCGTACGGCGATCCGCAGGAGGTGCGCGTCCTCGCGAAGCGCAGCCTCGGCGCCGTGACGCCTCAAGTACCAGATCAACGGCGGCGCCGTCCAGAGCGCGGTCGACGCACGGAGTGGACCGGCGGCGAGCGCTACGGGGTCGGCAACGGCACCTACTACCACGTCGTCGCGCGCCACGATCGGCGGGACGAGCCCAGGTGACAGCGTCAAGGTCTGGTTCGAGGGCGGCGGTCAGGCGAGCGATTCGTTCACCTACGCGGCAGTCTCCGAGTCCGGCCGACCCGGTCCTCATCCTGGCCGCCGAGGACTACACGGGGGCATCGCCCGCTCCAGGCTACCGGGCCCGCATTACCTCGTCGTACTACCAGCAACGCCCTCGCCGCGAACGGCATCGCGTCAGACGTCTACGACGTCGATGCCAACGGCCGCAAGGCGCCCGATGCGCTCGGCGTCCTGAGCCACTACGAAGCGGTCGTCTGGTATACGGGCGACGACATCGTTACTCGCGAGCTCGGTTGGACCGGCGGGCAGGCGTCGCGTCTCGCGATGCAGGAGCTCCTCGAGGTCCGCGATTACCTCAACGAAGGCGGAAAGCTCCTCTACACGGGCAAGTACGCCGGTCACCAGTACGCAACCGGACATGGGGCCCAGCTGTACGACCCGTTCCTAAATCAGAGGTGCTCGGGCGCCGTAGCGGCTCGCTGCCGGCCGCTGGCCGGCTCAGGCGACAACGTGAACGACGTCATCGAATACTGGTTCGGTGCGTCCCTCATCAACGAGGACGCCGGTTCCGACCGGGGCCGGGAACCTCTTCGACGTCAACGGCCTTGCCGATCCGTTCACAGTGGCACGACCTGGGGATTCAACGGCGCCGACAGCGCGCAGAACCAGGACCACAGTGCCTCGTTCATCACGACGAGCGGCCTCCTGCCAGTCGCCGAATACCCGATAGTTCGACAGCCGAGCCGTGGCTCGCTATGACCGGCCCGGGCGGCCCATTTGAACCGCATACCGGGTCGTGGTACGTCTACTCGCAGATCGGCGACATCTCCTACAAGCGCCTGACCCGGACGATCACCGTGCCCGCCGGTGGCGGATCGTTGGACTTCTGGATTTCGCGTGACACCGAGCTTGACTGGGACTTCGTGTTCGTCGAGGCCCGGACGCCGGGTAGGTTCGAACTGGACGACTCTTCCCGACAGCAATGGCAACACGATCCTCGAGTCACCGGCGACGAGCTGTGCCGAAGGCTGGCATGACATCCATCCGTTCCTTGAGCACTATCAGACGCTCAACGAGGACGGGACGTGCTCCCCGACCGGGACCAGCGGTGTCTGGAACGCAGCTTCAGGGGCATCTGGCAATTGGGAGCAGTGGTCGATAGACCTTGATGGCTACGCGGGCCAGCAGGTCGAGGTGTCGATCGCCTACGTGAGTGACTGGTCTGTCCAGGGCCTCGGCGTGTTCCTAGACGATATCGTCTGGCCCGGCGAGACGACGTCATTCGAGGCCGACCTGGGCGGCTGGGCGATCACCGGTCCGCCGGCCGGCAACGCACCAAACCCGAACAATTTCATTCGAACAACGGCGGGAGGCTTCCCCGAGGGAGCTGTCGTCGCGACACCGGACACGCTCTACATGGGCTTCGGCTTCGAGGGCATCAGTGATGCAGTCGACCCGGGCCACGGTAATGGGACGAGCGATGGACTACCTGCTGCCATAACGGGCTGGCAGGCGGGAACGAGGCGGAGCATCGGGCTCCGCCTCGTTCTATGTCTGGGCCCCTTTGGATCGCCGCGGCCGGGCCGACCGCTAGACTCCCGGTTCGCGCTCCGGAGCTGGCGACCACGAACGCCACGCCAAACACCGCGCCGATCACGGCCGCGACGACCAGCAGGTTGCTGAGTTTCACGAGTGACCTCCCTTCGGGACCGGCTCCGGCACGACTCCTACACCGTACGTCGGTACGCAACGGGCGAACAGAGGGCAGGTCCGGAGCTCTCGGGTAAGTCGAGTATCCTCTTGTCTGCCGAGCCGGGCGGGAGTAGCTCAGTTGGTAGAGCGTCAGCCTTCCAAGCTGAATGTCGCGAGTTCGAACCTCGTCTCCCGCTCCACCTCCAGCAATCGGTCCCGCAACGCGCGCGTGCAGGCCGTGGGGGAGTCGCGGTATCCTCCGCCAAACGTCAATCCCGGCACGTGGGCCGGAGGTGGATGCCTGCTGGCACCAGCGCATATCCGTCAGATGACGCAGGGGTCATCACCCAATCGGGTGATGGTGGGGCAGGCGGTGCATCGGCCACGATCGGGAAGCTTCAGATCCGTCACTTCGCGATGCCATGACTCCCGATCCTCGCCGCCTCCAGCGCGACCTCCGTCGACTCTCGGTACGCGGTACAGCCGCGGTCCGTCGCCGACCGTGGGCCGCCGCAGTGATCGCAGTCGTGGCAGTCCTTGCCCTCGCCGGCGCGACGTCCCTGTTCCTGCTCCGCGGCACCGCACCCGCGCCCGCCGGCTCGACGGTGGCTCGCCCCCAGGTTCACGGTCGTGGAGGGTTGGTCGCTCGTCGAGCTGCAGCAGCAGGTCGAGGCAGGCGAGGTCACCGCGATCACCGCCGCCGAGACGACCGGAGCCGCCGGCCAGCCGACCCAGACGCTGCTCGTCCGGACGAAGGACGGCCAGGTCATTCCCGTCGACCTGTCGGTCACAGCCGGCGAAGCAGTCGCGGCGCTGACCGCCCTCGGCTACAGCAATCTCCTGACGACCGAGGCGCTCGAAGTCAGCCAACGCGCGGACTGAGTCCGGGCCTGAACATCGCTGGGCATCATCCTGCCGATCGGCGATCCTCGTCCTGACCCTCGCGTCTCGTCCTGCGGATGTCGCGCCGGAACGGCGCGGGACGCGCGCGAGGGCTCGACGCTTCCGGACGATCATGCCGGCGGCCACGCGCGCCGACGGCAGCCTGGTGCCGGCCGTGGTGGACCCGCTCATCGTTGCGGTCCGCCTCGACGACGTCGCCGGCTGCGACGAGGCCAAGCTCGAGCTGACCGAGACGATCGAGTTCCTCAAGTCGCCGGAGCGGTTCCACAAGCTCGGCGCGCGCATCCCGCGCGGCATCATGCTGTACGGCCCTCCCGGCACCGGCAAGACGATGCTCGCCCGCGCCGTCGCCGCCGAGGCCGGCGTCCCGTTCCACCACGCGTCCGGCTCGGAGTTCGTCGAGAAGTACGTCGGCGTCGGCGCGCGGCGCGTCCGCGACCTGTTCGCCCAGGCCCGCAAGCTCGGCCGCGGCGTCATCTTCTTCGACGAGTTCGACGCGCATCGGCAAGGCCCGCGGCGGCCCGAACAGCCACGAGGAGCGCGAGCAGACGCTCAACCAGCTGCTCGTCGAGCTCGACGGCTTCGGCACCACCGAGGACGTCGTCGTCATCGCCGCGACGAACCGCCTCGACATCCTCGACGCCGCGGTCCTCCGACCGGGCCGCTTCAACCGCAAGATCCACGTCGGCCTGCCGGACGTCGCCGGTCGCAAGGCGATCCTCGCGGTCCACGCGCGCAACAAGCCGCTGGCGCCGACGATCGACCTCGAGGACACCGCCCGCAAGACCTACGGCTTCTCCGGCGCGCAGCTCGCCGACCTGCTCAACGAGGCCGCGATCCTCGCCGCCCGCCGAGCCGGCGACGACATCCAGGCCGAGGACCTCCACGGCGGCTGGCTCAAGGTCGCCGTCGGGACGTCGCGCCGCCGGTCGATGGACGAGCGCGAGCGGTCGATCATCGCCGCCCACGAGGTCGGCCACGCGATCTGCGGCAAGGTCCACGGCGACAAGCGGCGGGTCGAGGAGATCTCGCTCTTCGCCCACGGCGAGGCGCTCGGGCGTGACCGTCAGCAGCCAGGAGGACAACGACCTGCCGTCCGAGTCCGACCTGCGCGCCCGGCTCGTCGCGCTGATGGGCGGCCGGGCGGCCGAGGAGCTGCTCTTCCACGAGGTCACCGGCGGCGCCTCGAACGACTTCGAGGAGGCCAACCAGATCGCGGTCGCGATGGTCACCCGATGGGGCATGGGCCGGGACCCCGAGGCGACCGATCACGGCGTCTCCGGTCGCGGCAGCCTGTCGTTCCTCGTCCCGCGCCCGGCGGCCGGAGCCTGCCGTCCGAGGTCCAGGCCGCGGCCACGCGCGCGATCCGGGCGATCCTCGACGGCGCCTACGCCGAGGCCTGCCGGACGCTCGATCGACAACATGGAGACCCTGCGCCGGATCGCCGCCTACCTCGTCGAGCACGAGCGGGTCGACGGCGAGACGTTCGACGAGCTGTTCGACGGCCGGCGGGTCGTGCACAACGCGGGTGACGAGTGGCGCGCCGCGACAGCCCGGCCACGCGCCTGGGGCGACGTCGTCGATCTCGCCGCGCATCGTGCCCGTCCCGTCCCGCTGATCGCGGCCGTCGTGGCCGCGGAGCTCGAGGCCTCGGCTATCGCCGCCGCCCAGGCGCCCGCGCTCGCTCCGACGAACATCGCTTCGGTGGCCGCCCGCCCAATTCGCGCAACAGGGCAGTCGGCGCGCGGACGGACTCCAGGCGGGCGAACGTGGCACCGTACGCCGGGGAGGAATCGCCTCTCGTCGGCTGCGCCAAGTCGCAGCCGGAATGCTGGACCGAGCCCAGGCGTGGCTGCGCCCGACCGAGCCCGAGGGCGACCAGCTCTAGGCTGGTCCCGCCACGTCTGGTACAGATGGCGCAGTTGAATTCGGGACGTTTTCGCGCCCTGCATCCCCGAGGCGGTGATGCCCGTTTCGATCGCAGTCGCCTACGGTTGGGCCACGACCAAAGCCCCACCCCGAAGGACACGCAATGGCGATCGCCGGCAGCTCCAGCTGTACCTGCGCGAAGGACGTCGGAAACGTCGTTGCCCGGATCCAGGGCGCCGCTGGATCGACTGTCCTCGTCGGCCTGGACCAGCTCACCGTGTGCCGCTGTGGCGGCCCGTCGCTCGTCCGCCGCGTCCCGCGAGAGCCGTGGTCGTACGACGATCTCCGTGACGTTTCGATCGGCAACTACGGAACGCTGCCGGTGATCCTCCTCCAGCTGTCCCACCGCCTGGACCTCCTGCCGATCCTGATCCTCGAGCGGGGCCAGGTCGGGGCCGCCCTCGACGGACTCGTCACCCTCCGGCGGCTGATTGCCGCCTCGGCCCACGCCCGAGACAACGCCAAGCCCACCCGGCCGATCCGTATGACCACCGCGAGGAACTACTCGTGAAGCTGTCGTTCTCGCTCGGAGGCCAGCAATCCGGGCGGCCGTCGGGCGACCCAGGGCAACGTCTGCCTCCAGTGCGGAACGGCGGCGCCGACGCCCGACATCACGTTCTGCCGTCGGTGCGGCCTGCCCTTCGGGGCGCAGCCACGATCCGACGCCGCGCTGCCGAGCTGCCCGAGCTGCTACCAGACCGTCGGCGACGATGGACGACTGCCGTCGCATCGGCCGAACCTCGGTCGGGTCGACCTCGTCGCCCACATGGCAGAGCACGACCAGTTCCCGGTCGGCGACGACGAGCTCCTGGAGTCGATGCGGGTCGGCGACCGAATCAGGATCGGTCGCTGGGAGGCGCCGTTCGATCTGGTCCGCCGCTACCTCGTCACTGGCGCGATCGATGGCGGGCGCCGCCGCTCCTTCCAGCACTCGGCGATCATCACGGCGATGGGCCAGCTCGGCCGATGGGGCGCGGACGCCGAGATCTTCGGCGACCAGCAGGAGTGGCGCGAGGCGCGCCAGCACATCGCCGAGCTGATGGAGCGCTACCAGCGCTCAGCCCGGCTCTCGGCCTGATCGCGAGCGGCGGCCCATGCGAGCGTTGCCGCCTGCGCTCCTCGCTCACGCGATCGCCGTAGCGCGCATGCGCTGCGGCGTCCGGTGCTCGGACGGCGCCATCGCTGGACCGCCCCTGCGGCGACCTTGCTGAGTGCAACGAGGGGTTGCGATGCGGATGCCATTTCGGGACGGGGCTTGCAAAGAGTCGCGATATATGCGCAAGACTTGCATCGTGCGCAATCACTTCCTGACCAACGAGGCCAAGAAGAAGCTCTTGCGGCCCTGCCGGGAGGCACGGGTCCTGGGGCTCTGACGGCGCGCACTGACGACGACCGACACGGGCCTCCGGGATCGGAGGCTCCAGGGGCCGCGGACACCAAACGGTGACCGCGGTTTTTTGTTGCCTCCGAACGACGAAGGCCCCTCGGCAGCTAGCGAGGGACCAACAATGGACACGATCATTCTCGGCGACGGGCCGCTTGGAGCGGCGATCGCCACTGCCTTCCGCGAACGGGGCACGGAGGTGCTGCTGCTGGGCCGGCCGCGCGGTCGGTCGCCACGACCGAGCGGACCTCGGATCGCCGGAGCCTGGCGATCGAGGCGTCCCGCTCCGACGCCGTCGCCGACAACATCGCGGCCGCGCTCGCCGCCGGCTGCCGCCGGTTCGTCATCGCGACGACCGGCTGGGACGCCGATCGGGCGGCCGTCGAGGCCGACCTTCGGGCCCACGGTGCCGCCGCCGTCGCGGCGCCGAACCTCAGCATCGGGGCGGCGCTGTTCTTCCGCCTCGTGGAGCGAGCGTCAGAGCTGATCGGCGCCGATCGACGACTTCGAGCCTTACCTCCTCGAGTGGCATCGACGGACGAAGCGTGACCGCCCGTCGGGGACGGCCCGCGAGCTGGCCCGACGGATCTCGGCCGGCTCCCGCTGGAACGGCGACGAGCTCGAGATCGCCGTCATCCGGGCCGGTGCGTCGCCCGGGATGCACCTCGTCGGGTTCGATTCGCCCGGCGAGACGATCGAGCTGCGCCTCACGGCGCGCGATCGATCGGCCTATGCCGCCGGAGCCCTCGCCGCCGCCGACTGGCTCTCGCGAACGGCGCGACCGGCCGGGATCCATCAATTCGACGAGGTCGTCGACGAGCTGCTCGCGGCTCCGGCCCTCGCCGCAACCGCCTGATCCGATCAGAACAAGGAGAGTTCCCATGACCACGATCGTCCGCGCTCCGGGCTCCAGCCGGCCCGCCCTCAGGGGCGCGCTGACCGCACTCGTCACACCCTTCACCGCCGACGGCGACGTCGACGAGGCTGCTTTCCGCCGGCTCGTCCGCTGGCAGGTCCTTGCCGGGATCGACGGCATCGTCCCCGTCGGGACCACCGGTGAAGCGCCGACCCTGACCGAATCCGAGCGCGATCGGCTGATCGCGATCGCCGTCGAGACCGTCGGCGAGCGACCCTCGCGTGGCCGAGTCGCCGTCGTCGCCGGAACGGGTACCAATGACACCGCTGCGACCGTCCGGGCCACGCGCCGGGCGGCAGACCTCGGCGCCGACGCCGCGCTCGTCGTCGCTCCCTACTACAACCGCCCGGACCAGCGGATGCTTACGGCGCATTTCCGCGCGATCGCCGATGACGGCGGCCTGCCGATCGTCGTCTACAACGTGCCGTCGCGAACCGGCACGAACGTCGACGCCGACACGTTTCTCGGGCTCGCCGAGCACCCGCGCGTCGTGGCCATCAAGGAGGCATCGGGCAACCTCGAGCAGATCGCCCGGATCTGTCGTGAGCGGCCGCGCGACGTGGCGGTCCTCGCCGGCGACGACGCCTGGACGCTGCCGGTCCTCGCCCTGGGCGGCGACGGCGTCGTGTCGGTCGCCTCGAACGAGATCCCCGGGGAGATGGCGGCTCTCTGCTCCGCCGCCCGGGCGGGCGACTGGGACGGCGCGCGGCGCCACCACGAACGCTGGCTGCCGCTGTTCCTCGCGAACTTCCGCGGCGGCCCGAACCCGGTCCCGGTCAAAGCGGCCCTGGCGATGATGGGCCTCCTCGACGGCGATGCGGTCCGGGCGCCTCTCCTCCCGCTCGACGACGGGTCGCGCGCTCAGCTGGCCGAGGTCCTCCGCGTCGGCGGGCCTCGTCGAGGCGTCGGGCGGCCGAATGGCCGGCCAGGCGCAGGAGGCGGTGGCGTGATCACCCTCACGAGCAATCGACGAAGCGACGCTGCTCGAGGACCTCGAGAGCGGGCGAATCCGGGCGGCCGAACCCGATCCTTCGGCGGCCGGTGGCTGGCGCGTCCGCCTCGACGTCAAGGAGGCGATCCTTGCCCGGTTCGCGGATCGGACGACGCGGGACTGGGCGGTCGGGCCGTTCTGGTTCCGGGATCGGGCGTCCGTGCCGCCGCGCGACCTGAGCGACGGGCCGTGGCGGATCGTCCCCGGCGGGACGAGCATCCGCGCCGGCGCCTACCTCGGAGACGGCGTCGTCGTGATGCCGCCCTCGTACGTCAACATCGGGGCGTGGATCGGGCAGCGGACGATGGTCGACAGCCACGTCCTCGTCGGCTCCTGCGCCCAGATCGGATCGGACGTCCACCTCGCGGCCGGCGTCCTGATCGGTGGCGTGCTCGAGCCGCCGGGCGCGCGGCCGGTGATCGTCGAAGACGGCGCCTTCGTCGGCGCGGGCAGCGTCCTCCTCGAGGGCGTCCTCGTCGCTCGCGGCGCGGTCATCGGGGCGGGCGTCACCTTGACGGGAACGTCGCGGATCTACGACCTGACACGGGACGAGATCCTCAGCGGGACGGTCGCCGAGCCGCTGGCCGTGCCGGCTGGCGCGGTCGTCGTTCCGGGCGCGAGGGCAGCGACCGGAGCGTTCGCGTCGGAGCACGGCCTGTCGATCGCGACCGCGATGATCGTCAAGCACCGCGACGAAGGGACCGATGCCCGGGTCGCCCTGGAGGCCGCGCTCCGCTGACCCGGCCCGGCGCTCGGCTCGGGCGCTCGGCTGGGCCCCGCCCCGGCCGCGCAGCCGCGTCGCTCGGGTACCCTTCGACCGTGGCTCTGATTTCGATCCGATCGCTGACGAAGCGCTATCCGGGCGGCGTCACCGCCCTCGACGGGCTGACCGTCGAGATCGAGCGGGGCATCGTCGGGCTGGTCGGGTCGAACGGCGCCGGCAAGAGCACGCTGCTCAAGATCCTCCTCGGGCTCATCGACCCGACGTCGGGCGAGGCGACCGTCTTCGACCTCGACGTCCGGACCCGCGGCACCGACATCCGCCAGTTCGTCGGGTACCTGCCCGAGCACGACTGCTTGCCGCCCGACGCGTCGGCGACCGACTTCGTCTCCCACCTCGCCCTCATGTCCGGCATCCCGCGGACGGCGGCGCGCGAACGGACCGCGGAGGTCCTGCGCCATGTCGGGTTGTACGAGGAGCGCTACCGGGCGATGGGTGGCTACTCGACGGGCATGAAGCAGCGGGTCAAGCTCGCCCAGGCGCTCGTCCACGACCCGCGGCTGCTGCTCCTCGACGAGCCGACGAACGGCCTCGACCCGGCCGGGCGGGACGAGATGCTCGAGCTCATCCACCGAACCGGCACCGAATTCGGCATCGCGACGATCGTCGCCTCCCATCTCCTCGGCGAGATCGAGCGCGTCTGCGACTTCCTCGTCGCCATCGAGGGCGGGCAGCTCCTGCGCGCCGCGCCCCTCGGAGCGTTCACGGAGCAGACCGGAACGCTCTCGGTCGAGGTGGAGGAGGGGAGCCAGGCGCTCGCCGCGCGGCTCACCGGCCAGGGCCTCGAGGCGATCGCCGACGGCCGGGCGGTCCTCATCGCCCTGACCGACGAGCGGCCCTACGACATCGTGCGGGACACGATTGTCGACCTCGGCCTGGCGCTCGTCCGGATCGAGCAGCGCCGCCACAAGCTCGAGGACCTCTTCCGGGACCGGCCCGATGGAGGGCCGACTGCGGCCGGGCCCGTCGCGGCGACCCCGACCCCAACGGCGACCCCGACCCCGACGCCGACGTCGGCCGAGCCTGACCAATGACCGCGCCCGTGTCCGTCGAGAGCCCGACTGGCTCGATCTACGACATCGGCTACCGCGGCTACGAGGGTCCGCGACTCGGCCGGGCGCATGCGATCCGCTCGCTGTTCGAGCACAGCATCCGGAGCAGCTTCGGCCTCGGCCGCGGAGGGCGGGCGAAGATCGGTCCGATCACGATCGGCGCGCTGGCGCTCCTGCCGGCGGTCGCGCTCGTCGGCATTCTGACCCTGGCCTCGCGCTTCGGCGAACGAGTCGAGGAACTTCTGATCGGCCAGGCGCCGATCGCCTACAACACGTACTTCGCCACGATCACGATCCCGCTCATCCTGTTCTGCGCCGCCCAGGCGCCGGAGCTGTTCGGGCGCGACCAACGCCACGGCGTCCTGTCCCTGTACTTCGCCCGCGCCCTGCGCCGGAGCGACTATGCGATCGCCCGTCTGGCCGGCTTCGTGGCCGCGATCATGATCCTGCAGCTCGTCCCGAACCTGGTGATGTTCATCGGCCGGGTGCTGATCTCGCCGGACATCCTCGACGGCCTCCGCCGCGAGGTGGCTCCGCTGCCTGCGGTGATCGCCCAGATTCTGCTGTCGTCCGCCCTGCTTGGCAGCCTGGCGATGGTCGTGTCGGCCTTCACGCCCCGCCGGGCGTATGCCACGGCCGGGATCATCGCCCTCTTCCTCATCCCCAGCATCGTGGCCGGTGTCGTCACCGGGCTTGGATCGTCGGGGATCGGGCCGTGGCTGATCCTGACCAGCCCCACCTCGGCGCTCGACGGGACGAACGCCGTTCTGTTCGACACAACCTTCGAATCGGCCTTCTTCTTCGTCAGCCTGCCCGACTGGACATACTTCGCGGCGGTCCTCGGCGGGATCGCCGCCGCCGTCGCGATCACCATCCGCCGCTTTGCCCGGATCGCCACGTGACGGTCCCGACCTTCGCGCCCCTCCCGTCCGCGGACGCCCCGCCGGGAGCGCCAACAGCAGCCATCGCGCTGGAGCGGGTGTCGCGGTGGTACGGCAACGTCGTCGCGGTGAACGACATTTCGTTCGCTCTCGGCCCCGGGATCACCGGGCTTCTCGGCCCGAACGGCGCGGGCAAGACGACGATCCTCCACATGCTGTCTGGCCTCCTCCGGCCGTCGGGCGGCCGCGTCCTCATCGACGGCGTGCCGGCGTGGCGCAACCCGGCGGTCTACCGCCAGATCGGGCTCGTTCCCGAGCGCGAGGCCGTCTATCCGTTCCTCACTGGCCGGCAGCTGTCCACCCTCGCCGCCCAGCTCCAGCGGTTGCCCCAGGCCGAAGCGGCGGCAGCCTCAGCGATGCGCATGGTCGACCTGGAAGACGCGGCCGATCGACCGATGGGCACCTACTCGAAGGGCATGCGCCAGCGCGCAAAGATCGCCGCGGCACTCGTCCATGACCCGCCGATCCTGCTTCTCGACGAACCGTTCAACGGGATGGACCCGCGTCAGCGCCTGCACATGATGGATCTGCTGCGGGGCATGGCCCGCGCCGGCCGAACCATCCTCTTCTCCTCGCACATTCTCGAGGAGGTCGAGCGGCTTTCCGATGGTGTCCTGGTCATCGTCGCCGGACGCCTGGCCGCGGCCGGCAACTACCGGGAGATCCGTCGCCTGATGACGGACCGGCCGCACACGTTCCTCGTTCGCTCGTCGGACGACAGGCGCCTCGCCGCGGCGCTCCTCGGCGAGCCGGCGGTCTTCGGCGCCGAGCTGCGCGACAGCAGGCTGACCGTGCGAGTGGCCGAGTTCGCGGGCTTCACCCAGGCCATCGCCCGGGTCGCCCAGTCGGCCCAGGTCTCGCTGTTCGAGGTCGCGCCGACGGACGATTCGCTGGAGAGCGTCTTCGCCTACCTCGTGGCGCGGCGATGACGGTCTTCGGGGCGATCGCCGGCGTAACGCTGCGCGCATTGCTCGGCCGGCGACGGTCCGTCCTGATGCTCCTGCTCGCGGCCACGCCCGTCCTGCTCGGGCTGCTCGTCGTGATCAACAATGAATCGCTCAGCCCGGAGACCCTCGGCTCGACGATCGACGGATTCGTGAACCGCGTCGTCCTGCCGCTCATCGCCCTCGTCTTTGGAACGTCGGCCCTCGGGTCGGAGCTCGAGGACGGAACCGCCATTCCGCTGCTGACGAAGCCGATCAGTCGGTGGTCGATCATCGTGGCGAAGGTCGCCGTGGCGGGAACGCTCACCGCAGCGCTCGTCGTTCCGTCGACGGTCATCGCCGGACTGCTCATGGGCGGTGGCGGGGCGGGGACGATCGGCGTCACGTTCGCGTTCGCCATCGCCAATATCTTCGGGTCGTACCTCTACGTCGCGATCTTCCTCGTCCTCGGGGTGATTACCTCCCGCGGCCTGATCATCGGGCTTGCCTACTCGCTGATCTGGGAGGCCGTGGTCTCGAGTCTCCTCCGAGGCAGCCAGATTTTCAGCGTCCGGGAGTACGTCGCCGGCATCGCGTCTGCCCTGGAGCCGGCGGCGTCGCCGGACTCGGTTATTGGAGCGGGCGGGTTTCTCTATGCCGCCGTGGTGTTTCTCGTCACCGTCGTCATCGGCAGCGTCCGGCTCTCGACCTACGAGGTTCGCGGCGCCGACTGACGTTCAGTGGTGATCGGTTCCCGCCTGCACCAGAAACTTCGACGGACCGTTGCGACAGTCGCCCGCTACGGCAGTACGTTCGGCTGCCAACGAGGTAGCCCTAATGGACCAGAGCGAAGCGATCGATCGCGAGGCGCATGCCGCGGGGCCGATGATCGCCACGGCAGACGCATCAGACGCCGGCGGAGGTTCCAGGAATATCGTGCCGGCGTTCCTGACGGAACTGGCACGTGCCATGCAGGCGGCCGCTGAGCGGGAGCGTGACCACATCGCCGAGTTCGTCACGAAGGAGGCCGCCGAGCAAGTCGAGAAGTCGCGCGATCAGGGCCGCTGCCGAGACCGAGGAACTGCGCCGGCTGGCGGAGGAGGACGTGGCCCTCATCAAGGACTCGTTGAAAACCGAGATCGAGCGCCTCCGCCGGGATGCCGACCGCCGCATGGACGAGCGCCGCAACAGTCTTCAGGACTATCTGGCGAAGCACGAGTCGATCATCGCCACCGAGATCGACGGCGTCGATGCGGCCATCCGCGGCTACCGCGCGGCGCTGGACGGCTTCTTCGATGACTTCAAGGGTTCGACCGACCCGGCCGACATTGCCCGCCGAGCTGGTTCGCTCCCCGAACCGCCCGATCTTGACGAGGTCCGGGCGATCGCGCGGGCCAGCGCGATCGCGGAGCTCGCGCACGCTCCAGACGACGCCGCGGTCCGACCGATGACCGATGATCCCGGACAGGTAATCGAGGCAGATCCCGCGCCTTCGGCTGACGTCGACGCGGGCGTCGACCCGGCGCTCAACGCCGGGGCGGGTCAGGGTGTCATGGACCCCGACGCCGTTGGCCGGTTGGACGCCCTGCCGGCCCCCGTTGGCGAGGTCGATGCCGAGGCTGGTCCCACGTCCGCGACCGCGCCGCCGGCGGATGCCCTGCACGTAGAGGCAGACGATGCCGTTGAAGTGGCGGTCGAGGGGTCGGCCGATCACGCCAGCCCGGCTCTTCGACTGCTCCGCTCGATCGCTCCGTGGGCGACCCAGGCCGAGGACGACAAGCCGGACCAGGTCTCCAACGGCCGGTAACTCAGGCCACAATCCGATCGCCCGGCGGGTCGTCGCGAAGAGGCCCGGACGGGAGTGCCAGCGGGTCCTATGACCAACGGCCGGTTGCGAGCGAACGACCGTCCGCGCAGGCTGATCGCATGCCCATCGAGTTCCTCGGATTCACGACAGATCGCCGCATCACCGCCATGATTCCGCTGGCCGATGACAGGCTGAGCGACATGCTCAACTCGGTCACCCGCATCGTCCTCCGCGACGCGGTCGTCGGGGATCTCATCGAAGGCGGCCCGACCGTCAGCGGTGACGTGACGCTGCCGGTTGGCGAACTGTTCGCGGTCGTCGGGACCGGCCGCCGCGGCAGCGAGATGCGGCGCCGACGAACGGCCGTCCGGCGGGTCAGCATCGGGCTCGGCCGCTACACGGTCAGCGGCTGCCTCCACATCATGCCCGGCCAGGACGACTTGCCCCAGCGGGGTGACCCCGCGACGATCCTCGCCGGCCGCGACATCCTCGTCCCGATCACCAACGCCTCGATCATGTACGACGTCGCGGACGTCAAGACGACCGAAGAGCACGAGACGATCCTCGTCAATCGCGCCCGCGCGGCCTGGATGGAGATCCAGCCCGAGGTCGAGGAAGACGATGAAGACGAGGCGAAGCCCGACAAAACGGATACTCGGACACGCTACGTCAAGGACTTCACCGGGACCGTCGCCGACTAGAGCCCGCTCGTCGCCGTCAGTCCGCGACCGGCACTCCCATGACGTTGAACCCGCCGTCCACGTAGATCACCTCGCCGGTCACCGCCCGCGACAGATCCGATCCCAGGAACACGGCCGCCCGTCCGACGTCCTCGGGCGTGATGTTCGCCCGCAGCGGCGCGGTCTCGGCGAATGATCCGTACATCTTCTTGAAGCCGGCGATGCCCGCCGCCGCCAGCGTCCGGATCGGGCCGGCCGAGATCGCGTTGACCCGGATCCCCGACGGGCCGAGGTCGGCGGCGAGGTAGCGGACCGACGCCTCGAGCGCGGCCTTGGCGACGCCCATGACGTTGTAGTTGGCGACGACCTTTTCGGCCCCGTAATAGGTGAGGGTCAGGATCGACGAGCCCTCGCGGAGGAGCGGCCGCGCCTCGCGCGTCAGGGCGACGAGCGAGTAGGCCGAGACGTCGAGCGCGAGCGCGAATCCTTCTCGCGACGTCGACGTGAAGTCGCCCTCGAGGTCCTCGCGCTTGGCGAAGGCGAGGGCGTGGACGAGGATGTCGAGCGAATCGTGCGTCTCCGCCCACTTCGCGAAGACCCGCTTGATCTGCTCATCGTCCTGGACGTCGCACGGTTCGATGAAGGTCGAGCCGATCGACTCGGCGAGCGGCCGGACGCGTCGCTCGACCAGCGATTCGACCGACGAGAAACCGATCGTCGCGCCCTCGGCGTGGAACGCCTGGGCGATCCCCCAGGCGATCGAGTGGTCGTTCGCGACGCCGAAGATCAGCGCGGTCTTGCCATCAAGCAGGCCCATCAGCACCTCCCGGTCGGAGCATACGACCTAGCATGGCGACATGACCGACCTCTCCGAGGCGCTCGCTGGCGTCCGCGGGCTCGTGCTCGACGCCGACGGCGTGATCGTCTTCAAGGGCGAGCTGCTGCCGGGGGCGGCCGATGCGCTCGCCCGGCTCGCGAGAATCGGGATCCCGTTCCGGATCGTCACGAACTTCTCCTCGGCTCACCGCGACACGCTGTCGGCGCGGTTCGCGGACGGCGCGGTGCCCGGCAACCGGTTCATCACCGCGGCCTCCGCCGCCGCCGGATACACCGCGGCGCACCATCCCGGCGGCCGACTCTTCGTGATCTCGACTCCTGATGCGCTTCGCGAGTTCGATGGCCAGACGCTGGTGTCGGCGGACGAAGCCGACGCTGCCGCGCCTGGCGAGCTCGCCGCGGTCGTCATCGGCGACGGCGGGGACGAACTCAGCTATCGCAACCTGAACGTCGCGTTCCGGGCGATCCGCCGCGGTGCGGAGTTCGTCGCGATGCACCGCAACCCGTGGTGGCTGACGCCGCGAGGCGAGACGCTCGACGCGGGTGCGTTCGTCGCCGGTCTCGAGGAGGCGACGGGCCAGGCCCCGGTCGTCTGCGGCAAGCCATCGCCGGTCGTGTTCGAACAGGCGTTGGCCGGCCTTGCGGCAGACCTCGGCGTCGAGCGCCTTCGCGCCGAGCGACGTGGCGATGGTCGGTGACGACCCGATGGCGGACATCGCCGGCGCCGCTCGACGTCGGGACTGCGCGGGATCCTCGTGCTCACCGGCAAGGTCGACGCCGAGCGAGGCCGCCGCCGCCATGTCGGGACCCGCGCGGACCCGCCCGACGGCCATCGCCCAGTCCCTGCCCGACATCGTCGCCGCGCTAGACTGATCGACCACATCCGCACCCTCCGCCGAACCGAGGTTCCCCTCCGATGACCACCGAATCGAAGCCGCGTCTCAAGATCACGTACGCCACGCTTCGGGCCGACAACGAGGAGCTCCACGCGCTCTACGAGACCGGCCTCGAGGAGGCGAAGCGCGAGCTCGGCGGCCACCACCTGAACGTCGTCAACGGCCGCGACCGGGCCGGCGACGGCGAGATGACCGTGGCCTCGCCGATCGACCGGAACCTCATCCTCGGGCACTTCGCCCGCGGGACCCGCGACGACGTTCGCGATGCCGTCGCCGCCGCGCGCAGCGCGCAGCCGGCCTGGGCAGCCAACGCCGTGGAAGGACCGCCTCGAGCTCATTCGCAAGGCCGCCGATCTCATCAGCGAGCGGCAGATGCGGTACGCGGGGCTGATGGCGATCGAGGTCGGCAAGAACCGGCTCGAGGCGCTCGGCGAGGTCGAGGAGGCGGCCGACCTGCTCCGCTACTACGCCCAGACGATGGAGGACAACGGCGGCTACGACCACCCGATGGACAACCTCGGTGACGCGGCCGTCCACACCCGCTCGATCCTCCGGCCGCACGGCGTCTTCGCCGTCATCAGCCCGTTCAACTTCCCGATGGCCCTCGCC
This sequence comes from uncultured Chloroflexia bacterium, assembly GCA_963788685.1. Classification (GTDB taxonomy): domain Bacteria; phylum Chloroflexota; class Limnocylindria; order Limnocylindrales; family CSP1-4; genus CF-46. The sequence continues at coordinate 2,742 of CAWBHP010000016.1, read as the reverse complement.
GCCGGCCCGACCGTCGGCTGCGCTCATGGCCGGCAACACGGTCGTCTTCAAGCCGAGCTCGGCCGCGCCGATGTCGGGCGTCAAGCTCATGGAGGCCTACCGCGACGCCGGGATCCCCGACGGGGTCATCAACCTCGTCATGGGCCCGGGCGACACGCGTCGGCGCCGAGTTGCGCGAGAACGACGGGCATCGACGGGATCGTCTTCACCGGCTCGTACGAGGTCGGGATGGACCTGTATCGGACGTTCTCGAAGCGCTTCCCGAAGCCGACGATCGTCGAGATGGGCGGCAAGAACCCGGCGGTGGTCTCGCGGACGGCCGACCTCGAGGAGGCGGCCGAGGGCATCGTCCGGAGCGCGTTCGGGTTCGGCGGCCAGAAGTGCTCGGCCAACTCGCGGGTCTACGTCGAGAAGCCGGCCCACGACGAGCTGGTCAGGCTGCTCGTCGAGAAGACCGAGGCGATCACGATCGGCGACCCGCTGCTCCGCGAGAACTGGCTCGGCCCGATCGTCGACCAGAAGGCGGTCGATCGGCACCAGGCCGCGGTCGCGGACGCCCGCAAGGACGGCCGGGTGTTCGTCGGCGGCGAGCGGCTGACCGATCGCGGGATGGATCGCGGCTTCTACGTCGAGCCGACGGTCGTCGGCGACCTGCCGGCCGACCATCGCCTCTTCCGCGACGAGCTCTTCGCGCCGTTCACCGCGGTCCATGCGGTCGACACGTTCGACGAGGGGCTTCGCCTGGCGAACGATTCGGTCTACGGCCTGACGGCCGGCGTCTACAGCGAGGATCCCGGCGAGGTCCAGCGGTTCCTCGACACGATCGAGGCCGGGCGTCACGTACGTGAACCGCCGCGCCGGCGCGACGACCGGTGCGTGGCCGGGCGTCCAGGCGTTCGGCGGCTGGAAGGGCTCGGGCTCAACGGGCAAGGCCGGCCTGTCGATGTACTACGTAGCCCAGTTCCTCCGCGAGCAGAGCCACACCGTCGTCGACTAGGTCGCGGTGAAAGACGCTGAGGGAACCTGCGGAAGCCTCGCGTGCAGGGTGTCACCATGTCACCATGGAGGAAGCCCGCATCGACATAGCTGCGCGCCGCGACCAGGTATGGGACTCGATGCTCCGTTACCTAGAAGGCAGCGATGGGCGGTACTTACGGGGCCTACTGCCGGTCGCCCGACTCGCGCGCAAGCATCCACGGCTTGGACTGCTCTTTCCATTTCAAAGTGTGAATCGGCTCTGCTTCAGTCGGTGCTTTCCCGGGCCATACACCAACGACTGTCCGTGCATCGGCGTCGATAAGCTCGGTCGATTTGGCGTGTCCGCATTCCCATACCCACGCAACGGGAACTGGGACGATCCGCCGCCCTACATCGGCGATGCCCGTGACGCGGAGCATGCGATTGAGTTGGCGTCGGCCGGCCTCCCACCCAATGCCGATGAGGTCTGGCTAGCCGCGCCCTTACCGGGTGATTTGCCGCACAGTGACTGACTCTCGCAGCGTCTGCGCTTTTGCCGATGATGAGCGGCCCACAAATAGGAGGGCCCGGCTGACCGCCCGTCCAGCCACATGCCGGACGGACGTGGACCGTTGACAATTAGGCGAACCTAGCCTGGGCGCCATGAGGTATGGGTCGAGGTCGCGACATGACCATACAGACGATGAAACACGACGTCCTCGTCGCAGGTGTCGGCTACGTCGCCGGCCTTATCGCGTTGCTCCTATGGCCCAACCGCCAGAGCGCCGACCAGTTCGTCGTACTTATCGTCGCGATAGCGCTCCTCATCCTGGTGGGGATGACGGTTGACTGGCTGGCCTTTCACTGGCGCCCCGATCTCCTCGCGTTCGTAACGCAAACGGGATCTGCATGGAGATCGCGCCCGCTCCGGTACTCGCTACCTAATTTTCTCGGCCTCATGACTGCCCTGACCCTTCAGCAGTGGCTCCGAAGCGGTGGAGTCGCAGACTGGGGCCTGACGGCCTACGTGGTCGGGCTCCCCGTGCTCCTCCTGGGCCTATGGGCATCCAACCTCTGGTGGGCACTTGCTTCCAAGTCGGGATCAGGTGACGTTCGGGGAGGGTGAGCGACTCCCGTAGCCTGGCTCCAGATTGAACGAACGTCGAAATGATCGAGGCCGCAATAAATCGTGATCCAGGAGACGAGAATGTCGCGCGGATCGGCGGCCTACCGCTGGCCGAAGCCGAGCGCATTGCCCTGGCGCTTTCGATGCGCGACCGAGTAGCCGTATCAGCCTGGGTCTTCGAGCAGACTGCGGGCGAATTGGCGGCAGGAAGGCACCTACCGGGCTCTCCTTCACCAGTTGCGTTTGGAGGCGACGGCCGACGTTGACCCCTATCGAGTGCTCATGGCGGCAGGGGCACTGGACATCAACAACGACCTCAGCGATGAGGGTGCCCCCGGGAGGCCTAGGCGACCGCTTGAGGTCAATGCTGAGCCCGCCCGGCCGAAGAACAATGCGATTTGGAACCTTCTGCGGCGGTTCGGTCCCCGCAGTTCGGGAGAGACCTCGGTTCGGCTTCTCGTCACAGCACTCGAAGTGGACACCTGTGATGTCGCATTCGAACCCTGGGGCACGGTGGTTCCCCTTGGTCGCGACGACGCTTTTACGGTTGAAGTCTCCGGGCCCGGAGACGGTGTGGTCGAGGTTAGCTATCACCCTGGCGGCGTCATCATTGGCGCTTGGAGCGGAGCTTCAATCTTGGCCTGGAATAAAGCGGGCCA
>CAWBHP010000015.1:0-5782 GCA_963788685.1 uncultured Chloroflexia bacterium | reverse complement strand
GGCGTGGCGGTCCCACGGACTTCACGCCGGACTTCCCGGCCGTGTCGGAGCTCAGGGAAGCCGGCGATTTCGAACGAGTGAGCTCGTGGGTGATCGGACTCAACGGCCCGAGCTGCCACCGCGTGTACACGCTGACAAACCCGACCCGCCTCGTGATCGACGTCCAGCATCCGCAGGACTGATCTCGAACGCCGCTCAGACAGACCCTAGGCGACGGCCGCCTTCCACATTGCCCATCTGGCCCAACTGGCAGAGGCACTGCGTTCAGAGCGCAGGCGGTCTGGGTTCGAATTCCAGGATGGGCACCAGTGCCGGTCTATCTCATGATCACGAGACCGTCAGCCTCGACCGCAGCCAGTCGGTCGCGATCCGGTGGGCCTGGTGACCCTCGTCGAGCTTCTCGAGGGCCGTAGCCCGGGCCGGCTCGACGAGGTCGGCTGCGAGCACGACGGCCCGCGCGGAGACCGCCTCGGGCTTGGTCCACACCGCCGGCGGCAACCCGTCGAGCTCGGCGATCCGACCGGTCATGACCGCCAGCTCCATGGCAAGGCGGACTCGCTCGGCCCACTGATCGACAGCATCGGGAAAGAGCGCGACCCGTCCGGCAAGGTAGCGGGCCTCGACGATCGAGCGGGCCTCCTGGGCAGCCAGGAGTTCGTCGACGCGCTGGGCTGTATGGTCGCGCGCCTGGCCGAGGTGGCGGCGGTAGGCCGGGTCTGCCCGGCGCTCCTGCCGGTCGTTGCTGACGAGCATCCCGATCTGGGCCGCGAACGCGGCATACAGCGGCACCTCGCGCTCGATCATCTCGTGGGCGGTGACGTTGATCCGAAGGACGAGCTCGAAGCGGACGACCGTCGCCCGGAGGGCCTTCCGCACGGCGGCATCGACGACGTCGGGCGGCTTGCGGCCGACCTCGGCCCGTGCCGCGTCGGCGGCGCCCTTGGTCAGGCGGTTGATCGGGAATGCCTCAGGCAGATGGTCGAGCAGGTAGTCGACGTACGCGGTGAGGCTGCCGTAGTGTGGGCCTCCTCCATCCACGCCAGGACGCGCTCGATCGGCGCGAGCGACGTTTCGACCTTGGCCAGTCGTCGCTCGGCGGTCATGGCTCAGAAGATGTCGTCGCCGGGATCCGGGTCTGTCCTGCCAACGGCCGCCTCGAGATGGGCGAGTCGCTCCTCGAACTCGCCGACCTTCAGGAGGTTGGTCGCCGCGACCGCGGTCGAGATCAGGAGTCGCAGCTTCGAGATGCTCGTCTCGAGGCCGACGCCATCGGTGACGACGATGTCGAGGAGCCGGCGGATGCCCGCCACCGAGTCGAGGCCGGGCAGATCGAAGGCGACGGCGATCGTCGCTTCCTTCCGCCGGCGGAGGCCGCCGACCCGTCGCGCCTCGGTCGCGTCGGCGACTCGTTCGGGGTCGTGACTGAAGCAGTACGGCCGGTCGTGGAGGGGCGCCATCTGGCACGGCTGGCCGTCGGCTCGGGGCGCTGCGCAGCGCCGCTTGATTAGCATCGATTAGCTCTGCTCATCGACGCCGAGGCGAAGGACGCCCCACGATCGGGTCATCGTGTGGGTCATCTCAGGCCTCGACCTTGGCCGCTTCTTCGCCGCTGAAGCGCTCCCAGCGCCGGAGGGCCACCTCGACATAGATCGGATCGATCTCCATCGCCGCAGCAGCATCGTGCCGGTCCGCTCGGCGGCGACGAGCGTCGTGCCCGAGCCGAGGAACGGGTCGTAGACCGCCTCGCCCGGCTTGAGGTGGTTGCGGATCGGGGTCTCGAAGAGGACCACCGGCTTCTGGGTCGGGTGGTCCTCCTTCGCCTCGGCCGAGCCCGACCATGATCATCTTCGGCGAGGGCGCCCGCCAGATCGTCGCCTGGTCGCGCGAGCCGAGGAACTGGCGCCTTCGCGCCGTTGCGGCGGACGACCCAGCAGGGCTCGTGGGCCCAGTGGTACCAGGAGCGGCCGATCGCGAACAGGCCCTTGTCCCAGATCACCTGGCTGACGATCTCGAAGCCGATTCGGACGAGTCCCTCGGCGACGGCTCGCGGCGTGGACGCCGGCGTGCCAGACGTAGCCGACCTGGAGGGACGGGACGAGGGCGAAGGCGTCGGACCAGTCGACCCGGGTGTCGCCCGATACCGTCGTGTTGCGGTGGCCCTTCGTCCGGAGGTACGGCAGCTCGGCCGGGCCGAGGGCGTTGTACACCCCGTCACGCCACGTCGGGTCGAGGGCGACGCCATATGGCGGATCCGTCGTCAGCAGGGTCGGCGTTGCATCGCCGAGGAGGCGGGCGACGTCGTCGGGGTTCGTCGCATCACCGTTCAGGAGGCGATGTTCGCCGAGCCGCCACAGGTCACCCGGTTTCGACCGCGGTGCGCGGCGGGCCTCCTCGAGCGCCTCGGCAAGATCGAAGTGCTCCGGGCGCTCCTTGCGTTCGCGGGCCTCGAGGCTGCGGAGGAGATCCCGGACCTCGTCCTCGCCGAAGCCCGACAGCGTCAAGTCGACCTCGGCGCCCACCTGCAGCTCGGCGAGGAGTCGCGCCAGGAGCGGCTCGTCCCAGGAACCGCTGATCTTGTTCAGGGCGAGCCCCAGCACTCGTGCCTGGTCGACCGCCAGGTCGAGCCAGATGACCGGTACCGTCTCGAGCCCCAGCCGACGAGCGGCCGTCAGCCTCTGGTGGCCGCCGACGACCGTTCGGTCCTCGCGCCGGGCCAGGACCGGCTGGACGAAGCCAAACTGGCGGAGACTCCGCTCGAGGGCGTCGAGCTCGTCCTCGCCGATCCGGCGTGGGTTGGCGGGATCCGGACGTAGGTCGTCGATCGCGACCTCCTCAACGGCCAGGGCGGTCATCGGTCGGATACCGTGTCGGCGATGGACCGCGACGAGGACAAGCGCGCCGAGCTGAACCGGAAGCTCCGCCAAAAATTCGTCGCTGGCGCCGAGGAACGGTCGCGACGCGAGCTCGGCCGAGGGCTCACGCCTGACGAGATGGACCGGATCCTGAAGCGATACCCCGGAGACCTGCCCGAGCGGTAGGCGGCCCGAAACGGGCCTTGCATCTCGTCGCCGACAGAGTGATGGATGTCCTCCGCGACGCTGTATGAGCGTCGATGAGCGAAGGAGACATCCCCATGGCGGACCAGACCCTGCGGCGGTGCGTCGGCTCGGAGCGGTTCGGAATCGAGCCGCACGACGCGCCGGTCGAGGACTTCCCCAAGCAGCCGAGCCAGAAGGACGGGCGCGGGCGAATGTGCACGACCCACTGGAACCTGTACACGGCCGGCCTCGCCCGCGACGCGAAGGCACGCAAGGCAGCTGCGACCGAGGCCCCCGAGGCGGCGGCGCCCGAGCCTGGTGCTGCCACCTCGGAGCCGGAGGTCGCGGCAACCGCCGAGCCCGAGGCTCCGGCCAAGCGGAAGCGCAGCAAGACGGCGCCCGCCGCCGTCGAGGCGACTCAGGAGGCCGAGAACGGCTAGGGCCTCTCTCCCGGCACCTCTCCGAGGCCCCGGAAATTCCGGGGCCTCTTCACGTTCCTGGCGCCATGTGGCGCAGGTGGCCAAGGGCGGGCCAAGGGCGCCACGTGGCCGCCCTGTCGCGCCCGTCGGGGCGACAGGAAGGGTTGGGCTGGAGCAGCGTTGCCGCTGCAACGCAGGTAAGCCGTGTCGAACGCCGAGACGCTGGCGAGTCGACCAAGCCCTATGGTGACCCGTGCCGAGTCGCGCCCGTCGAGGAGTGGCGCCATGGGAACCGACTTCGTAGTCGTGATCACTGTTCGGCACCGGTTTGGTGACGAGCGCGAGACGCTCGGCTACAGCAACGATTCGGAGCTGACGGACGTCGATAGCGAGGCCCCATTCGTCGGCCGGAGTGGGAACTTCGCGTTCGCCTGCCCGAACGTTGACCGAGCACAGCCGGCGGTCCTTCAGTTCCAGTATCGCGGGTCCGAGCAGCACGCTGGCTTTCCGGTTCCGCAACCCAGTGGTGGGCTGATCGGCCTCGTTGACGCGGAGCACCCTGTCTCGATCAATGGCCGTGCCCTGGCCGGCGGCGTCCCGGCTGGCCCGAGTCGCGGAGACATCCCCATGTGGGGCCAGCGGCTGCTCCTGATTAACCCGGGCGTCCTCGCCGAAGCGAATGTCCTGCAAATCGAGTCGACGACGCTGTTCAGTCCGGGGGACAATCTCGACGACTTCACGATCGACAACGCCGTCGTGATGTTCAAAACGCGGACGGCTCGACCCGACGTCCTGGACAGGTTCGAGCGGCAATAGGGAAGCCGTCGTGGTCACGCGGGCTTCTCCGACGCCCTAGCGGCGGCAAGCCACTCATCCCGTCCCTCGATCGGGATCGTGTAGGTGGTTATCGCGCGTCCAACACCTGTCGGGCGCGCCAATGCCATATATCGCCCCGCCTCGACCTACGTGCGCGGTGCCGGCTCGACGACGGCGCTCAGGTCGTCGAGGTTGACCAGGGCCTCGGCAACCCCTTCGCGCTCGGCATCGGTCAACGGGATCGCTCGGGCTTCCGAAATGGCATCAGCGGCGGCGGCGTTGTCCCCCGTTCGGACCGCGAGCTCGGCGCGATAGGCCAGCGCCTCGACCATATCGGCCGCGGAGGCGGTACTCCGTTCACGTTCGAGAGCGTCGTTGAGGATCTTGGCGGCCCGTTCGTCGAAGCCGTGTGAATCGCCCATGACCACGGCGTTCTGGAGCATCTTCGCAAGGCGGCTGGGCGCCGCGTCGCGATCTTCGGGCTCGGCCTTCGAGGCCATGATCCTGATCCAGTTGCCGCCCGGGTCGATGACGGAGAACCCGGAGAAGTTGTCGGCGTTCTTGCGCTTCCGAGGGCGGCTCATCCGCGGGATCCCGGAGACCAGGAGCTTGCCGTGGGTCGCGCGCATGCCCGCTGCGAAGGCCCGGTAGAGCTCCTCGGTGTCCTGCACGATCACCAGGCAGCTCCCGTACGAATCCTCTGCCTTGAAGTCGGCGATCCCGAAGAATTGCAGGTTGAGGTCTTCGCGCTTGAGCCCCACGCAGGGATTCGGCTGCTTCTGGTAGTAGGTCTGGATGAAGCCGAGCATCGCGTAGAACTCGACGATCTCGTCGATCGACCGGCAAGGAAGAAGCGGGACGGTGATCTCATTGGCCATGGACGAAGCCTAGCGTTGAGACGCAATAGCCCAAGCGATCTGGCTTGACAGGCTACTTCGATCTAGCTATACAGGCCATATGAAGACCGCCACGATCACCGAGTTGAAGAACCAGCTCAGCGCGATCATCGACCGCGTGCGAGCCGGCGAGTCGATCCTCGTGACAGACCGAGGTCAACCAGTCGCCCGGATCGAACCCGTCGGCGCCGATGCCGACGACGATGCGCGCCTGGCGAGGCTCGAGCGAACCGGGGTGGTTCGGAAGCCCAGCGCCGCCGCTCCCAGGCTCGCCGACCCGATCTCAATCGGCAAAGGGAGTGCCGTCGACGTCCTGCTGGACGAGCGCCGCTCTGGTCGATGAGGTTCTGGGACAGCTCGGCGCTCCTGCCACTGGTCGCACGCGAGGCGCCCAGTCGGGCCGTCGTGGCGACCTACGAGACCGATCCGTCCGTTGTCGCCTGGTGGGGCACCCAGGTCGAGTGCGCGTCGGCGCTGACCAGGCTCGAACGCGAGGACGGGCTCGCCGGCGCAGCCCTCACCGTGGCACTCGGTCGACTCGCCGAATTCGCCGCCGCCTGGCACGAGGTCCAGCCCGTCGCACCGGTTCGCCAGACCGCGATCCGACTGTTGC
>CAWBHP010000014.1:0-195053 GCA_963788685.1 uncultured Chloroflexia bacterium | reverse complement strand
GCGCGGCGGCGGGCCTGGGATCGCGAGGCCGCGACGAAGCTGTTCGCATGGCAGCGGTTGGATTCGGGGTCCTTGCGGCCATCCCGACCGCCCTCCTGGTCCAGGGGCGATGGGAGCGGCAGCGGACGGAGCGTCGGGCGGTCGCCACGGCGCTCGAGCGTGCTGGGGCTGCGTCGGACGAGCGGGTCATGACGATCGATGCGGCGGGCTATCGCTATCACACGGGTCACGGGGGCGTCGTCTCGCCGAACGATCCGATCGAGACGATCGAGGAGGTGGCGCGCGCGTACCGAATCGAATGGCTCGTGATCGAGCGCGATGGTGCCGTCCGGCGCTCGGGCCGGTGTTCTCCGGCGAGGCGCGGCCTGGCTGGATCGGGCCGCCCATCATCGCGATCCCCGGGCCGGACGGCGAGACGAATGCCGCGGTCTACCCGGTCTGCGTCAGCCCCGCTGACTGCGCTGCGCTGTCACCGCATTGGAGGCGGGACCGTGAGCCGTCGCGAGATCCTGCTGTCGGTCGCGCACGTGTTCGTCGTCGCCCTGGTCGTCAGGGCGGCCGCGTCGCTCGTCGTCTTCCCGCAGCCGGAAGACACTGCCTACTACTTCGGCGTCGCACGCAACCTGCTCGAGGGCAACGGCCTGACCAGCGGCGCGATCTGGAGCTACGGGACTCCGCCATTGTCATTCCCGCGACCGGCGTTCGAGGTCTGGCTGCCGCTGCCGACGCTGCTGGCCGCCATCCCGATGGCCATCCTCGGCTCGACATTCGAGGCGGCCAGGTGAGCCCCGTCCTCGTCGGGTCGATCGTCCCGGTTCTCGCCTGGCGCCTGGGCGCCGACGCGGCGATCGAGCGTCGCCTCTCGCACGGCCGGGTGCGGGTCCTGGCCCTGGGCGCCGGCCTGACCAGCGCCGTCTACCTGCCGCTCGTCCTTCACTCCACCCTGCCCGATTCGACGATGCCGTTCGCGGTCCTGGCCCTCGCCGCGTGCCTCCTGATCCCGCGCCTCCTCGGCGACGCCGGGCGGCTGCGATTCACCGACGCGAGGCTCGTCGGGCTCGGCGTCCTGATCGGGCTCGCCGCCCTCACCCGCAACGAGGCCGTGTTCATCGGCTTCGTTTGGCTCGTGGCCGTCTTGCGGATCCCTGTCCTCGATCGCCGCCGGAAGGCGCAGCTCATTGCCGTCCCGGCCGTCGTGGGCCTGCTGTTCTTCGCGCCGTGGATGGTCCGCGACTGGATCGAGTTCGGGAACCCGCTGCCCGGTCAGGCATTGTCCAACGCCCTCTCGGTGACAGGCTTCGACATCTTCGCCTGGAACGATCCGCCTACGATGTCGCGCTACCTTGCCGAGGGCCCGGCCCGCCTACTCTCGATGCGCGTGGAGGGCGTCGGCCACAACCTGTTCACGGTCCTGCTGCTCCCGGGCATGCCCGCCTCCTTCGTGGGTCTCATCGCCCTGCCCTGGTTCATCCGCCTCCGGGCCTCCTGTCGCTCGTGTCCTCTCGATCACCACCTTCCTGGTGACGAGCCTCCTGTTCCCGGTGTCGACGACCTGGGGCACGTATCTCCACGCCGCCGGGCCGGCCCACGTCCTGCTCATCGTGAGCGCGCTGCTCGGTCTCGACGCCGGGATCGAGCGGGTGGGCCGATCCGGGGTTGGACGCGACCGGTCGCATGGCTCGGCGGGGCCCTGACCATCTCGGGCTCGCTGCTCTTCATGGCCGCGCTGCTGCCGGCGTTCGGCGGGATGTCGGGGCGCTGGGCCAGCGCTACGAGGCCCTCGCCAGCAGATGGCGGCGGTCGGCCTGCCGCTCGACGAACAGGGCCCGATCATCACGAACTTTCCGATCTGGCTCTCGGAGTCGACGGGTGCCAGGGCGCTCGCCCTGCCGGTCGAGAGCCCGGCAGACGTTCTCGACCTGGCGAGCCGCTTCGAGGGGACCCGATTACTGATCCTCCACGACACGCACGGTGACTGGCCGGCGGTGCTCGATACGAACGCGGCCGGCGTGGAGTGCTTCGAGGAGATCGACCTCGGCACCCCAGCCGATCCACGATTCGCCCACGCGCTCGACGACACTCGCGTCTACCGGCTCGTTTGCCCATGAATGGCGACCCCTATACTCGGAAGCCGATGGACGCTGCACGCACGGATCCCGAGTCACCCGCCGACGCCCGCCCCACCAGCACGATCCCGCCGACTTGAGCCCGCGCGACTGCGCGAGGTCGTCGAGGCGAAAATCGACTCGCTCCACGCCGAGGCTAGTGCCGCCGTCAGTTACAGCGCCAACACCCTCCGAAGCATTCGCGAGCGCTACCGTTCTGCCTACAACGAGGAGCTGCGCGCTGGCAGGCGCTGAGGGACGAGCTCGACCTGCTCGAGCGCCGGGCCCGGACGCCCGCCCACGGCTCGTCACGGCGCAGGATGGGCGGAGCACGCGGTCGCGCCGACGCCGACACGCCGAGGCGGCGGAGGCCGCGGAGCCGGGGCGGAGGACGCTCGGGTCCGGACCCTGCGCGCCGACGTCGCTGCCCTCGGCCACGAGCTAGGCAGCCACCAGACCGAGCTCGCCAAGCTGGAGGTCGCGCTCCGCAACCTCGAGAGCACGTGGCTGTTCCTGAAGCGCGGCGACGCGAGCCGTCCGACGGCGGCGAGAGCCTCCCGACCGAGATGCAGATGCGCATCGTCGAGGCCCAGGAGTCGGAGCGCTCCCGGCTCGCCCAGGAGATCCACGACGGGCCGGCCCAGGTCCTGTCGAACGCGATCTTCCAGGTCGAGTACATCGAGCGCGTCATCGACCACGACGACCGGCTGGCCCGGACGGAGCTGCGGTTCCTCCGCGAGCTGCTCCGGCGCGAGCTCGGCGACGTCCGGACGTTCATCAGCCAGCTCCGGCCGCCGGTCCTCGATGAGCTCGGCCTGGACGGCGCCGATCGCCGACGCGGTCGCCCGGACGACGGCCCTGACCGGGCTCGCGATCACGACCGAGCTGACGCGCTCCGCCGGACCGCCTGACCGAGGCGCCAGCAGACCGTCGTGCTGCGAGTGGTGCAGGAAGCCCTGCAGAATGTGCGCAAGCACGGAGGGGCGTCATCTGTCATCGTCGCGAGCGTCGATTGACGGTGACGAATGGGTCCTCGACGGTCCGCGACGACGGCCGCGGGTTCGATGTCGGAGCGGTGGCGGCTCGTGGCCGCCGCAACTTCGGGCTTCAATTCATGCAGGAGCGCGCAGAGCTGATCGGCGCCCACTTCGAGGTACGATCGCGGCCGGACGGTGGCACGGTCGTCCGGCTGGCGATCCCGATGGGAGCAGAGGAGACCGCCTGATGGACTATTCGGGACCTGAACGCCGCCGCGGCGGACCGGACCGGCGCGCCGAGGGCGAGCAGACGACAGATCCTCATCGTCGACGACCACGCCCTGTTCCGGGTCGGGATCGCCAACATCCTCGGCCACGAGCCGGACTTCGCGTCGTCGGCGAGGCCGACGACAGCCGGTCGGCCGTCGATCGGGCGCTCGAGACGTCGCCCGACATCATCCTCATGGACCTCTCGCTGCCGTCGCCGGGCGGCATCGAGACGACCCAGCGGATCAAGCGCGAGCTGCCGTCGACCGGGATCATCGTCCTCGCCGCCAACGAGGACGAGGACGCCCTGTTCGACGCGATCAAGGCCGGCGCGGCCGCCTTCATCCTCAAGGACGTCGGCCCGGACGACCTCGTCACGATCATCCGGCGCGTCGTGAACGGCGAGTACCTCATCAACGACAAGGTCTTCGCCAAGCCGGCGGTCGCGTCGCGCGTGCTCAAGGAGTTCCGCGAGCTCGCGGTCTACGGCCAGGAGGCCGCCCCGATCTTCGCGCCGCTCTCGCCGCGCGAGGTCGAGATCCTCGACAACATCGCCCAGGGCATGACGAACAAGCAGGTCGCCTACGCCCTGTCGATCAGCGAGCAGACCGTCAAGAACCACATGAGCTCGATCCTGCGCAAGCTGTCCGTCAACGACCGGACCCAGGCCGTCGTCTACGCGATGCGCCAGGGCTGGATCCGGATGCCGGAGGATTGATCGGACGGCCGTGTCCTCGATCGAACCCGCGCGCGACAGCCCGACTCCCTCGGCGAGCTGACCGCGCGCGTCACGCGCGAGATCGCGACGCTCGACGGCGAGCTCGCCGAGATCGACATGCTCGTCCGCAGGCGCGGACGGAGGCGGAGCGGCACGAGCTGAAGCGCGCCCAGGCGGCCGAGAAGCTGGCCAGCCTTGCCCGAAGCGACGCCGACCGAGGACGTCGATCGCCCTCAACGCCCAGCTCGTCACGCTCACCCGCCGGGCGGCGGTCATGGAGGCCCAGGTCGAGGTCCTCGAGGGCAAGCGCAAGATCCTCGCCCGGTTCCGCGAGTCCCTCGCCGAGCTTGCGGCCAGCGCTCGGCATCGCCGTCGACGAGGGCGCCGAGCTGCCCGGCGGCGCAGCCGACGCGGACGCCGAACGGGCCGGCGAGACGCCGCCGCCGGGCATGTCGCGGATCGTGCTGACGGCCCAGGAGGACCTCCGCCGCGAGATCGCCCGGGCGATGCACGACGGCCCGGCCCAGAGCCTGACGAACATCGTCCTCCAGGCCCAGATCGTCGAGCGGCTCGTCGGCGAGCGACCCGGAGCTGGCCCGCGGCGAGGTCCGCCAGCTCGTCTCGATGGTCCAGCAGACGCTCGACGCGACGAAGTCGTTCATCTTCGACGTCCGGCCGATGGTGCTCGACGACCTCGGGCTCGTGCCGACGCTCCGCCGCTCGGCTCGGGACCGCGGCCAGCGGGCCGGCGTGCACCGTCGAATTCGACTCGATGGGCACGGACCGGCGGCTGCCGATGGAGCTCGAGAGCGGGCTGTTCCGGATCCTGGACGAGGCGCTCGGCGGCTACCTCGGTGCCGCGCCGGATCGCGTATCGCTCCGGCTCGACTGGACCGACGAGCGCGTCGAGGGTCGCGTCTCCGCGTCGCGCGACCGGACGAGCGCCGTCGAAGCCGCCGAGCGCGAGGCGGCCGCCCAGGCATCAGGCCGCCGGGCGAGCAAGGACCTGCCGCCGGCGCTCGCGGCGATGATCGAGGACCGCCGCGAGCAGGCCGAGGCCGCCGCCGAGACCGCCCGCAACGCGGCAATCGTCGCCCTGCCGGCAACCGCCTGGCGCGAGATCCAGCAGCGCGCCGCGACGGTGGGGATCGCGGCCGAGCTGATGGCCGGCGGCGCCGAGCTGCGGATCGGCGTCGACCTGCCGCCGACGAGCCCGCCTGACCGGGCGCTGGCCATGAGCGGCGAGCGCGGCCAGGGCCTCGTCGAGTACGGCCTGATCCTGGCCCTCTCGGCCGCTGTTGCGATCGTCGTGCTCGTCTTCTTCGGCGGGACGCTGTCGGCGGTGCTGGAGGCGATCGGCCAGGCGATCGAGGCGGCATCGTAAGCACGAAGCCCAGCCGAGCGGCCTATGAGTTCGGTACGAATTGCCTAGTGGTCTTCCCGGAGACGCCGCTGCATAGTGGCGAAGCCCTCATCTGGGGGTGAGTACTCATCCAGGAGGACATCACATGGCACTCGTTCAGAAGTTCCTCGCCACGCTTCGTCGTGACGAGGAAGGCCAGGGCCTCGCGGAGTACGCGCTGATCCTCGCCCTCATCGCGATCATCGCGATCGTCGCCCTCATCTTCCTTGGCGGCCAGGTCTCGCAGATCCTCAGCAACGTCGGTAACTCGATCTAACCGAGTCGCTTGACAAAGAACCGCCGGAGCCTTCGGGCCCCGGCGGTTTTTCGATTCTCAGGGTTTCAACGCCGCGTTGCCGTTGACGCAACGCATAGGTAAGTCGTCACCTTGACACCCCCGCGCGCCTCGCCCGTAGTGTGGCGCACCCCCGGGTAATTCCGGGAGACTTCCGGAAAGGAGGTGATCTCAAGACATGTCAGTTCTTCACGCTCTTATCTCGTCCTTCCGCCGCGAAGAGAAGGGCCAGGGTCTCGCGGAGTACGCGCTGATCCTCGCCCTGATCGCGATCATCGCGATCGTTGCCCTCATCTTCCTGGGCGGCCAGGTCTCGCAGATCCTCAGCAACGTCGGTAACTCGATCTAGAGTTTCCGTCCACAGAACCGACGGGGGCCGCACCGCCGAGTGGCGGCTGCGGCCCTTCTCATATGTTCCGGTGCGCTGGCGCGACAGCCCGTACCGTTCGGGCTATTGACACCCCAACTGGGGGTCCTACCTTGGACGCACCGGCCTTTGTAGCCCGGCGAATCGCAAAGAGTCCATCCTCGGGGGCCGGGGATCCTCTCGGAAAGGAGGTGAAGCGGATGTCGTTGCTACGGCAGCTCTCCGCTCTCGTGAATCGCGTCCGCCGCGCGGACGACGGCCAGGGACTGGCCGAATATGCACTCATTCTCGCGCTCATCGCCATCGTCGCCATCGTCGCCCTCATTTTCCTGGGCAGCCAGGTAAGCGACAAGCTCAGCGTCATCGGAAGCCAGCTGCAGTCGGTCAACAACTGACCCCACGCACTGCGCGAACGGCCCGTCCGACGAGGACGGGCCGTTCCTTTTGTCAACACTCCGGCGGCTGTCGCGCAACCTTGCAAATCACCTTTCGACATGCGTGGTTTCCTGCCTAATCCTCCTAATGGTCCTAGCCCTTTGGTATAGTCGCGCCGCTCTTGGGCGGTGCTACAGTGGTGCCACCTGTCACAAGTCTCGGGAGATCCAACTTGAAGCGTTCCAATCGGCTCGTGCTGCTCATCGGCGTGTTCCTGGCGATCGTCGCGTTCGTAGGAATCGTCGTCGTTCTGGGCAACCCCTCAAACCCGCCAGGCGGGCCGCGGCGTCCGCCGCCGCGCCCGTCGACACGGTCACCGCGGCCCAGGACATCCCGCTCGGGGCAACGCTGACCCAAGGGATGCTGACGACGTCGCCCATCAAGCCCGCAGATCGCAAGGCCGGCGCCTTCGGCAACCCGAGCCAGATCGTCGGCCAGAAGGTTCGACGCCCGATCACCCAGGGCGCCCAGCTCAGCCGGGCGGACTTCCTGGACAGCGGCATTGACGACATCGTGGTCCCGGAGGGCAAGCGGGCGATCTCGATCCAGGTCAACCAGATCAACGGCGTCGGCACGCTCATCAAGACGGGCGACTTCGTCGACGTCCTCCTCGGAATCACCGGCGAGAAGTTCCCGGTCGTGACCCTCAACCCGGAGGACGAATCGATCACGGTCGTCCAGGGGCTGAACAGCACGAGCGTCAAGCTTCTCATCGAAGGCCTGCAGGTGATCGGCACCATCCGACCGCCGACCACCGCGACCAACCGGACCAACGCAGCGCCGTCCGGCAGCGCCGCACAGGCGCCGTCCACGACGCTCAGCGACGAGGGCCAGGTTCTCGTGATCCTGGCGGTCACGGCCCAGCACGCCGAGCTCATCAAGTACTCCCAGATCGACGGCGACATCTCCCTCCTCCTGCGCAACTCGCTGGAGTTCATCGACGCGCAGGGAAACCCCGTCGTCAGCCTGCCGGCCGGAAC
Source organism: uncultured Chloroflexia bacterium (assembly GCA_963788685.1). GTDB lineage: Bacteria > Chloroflexota > Limnocylindria > Limnocylindrales > CSP1-4 > CF-46. The sequence goes on along the minus strand of CAWBHP010000014.1, from coordinate 187,507 downwards.
GACCGGCGTGATCCTCAAGACCCTCGTCGACGGTGGCTATGGCGTCCTCCGACCGGAGCTCGTCGAGGCCATCATCCCCGCTCAGTGACGCGCACATCGAGATAACCCGGTCGCTCCCGCGACCGCGATCCCGGCGGTGCGACGGGCGCGAAGGACCCCACCGGTCCCGCGCCCGTTCGCCTCTCCGGGGCTCATGATCCAGGCAACACCAGAAGGCAGAAAACGAACCACCTAATGGCCGATCAGATCCGAGTCCTCATCGTGGACGACATCCCGGAGACCCGTGATCACCTGACGAAGCTCCTCAGCTTTGAGAGCGACATCGAGGTGGTCGGGGCCGCCGCGTCCGGCGCACAGGCGCTGGAGCTGGCGGCCCAGCTCCTGCCCGGGGTCGTGTTGATGGACATCAACATGCCGGACATGGACGGGATCGCGGCGACCGAGCGGATGAGCGCCGAAGTTCCGGACGCCGCCGTCGTGATGATGTCGGTGCAGGGCGAGGCGGACTACCTGCGGCGCTCGATGCTCGCCGGGGCGCGCGAATTCCTCGTCAAGCCCTTCAGCAGCGACGAGCTGACGGCCTCGATCCGGCAGGTCTACGCCAGGGAGGTCGAGAAGGCCAACCGCCGGGCGGCGGCCCCTGTCATGGCCCCGGGCGGCCCCACCGGCGCGGCCGGCGGCGGCGGCGACCGCGACGGCCAGATCGTCGCGATCTTCAGTCCGAAGGGCGGCGTCGGCCGAACCACGATCGCCGTCAATATGGCAATCGCCGCCGCGACGGAGCTCGGCCAGACAGTTGTCCTCGTCGACGCCTCGTTCCAGTTCGGTGACGTCGGCGTCCTTCTCAACCTGAACCCGAAGAACAAGTCGATCGCGGACCTCGTGCCGGAACTCGAAGCCGGTGAGCCAGAGTCGCTCGACACGTTCGTCATCAACCATTCGGCCGGCGTGAGGGTCCTCCTCGCCCCGCCGTCACCGGAGATGGCCGAGCTCATCACGCCGACGGTCGTGAAGCGCGTGCTCGAGGCCCTGCGCCGCGAGCACGACCTCGTGATCGTCGACTGCACGTCGTGGTTCAACGAGACGACCCTGTCGATCCTCGACGTCGCCGACACCGTCCTCACGGTGCTCAGCCTCGAGATCACGAGCATCAAGAACATGCGCCTGTTCCTGGAGGTGGCCGAGCAGCTCGGCTACGAGCAGAACAAGGTCAAGCTCGTCCTCAACCGCGCGGACTCGAGCCTCGGCATCAAGGTTACCGACGTCGAGAACTCGATCGGCCGGAAAGTCGACCACACGATCGTCAGCGACGGCCGAAGCGTCGTCTACGCCCTCAACAGAGGGGTACCCTTCTTTCTTTCAAACCGGGAGGCTCAGGTCTCCCAGGACATCCTCCGGCTCGCCACCGCGGTGACGGGCGAACGGGCTTCCGTTTCGGCGGAGGAGCCGCGCAAAGTAGTCCAGAAGAAGTCGTTGTTCTCATTCCGATGATCATGTCGGTGGTAGCGTGCCCTTCGGGGCGTAAAAGGGGTCTGATGCGATGTCACTCCTGAAGAGGATCGAGAGCGCTCGACCGGGGGCCGGTCCTGCGCCGGCGCCCGGTGTTCCCGCGGTTCCAGGCGGAGGGCCCGGCGGGCCGAGTGGCCAGCCGCCGACGCCGTCCCAGCGCCTGATGACGCAGGCTCCCGTCCGGGAGTCGTTCCGCGACGTCAAGTTCAGGATCCAGAGCCGCGTCATCCAGGATCTCGACCCGAAGCTCGACCTGTCCAACCAGGTCGAGGTCCGGCGCCAGATCGAGGAGATCTTCGGCAAGGTCATCGACGAGGAAGGCCTCGCCCTGACCCGTGCCGAGCGCGTCCGGATGCTCGAGCAGATCACCGACGAGATCATCGGTCTCGGACCGCTCGAGCCGCTCCTGCGCGACGAGTCGATCTCGGAGGTCATGGTCAACGGCCCCCGCCAGGTCTACATCGAGCGGTCGGGCAAGCTCGAGCTGACGAACGTCGTCTTCCAGAACGACGACCACGTGATGCGGATCATCGATCGGATCATCGCCCCGATCGGTCGCCGCGTCGACGAGTCGAGCCCCATGGTCGACGCTCGCCTGACCGACGGCTCCCGCGTGAACGCCATCATCCCGCCCCTGTCGCTCGTCGGGCCCGTGATCACGATCCGGAAGTTCTCCGCCTCGCCGTTCACGACCGAGGACCTGATCCGGTTCGGGACGGCGACGTCGGACATGTTCGACTTCCTCCGCGCCTGCGTCGAGGCTCGCCTGAACCTCTTCGTCTCGGGCGGCACGGGCTCCGGCAAGACGACTACCCTCAACGTCCTCTCGTCATTCATCCCGAACGACGAGCGGATCGTAACCATTGAAGATGCAGCCGAGCTTCAGCTTCGCCAGGAGCACGTCGTGACCCTGGAGTCGCGCCCGCCGAACATCGAAGGCAAGGGCGCGATCCCGATCCGCGAGCTCGTCCGCAACTCCCTCCGGATGCGGCCCGATCGCATCATCGTCGGGGAGTGCCGGTCAGGCGAAGCGCTCGACATGCTCCAGGCCATGAACACGGGCCATGACGGCTCGATGTCCACCGGCCACGCCAACAGCCCTCGCGACATGCTGTCGCGCCTCGAGACGATGGTCCTCATGGCCGGCGTGGACCTGCCGGTCCGGGCCATCCGCGAGCAGGTCGCCTCCGCGGTCGATTTGATCGTTCAGCAGAGCCGCCTCAAGGACGGCTCGCGCCGAATCGTCAACATCACCGAGGTCCAGGGGATGGAAGGCGACGTCATCGTCATGCAGGATGTGTTCGTCTTCGAACAGACCGGCATCGTCGAAGGCAAGATCCAGGGTCGGCTGAAGCCGACCGGCATCCGGCCAAAATTCGTCGAGAAGTTCGAGGTGATGGGAATCAACCTGCCACCCGGCGTCTTCGGCTTCAGCTACTAAGAGCGGGGAGGAGGCGGACCTGTGCCTATTACTCTGATTGTCGCTGGCATTGCGGCCGCGGCGATCTTCCTGATCGCAATCGGCATTGCGACGTCCGGCAGCGGGTCCGCGGTCAGCAACCGTCTGGAACGTTACGCGTCCGGCAAGGATCCGACGGCGAACGTCGCCGGTGGCGGCATCGCCGAGATGATCTCGCAGAGCGTGGCACTCGCCTCACTCAACCGGGTCGTCGAGCAGCGCGACTTCGGGGCGAACCTCGCCCGGGACATCGCCCGTGCGGACCTCAAACTCAAGCCAAGCGAGTTCCTCGCGATCTGGGCGGCCTCGATCGTCGGGGTCCCGCTCCTCATGATCGTCTTCTCGCTGGGTCTCCCGGCGCTGCGGACGCCGATCGCCCTGCTCGTCGGGGTCATGCTCGGCTTCTTCCTGCCGCGGATGTGGCTCGGACGCCGCAAGAGCGGACGCCTCAAGTCCTTCAACAAGCAGCTTCCGGACACGATCACCCTGCTCGCCAACGCGCTTCGCGCGGGCTCGTCGTTCCTCCAGGCCATCGAGCTTGTCGTCCGCGAGTCGCGACCGCCGATCTCGCTCGAGTTCGGGCGGGTCATCCGCGAAGTCAACCTTGGCCTGCCGTTCGAGCAGGCCCTCGAGAACATGGTCCGCCGCGTCCGGTCGGACGACCTCGAGCTGATGGCCACGGCCATCTCCATCCAGCACACCGTCGGTGGCAACCTCGCCGAGATCCTCGACTCGATCGCCTACACGATCCGCGAGCGAGTCCGGATCAAGGGCGAGATCCAGACACTCACGGCCCAGCAGCGGCTGTCGGGCTATGTCGTCGGCTTCCTGCCGATCGGCCTCGCCGGCTTCCTGTTCATTGCCGCCCCGAACTTCATGGACGCGATGTTCCTCAATCCGCCCGCGGTCCTCGGCCTTCCGGCCGGCGTCGTCCTCCTCCTCGTCGGCGGGTTCATGATGTTCATCGGCTTCATGCTCATCCGAAAAATCGTCGACATCGAGGTCTGAGCCGATGCCCCCCACGCTCCTCCCGATCATCATCGCCGCGGTCGCGGCAGGAGCCATCCTGCTGATCTTCCTGGGTCTGTCCGGCAAGTCGCCGGTCGATCCGGTCCAGGCGCGGCTCACTCAGCTCGGCGCGATGCAGGCGAAGAACCTCGAAGAGCTCGAGCTTCAGCAGCCGTTCATCGAGCGCACCCTGCGGCCGCTCGCCGCCGCGCTGTCCGGTCGCGTGTCACGCATGGCCAGCAGCTCGTTCCAGGAGAAGGCCGAGAAACGACTCGCGCTTGCCGGCAACCCGGGCAACCTGCGGGTCGCCGACTGGCTGGGCGTGAAGGCCGTCTCGGCGGTCATCGGGGCGATCATCTTTGTCCTCCTGTTCGTCGTTGTCGGCTTCATGAAGCTGCCGATCCCGCTGAACTTCGGGATGGGCGTCGTTGGACTCCTGTTCGGCTACACGGTTCCCGAGTTCTGGCTCGGCGGTCGCGTCCGCAAGCGCCAGCACGCGATCCTGCTCCAGATCCCGGACGCCCTCGACCTGCTGACGATCTCCGTCCGGGCCGGACTCGGCTTCGACGCCGCGCTCGGCAAGGTCGTGGAGAAGCTCCACGGGCCGCTGACGGAAGAGTTCCGCCGGGCCCTGGCCGAGGTCCGGGTCGGCAAGGCGCGCCGCGAAGCGCTGCGCGACATCGTCCCGCGGACCGAGGTCGGCCCGCTGACGAACTTCATCGGCGCGATCATCCAGGCCGAACAGCTCGGTGTGTCGATCTCGAAGGTCCTCCAGGTCCAGTCCGAACAGCTCCGCATCGAGCGCCGCCAGCGCGCCGAGGAGCAGGCCGCGAAGGCGCCGATCAAGATGCTGTTCCCGCTCGTCGGGTGCATCTTCCCGTCGCTCTTCATCGTCATCCTCGGGCCGGCCATCATCCTCATCATCCTCAACCTGACCCCGAGCGGCCTCTAGGTCCCAGGGTCCCGTCCGGTCGGGGACGCGAGCATGGCTGCGCGCAACCTGTCGAGGTCGACGGTGCTTGCCTCTGATGTCGAGGTGGCGAGCAGCCTGTGGGGCAAGTTCAAGGGCCTGATGGGCCGGGCGACGCTGCCCGATGGCTCCGGGCTCTGGCTGCCCGACAGCAATGGCATCCACATGATGTTCATGCGGTTCGCGATCGATGCGGTGTTCCTGGGCCGGGCGGAGGCCGATGGAGCGCGACCCGTCGTGTCCGTTCACGAGCGACTTCCCGCGTGGCGCGGGCTCGTGCCCCTCGTGCGAGGGGCCAAAGGAGTTCTCGAACTGCCGGTCGGGACGATCCAGGCCAGCGCGACCGCCGTCGGGGATCGCATCGCCCTCGATTGACCGGGTGCGCGCCGCCTGACTTGCCGGCTCAGCGTTCCCGGGCGACAGTCGCCGCCGACACGCCCACGGCACCCGCCTCGAGCAGCGGCTGGGCACAGGCCGCGAGGGTGGCGCCCGTCGTGACGACGTCGTCGATGAGGATGACCCAGCGGCCGGAGAGCGGGCGCCGATCCTGGTCGCCGGCCGGCGTGGCCCTGGGTCGCAGCCGGAATGCGCCGTCGACGTTCGTTGCGCGGGCCGTTCGGTCGAGGTCGAACTGGGCGATCGTGGCCCGCGCCCGCTCGAGGATCGGGGCACACGGAAGCCCGAGCTCGCGAGCGGCCGCCCGCGCGATCAGCTCTGCCTGGTCGTAGCCGCGCGACCGCGCCCGATCGGCATGGACAGGCACGGGCACCAGCAGGTCGCCGCCGGCACCCGCCCGACGCCAGCGCCGCGCGATCGCGGCCCCGAGCGGGACCGCCAGCCGCTTCTCACCGGCGTACTTCAGCTCGTGCAGCGCGTTCCTGATCAACCCCGTGAACGGCGCGCACCATTCGAGCTGGAGCAAGGGCGGCGGAATGTCTGACGGCAGCCCGATCGCGATGCCGGCCGGCACCTCCAACCGGGCGTCGAGCGCAGGCAGGCATGCCGCGCAGATCGGCGGGCCCTCCGTCCCGCAGCCCGGGCAGCGGGCGGGCAGCGCGAGGTCCAGGACGCGCGCCCCGAGCGCGGCAAGACCGCTCATGCGCGCGATCCTCGCAGGACCCGCTTAGCTGCGACCAAACGCGCGCGCCTGGCCGGGACCCACGCGGCCGTCGACAGAGCCATCCGCTGCCGGGGCGGGTGTAGACTCGGATGGCGGCGGGTCGTCCTGCCGATCCGCCTCAGCCGGCCCAAACCCCGCGTCGAGCAGAGACGCGCGTCTCCGGGGAGGTGAGCGTTGAGGACGATCGTCAAGGGCAAGAACATCGAGGTTTCCGATCGCGTTCGGGCCTACGCGGAGCGGAAGCTCAAGCGCCTCGAGCGGATGCTCGATGATCGTTCGGACGCCCTGGTCGAGCTGTCCGTCGAACAGCACCGCAGCGCCGCCGATTCACACATCGTCGAGGTGACGCTCGTCATCGACGGTCAACCCCTCCGGACGCACGCAGCAGCGGTCAGCCACCGCGCCGGCGTCGACGAGGTCGTGGACAAGCTCGAGCGCCGGGCGGTCGATCACCGCGAGAAGCCGCGGGTCCGCGCCAGGCCGGAGCAGGAGAAGCAGATCCTGCGCAGGATCGCCGACGGCACGTCGACGACAGAGCGCGAGCACCAGATCGTCAAGACGAAGCGGTTCGGAATCGAGCCGATGTTCGAGGAGGACGCCGCGGCCCGGATGGAGGAGCTCGGCCACCAGTTCTTCATCTTCGTCAACGCCGAGAACGAGCGGATCAACATCCTGTACCGCCGCGGCGACGGCGATCTCGGGTTGATCGAACCGATGGTCGGCGGCGAGTACACCACCTACCCGGTCGACCGCTCCAAGGCGAGCCGCCGGTCCAACGGCCAGCACTGACCCGCGATCGTCGCCCGGCCGGAGGCTGGGTTACTCGTCCGGCTCCTTGACCGGCCGCGGGCGCCGCGGTGGCTGAACCGACGGCCAGGGGTCGGGTCGGGGCGCGTCGGTGGCCATCGGCAAGACCCGGCGGTAGACGCCCGCGTCACGGGTCATGAGCCCGCCATCGACGAGGTAGCGGCGGAGGGCGGCGACATCGCGGTGGAGGAGCGCCAATCGCTGGTTCACCTCGCGCTCCTCGTAGTCCCGATCCTCCGGGAAGGCCAGGTCCAGGAGGTACGGCAGGAGCAGGTCGCGCTTCTTCGGCTTGGCCGGGATCGACGCGAGGCGGCCGTCCCGGACGAACGCCCGGATCACCCGTTCCTGCTCCGTCAGCCGGCGCAGCTCGTCCGCCATGGCCGGAACCGTAGCACCCGGGTCCGAGCCGGGCATCGTCGGCTACGATGGCGGCGATGCTCCCCGACGGCCGTCGACTCGGCGCCCACCTGCCCCTCGGCGCCGGAATGGTCCGGGCGGTCGATCGGGCAAAGGAGATCGGCGCCAGCGCGATGCAGATCTTCGGCGACAACCCGACCGCTTGGCATCGTCGGGCCGATCCGCCCAAGGAGCAGGAAGCCTTCCGGGAGCGCCTCCGCGAGCACGGGATCGGGCCGGTCGCAATTCACGGCGCGTATCTCGTCAACCTGGCGGGACCCGAGGAGGACTTCTTCGAACGGTCGATCGGCGTCCTGACGAACGATCTCCGGAGCGCGCCGGGATTCGCGGCTCGCTTCGTCAACATCCACACCGGGTCCCACCGCGGCGCGGGCGTCGCGGCCGGAACGCAGCGGATCGCAGACGGAGTCGCCCGCGTGATCGCCGAGACGAACGATGGCCCGGACGCCGCGGTGCTGGTCCTCGAGAATTCGGCCGGCGGCGGATTCGGGATCGGAACGACGATCGAGGAGCTGGCCGACATCGCCGAGGCCATCGCCGCGCGCGGCGTCCCCGACGACCGAGTCGCGTTCTGCCTGGACACCGCGCACGCCTGGGGCGCGGGCTATCGCCTATCCGAGCCGGATGCGATCGACGAGCTCCTCGACGGATTCGATGCAAGGATCGGGATCGGTCGGCTGCCGATGGTCCACCTCAACGACTCCAAGTCGGAGCTGGGCTCGCACACCGATCGCCACGAACATGTCGGCGCCGGCCAGATCGGCGAGGTGGGCATGGCCCATCTCCTGCGCCACCCCCTGCTCGCCGGGGCCACCTATTACCTCGAGACACCCGGGATGGACGAGGGCTATGACGCGATCAACATCGCCCGTGCCCTCGCCCTCGCCGCGGGGCGTCCGCTCGAGCCGCTGCCACCGGGGGCGATGACGGTCCGCGGAAGCCGGGCTCGGTCGGCGCCCGCGCCGGACCCCGAGCTCGAGCTCGAGCCTCGACCCGGCGCGGCCCTGAGCCCGGCGGTGCTCGCTCGCCTCCGCACGTCGACGGCCCAGCCGATCCTCGACTGGCTCGTGCTCGCGGGGCTGCTGCTCCTGGCCGCGGTGCTTCGCTTCGTCGATCTCGCGACCCGCGGGACGTGGGACGCGGACCAGGGCCACGACATGCTCGTTCTCAGGGCGCTCGTCGGGGCCGGCGAGCTGCCGCTCCTGGGCCCACCGACGTCGATCGGCGACTTCCATCACGGCGTCCTCTACTACTACCTGCTGGCGCCGGCTGCGGCCCTGACGGGCGCGGATCCCCTCGGCGTCGTCGGCGCGATCGCGCTCGCGGGTGTCGCCGCGGTCGGGGTCACGTGGTGGTTGGCGCGAGCGATCGGCGGCCCCGTCGCCGGCGCTGTCGCGGGCCTCCTCATGGCCGTATCCGCGAGCGCGGTCGACGAGTCGACGTTCATCTGGAACCCGAATCTCATCGCGCTTTCGAGCTCGATCGCCCTCGCGGCTGCATGGCGGGCGTGGACGGGCGGCCGCGCCGCGTGGTGGATCGTGGCCGGACTCGGGGTCATCGTCACGATGCATTGCCACGTGCTGGGAAGCGTCCTCCTGCCGCCGGTAGCGGGGCTCTGGGTGGCGGACCTACGCAGGCGGTTCCCAGGGTCTGAACGATCCGCCCGCGTCCGGGCGGGGTTGCTGACGTTTGCCCTGCTCGCCCTCAGCTATGTTCCGCTAGCGGTCCACGAGCTCGGCCACGACTTCTCCGAGGTGCGGGCGGCGGTGGACTTCATCACGGGCGGCGGGGAGCCGTCGGCGATGGCCCTCCCGTTCCGCCTCTTCGTCGTCGCGCTCCGCGTGCTGGCGTGGCCGCTGACCGGACTCGTAACGGACGCGCCGATCGCCGCGCTCCTGGCGACGGCCCTCGTGGTCGGGCTCCTCGCCTGGCGGGCGGCTGCCGGCGTCGGAGCGGAGCGGACCGCCGCCCGGTGGTTTGCCGCGACGCTCGCCTGGTCGATCATCGCCCTGACCGTCGCCGCGAGCGGCCTCGCCACGGTCATTCCGGGCCTGCCGAACGACCACTACCACGCGTTCGCCGACCCGATCGTGTTCGCCGCGGTAGGGCTCGGTGTGGCTGCGATCGCCCGCTGGCGGCCCGCGGACGTCTCGTTCCCGGTAGGAGCCGCCGTGGCAGCGGGAATCGTGGCGCGTCCTCGTGGTCTTCAATCTCTCGCGTCAGCCGCCGGCCGTCGTCGCCGACGGAGGGTGGCCCGCCGGTCGCGCCGCAGCCGCACGCGTCATGGCGGCCGGCGCCTTCCCCGATCTCGTTGGTGAGCCTGCCCGCCTTCAAGTCGGCCGACGCGATGCGGTTCCCGCTCGTCGCGGCCGGCGCCGCCGTCGTCGCGGAGACGGCCGGCGCCGGCGCCGCGACCCACGTCGTCCTCTGCGACGCCCTGTTCGAGACCGCGATCGGCGCGCCCTGTGGCGGCCCCGCAGAGGACGCCCTGGCAGGCGATCGCGAACTACTGGACCGCTTCGAAGCCGCCCCAGGCCGCTGGGTGTCGGTTTACCGCTAGACGCCCGACTGCGTTCGTCGCGGATGGGCGACGCTGGCAAGGCGGCCGGCGAGCACCGGAGCGAGCGGGCCTCAAGGCCCGTGAGCGAGGAGCGCAGCGGGCAACGCAGCCAGCGGCGTCCAGGCGCGACAGCCGTCCCCCGCAGGCAAGCAAAGCGAAGGCCGGCGCCCCAGACGCCGGCCTTCGCTGTCCCCGAGACCCGGACGTGGAGGGCGATCCGGGTCGAGCCCTGAGGTGTAGTCGGTAGTGGGCCCTACGGACGACCCTGGCGGCCCATCGGCCGTCCGACGGGTCGACTGCCGGAGAGGCCGGTGGTGGTCTGTCCGACGCCGGCCACGACGGGTCCGCCGATCGACGGCTGTGATCGGGCGACGGGTCGCTCGGGCGGCCGATTCGAGGAACCCTCGTTCGGCTGGAAGGCGCGGCCGAAGCGGCGCATCCGGACGGCCAGGTAGTACTCCATGATCTGGCGCACCTGCGGCTCGCTCAGCATCTCGTCCGCTCGAAGGGCGTACTCGACGCGGGCGGTCGGGTTCATTGCGCCTGCGGTCACGAGGCCGAGGTACTGCGCCGTGTCGGCGTCCTCGCGCAGCTCGCGAAGGCCGCGGGCGAGCTTGGTCGCCGTGCCGAGCGAGGGCATCCGGTCGCCCCGGATCAACCGGGAGATCGTCGAGTGATCGACACCGGACTGCTGTGCGAGTTGCCGCTGCGACATCTTCTTGGCCTTGAGCTGGGCTCGAAGCCATTCGTTGAATGCGCGGCCGTTCTGGCTGGTCATTGCTTGGTTCGGCGCTCCGTGCGTCGCGCGCGCGGGGTACTCCGCGCTCATCGCACTATCCCGTCTGGGCATAGCCCGGCTGTATCACCCGTTCGTACCCCCTGGGTTCCGCCGGGGACCGAGGGATCGGTCGACTCCGGTGCGGTCTGCCACGGTGCGGGCGAGAGAGAGTTGGGAGCGGCGAACCAAGAATGCTGATCGACCACGCAGGAAGACTCGACTAACTGAGGCGGCGACTCTGACCTTAGGTCTGGTCGGCCGCGGGCCTCCTGGGTCGGCCGCGGGTCCGTCCGTCATCACCACCGACTCGCTCGTCACGCCAATCCCGGGGCGGGCAGGTGGGTCAGTGCGGCTAAGACGGCAACTGTACACAACGTAGCTTGCAGCCTGAATTGCAAGTCGGTGCACAGCGGGCCGCGCGTCTAACTCGGCGCGGCGCGGGCGCGGCCGTCAGCCGGCGGGTTCTGGCTCCGGGCTGTGGCCCGGACCCTCCAGTCCCTCGCCGCGGCGTTTGCCGGAGACCGAGTAGGCGATCGAGCCGAAGAAGATGATCGACAGGACGCTGATCACCCGGTCGATCAGCGTGATTGCAAGCGCCTCCGTCGGCGGGATGCCGTAAACCGTGGTGAGGACGAAGACGACCGCGGTCTCGACGACGCCGATCCCTGCGGGCGTGAACGGCACAGCCGTCATGAGTGATCCGGTCAGGGCCACGAAGAACGCGCCGCTGATGCCGAGATGGACGTCCGGGAAGCCAAGTGCCTCGACGACGAGGAAGAGACGCATCGCCTCGGTCGTCCAGATGAGGCCGGTCAGCAGGATGAGCCTCGGCAGGGCCCGCATGCCGACGGCCGAGAAGACCCCCTCCTCGAACCGGTCGTAGAACTCGATGACCGTGTGCGGGAGCGGCAGGGCGAGGATGACGCGCCGACCGAAGTTGCGCATCGTCAGGAGCCCGGCGGCGAGGAGGATCACGACGATGACGCCGATGAGGAACACGATCTGGACCTGGTCCGGCAGGCTCCCGCGGAAGCTCCAGTAGCCCGAACCCAGGCCGAACACGACGATCGCGAAGAGATCGAGGACCCGCTCGATGAACACCGTCCCGAATGTCCGGCTGAGCGAGACGGTGCTGTTGATCTTGAGGAGGTATGCCCGGTAGAGGTCGCCCAGCTTCGCCGGAACGAGGCAGTTGACGAGCCACGAGATGAAGATGATCTCGGTGGCGTCGCGAAGGCGAAGCGGGTAACCGGTGCCGCGAATGAGCACGGCCCAGCGCAATCCGCGCAAGGGGAACCCCAGGTAGAACACCGCGAAAGCGGCAAGGAGTAGCAGCGGGTTCGCCTGGAGGATGTGGCCCGGAAGCTCGTCCAGCTTGAAGCCCGGGAGGGCCCGGACGAACAGGATGAGCAGGATGATCGGCAGGACGAGGGAGATGATCGTCTTCGGCTGGCGGAGGCGGCGCCCGAGGGACAACGAGTCGGCGCTGACCCGATCCTCGCTGCGGCGCTCGTCCTCGAGCCGGCGCTCAGCCCCAGAGCGGCGATCCGGGACGTGGGCCCCGCGACGATCGCGCCGGCGCTGGCCGCTCCTGCGGTCGAACCCGGACCGGCGCTCGCCCTCGTCGGCCGGGGCGCCGGAACCGGCGACGGGTGAGCCTTCCGGAGGCGTCGGGAGTGGATCGTCCGGTGGACGCTCGCTCATCGGGCGGTCGGCCTGGCGGCCGTTTCCGCGGAGGCGCTGGATCACTTTCGCGATCGGCGTGACGGCGCGGATGAAGAATGTCGCTCGCCCGGAGACGAGTTCGGCGCTGGCGAAGAGCCGCCAGCAGGCCCGCTGCCGATGACGGATCGCCGTCGAGGGCCACGTAGGCCACCCCGATCTCCATCGCCGAGTGGGCGTCGGAGACCGCGACGCCCGGCAGGTCGTGGGCGAGGGCGAATGCGGCTGCCTGCTCGTTGCCGTTGCCGACCATGATCCGGGCATTGTGCGTCTCGACCCAGTCGACGAGCGGCGCGAGGGACGTCGAGCAGCTCATCGTCGAGCAGCGAGCCCCGGAAGCGGTCGAATGGATGAGGAATCCCCACGAGGCCGCCCTGGGCGCGAATCTCGGCGATCGCCTCCGTCGGTGGGAGGTGGCTTGGAACGTCCCGTTCGAGGAACACGCCGATGATGTCGCCGTCGCGGGTCTTGACTTCCTGGCCGACGATCACCGTCAACTCGGGCGCGGCAGTCCGGGCGATGTCGCGGGCGGCAACGGCGCCCTCGATCCGGTCGTGATCGGTGATCGCCAGGTGGGTCAGTCCGCGCATCGCGGCGGCCCTCACGACCGACTCGGGCGACGCGATGGAATCAAATGACGCCGACGTGTGAACGTGAAGATCGACGAACGCGCGTCGGGACGCTCGGGCCGTGGCGTCACGGAGCTCCGCCTCGGACCTCGGTGGGCGAGTGGCAATTCCTCGGTTGAGGGTGCCACTCGGCACTGAGGGTGCCAGTTCCAAGTGCCTAGACCTGGGAGACCAGCGACTTTTTGAAGAAGTCGAAGTGTTCGAGCGCCAGGCCTGTGCCGAGGGCGACGCAGTTGAGCGAGTTCTCGGCGACGTGGCACGGAACACCCGTCACCTGGGTGAGCAGCTTGTCGATGTTCCGCAGGAGCGAGCCGCCACCGGACATGACCATGCCCTTGTCGATGATGTCGGAGCTGAGCTCGGGCGGCGTCTGCTCGAGGACGAGTCGCACGGCGGCGACGAGCTGCTGGAGCGGAGCCTCGATCGCCTCCATGACCTCGGAGCTGGTGATCGGGATCGTGCGCGGCAGGCCGGCGATGAGGTCGCGGCCGCGAACCTCCATCGTGAGCTCACGCTCGAGCGGCAGGGCGGTGCCGATCTGGATCTTCACCTCTTCGGCCGTCCGCTCGCCGATCATGAGGTTGTACTTCTTGCGGATGTACGTCGCGATGCTCTCGTCGAACTTGTTGCCACCCACCCGCAATGAGGTCGAGACGACGATTCCGCCGAGGGCGATGACCGCGATCTCGCTCGTCCCGCCACCGATGTCGATGACCATGTTCCCGGACGGCCCGCTGATCGGCACGTTGGCCCCGATCGCCGCCGCGAGCGGCTCCTCGATCAGATAGGCCTCCTTGGCGCCGGCCTTGAGCGCGGCGTCGCGAACCGCCCGCTTCTCGACGGACGTCACGCCCGCCGGAACGCTGATCATCACCTCCGGCCGGGTGAAGCCGATCCGGCCCTTCGTCGCCTTGGCGATGAAGAAGCGGAGCATCGCCTCGGTGATGACGTAGTCGGCGATGACGCCGTCCTTCATCGGGCGGATGGCCTGGATGTTGCCGGGCGTCCGGCCGATCATCTCGCGGGCCTCTTCGCCGACGGCCACGATCCGGTTGTCGTCGGAGACCGCCACGACGGACGGTTCCGTGATGACAACGCCCTTGCCCTTCACGTAGACGAGGACGTTGGCGGTGCCGAGGTCGATGCCGATCTTCATGAGTTGGTCGATTCGTTCCCTTCTGCGAGGCGCTCGATCCTGGCCCCGAGGTCCAGGAACTTGCGCTCGATGTTCTCATACCCCCGGTGCACGTGGTGTGCACCGTGAATCGTGGTGGCACCCTCGGCGGCGAGGGCGGCGAGTATGAGCGACGCGCCGGCCCGCAGGTCGCCGATCTCGACTTCGGCGCCGTGAAGTGGCGTTGGACCCGTGATCGTAGCGTGACGGCCGTCCCGGACCTCCGCCTTGGCGCCCATGCGCTTGAGCTCTGACAGCCATTCGAGGCGGTCCTCGAAGATCGCCTCGTGGACATGGGAGGCGCCGTGGGCCTGGGTCAGCAGGACGGACGTCGGCGGCTGGAGGTCCGTGGCCAGCCCGGGGTACGGGGCGGTCTCGATGTCCACGGCCCGAAAACCTGCGTCACCGATCGCACTCCCATCGACCTCGATGGTGTCGCGGCCGCAGTTGAGCGAGACGCCCGAGCGGCCGACGGTCTCGATGAACGCGCCGAGGTGGTCGCAGGGGGCCCCCGTGAGCGTGATCGTGCCTCCTGTGACCGCCCCTGCAATGACAAACGTGCCGGCCTCGATCCGGTCGGACACGACGTGGTGCTCAGCGCCGCGGAGGCGCTTCTTGCCCTGGATCTCGATCGTGTCCGGGTACGTCCGCTGGACCTCGGCGCCCATTTTCTGGAGGAAGGCGATTAGATCGTCGATCTCGGGCTCCTGGGCGGCCGGTCGGATGACCGTCTGGCCTTCGGCGAGCGTCGCGGCCAGCAACGCGTTCTCGGTGCCCATGACCGACACGAACGGGAACCGAACCTCCGTGCCGCGGAGCCGTCCCGGCGCGGTGGCAAAGAAGTAGCCGTTTCGGTAGTCGATCTGCGCA
The DNA here is from genome assembly GCA_963788685.1 of uncultured Chloroflexia bacterium. Lineage (GTDB taxonomy): Bacteria > Chloroflexota > Limnocylindria > Limnocylindrales > CSP1-4 > CF-46. The sequence goes on along the minus strand of CAWBHP010000014.1, from coordinate 172,484 downwards.
CCGAGCGCGCGCATGGCGTCGACGTGGAGATCGACCGGCCGCCGCCCGATCCGGTCGCCGCCGGGGTTGCTGATGATGACCCGGCCGAACCGGGCGAGGAGCGGGCCGAGCAGGATGAAGCTGGCCCGCATCTTGGCCGCCGCCTCGAGTGGCACGAACAGCCACTCGACGTCGCCCGAGGCGACCTCGTATGTGTTTGCCGCCGGGTGATCCACCACGACCCCGAGATCGCGCAGCGTCTCGGCCATGACGCGGACGTCCTCGATCTCCGGGACGTTCGTGAACCGGCAGCGCTCGCCGGTCAGCGTCGCAGCGGCGAACAGCTTGAGGGCGGCGTTCTTCGAGCCGCTGATCGGAACGGTCCCGCGCAGCGGCCGCCCGCCCTCGATCCGGAACACCTCCTTGGTGATCGGCTCGGGCGTGACTTCCCACTGGAATGGCCGGGCGTCAGCCATGAACTGACCCTCAGCGGGGCCGACGACCCTCGCGGTGACGGCGCTCGGCCACCCGGATCCGGAGGAGTGCCTGCTGGAGTGCCGCTCGCGCCGCTGAGAGGTCGGCCCCCTCGTGGTAGCCCTCCTCCAGGGCGCGTTCCGCCTCGGCCCGCGCCTGCTGGGCCTTCTCGACGTCGATCTCGGAGGCCATGTCGGCCGTCTCGGCCATCACGACGACCTTGTCCGGCAGGACCTGGAGGAAGCCGCCGACGATCGCGAAGGACTCCTCCACGCCGCCCTTCCGGATCCGCAGCTCGCCGATGCCGAGCGTCGAAACGAGAGGTGCATGGTGCGGCAGGACGCCCAGCTCGCCCTCGGTGCCGGGCAGGACGACCGAATCGACCTCGTCGGCGTAGGCCTGCTTCTCCGGCGTGACGATCTCCAGCTGAAGTGGCATGTGCCTCAGCCCGCCAGCTTCTCGGCGTTCGCTCGAACGTCCTCGATCGTGCCGGCGAGGAAGAACGCCTGCTCGGGCAGCGTGTCGGTGCTGCCCTCGAGGATCTCCTTGAATGACGCGACCGTGTCCTTGATCGAGACGTACGCGCCGGACCGGCCGGTGAAGACCTCGGCGACGAAGAACGGCTGGCTGGCGAAGCGCTGGAGGCGGCGCGCCCGGGCGACCGTCGCCTTGTCCTCCTCGGACAGCTCGTCGATCCCGAGGATCGCGATGATGTCCTGGAGGTCGCGATAGCGCTGCAGCACGCGCTGCGTCTCGCGGGCGACGTCGTAGTGCTCCTGGCCGACGACATTGGGGTCGAGGACGCGGGACGTCGAGGTCAGCGGGTCGACCGCCGGGTAGATGCCGAGCTCGGCGATCGAGCGTTCGAGGCGGATCGTCGAGTCGAGGTGGGCGAAGGTCGTCGCCGGGGCCGGGTCCGTGTAGTCGTCGGCCGGCACGAAGACCGCCTGGAGCGAGGTGATCGAGCCGTTCTTCGTCGAGGTGATGCGCTCCTGGAGCGCGGCCATCTCCGTCGCGAGGTTCGGCTGGTAGCCGACCGCCGACGGCATGCGGCCGAGGAGCGCGGAGACCTCCGAGCCGGCCTGGGTGAAGCGGAAGATGTTGTCGATGAAGAGGAGGACGTCGCGGTTCTCCTCGTCGCGGAAGTACTCGGCCATCGTCAGGCCGCTCAGGCCGACGCGCTGGCGGGCACCGGGCGGCTCGTTCATCTGGCCGAACACGAAGGCCGTCTTCTCGATGACGCCCGATTCGGTCATCTCGCGGATGAGGTCGTTGCCCTCGCGCGAGCGCTCGCCCACGCCCGCGAACACCGACACGCCGGCGTGTTCCTGGGCGACGTTCCGGATGAGCTCCTGGATGATGACCGTCTTGCCGACGCCGGCGCCGCCGAAGATGCCGACCTTGCCGCCCTTCTTGAACGGGCAGATGAGGTCGATGATCTTCAGGCCCGTCTCGAAGACCTCGACCTCGGTCGTCTGCTGGTCGAACGGCGGCGCGGCGCGGTGAATCGGGAGGGTCTTGGAGCGGTCGACGTCACCCTTGCCGTCGATCGGGTTGCCGAGGACGTCGAAGACCCGGCCGAGGGTTACCTCGCCGACCGGCACGGAGATCGGGCCGCCGGTGTCGCGAACGGCAATCCCGCGGGCGAGGCCGTCGGTCGTCGTCATGGCGACGGAACGGACCCAGTTGTTGCCGAGATGCTGCTGGACCTCGCAGACGAGGTCCGGCTGACCCTTGCGTTCGATCGCCACGGCGTTGTAGATCGCCGGCAGCTCGCCGGCGGGGAACTCGATGTCGACGACGGGTCCGGTGATCTGGATCACCCGCCCGGTTGCTGCTGGGGTCTTTGTGGCGGTCGGCATGATGTGTCGTTTGCCTCCTGGGTTCGGCTTCGCGCCTAGCGCGCTTGCGCGCCGGACGCGATCTCGATCATCTCGCGGGTGATGTTCGCCTGGCGAACCTTGTTGTACGAAAGCGTCAGGTCCTCGACGAGCTCGTCGGCATTCTCGGTCGCGTTCTTCATCGCGACCATCCGGCTCGACTCCTCGCTCGCCTTGCTCTCGAGGACGGCCTGGAAGAGGCGGGTCGCGATGTAGCGGGGCACCAATTGGGTGAGGACGGCGGCCGGGTTCGGCTCGAAGATGAACTGGTTGCCCGGGATCCCCTCCGTGTCCTCGGTCGGCTCGATCGGGAGCAGCGTATCCAGCGCGGGCCGCTGGGTCAGCGTCGAGACGAACTGGCTGTAGATGATGTCGACGCTCGAGTACTTGTCGGCGAGGTAGTCGTCGGTGATGAGCCGCGCGAGCGGCAGGACGTCGGCGAACGTCGGCCGGTCGCCGTAGCCCTCGAAATGGGCCTCGAGCGGGACGCGCGCCCGGCGCATCGCGTCGCGGCCCTTGCGCCCGACGGTCACGACGGCGAGGTCCGCGGCCTTGCCGGTGATCTCCTGGGCTGCGAACCGGATCGTGTTCGTGTTGAGCGGCCCGGCGAGGCCCCGATCGGTCGTGATCAGCACGATCAGTCGCTTGCCGCCCTCGCGCTTGGCCAGCAGCGGGTGCTCCTCGCCGCTGAGAACGACAGCGAGGTCGGCGAGGACTTCGTCGATCTTCTCGCTGTACGGTCGCGAGGCGAGGGTCGCGTCCTGGGCGCGCTTCAGCTTCGACGCGGCGACGAACTGCATCGCGCGGGTGATCTGCTTGATGTTCTTGACGGCGCCGATCCGCCGGCGAATGTCGCGCTGGCTCGCCATCTAGCGGCCTCGGCCGTGGGGCCGTACGGGCGCCGATCGTCAAGCGAGGAAGCTCTGGCGGAAGGCGTCGAGGGCCTCGTCGAGGGCGGTCGCGAGCTCGTCGGACAGGTTCTTGGTGCCGCCGAGCTCCTCGAGGATGTTCGGGCGCTCCGTCTCCAGGAAGCGATAGAACTGCGTCTCGAACTCCTTGACCCGCGGCGTCGGGACGTCGTCCAGCTTGCCGGTCGTCGCCGCGTAGAGGATCGCGACCTGCTTCTCGACCGGGAGCGGCTGGTACTGCGGCTGCTTGACGACCTCGCTGAGCTTCTCACCGCGCGTCAGCTGGTCGCGGGTCGCCTTGTCGAGGTCAGACGCGAACTGGGCGAACGCCGCCAGCGAGCGGTACTGGGCCAGGTCCAGCTTGAGCGGCGCCGCGACCTTCTTCATGGCCTTCGTCTGGGCGGCCGAGCCCACTCGCGAGACCGAGATGCCGATGTTCAGGGCAGGCCGCTGGCCGGCGTTGAAGAGGTCCGTCTCGAGGAAGATCTGGCCGTCCGTGATCGAGATCACGTTCGTCGGGATATAGGCCGAGACGTCGCCCGCCTGGGTCTCGATGATCGGCAGGGCGGTCAGCGAGCCGCCGCCGTTCTCCTCGTTCAGCCGGGCGGCGCGCTCGAGCAGCCGGCTGTGGAGGTAGAAGACGTCGCCCGGATAGGCCTCGCGGCCGGGCGGGCGGCGGAGCAGGAGTGCCATTTCGCGGTAGGCCCAGGCGTGCTTGCTGAGGTCGTCGTAGACGCACAGGGCGTCCTTGACGAGGCCCTGGCCGGCGACCTCGACGCCGTTCTCCATGATCTCTTCGCCCATCGCGACGCCCGAGTACGGGGCGAGGTACTGGAGCGGGGCCGGATCCTCGGCACCGGCGACGACGACGATCGTGTGATCCATCGCCCCGTTCTGCTCGAGGACCGCGACGGTGTTGGCCACGGTGGAGAGCTTCTGGCCGATCGCCACGTAGATGCAGACGAGGCCCTTGCCCTTCTGGTTGATGATCGTGTCGATGGCGATGGCGGTCTTGCCCGTCTGGCGGTCGCCGATGATCAGCTCGCGCTGGCCACGACCGATCGGGATGAGCGCATCGATCGCCTTGATTCCGGTCTGGACCGGCGTGTCGACGCCCTGGCGGACGATGACGCCCGGGGCGATCCGCTCCGCCGGCCGGTTGGCCTTCGCGGCGATCGGGCCCTTGTCGTCGATCGGGCGGCCAAGCGGGTCGACGACGCGGCCGAGGAGCGCCTGACCGACGGGCACTTCGACGACGCGACCGGTCGTCTTGACCGTGTCGCCTTCCTTGATCGCGCTCGCGTCGCCGAGGATGACGGCGCCGACTGTCTCTTCCTCGAGGTTGAGGGCCATGCCCATGACGCCGCCCGGGAACTCGAGCATCTCCTGGGCGAGCGCGCCGTCCAGCCCGAAGATCTGGGCAATGCCGTCGCCGACCTCGACGACCGTGCCGACGCTGCGCGTCTCGAGCCCGGCGTCGAACGATTCGATCGACGCCTTGATGATGCTGGTGATCTCGTCGGAGCGAATGGCCATTGGTGGGGTCTCCTACAGGGCGCCCGAGGCGAGTTGGTTCCGCAGCCGCTCAAGGCGGCCCCGGACGCTCCCGTCGATGAGGCGGTCGCCGACGCGCACGACGACGCCGCCGAGCAGGTCCGGATCGACCGACGTCTCGAGGTCGACGCTGCTCCCAGTCAGCTCCTCGAGGCGGGCGGCAATGGCCTTGACCTCGGCGGGCTTCAGGGCGGCGGCACTTGTGACAGTGGCATGGACGAGGTTGTTGCGCTTGTCGTCGAGCCGCCGGAATTCGGCGGCGACGCGCGGTAGCTGTTCGATCCGGCCGCGCTTCAGCAGGAGCAGCACGAGGTTCAGCACCGGCTCGTCGAGCGACGCGAACACCTTCCGGGCAACACTGATGCGCTCTTCCAGCGGGATCGCCGGGTTGGCGAGCACGCGCTGAAGCTCCTCGGAGGCGGCCGTCTCGGCCGCTCCATCAAGCTGCTTCCGCCACGTCGCCACGTTGTCATCGCGCAGCGCGATCTCGAATGCCGCGTCGGCGAACCGCCGAGGTGCGCTGTCCCGTCGAGCCATCAGCCGCTCGCGCTGCCGGTCGGTTCGGCGTCGATCTCGGTCAGGAACTCCTCTACGAGCCGGCGCTCACGCTCGGTGTTCAGGCTCTCCCCGACGACCTTGCTGGCGGCTCGCAGGGCGAGATCGGCGACCTCGTTGCGGAGGTCGGCGATCGCGCGCTGCTTCTCTGCCTCGATTTCGGCGGCTGCCCGCTCGCGAATCCGCTCGAGATCGGCCTTGGTAGCGGCGATGTCCGCTTCGCGCGCCTCCTGGGAGACCTTCTGGGCCCGAACGAGAATCTCGTTCGCTTCTCGGCGAGCCTCCTGCAAGGCCGCCACTCGCTCCTTCTCGGCGCTCTCGCGGTCGCGCCGCGCCTGCTCGGCGTCCTTGAGTCCCTGCTCGATCCGCGCCCGGCGCGATTCGAGCAGCCCGTTGATCGGCCCGAAGGCGAATCGGGAGATCAGGAACAGGAACAGCAGGAAGTTCAGCGAGCTGACGATGATCCAGAACAGGTTGATCTGGAGACCCGCGCCCCCACCTTCCTCGGCCAGCGCGGGCACGCCGAGATCGGCCGCGCCGGCAGCAAGCGACAGCAGGATGTCCACGTCGATCGTGTGCCCCTGCGCCTAGGGCGCTACGCCGACGAACGGATTGGCGAAGATGACCAGCAAGCCGACGACGACCGCAAGGACCCCGAGGCCTTCGGCGAACGCCGCGCCCAGGATGAACTGCAGGCGCATCTGGCCGGCCGCATCCGGATTACGACCGATGGCGGCGTTCGTCATCCCGGTAAGGATGCCGATCCCGATGCCGGGGCCGATGACGCCGAGGGCCGCCAGGCCCGCTCCGATCAGATCCATGTGAACCCTTCCTCCTTGGCCTCGATCGATCGTCGAGGTGTTTGACCAGTGCTGTCGCTCAGGTCGCCGGCGAGCCGTGCGGCTCAGCGGACCTGGGCGGTCCAATGTTGCCTTCGGGGATCTCCTCGAGGGGATGCTCGGTGGCGTGATCCTCCGTGTGACCCTCGATGGCGATGAGCGTGAACATGAGGGTCAGGGTTGAGAAGATGAGGGCCTGGACGAAATTCAGCAGGAATTCCAGGCCGACGAGCGCGATCGGGAAGACCGCGATGAGCAGCGCCGTCACGACGCCGAGCGCGACCTCGCCGCCGTAGATGTTGCCAAAGAGTCGCATTGCCAGTGTGACGGGCTTGACGAACTCCAGCAGGAACTCGAGCGTCCCGACGAACAGGCCGAGCAGCCCGGCTCCGATTCCCTTCCGGAACTCGCCGAGCGGAAAGAACTTCGCGAGGTAGCCCTTGAGACCCAGGCTGCGGACGCCTTCGACGTGGAAGGTGACGAAGCTGACGAGCGCCAGGCCGATCGTGATGTTGAGATCGCTCGTCGGCGCCCGGAGCAGCTCGACCTTGCCGACGAGGGGCAGCAGGCCGCTCCAGTTCGAGAACAGGATGAACAGGAAGAGGGCCGCGAACAGCGGCACATAGCGGCGAGCCTGCTGCCCGCCGATCGAGTCGGCGAAATTCGAGAGGCTCTCGAACATGAATTCGACGAGGTTGTGGCCGCGGCGCGGGACGTCCTGCAGTCCGCGCGTGAACACGAACGCGAAGATGAGAATGAACGCCATCACGATCCACGAGGTCAGGATCGTCGACGTGATCGTTGGCTCGAAGAAGACGAGCGCGCCGTGCGCCGGCTCATCGCCGTGGATCGGGTCGAAGATGACGTGCGGCGGCACGAGCTCGAGATTCGCCGAAATTCCGTCGGTCGGGTACTTCCCGGTTCCGCTCTCGCCAGGCGGCGGCGGGACGAGGATGAAGGCCAGGATGTCGATGACGACGACGGCGGCGATGACCGCCAGGATCGGCAGCCTCGAGCTCTTCGGGGTGCGTCGGGCGGCGTTTCCGACGGGTCAACCGTCGGCTCCTCCACCTCACGCGTCTCGTCGATCGTCACCCTGACTCCCGTGCTCCCGCGCCGAACCGACGCGCGGGGAAGACATTCTCAAACGGTCCCGCCGCCTGTCAGTCGTATCGGGACAGGAACCGCGTCATGAGCCGGTACGAGCCGACGAAACCGGCCGTCAGACCGAGCCCGAGACCCACCAGGAGGAAGATCGGTACGGTCCTCAACTGCGAGTCTACCCAGACACCGGCGAGGACTCCCGCCAGGATCGTGACGAGGAGGACGAGGCCTACCTCGGAGAGGATCGCAATGTATGCGCCGACCGGTCCGAGCCCGTTCATAGGCCCCCTAGCGAACCGCCGGGAGTATAGCAGCTGCGCCTCAGCGCTCAGGGCGTCGCGGACGCGCTCGGACTGGCAGGGGTCGGCGTCGGAGCGCGGGCGTCGGGGTCGGCGTGCGGTGTGGGCGTCGGTGGCCGGTGTCGGCGTCGGTGCCGGCGTCGGGGTCGGCGGCTGGCGGTCGGCGTGGGCGTGGGGTCGGTGGTGGCGTGGGCGCGGGCGTCGGCGGCTTCGGGGTGGGCTTCGGCGTGCGTGCGGGCGTCGCCGTCGGTCGGCGGGTCGCGACCGGAGTCGGCGTCGCTGCGGCAAGTGTCGGCGTAGCCACGCTCGAGGATCCCGCGACGCTCGGTGAGGCAAGGGCCGGCGAGGCCGACGGGCTTGGAGGGGCGGTTGGCTCCTCGCTCGACGCGCCGCCGACGGCGTTCGAGTCGGGGTTCGATGGCGTTCCCGTCGCCGACAGAACGCCACCCTCCGTCTCCCTGGGCACAAACACAACGGCGAGCAGGGCGATGGCGACGACGGACGCGGCCACGGCGCCCGCGATGCGCCGCTGGAGGGCCAGAGAACTGGCGGGATGGGCCTGCAGCCGTCGCTGCGGCAGCTGGCCGTGGACGACCGTCGTTGGGGCAGGCGGCAGCACTGGAATCGCGGGCGGATGGGCCTGCAGCGCGCCCCTCGAGACGACCAGGCGGGACGGGATCGTCGGGGCGGGCGCACCGGCGACGCCGATCCGGTAGGCGATCTCTTCTTCGCTGGGCTCAGCGAACGCCGCAGGCGCAGCATCAGTCGCGGCGGCGGGCGCGTGAGCAGCCCTTTTCGGGGCGCCGGCGGAGGATCGCGCGGATCGCGGCGACGCCGATGGACTCGTCGATGACCCTCGGCAGCCGCCTCGCCCCGTGCTCGTCGCGCGGGACGAACCGGACGGCGATCGCGATGAGGCCGACCGCGACGAACGCGATGACGATGTACTCGGTCAGAACCAAACCTCGCACGTCGGTAGTGGCGTAGAACCCGACCTCCGGGGGATGCTAGCACCGCCTCGTGGCCGAGCAAACCGAACCAGACCATGACTGACCGCACCGAGTCGGCCCAGCGCCTACCGCCGTTGCGATGCCTCGCTCATCGGCGACTCAGCCTCGATTCCACCGTTCCCGCTGCCGAGGTCGATGCGAGCGAGCGCGAAGAGCGCAAGACCGATGAGGACGAAGACGCCGAGGAACGCGTAGACCTGGCCGGCGCCGGACAGGAGCAGCGACAGCGCCCCCAGCGCAATACAGATGCCGTAGATGAGCAGCACCGTCTGGCGGTGCGACAGGCCGACATCGAGCAGCCGATGGTGGAGGTGGCCACGGTCAGGCGAGAACGGCGAACGGCGCTGGGAGATCCGGCGGACGATGATCCAGAACGCGTCAATGATCGGCACGCCCAGGACTAGGAGCGCAACGGCCACCTTCGCCGAGCCGAGTATCGACAGGACGGCGAGGGTGTACCCGATGAACATCACCCCGCTCGTCCCGACGAACACCGTGGCCGGATGGAAGTTCCAGCGCAGGAACCCGAGCAGCGCCCCGGCGAGCGCGAAGCACAGCACCGCAATGAACGGCTGATTGACCTGCGCGGTCAGGCTGATCATGCCCAGCGTCGCCGCAGCGATCAGGGCGACGCCGGAGGACAGTCCGTCGAGGCCATCGATGAAGTTGATGCTGTTGATCATCCCGGCGATCCAGACGACCGTGAACCCGACTGGAAACGGGCCGTCGAGCCGGATCACGCCGGGGCTGAACGGGTTGTTGACGAGCTCGACGAGGACTCCCATGCCGACCGCGAACAGGGCCAGTCCGAGCTGACCGACGAACTGCCACCGCGCCCGCAGGTCGAAATAGTCGTCGAGCACCCCGAAGGCCGCCGCCAGTGCCCCGCCCAGAAGCAGGGCGACGACGCTGGCCGGATCGACGGCGCGCGGGACGGGCAGGAAGTGGGAGTCGCCGTTGGCGAGCCCGACGGCCGTGGCAGCCAGGATGAACGCGATCGCCACCGCCACCCCGCCGCCGCGCGGAATGGGGATCACGTTGACGCGTCGATGGTCGGGGTGGTCGACAGCGTCGACGCGGAGGGCGATCGTTCGGACGAGCGGCGTCAGCACGAATGCCAGGACTGCCGCGCCGGCGAAGGCGGCCAGAATGTACGGAAGAGCCTGATCGACGAACGGACTCAGCCTCACGCCGCCGGCAGCCCCGTCGGGATCGGCGGGCCGGCGAGGCCCGGAACCGGGAAGCGGGCGCAGATCTCGGCCACGCGATCCGCGAGGCGGGCCTGCTCGGCCGCGTCGTCGCGGCGCTCGATCGCCTCGACGATCAGGCGGCCGATCTCGCGCATCTCGTCCGGACCCATGCCCCGCGACGTCACGGCCGGCGTTCCGACGCGGATACCCGACGATGTATTGGCTGGCTGGCCATCGAACGGGATCTGGTTCTTGTTGACGGTGATCCCGATCTCGTCGAGGAGGTGCTCGGCTTCCTTGCCGGTCACCCCCAGCGACATCACGTCGACGAGCATCAGGTGGTTGTCGGTCCCGCCCGAGACGAGCCGGGCACCGCGACCGCTGATCGTTTCGGCCAGGACGGCGGCATTCTCGACGGTCCGCCGCTGATCGCGCCGGAACTCCTCGCCGAGGGCGAGCTTGAAGGCCACCGCCTTGCCGGCGATCACGTGCATCAGCGGCCCGCCCTGGACGCCCGGGAAGACCGTCTTGTCGACCGCGGCGGCGAGGGTCCCCTTGACCGTCGGGAACCGCGCAGCGTCGACCGCGGCCGGCAATTCCTGGCGGCTGAAGATCAGCCCGCCGCGCGGTCCGCGGAGGGTCTTGTGGGTCGTGGTCGTGACGATGTCGGCGTGGGGGAACGGCGACGGATGGACGCCTGCCGCGACGAGGCCGGCGATGTGGGCCATGTCAACGAAGAGCAGCGCGCCGACGCCGTGGGCGATCGCCGCCATCCGCTCGAAGTCGATGACCCGTGGGTACGCCGAGGCCCCGGCGACGATGAGCTTCGGCCGGACCTCGGCCGCCTGGACCGCCAGCGCGTCGTAGTCGATCCGTTCGGTGTCCTCGCGCACGCCGTAGGCGTGGACCTCGTACAGCTTGCCGCTGAAGTTCAGCTTCATGCCGTGGGTCAGGTGGCCGCCCTGGTCGAGCTTCATGCCGAGGATCGGGTCGCCCGGCTCGAGAACGCTGAAGTAGGCCGCCATGTTGGCCTGGGCGCCCGAGTGGGGCTGGACATTGACGTGCTCCGCGCCCGGGAACAGGGCGAGGGCCCGCTCCTGGGCCAGCGTTTCGGCGATGTCGACGTACTCGCAGCCCCCGTAGTAGCGCTTGCCGGGCAATCCCTCGGCGTATTTGTTCGTCAGCCAGCTGCCCTGGGCCTCCATCACGGCCGCCGACACGTAGTTCTCGCTCGCGATCAGCTCGATCTTGTCGTGCTGACGGCGGCGCTCGCCCAGCATTGCCTCCCAGAGCTCGGGATCGATCGCTGAGATCGGCGCGCTGCCGAGGTCCGCGCGCTCGGAGATGCTCATCGCTCGCCTCCTCGTCTGGACGCCCTCTCGTCGGCCGCTATCTTCCCACGAACCCGGGCGCCGACGGGCCGAACCAGCCGTTATGCGGCTCCCGCGCTCGGGTTCCGTGAGGCCCGCCGCGATCAGGGTGCGACGGATCGCGTCCGCGCCGATCGCGCCGTCGCGCAGGATCCGCGGCGTCGGCATGGAGCAATCGACGACCGTCGACGGCGGCCCGCCGCGGGCAGGCCCCCCATCGAGGATCAGATCGACCGCCTCGCCGAGCTGGTCGCGGATCTCGCCCGCGTCGGATGCCTCGGGCAGCCCCGACACGTTGGCGGACGTCACCGGAAGCGGGCCGAGTGAAGCCGCGAGCGCGCGCGGCGACGAGTGGTCCGGGAGGCGCAGCCCCACGGTCGGCCGACCGCCGGTGAGCTCGGGTGGCAGGGCCGCATCCGGCCGCTGGGCGACGACGATCGTCAGACCACCCGGCCAGAAGGCCGCCGCGAGTGCCCGGGCTGATGGCGGCCACTCGACGAGCCCGCCCGCCTGGTCGGCGTCGGCGAGGAGCAGCATGACCGCGCGGTCGCTCGGGCGCCGCTTGGCGGCAAAGAGCCGGTCGATGCCGCCGGGCGAGGCGAGGTCCACCGCGAGGCCGTAGACCGTGTCGGTCGGCAGGGCGACGATCCCGCCAGCCTTCAGGATCCGGATCGCCTCGGCGCGGCCGGCGTCGTCGTCCGGCACGATCGGCGGGCGGGCGGGGGCGGTCACCCTGTCACCCCGTCACGCCGTCGCGGCGAGGTCGGCCGCGGCTCGCGCCTCGGCTGAGAGGCGCGCCGAGGCGCGTGCCGCGACATCCGGCCCGGCCAGGACGAGTCGCTCGATGAGCTGGGCGACGCCCTCGTCGGCGAGCGGCGGGGCGATGTAGCGGGCGGCGGCGCGAACCGGCTGTGGCGCGTGGGGCATCGCCGCCCCGTGGCCGGCGGCGGCGATCATCTCGAGGTCGTTGAACTGGTCCCCGATCGCGAGGACGTTCGCCAGGGGCACGCGCGCCCGGCGGGCGAGCCAACGGACCGCGGCGCCCTTCGAGACGCCCGGCCTGAGGAACTCGAGGAAGCGCGGATGGCTGATCGTGACCTCGGCGCGCCCGGCGAAGCGCTCGCGGGCGACGTCCAGGACGGCGTGGTCCATCGGCTCCTCCGCGACGGCGATGACCTTCGACACGGGCCTGTCGACCCAGGCGATGAGATCGTCGACGACGACTGCCCGGCCGCCGAGGAACGACGAGTAATCCTCGGCTCGGGGGTCGTCGGCGCGGATGACAAACCGCTCGAGGTGATTCACGTGAGGATCCAGGCCGATCGAGCGGGTCCACTCGATCGCCTCGCGCGTCGCCGCGGCCGCGAGCGGTCGATGGAGCAGCAGGCGGCCGAGCCGGTTGTCGCCGGGCTCCGGGATGGCGCGGATCAGCGCGCCCTGGTAGGCCACGATCGGGTCGCGGATGCCGAGCTCGCGGGCGAAGCGCAAGGCGCTCGTCGCCATCCGGCCCGTGACGATCGACACGGCCACGCCGCGCTCGATGGCGGCCCGGATCGCCGCCTTGGTCCGCTTTCGAAGCAGGAGGTCGTCGCCGACCAGGGTTCCGTCGAGGTCGAGGGCGATCAGCCCGATCGGGAAGCCGGGGCCCGCGTCCTCCGCGCGGCGCCGCGCGGTCAACGGCCGGCCGCGCGCGTCACGCGCAGGACCCGCGGGAGCCCAGCGAGGTCAGGTTCGACGGAGGCCGCCCACCCGGGCAGGATCTCCGCGACGGCCGCCGGAGCCGCCGTAGCCCTGGTCCGCCCCGATCTCGAGCAGGGCGACTCCATCGGCAGCGAGGGCGGCCGGCAGCAGGCTGAGGAGGCGCCGAGCGACGTCGAGGCCGTCCGGGCCGCCGTCGAGCGCGATCACGGGTTCGAACGAGGCGGCGACCGGCAGCCCGGCAATCGCGTCGCTCCTGACGTACGGCAGGTTCGCGAGGACGACGTCGATCGGGCCGCCGCCGATCAGGCGGCGCCGGCGGCAGCAGGTCCGCCTCGACGAACTCGATCACGTCGGCGACGGCGTGGCCGACGGCATTCTCGCGGGCGAGCCCGAGCGCGTCCGACGAGGCGTCGGTCGCCAGCGAGCGTCACGTCCCTCGCGAGGTCGACCTTGCGGCGCCGCAGCTCGACGGCGAGCGCGACGATGATCGCTCCGCCGCCCGTGCCCGACGTCGGCGACCCGAACCGGAGCGGGATCGCGGCCGCGGCCGGGCGCGCCGAGCCGGGTCATGACCGCGGTCCGGCCGGCTTCGACGAGGCGTTCCGTCTCCGGCCGCGGAATGAGCGCCCGGTCATCGGCCGCGAACGCCAGCCCGAAGAACTCCTTGATCCCCCGGATGTAGGCCACCGGCTCACCCGTCGACCGCCGGCGACAGGGCCTCCTCGAAGCGCTCCGCGGCCTCGTCCCCGACCGTCCGCTCGGGGTGGGCGAGGAGGATCGTCCGCTCGGCCCCGATCGCGTGAGCCAGCAGGACCTCGGCGTCGAGCCGGGATGACTCCGAACCGGCCTCGCGCAGGCGGGCGACCGCACGCGACAGGAGCTCCCCGACCGTCGCCACCGCGAGGCTCAGAGCCTGATCGTGACGGACAGGTCGCCGACCTTGCGCAGGACCTCGGCGCTCGTCGTCCCGCGCCAGCGATGGAAGAGGAGGTCGACCGACGCCTCGCCGATCCGGAGGTTCGTGACCGTCACCTTGCCGAGCCAGTCGGGCAGGTTCGGCCGGAGGAGCTCGAGTTCGTTCGCCTCGGCGTGGCCGCGCAGCCCGAGCATCGTCTGGAGGAACATGAACGCAGCGCCGGCCGACCATGCCTGGGGCGAGCAGGCGACGGGATACGGCACGGGCATCGGGGCCTTCTCGCGATCGAACCCGCAGAACAGCTCCGGCAGCCGGAACTCACCGAAATGCTGGGCCGCCTCGAAGACCTGCCCGACGAGCCGGTTCGCCTCGTCCTGGAAGCCGTAGCGCTTCAGGCCGGCGGCTGCCAGCGAGGTGTCGTGGGGCCAGACGGTGCCTGTGTGGTAGCCGAACGGGTTGAACCCGGGCTGTCCCTGGGCGTAGGTCCGGATCCCCCAGCCGGAGAACATCGCCGGGCTGAGCAGCCGATCGGCGACGTCGCGGGCGCGGGCCGGCGAGACGATGCCGCTCCACAGGCACTGGCCGGCGTTCGACCCGATGGCATCGGCCTGGTTCTTGTCGGCGTCGAGAGCCATCGCGTAGTAGCGCTGGTCCTCCACCCAGAATGCCTCTTCGAACCGCGCCCGAAGGGCCTCCGCGTCGTCGACCAGCCGATCGGCGAGTTCGACCTCGCCGCGCATCCGGGCGAGGGCCGCCATCCGCGTCTTGGCGTCGAACACGTAGCCCTGGACCTCGGCCAGGGCGATCGGGGCCTTGGCCTCCCGGCCGTTCCGGTCCCGGATCGCGTCGCCGGAGTCCTTCCAGCCCTGGTTGAGCAGGCCGCGGGGCGAACGCCGCTCGTACTCGACGAAGCCGTCGCCGTCGCGATCGCCCCACTCGTCGATCCAGCGCAGCGCCGCCAGCGCGTTCGGCCAGAGCCGGTCGACCAGGGCCCGATCGCCCGTCCACTCGTAGGTGGCGCCGAGCAGGACGAGCCAGAGGGGCGTCGAGTCGATGCTGCCGTAGTACGGCGAGTGGGGCAGCTCGCCGGCCTTTGCCGTCTCGCCGACTCGCAGCTCGTGGAGGATCTTGCCCGGCTCGGCGTCCCGCCAGTCGTCCACCTCGGTCGCCTGGAGCGACGCGAGGACCTCGAGGGTCTCGACCGCCAGCTGCGGCCGGAACGCGAGTGTCTGGAGCGCCGTGATGATCGAGTCCCGTCCGAAGAGCGTCGTGAACCACGGCACGCCGGCCGAGACGTAGCGCTGGCCTTCGCCCGGGCCATCGTTCACGAGGAGCCGCAGGTCGGCCACGCTCCGCCCGATCGTGAGGTTGAACAGCTCGTGATCCGTCGCTACCGCGGTCGTGCTCCGGGCCCACGCGTGGTATGCCGCCGCGCCCTCGTCGGCGGCGATCCGGGGCGGCTCCGGGAAGAGGTCGCGGAGCTCCGCCGACGAAACGGTGGGCGAGGGAGTCAGCGGGAATCGCGACCTGCGACGCCCAGACGACCCACGAGAGCTCGTGCTCCGCGCCCGCCGCGAGGTCCCACGACCAGCGGTACCGGACGCTGCCGCCGAGGGCCGGCACGTCGCCCGGCTTGACCGAGCTCGAGGGCGCCCGCCTCGGAGAAGGCGAGATGGGTCCGGCGTCGGCGGCCGTCGAGGCCGTCATAGCGAAACGCGACCTGCGACGGCGTGGCGACAATCGGCTGGAGGGCTCCGCGGTCCCGTGGGAAGCCGCGAACCTCGAAGATGTCGGCCGCATCGTCGGCCAGTTCGAGGAAGATCTCGACCGTCTCCTCGTGCTCGGCGAAGTTGACGATGTGGACCCGCTCCTCGAGCGCGTCGCCGTTGATCAGGCGCGCCCGGGTGATGCCGAGCTTCCTGCCCATCAGGCTCTGGCCCGGCCGGATCTTGTCGTTCGGGTTCCGGTCGAGCGTCGGGTTCGTCAGCTGGATGACCCCGCGGTAGTTCGCCCCGGTCGAGCCCTGGAGGACGACCGGCCGCTCGCCGCCGACGCGCAGCACGGAACACGACAGGAGCCGCGTGTCGTCGCGATACAGCCCCAGCCCGCGCGAGTCGGAGTGGATGTCGCCGAACTGATCGGTGAGCAGGAACAGGTTGCCGTGCTTGAGGACCTGGACGCTGCCGAGGTCGGTCGCCTTGACGATCGGGACCAGTCGCGGCTCGATGATCTGCACCCCGTCGGCGTTCGCGACTGCACCCGCCTTCCCGGCTCCGTTCGCGCCGTTGGCCGTGGCCACGCGCGCCGCCTTCGTTGCGGCCCGGGCCGCCTTCGTCTCATGCGCCATCGTCGCCTCCGGTCAGCGTCGCCAGCCGCTCGGCCTGGTCGGCCATGATGAGCGCGTCGATCAGCCGATCGATCTCGCCATCCATGACCCGGGGCAGGGCCGACAGGTCCATCCCGATCCGGTGGTCGGTGAGCCGGTCCTGGGGGAAGTTGTAGGTCCGGATCTTGTCGGATCGGTCGCCCGCCCCGACCATCGAGCGGCGGGCGACCGAATCGGCCTCCCGCTGCTGGGCCAGCTGACGGTCGTACAGCCGTGATCGCAGCACGGCCATCGCCTTGGCCTTGTTCTTGTGCTGGCTCTTCTCGTCCTGGATCTCGACGACGAGGCCGGTCGGCAGGTGGGTGATGCGCACGGCCGAGTCGGTCGTGTTGACGGACTGGCCGCCCGGCCCCGACGAGCGCTTGACGTCGATCCGGAGGTCCTTTTCCTCGTCGATCTCGATCTCGACCTCGTCGACCTGGGGCATGACGACGACGGTGACCGTCGAGGTGTGGATCCGGCCGGAGGACTCCGTCGCTGGGATTCGCTGGACGCGGTGGACGCCGCCCTCGAACTTGAACCGGCTGTAGGCGCCGTCGCCGTGGATCTGGAGGATCGCCTCCTTGACCCCGCCGATGCCTGTCTCGTTCAGGCTGAGCACCTCCGGCTTGTACTTGTGGCGCTCGGCGTAGCGGACGTACATCCGGTAGAGCTCCGCCGCGAACAGGGCGGCCTCGTCGCCGCCGGCGCCGGCCCGGATCTCCATGATCACGTCGCGGTTGTCGTTGGGATCGCGCGGCAGCAGGAGGACCTTGAGCTCGTCGATCAGGCGCGCCTCGTCGGAGCCCAGCCGGGTCATCTCGTCCTCGGCCATCGACCGCAGCTCCGCATCGCCGTCGCTGCCGTCGCGCAGTTCGCGGGCGCCGGCCAGCTCCGTTCGCGTCGCTTCGAGGCGGCGGAACGCCGCGACGACGGGCTCCAGGCGAGCCATCTCCTTGCCGAGCCGCTTGATCGAGTCCGGATCGGAGCTGTTCTCGGGGAGCGCCAGCTCGGTCTGGAGGTCGTCGTACTGGCGGGCGACGTCGGCCAGCCGGTTGTCGAGGTCCGTCGCGGCCATCGCGACGCTCACACCCCCGGGAGCGGCGGGTCGATCGTGACGGGGGCGACCGTCTCCGCTTCCTGGGTCGTGAGGTTCCCCACGCCCGCGCCCGCGCCGACGCGGGCCGATCCGGGCGGCGGGAGGGGCTCCCGCTCGAGGGTCCCGCTCCCTGCCGGCAGCTCCTCGCCGTCGGCCTTGAGCGCCTCCTCCATCGACACGATCGCCACCTCGATCATGTCGTCGGTCGGCTGGCGGGTCGTGATCATCTGGACGAGGATGCCCGGCCACATGATCGCCCGGACGATCGGGTTGCCGCGGTGGCGGGCGCCCCAGCGGAGGATCTCGTAGCCGATCGCCGCGATGACCGGGATCAGGAGAATCCGGCTGCCGATCATCACGAGCGGCTCCTGCCGCCCGACGAGGCTGAACGCGACGATCGAGAGGGCGATGACGACGACGAGAAACTCCGTCCCGCAGCGGGGATGGGCCGTCGGGTACTTGCGGATCGCCGAGGGGATGAGCGGATCGCCGGCCTCGAGGGCGTGGATCGTCATGTGCTCCGCGCCGTGGTACTGGAAGACGCGCCGGATGTCGGCCGACTGGCCGATCAGCGCGAGGTAGCCGAGGAAGATCGCGACCCGGATGAGGCCCTCGACGAGGTGCTGGACGACGCCGTTCTCGACGTTGGCGGTCGTGACGCTGGCGATGAACAGCGGCAGCAGGAAGAAGATCCCGATGCCGGCAAAGAGCGTGATGAGGAGCATGAGCGCGATCGAGCCCTTGCCGAGCTCGACGCCGTCCTCCTCCGCCTGGACGCTGGCGCTGCGGACGAGCCAGCGGGTGCCGACGATCAGCGTCTCGTAGAGCACGACGAGGCCGCGCAGGAACGGCAGCTTGGAGCCGCGCGTGCCGTGGATGCCGGAATCGAGGCGCTCCGTGGCGTAGAGGATCCGTCCGTCGGGGTGGCGCAGGGCCACCGCGATCGCGTCGCGGCCACGCATCAGGACGCCTTCGATCAGCGCCTGGCCGCCATAGTTGAAGCGAGGCATGGCGGGAAGTCTACCGGCTGCGGTCCATCCGCCCCGTTTTCAGCCCGCCGCGGCGACCTTCTCGGTCGCGACGTCGATCCGCCGCCGAGCCGCGTCCGACGTAGCCCTCGTCGATCTCGATCCCGACGAACCGCCGGCCCAGCTCGACCGCCGCGACCCCCGTCGACCCGACGCCCATGAACGGGTCGAGGACCAGGTCGCCGGGCGCGGAGGCCAGCTCGATGAGCCGGCGCAGGACGCGGAGCGGCTTCTGGGTGGGGTGGACCGGGTCCTTCACCCGCTCGTTGCCGCTGCAGATCGGGCTCTCGATGAAGTTGTGCATGTCGCGCTGGCGGGTGAAGTTCCAGGTGTGGCCCTTGTCCCAGCAGCAGACGATCAGCTCGCAGCTGTTCAGGAAGCCGACGCGCCGGAGCTTCGGCGGTGGGTTGGTCTTGTGCCAGACGATGAACTGGAACGTGTCGAACGCGGGGTCGAAGACCTCGTGCCAGCGGCCCAGCATGTTGTAGCTCGTGAAGGCGAAGATCGTGCCGGTCGGCTTCAGGACGCGGCTGGAACTCCGCGAGCCACTCCGACGGCTCGAAGGCGACCTGGTCCCACGCGGCGACGTCGTTGTTGAAGTCCGACCGCCAGGCCATCTTGATGTTGCCGGTCGAGTAGCCACCGAGGTTGTACGGCGGGTCGGTGCAGATGAGGTCGACGCTGTGCGTCGGGAATGCGAGCGAGCAGCTCGCGGCTGTCGCCCTGCCAGGTCGTGACGTCATCGAGCACGTCCGAATCGTAGGGGTTGGAGGGCTCCGCCGTGTCGCTGGAATCGAACGGCGGGCCCTTGCGGACCCGCCTTCGTGCGTCGGCCGTGGCAGCGACCTAGGCCTTGGCCGTGCGCTCCAGGCGCTTCTGGAACCGCTCGACCTGGCCGGCGGTGTCGATGATGTTCTGCGTCCCCGTGAAGAACGGGTGGCAGCTGGCGCAAACATCGACGCGCAGCTCGGGGCGGGTCGAGCCGACCGTCCACTCGGTGCCGCACGAGCCGCAGTGGACCTTGGCTTCGTAATACTTGGGATGGATCTCGGGCTTCACTGTTGCTTCTCCTCCGACGCCGTCCGTGCAGGGCCATCGCCCCGCCGGTGGTCGCCGGCTGTCGTGGTTCTAGGCTTCGGCCGCCGGGGCCGATTCTGCTGCGGGCTTCGCCGCTGCGGGCTTCGTGGCTGCGGGCTTCGCGGCTGCGGGCTTCGCCGTCGAGCGCTTCGGCGCAGATGCGGACGCCTTGGCGCGCTCGGCCTTGCCGGCCTTCTTCGCGGTCGACGCTGATTCGATGGCCGCCGCGCGGGCGGCAGCGGCGGCGATCTCGTCGGCCGAAATCACGCGGATCCGCTTCTTGTCTTTCCTGGCGTTCTCGAACCTGACGCGGCCGGTCACGGTCGCGAACACCGTGTAGTCCCGCCCGAGTCCGGTTCCCGTCCCCGCAAGGAACGTCATGCCGCGCTGGCGGACGATGATCGAGCCGGCCGGGACGAGCTGGCCATCGCCGGCCTTCACGCCGAGCCGCTGGCCGACGCTGTCGCGGCCGTTCTTGACGCTGCCGCCTGCTTTCTTGTGGGCCATCTCGGTTACTTGTCCTTCTTCGCGGGGGTGGTCTTCTTCGGCGCGTCGGCCTTCGACGCGGGCTTCTTGGCCTTGTCGTCGGCGGCCGATGCCTTGGCAGCCGGCTTCTTGGCGGCCGGCTTCGTCTCGGTCTTGGTGCTCGACTTCGTAGAGGTCTTGGCGGTCGACGCCTTGGTCGACTTCTCGTCGGCCGCAGTGCTCTTGGCGAGCTTGGCGGCGAGGGCGGCGTCCGCGGCGGCCTGCTTGGCGGCAGCCTCCTCGAGGCGCTCGCGCTCGGTCTTGGCGTCTGCCTCGGCCTTGCGGACGGCCTCGGCGGCGCTCTTCTTCCCGAGCCGGACGTCGGTGATCCGGAGGACCGTCAGCTCCTGGCGATGGCCCTTCTTGACCCGACTTCGCGCCTTCGGGCGGTACTTGAAGGAGATGAGCTTCTCGCCGCGGGTCTGGCGGAGGACCTCGGCGCTGACGGCCGCGTCGGCGACGAGCGGGCGGCCGATCGACGACTCGTCGCCGTCGGCCACGAGCAGCACGCGGTCGAGCGTGATCGCCTGACCGGGCTCGACATCGAGCAGCTCCACTTCGAGTTCCGTTCCGACCTCGACGCGGTACTGCTTTCCGCCGGTCTCGATGACTGCGTACATGGATCCTCAGGGTGTGCGTGGCGTTCGCGTGCGGCGACCGCGACAGCGGACAGGGAAAGGCGCTCGGCAGGCCCGAGACGCGAATGCGGAGTGTATGCGGACCCGCCCCGAGCGTCAATCGTGCGAGACCGCCCTCGCCGTCAGTCCGGTAACCCGCCGATGTAGCCACCGACCATCGTCCAGGTGAACAGCCCGAGGACGAGGGCCAGGATCGCGAGCAGGACGAGCGTGGCGATGGCCGCCGAACCGCGGCGGTTCGGGCTCCGGAACGCGACCACACGCAGGACGAACGCGCCGACGGCGACCGCGATCAGGATGATCCCGAGCGTGTTCGCGTCCAGCATCGGCTACCTCATCCCTCGAGGTCGTCGAGGAGAAGGAGCCGCTCGCGCACCGTCTCGACCGCGTCGAGGGCCGTGCCGAGCTCGTCGGACGAGCGCGGCGACTACCTCCTCCGGCCTGCCAGATCCCAGCTCCGGATGAATCCGGGTTCGGATCCGGACGACGACCCGCTCTTCTTCGACCGCCGTCTCGGATCGAAGTCAGCAGCGGTCGCAGATCGTATGTCTTCACGCCGCCGCCCTTCGCCCGCTCGCGCGGGAGCCGCTCAGCGGCAAGCAGCCGGCCCGCCGCCGCGGCGAGCGCATCGGCGTCGACTCGAGCCTCCGAGCGTCACCCGGTAGTCGGCGGCCGCCACGCGCCCCGCGAGCGCCGGAGCGCCGGGCCACACATCCTCGAGCGTCGCCAGCGCGTGCCCTCCCGGCAAGACCCGTTCCAGCCCCTCGCGCACCCGCCAGGCCGGCACCCGTTCGGTCAGCCAGAGGTCGGCCAATTCGGCCCGGCCCACCGTCCTCGCCGGCAAGGGGGCGCCGAGCGCGAACCGATACCGACCGGCGTCGCTCATCGCGACCGGAAGCCCCGACTCCGCCAGCGCCGCCTCCCAGAGCGCGATGTATTCGCGGCCGGCCGGCGTCTCCCCCTCCCCCGCCGCGAGCCGGCTGAACGTCAGCCGCCAGCGCTGGCGCGCCTCGGCGGGCGGCGGCGGGGCGGCGTCGGGCGCGGCGTCGGGTGCGGCGCGAGGTTCGGTCGGCGGGTCCACGTCTGGTAGTCTGCGGCAACGATGGACGAGCCCGTCGGGCCCGACCCGGCACCGTCACCCGCCGAGCCGGTTCGGCCCCGCGCCGAGGCCCCGACACCCCCGCCGGAACCCTCGGTCGAGCGCGCCGTCCCGCCGCCGGTCGAGGCGTCCACGCCGTCCCCGCCGCCGACGACGCCCCCGTCCCCGCCGTCGCCACGCCGGTCCGAAGGCCGGCGCATCGGTCCGCCGAGCCCTCGCGCAGGCCTCGTGATCGCCGGTGCGATCGTTTTGTTCGCCGTCCTCTATCTCGGGCGCTCGGCGCTCGGTCCGTTCGTCGTCGGTCTCGTCCTTGCCTACCTGCTCGATCTGCCGGTCGAGCGGATGGCCCGGCTCGGCCTGCCCCGCTGGGTGTCGGTCCTGCTCGTCTACGTCGTCGTTGTCGTGGTGACCGCCCAGGCGCTGTCCATCGTCCTGCGCCCGCTGGGGACGGAGCTCGCGACATTCATCCGCGAGTTCCCGACGTTCACGGCGCAGGTCGCCGACATGTACGCCCACCTCGATCTGCCGCCGGCGCTCCGCCAGGCGATCGACGGCTGGCTCCTCGATCTCGGGCAGGGCGTCGGAGGGATCAATCCGGCGGCGCTCCTGCCGGTCGTGACCGGGATCGCCGGGATCGTCGGTTCGATCGTCGGCTACATCATCATCCCGGTCTGGATCTTCTACCTGATCAAGGATCGGCCGGCGCTCGCCGCGGCCGCCGAGCGGGCGATGCCGGCCGAGTGGTGGCCCGATGCGAGGGCGGTCAGCGGCCTCGTCCTGCGGGTGTTCGCGCAGTGGCTCCGCGGCCAGCTGTTCCTGGGCATCACGGTGGGCGTTGCGACGTTCGTCGGATTGCTCCTCCTGAGCGGGACGATCGATCCGGTCTTCGGACGGTTCGCCCTGCTCCTGTCGATCATCGCCGGGGTCCTCGAGCTGCTGCCGATCATCGGGCCGATCATCGCCGCGATTCCGGCCGTGCTCCTCGCCCTGACCGGCGGAATCGATGCGGCAATCGCCGCGCTCGTGCTCTACACGGTCATCCAGCAGATCGAGAACAACCTGCTCGTGCCGAAGATCCAGGGTGACGCCGTCGAGCTCCACCCGAGCGGCGTCATGCTCGCGCTCGTCATCGGTGGGGCGATCGCGGGGCTGCTCGGGGCGATCCTTGCCCTGCCGGTCGCGGCGGCGGGACGCGACGTGTTCCGGTATCTCTTCCACCGGCTCGACGAGCCGCCGGCGACGCCCGCCGAGGCGATCGCGATCATCCGGGCCCGACCGATCCTGGTCCCGACCGAACCGGCCGACATCGCCGCCGCGGGGGCGTGAGGGCGGTGACCGACGCACCCGATCCCTACAAGATCCTGCAGGTCGATCCGGAAGCCGAGGACGAGGTCATCCAGGCCGCCTACCGGCGACTTGCCCAGAAATACCACCCCGACCGATCGACCGGGCAGGCCGCGATCGACCGGATGGTGGCCATCAATGCCGCATGGGAGACGATCGGCGACCCGAAACGGCGGGCCAGCTTCGACCTGACTCGCCGTGCGGCAGCCGCGCAAACCTCTCCGATCGGGGCAAACCGGCGCCACGGGCGCGAACGGAGGGGGAGGGGTGCCCCCGTCGCCGACCGGTCGGCCGGTCGACCCGGCGCCGGCCGGTGCTCCACCGGCGGCCCATCCGCGACGCGCCGAGCCGCGACCGCCGGAGTCGGTGTCGCGGGACTGGACGCCGGGTCGCTCGACCATCGGCGGTGGCTACGACGCGAAGACCATGCGCGCGCCGGAGGGCTTCGGGGCGGCCGGCCCGCCGCCGGGCAACCCGTCGGGCAGCGTCCTGAACTTCGGTCGATACGCCGGCTGGTCGCTGGGCGAGGTCGGGCGGGCCGATCTCGAGTACATCGAATGGCTGGATCGGATGCCGATCGGTCGGCCCTATCGCGAGGAGATCGACGGGATCCTGCGGGGCTCCGGTCGGCGCAAGTCAGCGTCGGCGGATGCGACTCAGCGGCGAGGGCTGTTCAGGCGCCGGTAGCGGGCTCCTGTGCCGTCCACGGACTCGGTGAAACCGGCCGTCGAGCGCGGCCCGGGTCACCACTCCGCCCGGGTTTGCCTGATGTTCACGCTCTGGAGGATGCCGAGGCCCACGGCCAGGCTGATCAGCGAGGCACCGCCGTGCGAGATGAACGGCAGCGGAATGCCGGTGATCGGCATGATCCCGATGACCATCCCGAGGTTCACGATGAGCTGGAAGAGGATCATCGACGCGAGCCCGCTGGCGAACATCATTCCGAACGGATCGCGCGACCGCCACCCGGACGACGAGGATCCGCCAGAGCAGCGCGCCGAACAGGACGATCAGCAGCATCGCGCCGAGGAACCCGAGCTCTTCGAGGTAGATCGCCGCGACGAAGTCGCTCTCCTGGACCGGCAGGAAGTTCAACTGGTTCTGGGTGCCGTTTGTCAGGCCCTTGCCGAACCATCCGCCCGAGCCGACCGCGATCTGCGACTGATACAGCTGATAGCCCGCACCCTGCATGTCCGACGCGGGGTCGAGGAAGCTGACGATCCGTTGCTTCTGGTAGTCGCGGAGGATGTACGTCCAGACGAAGGGGAACGACGCGAGCGCAGTGCCAACCAGCAAGCCCAGCCAGCGGAGACTGGCCCCCGACATGAAGAGCATCCCGCCGAGGACCGCCAGGAGGACGAGCGACGTGCCCAGGTCTGGCTGGATCATCACGAGGATCCAGGGCGGCACGACGAGAATGCAGGCACCGAGGATCGACACGAGCGAGCTCAATTGGCCCTGGCGGGTCGCGAGGTAGTTCGCGAGGACGACGATCATCAGGATCTTCGCCAGCTCGCTGAACTGGAAGTCGAACGGGCCGATCGATACCCAGCGGGCCGAACCGCCGACACCGTGGCCGATGGCCAGCGTCGTCACCAGGAGGCCGAGCTGGATCGCGTAGAGCGGCCAGGCGAACGTCTTCAGCCACTTGTAGTCGAAGGCGGTCGCAAGCGACGTAGGCGATGAGCGCGATTCCGGTCCACATCAGCCCGCGCACGAACGTCGTACCGCCCTCGAGGACCGAACGGCCCTGCTCCGCGCTGTTGCTGTAGGCCATCACGAGGCCGATCGCGACCAGCAGCGCGGCGTACGCGGCCATCTGCAGGTCGAACGCGCGCCAAGCTGCGCCGATCGAGCGAGCCGCCCAATCGGTCACGCGCGCGGGCTCGGCCCTGATCACGCCCAATTCATTACCTGCGTTGTCGTCACGTCCTCGCTCAGTTCGACTGGTAGAAGTTGCCGCGCTCCAGGAGATCGAAGTTCCGATAGTCCTTCTTGATCCCGTAGTGGAGCTGCATGTAGTACTTGACGATCTCGGTCGCCATGTTGCCCTTCGTCCGCGAGTCGTAGGCGAACGCCAGCACGACGAGCTCTGAGTCGCCCTTCGCCAGGGCCTTGAGGCCGCTGGGGTCGCTTGCCTTCTTGGTCGCGTCCTTGGGGGTGAAGCCGACGAACCAGGAGTGGAATGGCAGCCGGCCCTGCTTGTCACGGAGGCCGAACTCTGCGGTTCCGGACTTGCCCGCGATCACGATCGGCAGATCCACGAGGTTGTACGTGTGGCGGATCGTGACGGTCGAGCGGGCAGCCTCGCGCATCTCCTTCAGGACGCTGGGCTTGACGTCCAGCTCGCGAATGAGCGTCGGCTCGAACGGATCGACGACCTGACCGTCCGGCCCGAGGACGTCATGGACCAGCCGCGGCTCGTAGAGCTTGCCGCCGTTGGCCAGGGCGGCGTACGCGTTGATCAGCTGGAGCGGCGTTACGACGTCGTACCCCTGGCCGATCCCGGCCTGGTAGACCTCGCCCGGGAAGATCTCCTCACCGAGCGCCTGGAGCTTCCACTCGTTCGTCGGAACGATCCCGGACACCTCACCGGGGAGGTCGATCCCTGTTGGCGCCCCGAAGCCGTATTCCTTCGCCCAGTAGCCAAGCCGATCGATCCCGAGCATGCCCGACGAGCTGGAAGAAGTACGTATCACTCGAGTGGCCGAACCCGCAGTCGAGGTCGCAACCGCCCCAGCCGCGATGGTTCCATTCCCAGAACTTGGTCTCGCCGAGCGTGAGGTACGGGCGCGTCTGAACCCTCGTGAACGGCGTGATCTTCCTGTCCGCGAGGGCCCCCGTGCCGGCCACGAGCTTGTACGTGGAGCCCGGCGGGTAGTGCGCGGCGACCGCGTGATTGAGGAGCGGCTTGTCGGGGTTCGCCAGGAGTGCCGCGAAGTCATTGCCGCTGATGCCACGTGCGAACGAGTTGTTGTCGTACGTCGGCAGGCTGACCATCGCCAGGACCTCACCGGTCTGCGGGTTCATGACGATGACGACGCCCCGCTTCAGGCCAACCGTCTTCATGCCCCACTCGAGCGCCTGCTGGGCGAGCTTCTGCTCCTTGGTGTCGATCGTCAGTCGGAGCGAGTTGCCGGCCTGCGCCTCGGCAACGGTGTCCAGGACCTGGAGCTTGCGGCCCGCGGCGTCTCGTTCGACGGTTTCCTCGCCGTACGTCCCCCGGAGCTCGTCCTCGTAATAGGCCTCCAGGCCGGTCTTCCCGATGAGATCGTCCGGCAGGTAGCCCGTGCTCTTCAGTTCTTCGAGCTGCTCCGCCGTGACCGGACCCGTGTAGCCGAGGATCTGCGACAGGAGCGGGCCTTCGGCGTACTGGCGTCGGGCCTCGATGACCACCTCCACGCCCGGCAGGTCGAATCCCGCCTCGGCGATCAGGTTGGCCGTCCCCTTCGGGACATCCTGGGCCACCCGCACGAGATCGAAACGTGATCCTGGATTGCCGTCGATCGCCGAGTTGATGTCTGGGATCGGCGTCCCGATGAGGGCCGACAGGCGCCTCACGACTTCGTCCCTGCGCTCCTCTGGCAAGTCGGCCGGCCGAATCTTCACCGCGAAGGTCGGTACGTTGATGACGAGGGCCTCGCCGGATCGGTCGTAGATAAGGCCGCGCGAGGACGGAATTGCCTGAACGACGGTCCGGTTGCCGTCCGCGAGCGTGGTGTACTGGGCGCCGTTCATCACCTGGAGGTAGAACAGCCGAGCCGTGAGCGCGCTCAGGCCGATGATCACCGCCAGCCCGAAGATCAGGAACCGCGACAGCGGGCGCGAATACTCGTGGCGGCGATCGAGGTAGGAGGTGCTCACCAGTCCGCGCGCTCCTCGTCCGCATACCGGTCGTGGATGGCGACCGCCAGGGGACCGACGATCACTGCGAGGACGGCGTCATACACCACACCCGGCGCCAGCGCGGCGATCGGGTCCTTGATTGCGACTGATGAGCCCAGGGCTCCGAGGAGAACAAACAAGATCATTGAGTACACGAGGCTGAGAAGGGCGACGGCCGGAACGACCACGAGCGGTCGGATCCGGACGAATGGACGAGCGAACGAAGCGGCGATGCCAACAACGACGATAAGTGCGAACGAGGACACGCCGAGCGGCCGCTGAGCCAGCACGTCGAGGGCAATCCCGCCGACGAAGGCCCAGACGAGCCCGCTTTCGAGCCCGACAGCGACGGTGCAGACGATCGCCAGTATGAAAACAAGATGCGGCTGGGCATTGCCCAACTGTAGATATGGGCTGACTGTGAGTTCGAAGATCGCGGTCACCGTCGCTCCGATCGCGGCGACGAACAGGGACATGGCGGTCGATCCTCGGCGTCTGGCCAGGGTCGCGCCCGCCGTGTCTGTTCGCGTGCGTGACGCTCGTTGCGGCGGCGACGTCGCGGGCAGTATCCCACGGCCCTTGCAATGGGGCAACGCCCCGTTGCGCTCGTCACGGCGCGTGCCCGCGAGGTTGTTTCACGTGAAACGGTCGCCGCGAATTCGCATTGTCTGGCCAGCGGCCCAGCCGGCGAGGAGAGTCGCAGTGAAGAGGCGCCTGCAATCGTGCTTCGCACAGTTCCGCTGCGGGCGGCCAGAGACGCTCCGCCGAATGAGTGGGAGGCCCTCAGATGGTAGAATTCATGATCGTGAGCCCAATGCGACAGGTGTCCTGAGTGGGTCAGACGATCGCCTGTGCAAACCAGAAGGGCGGCGTCGGGAAGACCACGACCGTGGTCAATGTCGGGACCTATCTGGCACTCGCGGGCCATTGTGTCCTGATTGTCGATGTCGATCCCCAGGGAAATGCCACGAGCGGCCTCGGGGTTGATCGGTCGGGTCTCGATCTGACCCTCTACGAGGCCATGACGGGCTCCGCCGCGCTTCGCGACGTGATCGTCGCCGACCAGGATTGCCAATCTGTTCGATCGTCCCCTCCTCCGTGGGCCTTGCGGGCGCCGAGATGGAGCTCGCGCCGACCGATCAGCGTGAACGCCGTCTCGCACGGCTCCTCGCAGAGGTCGCCCCGGACTATGACTACTTGCTCCTCGACTGCCCGCCGTCGCTCGGTCTCCTGACCGTCAATGCACTGACCGCCGCGGACTCCGTGCTGATCCCGATCCAATGCGAGTACTACGCGCTTGAAGGACTTACCCAGCTGATTGCCACCGTGAATCTCGTTCGCGACAACCTCAACCCGGACCTCGAGATCAAGGGAGTCGTCCTGACGATGTTCGACGGCCGGACGAACCTGTCCGCCGATGTTGCGGCAGAAGTCCGCCGCCACCTCGGGGCTGCGGTGTTCGACACGATCGTCCCACGGAGTGTCCGCCTGTCCGAGGCCCCGAGCTTCGGCCTTCCGATCGCCCTGCTACCGGCCCGGATTCGAGAGGCGCTGAGGCGTATGCCGCGCTCGCCGCGCGAGCTCATCGGCCGCAACGGGACCAGCGCGTCGAGGCGCCGACGCACCTGACGTCGCGCACGGCACGCAACGCGTCATCCGAGCCCATTCCCGTCGGGAGCACCCGCACATGACAGTTCGACCCGATCGCCAGCAGGGTCTCGGTCGCGGCCTTGCCGCGCTCATCCCGCAGCGCGCCGCCCACACCACGGGAAGCACGGAGATCCCGATCTCGCGAGTTCGTCCGAACCCCCGCCAGCCTCGTCAGCGGATGGACCAGGCAGAGCTGGAGGCGCTCGCGGCGAGCATCCGCGAGCACGGCGTGCTCCAGCCAATCCTCGTGACCGAGACGCTCGACGGCTACCAGCTCGTCGCCGGCGAACGACGCTTCCGGGCAAGCCAGATCGCCGGCCTCGAACGAATTCCCGCGCTCATCCGCCAACTCGCCGATCGCGAGCAGCTGGAGCTCGCCCTCGTCGAGAACCTCCAGCGCGAGGATCTCGGGCCGATGGAGGAGGCGCACGCGTTCCGTTCCCTGGTCGACGAGTTCGGCATGTCGCAGGACGACATCGCAACGCGCGTCGGTCGGGCTCGATCGACGGTCGCGAACACGCTTCGCCTGCTGGACCTCGATCCCACGGTCCAGGCCGCCGTCGCGGAGGGAACGATCAGCGAGGGGCACGCGAGGGCGCTCGGTGGGCTGCCGACCGAGCAGCAAGCTCGCGTCCTCGGCACCGTCGCCGAGCAGCAGTTCTCGGTTCGGCAGACCGAGGAGCTCGTGCGCCGGCTTCGAACGCCGCGGCCGGTCCCGGTGGCCGCGGAGCCGGCGCGCCTGGACCCCGATCTCGAGCGGGTCGAGGAGGAGCTCCGCCGCTCGCTCGGGACGAAGGTCACGTGGCTCGATCGAGGCGCGGCGGCCGAATCATCATCGAGTACTACAGCGACGAGGAGCTGGGGCAGCTCTACGACCGCTTGATCGGAGGACCCGCGTGACCGAGGAAGCGACCCGGACGAGAGCTGCCGGAGGCAACGGCACGCGTGCCCGGAAGTCGAAAGCAAGCGGGTCCGACTACACGGCGGCCAGCATCCAGGTCCTCGAGGGACTCGAGGCCGTTCGCCGTCGCCCGGGCATGTACATCGGCTCGACAGACGAGCGCGGCCTCCATCACCTCGTGTGGGAAGTCGTCGATAACTCGATCGATGAGGCCATGGCGGGCCATGCGAAGAAGATCTACGTCACGATCCAGGCGGACGGGACGGTCATCGTCCAGGACGACGGGCGAGGTGTGCCCGTCGGCAAACACTCGACCGGCAAGGATGCCCTCGAGGTCGTCCATACCGTGCTCCATGCCGGCGGAAAGTTCGGTGGCGACGCAGCCGGCTACAAGGTGTCCGGCGGACTCCACGGGGTCGGGGTCAGCGTCGTCAATGCCCTGTCTGAGTGGATGCGCGTGGAATCGTCCCGGGACGGCAACATCTACGCTCAGGAATACGCCCTCGGCAAGCCGACCACGCCCGTCAAGAAGATCGGGCCGGCCGGCGATCGGCGCGGAACGACGACCCGCTTCCGGGCGGATCGCGACATGTTCGAGTCGACCGAGTTCTCGTTCGACCTGATCTCGCAGCGATTGCGCGAATCGGCCTACCTGACGAAGGGCGTCTGGATCACGCTTCGAGACGAGCGGATCGATCGCGAGCGCTCGTTCTACTTCGAGGGCGGCGTCGTCTCGTTCGTCCGGCATCTGAACCGGAACAAGGAAGCGCTCCACCAGCGACCGATCTATTGCGAGAAGCGAGACGGGACAACGGTCGTCGAGGTGGCCCTCCAGTACAACGACACCTACACCGAGAACGTCCTCGCCTTCGCCAACAACATCAATACGGTCGACGGCGGCAGCCATGTGACCGGGTTCCGGGCCGCCCTGACGAGCTCGCTGAACGATTGGGCGCGGCGGTCGGCCATCCTCAAGGACTCCGATCCCAACCTGAGCGGCGACGACGTTCGCGAGGGCCTGACGGCCGTCATCAGCGTCAAGCTGACCGAGCCGCAGTTCGAAGGCCAGACCAAGGCCAAGCTCGGCAACGCGGAGGTCAAGGGCCAGGTCCAGACCGCGGTCGTCGAAAGCCTGTCCCAGTACCTCGACGAGAACCCCAGCGACGGGCGCCGGATCATCGAGAAGTGCCTGACGTCGGCACGTGCCCGCGAGGCCGCCCGCAAGGCTCGCGACCTGGTCATCCGCAAGGGCGCCCTCGACGGCCTGTCGCTCCCCGGCAAGCTCGCCGACTGCCAGGAGCGCGACCCGGCCCGCAGCGAGCTCTACATCGTCGAGGGCGACTCGGCCGGTGGCTCCGCCAAGCAGGGTCGCGATCGCCGGTTCCAGGCGATCCTGCCGCTGCGCGGAAAGCTCCTGAACGTCGAGAAGGCGCGCCTCGACAAGATCGTGGCGAGCGAGAACGTCCGGCCCGCTGATCATCGCGCTCGGAGCCGGGATCGAGGGGATCGGCGACAGCTTCGACATCACGAAGCTGCGGTACCACCGGATCATCATCATGACCGACGCCGACGTCGACGGCGCCCACATCCGGACGCTGCTCCTGACCTTCTTCTACCGGCACATGCCCCAGGTCATCGATATGGGCTACCTCTACATCGCCCAGCCGCCGCTCTATCGCGTCAGTACCGGCAAGGTCACGAAGTACGCCCAGAGCGAGAAGGAGCGCGATCGCGTCATCAAGGACTTCAACGTGAAGAACCTGTCGGTCCAGCGGTTCAAGGGCCTCGGCGAGATGAATGCCGACCAGCTCTGGGACACGACGATGAATCCGGAGACGCGGACACTCCTCCGGGTCAACGGCGAGAACGCGGCCCTGGCCGACGAGATGTTCACGACGTTGATGGGCGAGAAGGTCGCGCCGCGCAAGGAATTCATCAAGACGGAAGCGCGGAAGGTCCAGAACCTTGACGTCTGAGGCGACGGCTTCCGCGCTCGCGGCATCGCGTACGCCCCAGCGCGTGGACGAGCGGTTCGCCTTCGAGCCCCACAACTGCTTCGCCTGCGGGACGCTGAACGCCCACGGCCTCCATCTCGAGCTTCACGTCGACGGCCAGCGCTGCTGGACGGACCTGGCAATTCCGAGCCGGTTCCAGGGCTGGGACGAGATCGCCCACGGCGGGATCGTGGCGACGATCCTCGACGAGGTCATGGCCTGGTCGCTCGTCGACCACGACAACTGGGGCCTCACGGCCCGGATGACCGTCGACTTCAAGCGGCCCGTGCCGCTCGGTCGGCCGATCCATGCCGAGGGCTGGGTTACCGACGTCCGCCGCCGCCTCATCACGACCGCCGGACGGATCGTCGACGTCGGCGACGGATGAGCTCCTCGCGACCGCCGATGCCACCTACGTCGCCGCCCCGGAGGATCGCAAGCGGGAGCTGAAGCAGCGCTACGGCTACCGAGAGCTCGAGGGGAACGGGGTTTGACGGCCGTCCTGACCGCACCCGAGGCAACCACTCAATCGGAGCGCGGCAACGGCGCACGCGGTCGCCTTCGTCGCCCGGAAGAAGCCCCTCGCCGAATCGATCGGGCGCGACCTGGCTGAGCTGACCGGCGATCCGGAGGCGTTCGCTGCGGCGCTTCGGACGGGCTGGCTCGAGCTGGCGGACGCGTCGTACGTCGATGGCCAGCGCCGCGTGGCGCCCGGAATCGGCGCCCTTCTGGGCGTGCGCTGGCCGCTGATCGAGGCCGTCAAGCGGGGTTTCCGCGAGTCGACGCGTCGCGAGCGGACCGGCACGTGGCTGTTCGTGGCAGATCGCCTCCTGCGCGAACCGGAGCTGGAGTCGCACTGGTTCGCGTTCGGCCTGCTCGAGCGACTGATCCTCGACGAGCCGGAGCGGACGTGGCAGCTCGTCCGTCGCGCCGCTCGCGAAGCCGCGGACTGGATCACCGTCGATTCTCTCGCCCACGTCGTCGGGAAGGGGATCCTCGCGGAACCCTATCGCTGGGCGGAGCTCGAACAGCTCGTCTACTCGCCGTCCCGTTGGGAGCGACGCCTGGTCGGCAGCACCATCGCCACGACTCCGTTCGTGGATCGGCGAAGCGGGCGCGAGCCAGCGGTCGCCCAGCACGGCCTGGGGCTCGTGGCGCAGTTGATCGGCGACGCTGAACCCGATGTCCAGAAGGCCCTCGCGTGGGCGCTTCGCAGCCTCACGCTGATCGATCAGGGTGCCGTCACGGAATTCTGCGAGACGGAAGCCGCGCGAGCCGCCCGAACCGCCGACGGCCACCGCGCCTGGGTCATCCGGGACGTCCTGCCAAAGCTCGACGACGATCGGGCCGCTGCCATCCGGGCCAGCCTCGACGGGATTCGCCGCCGGCCGGGCTCGCCAGCCACGTCCAGCGCCGCCGAAGCCGCCGATCGGTTCGGTCAGGGCATGCTTGGCGCGCCGCAACCAGAACCACCGCTGACCTGACCAAACGAACGTTCGTTAGGAGAGCCTGACCCGTGACCGACGACCTGGGCGACATCAGATCCATCCGCATCGAGGACGAGATGCGGGTGAGCTACCTCGATTACGCGATGAGCGTGATCGTGGCCCGCGCCCTGCCGGATGTCCGCGACGGCCTGAAGCCCGTCCACCGCCGGATTCTCTACACGATGGGCGAGATGGGCCTGTCGGCGACGAGCTCGTTCCGGAAGTGCGCCGCGATCGTCGGCGAGGTGATGGGCAAGTACCACCCCCACGGCGACGTCGCCCTGTACGACGCCCTCGTCCGCCTCGCCCAGGACTTCTCGATGCGCTATCCGCTCGTCGACGGCCAGGGCAACTTCGGCAGTGTCGACGGCGACAGCGCGGCGGCCATGCGCTACACGGAGGCCCGCCTGACCGCTATCGCGGCGGAAATGCTGGCCGACATCGACAAGGAAACGGTCGACTTCGTCGACAACTACGACGGCACCCAGAAGGAGCCGTCGGTCCTGCCGGCCAAGCTGCCGAACCTCCTGATCAACGGCAGCTCCGGGATCGCCGTCGGGATGGCGACGAACATCCCGCCGCATCATCTCGGTGAGATCTGCGACGCGACGATTGCGCTGATCGACGACCCGGACATCACCTCGGACGGGCTGTGCGAGCACGTCAAGGGTCCCGACTTCCCGACGGGCGGCACGATCTACCGCTTCGAGCAGCAGCGCAACGTCATCTCGGGCGAGTGGGAGACGGTCGACGCGATCCGCCAGATGTACGCCCACGGCCGCGGCCGCGTCGTGATGCGGGCCCAGGTCGCGTTCGAGGAAGTCCACGGCGAGAAGATGGCGATCATCGTCAGCGAGCTGCCGTACCAGGTGAACAAGGCGTCGCTGCTCGAGAAGATCGCCGAACTGGTCAAGGACAAGCGGATCGACGGCATCAGCGACCTGCGCGACGAGTCCGACCGCGACGGGATGCGGATCTACATCGAGATCAAGCGCGACGCGAACCCCCACAAGGTGCTGAACAACCTGTTCAAGCACACGCCGATGCAGCTCGCGTTCAACATGAACATGCTGGCGCTCGTCGACGGCCAGCCGCAGACGCTGCCGCTCAAGTCGGTCCTCGTCCACTACGTCGACCACCGCCGCGACATCGTCCGGCGCCGGACCGAATACGACCTCGGCAAGGCGCGTGCTCGGGCCCACATCCTCGAGGGTCTCAAGATCGCCCTCGACAACCTCGACGCGGTCATCAAGACGATCCGCGAGTCGCTCGACGTCGAGAAGGCCAAGTCGAACCTGATGGCGGGCTTCAACCTGTCCGAGCTCCAGGCGCAGGCGATCCTCGACATGCGGCTCGCCCGCCTCGCGGCCCTCGAGCGCAAGAAGATCGAGGACGAGTACCTGAGCGTCATCCAGCTGATCGCCGAGCTCGAGGACATCCTCGCCAACCCGCAGCGGGTCCTGTCGATCATCAAGGACGAGCTCATCGAGCTGAAGAAGAAGTACGCCGGCGAGCGCCGCACCCGGGTCGCCGACGACTCGAGCCGCGAGATGACCGACGAGGACCTCATCGCCGACGAGGACGTCGTCGTGACGATCTCGGGCCGCGGCTACATCAAGCGCCAGCCGGTGGCGACGTACCGCCGCCAGCACCGCGGCGGGAAGGGGATCATCGGCCACGTCACCCGTGAGGAGGACGCGGTCGAGCACCTCATCGTCGCCAACACCCACGACTGGGCGCTGTTCTTCACGAATCGCGGCCGCGTCTTCAGCGCCAAGGTCCACTCGATCGTCGATGCGAGCCGCCAGGCGAAGGGCACCCCGATCATCAACCTGCCCGGCGTCCAGGTCGAGGCTGGCGAGGTACCGGTCGCGACGATCGTCCTGCCGAACTTCGAGCCCGGCCACTTCCTCGTGATGGCCACGCGACGGGGCCACATCAAGAAGACGCCGCTCGAGCAGTTCGAGCGAGTCCGCTCGACGGGGATCCGGGCGATCACGATCAACGACAACGACGAGCTCGCCTGGGTCGACGTCTCGAGCGGCGAGGACGACATCATCATCGCCACCGCCCAGGGAATGCTCGCCCGGTTCGCCGAGGGCGAGGTCCGGCCGATGGGCCGCGACGCGGCCGGCGTCATCGGCATTCGGCTCCTCAAGCGCGAAGGCGACAACGTCGTCGCGATGCGGGTCGTCGAGCCGGAGGCGGATCTCCTCGTCCTGAGCGAGACCGGCTACGGGAAGCGAGTCGCCCTCGCGGAGTTCCGGCGCAAGCACCGCGGCGGTCAGGGCGTCCGGCTGATGGCGCTCGAGGGCACCAAGACGGGCCTCGTCGCCGCCGTCCAGCAGGTCACCGAGGATGACGACGAGCTGCTCCTCATCTCGGCCGGCGGCCAGGTCATCCGGACCGAGACGAACTCGATCAACCGCTATTCGTCGGGTGCCCGTGGCGTGATCGTCATGCGCCTGGCCGAAGGCGACCGGGTCGTCGCGATCGCCGCCTTCCGGGCGGGGCTGGCGGAGCAGGGTGGCATCGGGGACAATGACGGCCCCGAGCCGGGTGGGGTCGACCCAGGCGAAGGGAGCGGCGCGTGACGGCGTCGTGGTAAACCTCGGTCGGGAGGGCGGCGTGTACGCAGACCAGTTCGAGATCTACCACGGCAACTCGAACCCGGACCTCGCCCGCAAGATCTGCCGCTACCTCGGCGTCGAGCCGGGCAAGGCCGAGGTCTTCCAGTTCGCCAACGAGAACATCTTCGTCAAGATCCTCGACAACGTCCGCGAGAAGGACGTGTTCCTCGTCCAGCCGACCTGCCACCCGGTCAACGAGTCGATCATGGAGCTCCTGATCATGATCGACGCGTTCAAGCGGGCGAGCGCCGGGCGGATCACGGCCGTCGTGCCGTTCTACGCCTACGGCCGATCGGACAAGAAGGACCAGCCCCGCGTCCCGATCACGGCCCGTCTCATCGCCGACATGATCACGGTCGCGGGCGCCGACCGGGTCCTGGCGATGGACCTCCACCAGGGCCAGATCCAGGGCTTCTTCAACATCCCGGTCGACGAGCTGACCGCCGTCCACATGCTGTCGAACTACTTCGTCCACAAGCACCTCGAGGACGTCGTCGTCGTCACCGACCTGGGCTTCGCCAAGCGCGCGCGGACCTTCGCCGAGCTGCTCGACGCGCCCCTGGCGGTCATCGAGAAGCGGCGGATCGGCAACCTCGATCGGGCCGAGCTGATGAACGTCATCGGCGACGTCCGCGGCAAGCGGGCGATCATCGTCGACGACGAGATCGACACCGCCGGCACCCTGACCGAGATCGTTCGGGCGCTGGAGCGCGAGAACGTCACCGAGATCTACGCCTGCGCGACCCACGGCGTGCTGAGTGGCCCGGCCGTCGAGAAGCTCCGCGACTCGAGCCTCATGGAGGTCGTGCTGACCGACTCGGTGCCGCTGCCGGCGATCAAGCGACTACCGAAGATCACGACGCTGTCCGTCGCGCCGCTCATCGGCGAGGCGATCAAGCGGATCCACCGGGGCGAGTCCGTCGGGGCGCTGTTCAGCAGCGAGGTCTCGTTCACCCAGGAGATGCTCCTCTGGGAGGACGGCCAGCCGCGCCGCTTCGACACGCGCAACGAGCCCGGCCACGAGTCCGGCGGCGAACCCGACGGCGATACGGAGCCTCCAGCGGCCGAGCTCGCGTCCGCGACCCAGCCGGCCGACCGATGAGCCTCCAGCTTCACCGGCCCGACGGCAAGGGCGGCATCGAACGGCGGTCGGTCCGTCCTCCGGACTGGCGCCGGACGCTGATCTCGCGGCGCTGGGGATCTGCCCGCAAGGGCGGCCAGCTGTCGGAGCTGCCGAACCGCGAGATGAACCCGACCTCGACAGCGATGGCGGTCGCGTTCTGGCTGGGCCTCGGGTTCCTGACGTTCGTGCTGCTGGTCGTCGGTTACTCGACGGGGTTCTGGAGTGGTGCCGCCGCCCACGCCGTAGGCGCGGCCCAGCGGCCTGGGCGCGCTCGCCGGCCTTCCGGGGCTGCCCGCCTATACTTCATCGGCCATGCGATTCTTTTCCCGTTTCGTCGACTCCAACGACCGTGAAGTCCGACGCATCCAGCCAATCATCGACGAGGCGAACAGCCTCGAAGCCGAGATCGAGGCCCTATCCGACGAGGAGATCCGCGCGCGGTTCGCCGAGATCCGCGAGGAGATCCGCGAGATCGCCGAGCCGGACGAGCCGTCCGAGGACGAACTCCACCACCCCGACCTCGAGCGCCGCCGGGAGCTGACCAAGGAGCGTCGCAAGAAGGAGAACGCCCGGATCCAGGCGGCGCTCGACGACGAGGCGGCGGACGTCTTCGCGATGACCCGCGAGGCGATGAAGCGGACGCTGGGGATGCGCCACTTCGACGTCCAGCTCATGGGCGCCGCGGTCCTCCACCAGGGCCGGATCTCGGAAATGAAGACCGGCGAGGGCAAGACCCTCGTCGCGCCGATGGCCGCGATCCTCAACTCGATGACCGGGCGGGGCGTCCACATCGTCACCCCCAACGACTACCTCGCCCGTCGCGACCCGCAATGGATGGGTCCGATCTTCCACTTCCTCGGGGTGAGCCTCGGGATGGTGACCCACGACGAATCGTTCGTGTTCGAGCCGGGCTTCCCGACCAGCGACGAGCGCCTCATCAACCTCCGCCCGGTCACCCGCCGCGAGGCCTACGCGGCCGACGTCACGTACGGCACGAACAACGAGTTCGGCTTCGACTATCTCCGCGACAACATGGTCATCGAGCTGGATCAGCGGGTCCAGCGCGAGCGCAGCTTCGCGATCGTCGACGAGGTCGACAACATCCTCATCGACGAGGCGCGCACGCCGCTGATCATCAGCGGCCAGGCCGAGGAGTCGGGCGATCTCTACTACCAGTTCGCCCGGCTGGTCCCGAAGCTGAGCGGACGCCCCGAGGGCGCCGAGGAGGGCGGCGACTTCTTCGTCGACCTGAAGGATCGGGCCGTCTCACCGACGGAAGAGGGCGTCGACAAGATGGAGGGGCTGCTCGGGGTCCCCAATCTGTACGACGCCGACCCGCGTCTCGCCCGCCACTTCGAGCAGGCGCTCCGGGCCCACGCCCTCTACAAGCGCGACAAGGACTACATCGTCAAGGACGGCGAGATCGTCATCGTCGACGAGTTCACCGGCCGCCAGATGCCCGGCCGGCGCTGGTCCGAGGGACTTCACCAGGCCATCGAGGCGAAGGAGGGCCTGCGGGTCCAGCGCGAGAGCGTGACCTACGCGACGGTCACGTTCCAGAACTACTTCCGCCTCTACGACAAGCTGGCCGGCATGACCGGCACGGCGATGACCGAGGCGGAGGAGTTCCACAAGATCTACCAGCTCGAGGTGGTGTCGGTCCCGACCCACCGCGACATGATCCGGGAGGACGACTCGGACCTCGTCTTCCGGAACGAGATGTCGAAGTTCAACGCCCTCATCGACGAGATCGTCGAGATGCAGGAGCAGGGCCGGCCGGTCCTCGTCGGCACCGTGACCGTCGAGAAGTCCGAGGTCCTCTCGACGATGCTGAAGCGGCGAGGGATCAAGCACGAGACCCTCAACGCCAAGTTCCACGAGAAGGAGTCGGGGATCATCGCCCAGGCGGGGCGAACCGGCGCCGTCACGATCGCCACGAACATGGCCGGCCGCGGCACCGACATCCTGCTCGGCGGCAATCCGGCTGGGCTCGCGTCGGAGATCCTCCACAAGCGCGGCTTGAACCCGGCCGAGGTCGACAAGGCGACCTATGACGAGGCCCTCGCCGAGGCGAAGCTCGTCACCGACGAGGACCACGAGCGGGTCGTCGCGGTCGGTGGCCTCCACATCATCGGCACGGAGCGGCACGACAGCCGCCGAATCGACAACCAGCTCCGCGGTCGCGCCGGCCGCCAGGGCGACCCCGGCTCGTCGCGCTTCTACCTGTCGCTCGAAGACGACCTCATGAAGCGCTTCGCATCCGACCGCGTTGCGGGCCTCATGGAGCGGCTCGGCCTCGAGGACGACGTGGCGATCGAGTCGCGCATCGTCAGCAAGACGATCGAGAGCGCCCAGAGCCGCGTCGAGGGCTTCAACTTCGACATGCGCAAGCGCGTCGTCGAGTTCGATGACGTGATCAACCGCCAGCGCGAGACGATCTACGCCGAACGGGACAAGGTCCTGCGCAACGAGGACCTCGGCGAGACCGTCCGGGGGTTCGTCGAGGACGAGATCCACGCGATCGTCGACAGCCACCTGACCGGCGAGAACGTCGACGACTGGGGCATGGAAGGGCTCGCGGCAGCGCTCGGGGCGATGGGCCTGGCCGGCCCCGGCACGACCGAGGACGAGCTCTGGGAGATGGGCAACCGAGACGTCATTCTCGAGCACCTCCTCGAGCTGGCCGACGCGCGACTCGACGCGCGGGCCAAGGAAGTCGGCGAGGCCGACTGGGCGACCGTCGAGCGGCTGGTCCTCGTGCGGACCATCGACTCGCTCTGGGTCGAGCACCTCACGGAGATCGAGGACATGCGGCGCGGGATCGGGCTTCGCGGCTACGCCCAGCAGGATCCGCTCAACGAGTTCCGGCGGGAGGCGTTCCAGCTCTACCAGGAGCTCCGGGCGCTGATCCGGCACCAGCTCGCGACGACGATCTTCCGGGTCAGCCTGACCCGCCACGACCACGCCCACGACCCGGTCGGCGTGGGCGCCGGATCGGCGGCGGCAACTGGTGCCGCCACCTCCGTGTCGTCGGGTTCCTCGACGGCGACCGCCACCCGCCCCGCGGGAACCGCGGCGCCTGGCGGGGCGGGATCCGGGACGGGTTCCGCGAGCCCGCTCGGATCGCCGATCGCGGGCGGCCTGCCGCCGGACCCGATGGCACGCGCGCTGCGGGCCTCGGGCGCCGGCACGCCGGGGTCCGGGTGAGGCGAAGCCAGGATTCACGCCGACGGGGGCGCGGATCGGTCGGAACGATGCCTGCTGGTGCGGAT
The DNA here is from genome assembly GCA_963788685.1 of uncultured Chloroflexia bacterium. Classification (GTDB taxonomy): domain Bacteria; phylum Chloroflexota; class Limnocylindria; order Limnocylindrales; family CSP1-4; genus CF-46. The sequence goes on along the minus strand of CAWBHP010000014.1, from coordinate 132,588 downwards.
CCGGCAAGAAGTACAAGAAGTGCCACGGCGCCTGACCGAGGACAGCCCGGGGGCGGCGATGACCCGCAACGTGGCGAGGTTCCTGCTCGCCGCGGTTGCCGGGACGATCCTCGTCGGCATCTACACGACCTACCGGATCTGGGACCAGGGCAACCGCGACGAGGCCCGTCCGGCCGACGCGATCGTCGTCCTTGGGGCCGCCCAGTACAACGGCACGCCGTCGCCGCTGTTCCGAGCGCGCCTCGATCACGCGATCGCGCTGTACCACGAGGGCATCGCGCCGTTCCTCGTCGTGACCGGCGGAAAGGGCCGGGAGGGCGACATCACGACGGAGGCCGAGGCAGCGATGGCGTACGCCATCGCCCACGACGTGCCCGCGTCGGCGATCCTCGTCGAGGACCGCGGCCGGAACACTCTCGAGTCGCTCGAAGACGGTCGGCGCGATGCTCCGTCGACCGGCAGCTCCACGCCGCCGTCTTCGTCTCCGACCGAAGCCACATGCTGCAGAGTTCTGCGCATGGCCCGCGACCAGGGAATCACCGCCTACGGCTCGCCGACCACCACGAGCCCGACCGAATCGAGCCTGTCGGAACAGGCCAAGGACACGATCCACGAGATCGGCGGGCTCGCGCTCTATTTCCTCACGGGAACCGGCCTCTGACGCTTGCTCAGGCGGCGCCCTGACCGCGCCGCGGAACGATTTTTCTCCCTCTTGGCTCGGGGACTTTCGCAACGTATACTGCCGAAAACTCCCCGCAGCCGAGATCGGTCAGGATCGATCGGCAGGCCATTCCGCACACGCCCCAGCCCAGCCAGACCTTGCCCGGAACGGAAAAGAGGGACATGTGAAGCAGGCCGAGGAAGAGACGTTCGTCGATCTGATTGCCTGTGAGCGCGATTGCCGCTCCTGCAGCTACGCCGCGGCGCTCGACTGTGACGGCAATTGCGGCGTCTGCCCCCACAACGGCTACTGTCCCTGCGTGAACCCCGTCGTCGCCCGGAGCAAGTCGGCCCTCCGACTCATCGAGCTCCGTCCGATCCTCCTCCAGGATCTCCAGGCCCGCAACTGAGTGGACGCGTCCATCGTTCGAGACCTGGCGGAGCGGATCCGGTCGACCTCGGGGCATCTTTGACCTCGGGACGAAGGAAGCGCGCGCCTCGAAGTTAGAGGCGCGGACAACCGAACCCGGCTTCTGGGACGACCAGCGGGCGGCCCAGAAGGTCCTCCGCGAGGCAAGCGGCCTGCGGTCCGAGATCGAGCTGTGGCGGGGCCTCGAAGCCCGCGCCGACGACCTCCTCGCGATCCTCGAGCTCGTCGACGAGTCGGGCGATGCCGAGCTGACCGCCGAGCTGGACCGCAAGGCGTCCGCCCTCGAGGCCGACTTCGCGCCGCGAGCGAACGGCGCTCCTCTTCTCCGGCGAGCACGACCATCGCAGTGCCGTCCTCTCGATCAGCGCGGGCGCCGGCGGCACGGAGGCGACCGACTGGGCGGAGATGCTCCTCCGGATGTACCTCCGCTGGGCCCAGCAACCACGGCTTCAAGACCGAGATCATCGACCAGCAGGAGGGCGAGCAGGCCGGGCTCAAGAGCGTGACCGTCGAGATCGACGGCAGGGCGGCGTACGGCTGGCTGCGCGTCGAGCGCGGCGTCCATCGCCTCGTCCGGATCAGCCCGTTCGACTCCCAGAACCGGCGCCAGACGACGTTCGCCCTCGTCGAGGTCCTGCCGGAGGCCGACGACGACATCGAGATCGAGCTCGACTGGGACGAGATCCGGGTCGACACGTTCCGGGCCCAGGGCGCCGGCGGGCAGCACGTCAACAAGACCGATTCGGCCGTCCGCCTCACCCACGTCCCGACCGGGATCGTCGCCCAGAGCCAGAACGAGCGGTCCCAGACGCAGAACAAGGAAACCGCGATCAAGGTCCTCAAGTCGCGCATGCTCGAGCGCGCCCTCGAGGAGAAGGAGGCGGAGCTCCGCAAGCTCCGTGGCGAGCACGTCGAGGCCGGCTGGGGCAACCAGATCAGGAGCTACGTCCTGCACCCCTACCAGATGGTCAAGGACCTCCGGACGAACCACGAGACCGGCAACACCGCGGCTGTCCTCGACGGCGACCTCGACGCCTTCATGCAGGCCGAGCTCGAACGGCTGGCGACCGGTGGCCAGAGCGCGCGGGGCGACGATTCGGGCGGCGCCGACGGCGGGGCGGCCGACACCGGCGACGACGAGGTCGCCTGAGGTGGCCGTCGGCCAATCCTCCGGCGCCCCGGTTGCGACGCCGACGCTGCGGCTCGCGACCGACGAGGACCTCGGCGCCTGCGCGGCGATCTGGCGAACGTCGATCAACGACTACACGAACCGCCTCAACCTGCCCGAGATCCCGGACGACCTCGCGGCGGTTCTCCGTCTCTACGGTCACCTCCGCTCGACCGACCCGGAGGGCTTCGTCGTCGCCGAGCAGGTCGACGAGACCGGCGAACCGCGGATCGTCGGGTTCGTGTCGGCGCTGCGACGCGATCCGCTCTGGTTCCTGTCGATGCTGTTCGTGCTGCCGGAGTTCCAGGGCAGGGGCCTCGGGCGGACGCTGCTCGACCGGGTGATGCCGGCGCCGGGAACCGCGTCGCTGGCGACCTGCACGGACAGCGTCCAGCCGATCTCGAACGCGCTCTACGCGTCGCTCGGAATGGCGCCGCGCATGCCGCTCCTGCGGCTCGTCGGCCGGCCCGAGCGGCCCGGCGAGCTGCCACGGCTTCCCGACGGCATCCGGGTCATCCCGTTCGACGAGATCCGGGACGGAGCAGCCGACGGACTGAGCGCGGGTGCCCTCGACGATGAGCTGGACGCCGTCGATCGCGAGGTGGTCGGCTTCGTCCATCGCCAGGATCACGACATGGTCCGGCGCGAGGGGCGGATCGGGTTCCTGTATGTCGGGGCGGGCGGCAACACGATTGGCTACGGCTACGCCTCGGAGGCCGGGCGCGTCGGCCCGGTCGCGGTTCGCGACGCCGCCCTCCTCGATCCGCTGATCGGACACCTCGTCGCGACCGTGGCGCCGCGTGGCGCATTCGGCATCTGGCTGCCCGGCGCCGCCGTGACGGCCACGACCTCGCTGCTGCGAGCAGGGTTCCGGCTCGACGGCTTCCCGGTCCTGCTCTGCTGGGATCAGCCGCTCACCGACTTCTCCCGCTATGTCCCGACGTCGCCGGGCCTCCTGTGAGTGCTCGTGATAGCCTCAGTGCCGACGTGGCTCCCTCTGCCGTGCCCTCGGACGAAGCCTTGATGATGCGAGCCGGCGGCGCAAGCCGCCATCGACGGAGCCCTCGGAGCCAAACGTGACCCTCACCCCCACTCCGGCCGCCCCTGCCCGCTCGATCCGGCGGCGCCTGCTCAGGCGCGGTCGGGATCAGGCGGCGGCCGACCGGGCGGTACTCGTGCTCCACGACGTGACGAAGACCTACCCGAACGGGAAGACCGCCCTGGAGGACGTCGACCTCGTCATCCCGGAAGGCGACTTCGTGTTCCTCGTCGGCCCGTCCGGCGCGGGCAAGTCGACGCTGATCAAGCTCCTGATCCGCGACGAGGTGGCCACGCATGGGGCCGTCATCCTCGACGGCCAGGACCTCGCCCGGCTGCCGCGCCGGCACGTCTCGAAGGTCCGCCGCAAGATCGGGATCGTGTTCCAGGACTTCAAGCTCCTGCCGACGAAATCGGTCTGGGAGAACGTCGCGTTCGCGCTCGAGGTCACGGGCACGCCCCGCAAGCGCATCAGGCCCGCCGTCGACCGCGTCCTCGCGCTCGTCGGGCTGACCGCCCAGCGGGCCCAGCTGCCCGCCCAGCTATCGGGCGGCGAGCAGCAGCGAACGGCCATCGCCCGGGCGCTCGTCCACGACCCGCGCCTCGTCATCGCCGACGAGCCCACCGGCAACCTCGATCCGCTCATCAGCTGGGAGATCATCCAGCTGCTCCTCCGGATCAACGATCTCGGCGTGACGGTGCTGATGGCGACCCACAACGCCGACGTCGTGACCGCCCTCCGCAAGCGCGTCGTTGCGCTCGAGGAGGGCCGGATCATCCGCGACGAGGTCGGCGGCATCTACCACCGCGTGGACTGAGAGCACACGAGCCGATGCTGACGTTCGTCGTGTTCAGCCTCAAGCGCGCCTGGCAGGGATTCTGGCGGAACGCCCTGATGAGCATCGCGGCCACGGCCACGATGGTCCTGATGCTGATGCTCCTCGCCGGCTTCTGGATCCTGCGGACCGGCCTCCAGGCCGGGCCTCGACTACACCGAATCGAAGGTCGAGGTCGTGGCCGACCTCAAGGACAAGACGAAGGTCGACGAGGTCGACGCGATCACGGGCCGACTGCTCGAGATGCCGGAGGTCGACTCGGTCCACTACGTCAGCACGGAGGAGGCCCTCGCCAACTACCGGGCATCCCTCGCGGAGCAGGGCGAGGAGGACCTCACGAAGTACCTCGACGACAATCCGCTCCCCGCCAGCCTCGAGGTCAAGCTCGTCGATGCGAGCGTGTTCGGCAACGTCGTCGAGCTCCTCCGGGCCGGAGCCGGCCGTCGACCAGGTCAAGGAACAGCAGACGACCGTCGACAGCCTCCTGACGATCACGAACGTCCTGAGCACCGCCGGCACCGTCGTCCTCTTCGTCATCGCGTTCATCGTGCTGTTCATCATCGTCAACACGATCCGGCTGGCGGTCGTCGCGCGGGCCGAAGAGATCGAGATCATGCGGCTCGTCGGCGCGTCGGATGCGTTCATCCGCTGGCCGTTCGTGTTCGAGGGGGCGATGGTCGGCCTGCTCGGGGCGGCGCTGACGCTCGGGCTGCTCTATCGTCGCGGCGGACCCGATCGGGCGAGTTCATGATCGGGTTCTTCGCCGTCCTGCCGCTGACGTTCGGGATCGCTGGCGCGAGACCTCGTCGTCCTCGTCGCCGGCGCGGGCCTCGGGCTCGGCGTCCTCGGGTCGTGGTTGTCGGTCCGGACGTACCTCATCAAGTGAGCCCGATGATCCCGGATCCGCTCCGGGGGCGTCGCGCGTAGCATCGGGAGAGGCGGTGTACCCTTACCGCCCCGTCACCCGCCGAACCGGAGAATCCACGCGCCGATGCTCCCCCCGGACCCCGCGCCGACCGAGCCAGCGCCCGGCCTGACCTACGAGCAGCCGCCCGTTCCCGCGGTCGCGAGGGTCGAGGGCGCCCGCCGCGGCGTGTCGGTCCTCGCCCTCGCCATCGGCCTCGTGGCGGTCCTCGCCGGCGGGGCCCTCTTCATGTCGGGCTTCCTCGTCGGCCAGCGGTTCTCCGACCAGCCGGGCACGCCTGGCGGACGCGCCGACATCTTCCAGCCGTTCTGGGACACCTACCAGACGATCGAGACGTCGCTACGCCGGCGGCGAGATCGACGATCAGCTCCTCGTCCGAGGCGCGATCCGGGGCATGGTCGAGGCGCTGGGCGACCCGTACTCGGCGTACCTGACCCCGGAGGAATACCAGGTCGGGCTCCAGGACCTGTCGGGCCAGTTCGAGGGCATCGGCGCGGAGATCGGGACGAAGAGCGCGACGGGCGAGACGAGCGACTGCTCGACGCTCGGGCCCGAGTGCATCCTCATCGTCGTCACCCCGATCGAGGGCTCGCCGGCGCAGAAGGCGGGCCTCCTGGCGGGCGACGCGATCCTCGCCGTCGATGGCGCCGGGCTCGACGGCCTGACGGTCGACGGCGCGCGGGACAAGGTCCGGGGCAAGAAGGGCACCGAGGTCGTGCTCACGATCAAGCGCGGCGAGGACGCGGCATTCGACGTGGCGATCGTCCGCGACACCATCGTCCAGCGCGAGGTGATCGCGGAGGACCTCGCCGGCGGCACGATCGGCCACATCTGGGTGACCGGCTTCTCCGACAACGCGGCGACCCAGTTCCACAGCGCCCTCGAGGCCGACATCGAGGCCGGCCGGACGAAGATCATCCTCGACCTCCGCGGCAATCCCGGCGGCTACGTCACCGCGGCCCGGCGGATCGCCTCGGAGTTCCTCGACTCCGGGCCGATCTTCTGGGAGGAGACGGCCGACGGGAAGCAGGAGGCGACCGACGCCTCATCGGGCGGCCTGGCGACCGGCGCCGGCATCGAGCTCATCGTCCTCGTCGACCGCGGCAGCGCATCGGCGAGCGAGATCGTCGCGGGCGCGCTCCAGGATCGCAAGCGCGCGACGGTCGTCGGCGAGACGACGTTCGGCAAAGGCACGGTCCAGCAGTGGATCGAGCTGCCGGACACCGGTGCCCTCAAGCTCACGATCGCCCGCTGGCTGACGCCCGACAAGCGCTGGATCCACCAGAAGGGGATCGTCCCGGACGTCTCGGTCACGCCGCCCACCGATCCGGTAGCCGACAGAGGATCCCGCGCTCGACAAGGCCGTCGAGATCCTGAGCGGTACGGGGGTCGTTGGCCGCGCGGCGTGACCGCGGCTCCTCTGCGCGCGCCTCTCTTGCACGGGACGCAACGTTCGGGTACGGTTGCGGAGAACGAAAGGAGGTGATGTGCAGTGATCGACAGTACGCGTAGCTGCACCACCTCGCAGGAGATGGCCGTCTAAGCGGACACCCTGTGGGTGGTAAGCTACTCGAACGCCGGTCCGCTTGTGGACCGGCGTTCGTGCGTTCGGCTGTCGCGCCTGGACGCCCCTGGGCTGCGTTGGCCCTGCGCTCCTCGCTCACGGGCCTTCAGGCCCGCTCGCTCCGGTGCTCGCGCGCCGCCTTGCCAGGCACGCCCAATCGCGACGATCGCAGAAGCCGTGGCGATCCGCGATGTCGCAGACGGCGTCGCCTAGGTAGGATGACCTTTGTGGAAGAGCACACGATTGCCCTCAATCGGCGGGCGCGGCATGAGTTCAGCATCGAGGACACGTTCGAGGCCGGGATCGTCCTGACCGGGACGGAGATCAAGTCGATCCGGGCGGGCAAGGTCAACCTGGCCGATGCGTATGCGCGCATCGAGCGCGACGAGGCCTGGCTCATCGGCGCCCACATCGCGCCGTTCGAGCAGGCGAACCGCTACAACCACGAGCCCAAGCGGATCCGCAAGCTGCTGCTCCACCGCGGCGAGATCGACGAGCTCCTCGGCAAGACGAAGTCGAAGGGCCTGACGATCGTGCCGCTTCGCCTCTACCTGACCGGCAAAGGCCGAGCGAAGCTCGAGCTGGGGCTCGCTCGCGGCAAGCAGCTCCACGACCGGCGCCGCGACATCGCCGATCGTGAGTCGCGGCGCGACATCGCCCGCGAGATGGCCGACGCCCAGCGCGGCCGCTAGCGAAAGCCGACGTGCACCGGCGACCGACCCGTCCGGCTCGGGCGGCGATCCGGGCGGTCGACCTCCACGCCGCGCGGCGAGCCCGGCCGGGTGATCCTCGGCGGGATCGACGGCATTCCCGGAGGCACGATGTTCGAGGCGATGACGTGGCTCCAGGCGAACCGCGACGACATCCGGCTGCGGATGCTGCGCGAGCCGCGCGGCTACCCCGCGGCGAACTGCAACCTCGTGCTGCCGTCCTCAAATCCGGAGGCGGCAGGCCGGCTACGTGATCATGGAACAGGTCGAGTACCCGGGCATGTCGGGCACGAACACGATGTGCGTCGTGACCGCGCTGCTCGAGACCGGCGCCGCTACCGATGACCGAGCCGGTGACGGAGCTGACCCTCGAGGCGCCCGCGGGTCTCATCCGCGTCCGGGCCGACTGCGCCGACGGCAAGGTCACCGGCGTCACGTTCCGCAACGTGCCCGCGTTCGCGACCCATCTCGAGACGCCGGTCGAGGTCCCCCAGCTTGGCACCGTCACCGTCGACGTCGCCTACGGCGGGATGTTCTACGTCATCGCCTCGGCCGAGGCGTTCGGGCTCCGGCTCACGCCCGGACGAGGGCGGCGACATCGTCCGGATCACCGAGATGATCAAGGCGGCGGCGAATGAGCAGCTGCCCGTCGTCCATCCGGAGCAGCCGGGCTTCGCCGGCATCACGATCGGCCAGCTGAGCGGGCCGGCTCACGACCCGGCGAACTCGATGCGGAACGTGGTCACGGTCTCGACCGGGACGCTCGACTGGGACGACCCCTCGACCTGGACGGGCGCGATCGACCGATCGCCCTGCGGCACGGGGACGTCGGCCCGGATGGCGGTCCTCCACGCGACGGGCCGGCTCGGGATCGGCGAGGACTTCCGGCACGAGGGGATCCTCGGGACGGTATTCACCGGCCGGCTCCTCGAGGAGACGACGATCGGTGGCCGGGCGGTCGTGGTCCCCAGATCACCGGCAGCGCCTGGATCACCGGCATCGCCGATTACGTCGTCGACCCGACCGACCCGTTCCCGGAGGGCTTCACGATCGGCGACATCTGGTGAAATTCGGCGTCATCGTCATCGTCGGCGATCCGCTCGCCCAGCCGCCGACCTCGCCGCCGAGGCCGAGGCTGCGGGCTGGGACGGCGTGTTCACTAGGACGCGATCGCCATCGGCGACGGCGAGATGTACGACCCGTGGGTGCTGTCTGGCGGCGATGGCGATGCGGACGGAGCGGATCCGGCTCGGGGCGATCGTGATCGCCGCCAGTCGCGCCGGCGTCCCTGGAAGCTCGCCCGCGAGGCGACGACGCTCGACATCCTGCTCTCGAGCGGCCGGCTCGTCCTGCCGGTCGGCCTGGGCGCGCTCGACGACGCGGCGCTTCGGCAACGTCGGCGAGCCCACCGAGGCGCGGGTCCGGGCCGAGCTCCTCGACGAGTCGCTCGCAATCCTCGAGGGCCTCTGGAGCGGCGAGCCGTTCGCGTTCGACGGCGACCACTACCGGTTCGAGCGCGATGACCTTCCGGCCGACGCCCGTCCAGCGGCCGCGGATCCCGATCTGGGTCGTCGGCGCGTGGCCGAACGAGCGCTCGATGCGCCGGACGCTCCGCTATGACGGCGTGCTCGCCCAGGTCGGCGACGCCGACGGGATCGCGGCGATCGCCGACTACGTCGCCCGGGAGCGGCCCGCCAACGACAGCGGTCCGCCGTTCGAGATCGTCGCCCAGGGCACGACCCCGCCCGACCCGGCTCGGGCCACCGAGATCGTTCGGCCGTTCGCCGCGGCAGGCGCGACATGGTGGATCGACGCGGACTGGGAGGCCGGCACGAGCGAGTCGCAGCGAGCCCGGATCCAGGCCGGCCCGCCGTCGGTCTAACCCTTGGCCGATTTCGGGCTTTCGGCTAGAATTGATCGGAACGTCGAACGGACGTTCGGTCCTGTGGGGATGTGTGGATTCGACAGGGCCCGGCTATCGGAGAACGCGAGCCGAGGATGCTGCTCAGGCCTCGTTAATCAGGCAGCAAAACGAAGTACCTGGCAACCGCCAGTCGACTCTCGCCCTCGCTGCGTAAGCAGCTGAGTGTGAGCGTGGAAGCCACCTCGGTCCCGCGGGTGGTGGAAGCGTCATTCAGCGGGGCTGCAAACCGGATGAGTGTTGCGTAATCCGGTGCCAAGCCCGATCTAGGGACACGTGACTGGACCGTCCGGCAGGGTGCCGATGTTCGTCCGGGCGGTCGACGACAAACCATCGGACACGCTCGTAGTGGTTTCCGGTTATGGGTTCTGGACGGGGAGTTCGACTCTCCCCCATCTCCACCACTCGTTGTTGCTCACTCCGCGACGGGGAGAATCAGCAGGTAGCCCGGCGGCACGCCGAGGTTCACCCGGGTGCTGTCGCGCAGGACGTACTGCTTGGCGAGGGTCGCCGGCGAGACCAGGCTGTTCGGCTTGGCGCTGGGTCCCCAGACGGAGCTCCCGTGCGGATACAGCGGGTCGAGGACGCGGATGCCGGTGACCTCGAAGTCGTCGAACCGGCGGGGATCGGCGGTCGCCTCGAAGCCGCTCATGACCCAGGCGTGGCGGCCGCGCCACATGACGAGGCCGACGGGTCGCCGTGTCGCTCGAAGCGCCTCGGCCGCGACGGTCAGTGCCTCGTCGAAGCTGGGCAGCGAGACGAGCACGTACGGCCCGATGCCGAGATCGTTGAGCGACGCCGTCCAGCCGCGCGGGTTCGCCCCGCCGAACGGGCTGAAGCTGCGGTCGCGGGCCATCTCCCAGAGCAGCTGCTGGTCCGCTCGGCTCGTCCGCGAGTCGTCGGTGGCCATGTTGAGCGCCATCTGGAGGCTCGCGCCGACGCACCACTCGAACGTGTACTGGGCCACGAAGTCGCCCTTGCGGTAGAGGTTCATCGCGAAGGGTTCGGGGTCCGCCTGGGGGATATCGGGGGTTGGCGTGGGCGTCGACGTCTGGGCTGGCGCCGACGGTGCGAACGACGGGCTCGGCTGGGGCTCGCCGGCCGTTACGCCGTCGTCGGACGGCTGCCGGTTCCGTGCTCGGGACGACGGGAACCGCCGCGGCCGGCGTAGGCGATGCGTTTCCGGCGCTCGGCACGCAGCCACCCGCAACGAACGTCGCGGCGAGGAGCAGCAGGAGTGCGCGGTGACGTGAAGGCGGGACGCGAGACATCATGGCGGTCGCCAAGTATGCCGTGAAACCGGAGAATCGGCCGGCCGGCGCGTCTGCCGGGTCCGGCTACCGGGTCGGCTGTCGCGTCGGCGCGAGGGCCACGCCCGCGACCGGGAACCCCGGCGCGGGCGATCAGCCAGAGGCGGCCGGGGTCGCACAGCAGGCCCGGCTCCTCGAGCGGATCGCCGTCCACCGCGAGCAGGTCGGCGACCTTGCCGACCTCGAGGATCCCTCGGTCGGCCAGGCCCAGCGCCCGCGCCGAACCGGCGGTCGCCGCGACGATCGCCTCGGCCGCGGTCAGCCCGCCATCGACCATCCGCATCAGCTCGAGAACGTTCGTGCCAGGCGGGCCGCTGTCGAAGCCCATCGCGAGGATGACGCCGGCGTCGTGCGCCGCCGTCAACGTCATGTACGCCTCGTCGCGTTGCCGCTCCGCCTGGGCCACGAGGGCCGGCGCGAACTCCGCGGCGAAGCGCTCGGCGAGGTCGTGGAACGTCGTTAGCGTCGGGACGAGGACGATCCCGTCGCTCGGCCATCCGATCGAGCAATTCGGGCGCACGGTGGAGGCTGAGCCCGTGCTCGATCGTGTCGACCCCGGCGTCGATCGCCATCCGCGCGCCGTCCAGCCCTTCGGCGTGGGCCGCCACGCGCAGCCCCATCCGGTGGGCCTCGTCGACGACCGCATCGAGCTCCTCGCGAGTCATCTGGGCGGGCTCGGGATCCTCGCGCTCGACCGAGCGGGCGCCGGTCGCCATGACCTTGATGTAGTCGGCGCCGCGGCGGATCTGCTCGCGGACGGCGCGCCGCATCTCCCACGGACCGTCGGCCTCCTGGTACATCGTCCCGAAGAGCCGGGCGCCGGGGGCGCTGGCCGAGAGGATCCGCCCGCACGACAGGATCCGCGGGCCGTCGAGCAGTCCGAGCCTGACCGCCTCTCGCAGGACGATCGCCTCGTCGTCGTAGCTCCCGACATCGCGGATCGTCGTCAGTCCCGCTCGCAGGAACTCGCGGGCCGACTTGGCGAGGACGAACCAGCGCAGCTCGTTCGGGCGCGGCTCTTCACCGTGGAGCGGCGGCCGCGGACCGAACCCGGGGCTGCGTTCGAGGTCGCTCATGACGTGGACATGGGCGTCGATGAGACCCGGCATGACCGTCCGTCCGGCGACATCGAGTGCCTCGTCCGGTGGCGTTCCGTCGGCGCCATCCGTGATGGCCGCGATCAGGCCGCCGCGGACCTCGATCGTGACGCGCTCGCGCGGCGGCCCGCCGGTTCCGTCAAGGAGTCGGGCGTTCCAGAGGAGCAGATCCCCGCTGATCGTCACCGCCCGATCGTATCGGGTCCGCTCGCCGCCGGTCAGCGGCGGCGGGGCCGGTCAACGTTCCTCGTCGCCGTGCTCCCAGAGCCACTCGCGGGGACTCAGTCCGGACGCGTGGATCGCGGCGGCGCGTTCGCGGCCGAAATAGCGGTAGTGCCACGACTCGGGCTTGTAGCAGGTCCGGGCGGGACTGCTGCCCTCGGGATAGCTGAGGACGAACCCGAATCGCCACGCGTTGTCGGCCAGCCACGCCTCGTGGCCGGCGAAGTCGACCGTCGTGCCGAGCTGGTGCTCGGAGTGGCCCGGGCGGCCGGCCAATTCGAGCGCGAACCCGCGGCCATATGCCTCGACCAGGCTCTCGAACGTCCGGCGCTGCTCGTCGTAATTCCGGTAGGCGGATTCGACCGATAGCTCGATGCCGGCCTTTCGCGCGGCGTACCCCAGCGCTTCCAGGTCGAGGACGACGAGGGCTCGGACGCTGCCAGCGCCAGGGATGCCGGACTCGCTGATCGGCACGAGATCGGTTGGCGCGTAGTCGCGGTCGAGGGCGTATTCCGTGTCAAGGAGCGTCCGGTCCCAGTCGTCCAGCGTGGCGTTTGGCGCGGGTCGATCGCCGATCGTGCAGGCCGGCAGCGGCCCTTCGAACGCCGCCTGGCCAAGGACCTGGTCGATCGCACCGGCGGTGGCCCGGGCGACGCCACCGGGTCCGACGGCAAGCGCCACAAGCGAGACGAGGGCGATGGCCGCCGCCGGCCACCATCGGCGGCGACGACGCCCGGTTGCGTGCTGACGTGCGGTGACCGGTCGCGACATGGCCCGATCGTCGTCCCGGGTCGAAGCCCGCGACAGGCTGGAGGTCCCGACGCGCGATTGAGGGTTCTCCCGCTAGGCGACTTCGCCGCGTCCCTCCAACTGGCGGATTGGTGCCGCCAGCATCTCGCGGACCCGGGCGAGGAGGTCGTCGGGGGCGAACGGCTTCGTCAGCAGCTCGACCTCCGGCGAGATGATCCCGTGCTCCCCGAGGACGTCGCTGGTGAACCCGCTCATGAACAGGACGCGCTGACCGGGCCGCCGTTCGCGCAGCGCCTCCGCCAGGTCCGGTCCGTTGAGGCGGGGCATCATCACGTCGGTCAGAAGCAGATCGATCGTTGGCAGGTCTCCGGCCAGATCGAGCGCTTCACGGCCGTCGACTGCGGCAATGACCGTGAACCCGGCCGTTCGCAGGACATGTTCGACGAGGGCTCGCACCGCGGGCTCATCCTCGGCGACGAGGATCGTCGGCGCAGCCGTCGGGTCGGCCGGACGGCGTCGGAGAGTTCCGGGTTTGGTCGACGCGGCGAAATGCTCGGCCGGCTCGCGCTGAGCAGCCGTGGCGGCAGTGAGGGTGATCGTGAACGTCGCGCCCGCACCGAGCTCGCTGACGACCCGAATCGATCCGCCGGATTGGCTGACGATCCCGTATGCGGTCGAGAGGCCAAGTCCCGTCCCCTTGCCTTGTGCCTTGGTGGTGAAGAACGGCTCGAAGATCCGGGCCCGGGTCGCCTCGTCCATCCCGATGCCGGTATCGCTGACAACGATGGCGACGCGACTCGGCGGAGCTCCCGGTCGGTCTCGGTCCGTCCGGACCCCTCGGGTCGCGATCAGCAGCCGACCCCCATCGGGCATCGCATCGCGGGCATTGACGGCCAGGTTCAGGATCACCTGCTCGAGCTGGCCGGGGTCGGCGAGGACGAGCGGGATCGCGGGGTCGAGTTCGAACTGCAGCGCGACTTCGTCACCGATGACGCGATGCAGCATGTTCCGCATCTCATCGATGACCACGTTCGGCGAGACGAGCTCCGGCTTCAGGACGGACCGCCGCCCGACCGCCAGCAGCTGACCGGTCAGGTCCGTTGCCCGCTTGGCGGCGCGTCGGATCTCCTCGGCGTCACGGCGCTGGTCGCCATCGGGCAGACCCGACACCAGCAGGTCGGAATAGCCGGTGATCGCTGTCAGGAGATTGTTGAAGTCGTGGGCGACGCCGCCGGCGAGGCGGCCGATGCTCTCCATCCGGGTCGAGCGCTCGAGGCGCGCCTCGAGCTCCAGGCGGTCGGTCAGATCGAGTCCGACGCCGATCGCGCCGACGACCCGCCGGTCGACCGTCAGCGGCTCGACGTGGACCTGGAAGGTCCTGGCCCCGACGGTCGCCCGATACGAGCCGCCGCCACTACCGTCCAGCGCGCTTCGGTTGGCGGCCGCGTATTCGTTCGCCTCGACGTCGTCCTCGAACAGGTCGTCGAGCGGTCGTCCGAGCAGCGCGGCCTCGTCGATTCCGAGGCGAGTCAGGCCGTCGCCGGTCAGCGAGGTGAGGATGAGCCCCTTGTCGGTCGTCCAGACGATCGCCGGAAGGTGTTCGAACAGGAGCCGTAGGCGGGCCTCGTTGGCCCGGAGTGTCTCGGCGGCCGCGAGGTCCGTCGCCCGCAGCCGGCCGACCATGAAGCGGCCGATGACCGCGGAGATGATCACGAGCAACGCGACGATGAGGGCCTTGAGGGCGAGCAGGACGCCCTGGACCCAACGGGCACCTTCGCTGAGCGTCTGCGAGAACCCGACCTCGAGCGCGGTCAAGCGGACGTTGGCCGCCTCGAGCTCGGCGGACAGCGCGGCATGCTCTGTGCTGTCGTTCGCCAGCCCGGCGATCCGGATTCGATTGGCGATCTCTCGGAGCCCCTCGATCTCGGCGTCGGCGGCAGTCCAGATGGCGATCGCCCGGTCGATGTAGCTGATGTCTCGGAATGACCGGAACACGAGCGCCATTGCCGCGACGTCCTCGGGTGCGTTGCGACCCGCGATGAGGCCGTCCGCGACGACCGCCATGTCGGCCTCGGCTCGCTCGAGTTCAACTCGTGCCCGGGAGTCGCCGAGAATCACGTCGATCTCGCGGAGGTAACCCTCCCAGTTCGCCTCGGATCGCGTCTCCATGTACCGAGCCAGGTGGAGGATCGCGTCCTTCTGGGCCTTCGACCAGAGGCCCTCGCCGCCGACGTAGGCCCGCACCCCGGACTGGACGGTGGAGCCGACGGCCGCCAGGACCAGGACGCTGGCCATCAGGATCAGCAGCAGGAAGGCGAGCCCGACCAACCAGCGCCGGCCGCCGTTCGGCGGCCGCTGAGAGCGGGCAAAGAGGCTGCTGGACGGCACGAGTCACCTGACCGAGAGGGGAAGGTCACAAGTCTCCTCGACAAGGGTCCTCGACACCATCGGCCCGATGGGTGACGTGCGTCTACGTCGTCCTACGTAGCGTGCGCTCGTGCGCCGGGGCTGTCAGGTCCTCAGCGATCGAGCTCGACCGGGACCACGTCGACCTGGACCATCGCGCCGTCGCGCTCCAGCCCTACCGGCACCCGGCGACCGACCATCTCGCCGACCATGACCCGCTGGAGGTCGCCGACGCCCTCGATCGGGCGGCCGTCGAGCTCGACGATCACGTCGCCGGCCCGGACGCCCGCGGCGGATGCCGGACTGCCTTCGAGCAGCTGGACGACCTCGAGGCCGCGCCGTCGCCCGAGGCGCTCCGCGAGGACCGGTCGCAGCGGCCGCGTCCCGCCGACGACGCCGAGGAACGCCCGACGGACGCGGCCGTCGCGCATGAGGGCGCCGACGATCGCCCGGGTCGCCGCGTTGATCGGCACGGCGAGCCCGAGCCCGATCCCCGCGACGGCGGTGTTGATCCCGACGACCCGGCCGCGCCCGTCGGCGAGCGCGCCGCCCGAGTTGCCCGGGTTGAGCGAGGCGTCGGTCTGGATGACGTTCTCGACGAGCCGGCTCGCCCGACCGTCGCGTGCGGCGAGGGACCGTCCGAGCGCGCTGACGACGCCGGCCGTCACGCTGCCGGCGAACCCGAGCGGGTTGCCGATCGCGACGACGAGCTGGCCGACGCGAAGCCGATCCGCGTCGCCGAGCGGGGCCGCGGTCAGACCGCCACCGGTGGCCCGGACGACGGCGAGGTCGGACAGCGGATCGCGGCCGACCACGTCGAAGCCGAGCTCCGTGCCGTCGACGAATGTCGCCGTCCCGCCCGGCGCCGCCGCGACGACGTGCGCCGACGTCAGGAGGATACCCGTCCGGCGTGAAGACGACCGCCGATCCGGCTCCACCGCCCCAGCCGCCGTTCGACCGGACCCGAAGGCTCGCAACCGACGGGATGAGCCGCTCGGCGGCCGTGCTGACCGCGAGCGAGTAGGCGTCGAGCAGCTGCGTCGTCGTCAGCGTCGGCGTTGACGGCCGCGGCTCCGATGGCCTCTGGTTCGGCGACCATCTGGCCGGCTACGCCTCGCCCGCTGCGCTCGGCCTCGCCACCGACCGAGACGGTCCGCTCGTCGGTCCCGCGGACGACCTTGATCTCGAACGGCATCGGGCTCGAGGCGAGGATCTCCTGGAGCTGGTCCGCCTCCGTCACGGCCTGGCCCGCGATCTCGACGATGAGGTCGCCGTCGCGGATCCCGGCGCGCGCTGCGGGACTGTCGTCCTCGACGCCGCGGACGAGCACGCCGTCACGCTCCGGCAGGCCGACCGATTGGCGCAGGCGGCGCGAGACGCGGGCCGGTGCGACGGCGATCCCGAGACGCGGTCGAGCGACGGACTCGCCGCGGCCGAGCGCCTCGACCCGGGCTCGCAGGGCCGCGTCGGCCGGCAGGGCCAGGTAGAAGCCCTCGCCCAGCCGGTTTGTGTTGAGCCCGAGCAGCCGCCCGTCGGCATCGAGCAACGGGCCGCCGGACGAACCCGGGGCGAGTGGTGCGGTGTGCTCGAGGCTGCCACCGATCTTGCGCCCGCCGGGGCCGCGGAAGGACCGCTCGACGGCGCTGATGGAGCCGAACGTCACTCGAGCGCCGCCACCCGGCGTCGCGGCGCCGGCGAAGACGATGGCGCCGGCCGACGGTCCGTCGCCATCGGCCCACGCGATCGGCTGCGCGCCGGCGGTGTCGACGGCGATGACCGCGAGGTCCCCGTCGACGTCGATCCCGGCAAGGCGGCCCGTCGTCGAGCGGCCCGTCGGCGAACGTCACGGTGACCTCGTCACCGCGGACGTTGTGGGCATTCGTGAGGACCTGGCCGTCGGCGACGACGACACCGGAACCGCGCAGGCGCGACCCGATGCCGACGATCGAGGGCGTGACGGATGTCGTCAGGTTGGTCAGGGACTGGGAAAGCTCGTCGAGTGCGGACATGTTCGTGGAGCTCCTCGCGACCGGATCGGCCGCCGATTGGGGGTGAGTTGTCAGTTGCGACTTGCAACATACTACGGTGATGCATGCGTTGCAAGTCCCGCGTTCGCCTACCATTCACGCCGTGAGTGAGACCAGCCCCGCCTACCCGCCGGCCGCGACCAGGAGCCCGCTGGAGGCCGCCCTTGAACGCGTCGGTGACCGCTGGAGCCTGCTTCTCGTCGATGCGCTCCTGGGCGGCGGGCGACGCTTCGGAGAGCTCCGGGAGGGCCTGCCCGGCCTCGCCCCGAACATCCTGACCGAGCGCCTCCGGCGTCTCGAGCGGGAAGGGATCGTCGTCGCGACGCCCTATTCGACGCGGCCGCCCCGAATGGAGTACTCGCTCACCGGCGACGGCCGCGATCTGGCCTCGGCCCTCAGGCTGCTCGCCGACTGGGGCTCGCGCCGGGACGAGCACGGCGAACCGCTACGCCACGACCGATGCGGAACCGCCCTCGAAGCGCGCTGGTACTGCCCGACCTGCGCGTCGGCGGTGAGCGATCGAGAAACCGACGGGCGGGAGACTCGTCAACTCTGATCGAGGGGCTAGCGCCCGACGAGGGTGACGCCCGTGATCCGCGAGTAGTGCGAGTAGTAGGTCTTCTGGTGGATGACCTTGCCGCCCTGGTAGACCGTCACCGTCCGCCAGACGTCCTTGCCGTCGACCGGGTACTCGATCCGCTTGCGGGCGCCGGGGGCGAGGGACGTTGTGTACTGGACCGTGTCGGTGGCCCGCCGGATGTTCTTGATCGTCGGGTTCGAGATGACGACCTTCCGACCGGTTGGGACGCTGTAGATGTCGTACCGGACGTAGCCCTTGCTGCCGCTCTTGATCTTGTAGCCCCGGATGAGCACCGGGTAGGCGGTGTCGTTCGTCCAGGACATCGTCTGAACCGACCCTGATCCGCTCTTGAAGACCGTCGCGTCGAGGCCGGCCGGGTAGCGGTCGATGAAGTAGTAGTGGTTGCGCCGGGAGCCCATCTCGTAGCCGGCCCGGAGGACCGCGTTGAAGAGCGTCGTCGAGTTCGAGCAGATGCCACCCGCGAGGGCGCCCTGCGGCTCGGTCTTGCCGTTGATGATCGCCCCGCCATCGCCGTAGCCGCGGGCGCGGCTGATCGGTCCAACCGCGTTCCAGAAGTCGAACTTCTCGCCGGGCGCGACGACCGTGCCGTCGATATCCATCGCCGGGATCCAGATGTTCGCGCCGAAGTGGTTGCGCTCGCTGATCGGGAAATACGTCGTCCAGCTCGAGATCTTCACCATCTTCGGGATGATCGCCTGGGCCTCCTCGGTGGTCAGTGAAGGCTCGGTCGATTTGAGCTTGGGGGCGACCTGGGCGACAACCGTGCCGGCGGCTCGGGCGGTGAGGACTTCGGTGACGCGAGCAGCGGTCAGGGGGACGTCCAGCGATCGGCCATTACGCGATGCGTTGACGCCGGTGATGCTTGCGCCGGAGAGCTTGAACGATGCGTTCTGGGCCTTGTGGTCGATCTCCTTGGCCACCTCGCCGAGGGTCGCCTCGAGCTTGGCCGGGTCGACCGTCGGTACATAGGTCTCGTCGCGGTTCGTGCTGAAGGTGACCCACGACCTGACGGTGGCCGCCGGAATGGCCCACGTCTCCTCGCCTTCGACAATCGCCAGATCGATTGCGACCAGATCCGCGGCAGCCCGAGCCGCCGTCGCCTCGGCCGTCGTGGTATCCGGCTCGATCGCCGTCAGCTCGAGTGCCACCCGGACCTCGCTCGGGGCATCGACGCGGGCGAGGGCGGCTGTGAGGGCTTCGGTCGCGGCACCATGATCGGCGGTCTTGCCGGCGACCCCCTCGGCGACGACGAATCCCTGTTTGGTGAGGCTGACAGAGGCGGATTGCGGGCTGACGTTGAATCGCGCAGCGAGCGCCTGAACGTGGCGGGCCAGACGCGCCTTGTCGAAGAGGACGCGGGGCGCGATGTTCACGCCGCGGACCGCGGTCCGGGCGTCGAGGATGATCCGCTCGACCGTGCTGCCTGAACGACCAACCGCGATCGCCTCGGTCACGAGGCCATCGATGTCCGCCCGGCGATTGACGTCGGAGTAGTCGATCACCATCTCGACGTCGCCGCTCGTCAGGACCGCGCGACCCTCCCGCAATGAGGCGAAGGACGACTCCAGGCGGGCGGTCGCCTCGGCGGGCGTGAGACCGGCGAGATCGATCCCGCCGACGGTGACGCCCGGCAGGATGCGCCCGGTGTAGTTGCGATCGAACGCGTAAAGCGCGCCTGCGCCGACGATCAGACCCACGAAGACGCTGAGCAGGAAGGCGACGAAGAAGCGCGTCCGCGCGTTGTACGTGCGCAGCGTCGTCGGCGCCAGGGCGACGTCGTGGGCGGCAGGCATCGTCGTATCAGTCATGAGGGAGCGACATCCTAGCAGTTCGATTGCATGCGACCGTGCGGATCAGGCGACGATCGACAGAGCAACGGCGTGACGAAAAGGCGCCGGGCGATCGGCGCCGCGCTTCAGCCGCCTCGCAGGATGATGACGATCCGCCGGTTCGGTTCTTCGCCGATCGACTGTGTCGCGACATCGGGGTGATCGCGCAGCGCGAGGTGGATCCAGCGTCGCTCCAGGGCAGGCATCGGTTCGAGCTGCAGCATCTTGCCGGTCTCCTGCACGCGTGCGGCCGCCCGATTTGCGATGTCACGCAGCTGGCGCTCGCGCCTTCCGCGGTAGTCCTCGACGTCCACGAGCACGCGCGTCCACTCGCCCATGCGCCGGGACAGCATCAGGTTGACGAGATGCTGCAGCGCCGAGAGGCGCTCGCCCTTGCGGCCGATCAAGGCGCCGAGGGCCTCGTGCGAGTCGGCGTTGCCGACCACGTTGAGGCGGCTCGTATCACCGGAGTCCACCTCGATCCGCACATCGAACCCGAGGTGGCGCATCAGCTCCTCGAGGATCTCGCGGCCGGCCGCGAGGGCCTCGGGTGAAGCTTCGGATGCTTCGAGGTCGGCCCGCTCCGCAGCGACCGATCCGCGTGCCGCCGCGACCTCGGCGGCCTCATCGGCATTGAGGTCGGACGGAGCCTGGGCGCGGTCGTCGCGGCGCGGCCCGCGATCCGGGCGCGGCGGCCGGCCGCGATCGGGCCGATCGTCCCGACGCGGCCCGCGATCGGCGTACCCGGCGCTTTGGGGTCCTGCGTCAGCCGCGTCAGCCACGGCCGCCTGGTCGACGGCTGGTCGGTCGTCACGCGGGTGGTCGGCGACGGGGCGGCTGTCGGCGGGCCGGCTCTCGCGCGGCCGGTCGTCGCGGCGCGGGCCGCGGTCGTCGCGGCGCGGGCCTCGATCATCGCGTGGTCGATCGTCGCGCCGGGGCCCACGGTCGCCTCGATCGGGCCGCGGCCCGCGGTCGTCCCGGGGACCGCGATCCTCTCGCGGCTGGGCGGGCGGGAGCGGGCTGGATGCCGCGGCTTCGCGCTTGGGCGCGGCTCCGCCGAGGGCCGACAGCGGGGCGGCGACGATCCGCGCCGGTTCGGCGCCCATTCCGAGGACGCCGCGGCTGCCGGGCGTGAGGATCTCGAAGTCGAGCTCGGCGAGATCGACGCCGAATTCCTCGCGCGCCCCGCGCAGCGCCTCCTCGACGGACTTTCCGGTGAACTCCTTGTAGGCACTCATCAGCGTCGTCTCCCTCGGCGGCTCGAGCGGCCGCGCTCCTTGTGGCGAATGGTCTTGTCGGCGGCTGCCGCACGCTTTTCTGCTGCCCCGCCGAGCGCCGACTTGGCCGGTCGCGTTGCGGGATCGACCGGCGGCGGCAGGACCACCGGGAACCGTGGTGTGTGGTCCTGGGCGAACCCGGGACTCCATCCGAATAACGGGAACATGCCTCCCCAACCGATGATCAGGTACTGCTGGACGATCGAGAACAGGGTCGACACGATCCAGTACAGGAACAGGCCGGCCGGCAGGATGCTGCCGTACGTCAGCGAGATGAACGGGAACAGGAACGCCATCTGGCGCTGGATCCGGACGTTCGGGTCGTCGGCCATCGCCTGGTTCGCGACCGGCAGGGCCATCCGCGAGGTGATCAGCTGGAGGAGCGCCGAAATGATGGCGAGCAGGCTGAGGCCGGAGAACAGCGATCCGGCGGTGCCGAGGAAGACCTCCGGGACGCCCCAGTTGACGCCGAATGCGACGGGGTCGAGGCACGGCTTGATCAGCTTGGTGGCCTCGTCGATGATCGGCGTGGCGCTGCACTGAAGGTCGATGATCCGGAACCCGAAGACGTCGAGCATCGCCTGCGGGTTGTAGTTCTGGAGGCCCTGGCTGAAGACCGAGTACATCGGGATCAGCAGCAGGATCTGGAGGAGGGCGGGCAGACACCCGGCAAGCGGGTTGATGCCCCGCTCGGCGTAGAGCTGCTTCTGGGCTTCCTGGGCCTTGAGCCGGTCGCCCTTGTAGCGCTTCTGGATCTCCCTGAGCTCCGGGGCGAGGAGCTGGCTCCGCTTCGTCGAGACGGTCTGGCGGCGGAAGATGGGGATGAGGACGATCCGGAGGAGGAGCGTCATCAGGACGATCGCGATCGCGATGTTGCCGGTCGCCTTGTCGAGCAGGACGAGGACGATGAAGAAGGCCTGGAAGAGCGGCGTGAAGAGCCACGAAATGAGGTTGAACGGGTCGGTCGGCTGGGCCGGAGCGAGAGGCACCGCCGCGGGGTTCGTCGGCGTCGGCGCGGGGCTGCCGCTCGCGCCGGGTGAGCCGGTTGGGCCGGCCATGCATGCCACCGCGATGAACAGCGCGACGGCGACGAGGATGAGCGGGCCGATCCAGGCTCGCCCGGGGCGCGGGAGTGTCACTCGTTCCTCAGTTAGCGAACCGGGTCGTAGCCGCCGGGATGACCCGGGTGGCATCGGCCGATGCGGCGGATCCCCATCCAGCTCCCCTTGAGCAGCCCGTACCGATCGATCGCCTCTTCCGTGTAGCGCGAGCAGGTCGGCTCGTACCGGCAGCTCGCCGGCAGCCACGCAAAGAGGATCCGGTAGAGCCGGATGAACCCGATCCCGATGCGTTTCACGTGGCCGTTGGCCCTCCGAGTACTCCCCCTCGCTGGAGGAGCCGGCCCAGCGCCCCGACCAACGTCTTGTGGTCGGTGTCGAGGATCGCTGGCCGAGCGATGATGAGGACGTCCCAGCCCGGCTGGAACGAGGGCGCCATCGCCCTGAGCACCTCGCGGAGGCGGCGCCGGACACGGTTCCGGACGACTGCGCCGCCGAGCTTTCGCCCGGTCGACAACCCGAACCGGGTCGTCTCGAGGTCGGTCCGCAGGAACCTGGCGGAGAAGAGCGGGTGGGACCGAATGGTCCCGGCGCCCTGGAGCGCCGCGAAATCCTGCGGTCGAGAGAGCATCACGAGTCGCGGCGGATTGTTGCCGCGGCCGTTCGTCAGGCCGTCAGCCGCTTCCGACCGCGAGCCCGCCGGGCTGCGATCACGCGACGGCCGCCGGCGGTTCGCATCCGGGCGCGAAATCCGTGCTCCTTCGCGCGATGGCGCTTTTTGGGCTGGTAGGTCTGCTTCGTCATCGGGGCTGTGCGAGATCCTCTCCGTTCCGCCTCGGGTCGATAATCCGACCCCTAGAGGAACCACAAACGCGCCTGGCGCCCGTGAGCGCGTCGGCGCGTTCGTCGTCCGGCGGATGATATGACGCTCGGATCGTGAGTGTCAAACTCGGCGACACCCCCGACGACGGCCGACGCGACCCGCGCCGACGGGCGCCGCCCGGGCCGTCGCCGGTCCCAGCCGCGTCGTGCGGCGGTTGCCTCCGATACTCCCGGGGAGTATCGCAGAATTGCCTTGCGGCGGCCGTTCGGGCGGTGCTATCCTCTCCGAGCCCTCGGCGCCGGGACGCTCGCGGGTAAGCCCCTCGGAACCTCGTCACCGGGGGACCGGGAGCGACGTCCCACGATGCCGAGCGGCGTCCGAGATGTCCGCGTCCTAGGGTCCCCATCGCCGGCTCACTGTTCGTCGCTACCCGTCAACTCAACCGTCCCAAGGGATCCACCTCAGCCATATGGATGCCAAGCAGGTCTGGCGCGCCGCCCTCGGAGAGCTGCAGGTCTCGCTGTCGCCAGCGAATTTCGAAACATGGCTGCGGGACACGCAGCTGGTCGATGTCGACGACCAGCGCTTCCGGATCGCGGTCCCGAATGGCTTCGCCAAGGACTGGCTGGAAACACGCTATCGGTCGCTGATCAGCCAGACCCTGGCCCGGATCGTCGGCTACAGCGTCCAGGTGGAGTTCGCCGTCCAGGGTACCGACGGCGTCCCGGCCGCGCCGACCGAGACGAACGGGGCGGCCGCCGCCCCGCAACCCGCTGCCGCACCCGTCCGGCTCGAGCCGACCCGTGTCGGGGGCGAGGGCGGGACGACCAACATCAACCCGCGCTACACGTTCACGAATTTCATCGTCGGCTCGGCCAACCGCCTTGCCCACGCGGCCAGCCTGTCGGTCGCCGAGCGGCCCGGCCACGCCTACAACCCGCTCTTCCTGTACGGCGGCGTGGGTCTGGGCAAGACCCACCTGATGCACGCGATCGGCAACCAGGTGATCGCGAAGTTCCCGCGCAAGCGCGTCGTCTACGCGACGAGCGAGAAGTTCACGAACGAGTTCATCACCTCGATCCAGCAGGGCAAGATCGACGACTTCCGGGCCCGCTACCGGCGAATCGACCTCCTCCTCATCGACGACATCCAGTTCATCGCCGACAAGGAACGGACCCAGGAGGAGTTCTTCCACACGTTCAATGCGATCCACGAGGACGGCAAGCAGATCGTCCTGTCGTCCGACCGACCGCCGAAGGCGATCCTGACCCTCGAGGAGCGCCTCCGCAGCCGCTTCGAATGGGGGCTCATCGCCGACCTGACGGCGCCGGACCTCGAGACGAGGATCGCGATCCTCCGGGCGAAGTCCGAGGAGGGCGCGGTCCCGATCACCTCGGACGTCATCGAGTTCATCGCCCGGAAGGTCGTGAGCAACATCCGGGAGCTCGAGGGCGCGCTCAATCGGATCGTCGCCTACGCCTCGATGGGGGCGATGCCGATCAGCATCGAGCTCGCCCAGGCGGTCCTCTCGAATGTCCTCTACAACCCCAAGAAGCGGCAGGTGACGCCGGAGCGCATCGCGCTGGCAGTCGCCGACTACTACGGCGTGCAGCTCGAGGCGCTCAAGGGCCAGAAGCGCGACAAGGCGATTGTCACGCCGCGCCAGGTCGCGATGTTCCTGATGCGCCAGGAGACGGACGTCTCGCTGCTGCGAATCGGCGCGGAGCTGGGTGGCCGCGACCACTCCACCGTCCTCCATGCCTGCGACAAGATCACCCGCGAGGCAGCCGTCAACGACGAGCTGCGGCGGGAGATCGCCGCGGTCCGCGAGCTGATTTACGCCGACTGACCAGGCCCCAGCGGCGGGTGAGCGGGATTCCTTGGCCGGGGAATCGCCCATTCGTGTGGATAAACAGGCCGATTCGGTGGACAACCATGGCCCGTTGTGGACATCTCCGACCTGCGACGGGGAGTTCCGCCTCTCAGCAGTGGAAGAGGCTCGCGACCTTCGGTCGGTTCGGCCGAGGCGGATCCGAACCATCCACCTTCGATCCACGTCAGGGCGCCCGCCGGAGCGATCACCGTCCACCGCCACCCGCCTGTCGTCCACCGGCCCGTCAGGCACGGCCACGAGGCGCCATCAACGCGCGTCCACACCATGATGACGGTGATGACGGAGTGAGAAGATAGAGAGAACATACACACCAAGACGTCTCGCGGCCGGTGAACGAGCGTCAGTTGAACGCCGACGGCGGCCATCTCGCCTGAGGATCTGGAGTAAGCCCAACGTGAAGCTATCTGTCATGCAGGAGAACCTCGCTCGCGGCCTGTCGGTCGTCAGCAGGGCCGTTTCGAACCGCTCGCTGCCCGTCCTGACGAACGTCCTGCTCAAGACCGAGGACGCCGGGCTGAAGCTGACCGCGACGAATCTCGAGATCGGGATCACCTACTGGGTGCCCGGCAAGATCGAGACGGACGGCGCGACTTCTGTTCCGGCCCGGCTCCTGACCGATCTCGTGAACTCCCTGCCGGGCGGCGAGCCGATCATCCTCGAGCTCGGCGAGGGCGAGACCCTCCACATCCGGAGCGGGCGGTTCGAATCGAACATCAAGGGCATCTCCGCGGACGACTTCCCGACGGTCCAGACCGCCGGCGAGCGGCCGATCACGCGGATCCCCCAGAAGGTCCTCCGCCAGGCGCTCGAGGAGACGGCCTTCGCCGCGGCCAGCGACGAGGCCCGGCCGATCCTGACCGGCGTCCTGGCTCGCTTCGAGGGCGATCAGCTCACGCTCGCGGCCGCCGACAACTACCGGATCGCGGTCAAGACGATCTCGATCCTCGATCCGGTCGACGAGACGAGCGTCGTGATCCCGGCGCGGGCGCTCCACGAGCTCAGCCGCGTCCTGGCCGATGTCGACGATCCCGTGTCGATCGTGCTCGCCCACGCCCGCAACCAGGTCCTGTTCCACCTCGAAGGGGTCGACCTGGTCAGCCGGCTCATCGACGGTCAGTACCCGAACTACCAGTCGGTGCTGCCGGCGAGCCACACGACCCGGGCGGTGCTCGATCGGGAGGAGCTCCTTCGAGCCGTCCGGCCGGCGGCACTGATCGCCCACGAGTCGGCGAACATCGTCAAGCTCGGGGTGGGTCTCGAGGGCGACGCCGGCATCACCGTCAGCGCGAATGCCGAGGTCGGCGATCACATCGGCCGGATCGAGGCGGCGGTCGAGGGCGACGGCACGACGATCGCGTTCAACGCCCGCTTCCTGGCCGACGTCCTGACGAACGTCGATGCGGAGCAGTTCGCGCTGGAGCTCAACGGGCCGCTCTCGCCCGGCGTCTTCAAGCCTGTCGGCGACGATCGCTACGTCCACGTCGTCATGCCCCTCCGCACGACCTCGTAGGAGGGCGGTCGAAGTCGCACGCGGCGATCGGCCGGCGTTACCACCCTGCTTGACTCCATCACGATCCGCGACTTGCGGGGATACGCCGCGCTCGACGCGTCGTTCGGGCCGGGGCCGCACCTGATCGCCGGGCCGAATGCGGCCGGCAAGACGAGCCTGATCGAGGCGATCGTGCTGCTGGCGTGGGGCCGTTCGCACCGGACGAGCACCGATGGCGAGATCGTCCGCTGGGGCGCCGACCTGGCCAGGATCGAGGGCCACGCCGGCGACGAGACGATCGAGGTCGCCCTCGTCCGGTCCGGCGCCGGAGCATGGATCGCCGAGACGGGATCGTCGAACGGCGCTGCGGCCGGCATCCGCGTCGAAGGCCGAGCGGCGGGGCACGCAAGCGGATCCGCGTCAACGGCGTGCCCCGCCGGGCGTCCGGTCTCATCGGCCTCCTCCGGGCGGTCGCTCTTCGCGCCCGAGGAGATGCTCCTCGTCGTCGGGTCGCCGGGCTTGCGTCGCGCGGCGATCGACCAGTTCGCCGCGCAACGCGGGTCCGCCTATCTCCGCGACCTCGCCACGTACAGCCGGACGCTCCAGCAGCGGAACAGCCTGCTCCGGGCGATCCGCGAGGAGCAGGCCGACCGGAGCGAGCTGCGGTTCTGGGACGGCACGTTCCTCGACGCCGGCAGCGCGATCGTCGAGGCCCGCCTGCGCCTCCTCGACGACCTGGCCGCTGCCGCTTGCCCGGGCCCACGCCGAGATCGCCCCCGATGAAGCGGCCGCCAGCCGGCTCGCGATCCGCTACGCGACGAACGCCCCGTCGCTCCCCGGCGAGTCGGCGCGGGACGCGCTGGCCAGGCGCCTCAGCGAAACGGCCGAGAAGGAGGTCTGGAACGGGTCGACGCTGGTCGGGCCCGCATCGCGACGACCTCGTCTTCGAGCTCGACGGCCGAGACCTGTCCGGGTTCGCGTCGCGGGGCCAGCAGCGGACCGCGATCCTCGCCTTCAAGCTCGCCGAGCTCGACCTGCTGACCGAGCAGGACGGGCGCCCGCCGCTCCTCCTGCTCGACGACGTCTTCTCGGAGCTCGACCCGGACCGCCGGGCGCACCTCGTCCGGCGAATCGCCGAGCTGCCCCAGGCCTTCGTGACGACGACCACCCTGGCCGACCTGGATCCGGGCCCTCGTTGCCGCGGCGACGACCTGGGACGTGACACCCGATGCGGGCGAAGGCGCCCGGCTCGCCCCGGCCCGGACCACCGTCCGATGACCGGTCGCCGCCGGCCGATGACCAGGATCGGCGACCTGTTGCCGGACGCCGCGCGCGGCCTCGGGCTGGAGGACGAGCTGCGGCTGTCCAGGGCGATGGCGACGTTCGAGGCGATCGTTGCCGAGCGTGTCCCCGCCGCGGCCGGCGGATGCCGCGTCCTGCGCCTCGACGGATTCGACCTCGTCGTCGAGGCAGACGCGCCGATCGTCGCCCAGGAACTACGCCTCCGCGCGTCTGAGCTCCTGACCGCGTTCGCGGCCTCGCCGGCGGGCACCGGCGCGCGCGAGCTCCGCATCCACGTCCGGCGCGGAGGCGCCCGCGTATAATCCCGCACACCTGCCAGCCACACGGCTGCGCGGGCGGAGATCTCGATCGAACCGGGATCCACCACCCGCCGTCCCGCGCCGCCTATCGAACACCGGCGTCTGCCGATCACGAGAGAGCTGCATGGCCGTCCGTCTCCAGATGAAGCTCGGCGTCATTGCCGAGCCAGATCGCGTAACCGACTCGCCCGACACGGTCGTCGTCGTCGAGCCGAGCGTGGGCTCCGTGGCGCGATCGAAGGGCAACCTGTACCTCATCGTGACGTCGACGGTCGCGAGTCAGCGTGCCCAGGAGGCGACGCAGCTCGCCGCCGAGACGATCCGGAGCGAGTACTACTACGACGAGTCGGCGGGAATCCGGGTCTGCCTCGAGAAGGCGATCGCGTCCGCCAACAAGCGCCTGGCCCACCAGCGCGACCGGCTCAACCTCCACGGCGACGGGGTGAACGGGCCGATCGGGATCGGCGTGGCGGTCGTCCGCGGCAACGAGCTGTACGTCGCGACGATCGGGCCGGCGGAGGCCTACCTGATCCGCCAGGCGCGCCTCTCGACGCTGCCCGACCCGCACCGGGAACGGGGCCTGCCGACCAAGGACCTCGAGCCCGACGTCTGGCGGGGCGAGATCTCCGTCGGCGATTCGCTCGTCCTCATCTCGCCGAACGTGATGAGCCGCCTCGGCCCGGACGAGCTGAAGGACGCCATGGTGACCCTCCATCCCCAGCCCGCGATGGAGCACCTCCACCACCGCTTCGTGGCGTCCGACGGCGCGGCGAGCGACGGGATGATCGCGATCGAGGCGACTGAGGTGGCGTCCACCCACAAGTCGCGGGCGCTCGTGCCGGTTCGTCCGGCAGAGCCGCTTGCCGGGGCCCCGGACCGTTCGCCGATTCCGCTGGCCGACAACGTGACCGACGGCGTCGCTGCCGTTCAGGCGTCGGCCTTCCGCGCCCGGGCCGCCGCCGGCGGGGCGCTCGAGCGGCTCGTCGTGCGGTTCCAGGAGCTCCTGCCGCGGCGCCGGACGGCGTATCGACGAGTCACGCCGGCGGCCGCCAAGCGGGAGATGCAGCGACGGGCGGCGGTCGCGATCCTGGCCCTGGTCGTGGTCTCCGGCGGGTTGTTCACCGTTGTCTGGGCCGTCGGCGGCCAGAACCCCGGGAAGGACCTCGCCTCATTGACCGTTGGCGAGGCGGCGCTCCGGACGGCGCGCGACAACATCGGCGAGGTGTTCGGGCCGGGTGTCGACCTCGTCGACGGCGATCCGTCGAGGGCGCTCGAGCTCCTCACGGGTGCCTACGCGGCGCTCGACACGGCCGCCAAGAACGAGGTCCCGGCCTCGACGATCAACCCGCTCCGAAAGCAGGCCCAGGCGGGCCTGGACCGCCTGTACGGCGTCGTGCCGGTCGCGCCGGCCACGATCGTCTCGTTCACCGACAGCGAGGTCCCGTTCGATATCGGCGACATGATCCTGGGGCCCGGCGGCGTCCCGTTCGTCCTCGACCGGGCCACGAAATCGATCTACCGAGTCGATCTCGGGACGAGGACCGCCTCGCTCATCTACCGCGAGGGCACGAAGGCCTCGGGGACGACCGAAGGGGCACCGAAGCTCATGGCGCTCGGGGCAACCAGGGACCTCCTCGTCGTCGACTCCGCGAACGTCCTCTGGCGCTGGCGCCCGGCCGACGAGGGCGGCAAGGGGACGATCATCAAGGTCACGGTCTCGGACGGGGCGAGCTGGGGCGACGACATCCGGGCGATCGGGACGTTCCTGCGGGTCGCGAGCACCGGGCTCTACAACCTGTACGTCGTGGATCCGTCCGAGGAGCAGCTCGTCTACTACTTCCCGGCGCACGGACGGCAGCGGCTTCCCGGCGGCGCCGGTCGACCGGCTGGCGGTCGCCCGCAACATGGACAAGGTCGACGACCTGTACATCGACGGCGACATCTTCCTCGCCGACGGCGGCAAGATCGTCCGGTTCGTCGATGGCCGGGCCGAGGGCTGGGAGGCAGATCCGCTGCCCGACACGCTGCTGCGGAAGGTGCCGGCCTACCGCCTGATCACCTCGGCGACAGAGAAGCGGAAGGGCGTCCTGTACGCCTACGACCCGACGAACGCCCGGGTCGTCGCGATCGACAAGGCCAAGGGGTCGTACCTCGGCCAATTCCGGCTGGCCGGCGGCGCTCGGGGCTGGGAGGACCTGCGCGGGATGTACGTCGTCCTGGCCGCGGACGAGGCCCCGTCGACGCTCATCTGGGCGACGAAGGACGGCGTCTACTCGTCGATCCTCGACGAGGTCCCGGACGTTCCAACCCCCTCGCCGTCCGGCTCCGGCGGTCCGGCGGCGTCCGGTGGGCCGTCCGGTAGCCCTGGAGGTAGTGCGCCGGCGTCAGCCGCGCCGTGATCCCGCTCCGGGACGCCAATCCCGTCCGGCGGACGCCGATCGTCACGATCGCGCTGATCGTCGCCTGCGTCGTTGCCTTCGCCTACCGCCTCGGCGCCGAGTCGAATGGCGGCGAGGCGGGCGTCGAGGAGCTGTTCTTCACGTTCGGCATCGTCCCCGCAGAGCTGCTGGCGGACCTGGGGCGAGGCCAGTTCATCGGCGCGGAGACGCTCGCCGTCTTCACGAGCATGTTCCTCCACGTGAACCTGATCCACCTCGTCGGCAACCTCATCTACCTGTGGATCTTCGGCAACAACATCGAGGATCGCCTCGGCCGGCTCGGGTTCATCCTCTTCTATCTCGGTGGCGGTGTCGCGGCGGCGATCGCCCAGATCGCGATCGACCCGACATCGCGCATCCCGATGGTCGGCGCGTCCGGCGCGATCTCGGCTGTCCTTGGCGCGTACCTCGTGCTGTTCCCGGGCGCCCGGATCCTGTCGCTCGTCTTCCTCGGCTTCTTCTACCAGCTGATCGAGGTGCCCGCCCTCATCGTCCTCGGCTTCTGGTTCGTCCTCCAGTTGATCGACGGCATCGGCTCACTCGGCCTGGCCGGGGCGGAGGGTGGCGTCGCGTTCTTCGCCCACATCGGTGGGTTCGTCTTCGGTGTTCTCATCGGCGTTCTCGTGCGTGCCGCCGGCGGTGGCCGGAGGCGGCCGGTGGAGGGGCCGCTGCCCGGGACCGGCGTGGGATAATCAGGCCATGGCCAGCGAGGAGCCGCTCCCGGGGACGAAGCTCGTCGAGATGGTCGTCGAGAGCGTCCGGGTCCACATGCTGTCCAGCCGCCACGTCGTGATCCTCAAGGAGACGGAGCGGGATCGCTACCTCCCGATCTGGATCGGGCCGTGGGAAGCGAGCGCCATCGCGATGAAGCTGCAGGGCCTCGCCCCCGACCGACCGCTCACCCACGACCTGTTCGCCGCCGCGCTCGAAGGGCTCGGGGCGCGCGTCGATCGGGTGATCATCTCGTCCCTGGCCGAGGAAACGTTCCACGCCCGGCTGCTGCTCGAACACGACGGCCGGACGGTCGAGGTCGACGCCCGGCCGTCCGATTCGCTGGCCCTCGCGGTCAGGGCGGGCGGCCGGATCTTCGTCGTCGAATTGGTGCTGGACCAGGCGGCGCTCGGGGCCGACGGCGGCGTCGGCGACGAGGAGGGCGAGGGGACGGCCGGCATCGCCCTCGAATCGACCGGCGAGCAGATCGTCGACCCGCGCCTTGACGTGTTCCGCGACTTCGTCAACTCGCTCGACATCGACCCGGGTACCGGCGAGCCGCGAGCCTCCGGCAGCTAGCCGGCGGCCTGGTCGGTCAGGATCGGCGTCCCCCGCCGGAGGGTCTGAGCGCGATTCGACCACATTCGCAGCCGGAGGCGCCAGAAGTCGCGAACGGCGCGAAAGACGACCCTCGGGTTCGCCCCCGTCGCCGAGCCGGCCGTCCGGGGATGATGCGGAACGCCGACCTCGACGATCGTCCGCCCCGCGGCTCGGAGCTTGATGAGAAGCTCCGCCGAGAAGAACGCCCCACCGGACTCGATCGCGACGTCCTCGAGGGCCGCCCGCCGGAAGAGCTTGCAGGCGCAGTCGACGTCCCGAACCCGGAGGCCGAACCAGACCAGGTTCGCGAACCGGTAGACCCTCGCGTAGAGGGTCCTGACGAGGGGATCGGCGCGCTTGATCCGGTAACCGACGACGACATCCGGCCGATCCGCGGCCGCCAGGCGCTCCGTCAGTCGGGCGAGGTCCGCGACCCGGAACTGCCGATCGCCGTCGGTGAAGGCCACGAGATCGTGGCGGGCGGCTCGAAACCCCGACAGCAGGGCCGCGCCGTAGCCGAGGTTCGTCGGGTGGTGAACGGCCCGAACGACGCCCGGATGCTGCGCGACGAGCTCGTCGGCGATCGCCCCGGTGGCGTCGCGCGAGCCATCGTCGACGATGACGATCTCGAAGGTCTCGGCCAGCCCCGGCAGCGTCTCGAGGGCCTCGTCGACCAGGCCGCGCAGGTTGGCCTCTTCGTTGTGGGCCGGGAAGAAGTACGACAGTCGGGCGACCCGCTCGGTCACGGACCGACCTCGACGATGCTTCGCGATGTCACCCGGAAGACGTTCGGGGCGAACGGCGACTTCAGGGGTGTGAGCCTGTACAGGGTCTGCAACCGCCCCAGCTCCCGGCTGTCGATCCGGATCGCATAGACCGGCCGTCCGATCGCGAGGTTGCCGTCGATCACGTCGGTGATTTCTCCCAGGTCCAGGTCGATGCGGGTCCGGTCGTCGGCGATGAAGATGTCCGTCCTTCGGCCTTCGATCACCTGTGCGTACCATAGCGGCGTCGAGTAACTCCACCAGCTCACGATGGTCGAGTCCGGCTCCACCTCATCGAGGACGGCCGCGAGCCAGAGCTCAGCGCTCCGATCGGCCGACCGGTCGACCAGCGCGGCGCGGCCGGGGAATGCCGCGATCGTCGGCGCGAGGAGCACCAGCGCCGCGAGGGCCGCCGCAGCGAGGCCGACAGGGTCGATCGGCGCCCGCGCCCTTCGGCTGGGCGTAGCGGGCGCCAGCGCCGCTTGCGGGGCGCTGGAGCGGTCAGCCGATGTCTCTTCCGGACCCCTCGCGAGCAGTGCGCCGCGGAACCCGTCGACGACAGACGCGACGAGGATTGCCAACCAGACCCAGGCGATCAGACGCCGGGCCGAGGTAGTACCGCTGGATCTCAGCGTTCTCATACGCGGCGTTGAAGAAGCAGGTGATGACGAGCGCGCTGCCCGTCAGCAGAGCGAAGGTGCGGTGGCGGATCGCGGTCACCACCAGTCCGGCGAGGACGAGGGCGGCCAGCGGTCCTAGCTGGCGCACGGCAAGCAATACGAGGTCGCTGAGCTTGCGCGGCCAGTCACCGAACGGGTCGTAGAGGCCGCCCCGGAACTGCTCCCCGGTGACGATATAGGCGAAGCCCTCCAGCGTGTCGGGCCGGCCGTAGACGAGGGGCGCCTCGAGGATGTCGATCAGGCCGCCGCGGATCGGCAACTCGAGATACACGAGGATGGTCGAGATCGCGAACGCCGCGACGCACAGCGCCATGAGCCGGCGGCGCGAGAGGATCGCCGGATCGACGGCGAGGACGAAGAGCCCGATCGGGGGCAGCAGCAGCAGCGTCAGCGAGTGGTTGCCGGCCGCCAGGCCGGTGACGATCGCCGCGGCGACGAGCCAGCGGTCGGCGCGCGACGGGTCCTTGCTCCGGGCAATTTCCCACCGGACGAGCAGCCAGAGGATGGCCGCGAACAACACGAGGTGGAGGGCGTGCGGGTCGGCATGGGTGCCGATGAACCACACGATCGGGGTCGCCGCGAGGCCGAGCCCGGCGGCCACGCCGACGATCGTCGAGCGGGTCAGCAGCCGGACGAGATCGACGGTGATCGCCGGCCGCGACGCCGACGAGGATCGCCGACAGGAGATTCATCCGGAACGCGGCCTCACCGAACGGCGCGAGGACGATCGACGCGAGCCAGCCGAGGATGACGTAGGTCGGGTAGCCGGTCGGATGGGCGGTTCCCAGGATCGGCGGGATCGTCTGGAACTCCGCCGTGTCCCAGAAGCCGACGCCGGGCATGACGCGCCACGCGGCGAGGGCAGTGGCAATGACCCCGACGCCGAACGGCGCCAGGCGCGCGAGGCGGCGCCCTCACCATCCCAGGAGATTGCCCCAGACGACGCCCCACCAGTTGACCGCGATCGACAGGCCGACGAGGACCACCGCAATGGCGACGCCCTTCGCCGACCGGAGCCGTTCCATTCCGAGCGCGACGAGCACGAGCGCCCACGGCACGAAATCGAGGCTGAAGCGATAGCCGAACTGGACCCAGCCCTGGCTGAAGTGCATGAGGTTCACGACCGCGATGATGAGGACCGCTAGCGCGGCGCCGGTCACGGCCCTGCTCCGGCCGTAGCGCCGAAGGGCCGGAAGCGCGAACAGGAACGCCGGGCTCGTCAGGAGGATGCTCATCCCGGTGTCGCGTGGCAGGGCCATCGGGCAGTCCGGTTCGAACAGCCCCCGGATCATCGCCGGATCGGTGCACAGGGCGCGCCCGCCACCGAGACCCGCCGGGTAGATCGTCGGCTCGATGGCCGGCGTGCTGAACAGCATGATCCCGAGATTCTGGGGAATGTAGCGGGGGTCCTCGATCGCCCACGAGAGGTTGTAGCCGAGCGTCGTGTAGAAGCCCGCCTCCTGCTCGTAGAGGAACTGGTAGCCGGGATGGAAGATGTGCCCCGTCGAGGCGAAGTTGTAGAGGAGCAGCGCGCCGACCGGAATGGCCGCCCCCAGGCCGGCCGAGATAGCCCCGCCGCAGCCACGTCCCGCCGCCGCCCACGAGCAGGAAGAACGGCGCAGCGAACAGGATCGTGAGGCGGGCGGTGCAGGCCAGGCCGAACAGCAGCCCGGCGAGGAATTGACGGCCGTCGATGCCCGACCGAAGATCGCGGATCGCAGACGCCACCCGGCCCCGGCCGAGCCCGGCGCGCCCGGAATCGGCCGGCGCGGCTGGCTCGGATTCGGGCTCCGGCAGATCGTCCTCGTCGGCAGCCGATTGCGGATCGGCGCGGAGGGCGATCCCCACCGCGAGCAGGGCCAGGCCGACGGCAAGGACGTGGGCCTGGTACCACGTCGTGCCGATCTGGGCGGAGTACCAGAGCACCGTTCCGAAGGCCAGGAAGAGCGTCGCCGCGAGGCGGACCCAGCGTCGGATCGGCAGGCCCCCGAGCACCCACCAGGCGATCCCGACGTCGATCGCGCCGACGACGGCGAAGATGAACTGCCCGTCGGCGTCGTGTCCCCATGC
The DNA here is from genome assembly GCA_963788685.1 of uncultured Chloroflexia bacterium. Lineage (GTDB taxonomy): Bacteria > Chloroflexota > Limnocylindria > Limnocylindrales > CSP1-4 > CF-46. The sequence goes on along the minus strand of CAWBHP010000014.1, from coordinate 97,689 downwards.
AGCGACGAACGGGAGCAGCAGGATCGCCGGCAGCGGCGGGAACGGGATGTCGCCGCGCGGCACGCCGTCGTTCGACGGTACCTGCCGGACGTCGTTGAAGAAGGCGTTGCCGGCCGATCCGTCGGTGGCCTCGACCGGGTACCGGATCGCGGTCTGGCCTTCGAGGAACGCCTCGGCCTGCCACTCGAAGTGGTCGTAGAACCGGAACGGCTTGTTGTGCGAGTAGACGACCAGGGCGATCGCGACGAGGGCGAGTCCGATGGCCGCCGACGTCAGCGTCGGCCTCGACGGGCCGCGGCGCCCAGCTGCCACCGTGACGACGCCTGCCGGGTCCGATTCGGGCTCCTGCGATCGACCCTGTGCTACCCTGCGATCCACCTCAGAATGCTCGTGCAGGAGGCATCTCTCCGTTGACAGCCCGCGCACCTGGCGGGTCGAGCCGGGGCGCGGACGCACCGACGCGGATGACCTGGACGCGGGATGGCGTCGGCGCGATCCTCATCGTGCTCGCGGCCGCGCTCGCCTTCCGGCTCATCATCGCATACACCTACCCCGGCACCGGGCTGGAGTTCGATCTCGCGTCCTTCCGGGGACTGGGCCAGCGACCTCGCCAGGAACGGCCTCCACGGCTTCTACGAGCGGCCGGGCTTCCACGATTACACGCCCGGCTACCTGTACGTGCTGTACCTCGTCGGCCTGCTCGGCCAGGCGACGGGCGGCATCGGCGACCTGATCAAGCTCCCGGCGATCTTCGCCGACGTCGCGATCGGCTGGCTCGTCTGGTCGATGGCCAAGGAGCTCGGGGCGAGCCGCCGGGCGGCGCTCCTGGCGGCCGTGATCGCCGTCGCCAACCCGGTGAGCTGGTTCGACTCCGTGGTCTGGGGCCAGGTCGACTCGTTCGGCGTCGTCTTCCTGCTGCTGGGCATACGCGAGCTCTGGCGAGACCACCCGGAGCGAGCGGCGATCTGGACGGTGATCGCGGCGCTCATCAAGCCCCAGCTCGGGATCCTCATCCCGGTCGTCGCCGTCGTGACGATCCGGCGGGCGCTGTTGCCCGACCGGCGATACGGTCGTCGGAGGCGGGCGACCGACCGGCTTGATCGGCCGGCTTCGAGCCTGGGAGCGTCGAACCGACCGGCCCGTTCGGATCGTCACGACCGGCCTCGCCGGCCTGCTTACCGCGTTCGTGCTGTGCGCCCCGTTCGGCCTGTCGGTCGTCGAGGTGCGCGACGGCGGCCTGCGATCCGGCCTGGTCGAGCAGATCTTCAAGACGGCCGGCGGCTACCCGTACGTCAGTGTCAACGCCTACAACCCGTGGGCCCTGGTCGAGCTCGACGGGACCGGCCTCGCGGCGAACGGCGGCTGGGTCTGCGACGCGGTCATCCAGAACCCGATCCCGGGCGGGCCGGTGTGCGAAACGGCCTTCCAGGTCGGCCCGATCCCGGCTGTTCTCATCGGGACGGGGCTCCTCGTCGCCGCCTTCTTCGTCGTGTGCGCGATGATCGCCCGGCGCCCGGACCGGCTGACGATCCTCGTCGGTGTGACCCTGCTTGCGATCGCCTTCTTCGTCCTGCCGACCCGTGTCCACGAGCGCTATCTCTTCCCGTTCTTCGCGCTCGGGTCGATCCTGGCGGCGGTCTCGGCACGCTGGCTGATCGCCTACATCGTCCTGTCGGCGGCGACGTTCCTCAACATGTACGTCGTCCTGACGACGATCTACCCGGGCAACCCGGCGATCACCGACTGGCTCGGCATCGGGCCATGGATCCGGAGCACGACCGGCGTCGTCATTGTTGCGCTGGCCAATCTCGCGGCCGCAATCTGGGCATCCCTCCAGCTCCGTCCGGCCGCAATGGCGACGCTCGAGGCCGAGATCGGGGATCGGGACGACGAGTTCGAGGAGTACGTGGAGAGACGAGAACGCGGACGGTCGAGGTGCAAGAGAGGCGGGTCGCGCCGACGCGGAGCGGGCTTTGCAGCGACTCCAACTGCCGCCGCGACCGCCGCCGAGCCAACGCTCCCGACCTGGTCCGAAGGCCCGAGCTTCGCGGAGGTAGGGGTCATCGGCTGGCTGAAGTCGCGGCTCAACGAGCGGCCGCTCCGGGCCGATCGGTCGCGGGCGCTCGAAGGCGAACCCACGGGGCGTCTCGACCGGCTCGACCTGTGGTTCCTCATCGTCATCATCGTCGCGACGCTCGGCCTGCGGGTCTTCCGGCTCGCGGAGCCGTACCAGATGCACTTCGACGAGGTCTACCACGCGCGAACGGCATCGGAGTTCCTCCAGGCCTGGCGCTACGGGATCTCGCACGAAATCTACGAGTGGACCCACCCCCACCTTGCCAAGTACGTGATGGCCGGCGGCCTCGTCGCGTGGGGCGACGACCGGGTCAGTGCCACGAGCGACCTGGGCGTGCCGGTGCGGGACGCCGTCATCGAAGGTCGACGGGACGATCCGGACCTGCCCGGCGGGCGGGCCGGTGACCGGGTCCACGTCGTCACCGGCACGGAGCTCCGCTCCTACGATCTCGGGACCCGCGAGCCGGTCTTCGCCGCAGCCGTGCCCGGCGCAGTCGCGCTGACGATCGACCCGGTCCTCCAGCGCCTCTTCATCGGGACGACGGACGGCCAGATCCTCACGTTCGACATGTACTCACTCGACGGCGTCGCAAGTCTCGAGACGTCCGGGCTCGTCGGCGGTCCGCAGGCCTTCGGGCAGGTCGACGGGTCGATCCGACAGATGTATGCGACCGACGACGGCCAGTCGCTGCTCGTGGCCACTGACGACGACCGGCTCACGACGCTCGATGCCACCTCGGCGGAGCAGATCGGCTCCATCGACCTCGTCGGGATCGCCGGGTTTGCGCCCGGTGGCAGCGGACCCGCCGTGTCGGCACTCGGGGGCGCGGTCGAAGACCCCGTCGGCCGCGGCTCGTGTCCTCGCCGACCTGCTCGGCGGCGACGCCGCCACGTACGAGGCCCGCCTCCGCTCCACCGCCGAGTCGACGGTCGTGGCCGGGGTCGGCGGCGTCGACCAGAAAGCCAACGTCGACAAGGCGATCGCCGATGGCCGTCTCGCCGGCCTGACCGTCGAGACGCTTCCGCGGGTCGCCATCGCGACCGCCGATGGCGTGACGTTCGTCGCGGCGGCGACCGGCGACGTGGTCGACGTCGACCGACATCGACGGGGGCGCCCACGGCCTCGGCTACGTCGGCATCGACGACGCGAAGCTCTACGTCACGACCGACGGGACCGCCGAGGCGCGATCCGGGAGGGGTCGCGATCATCGCCGTCGGCGGCGATCCGGCGAAGAACGGCCCCGCCCTCCAGCGGACGCTGCCGTTCCCGGTCATCGGCACCCGGGTCGCCTGGGACGAGGCCTCCCAGATGGTCCATGTCCTCGGCCCGACGCCGGACGGCACCGGCTGGACGATCTACGTGATCGAGCCGCATGCCAACGCCGTCTTCGCCGATGCCCGCCTGCCGTTCGAGCCGTCGGCCTGGGCGGTCGACGTCGCCCAGGCCTATCCCAGCACCGACCGCCAGCAGATCCTCGCGTTCGGCGACGACGGACCGGTCGCCAGCGTCGAGATCGGCAAGCACGCGTTCGCCTGGCGCCTGCCCGGTGTCATCGCCGGGGCCCTGATGGCGGGCCTCATCTACCTCCTGGCCCGGATCCTGTTCCGGCGCCGAGAGGTCGGCGTCCTCGTCGGCATCTTCGCCATCGCCGACGGGATGCTCTTCGTCCAGTCCCGGATCGGGATGAACGACGCGTACGTCGGGCTGGGGATCGTGGCCGCCTACGCCGTGTTCGCGGCGATCTGGACCGGCGCGTGGCGCTGGCGAGGCGCGTTCTGGGTCGCGATGCCGGTCATCGGTGTCTTCCTCGGGCTGGCCCTGGCCTCGAAATGGGTCGCGCTGTACGCGATCGGCGGGCTGGGGATCCTCGTGCTGGTGCGGAGCGCCCTCGGCCGGCTGATCCTCATCGCCGCGCTGATCGCGATGACCGCGGTGCTCGGCCATCTCGCCCTCGCCGTCCCCGCGAACTCCGGGCTCGGCAACCTCCCGTTCGTCGCGATCATGGTCGGCCTCACAGCCGTCGCCGTCGTCGTCAACATCCTCCACCCGATCGCCTGGTCCGACGATGAGACGCGCTTCGCTGTCGGCGCGCCGGCGGCCCTCGGCGGAATCGTCGCCCTCGCCGCCATCGGCCTGGGCCGGGCCGGGACGCAGCTCGTCGATGTCCCGCTGCCCCAGGTCGCGAGCGAGGCGTCGCTGGTCCTGACCCCGCTCCACGTGGCGGCCGCCCTCGTCGTCCTCGTCGCTCGTGATCTACGGCGCGTTCGTGCTGGCCGGCCGGGCCGGCTTCGGTCCGTTCGCCCCGCCGCCCGACCCGACAGACCCGGCGGCCCTCCTGCCGCCGCCGGCCCCGCCGACGCGCGCGGACTGGCTGCGCCCGGGCGCGCTGCTCGGGCTGCCGATCGCCTGGATGGCCGTCTGCCTGCTCGTCATCCCGCTCGGGTTGTACGTCGCGTCGTACATCCCGTGGGCGTTCATCGAGGGCCACCGGATCACCGCGACCTGGCCGCCGGGCCACGAGGGCCAGACGCTGATCGACCTGACGCGCCAGATGTACGACTACCACAACAACCTGACCGACGGTCACGCGGCCTCGTCGCCGTGGTGGGCCTGGCCGTTCGACCTGAAGCCGGTCTGGTTCTACCAGGAGGGGTTCGCCGGCTCCACGACCGCCGCGATCTACGACTCGGGCAATCTCGTGATCTGGTGGCTCGGCGTGCCGGCGCTCGCGTTCGTCGCGTGGCAGGCCTACGCCCGGCGGAGCCTTGCGCTGGCCCTCATCGTCATCGCCTTTGCCTGCCAGTGGATCTCATGGGTCCGGATCGACCGGCCGGCGTTCCAGTACCACTACTACACGAGCCTGCCGTTCGTGATCCTCGCCCTCGCCTACTTCGCCGCCGAGCTCTGGCATGGCACCTCGAGGCGGATCTGGCTCCTGGCCCGGGTCGCGGCCGGCGTGGCCGTGATGGGCCCCGCCCTGCTCTGGCTCTTCGACCGGCCCCTGTGCGCCTTCGTCGGCGTCGAACGAGCCGTTCCGAACTCACAGGTCTGCCCGCCGCTCATCCCGGAGTTCGTCCTGACGGCCCAGACCCTCGTCCTGGGAGTCGTCGTCTGCGTCGCGATTCTCGTGTTCCTGCGCCAGCTGTCGTCGCTCGACATCGGCCGCGGCGGTGACGGCTCCGTCGGTCAGCTCGTCCCGCTCGGGGTCACGGCCGGCGTGGCGCTCCTCGGGCTGCTGCTTGTCCGGCTCGTGCCGGTGACGCCGCTCGTGACATTGACGACGATCCCGGTCGAGCCGGTGGCCATCATCTTCGGCGCTGCCGCTCCTGCTGCTCGCCCTGTTCGTCGCGACGGCGCGGGACGCGCGGCGGTTCGTGATCGGCCTCGTGACCGCCGTCGTCAGCTGGTTCCTTGTCTTCTACCCGAACATCTCGGCGCTGCCGCTGCCCGGCGTGTCGCCAACGCCTACCAGGGGATCCTGCCGACCTGGGTCTACGCGTTCCAGTTCCCGAAACTCCGGGAGACCGTTGCGACAGGCGTCAAGCTCATCGATACGATCCCGGCGATCCTCGCCGTGGCGCTCACCCTGCTGTGCATCGTCCTGGCCTACTCGGCCTGGGTCTGGCGAATCGCCATCGCCGAGCGGGAGGCCGACGAGCTCGACGCGGCGGCCGGACTGGCGCCGGAGGCTCCCGGCGGCTAGCCGGCCGATTCGACCGGGTCGCTAGCGGATCGATTCGACCGGGCCGCCGCCGTCCTCGATGGGCACGCCAACGACCGGGCTGGTCCCGCCCGCCGGTCGCGGCGAGGGCGGGATCGGGGCGGAGAAGCTGGCCGGCAGCTCGCCGTGCGCGGCGAGGCGGCGGATGACGAGCCCGTAGTAGTCGTCGACCTTGCGGGTCACCCGCTCCCAGCTGAACTCCTGGGCCCGGGCGACGCCGGCCCGCCCCATCTCGGCCCGGAGCTCGTCGTCCCGGAGGAGGCGCCCGACGGCGGCGGCGATCTCCTTCGGCTCGCGCGGCGGGACGAGGAGCGCCTCGCGGCCGCGCCGGACGACGCCCTTGTAGCCGTGGATGTCGGAGGCGACGATCGGCGTGCCGGCCGCCATCGCCTCGAGCAGGACGATCCCGAACGATTCGCCGCCGGTCGCCGGCGAGACGTAGACGTCGGCGGTCCGGAAGAGCTGGGCCTTCTCCTTGTCGCTGACCCGGCCCAGGAACTCGACGCCCTGGAGGCGCCGCGTCGCGACGTAGCGCCGGGCCTCGCGCCCGAGCGGACCCGGTCCCGACGACGAGGAGCCGGCAGTCGCAGCCCGTCTTGCGCAGGATCCGGTAGGCCTTGAGCAGCTCGAGGAGGCCCTTGCGCGGCTCGTGCCGACCGACGAACAGGATGTTCCGCTTGCCGTCCTGCCAGCGCGCGATCGGGACCGCCCGCTGGAAACGGTCGACGTCGACGCCGTTCGGGATCACCTTGTACTCGCCCGGAAAGTAGCGGTCGATGAAGTGCTTGGCCGCGCCGCTGACCGCGATCCGGCCGTGGAGCCGGGCGGCCTCGCCCTTCATCACCTTGCTGCCGAACTCGTAGGACGGCGAGAAGCCGCCGTACGCGTGGAAGGTCGCGATGTTCACGCTCGTCGAGAGCCGCAGGAGGATCGTCGACAGGAACGGCACGAACGGCTCGTGGAAGTGGAGGAGGTCGAACTGCTCGCGCTCGAGGGTCGCGCGGACCTGGGACACGAACCGCGGCGACAGGGTGATCGTGCCGACGGAGCCGTTGACCGGCAGCGAGAAGCCCTTGCCGATCCGGATGATGTCGCCCTCGGACGCCCGCTGGAGGCCGTGGCTGCTCGTCAGGATCCGGACGTCGTGGCCGCGCAGCCGGAGGTTCTCGTACAGGTACCGGACGTGCTGGGTCACGCCGCCGGGCAGCGGGTAGACGTAGGGCGAGACGAGCCCGATCTTCACGATCGACGCTCCTCGCGGGCCTGCTGCGCCGCCCATTCCTCCTCGAACCGCGGCGGTCGGTGGCGGCCGCCGGGATAGCCGAGGTCGCGCCCGGAGCCGTCGCGCCGGACCTGGGCCCGGACGACCGCCTCCACGTCCCGGCCGTACTTCCGGAGCTGGCGGCCGAACGTCCGGACCTGGCCCGTGCCGAGGAAGCTGCCGTGGTGGCGCGATCGTGCCCTCGAGGATCGCCGACCGCATGTCGTCGGCGGTCCGCCCCGGAAACGTCGTCCAGCCGACACCGATCGCCGCCGCCTCGTGGGCATCGCTGTTGCCGACCGTCGCGAGTCCGTGCTCCGCGGCGAAGTTGACGACCCGCGCGTGCCATGGCCGGCCGAGCGTCGTCGGGTTGAACGCCTCGATCGCGTCCGGACGGACCCGCGGGTCGCGGTCACTGATCAGCCGCCGCAGCAGCCAGCCCTGGGCACAGAGCGGGTACGGGACGAGCGGGTGGGCCGGGATCGCGAGCCCGCCCTGCTCGTGGATCTCCGCGATCGTCGTGCGCATCGAGCGGAGCGGCCTCACCCGCTCCTCGAGGAACAGCGCGAGAAGATGGCCGCCGAGCGTCGAGACCTCCTCGCCGACGATGACCTCCGCGCGCAGCCCTCGGTCGCGGGCCATCACTCGCGCCGCGAGCGCGGCGTCGATGCGCTCGTGGTCGGTGATGGCGACGACGTCGAGGTCGGTCGAGCGCTCGACGTGATCGAGGATCTCGACGATCCCCGACGTGCCGTCCGAGGCCAGCGTGTGGATGTGAAGGTCGGCCCGGCCCAGCCGCGTGGTCATCGGCCGTCACCCGGAGGCGCATCGTCGGCCGCGAGCTCCGCCTCGAGGTCCGGCCAGATCGGGAAGAAGATCGCCATCCACTGCTCCGGGGCGTTCGCGATCACCCGCTCGAATCCGCGCGCCTCCGCCGCCAGCGTTCCCGCGATCCGCTCGCGCCGGGCGCCGTCGCGGGTCACCGGGATCTCGTCGAGGCGGCCCTGGTAGCCGCGCGCCCCGACACGCCAGACCGACGCGAGGTAGAGCGGGCACGCCGGTTTCGTGGGCGAGGAAGGCCGGGCCCGACGGGCAGCGGCGCAGGCGCACCGAAGAACGGCACCTCCATGCCCCCGCCGGTGATGTCCCGGTCCGCGACCAGACCGACGGACTCGCCGCTCCGCAGCTCCCTGAGCAACTCGCGGCGGGCCTCGCGGAGGCCGACGATCCGGACCCCGAACGTCGCCCGGGTCCGTTCGAACCAGCGCTGGAGCGCGGGGTCGCCCAGCGTCTCCATCGGTGCGGTGATCCGGCGGCCCGAATGCTGGGCGAGGTAGAGCCCCGGCAGCTCGATCGGACCGAGGTGGCCGGAGATGAAGATTGCCGTCCGGTCGCCGGCCAGCGCCGCGTCGACGACATCGGGGTTCTCGACCACGAGGCGCTCGTCAAAGATCCGGGCGTCCAGTCCGGGCGCGCGGAGGATCTCGAGGTAGTAGCGCGCCCGGTGGCGGAAGGCCGCCCGGACCAGCCGCTCGAGCGCCCGCGGATCGGCCGCAGCCGCCCGGATCCGATCGGTGGCCAGGTCCGTCGTCGCGAGATACTCGATGACGCGACGGAGATTGCGGCGGACGCGTGCGGCCCGTGCCGGCGATGCCCGGTACGCGGTACGCCCGACGAGCTCGGCGAGGGCGATCTGCGGGCCCTTCGGGGAGTCGGCAGGCCGCCCACGAGATCGCCGACAGCGCGGCCGCCCGGACGCGCTGGACGATCGTCCCGCGATCCGCGTCGCGCTTCTCGATCGCCTCGCGGGCCGTCCGGCGAGCGGTTTCGATACCGGGCCGCGACGGGACTGGTTCGTCGGCTCGCTCCCGCTGTGACCGTGAGGTGCCGAGATCCGTGTCCGTCACGCGTCTGACGCCTCTGGCAGCAAGGCGGCCGCCGGCACGACGGCCTCGGCCGGCACGGCCTCGAAGTCGATGCCCTCGTCGGCGCGGGCGCGCCCAGCTCGCGGTTGGTCGTCTGCGAGCATCGCTGCCGCGCGCCGCTCGAGCTCGGCGGCTTCCTCCGGCGTCGATGGCCACATCGGCTTGAAGCTGTACCACTGCTGGGGTGCGGCGGCGATCGTTTCGGCCAGGGCGTCGGCGACAGCCTGGGTGGCCCGTTGGAGGTCCGCCGGCGAGCCGGAGGCAACGTCGATGGTCGGCGCGTACGAGACGTGGAACAGGCCTTCCGGCGTCCGGCGGATCGCGACCGGGAGGATCCGCGAGCCCGTCTTCGCGGCGAGGGTCGCGGGTCCGGCCGGCAGCGCCGTCCAGGCCCCGAAGAGCCGGACCGGGATCCCGTCGGCGCGGTAGCCCCAGTCGATGAGCAGGGCGAGCATCTCCCGCCGCCGCAGCACCGTGTAGATCTCGCGGAGGTTCCGCCACGGGATGACGTGGGCGCCCCACGCCTCGCGGAGGCGGCGGAATCGCTCGAACATCTCGGGGAACGACGAGTCGTCGGCGACGACGTTGATCGGCCAGCCCCGAGCAGCGACGGCGGCTGCGACCGCCTCGTTGTTGCCGACGTGACCGAGGGCGAAGATGAGGCCTCCCTTGGACTCTTTCCAGACCTCTTCGATGTGATCGAGATCGGCCTGGATCACCTTTGCCCCGGCCTCATCGACCGACTGGGTCTCAAGGTGCATGACCTCGACGAGATAGCGGGCGTATTCGCGATACGCCCCAAGGGCGAGGCGGCGGACCCGCGGATGATCCGGCGGAAGCCCGACGACGTGACCGAAGTTCGCGTTCGACCAGTGGCGCTTCGTCGGCAGGAACAGGTAGCCGGCCTGCGAGCCCGTCCCGATCACCCAGCGCGACAAGCGCTCCGGTACGTGGGCGACGACCCACGTCGTCGCGGCGTAGGCCCTGACCGCGATCTTCTCGAGAATGCGAGGCCCGCGCTCGACGCTCCGTTCGGTGCGCCGGTGGGGAGCCTCGAGACCCCGTTTCGCTGCCGTCACCGTGCTGAGGCTGCTGCCGCCTTCACCTTGGCGGGAGCGGTGGTCGCCAGCTTCTTGAGTTGCTGCTTGGTCAGGTTCTCCGTGCCCACGAGGGTCTCGTTGTCCTCGCCGCGGATGAACGCCTCGACCCGCTGGTGGGCGATGTCGTCGTGGATCTGGACCGGCGGCGACTTCATGAAGTAGCTCGACGGACCGACGAGCGTGCCCTTCAGCCCGCGATCCAGGCCCAACTTCAGGCAGCGGATCGCGTCGGTGATGACGCCGGCGCTGTTCGGGCTGTCCCAGACCTCGAGCTTGAGCTCCGCGTTGAGCGGGACGTCGCCGAAGGTCGTGCCCTCCATCCGGATGTAGCACCACTTGCGGTCCTCGAGCCACGGCACGTGGTCGCTCGGACCGACGTGGACGTTGTCGGGATCGATCTCGTAGTCGAGCATCGAGGTGACGGCGTTGGTCTTGGAGATCTTCTTCGACTCGAGCCGCTCGCGCTCGAGCATGTTGAGGAAGTCGGTGTTGCCGCCGAAGTTCAGCTGGTACGTCCGATCGAGGCGGACGCCGCGGTCCATGAAGAGGCGGGTCAGGACGCGGTGACTGATCGTCGCGCCGACCTGGCTCTTGATGTCGTCACCGATGACCGGCAGGCCCTCCTCGGCGAAGCGGCGCTGCCAGTACGGCTCGCGGCCGATGAAGACCGGGATCGCGTTGATGAACGCCGACGCCGGCCTTGAGGGCCTGCTCGACGTACCACTTGGTCGCCTGCTCGGAGCCGACCGGCAGGTACGAGACCATGACGTCGACCTTGCGCTCCTTGAGGATTCCGACGATGTCGGCGGTCGGGCCGGGCGCCTTCTCGATGATCTGGCTGAGGTACTTGCCGAGGCCGTCGTGGGTCATGCCGCGCTCGACCGGGACGTCGAGCTTCGGGACCTGGTGGAAGACGAACGTGTTGTTCGGCTTCGTGTAGATCGCCTCCGACAGGTCCTTGCCGACCTTGTTCTTGTCGATGTCGAAGGCGGCGACGAACTCGATGTCGCTGACGTGGTAGCCGCCGAGATCGACGTGCATCAGGCCCGGGCACGAAGTCGGTCGGCTTGGCGTTCTCGTAGTAGTAGCGGCCCTGGACGAGGCTGCTCGCGCAGTTGCCGACGCCGACGATCGCGACGCGGATCTTCTTGCCGGGCTTGTGCCCGTTCTTGCCGTTGGCGCTGTGCTCACCTGTTGCTCCTTCTGCTGGTTCCTACTCCTGGGATTGCGAATGACATGGACGATGCGCTGGATCGCGGTGATGGTCGCGAGGACCGTGATGAGGCCGAGGAGCGCCGAGCGGGAGGGCGGCCGTCGCCGCCACCGGCGTCGACGCAAGACGATGAATGCCGCCGCCGTCGAGCACGATCCCGCCGGCAAGGCCCGGCGCGCGAGGAGGCCGATCGTCAGCATGACGATCCGGACCTCGCGCGGAGCGAGCCCGACCGCGGCCATCCCGGACCCAGCCGTGAACCCGAGGCTCTCCGACTTCGCTCGGACGTAGCTGACCATGAATGCCGCGGCCATCGCGGCCGCGGCAAGGATCGCTCCGGCGTCGAAATCCGGCCGCCAGCGCAGCCGGCCGCGATGCCGACGTAGACGACACCCTCGCCCGCCCGATCGAAGACCGAGTCCATGAAGGCGCCGAGCTTCGAGGCCTTGCCGGTCGCCCTCGCGAGGGCGCCGTCGAACAGGTCGAAGACGCCGCCGAGGATCAGCAGCAGACCGGCGAGCGAGCCAGGCTTGCATGCCGGCGCCGCGACGGCGGCGACGATCGCGATCGCGAAGCCGATCAGCGTCAGGTGATTCGGGCGTGAGCCCGAGCCGCCCGAAGCCGACCGCGATCGGCGTGGCCAGGCCGCGGACGCGCTGGCGGAGCTCCGGGCTGACGATCGACCCGATCAAGAGGCGGCGCTCCGCGGCGCACCTGTTCCCGGAGCCGCTGCGAGGCCGAGGATCGCCCGCTCGCGAGCGACGAAGGCCTCGAACGCCTCGGGGCGAAGGCTGCACGTCGTCTCGCGGCCGTTCCGGCGCGTCGCGACGAGCCCGGCGGCGCGCAGCCGGCCGATGTGCCAGCTGACGAGCGGCTGCGACAGCCCGACCTCCTCGATCAGGTCCGTCACCGACGCATCGCCGTACGCGAGGCGCTTGATGATGCGGAGGCGATTGACGTCGGCGAGCGCCTTGTGGACGATCCGCAGCTCGCGGAGCTCGTCTGGCTGGTCAACGACCGAAGCAATGGTCGAACGGATCCGGGCGGGTGAGGGGGACAGGGGGCAGATCTCCGTGGTCGGCGAACACGTCGCATCAACGACGGTTTATATCAACGGAAGTTGATGCTATTCCTTTCAGCGGCCGCGTGTCAACAGCGGTCCAGGTGTGACCGTCTGCCGAGCGGCGACTACTTCTGGGCTCTTGCCCCTGGCGTTCGCCTGATCTATTGATCAGGCATGCATCAGTTTCGATCAATCGGCACGACCCGCCAGTTGGCGCTGGTAGGCGGAATTGCCTTGGCGGCCCTCGCCCTCTACCTCGCCGCCGGACTGTTTACCACGAGCGTGAGAATCCAGACTGGCTCCCTCTCCGGCAACTCTTCAGGCAGCGTGGGCTGTTACACGAGCGGCACTTCGGGTGATCTAGTGGCCGACCCCGTCTCAGGCGTCGCGATCATCGAGCAGAGCGGTCGCCGTGTCCCGGTGACCTGGCCGATTGGCTGGACCGGGCGAGGGTCATGGTCCGGGGTCGAGATCCTCGATTTGCGCGGCGACGTCCACATGCGGACCGGGACGCACGTCTACCTCATGGGCGGCTACTGGTACGTGAACGACTCATTTCTGACGTGCGGCGGCCGCACGGGCTTCTGACGACGCCGTGTCGGAGCCCTTGCCCAGGCGTCGGCGATGCCACACCATCGAGGCGTGAGCACACATCCGGAGGCCCCGAGACCGCGCCGGTTTCGCCGCGTCCACTTCCTGATCCTCCTCTTGGCCGTCCTTGCTGTGGTGATTGGTGCCCTCGCGCTCGAGAGAACCATCGCCCGGCCGCAACGAACCACCGCGGTGTACGACCCGCCGGTCCTCGCTGGGCAGCAGCTTTGGGGCGCCTGCGCCGGCGGGTTCTACGCCCGTCTCGACGACACGATCGTCCTGACGTCCACGGGCCACTGCACGAAAGAGGGCACCACGGCCTATGACGACGACGGCGTCACGGTTCGCGGCGTCTTCGGGCCGGCCGCCCGGGATCCCACGTGCCCGCATGAAGGCCACACCTGCGCCTCGTCCGACATCAACTACCTCGTCGTCGCCGAGGACCGCATTCCGTGGGGCCACCTGAACGTCGTCGACATGGGCAGCGCTGGCTACCGAGTGCATCCCGCCTGACACGGTGCCCCTTGGCTGCGATGACATCGCGATCGGCGACCTGGCCGAGATCGATGGCCGCAACACCTACCGAAGCGGCAAGGTGGCCGAGAAGGGCAGGTACCTCCACCCGGAGGACGGTGCCTTCTTCCCGTGCATGGTCGGGGCGCGAATCAAGGTGGGCGTCGGAGATTCGGGCGGCGCGGTCCTCGTGCGCGGAATCCCGGCCGGAGTCTCGAGCCGGAGTTTCGGTGGCTGGCTCGGGTTCACGCCCCTGGCCGAAGGGCTGGCTCAGCTGGGGCTGGAGCTCTGTACCACGCCGGACTGCGAGCTCGTCCCGCCCGGGTCATAGCCGGAGGATGCTCTCCTCCTTGACCTGACCGAGGCGATCGATTTCGCCGATGAATTGGTCCGTCAGGCGCTGCAACAGGGCCGTCTCGCGGTGGACGTCGTCCGAGGCTACGGGCCGCTTCGGATCCCGCGCCCGGACCGCGGCGAGCGCCTCGTGCCGCACTGCCCGGATCTCGACGCGGGCCTGGTCCATGCGCTTGTGGACGAGGCCGACGAGCTCCCGACGGCGCTCCTCGGACAGGGCCGGAACATAGAGCCGAATTGTGGACCCGTCGATCGTGGGCGTGAGCCCGATCCTGCTCTGGCTGATCGCCGTCCCGATCGATCGAAGGCTCTTCGGGTCCCACGGCCGGATGACGATCTGGCGCGGGTCCGGGATCGTGATCGTCGCGAGCTCGACGAGTCGCGCCCGCTGGCCCTGGTGGTCGACGTGGATCGCGTCGATCAACGAGGCGGATGCGCCACCGGTCCGAACCCGCTGGAAGTCCCGCTCCATCGCGTCGAGCGTTCGTTTCATCTTCTCTTCGGTCGACGCCAGCACCTCGGCGCTCATGGCCGTAATCATGGACCCTGACCAGGGCTCGCCGACGGCCCGGCCACGGGGCCGGACCCCGTGTACCCTTCGCCGATGACCCGGGGCTCTGCCTACGCGCTGCTGGCGGTCCTCAGCGCGGGTGTCTTCCTGGCCGGCCTCGAGCTGATGATCACGGCCGTCGCCCTGCCGACGATCATCAACGATCTCGTCGTCGCGAATCCCGATCGGCCAGGCCAGACCGCCTTCTCCGAGCTCCGCCGCGCCTCGTGGATCGTCAACGGCTACCTGCTCGCCTACGTCGTCGCGATGCCGCTCGCGGGCCGCCTCGCCGACGTCTGGGGCGCGCGACGCCTCTTCCTCGGTGGGCTCGTGATCTTCATCGTCGGGTCGCTCGTCGCCGGGCGCGGCCAGAACCTCGACGAGCTCATCATCGGCCGGGTCATCCAGGGCATCGGCGGGGGAATCCTCGTCCCGGTCGGAACGGCCGCGGCGTCGCACCTGTTCTCGGGTCACGCGCGACCCCGGGCGCTCGGCGTCATCGGCGCGCTGACGTTCCTCGGCATGGCGGCCGGGCCGTTTGCCGGGGCCGCGGTCCTCGGCGGTCTCGACATCGACGGCGCCCTGACGACGGCGCGGATCGCCTCTGACGACCCGATCCGCGATGTGTTGGCCCCCGCCTGGCGCTGGGTCTTCTACCTCAACGTCCCGATCGGACTGGCCGCGCTCCTCGTCGCCTGGGCGGCGTCGTCCGGCTGGGAGACGCCCGCGCCGGAAGGGCGGGATCGATGTCCTCGGGGCGGCCGTCTGGAGCGTGGCGCTCGGCGGCGGGCTGGGCGCCGTCACCCTGATCGGCAGCCGCGATCTAGGCGGCCCGGACCCCGTGCTGGTCGGTGCCGCGCTCGGTCTCGTCGCGGTCGTCGGAACGCTCGTGACCATCGTCCGCGGGTCCCGGCTCGCGGATCCCTTCCTCGATCCCCGGTTGTTCCGCAGCCTGACGTTCTCGTCGGCTGCGCTGGTCTCCCTGCTCACGGGCTACGCCTTCGCGACGGCGATCATCGGCGGGGCGGTGTTCGTCGACCGGGTCCTGTACGGCGGCCCCGACCAGCAGCGCTTCGCCCTCGGGGCGCTGGCCGCCTCGACGGCGCTCGGGGCGCTCGTGTCCGGCTTCGCGGTCCGGTTCCTGTCGCTCCGCCTCGTCACCCTCGATCGGGCTCGTGCTGAGCGCCGGCAGCGCTGGTCTGGATGGCCCGCTGGACCCCCCAGGTCGATCTCGCCGAGGTCGCCCTCGCCCTCGGCATCTTCGGGCTGGGGTTCGGCCTTACCGTCACGCCCCGTTCCACCGCGGCGGTCGAGGTCGCGGGCCGCGCGTCGTTCGGCATGGCGTCCGCGACCGTCACCGTCGCCCGGATGATCGGCATGGCGATCGGGGTCGCGGTGCTGACCGCCTATGGGTCGACGACGATCGACCGCCTGTATGACGAGCTGTTCGCGGTGCCCGACGGCTGGAAGGCGGTCATCCCGGCGGAGCTTCGCGACCGGCCGCTCCGGGACGGCCTCGTCGTCGAGGCGCTCGAGCGCTGGGCCGCGACCGAGGCGTCATCGATCCTCATCGGGCTGTTCGTGGCCGCCGGCGTCGTCACGCTCGTCGCGATCCCGCCGGGCCTCGCCCTCGGCAACCGCGCGGGTATGCTGGCGACCGACCGCGCCGCCGGTGGCTCGGCGATCGCGGGAGGCCCGGATCCGGATGGCAGCGACGAGCGGCGACCCACCACCGCCCTCTGACGCGCTCGACGTCAGGATCATCGCCTGGCGCCCGTCCGGCACGACCGAGACCGTCGACATCGCGGCGCTGCCCGCGATCCTCGCCGAACCCGACACGAGGGTCTGGGTCGACGCGATCGATCCGTCCGCCGAGCATCATCGGGCCGATCGCCGAGGCCCTCGGCCTCCACCCGCTCATCGCCGAGGACATCGTCGAGCGCAACCAGCGGGCGAAGGTCGAGACCTTCGACGACGTCGTCCACATCGTGCTCTTCGAGCTCAGCTACATCGGCGATGTCCAGACGGCCGAAATCGACTTCGTCCTCGGGCCCAGGTTCCTCCTGAGCGTCCACGGCCCGGAGTGCAATCTGCGGTCGGTCGGGCCGATGCGGGCGGGCGTCGAGCCGATCCTGAAGAAGGGCACCGACTTCCTCCTCTACGTCCTGGCCGATCACGTCGTCGACGGCTACTTCCCGGTGCTCGATCGCCTGGCCGACGAGATCGACGAGCTCCAGGACCGGGTCCTCGAGTCGGCGTCCGATTGGACGCTCCAGCGCCTCTTCGTCCTGAAGCGCGAGCTGCTGGCGATCCGCCGCGCCACGTCGCCGGCGCGGGAGATCTTCAACCAGCTGACGAACCGCGAGGTCGCCGCGGTCGACGGAGTCGCATGTCGTCTACTTCCGCGACGTCTACGACCACCTGATCCGGGTCACCGACGAGCTCGACAACTACCGCGAGCTCGTCGGCGGCACGCTCGATATCTACCTCTCGACGATCAACAACAACCTGTCGCGGATCATGAAGCGCCTGACCGGTGTCACCGTCCTCCTCGCCGGGATCGGGGCACTCGGCGGGATCTTCGGGATGAGCCAGGCGACGCCCGCCCTCGCCGGCCAGGAAGGCTTCGGCTTCTGGCTCGTCACGGTGGCATCGGTCGTCGCTGGCCGGCGTCGTCGCCATCATCCTCCGCCGGATCGACTGGATCTGATGGCGACGCGGCTGCGGCGAGCGGTGGTGGCGGCGGCTGCGGCGGTGATCGTCGTGGTCCTCGGGTCCTGCGGCGTGGCGCCGGCGCCGACCGGATCGCCGGGCCAATCCTCCGCGCCGTCAACGCCGCCGGCGCCCGAGCCGTCGGATGCGAGCGGCCAGCCGGTCGTTCTCGAGGGGCGCGACGCGGGCTTTGCGCTTTCGCTCCGGATCGGCAGCGACGCGGTCGACGCCGGAGCGCCGCTCGACGTCGGCGCGACGCTGACCTGGGAAGGCGCCGAACCACAGGCGTCGATCTGGGCATCCGGCAGCGGTCCGGTCTCGTTCGGGATCAAGCAGGTCGATGGGGACATCGCGCTCGACGCCGTCCAGACGGCCGACTGCGCCCAGCACGACTTCACACGGGGCGTTGCCGGTCCCGGTGCCGTTTCGCAAGTCCGGCGGCTTCTCGGACGACGATCCGAACGCGGACTTCTACCGCGTCTACTTCGCCGACCCGGTGCTCCGACTACCGCGGGGCGCTGGCGCATCGCCGCCGGCGCGGGCGGCTTCCTCGTCCCGTGCGAGATGGACGCGCCCATGGTCGAGATCCGCCTCGAGGCCGAGGTCGTCGTCCGCTAGCGACGCCGCGCGGTCCCGCCCTAGCCGCAGTTGACGGGCTTCGCGTCCGGATGAGCCTCCGCGTGGTCGGCCGGCAGCGGCAGGCCGATCGGGATCGCCTTCAGCTGCGTCTTGCCGGGCGTCCCCTTCGGCCCCTCCGAGGTCTGCAGCCACATCTCCTCGGTCGTCGCGTTGACCGCGTCGGTCAGGTTCAGCTGGTGCAGCCGAACGTCGGTGACCTGGTAGGAGAAGAGCAGGTCGTCGCTCGTGTAGACCTCGACCAGCATCCCCTTCATCGTGTTCGGGCCGCTTCTTCACGATCGCCAGCTCGTAGATCGGTCCGAACATCCCGTCACGGGCGTGAGCGTAGAGGTACGTCGCCCCGCCCTGGCCGGGCTGGCGGAGGGGCTCCTGGATGTACATCGCCACGTTGCACTGGGGATAGGCGTTCGGGCCGCCGGCCGGCTTGATGACCGGCAGGTCGATCCGCAGCGCCGGGACGACGACCCGGGTGGCGACCCGGTCGACGACGGCGGTCGGCGATGCGCTGGGCGGTGGCGGCGAGGCCGACTCGGGCGGGAACGTCGGCAGGGCGAAGGTGGGCGTCGGGGCGACGGCAACGATCGTCGGCGACGGCGAGGACGCGTCGAGCCCGGCGGCGCCGGTGTACGACAACAGACCGCCGGCGATCAGTGACACGCCGGTCGCGGTCAGAATCGCCGGCAGGAGGCGGCTGCGAAGCGAGCTGGAGAGCCTTCCCACGGGATCGGCATCCTAGCAGCGCATCCGCCGATCCGCCCGTGGCCCGCTTGTACTGGTACCCTGCCGGGAATGGGATCCCGGCTATCGGTCGCCGCAGGCCTCGTAGCCGGCGTCGTCGTCGCGTTCGTGCTGCTGGTCGCCTTCGTCTTCGTCGGCCCCGATCCGGGCCGGCCGCGAGCATCCGCCGCGGCGTCGGCCTCGCCCGGAACGGTCGCCAGCGCCTCGCCTGTTGCGAGCGCTATTCCATCGGGCGGCTCGTCCTCGCCCTCCGCGAGCGGTGGGTCCGGCGATATCGCCAACTTCCACATCGGCGAGCCCGCGCCCGCGCTCGTCGTGCCCCAGGTCGGCGGTGGAACGATCGATCTCGACGGTGCTCAAGGGCCAGCCCGTCTGGATCAACTTCATGCAGACGACCTGCGAGCCGTGCATCGAGGAGTTCCCGCACATGAACGGGTTCGCGGCTCGCTACGCGGAGCAGGGCCTCGTCGTCATCGCCATCGACATCCGCGAGGAGGAAGGGGCGGTCGCGGCGTTCGCCCAGAGCCTGAACGCGACGTTCCCGCTGGGCCTCGACACGGACGGCGCCGCCCAGCGCACGTGGGGCGCGTTCGCCCTCCCGACGCACTACTGGATCGACAAGGACGGCGTCGTCCAGGACGGCGCGCTCGGCGGGATCGGGCCGGACATCATGGCCCGCGGGCTCGGCAAGATCCTGCCGGGCGTCGAGGTCACGCCCTAGGTTCTCGGCCGAGCGCCCGCGCGGCCCGCCGGCGCCGCGGTCGGACCCGCTACCCGCCGACGGCTGCCGCGGCCTGGCCGATGATGCCGAGGATCAACCCGGGGAAGAACCCGAACAGGATCGTCAGCGAGGTCGTTACCGCGAGGCCGCCCCACAGCAGCCGGCCGTGGCGGAGCGGCGGGGCCTGGCTCGATGGATCGCGCATGAACATGTAGACGACGACGCGGAGGTAGTAGAACGCGGCCACCGCGGCGTTCAGCATCGTGATGACCGCGAGGAACGCGACCCAGCCGCCGGCCTGGACCGCGGCGAGGATCACGATCGCCTTGGCGAAGAAGCCCGCCGTCGGCGGGATGCCGGTCAGCGACAGCAGGAACAGGGTCATGAGGATGCCGAGGAGCGGCTCGCGCCGCCCGAGCCCCGCGAACGTGTCGAGGCTGGACGTCACCCCGGCCCGCTTCTGGAGGGCGGCGACGACGGCGAACGCGCCGAGATTCATGAACGTGTACGCGGCGCCGTAGAAGAGCAGGCCCTCGAGGCCCAGCTGCTGCCCGCCGGCGAAGGCCGCCAGCCCCACCAGCATGTAGCCGGTGTGGGCGATCGAGCTGTAGGCGAGCATCCGCTTGACGTTGTCCTGGGTCAGGGCGACGAGGTTGCCGAGCGTCATCGTCAGCGCCGCCAGGACGATGACGACCGGCAGCCAGTCGGCCTTGAGCGGTCCGAGCGCCTCGACGAAGAGGCGGATGATCAGCGCGAACGCGCCGACCTTCGGGCCGACCGAGAGGTAGCCGGTGACCGGCGTCGGCGAGCCCTGGTACGCGTCGGGCGTCCAGTAGTGGAACGGGACCGCGGCGATCTTGAACGCGACGCCGGTCGTCATGAAGGCGAGGCCCATCGCCAGGCCCGGCGAGAACGCCAGCGTGCCCGCCGCCACGCCCAGGAGCGCATCCGCGACGCCGTCGACGCGCGTCGTCCCGGTCAGGCCCCAGACGAAGGCGAGCCCGAACAGGAAGATCGCCGAGCTGAACGATCCGAGCAGGAAGTACTTGATCGCGCCTTCGGTCGAGTAGCCGTCGGTCTTGTGATAGCCGGCGAGCATGTAGCCCGGCAGGACCATGAGCTCGAGGCCCGAGGAAGAGCAGCAGCAGGTCCGTCGAGGCCGCGAGGAGCATCGCCCCGGTCATGGCGAAGATGAGGACGACGGCGAACTCGGCGACCGGCAGGCCGCGCGGCTCGAGATAGTCCGGCGCGAAGACGATCGTCAGGCCGACGATCGAGACGAAGAGCAGGTCGAGGAACGTCGTCAGGGGGTCGACCCGGTAGGCGCCGTCGAATGCGTCACCGGGGTTGCCGTTGGCGAGGATCGTCGCCGCGGCCACGATCACGAGGCCGCCGAGGGCGACGGCGACCGCGGCGTCCGGCCGGCCGGGCAGGATGAGGTCGACGAGCAGGACCGCGATGGCGACCGCGATCGCGGCAACGAGCGGGGCGATGATCGCGAGATCGTGCGCGGTCATCGGGCGGCTCCGCCGGCCTCGAGGGGCTCGCGGGTGGACCCGTAGCCGACGTAGACGATCCGGACGACCACGTAGCCGATCGCGGTCGCAATCGCGAGGAGGCCAACTTCGCGCGAGATCGGGATCGGGCGCCCGTGGCGACGTCGTTGACGACGTTGACGACCGAGCCCTGGACGAGATCGAGGAGCAGGCCGGGCGCGACGCCGAACACCACGACGAGGGCGCCGAGCGGGGCGAGGGTCAGGATTTCGATGGGCGTCATGTCGGTCAGGTGGTGGCCGAGGCCGCGGAGGAAGTCGGACAGCTCGCCGAACGCGACCCGCTGGTACATCCACAGCAGGTAGGCGGCGGCGAGGATCATGCAGAACGTGGCGACGGCCGCCACCGCCGGACTGAACGCGAAGGCCCCGACGAGGGCCAGGAACTCGCCGACGAAGCCCGACAGGCCGGGCAGGCCGGCCGAGGCGAAGACGAAGAATCCGAACGCCAGCGGCGTAGACGGGCATCACGCCCGGCCACGCCGCCCATCTTCGCGATCGTCCGGTCGTGGGTCCGTTCGTAGATGACGCCGACGAGCAGGAAGAGGGCGCCGGTGATGAGGCCGTGGTTGACCATCTGGAGGATCGCGCCCTGCATCCCCTGCTCGTTGAAGACGAAGATTCCGAGCGTGACGAAGCCCATGTGGCTGACCGAGCTGTAGGCAACGAGCTTCTTCAGGTCAGGCTGGACCAGGGCGACGATCGCGCCGTAGATGATCGCGATGAGGCTCAGGACGATGATCGCCGGCGCGAACGTGTGGGCCGCGTCCGGGAAGAGCGGCAGGGCGAACCGGATGAAGCCGTAGGCGCCCAGCTTGAGCAGGATCGCGGCGAGGATGACCGAGCCTGCCGTCGGCGCCTCGACGTGCGCGTCCGGCAGCCAGGTGTGGAACGGGAACATCGGGACCTTGATCGCGAACGCGAGGAAGAACGCGAGGAACGCGGCCAGCTGGAGGCCGCTCGCGAAGCCCGTCGTCGCCGCGAACTGGCGGAGCTGCTCGAAGTCGAACGCGCCCGTCCATGAGCCATCGTGGGCAGCCTGGAAGGCGAACGCCGTCGCGAGGATCGCCACGAGCATCAGCAGCGACCCGACGAGGGTGTAGAGGACGAACTTGATCGTCGCGTAGATCCGGTTCGCGCCGCCCCAGATCCCGATGATCAGGTACATCGGGACGAGGACGATCTCCCAGAAGATGTAGAACAGGAACATGTCCAGCGCGACGAACACGCCGATCATCCCGACCTCGAGGACGAGGAACGAGACCATGTACTCCTTGATCCGCTCCTTGATCGGGCCGAACGAGGCGAGGATCGAGATCCACGACAGGGTGGTCGTCAGGACGACGAGGACGAGGGACAGGCCGTCCACGCCGAGCTTGAACTGGATGCCGAACAGCGGGATCCAGTCGGCCTCGACGACGTACTGGAACAGTCCGCTGCGGGTGGGCGTCCCCGAGAAGCCGACGACGAGCAGGAGCGAGAACACCCACGTGAGCAGGGCCGCGCCGAGCGCGAGCGTGCCGGGCGTAGCGGGCCGGCGACGCGGCGACGACGATCGCCCCCACGAGCGGCAGGAACGTCACGATCGTCAGGATCGGGATCGAGTCGATGTTCATTGCCGTCCCGCCAGGAGCAGGAACGAGCCCGCCATGACGATGAGCCCGAGGGCGATTCCGAGCGCATAGTTCTGGACCCGCCCGGTCTGGACGCGCTGCAGCCGCCGGCCGGCGCCGATTGTCGTCCGGGCCAGGTCGTTGACCGAGCCGTCGACGACATTCCGGTCGAACCACCACAGGAAGCTCGCGATCCGCCCGCCGATCACGATGAACAGCAGGTGGTACAGCTCATCGAACCACCACTTGTTGAGCGATGCGCGGTAGAGGAACGGCGCGCGGGCGGCGAGAGCCCGGACCCGCTCGGGGCGTGGCGGCATCCTGATCGAGCCGATCTCGGCGCCGAACAGGCGCCACGCGACGGCGATGCCGACCGCGGCCACGGCGACGCTGGCGCCGATCAGCGCGCCATCGATCCCGAACAGCGCGTACGGCGCCTCGGCGTGGTGGAGGACCTCGACCGCCTCGTGGAAGGTCGGTTCGAGCCAGTGGTGGATCAGGCTCGCCCCGAACGGCAGCCCGAGGATGATCCCCAGCAATGCCGACGGGATCGCCAGCAGGATGAGCGGCGTCGTCATCACGCTCGGCGACTCGTGAATGCGGTCCCAGATCTCGCGCGGGCCGCGGAACTCGCCCCAGAACGTCAGGCCCATGAGCCGGAACATGTAGAACGCGGTCAGCAGGGCCACGAACAGGCCGATCGCCCAGACCCACGGGAAGCCGAGCTTGAACGCCTCGCCGAGGATCTCGTCCTTCGAGAAGAAGCCGGCCAGCGGCGGAATCCCGGAGATTGCCAGGGAGCCGACGAGCATCGTCATGTACGTGATCGGGATCTTCTTCGACAGCCCGCCCATCCGCCGCATGTCCTGCTCCTCGTGGACGGCGTGGATGACGGAGCCGGAGCCGAGGAACAGCAGGCCCTTGAAGAAGCCGTGGGTCATGAGGTGGAAGATCGCCGCGGTGAAGGCGCCGACGCCGAGCGCCGCGAACATGTAGCCGAGCTGGCTGAGCGTCGAGTAGGCGAGGACGCGCTTGATGTCGGTCTGGGTCATCGCAATCGAGGCCGCCAGGATCGCGGTGAAGATGCCGATCGCCGCGACGACGACGAGCGCCTCCTGGGCGTGGGCGAAGATCGGGCTGGTCCGGGCGACGAGATAGACGCCGGCGTTGACCATCGTCGCGGCGTGGATGAGGGCCGACACGGGCGTCGGGCCCTCCATCGCGTCGGGCAGCCAGACGTGGAGCGGGAACTGGGCGCTCTTGCCCATCGCCCCGGCGAAGATCAGCAGCGAGATCGCCAGGATGAGCCCGTGATCGAGCTCGCCGATGCGCTCGATGACCTCGCGGATGTTGAGCGTGCCGAGGCTGACGAAGATCAGCATGATCCCGAGCGCGAACCCGACGTCGCCGACGCGGTTGACGATGAACGCCTTCTTCGCCGCGAGCGCCGCTGAACGCTTCGTCCTCCAGAACCCGATCAGCAGGTAGCTCGACAGGCCGACCAGCTCCCAGGCGACGAAGACGACGAGGAAGTTGTCGGCCAGGACGAGCAGCAGCATCGAGAACATGAACAGGTTGAGATAGGCGAAGAACCGCCAGTAGCCCGGGTCGTGGCTCATGTAGCCGATCGAGTAGACGTGGACGAGCAGGCCGATCGTCGTCACGACGATGAGCAGGCAGGCGGTCAGCGCGTCGACGAAGAAGGCCGCCTCGACGACGAAGCCGCCCGCCGGGATCCAGGTGTAGAGGTGGACCTCGTGGCCGAACCCGGCCGCCTCATCGTTGAACGGCGCGCCGTGGGTCAGGGCGAGGAACGCAACGACCATGCTCATCGCCCAGGCGACGAGGACGGCCCCGACCGGGATCAGGTGGGCCCGCTTGTCGAGCCGGCGGCCGACGACGGCGGTGATCACGAAGCCGGCCAGCGGCAGGATCGCGATCAGCGGGATGAAGAGGTCGATCATCGGCCCGCGGTCACCGGCTCATCGCGTCGTATTCGTCGACGAGCGGCGTCTTCTTGTTGCGGTAGATCGCGATGATGATCGCGAGACCGACGGTCGCCTCGGCCGCCGCGACTGCCATGACCATGAGCGCAATGACCGAGCCCGAGACCCCGAGGCCGGGCACGAACGCGCCGAACGCGACGATCGAGAGGTTGACCGCGTTGAGCATCAGCTCGATGGCCATCAGCATGCTGATCGCGTTGCGCCGGGCGAGGAAGCCGAACATCCCGATCGCGAACAGGATCGACGCCAGCACGAGGTAGGCATCGAGCGAGTCGGCGCCTCCGGCCGCCAGCGCGATCAGCCCGAGCGTGATCACGAACACGGACGCGATGAACGTCCCGAGGAAGACCCGGATCATCGGGGCTCCTCGCCGGTCCGCTCACGCTTGGCGAGGAAGACGCCACCGATGACGGCGGCGAGCAGCAGGACCCCGACGATCTCGAACGGCAGCACCCAGCTGGCGAAGAGGACCGTCGCGAGTTCGTCGGTCGCGACGTGGATCCGCTCGCCGACCTCGCGCCAGTCGGTCGCGACGATCGCGAGGACCGTCACGACGACGAGCAGCACGGCCGCGACCGCCGCGGGCACGGCCTGGGTCTGGAAGACGAGTCGCGACGGCGCGGACTTCGTCTCGGTCAGCATGATCGCGAAGAGGATCAGGACGCTGATCGCGCCGATGTAGACGAGCACCTGGGCGGCGGCGACGAGCGGGGCTCCGACGATGACGTAGATCCCGGCCAGCGCCACGAAGCAGACGATCATCGCCAGGCCGCAGCGGATGATGTCGCGCATCGTCACGACGAGGAGCGCCGCGAAGAGCATCGTCCCGGCGAAGACGACGAACAGGGCATCGCCCCAGGGGATCGCGGTGAACGGGATCGTCTCGCCGATCGCCACGACGTCGGCTTAGCCGTGCCCGGCGTGGCCGCCGTGGCCGTCGCCGTGATCGTGTCCGTGGCCGTTGCCATGGCCGTTGCCGCCGTTTGACGAGCCCGCGATCGATGCCGGCAGCATCGGCAGGAGCCGGCCCGGGTCGACGATCCGGCCCTCGGCGGCGGCCCGCGCGGCCCAGTCGCGCTCCTTGCGGATGTAGGTGACCTCCGTCTCGCGATCGACGGCCGCGATCGCCATGAGGTCGATCATCGGCTCGGCCCGCGACAGGTGGGAGAGCTCGAAGTCGGCGCCGTCGCGGAGCGCGTCGTACGGGCAGGCGTCGACGCAGATCCCGCACAGGATGCAGCGGCTCTCGTCGACCTCGTACTTCTCGAGGACCCGCGGCTTCGGCATCAGGGCGCCCGTCGGGCAGGTCTCCGCGCAGCGCCCGCACGAGACGCACGGCGTGTCGTTGAGGCTCATGTCGAGCGGCGTCGTCACGAGCGTGTCGAAGCCGATCCGCATGAAGTCGTAGCAGGCCGCGCCGACGACCTCGGCGCAGACATTGGCGCAGCGGCCGCAGTCGATGCAGCGCGACGGCTCGCGGAGGATGAAGGCGTGCGAGTCGTCCCGGATGTAGTCGTGGTTGACACCGGTGAACCGGTTCTCGGTGACGCTCCGGTAGCCGGCGCCCTGGTGGTGCTGCGGCTCGAGCGTCGGGAGCGTCGTGCCGTACTCGATCCCGAGGCGGCGCAGGTCGCAGAAGCCGATCGCCTCGCAGGTGCACTGGAGGCAGCGGGTCGACTCGGCGACGGCCTCCTCGCGGGTGTACGGGAGCTCGTACTCGATGTAGCTCTTGTTCCGGATCTCGGGGCCCATCGCCTTCATGCGATAGCGCGGCTCTTTCGCCTCGCTCGTGAACGGGACGATCGAGAGGAACTCCGGCTGCGGCTCGGCGAGCTGCTGGCGGGCCTTGATGCCGGACAGGTCGAGGCCCTTCAGGAAGGCGTCGACCGCGTAGGCCGCGCGGCGGCCCTCGGCCACGGCCTGGACGACCGTCGCCGCCCCGACTCGAACGTCGCCGGTGCCGAAGACGCCCGGCCGGCCCGTCTCGAACGTCACCGCGTCGGCCTTGAGCCGGTTCTGCTTCGTCGGCTGCGGTCCCTGGGAGCCGGGCCCGATCCACGTCAGGTCGGGGCCCTGGCCGATGGCGAGGAGCACGCGATCGCACGGAATCGTGAACTCGGTGCCGGCCGCGGGCTCCGGGCGGCGCCGGCCGGACGCGTCTGGCGCGCCCGGGCGCATCCGGATGAACTCGACGCCGGTGACGCGGCCCTTCTTGTCGGTGATGACGCGCGTCGGCCCTGCCTGGAAGATCGCGGTGACGCCCTCTTCGATCGCCTCGTGGACCTCGTTCGCCGCGGGCATGTCCTTCATGTCGCGGCGGTAGACGAGCGTCACCTCGGCCGCGCCCTGGCGGATCGACGTTCGCGAGCAGTCCATCGAGGTGAAGCCGCCGCCGATGACCACCACTCGCTTGCCGGCATGGCCGGGATACGGCAGGCCCAGCGTCGCGGTCCGGAGATACTCGAGGCCGTCGAGCACTTCGGCCGCGTCCTCACCGGGCGCGCCCAACTTGTTCGTCTCGTAACAGCCGATCGCGACGACGACGGCGTCATAGCCCTGGTTCTGCAGGTCGTCGAGCGTGAAGTCGCGCCCGAGGCCCTGGTCGCAGACGATCCGGCCGCCGAGCCGGGTCACCGACTCGTACTCGGCCTCGAGGACCTCGATCTTCGGCAGGCGGTACTGCGGGATCCCGTAGCGCAGCATTCCGCCCGGCGCCGGGTCGCGCTCGAAGACCGTCACGTCGTGGCCGCTGATCAGCAGGTAGTAGGCGGCCGCCATCCCGGCCGGCCCCGACCCGATGACGGCGGCGCGGCGGCCGGTCTTCGGCTGGACCTCGAACGGGACCGGCGGGTCGATCCCGTCGTCGAGCATCGACTTCAGCACCTGGTCGCCGGCGTAGCGGTGGCTGTCGCGGATCGCGATCGCCTCGTCGACCTCGTCGCGCCGGCAGTGCTCCTCGCACGGCGCCGGGCAGACTCGCCCGAGGACGGACGGGAACGGGATCGTCCGCTTGAAGATCCGGGTCGACTCCCGCCAGTTCGTCTCGGCGTTGGCCTTGAGGAAGCCTGGGATGTCGATGTGGCTGGGGCACTTGTTCTGGCAGGGCGGCAGGCAGTACGCGTTGTGGTCCGAGAAGATCAGCTCCAGGTTCGTCGCCCGCAGCCGGCGGACTTCCTCGGTCTGGGTCTGGACGACCATCTCGGGTTCGGCCCGCTGGGAGCAGCTGATCGGCGGGTACTCGGAGCCCTCGACCTCGACGACGCACATCCGGCACGCCCCGAAGCCGGGCAGCTTCGGCTCGTAGCAGAGCGTCGGGATCTCGATGCCGTTGTCGCGGCAGACCTCGAGGATCGTCTGGCCCTCGAAGCCCTCGACGACGCGCCCGTCGACCTCGATCCGGATCCGCGGCGTCGACTGCGGCCGCTGCGGCGATTGGGTCGTGAGGAGGCGCTCGGCGACCGTGTCGGCGATCGGCTCGAGGTCGGCGCGGGTCTCCGGGCGGGTGATCAGGTCGGCCATCTCATCTCAGTGGGCGGCGCCCGCCGCCACCGCGATCGGGCGACAGACACCGGCAGGGCAGTTGCTTCGGAGGATGTGCTCGTCGAGCTCGGACCGGAAGTATCGCATCCCGCTGGCGTACGGAAGCGTCGCCAGCCGCTCGTGGTCGCACAGCGCCGAGGCGACGACGTCCGCTGACAGGTCGGTCAGAAGCTGGAGGTCCGTCGGGCGCGGCACGCCGGTCGCGATGCGGTCGCCGATCTCGCTGATCCGGCGCGTCCCGATGCGGCAGGGAATCGTCTTGCCGCAGGCCTCGTCGGCGCAGAAGCGGGTCAGCAGCCGGGCCAGGTCGACGATGCAGGCGCGTTTGTCGGCCACGACGACGGAGCCCGACCCGATGTGAGCGCCGACGGCGCGGAGGGCGTCGAACTCGTAGGGCGTGTCGAGCAGGTCGGGCGGCAGCATGCCCCCCGACGGGCCACCGACGAGGACGGCCTTGACGCCCTTGGCCTCGCCGGCGAGGCCGACGATCTCGGCGAGCGGCGTCCCGAGCGGCACCTCCGCGACGCCGCTGCCGGCGGGACCGCGCACGCCGACGAGGATCGTGCCCGGACTCGTCTTGGAGCCGATCGCGGCGAACTTCGCGGAGCCGTTGGCGAGGATCCAGGCGACCGCGACGAGGGTCTGGACGTTCTGGACGACGGTGGGCATGTCGAACAGGCCGCGTTCCGCCGGATGAGGTGGCCGCTGTTCCGGCTGGCCGCGCTTCCCCTCGAGTGCCTTGAGGAGCACCGTCTCCTCGCCGAGCATGTAGGCGCCCTGGACGGTCCGGACCCGGATCGTCGGGCCGCGGCCGGTGCCGAGCATGCCGGGCCCGATGAGCCCCGCGTCCTCGGCCGCCCCGATCGCGGCCTCGAGCCGGCGGATCGACTCGGTGGCCTCGGCCCGGACGGCGATGAAGGCCTCGTCCGCCCCGACCGCGAACGCGGCGATGGCCACGCCCTCGATGACACCGAACGGGTCGGCCTCGATGAGCGCCTGGTCCGTCTGCGCCGACGGATCGGCGCCGTAGCCGTTGGCGACGACGTAGCGCCGCGGCGCGTCGGTCTCGGCGCACAGCCGCCATTTCTCGCCGGTCGGATAGCCGGCGCCACCGCGGCCGCGAAGGCCCGATGCCGCGATCTTCGGCGATCGTGCCCGTCGGCCCGAGGTCGTGGACCGCGCGCCTGAGGCCGGCGAACGCGCCCGCGGCGACGGCCCTGTCGAGCGCAGCCGAGGGATCGCTCGCCGCAGGCGCCCGGCGCGCGGGAGCCTCTGACCTCGCGAGCAGGATCGATGGCCAGCGCTTCGGCGTCTTGAGCAGTGTCGTCATCCGCTCAGGCCTGCGCCCGGTCGCCGCCGGCGGGACCCGTACGGCTGCCGCGGCGCCCGGCCCGGCCCTTGCCGGAGCCGCCGGCGAGTGACGCGTCCAGGCCGGCGAGATACGTACCCTCGGTCGGCCGCCGGTCTGCGATCTCCGAGGCCTGGGTCGCGTCATCGGGCGGCTCGAACCGGAGGTGGCGGTAGTACGAGGCCGTCCCGTAGATCATCGCGTACCAGGCGCCGGTCTTCTGGCTGATCCGCTTGAGGGCCGCCACCGGCAGGTGGCCATACGCCGCTTGCGTCGCCTCGAGGATCCGCAGCATCTCCTTGGGATCGTGGTCGAACTCCTCGAGGATCCCGTCGACCGCGGTCGGGTCGATGCCCTCGAAGTGGTCGTAGGCGTTGTCGGGGACCGTCCGGCCGGATCGCCGCAGCGCCGACTCGTCGCGCCGCTCGCCGTACGTCTCGGGCGGGCCCCAGTGGACGTGGTAGCGGCCCTTCGTGTCGATGCCGCCCATGTCGATGCACTCGATCGGGCAGGCCTGGGCGCACTGGAAGCAGGTCTCGCACTTGAGCGTGCCCCACTCGTCGTAGAGCAGCTGGAGGCGGCCGCGGAACTTGTGGGGGACGTCGGCCTTGACCTCGGGATACTTGATCGTCGCCTTCGGCTCGAAGAACCGGCGCAGGGTCAGCGCCATGCCCTTGGCGATGCCGAGGCCCGGGAGGTTGATCACGAGGCGGCGCTCACGGCTGGTTCACGACGAGGATCGCCGCGGCGGTGACGAACAGGTTGAGGAGCGACGCCGGCAGGAGCCATTTCCAGGCGAAACCCATGAGCTGGTCGATCCGGACGCGGGGCAGGGTTCCGCGCATCCAGACGAACGTGAAGACGAACACGTAGGTCTTGCCGAGGAACCACAGCAGCCCGGCCACCCAGTCGAACCCGACGTAGGCGATGCCGACGATCGCGGTGACCGCGACGAGGTTGAACAGGACGAAGCCGATGACGAGCGCCTGCCAGGCGGGCATCGAGCTCCGCGCGAGGAAGAACGGCGCGGCCAGCAGGAGCGTGCCGATCACCGGCACGATGGCGATGAGGATCAGCAGCCCGATCCCGAGCGAGGCTGGATTGAGGTTGAGCTCGATCGGCCACGGCCACGGGAACGGCGCGTTCCAGCCGCCGAAGAAGAGCGTGACCAGCAGCGCCGAGATGACGAAGACGTTGACGTACTCGGCGAAGAAGAAGAAGCCGAAGCGCATCCCCGAGTACTCGGTCGCGAAGCCGGCGACGATCTCGCTGTCGGCCTCCGTCAGGTCGAACGGCGTGCGGTTCGCCTCGGCCGTCGCGGCGATGAAGAAGATCAGCGCCCCGAGCGGCTGCTGGAAGACGTACCAGTCGGTGAACCAGCCGGCCTGGTTGAGGGCGAGCTGGTTGAGGCTCATCGTCCCGGCGAGCAGCAGCAGGCCGACGACCGACAGCAGCAGCGGGATCTCGTAGCTGATGATCTGGGCCGCCGAGCGCAGTCCGCCGAGCAGCGAGTATTTGTTGAAGCTCGACCAGCCCGCCATCATCAGGCCGACGACCGCCATCCCGCCGACGGCGAAGAAGTACAGCAGCGCGATGTTCATGTCCTGGCCGAAGAGGCCCGGGGCGAACGGGATGACCAGCAGGCTCATGACCGTCGCCATGAAGACCACGACCGGCGCGAGCGTGAAGACCAGCCGATCGGCCCCGGTCGGGCTGAAGTCCTCCTTCGCGAGCACCTTCAGGCCGTGGACGACCGACAGGAGCGAGCCGAACGGCCCGACCCGGTCCGGCCCGATCCGGAGGTTCATCAGGGCGATGATCTTCATCTCCATGTAGATGATCAGGAAGGCGGTCGGGATGCTCATCAGCAGGACGGCCGTCGCCGCGACCACGAACCGGACGAGCCAGATGTTCGTCGCCAGGAAGTCGAGGATCCCCTTGCCGAAGAGGATGACGACGAGGAGCAGCCCGATCCCGAGCACCAGGAGAATCGGGACGAGCGTGAAGATGATCTTGCCCGCAAGGGTCAGCCGGCCCCAGGTCCGCGCGGCGGCGGTCACTTATCCACCCCGCCCATGATCGGGTCGAGGCTCGCCATGACCGCCATCGTGTCGGCGATCAGGTTGCCGGGCGTGAGCAGGCCGACCGACTGGAGGTGGATGAACGACGGGTCGTGGATCCGCATCCGGAACGGCTGGTCGGTGCCGTCGCTGATCGCGTAGGCGGCGTACTGGCCGCGGGGCCCCTCGACGGCGGCGTAGGCGCGCCCGGGCCGCGGACGGAGGAGCCGCGGCAGCTTCGCCATGACCGGACCGTCGGGCATCTGGTGGAGGCACTGGTCGATGATCCGGATGCTCTGGCGGATCTCGTCGATCCGGAGGAGATAGCGGGCGAGGCAGTCGCCCTCGTCGCGCGTCGGGATGTCGAACTCGAGCTCCGGGAAGACCGAGTACGGATGGGCCCGCCGGACGTCGAACGGGATGCCCGTCGCCCGGAGGTTCGGCCCGGTCATGCACATCCGGAGCGCCGTCGCCGAGTCGACCTTGCCGAGGCCGCGCATCCGCCGGACGAAGATCTCGTTCTCGTTGAGCAGCCCGAGGTTCGACTCGATCTGGTTCGTCGCCCGGGTCATCCAGTCGCCGAGCCGGCTCATGAACTCGTGGTTCAGGTCGCCGTTCACGCCGCCGATCCGGAAGTAGTTGAAGAGCATCCGCTGGCCGGTCAGGCTCGCGAGCATCTCGACGATCTCGTCGCGCTCGATGAAGCTCCACAGGATCGGCGTGAGCCCGCCGAGGTCGAGGGCCATCCAGCCCATGAACAGGGCGTGGCTGGCGATCCGGTTCAGCTCCGACGAGAGGACGCGGATGTACTCGGCGCGGCGCGGGACCTCGACGTCGAGCAGCTTCTCGAAGGCCATGACCGGCGGCCACTCGCAGTACAGCGAGCGAGACGTACTCGAGCGGGTCGACCTGGCTGATGACCTGGTGGTAGTCGGCGTTCTCGCACAGCTTCTCGACGCCCCGATGGAGGTAGCCGAGGACCGGATCGAGGTCGACGACCTTCTCGCCGTCGAGCTTGAGGACGACACGCAGGACGCCGTGGGTCGAGGGATGCTGCGGCCCCATGTTGATGAACATCTCGCCGTCGCGGAGCGTGTAGAACTCCGCCTCCCGCTCCGTCCGGGGCGGGTACGGCGGGATCGGCTCGAAGACGCCGGCCTGCTCGTCGAGCATCACCCGCGGGTCGTCGGCGGAGGCGTGGCGGGGCGATGGTTGCGGTCATGACGAATCCTGCCGGATCGTGGCCGCCGCCTTCGCGTTGCGGGGCGCAGTGGGTCTGCTCCATGTGCCGGACACCGGCGCCCGGCGAGCGGGCTGCGTCGTCGGCCAGGTAGAAGTCCTTGCGGAGCGGGAAGCTCTGGTAGTCGGGCGGCATGTAGATCCGGCGAAGGTCGCGATTGCCCTCGAACGTGATCCCGAACATGTCGTAGGCCTCGCGCTCCATCCACTCGGCGCCCTTCCACATGAAGGTGACCGACGGCGCGCGCGGGTCCTCCCTGGACAGCCCGACGGCGATCACCCGGAGCCAATCGGGCGTCGTCTCGCTCCAGAGGTGGTAAACGACCTGCATCTCGGACCCGGTGTCGACGCCGGCCAGGTCGGCGAGGAAGTGGAAGCCGAATTCGGGCTCGTCGTGGAGCACGCGCATGGTGTCAGCGACGTCGCCCGGCCCGATCCGGATCTCCGTCTCGTCGTGGCGCTGGCGGACGGGGCCGGTCAGGCGCTCGCCGAAGCGCGCCTCGAGGCGTCGCCGGAGGACAGGATCCACGATCAGACGCCGTCCGGGACCGTCGGTCCGATCGCCCGCTCGGGCCAGTGCCCGCGGCGATCCTTGATGAGCTGCTGGAGCTTCATCATCCCGTAGATGAGGCCCTCCGGCCGGGGCGGACAGCCCGGGACGTAGACGTCCACCGGCATGACCCGATCGATCCCCTCGACCGTCGAGTAGCTCCGCTTGTAGCGGCCGCCGGAGCAGGTGCAGTCGCCCATCGCGACGCACCACTTGGGCTCGGGCATCTGCTCCCAGAGGCGGACGAGCGGCCCGGCCATCTTCGTCGTCAGGGTCCCGGCGACGATCAGGACGTCGGCCTGGCGCGGGCTCGCCCGGAACGGGAACATGCCCCAGCGGTCCATGTCGTTCTTCGAGGTCGCCGCCGACATCATCTCGATCGCGCAGCAGGCCAGGCCCGAAAGCAGCGGCCACAGGCTGTTCGCCCGGATCAGGTCGAGGACGTAGTCGGCCTTCGTCGGGATGACCTCGAGCGGTCCGCTCCAGCGGGCGTCGTCGCGCCGGAACGCCGGGTCTGTCTCGTGGGCCGCGAGGTGGGTGATGTCCGATTCGATGCCCCCGCTGTAGGCCGTCGGGTCGACCGACTGCCAGAGCGTGTTGGGGACGACGATCGGCTCGATCAGCGCCGATTCCGGGCGGACGGCGAGCGCGGCCGGCGCGTTGCCCGCCTGGTCGGAGGGCATTGCCGTCGCGTCGTCCGGCCCGGTCCGGGGGCCGCGGGTCTTCTTGCTCATTTCCAGTTCAGGACGCCCTTGCGCCAGGCATAGGCAAGGCCGAGCAGGAGGATGCCGACGAACACGAGCATCGTCACGAAGCCGCCGATCAGGAGGTCGCGGAAGACGATCGCCCAGAGGTAGATGAAGATCACCTCGATGTCGAACGCGACGAACAGCAAGGCGTAGATGTAGAACGACAGCCCGAACCGGCCGTGGGTGTCGCCGTAGGTGTCGATGCCGCTCTCGTAGGGCAGGCCCTTGTGGGCGTCGCCCCGGTTCCGATGGGTGAGCAGCCACGCCGCGCCGAACGTCAGGAAGACGAACGACACGCCGGCGAAGGCGAACCCCACGATGTACCAGATCCCGGTCAACCGACGTTCACTCCGAGCAATCGCGGGTAGATCCGATGTCGTGCGCCATGCACCGTTGGGAGGGCTCCCCTGGGGCGGAGCACCGGCGGACACGCGGTCGCCACGCTCATCCATTCTAGCAGGGGAGGTGGTCCGGGCAGTGGTCGCGCGCAGGGTCCCGCGCGGCCGCCGAACGGTGGGATCGAGGGGGCGAAGGGTCGGGGAGCGGATCGCGCCGAGCGCGCGTGCCAGTTCGTGATCCGCTCCCCGGCGGTGCAGCGGTCGCGGCGGTGTCGCCCTGACCTGCGGGCCAGTCTGCCCGCTCCGCGAGGAGCGAGTCGATAGGTAGATAGCCGTAGTTCGGTTGGGTCCGGTCGGGTGAAGGTTGCCGCGGCCTGTCGGTTCAGCCGAATCCCCGCACGATCGAGTCGGCGGGGACGCCGCGCCCGAACGACATGACCCGAAAGCCGCCCATCGCCGCCGGATCGATCATCCGGACGAGCGCCGAGCGGGCCTCGAGGTAGGCCTGGAGGCTTGCATCGGGCCCGGACTGGAGCGCGACGAGCAGTTCGCCCGCGCCGAGCGCGTCGAGGAACCGGCCCTGGGTCGTCGTGCCGAGGTGGACCAGGCCGGCGCCGGCGGCGGCCCGCTCGACGGCCGTGACGTCGACGTGGGCCGTCAGGTCCTGCCGCCCGATGGCTCGGTACGGGTCGCCGTGGACCCGTTGCGCGTAGTACGCGCGCCAGCGTCCCTGCCGGCCGCCGGGCTGCGTCGTAGAGCTCCGCGGCCGGGTGGCCGTAGTCGATGAGGAGCACGAGCCCGCGTTCCAGGCCCGCAGCCACGCCGGCAACCCAGCCATCGACCGCGAGGCAGATCTCCGCGAGCTGGCCGTCGGCGAGCTGGATCGCCCTCGGCGGCGAGGCGTTCGCGCGAGGGCCGGCGTCGAGGG
Organism: uncultured Chloroflexia bacterium; assembly: GCA_963788685.1. GTDB lineage: Bacteria > Chloroflexota > Limnocylindria > Limnocylindrales > CSP1-4 > CF-46. Next base: position 62,585 of record CAWBHP010000014.1, on the reverse strand, counting down.
CTCCTCCTCCACGTCGACGAAGGCGCCGTCCGCTCCACCCGACGAGGATCTCGCGGACGCGGCCATCGCGCCCGACGACACGATGCGTCGGCAGGGCATCGAGGACCTCGTTGGCGACGACGATCCCGACGATCGGGGCGCCGTCGTCGGCCTCGAGGCGGTCGGCGAGACCCTCCGCCGCGAGCCGATCGCGGAGCTCGTCGAGTCGCCTCGGCTCGACCTCGACCGGCCGGTAGCGGACAACGGCGGCGAGGTCGGCCGCCTCGGCCGCGCAGGCCCGAGAGAATCCCGGCCGCCAGGGCCCCGCTGCCCGCGCCCAGCTCCCGGATCGTGAAGCCATCCGGCCGTCCGAGCGCTCGCCACGCGTCGTCGACGTGGCGCGCGATCGCCCGACCGAAGATCGGGTGGGCCTCCGGCGCCGTCAGGAAGTCGCCGCCGCGTCCGGGCCGGGCGACCGCGGACCGGTAGTAGCCGTGGACGGGGTGATAGAGCGCGAGCTCCATGAAGCGCGCGAACGGAATCGGACCCGCGCGGTCGATCTCGCCCCGGATGACGGCGACGAGCGCCGGGTCGCTCTCGGCGGCGTCGAGATCGGGAACCGGGAGGCGCTGCAACTGCGGGCCGACGTCCACGGCTCCGATCCTAGCGCCGCTGCCGCAGCGCAAGCCGGAGCCCGGGTCCGACGAGCGTGTGACCGCCCAGGACGATCGGGATCGGCGCCGACGCGGCTGCCTGGGTGAGCTCCCTGAGCCACGGGTCTGCGACTCGCTCGTGGAGCAGGAGATCGGAGGCGAACCGATCCTCGGCTGGGGGCCATGCGGCCTGATCCACGCCGTGACGGTGGGCGAGGAGGACCCGGCTGTCGACGAGGGCACCCTCACCCAGGTCCGCGAGCAGCCTGCCGAGCGACGCGGGTCCGTCGCGGTCGAGGAGCGCGCCGAGAACGGAGCGCGGCGGCCGCTGGCCGGCCGATCGCCGTGCGCAGACCGCGCTCCTCGACGATGGCTCGCGTCCGCGCGCGCGATCCGCCGTTCGAGCCAGGCCAGCCCCGAGGCGGACGTCCGGCCGGCGACGATCAGCTCGGCGCGGGGATCGGCTGCGACGGCTCGCACGGCGGCGAGGCGCTCGGTGACCCGGGCGGCGGTCTCCGGCGAGGCCGGACCCGCCGTGCTGCCGAGCAGGACGAGGTCCAGCGGCCCGTCGATGTCCACGCCCAGCCGCCAGCGCCGGCGCAGGTCGGACACCTCGTAGCCGGCGACCTCCGCCAGCCAGCGCGGCAGCGCGTTGTCGGTCGGCAGGTCCGGCAACGTCCGCAGGACCTCCGCCGCGCGGAGACGGCGACGACGTCCGCCGAGAAGCGGTTGTTCGTGAGCGCCCGCAGTCCGTCGGCCGCTGCGGCCGCGACGAACGCCCGCCGGTCCGCCGACGTCGCCAGCGGAATCGCCCCGGAGCCGAGGACGACGACGCCCTTCGCCGGGTGGCTCGCCACGAACGCCCGCAGGCGTGCCCCGAACGGCGATGCCGTCGGGCGGCCCGGCCGATCACGGTCACGTCGGTCGCGCCGGCGGCCAGGAAACCGCGCCGGTGTCGCTCGGCCGTCGTCGCGCGGGCACGTGCGACCCAGCGCTCGAGTTCGCCCGCGCGCGGCCCCGGCTCCGGGTGCAGGATGAGCACGGCGACATCGGACATCCGACCGAGTCTACCGATCAGGAGGCAGGCACTGACCAGGCGAGTTCGGGCGTACGTCGGGCTCGGGGCGAATGTCGGCGACCCGGCCGAGACGATCGCCGCGGGGATCCAGTGCCCTCGCCGCCCTGCCGGGCGCCCGGCTGCGACGGCGTCTCGCGGCTCTACGCGACGGTGCCGGTCGGCGTCGTCGACCAGCCGGAGTTCCGCAACGCGGTCGTCGCGATCGACGTCCCGCGCCGGGCCCGATCCGGCCACCGGCGCGCTGGCGCTGCTCGTCGCGCTCAAGCGGCTGGAGCGAGCGTTCGGCCGGCGGAGCGCGAGCGCTGGGGACCGCGCGAGCTGGACCTCGACCTGCTCGTCTTCGGCCGCCACCGGATCGACGTCGAGCGACCGGCGGAAGCCCGATCGACGAATCCGTCGCAACCGACGGACCTCGTCGTTCCGCATCGGCTCGCCGGGGAGCGGCTGTTCGTCCTCGCGCCGCTCGCCGATCTCGCGCCTGGCCTCGTCCCGCCGGGCTGGAGCGAGACCGTCGAGACGGCCCGCCGCCGCCAAGCGGCGGTCGAAGGTGCGGACGCGGTTCGGCCGATCGCCCGCTGGGCTGACGGAGCCTGGAACCCGACGGAGCCTGGAGCCCGCCTACAGCCGAACTGACGGCGGCCGGTCTCGATCGAACATGTGGACGGTGTCGATGAACCGGATCTGCTTGGACTGGTAGGCCATGATCAGCGAGTGGGTGCGGGCGCCGCCGCCGAAGTAGCGGACGCCCTGGAGCAGGTCGCCCGCCGTGACGCCGGTCGCCGCAAAGACGAGGTTGTCACCGGACGCGAGGTCCTCCGTGGTGTAGACGCGATCCTCGTCGCCGTGGCCCATCGCCGCGCCACGGGCTCGCTCGGCGTCGCTCCGGTAGCGGAACCGGGCCTGGATCTCGCCACCGAGGCAGCGCAGCGCGGCGGCCGTCAGGACGCCCTTCTGGCGCCCCGCCGATGCCCATGACGGCGTGGACGCCCGTGCCCTGGACCGCGCAACTGATGGCGGCCGACAGGTCGCCGTCGCTGATGAGCTTGATCCGCGCGCCGGCCCGTCGGACCTCATCGATCAGCGCGTCGTGGCGCGGCCGCTCGAGGATGACGACCGTGATGTCGTTCACGCCGCGACCCAGCGCCGACGCGATCCGCTGGAGGTTCTCGGTCGGTGACAGCCGGATGTCGACCTTGCCGGCGACGCCCGGCCCGACGCACAGCTTCTCGAGGTACGTGTCCGGGGCGTGAACCAGGCCGCCCTCCTCCGACGCCGCCAGCACCGTGATCGCGCCGGCCTGGCCGTGGGCCACGAGGTTCGTGCCCTCGAGCGGGTCGACCGCGATGTCGATCCGAGTCGCGGGGATCGGATCGTCGGGCTCGTGCCGGCCCACCTCCTCGCCGATGAAGAGCATCGGAGCCTCGTCCCGCTCACCCTCGCCGATGACGATCCGCCCGGCGAACTCGATCTCGTCCATCGTCCGCCGCATCGCCTCGACCGCGGCCCGGTCCGCCTCGTCCTTCTCGCCGCGTCCCATGAACCGCGCGGAAGCCAGCGCAGCCGCCTCCGTAACGCGGACCATCTCGAGCGCAAGAAGCTGTTCCACGCTTAGTGTCGGAAGTGCCTCTTGCCGGTGAAGACCATCGCCATGTGATGGCGGTCTGCCACCTCGATCGCCATCTCGTCGCGAATCGAGCCACCCGGCTGGACGATCGCGGTGACTCCCGCCTGGGCCGCCATCTGGATCCCGTCGGGGAACGGGAAGTAGGCATCGCTCGCCATGACCGCCGTCTTGGCCCGGTCGCCCGCTCGCCGGAGCGCGATCTCGACGGAGACCTGGCGGCTGGCCTGGGCCGCGCCGATTCCGACCGTCGCGCCGTTCCGCGCGAGGACGATCGCATTCGAGCGGACGTGGCGAACGGCCCGCCAGGCGAACAGGAGATCGTTCAGCTCGTCGAGCGTCGGACGGCGGTTCGTGACGACCTGGAGCCTGCCCCGATCGAGCCCGAGCTCATCGAGGCTCTCGACGAGGAGGCCGCCCGCGATCCGCTTGAAATCGAGGTTGGCAATCCCGTAGTCGCGCATCCCCTCGGTCGGGTCGGGTGGGACGGCGAGGATCTCGAGCCCGGCCTTGGCCTTGAGGATCCCGATTGCCGCCTGGCTGTAGCCCGGCGCGACGACGGCCTCGTAGGAGTTCGCGGCGATCTCGCGAGCGGTAGGCCCGTCGAGCTCCCGGTTGACCCCCACGATTCCACCGAAGGCCGCGACCGAATCGGTCTCGAGGGCGTGCCGGTAGGCCTCGACCAGCTCGTCGGCAGACGCCAGCCCGACAGGGTCGGTGTGCTTGACGATGGCCACGGTCGGGGCGGTGTAGTCGGCCGCGATCCGGTAGGCGGCGTCGAGGTCCATGAGGTTGTTGAACGACGGCCGCTCGCCGCGGAGCTGGGTCGCGTCGGCCAGCGTTCCGCTCCGGTGGGTCGTCTCCCGGTAGAACGCCGCGGGCTGGTGCGGGTTCTCGCCGTAGCGCAGGTCGGCGACCTTCTCGAGGACGAGGGCAAGCCGGGCCGGGAACATGTTTCCGGAGATCTGGTTGAGGTAGGCGGCGATCTCGGCGTAGTAGGCGGCGATCGTGCCGAACGCCTCGGCCGCGAGGAGGGCGCGGAGCTCCGCGGAGACCAGTCCATGCTCGCGCAGCTCGACGACGAGGCGGTGGTAGTGGTCGGGGCTCGCGACCGCGGCCACGCCGGCGGCATTCCGGGCCGCGGCGCCGAGCAGGGCGGCTCCGCCCACGTCGATCATCTCGATCGCCTCGTCGATGCCGACGAGGCGGGCGCCGACCGCCGGGGCGAACGGGGTGACGTTGACGACGACGATGTCGATCAGCCCGATCGCGTTCGCCTCGAGCTCGCTCAGCTGCTCCGGTACGTCGCGCCGGGCGAGGATCCCCGCGTAGATCGCCGGATGGAACGTCTTGACCTGGCCGCCGACGAGCGGCGCCACGCTCGTCAGTTCCGAGACGGAGCCGACTTCGATGCCGTCCCCAGCGAGATGCTCGCGGGTGCCGTCGGTGGCGAAGATTTCCACGCCGAGCCCGAGCAGGTCACGGGCCAGTCCGGAGATTCCGTCGCGGTTGGCGACCGACAGCAGGGCTCGCACCCGGGCCTAGACCTCCCATCCCCACGCAGCCACGCACTCGACGTTTGCGGCCGAGTATAACCGGCGGCGTGGCATACTCCGACCGGATCGGCGGCCGCCCGCGGCGAATGGAGGCCCGAGCTCCCGGTCGGGCGAAACGGCCCGCCGACACCCCAATCTGGCCATGCAGTGAGGTCGATCGTGCTGCTCCCACCCTGGGAATACCTGTTCCTGCCGTTCAACCCGCACACGTTTCCCGACCTCTTCACGCCGACCTGGGTGGTTTCGCTCGTCCTGCTGATCGGGCTCGGCATCCTCTACAGCATCCGGACCAAGCGGCTCCACCGCCACGCCCCGTACCTGGATCTGTACGAATGGCTGCTGTGGACGGGACTCAGCGCGTTCGGGCTGCTCCTTACGGCGGCCGTGTTCGCATTCGACCTGATCCTCGTCCTCGTCATCGCGGTTATCGGTATCGGGGCGCTCGTCTGGGTCCGCTTCATCCGGTTCCCGCCGATCCTCGATGCCTACGAACAGAAGCTCGCCAAACAGCGCTACTACACGAAGACGAAGTTCGCCCGGCCCGAGGCGACGATCCGGCCGAAGACCGCTCGCCGGGCGCGCCGGCGGCGCTGACGCTCGATGCCGATCGAGGTTCGCCGATTCGGGGTCGGGCACCGGCGCCCGGACGGGCCGCCGGGCAGCGAGGGGCTGACCGGCCAGGTGATCCACGGCGACGGCCGCGGCAGCGTCGCGGAGCTGGCGTTCAGCCGGGGCGGCCGGATCGAGCCGCACTCGAATCCGAACACGACCTACTTCATCGTCATCGAGGGCGGCGGCTGGACGCTCGTCGGCGACGAGCGGATCCGGGTCGCCGCGGGCGAGGCGATCGTCTGGCCGGCCAACGTGGTCCACGGAGCCTGGACCGACTACTCCAACATGCGGGCGATCGTCGTCGAGTTCGCCGGCTCGGATGACGCCGCGATCGGAATCCTCGAAGGGACGGGCCTCGAGCTGCCGCCGGGTTCGACGCCGGTCTCGCCGGGCGAGGGCCATCTCGTCCCGCAGAACCGGCCCGCGCCGCACGACCGCTCCGAGGGCGAGCCCGTCTAGCGATGGGTCGCCGGCCGGCGCCGCTCCTCCACGGCTGCCGGCCGACGACACGGGAAAGTCAGCGTTCGAGGTTGGCGGCCGCCCCGAGGAGATCCAGGAAGTCGTGGACCTCCTGGGTTTGCGGAAGTTCCTCGGAGATCTGCTCCGCGAGCCGAGACACCTGCTCCAGGTCGTAGGTCTCGCCCCAGCGGCTGCCGCGGAACCGCTCGGCGGTTGCCGCGACGATCGCATCGAGCTTGAAGGTCGGGTCGGCCGACCGGAAGCTGCCCGCCAGGTCCGAGAGCCGGATGTCGCGGCCAAGCTCGTCGGCCCGCGGCGCCCCTGGATCGGTCCAGCGAAGGCTCACGGTCCCGATCCGATCCCCCTCGCCGCCCTCGCCCGACAGGCGCAGGGCGTAGAGCGCGGTGACCTCGTGGCCGGCCCCGATCGCCCCGGCGTCGACGCGGTCGTCACGGAAGTCCTCGTCGTTGATCGCCCGGTTCTCGAAACCCACCAACCGATAGGCCTCGACGACGTCGGGCGCGAACTCGACCTGGACACGGGCATCGAGGGCGACCGATTGGAGGGTCCCCGTCAGGTCGTCGACGAAGAGGCGCCGGGCTTCGTCCAGGTCGTCGACGTAGGCATAGAAGCCGTCGCCGTCGTCGGCGAGCTGCTCGAGCAGCGCGTCGTTGAAGTTGCCCATCCCGAACCCGACCGAGACGAGCTGGATGCCCGCCTCGGCGTCGTCGCGGATCCGGCGGAGGATGGTCTCCGCGTCGGTCGCGCCCACGTTGGCGACGCCGTCGGAGGCGAGGACGACCCGGTTGATGCCCTCGTCGCGAAGCTGCTGGCGGGCCATCTCGTAGCCCAGGCGCAGGCCCGCCTCGGCATTCGTCGAGCCTTCCGGCTGGAGGGAGTCGATCGCGTCGAGGATCGTGCCCGCATTGCGCGCCGAGGTTGGTTCGAGGACGACGCGCGCTTCGGTCCCGTAGACGACGATCCCGATCGTGTCGTCGCGCCGCAGTCCCTCGACGAGGAGGTGGAGTGACTGCTTGACGAGACCGAGGCGATCCTCGCGGGCCATCGAGCCCGAGACGTCGATGACGAACGTGAGGGACGCGTCCGGGCGGGACCGGTCGGACACCTCGCGCGCCTTGAGCCCGATCCGCAAGAGGACCTCATCCTGGGCGAGGAACGGGCTCGGGCCGCCGTCGACGTGGATCGCGAATGCGTCGTCCTCGGGGGCGGCGTAGCCCTGGTCGAAGTAGTTGACGAATTCCTCGACCCGGACGCTCGCCGGATCGGGCATGTTGCCATCGCCGATGTAGCGCCGGGCGACGGTGTAGGAGGCCGTGTCGACGTCGAGGGCGAACGTCGATTTGCGGTCCTCGTCGGGGTCGACGAATGGGTTGACCCCCGGATCCTCGTAGGTGACGCCGTCGTACGGCGTTGCCGGCGGCTGTTCCGCCGGTTGCTGCGTTGGTTGGTGGTGCTGCGGCGGTGGCACGGCGTACGGGTTGTACGTCGGGGCGTTGGCTGACCCGCAGGCGCCCACGAACAGGGCGACCAGACCGAGGGACAGGAGTGGCTTGCGCATGGCGCAACCTCCCTGGGGAGCCGAGGTGAGCCTGGCTCCCGGCCACAAGGCGGAACCGGCGGTCCCGCAGGTCCCGGGGAGACGCCACGAAGTGCGTCGCCGGGCCGCCGCGCAGACGCCGTCAGCCGGACGGGGGTTGCGTGAAGATTCCTACACCCGCGAGTCGCCGAGGATCGCCCCGAGCTGGCCCAGGATGCGGGCCGTGGCGCCCCACACGTGGAGGCCGTCGATCCGGTAGCCGCCGTAGCGCAGCGGCCAGTCGCGGATGACGCGCTCGACGATCTCGACCGGCGCGTCCGGCAGGAAGGCCGACACCGGCGGCTCGAGGATGCGCGCCACCTCGGCCGGGTTCGGCGTCAGGTGCGGCGGCCGGGCGGCCACGGCGACCACGGGCGTGATCCGGAAGTCGCTGACCGGGATGAAGACCTCATCGAGCGTCCCGACGATCTTCACCCCGGCGGCCGCGGCGTCGAGCCCGACTTCCTCCGCGGCCTCGCGGAGTGCCGTCTCGGCCGGTCCCCCATCCTCCGGCTCGGCCTTGCCGCCTGGCAGGCTGACTTCGCCGCTGTGATGCCCGTCGTAGGACAGGCGCTCGGTCAGGACGATCCGGGCAAGCCCGGCGTCATCGGCGAAGAGCAGCGCAAGCACGGCCGCGGCCCGGGCAGTCGCGCTGGGCGGCGGAAACCTCGGTCGCAGTCGCTCGTCGGTGAAGACCGGCATGAGCGCCGCCGGCGCCTCGGGGAGATGGCTCGGCCACGAAACCAGCCGGTTCGCCGCCTCCTCGAACCGCATCGATCAGTTGACGAGCTCGCCCGAGTCCCGTTTCGATTCGTCGACGTCCGGCAGGTCCATCACGCCCTTGGCCGGCTCTGCGCTTGCCGTTGGCCGCCCTGTGCGTCACGTCGCCGGCCGGCCTCCGTCACGACGGTCGACCCCTCGGTCGAGAACACGAGCGTGCCGCTGACCGGGTCGGCGTCACCGACGATGTGATCGCCGGGCTTGAAGTCGCCCTTGAGCAGGCCCCGGGCGAGGGGATTCTCGACGAGGCGCTGGATCGTCCGCTTGAGCGGTCGCGCCCCGTACGCGGGATCCGTGCCTTCGCGGACGATGAGCGTCTTCGCGGCCGGTGTGAGCTCGAGGACGAGGTCCTGCTCGTCGAGCCGCTTCTGGACGCCGTCCAGGAGCAGGTCGACGATCTTCGTCAGGTCCTCGTCGGTCAGCGGGTGGAAGACGATGATCTCGTCGATTCGGTTGAGGAACTCCGGCCGGAACTGGCCGCGCAGCGCGTCCATCACCGAAAGCTTCATCGCCTCGTAGGCGACCTTGTCCTCACGCCCGCCGGAGACGGCCGTGATCAGGTGGCTGCCGACGTTGCTGGTCATGATGACGACGGTGTTCTTGAAGTCGACCGTCCGTCCCTGGCCGTCGGTCAGACGTCCGTCGTCGAGGACCTGCAGCAGGATGTTGAAGACGTCCGGATGGGCCTTTTCGATCTCATCGAGCAGGATCACCTGGTACGGCCGCCGCCGAACGGCCTCCGTCAGCTGGCCGCCCTCCTCGTAGCCGACGTAGCCGGGCGGCGCCCCGATGAGGCGTGACACGGAGAACTTCTCCATGTACTCGCTCATGTCGATCCGGGTCATGGCGTGCTCGTCGTCGAACAGGAACTCCGCCAGCGCCCGGGCGAGCTCTGTCTTGCCGACGCCGGTCGGGCCAAGGAAGAGGAACGAGCCGAGCGGGCGACGCGGGTCGCCGAGGCCGGCGCGGGCCCGGCGGACGGCGTCCGAGACGGCCTCGAGCGCCTCGTCCTGGCCGACGACGCGCCGGTGGAGCCGATCCTCCATCTTGACGAGCTTCTCGAGCTCGCCCTCCATGAGCTTGGTCACGGGGATGCCGGTCCAGGCGGCCACGATCTCGGCGATGTTGTCGGCCGAGACCTCCTCGCGCAGGAGCGAGCCCGGACCCTGGAGCTTGGCGAGCGTCTCCTCCTGCTCCTCGAGCTGTCGCTGGAGCTGCGGCAGCGTCTCGTATTGGAGCTTGGCCGCGGTCTCGTAGTCCGTTTCGCGCTGGGCCTGCTCGATCCGGACCTGGAGCTGCTCGAGCTCCGTCTTCGTCTGGCGGATGGCGGCGATCGCCGCCTTCTCCGCCTCCCAGCGCTGCCTCAGGGCGCCCGTCTGCTCCTCGAGATCGGCGAGCTCCTTCTCGAGGGCCGCGAGCCGCGCCTTCGACGCGTCGTCGGTCTCCTTGCGGAGCGCCTCGCGCTCGATCTCGAGCTGCATCCGGCGCCGCTCGGCCTCGTCGAGCTCGACCGGCATCGAGTCGATCTCCATCCGCAGCCGCGACGCCGCCTCGTCGACGAGGTCGATCGCCTTGTCCGGCAGGAATCGGTCGGTGATGTAGCGGTGGCTGAGCGTCGCGGCGGCGACGAGCGCCGAGTCCGTGATCCGCACGCCGTGGTGGACCTCGTAGCGCTCGCGCAGGCCGCGCAGGATCGAGATCGTGTCCTCGACGCTTGGTTCGTCGACCAAGACCGGCTGGAAGCGTCGCTCGAGGGCCGCGTCCTTCTCGATGTGCTTGCGGTACTCGTCGAGGGTCGTCGCGCCGATCGTGTGGAGCTCGCCCCGGGCGAGCATCGGCTTCAGGAGATTGGAAGCGTCCATGGCGCCTTCGGCCGCTCCGGCCCCGACGACCGTGTGCAGCTCGTCGATGAACATGATGACCTGGCCGTCGGAGTCCTTGACCTCCTTCAGGACGGCCTTGAGGCGCTCCTCGAACTCGCCGCGGAACTTCGCCCCGGCGATCAGCGCGCCGAGATCGAGCGAAACGACCCGCTTGTCCTTGAGGGTCTCCGGGACGTCGCCGCGGACAATTCTCTGGGCCAAACCCTCGGCAATGGCGGTCTTGCCGACGCCGGGCTCACCGATCAGGACCGGGTTGTTCTTCGTCCGGCGACTGAGGACCTGGATGACGCGACGGATTTCGTCGTCCCGGCCGATGACCGGGTCGAGCCTGCCCGCCCGGGCCTCGATCGTCAGGTCGCGTCCGTACTTCTCGAGGGCCGCGTAGGTTCCTTCCGGATTCTGCGACGTCACCCGCTGGCCGCCGCGGACGCTCTGGAGCGCGTTGAGGATCGCCTCGCGCGTCGCCCCGTGGCGGTCGAGGAGCTGGCGCGCGTCGCCGCCGACCTCGGCGACTGCGAGGAGGAGGTGCTCGGTCGAGACGTACTCATCGCCGAGTCGCTTGGCTTCCTCCTCGGCCAGCTCCATGGCCCGCTTGGCGCGCGGGTCGAGCGACAGCGAGCCGCCCTGGATCTTGGCCCGCCGGCTGAGGATCCCGGCGAGCTCCTCGCGGAACGCCTTGAGATCGACGCCGATCCGGCGAAGGGTCTCGGCGGGCACGCCGTCGTCGGGCTCGATGAGCGCGTCGAGGAGGTGTTCGGCGTCGAGGACGGGGCTCTGCAGCTCCTCGGCGAGGCGCTGGGCGGCGACGATCGCTTCCTGGGCTTTTTCGGTATAGCGGTCGAGTTTCATCGGGTTCTCCGGGAATTCAGTCGGCGGTTCGGGGGTCTGGCTGGTCGACGAGCTCGAGGAAGGTTCGGGCCGCCTGCTCGGCGTCAGCATCCAGCTTGGACGGCAACACCGACTCGGACCTTCACCTTGAGGTCGCCCACGCCCGCGCCGCGGAGATGGGGCATTCCCTGGCCGGTCAACTTGAAGACACGGCCGTTCTGCGTGCCCGGCGGAATCTTCAGCAACACCCGGCCCTTGAGCGTCGTGACCGGGACTTCGCCGCCGAGCAGCGCCTCCTGCAGGGTGATCGGCAGCTCGCGTTCGAGGTCGGCGCCGCGCCGGGTGAAGATGGGATGGGGCCGGACGCGGACGACGACGACGACGTCGCCACCACCGCGGCCCTGGCCGGTGAGCTTGATCCGGGTTCCGTTGTCGGCACCGGGCGGGATCGTCATCTCGAGGCGCTTGCCGTCGATCTCGATCCGCCGGCTCGTTCCGCGGAAGGCCTCCTCGAGGCTGATCTCCGCGGTGGCTTCCGTCGACCGCCGGGGCAGCGGCCGGCCGCCGTCCGGCGGGGCCGTTGGTCCGGGCCTCGTTCAGGCCCATCTGGCCGAGGATCTCCTCGAACGTGGGGCCGGCCGGGCGGCTCCGCCCGGCGCTCGCGGCGCGCCGGGTTCGTCAGCGGCAAAGAACGTCCGGAAGAAGTCCGAGAAGTCGCCGCCCGCGCCACCGCCGGACGTCCTGAACTCGTAGCGAACGTTGCCCGCCTGGCCGGCCCCGCGCCCGAAGCCGGCGAACGGATTGCCGCCCCGGCCGACGAGCCGCCGGCACCGGCCTGGCTGTACGACTCCCAGTTCGCGCCCAGGAGGTCGTACTTGCGTCGCTTCTCGGGATCGGAGAGGACCGCGTGGGCCTCGTTGATGTCCTTGAATCGGCGCTCGGCGGCCGCGTCGCCGGGCCGCTTGTCCGGGTGATGCTCTCGGGCGAGCTTCCGGAAGGCCTTCTTGATGTCGGGCTGGCTCGCGTTCCGAGTCAGCCCGAGCGTCTGGTAGTAGTCCTGGTAATCCATCTGGCCGCCGAATCAGCAAGCCCGCGACGTGATCGTCTCGCGCGCGGGCCCGCTGCCTGCTTTCTGCCTAGCCGCCGCGGACGACGACCGGCGGCTGCTCCGCCGGCGGGAACGTCGTCCGGCGGACGCGATCCTCGCGCTCCGGCTCCGGGTCGAGCGGCTTGTCGCCGGTGACGACCTTGGCCGGCTCGGTGACGAGCGCCTTCGGCTTGCGCCGAAGGGCCGCCTCCAGGACCTGGTCCATCGTGTCGACGAGAATGAGCTTGATCTGCTTCCGGATCTCGTCCGGGATGTCGACCAGGTCCTTCTCGTTCTTGCGCGGCAGGATGACGATCCGTGCGCCCGCGAGGTGGGCGGCGAGGATCTTGCTCTTCAGGCCGCCGATCGGGAGAACCCGACCGCGGAGGGTGATCTCGCCGGTCATCGCGACGTCCTTCCGGACGGGGATGCCGGCCAGGGCGCTGACGATTGCGGTTGCCATCGTGATCCCGGCGGACGGGCCGTCCTTGGGAATGCCACCGGCCGGAACGTGGATGTGGAGCGTGTTCTTCTCGAAGATCTCACGGGAGATCCCGAGCTCAGAAGCGTGCGCCCGCGTCCACGACAGGCCGGCTCGGGCCGACTCCCGCATCACCTCGCCGAGCTGGCCGGTGAGGATGAAGTCCTCCTTGCCTTCCATCTTCGTGACTTCGATGGCGATGACATCACCGCCGACCTCGGTCACGACAAGGCCCGTGGCCGAGCCGGTCTGGTCCTCCGCCTCGAGCTCGCCGTATTCGTAGCGCTGCGGCCCGAGGAACGCGACGAGGCGCTTGACGTCGACGATGGTCTTGCGCTTGCGGCCTTCGGCTACCGCCCGGGCGACCTTCCGCATGATGTTGGCGATCTCACGCTCGAGGTTCCGGACGCCGGCTTCCTTGGTGTAGGACCGGACGAGCTCGGTCATCGCGTCGGGGGTGATCTCGATCCGCTTCTCGCTGAGGCCGTGATTCTTCATCTGCTTCGGGATGAGGAAGCGCTTGCCGATCTCGATCTTCTCCTGCTCCGTGTAGCCGGGCAGGTGGATGATCTCCATCCGGTCGCGCAGGGCGGCCGGGATCGGATCGAGGAGGTTCGCCGTGGCGACGAAGAGGACCTTGCTCAGGTCGAACGGCACCTCGAGGTAGTTGTCCTGGAAGGTGTTGTTCTGCTCCGGGTCGAGGACCTCCAGCAGGGCCGACGACGGGTCGCCCCGGAAGTCCATCCCGATCTTGTCGACCTCGTCGAGCATGAAGACCGGGTTGTTCGAACCCGCGGTCTTGATGCTCTGGATGATTCGGCCGGGCAGGGCGCCGATGTACGTTCGGCGGTGGCCGCGGATCTCGGCCTCGTCGTGGATGCCGCCGAGGCTCATTCGGACGAACTTGCGGCCCATCGCTCGGGCGATGCTCTTGCCGAGCGACGTCTTGCCGACGCCGGGCGGTCCGACGAAGGCGAGGATCGGGCTGCGGATCTCGTCGGCGAGCGTGCGCACGGCGAGGTACTCGAGGATGCGCTCCTTGATCTTCTCGAGGCCGTAGTGGTCCTCGTCGAGGATCTTGGCGGCCTCCTTGATGTCGAGGAGGTCGCTCGTTGCGACGTTCCACGGCAGGCCGATCAGCCAGTCGACGTAGGTCCGGATGACGCCGACCTCGGGAGAGGCCGACGGGATCCGCGCCATGCGGTCGATTTCCTTGATCGCCCGGGTCTTGATCTCCTCGGGCATGCCTGCCTGCTCGACCTTGTCGCGCAGCTCGTTGATTTCGGCCTGCTGCGGATCGTCCTCGCCCAGCTCGCGCTGGATCGCCTTGAGCTGCTCGCGGAGGATGTACTCGCGCTGGGTCTTGTCCATCTCGGACTTGACCTCGGACTGGATCCGACCCTTCAGCTCCAGGATCTCGATCTGGCGGGCGAGGAAGTTGGAGACGAGCTTGAGCCGCTCGATCACGTCGATCGTCTCGAGCATCTCCTGGCGCTGCTCGGTCGTCATGTCCGGGCTGTACGCGACCATGTCCGCGAGGAGGCCTGGCTCGGTGATGTTCCGCGCGGCAACCGCGGCCTCCGGCGGGACCGGAGCGCCGTTTGCGACGTACTGCTCGATCTGGGCCTGGACCGTGCGCATCAGCGCCTGGACCTCGAGCCCGGCCGGCGTGTCGTCCGAGACCACCTCGACGACGCCGCGGAGATACGGCTCGGTCGCGGAGAACTTGTGCAGCTTGAGCCGCGACTGGCCCTGGACGATCGCCCGGACGGTGCCGTCCTGGAGCTGCACGACCTGGGCGATCTTGGCGAGCGTGCCGACCTCGTAGAGCTCGGAGGTGTCGTTGATGTCCTCCTGCTCCGCGTGGCGCTGGGTGACGAGGGCGATCGGCCCGCCGTCGGCGACCGCGGCGTTGAGCGCGTTGACGCTCTTCTCGCGACCGACCTGGAGGGGCACGATCATCTCGGGGAAAATGACGGTCTCGCGAAGCGCGACGAGCGGCAGTTCGATGGTCTTCGGGCGCTTCGTCGCGGGGATCTCGTCCGAGGTGGGCGGACGCTTCGGCATCAGGTGTCTCCTGTCGAGGTGAAAGTGAATGATGGCTGGCGGACGGCCCGCCGTGAAGTAGGTGATTCCATTAGGTGTTGCTCACGCGGTGCCTGTTTCGGGTTCGGCCGCGGCTGACGCAGCGGCGGCCCGCCGATTCCGCATCCCCTCGTCGTAGAGGGCCTCGAGGATCCGCTTGCCGAGACGTTCCTCGAGCTCGAACAGGATCTTGATACCGGCGAGGTTGACCCCCCGGTCCCGGGTCAGATGCCTGATCCACTGGATCCGGCGAATGTCCTCGTCGCTGTAGAGGCGGATGTTCGTCGGAGTCCGGGCGGGACACAGCAAACCCTCGTCCTCGTAGATCCGGAGCGTCCGCGGATGCACCGAGACAATGCCGGCGGCGACGCTGATGACGTATACCGGTCGCCGCGGATCACGCTCGCCCTGTCCAAAGCCCATGTGTCAAACCCGTGTTCTATGACCTGTCGCCCAACATTCCGGGCACGATCGGATCATAGAACCCTGACAATGGCGTTGTCAAGACAGTTGCGGCGAGGAGCTGTGTCAGCCGGCGGGCGCGCCCTCCACGTCGCCGATCAGCTGCTCGTGGAGGAGCGCCTCGCACTCAGTGCGCCCGATGGCGATGACCTTGTCGCCCTCCTCGAGGACCATGTCCGGCCGGAGCGGCGTCGCGATGCCGTTGCGGATGACCGCGAACAGTGAGCAGCCGTCGGGGATCGTCGAGGTCCTGGGTCGCCTTGCCGATCGCCGGCGAGCCTGGCTGGAGGTGGGCCTCGATCAGCTCGAGCTCGCCCTCACCGAGCGCCGCCAGGTGGAGGAGCTCGTGGACCGGGATGTCCTGCTCGATCGAGCCGAGGATCATCCTGGTCGGACTGATGATCTCGTCCACGCCGAGGTGCTTGAAGAGCTGCTCGTTCTTGGGGTTGTTGACGCGGGCGATCGTCCGAGGCACGTCGAAGTGGTGCTTCGCCATCTGGCAGATGACGAGGTTGTCCTCGTCATCGCCGGTAACCGCCGCCACGATGTCGGCCCGATTGCAGCCGGCCTCGCCGAGGTACTTGCCCTCGCAGCCGTCGTGAGGGATGACGACGGAGCCGATCTCGTCGGCGATCTGGTCGGACCTGGCCCGGTCCTTCTCCATGAGGACCACCTCGTGGCCGGACTCGATGAGCTCCTTGGTCAGGTAGTAGCCGACCTTGCCGCCGCCGACGACGAGAACGAACATCGTCAGGCCTCCTTCGCCGAGCCGATGGGCGAAGCCGTCGCAGACGCCTCGTCGGAGGTCGGTTCGTGATGATCTTCGCCGCCGGGATGGCTGCCCGTCGGGGCGAGGATCCCGCTCCTGCCACTGACCGGCATGTCGAGGAACGCGGCGACCGCGTCGGCCATCATCGTCGTCCGGCAGAGCGTCGCGATGCCGAGGTCGGCGTACGCCTCGGCCCGGACCGGGTCGTTGATCTT
The DNA here is from genome assembly GCA_963788685.1 of uncultured Chloroflexia bacterium. Classification (GTDB taxonomy): domain Bacteria; phylum Chloroflexota; class Limnocylindria; order Limnocylindrales; family CSP1-4; genus CF-46. The sequence goes on along the minus strand of CAWBHP010000014.1, from coordinate 46,440 downwards.
GGCGATCACGCGCTTCGCCCCGAGCGCCTCGAGGGCGACCTGCGCGGCCATCACGTTGCGGTTGTCGCCTTCGGTCATCGAGATGAAGATGTCGGCGTCCTCGGCGCCGGCGCGGCGGAGGGTGTCCTCGTCGGTTCCGTCGCCGCGGAGGGCGTTGCCACCGAATGTCGAGGGCAGCCGATCGAAGGCCCGCGTCGATGGATCGATGACGATCACCTCGTGGCCGGCCCGGTCGAACGAGTCGGCAAGGACCGCGCCGACGCGGCCGCAACCGACGATCACTGTCTTCACGTGTTCTCCTCGGGGATCGGCTCGCGCACGACCCAGACTGCACAGGGGGCGTTCTTCAGGACGTACGGAATGGTTCGCCCGATGGCGAAGTCGCCCCCGAACCGCTTGCGATATGGAAGCCCGGCGACGAGGAGGTCCGCTCCCCGTTCGCTCGCCTCGTCGACCAGCGCCGCGCCGACGTCCCTCGCCTGGAGGAGCACCGGCTCGAGGCGTCCCTTCGCCGCCTCGGCGACGGACTCCGCCTCGTCGAGGACCCGCTGCGCCTCTTCCGACTGGCCCGCGACGTCGGCGTCGAGCGGCAGCGTCCAGTCGATCTCGACGACGTGGACCGCGATCAGCTCGACGTTGCCGCCCTTGGCGCTGGCGAGGGTGGTCACGAGACGCACGATCCGGGCGTCACTCGAACCGCCGCTCAAGGCGATCACCACGCGGGTGAAGGGGGGAGTCTGGGCCTCGGGCACGGCCGGAACGATACCACCGCGGGGTCATTTGCTCGTCGGCATCGTCCCCGGATCGGGCCGATCCTCGGCCGACGTGTCCTCCCGCCGGTAGGGCACGTTGACGACGACCGTGTGGGGCCGCCCCAGGAGCGAGCTCCGGAGGCGCTTGACCGACTGGTTGTAGAGGATCCGCTCCCACCACCGGCGGGCGACGTACTCAGGCAGCACGACGAACGTGACCGGCGCCTCCTTGTCGGGCGGCCAGGCCGCGTCGAGGACGTCGAGGTACGCCTCGAGGGGCCCCACGAGCGCCCGATACGGCGACTCGACGACGACGAGGGCGACCCCCGGCATCTGGCGCTCCCATTGCTTGCGGAGGGCCACCGCGTCCTCCGGCTCGTCGGTGATGAAGACGGCCCGGACGTCATCGGCGATCGACCGCGCGACGTTGACGGCCTGGACGACGGCCCGGTTCATGCCCGGGATCGGGACGACGACGCGCTCCTCGCGGTGGGGAGCCTCGAAGACGATGTCCTCGCGGACCCGCAGCTCGCGCCGCGACGCGCTGTACTGGCGGTTGATGAAGAACATGATCGAGACGAGGACAGGGATGAGGATGATGACGAGGTACGCGCCGTCGATGAACTTCACCGAGGTGACGACGATCGCGACGATCCCCGTCAGGACCGCGCCGACGGCGTTGATCATGATTCGGTAGCGCCAACCGCGAACCTTGTGGCGCAGCCAGTGGCGGACCATGCCGGACTGGCTGATCGTGAAGTCGATGAACACGCCGACGGCATAGAGCGGGATGAGGGCGTGCGTGTGGCCGCCGAAGATGACGACGAGGCTCATCGCGATGACGGCGAGGATGATGATGCCGGCCGAGAACGCCAGCCGGTCGCCGCGGTACGAGAACTGGCGGGGCATGAAGCCGTCCGTGGCAAGGACCGCGGCGAGCCGTGGGAAGGCGGCGAAGCTCGTGTTCGCCGCGAGGAACAGCAACAGGGCGGTGAACGCCTGGAACAGGTAGAAACCGATCGAGTCGCCGCCGTAGACGATGCCGGCGACCTGGGCCACGACCGTCTTCTTCACCGGCTCGTCGACCGGGAAGACCGCGAAGTTCGTCGCCAGGAACGTGATTCCGATGAACAGGACCGCGAGGATCCCGGCCATCGCCATCAGGGTCGTCGCCGCGTTCCTGGACTCGGGCGGCTTGAAGGCGGGAACACCGGTCGCGATCGCCTCGGTGCCGGTCAGGGCGACCGCACCCGAGGCGAAGGCGCGCAGGAGGATGATGATCCCGACGGCCTGGGTCGTGTGGTCCAGCGCCGCGACTTGCTCGGGCGACGGTGGCCGGTGCTCGCCGAGGACGACGATCCTGAACGCGCCGATGCCGATCATCAGCAGCGCGCTGCCCAGGAACAGGTAGGTCGGGATCGCGAAGATGTTGCCCGACTCCCGGAGGCCGCGCAGGTTCCCGATCATGATCAGGAAGATCGCGCCAACGCCGACGTAGACGGCGATCGGCCCGACGGCGGGCACGGCGGACGAGATCTGCTCGACCGCGGAGGAGGTCGACACGGCGACCGTCAGGCTGTAGTCGATCATCAGGGCGGACGCCGCGACGAGCGACGCGATCTTGCCGAAGTTCGCTTTCGAAACCGAGTACGAGCCGCCGCCCGAGGGATAGGCGATGCAGATCTGGCGGTAGCTGAAGGCGACGATGGCGAGGAGCCCGGCGATCGCGATGCTGATCGGCAGCGAGTAGGTGAGGGCGGCCGTCCCGATCCCGATGAGCATGAATGCCCGGATGATCTCCTCGGTGGCGTAGGCCGACGAACTGATGGCATCCGAGCTGAAGATCGCGAGGGCCTGCTTCTTGGACAGGCGCTCGCCGATCTCCTCCTCGGACGCCAGCGGCCGGCCGAGGGCGAGCGACTTGACCGACGCCAGCGCCCGGCCGAGGCGGGTCTTGGGCTGGCTCGCCGCGGGCTTGGCGACGAGCTGGTTCGGCCCCGTGTAGCGGAAGTACGGTGAGTGAGGGCGCTCGACCCGGACCCGCCGATCGGCCAGCTTCCGGCCCTGGAGCGGACGGCGGCCGCCGATCATTCGAACGCGCTCACAGGCCGTACGCGAGGCGATCCACGAGACGTCCCGGCAAGCCGTCGGCTCGCATCGCCGCCTGCACGGCTTCGATGTCGTACGGCGTACGGCGCCACGTGCATTGGCCGGCGTCGGTGTCCAGGACGAGATAGCTCGCGGTGACGATGCCGTCCCGCGGCTGGCCGACGCTGCCCGGGTTGATCAGCGCCGGGCCGCCGGCCAGCGTGAACGTCGAACCCTCGGCTGGCTCGATCTGCTCGACGCCGCCATCGCGCTCGGCGTAGACCATCGGCAAGTGGGTGTGGCCGTACAGCCCGAATTCGGTCGTCAGGGCGGCCAGATTGGCCCTGGCCACCGGCACCGAGACGATGTACTCCCAGAGCGGCTCGCGCGGGCTGCCGTGGACGAGGCCGAACTGACCGTCGGCGTGGCGCACGGGGAGCTCGGTCAGCCACGTCCGCGTCGCGTCGGCGATCCGGCGGCGGGTCCATTCCATGGCCGCGCGAGCGTCGGGGTTGAACCACTCGATCTCGTCGCCGCCGACCGCTGCCGCGTCGTGGTTGCCGCGCACGCCGACAGCCCCGATGCCGGCCAGCCGCTCGACGACGCCATCGGGTTCGGGGCCGTAGCCGACGACGTCTCCGAGATGCCAGACGGCGTCGACCGAACCGAAGGATGCGATCACCGCGTCGAGGGCCGCCAGGTTGGCATGGATGTCCGAAAGGACGGCGACGCGCACGAGATCAGCCTAGCAGGGGCGATCGGTCGACGAGCCTCACCACGGCCGGCGACGCCGGGCCGCCGGATCCCGCGGGTAGCCGTCCGCCGTTCGGCCGCGCTTCGTGATGACGACGAGGCGATGCTCTTCCAGGCCGCCGGCCCGGACAGGGACCGCCTCGATTCGTCCGCCACCCATGTCCGCGACCGCGCGTAGAGCAGCCGCGGTTTCGTCGACGATGTCGCCGCCCTTCCAGGCGACGAGCATGCCGCCGGGGATCAGCAGCGGGAAGGCGAGCTCGACCAGCTCATCGAGGCCGCCGACCGCCCGGACGGTCACGACCGGCCACCGTTCACGATGGTCAGGGTCCCGAGCGAGATCCTCCGATCGCGCGTTGGCCACACCGACGCGCGGGGCGAGGCCGGTAGCCTCGACGGCGGCCGCCAGGAACGCGGCCTTCTTGCCGACCGATTCGACGAGGACGGCTCGCGCAACGGGGACGACGGCCGCCAGCGGGACGCCCGGAAAGCCTCCGCCGCTGCCGAGGTCGAGGAAGGCGTCGACCTTCGCCCCGCCGGCGCGCCGCGCCAGGAGCAGCGGCACGGCCGCCAGGCTGTCGACGACGTGGCGAATTGCGATGGACGCCGGGTCACGAATCGACGTCAGGTTGATTGCCGCATTCCAGGCGAGCAGCAGGCGGACGTGGTCGCCGATGATCCGGCGGGCCTCGGGAGCCAGGTCCATGTCGAGATCGCGCAGGCCCGAATCGAGGGCATCGTCAAATGCGCCCGGAAGCGGTGGAAGGGTCTCAACGCGCGTCGGGAGCGGTTCCCGCGGACGGTCCAGGCACCTCTCCTGTTGGTCGTGCCTCTCGGGGCCGTCCGGGAGCCGCTCCCGGCGTCGTCGTTTGTCGCACCGCCGGTCGGGCCTCGGTCTTCCGTGACTTGTCCGGTTCGCGGCCGGGTTTCCCCGTGCCCCTCGCAGGTCTCAGTACCCGAGTGACCGTAGTGCGGATGCCGGAGACTACCGGCGCCGAATACCCCAGTCAACGGGGTTATCCACCAAAACGGCAGATCGCCGCGAGGTTGTGGATAACGGCGACGTCGTATCGCCCCGGCGGGAGCTCCTAGACCCGGGGGAGCCCGGCGGGCCGGGTCCCGGAACGATCAGTGCCGGCTGCCCGAGCCGGGCTGTAGCCGGCCCACCGACGTTCCGGCGGCAGCGGGCGCGGCGCGACCGGCGACGGCCATGGCCCGCAGCACGGCCCGTTCCTCGAGACCGATCTCCTCGGCAGCCAGGGCGCGGCCGAGGGCCGCTGTCACGAGCGTCGAGTCGATCGCCGCGGGACCGGGCAGAGCCAGGACGAAGGCAGAGCCAGATCCCGGGACGGAGGCGACCTCCAGGTCGCCGCCCATCCGTCTGGCCAGGTCCCGAGCGATCGGAAGGCCGAGGCCCGTTCCGGTGATCCGCTCGTGGGCCTCCAGGCGGTGGAACCGCTCGAAGATGCGTCCCCGGTCCTCGGCGATGATCCCCGTGCCGTCGTCGAGGACGGCGATGATCGCGACCGGGCCGTCGAAGCGCGCGGTGAGCTCGATGCTGCCGCCAGGGGCCGTGAACTTCAGCGCGTTGGCGACGAGGTTGGTCAGGATCTGTTCGACGCGTCGCCGATCACCGGTCGCCGACTGCAGGCGCGGCGGCAGGGTCGTCCGGAGGCGGATGTCGCACTCGAGCGCGATCGGCAGCAGTCCGCCGACGACCCTCGCCGCGGCCTCGGCGACCGAGAACGGCTCGATTTCGAGCTCGAGGGTGCCCGACTCGAGGCGCGACAGCTCGAGCAGGTCCCCGACCAGGTCCGCCATCGAGTCGACGATGCCCAGGCTGCGCTCGAGGAAGTCTCGTTCGACCTCCGGCTCCGCGACCTTGCCGCCGAGGATCAGCTCGAGGTACCCGCGAAGGCCCGTCAGCGGGGTCCGCAGCTCGTGGGCGACGGTCGACACGAACCGTGTCCGTTCGGCCTCGGCGGCCCGGAGTGAGGCCAGCTCGCGGTCGGTCGCGAGCTGCTCTGTAACGAGTGCCAGCGCAACTGCCGCGTGACGGGCGAGCTGTGGCGGGAGTCGCTCGGCCAGGCGATCGGCGCGGCCGGGTCCTTCGAATTCGAACCCGAGGACGACCTGCCCGGCACTCGGGATCGGCAGCATCGCGTACCACGGCCCGCTGCTGGCGCTGTGTTCGGGCGCTGGCGGCTCGGCGCGACGCGACGGGCCGATCCTCGGGCTGCGGCTCGTCGCTCTCCGCCCGCTGCGCGCGACTGGGGCGCGGGACTGCTCGTCGTTCCTCGGCGCCGACGATCAACGAAATGGGCGCGCTGCCGGAGGCCGCCCGCTCGGCCCGCGAGCGCGTCGCCCGGGCGTCGAGCCAACTCGCGAGCGCCTCGGCCGCGGCCGGATCCTCGCCCGGCACGACCGAGACCGCGCAGCGCCGCTCGATCCCGTCGGCGAGCACGGCCGCCCGGTGCGCGCCGGCCGTTCGGGCAAGCAGGCGGAGGAGCCCGGCGAGCCGAGCCTCGGCGCTCGTGTCGGCCGCAAGGACGTCCAGCGCGCGTGCGAGGAGGACCTTCTCCTGGTGCGCCTCGCGGTCTTCGGCGCGTCGAAACGACGCACGCCGCTCCGTCAGCGGCGGCGGGGGCGGGACGGCGGGTGGCTGGGCAGGTAGTCGCGGCAGGCGCGGATCGAGCATCTGACCCCTGAGGTCGCTCCGTCGGGTCGGAGCGGTGGCGACCGATCGGTCAATCCAATCGTCCGCGTCGTGGTGCGTGCGGGAAATCCCCCGTCCGGTCACCGGGCGCTGTACGGAAGTACCGGTCAAGCGGTCCGGCCGCTCCCCCGGACCGGCCGGCCCAGCGTCCGCCGGACGACGTCGATCACTTCGTCCACGTACTGATCCGCCTCGCCGCGTTCGGCCGCGGTCCGGACGCAGCCCTGGACGTGGTCCTCGAGGACCAGGATCGATACGGCATCGACCGCCGCTCGCAGGGCGGCCGTCTGCTGGAGGATGTCGACGCAGTACTCCTCGCGCTCGATCATCCGGGCGATCCCGCGGACCTGGCCCTCCATCCTCGACAGGCGACGGACGAGGCCGGCCTTGTCCTTCGAGTAGGCGTGGCGGAAGTGCTCCGGCGTTGGTTCGGCCCCCGTGCGGCCGTTGGGCTGTGGCACGTGTGGCCTCCCTGCTCTGGCGCGGCGCCCGGCGCGGGCGTTGTTCGATGATACCCCCTGGGGGTATCCGGCCGCAATCCGGACCGAGCGAGGCGCTTCACAGCACGAGGCAGTAGACTGACGGCCGATGGACCCGCGCGATCGCCTCCCTCCGTTCGCGAACGGCGTCGACTGCGGCGTCTGCGGCCAGCTCGTCCCCTTCGAACGCATCCGCGTTCTCGCCAGCCGCGACGACTTGATGTTCGTCGAGCTCGACTGCACTGGATGCAAGAGCGAGTCGCTGGGAATCATCGTCCAGTCGGGCGATGGCGAGGCCGGTTCCGATGCCCGTTACGGGGAATTCCTGCCCGCCGACGACGCCCGGTTCCGTGAGGCGCTGCCGATCGGTGCCGACGACATCCGGACAGTCCGCGAGCTCCTCGAACGTGGTGACCTGGCCGCGTTCGTCGGCCCATCGCGGGACGCACGGGGCGGCGGGTCGCGGACGTGACGGCGACCTCCGCGGCCGGATCGGGGTCCAGCCGCAGGGCTCGCCGGGCAGCGGCACTGCCCGCCCGACCGGCGCCCGAGATCGACCCGAAGGGGCCGCGCGGGACCCAGATCACGCCAATCCCCGAAGACCTTCAGGCACCGATTCCCGGCGACGAGCTGCCGCCGCCCCCGGCTCGGGCGTTCGCCCACGCGAGCGAGGCGGAGATGGCGCGGATCCTCGACTTCTACCAGGTCCGCTGGGAGTACGAGCCGCACACCTTTCCGATCCTCTGGAACCTCGACGGGACGGTCGTCGAGAGCTTCTCGCCCGATTTCTGGCTGCCCGACCTGGACCTCTACCTCGAGATGACGACCCTCCGCCAGAAGCTCGTCCGCAAGAAGAACCGGAAGCTCCGGCGCGTCCTCGAGCTCTACCCGGACCTGCGGGTGAAGCTGTTCTACGCTCGGGACTTCCGGGCGCTCATGCTCAAGTTCGGCAAGCTCGCCCTCATCGACGAGATGTCCGGTACCCCCGGCCAGGTCATTCCCGAGCGGACGGTTGTCGAGCCAGTCGAGCCGGTCGAACCGACCGCTGCCCCGATCGACGAGCCATGACCAGGCCGATCGACCTCGTCGCCGACATCGGCGACGTGCTGGTCACCGAAGAGGCGATCCAGGCCAAGATCGCGGAGCTGGGCCGGCGGATCGGGGCGGACTACGCCGACCGGCCGCTGACGCTCGTGTCGGTGCTCAAGGGCTCGCTGCCGTTCATGGCCGACCTGATGCGGGCCATCCCGGTCCCGGTTCGGATCGACCTCATGGAGGTCTCGTCCTACGGCGGCACGGGCGACCGAGTCGTCCGGCCTCGTCCGGATCCTCAAGGACCTCTCGGCCAGCATCGAGGGCGAGGACGTCCTGATCGTCGAGGACATCATCGACACGGGGCTGACGCTCAACTACCTCCTCCGCTACCTGCGCGGCAAGAACCCTCGCTCGCTCCGGATCTGCACCCTTCTCGACAAGCCGGCCCGACGCCTCGTCGACATCCCGGTCGACTACATCGGGTTCACGATCCCGGACCAGTTCGTCGTCGGCTACGGCCTCGACTACGGCGAGTACTACCGCAATCTCCGCTTCGTGGGCGTCCTCCGCCCCGAGGTCTACACGGGCCGACTGAGATGCACCGACGCCCCCTCGGTCGCGGCCGCCGGCTCGCCGCCCTCGCGGCGGCTGTCATCCTCGTCGGCTGCGTCCTGCCGTGGTGGCAGGTCGGCGGCGGCAGCGGGTTGCCGGCGTCGTCCCAGAACGCGTTCTCGGGGAGTGGAATCCTCGTGATCTTCGCCGCCCTCGGGACGATCGCTCTCGTCACCCTGCCGTATGCCAGCGATCGTCCGGTGGCGATCGATCGGACCCTCTCCTACATCGCCCTCCTCATCATCGGCTGGCTGGGGCTCGTCCTTCGGCTCGTCAGCCTGGCGGCGGTCAACGTCCAGGCGGTCTTCCCCGATCGCGGTCCGGGACTGTGGATCGCCGCCCTGGGTCTGGTCATCTTCAGCCGGGCGGCCTACGAAATCGCCCGGGAGCCGGCCTACCGCTGAGGTCAGCTGCCCGCCGGCGGGCCGTGCCAGACCGTCGGGATGTAGTTGTCGGGTGCGCCGAAGCTGCCGACGGCGACGAGGCCGTCCGGGCCCGACTGCGACCGCCAGCATCTCGCCCTGCTCGAGCGCTGGGTAGCCCGGCGCTCGTCGCCAGGCGAGTCCATCGCTCGAGACCCAGCTGGTCGCGGTCCCGTACTGCATGCCGACATAGTTCCCGACCGCGAGGAAGCCGCCGCTGCCCAGCGAGACGACGTCCGTCATCCGGATCTTGGCGCCGTGATAGAGCCTCGAATCCTCGGCCGGCGCGAGCTCCCAGGCGCTCCCGTCCGAGCGATCGCCAGGCAAGGGCCTCGCGCTCGTCGAGGTCCGAGCCGACCGCGACAAGGGAGCCATCCGGCGCCGACGTGAGCGCGACCGCAAGCCCCGACGCGAGGGCCGGGCTGTCGATTCGCTGCCAGTCGACGCCGTCAGCGGAGACCCAGGCGATGGACCCGGTTCCGCGCTGGCCGGTCCCGAGCCGGCCGAGGGCGACATACCCGCCGTCGCGGGCGACGATCGACACGACCTCGGCGCCGCCGAAGGCCGGATCGTCGGGCACGGCCGACCACGTCACGCCATCAGTTGAACGCCAGAACCGGGCCCGCCGATCGCCGAGCTCCGGTCCCGCCGAGCCGCCCGCGAGGAATCCCGCGTCGGTCGCGAGGACGGTGACGATCCGCTCCCATTCGGCGCCGTTGCCGAGGGTCGGGATCGTCCGCCGGGTCCACGTCCGACCGTCGGTCGAATCCCAGGCGACCGGCGAGCCACCGGAGCGACCCCCGGCCACGATCCGGCCGGCAGCGCCGTGGCCGACCGCGACGCTCACGGCGAACGAGCCGGGTGACGGATCGATGGTCGCGAGGTCCCAGCGGTCCTCGTCGTCCGACGTCCAGGCGAGCGCGGTCCAGGCACCGCGCATGCCGACGTAGCCAACGGCAACGAGCCCCTCGCCGACGCGGGCAACGTCGTCGACGATCGCCTGCCCGGGGAAATGCCCGGGATGCCCAGCCGTCCCCGGTCCGCTCGGGGCCGTTGGGGCGGCCGAGGCTCCGGCAAACGCGTCCTCGGGACGTTCCACGTCCGTCGCCTGGACCCAGCTCAGACCGGGGATCTCCGGCGTCGGGGAGGCGGGCCGGGCCGTAGCTCCGGACGCCGGCGCCGTCGCCGTCGTCGTCGGGCGTGCGGGTGGCGATCCCGGCGGCGCGCTGAAGCAGGCCGTGACGAGGACGGTCGAGGCGACAACGGCCGTGGCGATCGCGCGGCGCCGGGGCGCAGGTCGGTTGGGCACCCGGTCAGTGTCAGGGACGCTCGCGGCGGCCCGCAACCGCGTCGGCGCGGCGGAGCTACGGCGTTGGGGAGAGCCGCCCGTCCTCGTCTCGTCCCGCTGACCTCGATCCCGAACCAGCGTGACTCGCCGGCGCCGCGCTCCTCGTAGCGGAAGACGACCAGTCCGTTCGGCCAGCTGGTCGTCGCGCCGAGCTCGGCGGGCGGCCCGAACAGCGCCCCGAGCGGCGAGATGCCCGATGCAGGGGTGATCTGTCTCAGTTCGATCCGCTCGACGGCGTCGCCATCGACCCACCAGGCGCGGATGGTGGCCGGTCCGAGGGGTCGCTCCGGACCGATCGTCGGCGCGCAGTAGCCGATCGCCGGAATCGACGAGCCGACCGCCGGCACGATCGGGATCGACGGATCGAGTGGCCGGCTGGCGGGGCCCGGGTCGATCGCCCGCCAGACGCGCACGGTCTGGTCGCGCCACGTTTCGATCGTCGCCGTCCGCCACGACCCGGGTTCGAGGCACATCCCCGAGATCGCGTCGTCGGTCGGCGTCCGCGCCGCCAATCCGCTTGGCCGAGGCTCACCAGCGGCACCCAGCGCCGCCGGGTCCGTGCCGTCGGCGACGCCGGGAGGCGTGCCGGGCGACCCGGCCGCTGCCCACGGCTTCAGGATCGCGAGCGCGACGAACGCGGCCACGAGGACCGCGACCATCAGCGGGGATCGGTCGTCAGCGGCGAGGCGTGCCTCGAACCTGCGGGCCTCGGCCGCCCGGATCGGTTCGATGTTCTCGGTCATCGCCGTCCTTGCCGGGCGTCGTCCGGTCGCCGGTTGGGCGACGCCTCAGGTCCTAATGTTCGCCCAGATAGGCCTTGCGGACCATCTCGTTGCGGATGAGGTCGCTCGCCGGGCCCGTCAGGACGACCTCGCCGGTCTGCAGGACGTAGCCCCGGTGGGCGATGGACAACGCCTGGAGCGCGTTCTGCTCGACGAGCAGGATCGTCGTGCCCTGCTTGTTGATCTGGCGGACCTTCTCGAAGACCTGCTGCACGAGAATCGGAGCCAGCCCGAGCGACGGTTCGTCGAGGAGCAGGAGCCGCGGCTCGGACATGAGCGCCCGCCCGATCGCGAGCATCTGCTGCTCGCCGCCGGACAGCGTCCCGCCCAGCTGATGGGTGCGCTCGCGGAGGCGCGGGAAGAGCTCGAAGACGCGGTCGATGTCGGGACCGATCTCGTTCATGTTGCGGGTGAAGGCGCCCATCTGGAGGTTCTCGATGACCGTCAGGCGCGAGAAGATCCGGCGACCCTCGGGCGACTGGCCGATGCCCGCCCGGACCAGCTCGTGGGCCGGGGTCTTCGATATGTCCTTTCCCTCGAACGTCACGCTGCCCTGGCGCGGATGGAGCAGGCCGCTGATCGTCTTGAGGGTCGTGGTCTTGCCCGCGCCGTTGGCACCGATCAGCGTCACGATCTCGCCCTGATTGACGCTCAGCGAGATGCCCCGCAGCGCGTGGATGTGGCCGTAGTAGGTGTTGACGTCGTCGAGCGCGAGCATCGGCGTGCCGCCGTTCACGGCGGTCATGATTCGGATGCCTCCGGCGCGGCCGGCGGCGGAGGCGCGGCGGACGGGGCATCCTCCGACACCGCCGGCCGGATCTTCGGCCTCGACGGGTGGCGTTCCCAGGTAGGCCTCGATGACCTTCGGGTTGCGACGGACCTCGTCCGGCGTCCCCTCGGCGATCCGCTCGCCGTGGTCGAGGACCGTTACCCGGTCGCTGATCTCCATGACGACCCGCATGTCGTGCTCGATCAGGAGGATCGTCAGCCCCAGGTCCGAGCGCAGCCGGCTGATGAGGCTGGTCAGCTGGAGCGTCTCGCGCGGGTTCATCCCGGCGGTCGGCTCGTCGAGGAGCAGGAGCCTCGGGTTGGAGCCGAGCGCCCGGGCGATCTCGAGCCGGCGCTGATCGCCGTACGGCAGGTTCTTGGCGAGCTGCTCGTCGCGGCCCTTGAGGCCGACCAGCGCGAGGAGCTCACGCGCCCGGACGCGAGCGGACTGCTCCTCGCGGCGGTCCCGTGGGCGTCGAGAGCAGCGCGTCGATCCACGTCGTGCTCAGCTTCGTGTGCATGCCGACGAGCACGTTCTCCATCGCGCTCATGTTCGCGAACAGGCGGATGTTCTGGAACGTCCGGCCGAGGCCCTCGACGACCATGTCGTTCGGCCGAGCGCTCTTGAAGATGCCGAGCCGCCTGAGGAATCGCTGGTAGATCGGCGGCCGCGCGACCCCGATCAGCATCGCCACCATCAACGCGATGATCGTCAGAAGCAGGCCGACAATGATCGACGCCTCGCTCCGCGACTCGGAACCGAGGACGAGCGTGACGATGGCGACGGCCGTCGCGGGCAGGACCCAGAGGACCGGTTCGAGCCACGCCCGCCTGGATCGAGCGATGACCTTTCGCTCGTGGAACTCGATCTCGCCGGCGGTCGGGTCGTAGATGCCGGCGATGATGTTGAAGAACGTCGTCTTGCCGGCACCGTTCGGCCCGATGAGGCTCACGATCGCCTTCTCCGGAATCGAGAAGTCGATGTTGTTGACCGCGACGAGTCCGCCGAAGCGCTTCGTGACGCTGCTGGCTCGGAGGATGTCGCTCACGCCTTGGCCCCGAGCTCTTCGTCGGCCCCGGGCGTCGCCCCGAGCGAGCCCGTGACCTCGCCGTCCTCGCCGTCGATGTCCTCGTCGACGTGCAGCTCCAGCCGCCGCCGCTGGTTCGGGAAGAGGCCCTCGGGTCTCAGCAGCATCATCAGGACCAGCGCGACGCCGTACAGGAGGAACTGGTACTCGACGAACGGCACCTCCGCAGGTTCACGTGGATCGGACCGAGATCGAAGGCCGGTATCCCGATCGTCTCGATGACGCCGTTGATCCGCTTCAGGACGACCGCCTGGATGTTGTAGACGACGAACGCCCCGACGGCGACGCCCCAGATGTTGCCCATGCCGCCGAGGATCACCATCGCCAGGACCGTGAACGAAACCGTGAACAGGAACTGGTCCGGCGACACGATCGTGAGCTTCGAGGCGTTGAAGACGCCCGCCAGGCCGGACGTCGTCGCCCCGAGGGAGAACGCGAGGAGCTTCGTCGTGACGGTGTTGATGCCGTTGGCCGAGGCCGCCAGCTCGTCCTCCCGGATCGCGTTCCACGCCCGCCCGATCCGCGAATCCTGCAGCCGATACATGAGGATCATCGTGATCGTGACGATGACCGCCATGACCAGGAAGTAGTTGAACGGCGAGATGGCGCTGAACGGCCCGAAGAACGGCAGCGGCTCGGGCCGGAAGATGCCGCCGATCCCGTTCGTGCCCTCGGGTGAACCTGTCGAGGTTGAGGAAGACGATCGGGACGATCTCGCCGAAGCCCGAGCGTCATGATCGCGAGGTAGTCGCCGCGAAGCCGAAGCGTCGGGGCGCCGAGGAGGATGCCGAAGATCGCCGCGACGGCGGCGCCGACGAACAGCATCGGGAAGAACGGGAAGTCCGTCCCGGCAAACGGCGAGTTGCTGTAGGCGTACGTGTACGCGCCGATCGCGAAGAACGCGGCGTAGCCGAGGTCCAGGAGGCCGGCCATCCCGATCACGACGTTGAGGCCCATCGCCAGCAGGACGAACACGCCGGCATTGGCGAAGGAGTCGTACCACGGGCCCGGCGGCTGGACCACCGACAGCGGCGGGACGAGCGGCAGGAAGTACATCAGGACGGTCGTCAAGGCCATCGCCGCGATGATCGTGAGCGAGCGATGGGCATCGGACGCGTCCCGCAGGCGGGTCAGGCCGGGCCGGACCGGTCGGCCGGCCGGCGTGGTGTTGGCGTCGCGGCCGTCATGCCCGGTCCGCCGTCCTCTGGCCGAACAGGCCGGAGGGCTTGAAGATCAGGACGAAGGTCAGGACCATGAACACGAGGAACTGCGACCAGCGCGAGTAGCCCAGCGCCGAGGCGAAGTTCTCGATGAAGCCGATGATGAAGCCGCCGATGGCGGCGCCGGTGATGTTGCCGATCCCGCCGAGGACCGCGGAGGTGAACGCCTTCAGGCCGGCGTTGAAGCCGAGGTCCTGGCGGACGTAGCCGAAGTTCAGGCCCCAGACCACGCCGGCGGCGCCGGCGAGCATTCCGCCGAGGAGGAAGGTCAGGGCGATCGTCTGGTTGAGGTCGACGCCCATCAGGGCCGCGGCCTCCTTGTCCTGGGCCGTCGCTCGCATCGCTCGCCCGAGACGCGTCCTGCGTGATGAACCCCTGGAGCGCGATCATCAGGATGAGGGCCAGGGCGAAGATGAAGATCGACAGGAGGGCGATCGAGGCGCCGCCGAACTGGACCTGCCAGAACAGCGGGAAGACCTGGGGCGCTGCCCGGTCACCCGATCCGGCGATGACGAGCGCGGCGTTCTGGAGGATGAACGAGACGCCGATCGCGGTGATCAGCGGCGCGAGCCTGGGCGCGTTCCGGAGCGGCCGGTAGAACGAGTCGCTCGATCGAGACATTCAGCAGGCCGATCAGCGGCATCGTGAAGACGAGCGCGCCGAGGATCAGGAGGACCAGGAACGGGATGTTGTCGACGGCCCCGGTCTGACCCATGATCCCGCCGATGAAGATGACCGAGACGAACGCCCCGACCATGAAGATGTCGCCGTGGGCGAAGTTGATCAGCTCGATGATCCCGTAGACCATCGTGTAGCCGAGGGCGATCAGGGCGTAGATCGACCCGATCGACAGGGCGTTGAACGTCTGCTGGATGGCGACGGACAGGGCGGGGCCCGATGGCAATGCCCGGTCGACAGCTGGAGGAACGACCCACAGGACGAGGGTGTAGCCGACGATCGCGGCGGCAGCGATGCCGGTAAACAGCAGGCCGCGGCGGATCGGTCGCGAGGCAGACGCGGGGCTGGCGAGCGAGGTCACGATGCGAGCCCTCGAAAGCGGTGGCCGTGGCCCCGTCGGGCCGGGTGCTCAGAAGCCGGAGATCAGCTCGATCCCCGGCTCCTGGTCAGCGTGTCTACTACTTCGTATTCGACCTGGGTCTCGAACTTCCAGTCGCCCTTGCCGTTTGCACCGGCAGTGTCGACGGAGTAGATCGAGACGATCTTGCTGGCTCGTATCGCCGTCCGCGTTGAACGTGATATCGCCAAGGACGGTCTTGTACGTGACGTCGGTGACGGTGCCGGCGACTCGCACGGCCTCGCGAAGCGCGGTCATGTCGGCCGGGCTCGTCGCACCTGCTCGCTTGAGGGCGTCGATGGCGACCTGGGCGCAGGCATAACCCATGCCGGCGTAGCCGGTCGCGTCGATGCCGTACTCGGCCTTGTAGTCCGTATCGAACTGGGCCTTGCCCGGGAAGTCGCCGATGCCGGCGAGCGTGCTGTACGAGTTCTTCGCGGCGGCGGCGGCGAGGTTGAGGAACGAGTCCTTGGTCTCGCCGGAGCCGTCGTTGATCCCGTCGGGACCGACATATGGGACGTCACCGAGGCCGGCCTGCTGGGCAGCGAGAAGGATCCGGGCTCCGCCCGTCGCCGTCACGCCGCCGAAGTAGATCGACTCCGGGTTGAGGGCCTTGGCGGCCGTCATGATCGAGACGTAGTCCTGCGTGGTCTTCGGGGCCGCGTCGTGCTTGACGACCGTGCCACCGCGCTTGACGAACTCGGCGTCGAAGGCATCGGCGACGCCCTTCCCGAACGTCTCGGTGTCGTCGATGACGTAGACCGACTTCTTCTTGAGCACATCGAAGATGTACTGCGCCGCCGCCGGACCCTGGACGTCGTCTGTCGTGACGACGCGGATGTAGTTGTTCGGCTTGGTCCGGAGCTCGGCCGCGGGCGCGCCCTTGGTCAGGTCCGGGTTCGTGTTGGCCGGCGAGCACTGGAGACAGCCCGCCCTCGTTCGAAATCGGGATCTGCGCCTTCGGCGACGCTCGAGTTGAGCGGGCCGATGACCGCGACGGTGGTCCGGGTCTGCGACGATCTGGCTCATGTTGTTGGCGCCGGTCTGCGGGTCGTGCGCGCCGTTGAGGGCGTCGTCGTAGATCGATCCCTGGGGGATGTCGATCTTGTAGCCGCCGGCGCCGCCGCCGGCCTGCTTCACGGCAAGCTTGATGCCGTTGATGATCGGGTCCGATGCCGCCTTCTCGCTGCCCTGCTGGGGCAGCTCGATGGCGAACTTGACGGTGCCCTTTGATGTGTCCACGCTCGGTGCGGGCGCTGCTCGGCGCCAGCCGGGCGCTCCGCCCGGTGCAGCCGAAGCCGCCGGTGGGGTGGTGCTGCACGCGGCAAACACCAGCATCGTCGCGCCCGCGAGCGCGCTCAGCTTCCGAAACTTCATTCAATCTCCTCCTCATGCTGATCGACCGGGCGACTCCCGATCGATCTCGGTCGGTGCATCCTCCCGCCCCGTCCCGTTCCCTGGCCCAGGCCTGTCGTCCGCTGCCCGATGCCGTTCCGAGGGGTCAGCCACCTCGGGTTTTCAAGGTGGTTGATGGAGTCCCTGGCTCGGGCGGCGGTGCATGACGGAAGACGGCGCAGGATCCCGGCTCGGGCGGCGCGCAGGATGCCGCCGAAGCGATGCCGTATCATATGCATCGGCGGACCGATTGCAACACCGACCAGCGCGACCCGGGCGTGGCTGCCGAGCTTACCGCTCGCCACCCCGCGAGGCCCCATTGGAACCGGTGTGAAATCCGATCGGACCGCGATGTGACAGATCGCGACCGCCGGCCCTACGAGGTGGCATCAAAGCCCGCGTGGAATATCTGGTTCGAACCGCTCGCATCACCGACATCGATCGACTGGTCGCATTGAGCGACGCCGTCATCCGGTCGTCGGACGCTGCGGGCGCGCTCGCGCCGGCGGACCTGCTCCGACAGCTGGTCTACCTCCCGCAGGCGAGCATCTTCGTCGCCGAGGTTCGACGCGAGGTTGTCGGTGGGGCGGTCCTCGCCCTTCGGCCTTCGGTTCGCGCCGGCGGATTCGTGGGGACGGTGGACCTTCTCGTGGTGGATCCCGACCACGATGCCGAGCGCGTGACCGATGCCCTCATCGAGGAAGTCATTCGTTCAGCACAGAACAAGGGCTGCAGCGTCGTGGAAGCGCCGCTGTCGGAGGACCCGGCGGAGCGGACCCGCTGGGAGCGTCACGGTTTCGTCGAAGCTGGTCCGCGCACGGAACGGCAGGTGGCCGCGGTCGGGGCCTCCGCACGCCGGGCCCGATGATCCCGCCCGCCGAGCTGCGTCACCGCGCCGGCGCCGCGGGTAAGAACTAACCAAGGAGTCATTTGTGGGAAAGAACGTCGCCGTCTTCGTGGACGTGGCGAACATCTTCTACGCGGCCAAGGCGGCCGGCGTGGATATCGATTACGTCACGCTGCTGAAGTCGGCCACGGCAGGCCGGGACTTCGTCCGCGCCTATGCCTATACCGGGCTTGACCCGGACAACGAGAACCAGCGCAACTTTCATTCCTTCCTCGCCCGGAACCAGTACAAGGTGGTCAGCAAGGACATTCGCAAGTACGGCGACGGCAAGGTCAAGGCCAACCTCGACATCGAGCTCGTCGTCGACCTGATGAAGACGGCTCGCAACCTCGACGTGGCGATCGTCGTGTCGGGCGACGGGGACTTCGCCCCGGCGATCCGGGCGGTCCAGGAGATGGGCGTCCGTGTCGAGGTCATCAGCTTCCGTGGCAACACGTCGTCGGACCTCATCGAGGTAGCCGACATCTTCACCGACATCACCCAGCTCGCTCGCGTCGAGAAGGGCTCGTCGCGGTCCGGACGGCGGGTCGCCGGCGACGACGAGGACCTCTCGATGACCGAGGTGCCGGACAAGCAGACCGAGGGCACCGGGGCGGGTCGCGGGCGCGGCGGACGTGGACGCGGACGCGGTCGCCCAGGCGAGGCCGAGCCGGTCGCCGCGCGCGGACGGGCGGCCACGAACGGAACCCACGACGTTGCCGCCGGACCCGGCTTGACGGCGCTGCCCGGGGAGAAGCTCTCCAAGGTCGCTCCGGTCACGGGCCCGGCGGACGTGCCGAGCGCGGACGGCTCCACGGCGCCGCTCGACGCCGAGGACGACTCGGGCCTGGATGCCGACGGCCGCCGCCGGCGGCGGCGGCGAGGCGGTCGGGGTCGGGGTCGGGGTCGCGGTCGCGAGCTGGAGCCCGGCTTCGAGCCGGCTGCCGGCGCCGTCGGACCGCAGGCGTTGCCGGATGCAGCGGACGGCGAGGCCGACGAAGAGGAAGACGAAGTCGAGATCGCATCGGCGCCCCGCGCCCCACGCACGACGCCGTTCGGATCCGTCTGGGACTCGCAGCTCGGCGTGCCGAGCTCGAAGCCGACCTCGATCCGGCCCGCGGCCGACGACGAGGACTTCGACGAGCCGGAGATCCCGGAGTACCTGATCGCCGAGCAGCGCCGCGGCCAGGGCGGCCGTGGCGGTGGCGGAGGCCAGCAGGGTCGCGGCGGGCCGCGCGGTGGCCGCGCCGGCTACAACGCGGCGGTCGACCGTGAGCGGTACGGCCGAGGCGGCGGTGGCGGCATCAACCGCTATCCCGACGTCAGCGCCAGGGAGCCAGCCGGCGGGGCGCCGCGCGGCCGACCGAGCGGGCCTGGGCCTGTCCGGCAGGATCGACCGCCGCGGCAGGACCGCTTCGACCGGCAGGATCGGGGAGACCGACCGGCCGGCCCGCGTTCGAGCGAGCCGTGGAGCGAGGTTCCCGAGGAGCTGGAGGCGATCCTCCGGGCTCAGCTCGCCCAGTCACCCAAGTCGTCGCCGCCCGCGAGCCGGCGCGAGGCCACGGGCAGCGAGGCGGCTCCGTCCAGCGCGCCGTCCGAGGCATCAGCCGGGGCGGAGCCGGCGACGAAGCGCCGCACCACCACGAGGCGGAAGACCGAGCCCACGGCGGTCGCTGCATCCGACGGCGCCGCATCGCCCGAGACCACGGCCGACGCCCCGAAGCGCAGGGCATCTCGCCCCAAGGCGGATTCCTCGGCAGCCGCCGGCGACGCCGCCGGGGCCAGCGCCGCGCCGAAGCGGAGGACGACCCGGGCCAAGGCGCCGGCCGTCGGTGCTGCGGAGACAGCCGGCGATTCGGCCGCGAGCGACGCGGCCGCGGGTGCGGATGCCGCCGAGCCCGGCGCCGCGCCCAAGCGCCGCACGACCCGCAAGAAGGCCGAGACCGCCTGACCAGTCCGATGTCGCGCCTCCTGACCCGCGGTCATGACGCGGCCGCGGCCGCGATCCGGTCGATGATCACCGGATCGCCGCCGCACGCGATCGTCATCACCGGCCCCGCCGGGGTCGGCAAGACGACGCTCGCCCTCGACCTCGCCGCCGGGCTGCTATGCGATGCGTCGGACCCGGCGGATCGGCCGTGCCGGGAGTGCCGTGGCTGCCGCCTCGTCGAGCACGGCAGCCACGCCGATCTCCATCGGCTCGTTCCGGCGGGTGCTGGCAACCAGATCCGGATCGGGGCGCGCGACGAACCCGAGCCCGGGACCGTCCGGCGGCTGATCTCGGACCTCGCCCTGCTGCCGGTCGAGGGTGGCGCACGCGTCGCGCTGATCGAAAAGGCGGACCGCCTGAACGAGGACGCCCAATCGGCGCTCCTCAAGACCCTCGAGGAACCGCCCGCCGGGGTCACGATCATCCTGTGCGCCGACCAGGAGGATCAGCTCCTGCCGACCGTCCGATCCCGCTGCGTCCGGCTCCGGCTCGGGCCGGTGGCGACCCGCGAGATCGAGACGATCCTGGCCGACGCAGGGCTGGCCGACCCACCAACCGCCGCCCGACTCGCGCGCCTCTCCGGTGGGCGGCCCGGGATCGCGCGCATCTGGGCGCTCGCCCCTGAAGCCGTCACGGTTCGGGCCGAGATCGCGCGATCCCTGCTCGACCTCGCGAGTGCGGGGGCGGCACGTCGCCTGTCGGTCGGTCGCGAGGTGCTCGCGCGAGCCGGAGATCTGGTCCGGATCCTCGATCGGGCAGCGAACCCTCCGGCGGAGGTGACGCCCGGGAAGCGCGCCCGCAAGGGCGTCCGGGCCGCCGCACCGGCCCCCGCCGCTTCGGATACGACGTCGGCGGACGCTGCCGCCGAGGGGATGGACGACGCCGAAGCCGACGAGTCCGCGGTTCGCGAGACCCGGGCTCCTGCCGCGGAACGCCGCCGCGCCGCGGCCCTCACCGTCGAGATCTGGCGCGACCTCACCCGCGACCTCGTGCTCGTCGGGCTCGGTGAGGAGCGCCGCCTCCGCGATCCCGCGCTGCTGGACGATCTGCGGGGCTCGACCGACCTGACAGCCGCCCGGCTCGGGCCATTCCTCGCCCGCCTCGACCGGAGCGCGGAGCTGATCAACGCAAACGTCAGCCCGGAGCTCGCGCTCGACGTCCTCCTGCTCGCCTGGCCACGCCGCGACGCTGCCGCCTGAATGGGCGAGCTCCTCCGCCTCGAGGCCGTCGTCCGCGGCCGCGTCCAGGGCGTCGGCTTCCGCTACTACGTCGTGCGGGAGGCGCGCCGGCTCGGGCTTGGCGGATGGGTCGCGAACGAACGGGACGGCTCCGTTCGAGCCGTCGCGGAGGGTTCTGGACCCGAACTCGACCGGATCGAGCACCTGCTGCGGACCGGGCCGCCGGGGGCCATCGTCGAGGGCGTGTCCATCGTTCGGATGCCGGGTACCGGCGCGCTTCGACGGCTTCGTGGTGCGCTCTGGTGACCACGGGGGCGACTAGCGAGCCGTCCACGGGGTGGACCATCGGACGCGGGGCTCCGAACGAGTGCGCTATTCCCTATGGTCAATTCCGGGTGCACCGTGGATCGTGATGGAAACTAGGGGTTCCCCAGCCCAAGGAGCGATCGCGGTCGAGGTCGCCTCGACGCCCGCCGACGATCTGCCCGGTCTCTATCGCGACATCCTCGATCGAGTCGCCGCTCTCGAGCAGATCGGCGAGCGTTCGCAGGCGGGCAGGATTCGCATGGAAGCAACGCAGGCGTATTCAGAGGCCTGGGACGAGGCCGGCCGGGGCCGGCTCCTCGGGCTGATCGTCCGCGCCGACCGGACGATCGCCGGTCACGATCGGCCTCGCGGCTGGACGCTCCGGCGGAAGTCGGCGCCCGCGCGCTAGTCTTCGGGCGTGCCGCCCGTCGAGTCCAGCCCCGTCATCCCGGAGACCATCGGTGCCGCGATCGACGGCGCCCTCGAGACGCTCGACGCCCTCGCGACCCTCGGTGAGGAGGTCGACGACGAGTGGCAGTACGTCCAGGACCTCGCGGACTCGTGGCGAGACCGCCTCGAGGCTGCCGCCGCCGGGCGGAGCGACGAACCGCTGACGCCGGAACGCGGCGCGGCCGTCGTCCGCGTCTCCGTCGAGGCCGGGCTGATCGAGGATCCGCATCGGGCGATCGACTGGCTGTCGACGTTCCCGCAGGTTGTCCTCGCGGCCATCGGCGAGCGGCCGTGAACGCCGGCGGCGGGCAGACGTGAGGTTCCAGGACGCCGCGCCCGACGCCCGGGCGGTGGTCTACGCCGGCATCCAGGCGGATCCGCTCGTCGGCCGGGCGGCTGAGCTACTCGCCGTCGCGACGTACGACGAGCGGCTCCTCGCTCGGGCCGTCATGAACGGCGAGACGACCGACGCGGATGCGTGGCGGGTCATGTTTCCTTCGTTGTTCGCGACGGGCCGAGCGAACGAGCGAGCCGAAGCGATCCTCGCCGCCTCGCTGGCGGTCGCGGAGCGCGGCGAACAGGTCCGCAGCCAGTACCGCGGCGCGATCGTGGAGGCGCTCACCGAGCTGTTGTTGCGGCGCGGCCACCCGGATGCCCCATCGACGGCGATCCGGCGCGAGCGGCGGATCCTGTTCGACGGCGTCCGGGCGGAGATCCACCCGTACGACGTCACGGTCGAGATCGAGGGTCGTGCGGCCGCCGTCGACTGCAAGTGGGGCGCGCGCGGCATCTCGGCGGACGTCCTGCACCAGCTCGACGACGCGCGGACGCACGCGGCGGACGACGATGAACGGCTCCGCGCCGTCCTCGTCATCTTCGACTCACTCCGGTCGTGCACGGCGCGCCTCGAGCGCCAGACCGCGCCGCTCGCCGGGACCGAGATCGTCGGGCTCGAGACGCTCGACCAGCTCGCCGGAGTCGCGTCGTGACCGGCCAGCCGCTGACCGAAACCGCCTCCGAGATCCTCACCCACGAGGCGACCTACCGCGTCCGGTTCGACGAGGCCGGCCCCGACGGACTGCTCCGCACGTCCGGCCTGCTCCGGTACGCGCAGGACGTCGCCTGGCTCCACTCGACGGCGCGCGGTTTCGATCGCGACTGGTACACCCAGCGCGAGCTGACATGGCTCGTCCGCGCCGCGGAGCTGGAGGTCCTCGCCCCGGTCCCGCTGGGCACGACCCTGCTCTCGCGGACGGCGGTGGTCGGCCAGCGACGCGTCTGGGCCCGCCGTCGGGGCGAGTTCATCCTGCCCGACGGCAGCCTCGCCGGCTGGGTCCACACGGACTGGGTCATGATCGACGGGCGGGGCGGGCTCGACCCGGATCCCGGCGATCTTCGCGGAGGAGTTCAAGATTCCGGAGTCGAGCGCGGCCATGGCACGCGTCGCGTTGCCCCCGACGCCGCCGGGCACACCGACGCGACGGTTCGCCGTCAGGCCCCACGAGCTCGACCCGATGGATCACGCCAACAACGCCGTCTACCTCGACTGGCTCGAGGAGGCGATCCTGGCGGCCGGGGGAACGGCCGGGGAGCTCGCGGTGTTGCCCCGCCGCTATCGCCTCGAGTATGCGGCGGCGGCCGACGCAGGCGCGGTCCTCGACGACGCCGCCTGGCGAGCCGACGGCAGCAACGACGGTGCGACGTGGTCGTACCGCCTGTCCGGCAGCGGCGGAACGGACCTGTTCCGGGCAACGTTGACCACCGGAGGCGAGGGATGACGCGGACCGTATTCAAGGGCGGCCGGCTGTTCGACGGTACGGGCGCCGCACCGGCCGATGCCGACGTCGCCGTCGAGGATGGCCGCATCGTGGGCGTCGGCACCGGTCTGGATGGCGACGAGGCGGTGGACGTCGAGGGCCGAACGATCCTGCCGGGACTCTTCGATTGCCACGTTCACGTCACGGTCAGCAATGTCGACCTGTGGGCGGCCGTCCAGCAGCCGTTCTCGCGCCAGTTCTACGAGGCCGGCCGGAACCTCGACGCGACGCTCCGGGCGGGGATCACGAGCGTCCGCGACGCCGGCGGGGCCGACCTCGGGATCAAGGAGGCGGTGGACGACGGGCTCCTCCGCGGCCCGCGGCTGCAGATCTCGCTCGTCATGCTGACCCAGACCGGCGGCCACGGCGACGACTGGTATCCATCCGGGGCGGATGTCCCCTTCATGATCAGCCACCCCGGCCGGCCATCCGGGCTCATCGACGGGCCGGACGAGGCACGTCGCAAGGTCCGTGAACTCGTCCGGATGGGGGCCGACGTCATCAAGGTCGCGACGAGCGGCGGAGTCCTCTCGCCGCGCGACGATCCACGCCACGCTCACTTCCGTCCGATCGAGCTCGAGACGATCGTCGAGGAGGCGACCGCGGCAGGCATCTTCGTCATGGCCCACGCCCAGGGCGCGGACGGGATCAAGAACGCCGTCCGGGCCGGAATCCGCTCGATCGACCATGGCATCTACCTCGACGACGAGGCGATCGAGCTGATGAAGCAACGTGGGACATGGTTCGTGCCCACCCTCGTCGCGCCCCAGGGCGTCATCGACGCCGCCGAGGCCGGCGTGCCCCTGCCGCCCTTCGTCGTCGAGAAGGCGCGCGCCGTCATCGAGATCCACCGGGCGGCCTTCCGTCACGCGGTCGAGGCAGGCGTCCGGATCGCCATGGGCACGGACTCGGGCGTGACGCCGCACGGCCGCAATCTCCGCGAGCTGAGCCTCATGGTCGACGGCGGGATGACGCCCGGCGCCGCGCTCGAGGCAACGACGCGGAGCGCCGCCCAGCTGCTGGGCGTGGACGCCGATCTCGGGACGATCGAGGAGGGCAAGCTCGCCGACCTCGTCGTCGTGACCGGCGATCCCTACGACGTCGGGACGCTGCCCGACCGCATCGAGAGCGTATGGAAGGCCGGCGTCAGACAGGCCTAGAAGGGCGCCTCAGTTTCCGCAGGGCGCGACGTTTCTGAAGTTCGGGATCGTGTCGTTGACCACCTGCGTCCCCGTCGCGCCATAGCTCAACGTGAGCTGCCGGTTGGCGATCTCGCCGCAGGCCGCGTCCTTCTCGACGTGGTCCCAATCGCCGAGCGTGTACTTGTATTCGAGCTGGGTCGTCTCCTTGCCGGTGAAGGTGATCGTCCAGTGGGTCGCGTCGACCCTGGTGAGGGACACGCCGCCCGGATCCCATTGCGGCAGGCCGCCATCGAGGCGGTCGAGGAAGCCCGCGATGTAGACCGAGCGACCGGTGGCGTCGATCGTCGCCGGGACCGTCACGTTGAACGTCAGGGTCACGGTCGGAGCTCGGCGGTCGCCTCGACCTCGTTGGACGGCCCGGATCGATTGAACGACGTGTCGACCGACCGGACGACGTAGAAGAACGTCTCACCCTCGCCGACGGTCGTGTCGGTGAACGACGTGCTCGATGTAGAGGCGAGCGTCGTGTACGGGCCTCCGCCCGACTCGCTCGCGCCGCACCTCGTACCCGTACAGCGTCGGGTCGGACGGCACCGCATCCCAGGCGAGCTCGATCCCGGCCGGCGATGCTGATACCACATGGAGGCCGGTCGGTGCCGCCGGGCGCGTCGTGTCGCCGCTCGCGTCGACGGTCAGGGAGCCGGCCTGGGCCGGCCGAATAGCCGTTGCCGATCCCGTCGAGGTCGGCGTAGATCCAGTCGCGGCCGTCGGTGACGCTGTAGCGGTAGGCGTAGTCGTACGTGCCGGGCGTCTCGGGCTGGAGCGACGCGACGAACTCGTCGTTGTTGCCGGCGTCGGTGTTGAAGGCGGCCTCGACCCACGACCACGCGGCGTTGCCGGCCGGGTCGGAGCCGTCCGGCCCGAAGCCGAGCTGGGCGATCAAGCCCGGGCGTGGGCCCGGGCGTCGCTCGTGACGCCGTCGATCCAGACCTGGCCGTAGGCGTTGTCGGTCCGGTCGATCGCCGACACCGTGTGCGTCATCGACGGCGGCCACTGGAGGTTCGCCCAGCCGATGATGAGGTGCGGCAGCGCCGACGACCTCGTTCGACGGGGCGCTCGCGTTGCCGGCCGCGTCGAGCGCCCGGACCACGATGTAGTGGCGGCGGGCGTTCTGGAGCCCGTCGATCGTGAACGACGTGCCGGTGATCGGCGTCGTCGTTGGCCTTGACGTAGCCGCCGCCTGAGAGCGGGCTCGACCCAGACGTCGTAACCGGCCGCGCCTGCGCACGGCTTCCAGGCGACCGAGACCTCGTTGGCGGCCTCGTTCGTGACATGCGAGGCCGGTCGGTGCGGCCGGCGGCGCGAGATCGACGCGCGCCGGTCGCGAGGACGAGCGCCGGACATCGGCGGGCAGCGTCAGCTCGATGGTCCCGTCGGCGACCGATGACCGAGCCGGAGGCCGCCGTCCCGACGCCGAAGCGCCGGGCGAGTGACGTCCCGTCCGGCAGATAGCCGTCGACGGGGATCGTCGAGGCGCCTGCGCTGCGTCCGACCGGTTGAGTGCGACGATCGCGGCCGCGCTGCCGGTCCTGCGACCGTAGGCGACGGTCTCGTCGGCATCGTTCGCGAGGAGGATGCCGGAAGTCGCCGTCGGTCAGCGCGGCGAGCTCGTCGCGGAGGGCGGCCAGGGCCGTGTAGTGGGCGAGCATCGCCGTGTCGGGCGAGCCGCCGAGGTCAGCCCACGGATACGTCCGGCGGTCGTCGGGGTCGTCGTCGCCGGTCACCCCGACCTCGTCGCCGTAGTAGACCGTCGGCGCGCCGGGCACGGTGAACTGGATGAGGGAGGCGAGCCGGACGCGCAGCTTGCCGTCGGCCACGTTGGCCGGTCGTGCCCTCGCGTCCCGCGGTCGTCTCCGGCGCCGGGGTCAGCGTCCAGAGGAGCCGCTCCGTGTCGTGGCTGTCGAGCAGGTTCATCAGCGAGTAGTAGGCGGCGTCCGGGTAGTCCTCGCGGATGGACGCGAGCCGGTCGGCGAAGTCCGAGAGCTGATCTGCGTGGCCGCTGTCGGCGAAGCCCTTGGAATCGAAGGCCTGCGGGCGAGCAGGGCGATGACCGCGTCGCGGAGCCGGTAGTTCATCGTCGTGTCGAGCCGGTCGCCGCGGATCATCCGCAGTAGCGTGGAGTCCTTCTGCCATGTCTCGCGAGATCGTCAGGGCGTCGCGGGTTCGTCGCCTTGACGACTGACCGGAACGACTCCCAGTAGCCGTTCGGGAACGACGGGTCGCCGGACACGTCCAGGCGCCAGCCGGAGGCGCCGGCTGGAGCCAGCGCTTCGCGATGCTGTCGGGCGCGGTCAGGAAGTAGTCCTGCACCGTCGGCCTGCGTCTTGTGCAGGACGGGGATCGAGTCGAAGCCGAACCAGCCCTCGTAGGGCGCCGGTGTCGGACCGTCCGCACCGGCGCACGGGCCGTTGCCGGCCCGACCTCGGTGAAGACGAACCAGCTAGCGATACGGCGAGCTCGTCGACTCGCAGGCGCCGACGCGTCGCGTAGTGGTGGTAGCGGTCGAACAGCGGGCTGTCGCGACGACATGTGGTTGAACACGCCGTCGAGGATGATCCGGATGCCGAGCGTCTTCGGCGTGCTTGACGAGGTTGCTCGAAGTCCTTCTGGGTGCCGAAGTACGGGTCGATCTTCGTGTAGTCCTGCGTGTCGTAGGAGTGGTTCGAGCCGGCGTCGAAGATCGGGTTGAAGTAGATCGCGGTGACGCCGAGCGACGCGAGGTAGTCGAGCTGCTGGTCGACGCCCTTCAGGTCGCCGCCGTAGTAGTCGCGGCCGCGCGGCTGCTCCTTGGTCGGGCTGTCGGCCGGCGGCGTCGTGTCGAAGCGCCACGGGCAGTTCGTCGCGCCGTCCTCGTAGTTGCGGCAGTAGCCCTCGGGCTTGACGCCCCACGGCAGCTTGCAGGACCGGGTCGTCGTAGCGGATCGTCGCCGGTCTTGCGGGTCGTTGTTCGTGTCGGCCGTTGCGGAAGCGGTCGGGGAAGATCTGGTAGATGACGGCGTCCTTCGCCCAGGCCGGCGCGGTGAAGCCGGGGTCGTGGACCATGAGCGCCCAGCTCTGGTCGATCGGGTCGTCGGTCGGCGGCGCCGAGGCCGCCGTCGAGGGCGGCCGTGTCGTCGGCGTAGTAGTCGGTGTCGGTGCCGTCGGTGACGACGAAGCGGTACCAGAGGTTGTCCGGCGGCCGCGGTCGGGAGCGTCGACGCTCCAGAAGTCGCAGCGCTCGCGCCGCCGAGGCCCGCCTCGTAGCAGGACGACGTCGCTCGGCGGCGAGCGACATCGTCAGCAGCGACTGGCGCGCCGGCGTCGACGCTGAAGAGGCGCAGCGCGGACGCCCGTGACGTCGTCGTGGAACGTGCGGAAGCGGAGCGTGACCGGCGTCCCGGCCGGCACCGCGCCGCCGGGCGTCCGGTAGAGCGGTCGCGCGAGTCGTGGCGCAGGCCGTCCCACTCGACGTTGTCGTCGTGGCCGTGGCCCGGCCGACGACGGTCGAGGACGTGGGTCGAGGCGACGTAGGTGAACGTGACCGTCGGCGCCGTCGCGGGGACCGTGAAGGGGATGTTCGCGCCGTCCGGGACGCCGCCCTGGCCGTAGTTCTCGTCCCAGGACTCGTTGATCGCGACCTTGGCCTCGTAGTTGCCGGCCGGGAGCGCGGTCGTCTCGAAGACGTAGGTGCCGTCGCCGTCGAGGTCCTGGAGCCACGAGCGCAGGCAGCCCGGTCCCAGTCGCCGGCGCAGCCGAGCTCGCTCTGGAAGCTGCCGGGCGCGACCGCGATGACCGAGCTGACGTTGTCGGTGACCCAGTGGGTCTCGTGGTCGTAGTAGAACTTGACCGACGCGCGGCGCGCCGAGCGAGAGCGGGATGTTCGCGCCGTCCGGCGCGGCGTGGAGGCCGTAGTTCTCGTCCCAGCTGTCGTTGAGCGGCGCCTTGTACTCCCAGTCGCCGGCCGGGACGTCGAACGTGCGCCTGCCAGACGTCGTCGTCCGCGTCGAAGGTCGAGGTGCGTCGCGGCGCAGTCCGGCTGCCAGTCGCCGGGGCAGCCGAGCTCGGACTGGAGGCTGCCGGCGATCGTCACGGACGACGGCTCGGGCGTGTGGGTGGCCATGGCCGGCAGCGATCCGGCCATGGGCAGCAGCGCGCCGAGGAGCAGGACCGATCCGGCGACCACCCGGACGTCGAGCAGCAAGACCGGGGGCGCGGGCCTGGCGGGAGCGAAGCGGGCATCGACCAAACCTCCCGGAGCGGTTGCGCCCAGCGGTCATCACCGGGCGGCGCGAGACGGCGGCGGTCGCGAGCGGGCGTCGACGGTCGCCGGCGGACCTAAACCGGGTTCACATCCCCGAGTCTCAGAGGATGCGACGGTCGCCAAGCCGGTGTCAACGGGTCTCGCGCGTTTAGTCGGCGTTTAGTAGAGTCGCTGCGAAAATAGGCTATTGACAATAGCCATGAAGGCTATGTATGTAGCCATGTCAACCAGACACCCGACCCTGAAAGGAGTCCGACATGACCGCTTCAATCGCAACGACGACCATCGACTCGCAGGCGCGCCGCTGGCTCCGGCTCGAGGGCCTCGCCGTTCTCGTCGCCGCAGGCGTCGCCTTCGGCCGGCTCGGCGGCGAGTTCCTCTGGTTCCTGCCTGCGCTCCTCGTCCCGGATCTCGCGATCGCCGGCTATCTCGGTGGCCCACGCATCGGAGCGTTCGTCTACAACCTCGTCCACAACTGGGCCTTCGGACTCGCGGTCCTCGGGTGCGGGCCTGGCGTCTCGGCATCACGCCGCTTGCCCTCGCCGGGACCGTCCTCATCGCCCACACCGGCATGGACCGAGCCGCCGGCTACGGCGTGAAGCTCGCGTCGGGTTTCGGCGACACCCACCTGGGCCGGATCGGGAAGGCGGCACGCGCCGCAGCGAGCCGTCAGACCCGCCGTGACCGGGGCCGCGAGCCGAACGCACACACGGTGGCCGGGTGAGCCCCGCCCGCGCCCGGACCTCTGCCGACGCGATCGTCGGCGCCGGACGAGCCCTCCTCGAACGAGGAGGGCTCGACGCCGTGACCATGCAGGCGGTCGCCGACGCGGTGGGCGTCCGCGCTCCGTCGCTCTACAAGCGCTTCGCCGGCCGGCCGGCGTTGATCCGGGCGATCGCGGACGACGTCGCAGCGGAGCTTGGTGCGGTCGTCGCCCCGGCCCTCGACGTCGAGGATCCGGCCGAGGCCGTGCGGGTCCTGGCGGATCGCTACCGGGCCTTCGCCCATCGGTCGCCCGGCGCCTATCAACTCCTCTTCACGAACCTCCTGCCGGAGGCGAACCCGACGGCCGAAGCCAACGCCGCCGCCGCCGGCCGGGCTCCTGCTGCTGACCGAGCGGGTCGTCGGTCGGGAGCGTTCGCTGGAGGCGGCGCGACTCCTGACGGCCTTCGCCCACGGCTTCGTCAGCATGGAGCTGGCGGGGGCGTTCCGGCTCGGCGGCGATGTCGACGAGGCATACCGGTTCGCGATCGACGCGATCATCGAGGGCCTGCGGCGTCAGCGGCGGCGACGGCGCTGACGGCGGCTGTCGCCGCTCGCTGCTCGTTGAGCTCATCGCGCCACGCCAGCCATGCCCGCCCGCCGTCCACGTTCCACGTCGGCCCGCCGAAGCCCAGCGTGAACTGGGTGAAGCCCATGTCGACGTAGGTCGGGGCGTCTTCGACCAGGAAGCGATCGAGATCCTCCGGGTCGACGCCAACGCCCCACTCGATCTCCGCCGGATCGCGGCCGATCTCGGCGCACCACCGGCGAAGGGCGGCCACCTTCGGCTCGAGCTCAGCGGGCCTGTCCGGAAAGTGGGCATGCCAGCCGTCGGCGTGCTCGGCGACGATCCGCAAGGTTCGCCGCTCGCCCTTGGCCCGCGATAAGGATCGGTGGGCGGCGGACCGGCGGCGGGTTCAGCAGGTCGAGCCGGCGGGCGATCACCGGCACCGCCGCGGCGAGCGCGGCGATCCTGCTCCCGGCGGTCCCGAACTCGTAGCCGTACTCGTCGTAGTCGCGCGCGAACCAGCCGGCGCCGAGGCCCAGGATGAACCGCCCGTCGCTGATGCGATCGATCGTCCGCGCCATGTCGGCGATGAGGTTCGGGTTGCGGTAGGAGTGTGCAGCTGACGAGCGGACCGATCTCGATCCGCTCGGTTGCCTCGGCCCAGGCCGCGAGGACCGTCCAGCACTCGAGATGCGGGCCGTCGGGGTCGCCGTACAGCGGGAAGAAGTGGTCCCAGTTGTAGAGGATGTCGTAGCCAAGCTCCTCGGCCCGAACCGCTCCGTCCCGCAGCGGGCGGTAGTCGCCCTGCTGGGGATGGAGCTGGGCGGCGATTCGGATGGGGCGCATCGGGTCCTCCACGTGGCGGATGTCCATCCTGAACCTTGACCGAGGGGGAAGGTCAAGGGGTACCCTTGTTCGGGCATGTTCACGATCGGTCCGTTCGCCCGGCTCGCGGGTGTCTCCGCGAAGGTCCTCCGCTCGTATGACGCGCTCGGACTGTTCCGGCCGGTCTGGGTCGACCCCGCGACAGCCTACCGCTACTACTCGCCCGCCCAGCTGCCGGAGCTCCGCCGGATCGTGGCGCTTCGCGACATGGGCATCGGCCTGGCCGAGATCGGCCGGCTCGTCTCGGGCGGGGCGGACCTCCGATCGGCCCTCGACCGACGGCGGGTAGAGCTCGAGCGCGAGCGGCGCGAGATCGACCGCCGCCTGGCAACCCTCGACATCCGCGTCGAGATGAGCTCGACCGGTTCCGAGCAGCCGGACATCGTCGTCCGGCCGCTCGCCGCCGACGCCGTCGCGACGCTCGCGCTGGCCGACCGGGGCGACACCGACGTCGGATCGGCGTTCTATGAGCTGGAGGCGTTCATCCGCGACCTCCGCCGGCGCGCCCACCGGCCGCCCGGCACGTTGATCGCGCCCGACGGCGCCGTCGAGATCTTCGTCCCGGTCAGCGGGCCGGTCGACTCCGACCGGGCGCGTCGGCTTCAGGCGCCTGCCGGCGTGTCGAGCGGCGACCGTCATCGTTCGCGGGTCGTACGATCTGGTTCGCGAGGGACGCCGCGCGCTCGAGCGCTGGGTCGAGGCCGCCGGCCTGCAGCCGACAGGCCCGCTGCGGATCATCTACCTCCAGTTCGGCGCCGAGCCGGAGCTGCGCCTGCCACCGCGGCTACCTCGTCGCGGACGACGCGGATCTCGTCACCGAAGTCCAGCTCCCGGTCGCCTGAAGGGCCACCATATGCATGACTCGCGGATTCAACGGAGGTCGCGGCATGGCGAAGGCCAACGGCTCATTCCAGATCACGTCGTTCAACGAGGACACCTACGAGGACCGCGGGGACAAGGCGAAGCTGACCCACGCGTGGGGTGACCAGACGTTCAGCGGCGACATCGAGGGCGACGGCCAGGTCCACTGGCTGATGTCCTACCGACCGGATGGGACGGCGACGTACGTCGGCCTGCAGCGATCAAAGGCGCCGTCGGTGGGCGCAGCGGCTCGTTGGTCATCGACGCATCCGGCGAGTTCGACGGAGCAGCATCACGCGGCAAATGGACGATCATTCCGGGGTCCGGGATCCGACGGCCTGAAGGGCATCACCGGTAGCGGAACGTTCGAGGCTCCGGGTGGCCCGAAAGCGACGTACGAACTCGACTACGAGCTGGGGTGATCGAACCATGGCGACCTGGGCCGAGTTCAAAGCCGCCGCACCCGAGATGGCCGCCGAAGGCCGACGCCTCATCTACCGCGGCGAGTGACGATGGCGAGGCGCTCCTCGCAACCGTTCGCGCCGATGGGTCCGCCACGGATCCATCCGATCTCAGTCGGGATCGTCGACGATCGGCTGTATGCCTTCATCAACCGCTCGCCGAAGCGGAAGGATCTGGCGACGGACGGGCGATACGCGCTGCATACCCATCAGGATCCGGCGGCCCCGAGGGAGTTCTGCCGTCCGCGGTCGGGCGGTCCTCGTCGCTGACGCCGAGGTCCGCTCGGCCGTCGCCGCTGAGCTGGTCGTTCGAACCTGACGAGACCTACGACCTGTTCGAGTTCTCGATCGAGTCCGCGCTGCTCGGATTAGGGACGGACCCGGACGAGTGGCCGCCGCGCTACACGTCCTGGTCGGCGGCCGCAGACCGCTCCTTGCGCGAGGAGGCCCGAACCGACTCGTAGCCCTCGATGTACTTGTCGACCGGCGTCCGGGCGATTGTCTCGGCGATCACATCGAGCGGCAGATCGTCGAGCTTCTTGAAGCGAACACATGACTTGCCCATGTCGAGCTTCTTGCCCGAGGCGGCGAACCGCTCGCGGAACCAGCGCTCCGTCTCCGGGTCGCCGTAGACGGTGTTGAGATACAGCGCCATGTAGTTCTTCTGGTTGGCGAGCGCGGCGAGTCCCAGCGGCTGCTTGTTGTACGTATCGGGAAAGCGCTCGAGCGGCACGTACCAGCCGATCATCCCGAACTGCATCCCCTCCTCGTAGCCGGCCGGCAGATTCGCCTGGATCACCTCGCGGACCTTGGCGATGGCCTCGCGCCTGTCCGGCGGGAGGGCCGCGATCATCTCTTCGGGGCTGGTCGCGTTGCTCGTCACCATGATGGAAATTCCTCCGCTCGCCCAGGCCGACGTACCAATGATCGCACCGATGAGTTTCAGCCCGGCCCGCGGTCTAAGTAGGTGGCGCCAGGCGAGTTCGCTCGCCGGCGCCTCCGCGTTTGATCGTCATCGCGGACCAGGAAAGGAGCTCCGCCGTTGGCTGCGCCCGACGAGTCGCCGCCGCCATCGCTGCCCGCGGATCCGACATTCCCAGCAGATCGAACTCGGCGCGAGTGGTCGGATCGAGCGGGCCGACATTCCCGGGTTGTGTGCCCGCGCCCAGGCCCTGCTGACGAACGGGGCCGCGAACCAGCTCGTGTGTGACGTCGGTGCGATCATCGCCCCGGACGCCGTGACGGTCGACGCCCTGGCCCGACTCCAGCTCACGGCGCGGCGGATGGGTCGCGAGGTGTGGATCAGGCACGCCTCGCCCGAGCTTTACGACCTGCTCGCGTTCATGGGGTTGAGCGGCGTCGTGCCGCTCAGCGAGCGATCAGGCGTCCAGGCGCGGCGGCAGACCGAACAGCGGGAACAGGGCAGCAGTGTCGAGGAAGAACGTGATTCCGCTGATCCGGCCACCTGAGAGTTCGAGCACCTGGAGTGACCAGGGCTCCAGGCCGCCGTCGGGACTGGGCTTGTACTGGCCGAAAGCCGGCGAACCATTCGCCACGGTCGGGATGAGGCGCGAGCCCCGGCAGCCGATGCCCGGCCCGAGGCACCATTTCCGAATGTCGAGGTGGGTCTGCAGCCAGAGCTCGTACGGCGGCATGTTCCACGTCGCGTCCTCCTGGAGCAGCGACGTCAGCGAGTCCATGTCGTAGCGCTCGAAGGCGTCGACGTAGCGGCCAAGAAGCGCTCGCTGCTCGTCATCCATCGGTTCAGGCGCGGGGGCAGTGTCGGCGTCCTTCGCGCCGAGGGTCGCCCGGGCTCGTTGGAGCGCGCTGTTGACTGACGCAACCGTCGTGTCGAGGAGCTCCGCGACCTCGGTCGCTTGCCACTGCAGGACCTCGCGCAGGATCAACACGGCCCGCTGGCGCGGAGGGAGATGCTGGAGCGTCGCGACGAACGCGAGGCGAACCGACTCGCGCATCTCGGCCACTGCCGCCGGATCACCGCCCACTGGCAGGATGCGACCGTCCGGGATGGGCTCGATCCACGTGACCTCCGGGAGCGCCGCGCCCAGGGGTGTGTCGGCGCTCAACGCAGGCCCCAGATCCATCGGCCGTGCCCGCCGCTCACGCCCGCTGAGCATGTCGAAGCAGACGTTCGTCGCGATGCGATAGAGCCACGAGCGCAGCGCGGACCGGCCCTCGAACCGATCGTAGGCCCGCCAGGCCCGCACGAACGTGTCCTGGACGGCGTCCTCCGCCTCGAACGCCGATCCGAGCATGCGGTAGCAGTAGGCAGTCAGCTCGACTCGATGCGCTTCCAGCTTTGCGCCCAGCGCCTCGGCTCCATCGGTGGCCGGGCTCTGGGCAGCCCGGTCCGCGGCCGCCACGTCAGTCATCCCCGGTGGCTCCTCTCCGCCGCAGCCGATGGCGCGACGATTCTTCGCGCGAGGAGCGATCTTACCCCGTCTGCGGGACACCCTCCGCGCCGGCAACTAGGCCCTCGGGGGGATGTTCTGGTTGAGTCGGAACAGGTTGGAGGGGTCGTAGCGGGCCTTCACCGCGGCGAGCCGGTCCCAGGTCGAACCCGGGTAGGCCGCGCGGATCCGCTCCTCGCCCTCGTCGACCAGGAAGTTGACGTAGGCGCCCTGATCGTCCTGCTGAAGAGCCGCGACGAGCCCATCGACCCAGGTCGCCCGCTGGTCCTTGTCCGCGGGGCCCTCATAGAACGAGGCGACGTTGACCATGATCCGGGAGCTCCGATGGGCGAAGGCCGTCGCGTCGGCCGGCACGCGGGCCATCGCCCCGCCGAGGACCCGGAGCTGCGCCACGCGCATGGCCGCGTCCGACGCCTCGAGGTGATCGACGATCGTCTCGGCGACGGGCAGATCGATCCTGTCGACGAACATCGTCCGGGCGATTGCCAGCGGGTGGTACTCGTCGTCGTCCGGCGGATAGATCTCCGGGATAGGGCATCGGCTTGAGCATGTCGGCGAGCGGGGTCGCGAGGGCCCGGAACGGAGCGAGCGCGATCTGCCCCGCTTCGGTGTCCCCGGCATAGGCCAGGATGGCCAGAACGACGAGCTTGCCGTGCTGCTCCTCGGGCACGAACGGCATCGGCGGGCAGGGCATGACGTTGGCGATCGTCGACAGCTCCTCGGGAGCCGCCTCTGCCGCGGCGATGAAACCAGCGACGACCTCGGGCGTGGCGGGCAGGATCAACATCCCGCCGACGAACGAGCCGACGTCCGCAAGGCGGAACTGGAAACGCGTCGCGACGCCGAAGTTGCCGCCGCCCCCGCGGATCGCCCAGAACAGATCGGGATGGTTCTCGGCGTCGACGCGAAGCTGCTGGCCGTCGGCGGTCACGATGTCGGCGGCGATGAGCGAGTCGATGGTCAGGCCGTACTTGCGGACCAGGTAGCCCACGCCGCCGCCGAGCGTGATGCCGCCGATCCCGACGGAGCCCGTGTCGCCGAAGCCGGTGGCGAGGCCGTGTGCCGCGACGGCCGTGGAGTACTCGGCCGCCGTCAGGCCCGTCTCCGCCCAGGCCGTCCGCCCGGCGACGTCGATGTCGAGTGCCTTCATGTCGGCCAGGTCGAGGACGATCCCACCCTCGGTGACGCTGTGTCCCGCGCCGCTGTGGCCGCCGCTCCGGACCGCCAGCTCGAGGCCGGTCTCACGGGCGAGCGCGATGACGGTGGCGACGTCCTCGGCGTCGGCGACGCGGACGATGACCGCGGGATGGCGGTCGATGCCACCGGCGACAACGGTCCGCGCCTTGTCGTATTCGGGGTCGTCGGGCGCGATCACGCGCCCATGGATCGAGGCGCGCAGGTCGGGGATGGAGAGTCCTGTGGATGCCGGCACGAGTGTCTCCTTCGGGTCAAGTCCAGCGAATCGTCGCCAGCGTTGATCAGATGTGGGTCGTCTGGTTAGACCCGCCGTCGTCGCGAAACTCATCGGTCCAAGGGCCAATTCTGCGAGGTCGAATCAGACCGCGCGTACCCCGAGGGATCGGGCGATCGCGTCCAGGAGCGCGTCCGGGTCGGGTTCGGGCTCGCCGGAGACCTCGAAGGCGCGACCCGCTCGCAGCGTCGCGAAGCCGTGGACGGCCGACCAGGCGACGATCTCGGCCCCGGCACGTCGCTCCGGCGGCATTGCCCCCGTCGCGACGAGCTCGTCCAGCGCCGCGGCAAGCACGTGCCACGGATTCGGGTCCTCGGGACTGGCGTCTTGCGGCTGGATCGGCAGGAACGCCGCGACGAGCAGGTGTGGTTCCTCCTCGGCAAACCGGATGTAGCCGC
The DNA here is from genome assembly GCA_963788685.1 of uncultured Chloroflexia bacterium. Classification (GTDB taxonomy): domain Bacteria; phylum Chloroflexota; class Limnocylindria; order Limnocylindrales; family CSP1-4; genus CF-46. Next base: position 10,060 of record CAWBHP010000014.1, on the reverse strand, counting down.
GCCCAATTGCCTGGAATCGCCGAATCGCACCGACGCGCACGTCTCGCTCAGCCACGCGCTCGACCTCGTCGAGCATCCGCCGGGCGAGGGCCAGGCGGGCGCTCGCGGCAACGTCGCCGAGAAGGGCGTCCCGATCAGGAAAGTGGCGATAGATGGCCGCCGGCGACACATCGAGGCGGCGGGCGACCTCGCGCAGCGTCACCGCGTTCGTTCCGTCCGAGCGGGCCAGTTCGCGGGCTTCGGTCAGGAGCGCCCGTCGGAGATCGCCGTGATGGTAGGTCGATCGCGCCATAGCGGCCATTGTAACCGCATATGTTGACAGCGTTCACTTTGTCTGGCATGCTCGCTATGTAAACGCTGTTGACATACCTCGGAGGACCAGACGCGATGACCAGCATGAAGAGCATTACGCCGGAGCAGGAACGATATGAGCGGGCGAAGCAACGAGTAGAGCTCGTGCGCGGCTTCTACGGCCATGCGCTCGTGTTCGTCCTCGTCAACATCGGCCTGGCCGCGTACAACATCGCGTTCAGTCCGGACCGCCTCTGGTTCATCTATACGGTTGCCGGCTGGGGCATCGGCCTCATCGCGCATGGCGCGTACGTGATGGGCTCCGGCCGATTCCTGGGGCCGGAATGGCAGGCGCGAAAGATCCGCGACGAGATGGAGCGAGACCAGCGCCGATGAGTATTGGTGCCCTAAGGAGTCTTGATTGACGACACTGAGGCGAACGAGCCGCGGATTGCCGGCCGTTTAGCCCGCCGATCAGGAGGAAAATCCATTGTTCAAGGACAGCCACGCGTTCTCTGGGTTCTCGTCGAACGACATCGCCAAGTCCAAGGAGTTCTTCGGTCAGACGCTCGGCGTCGAGGTGACCGAAGAGAACGGCATGCTGACGCTCCACCTCGCAGGCGGCGGCAACGTCCTGATCTACCCGAAGGACAACCACGAGCCGGCCACGTTCACCGTGCTGAACTTCCCGGTCGACGACATCGACCAGGCGGTCGACGAGCTGACCAAGGCCGGCATTGCCTTCGAGCGGTACGAGGGAATGGGCCAGGATGAGCGCGCGATCATGCGCGGGCAAGGCCCGGCCATTGCGTGGTTCAAGGATCCGGCCGGCAACATCCTGTCGGTGCTGGAGGGCTAGACTCGCCGCTCCGCACCGGGACACGCTCGAGCCCCCGACGAACCTCACCTGATGTCGTTCGGGGCTCGGTCGTCAGCCGGGCTGGACGCGGCCGGTGACGCTCCCGTACGAATTGGTCATGGCGTGGGCCCGCCTGTCCTTTGTACGGTGGACGTCACCGCATGACACCTCACCTCCCTCCCTTGGCCTCGCTCCGAGCGGCTGCCCGCGTCCCGCGGCGACCGGGCCTCCGCACGATCGTCGTTGCCCCTGCCGTCGCCGTGATCGTCGGGATGGCGATCGTGGTGTCGAACAGCGTTGCCGACGAGCTCCGGCGAAGCGCGACTGAATCGGCGGTTCACAGCGTCGAGGCCATCGTTCGCGGCTATGTCGATCCCGGGCTGCACGAAGCGAGCCTCGACCTGGGAGCGACCCGCGACCCGGCGATCGACGCCCAGCTCGAGCGTCTGGTCCTGTCGGGCGAGATCCGCCGGATCAACATCTGGTCACGTGACGGCCGGATCGTCTATTCGAGCCTGGCCGAGCTCCGCGGCCGGCGCCTCTCGATCGGCCCTCTCCTCGCCAGCGCCTACTCGGGCGAGAGCGTCACTCGATATGCGGGGGGCGACGCTGCAGCCGGCGCCGGCGACCCGGTCGAGGGCCTGCCGCCGATGTCCGGCCGCTTTCTCGAGCTGTTCGTCCCGATCCGGGGCGCGGTCGACGGCAATCCGATCGGTGTCTACGACGTCTACCAGGATGCCCGCCTGATCGAGCAACGGATCGACGCCACGCGATCCGGTGTCTTCGTCGTCGCCGTCGTCGCATCGAGCCTGCTGGTCGCCCTCATCTGGCTGGCGTTCGGTGGCGCGTCGCGAGTGCTGGCAGGCCAGAACCGCCGCCTCCAGGAGCAGGCGACGACCGAGCGCCTCCTGCTCGTCGATCATGCAGCGCAACGAGGAGCGCTTCCGGTCGCTCGTCCAGAACGCGTCTGACGGCGTCGTCGTGCTCGGCGAGGATGGCCTGATCCGCTACGAGAGTCCGGCCGTCGAGCGGATCCTGGGCCGCCGGGCGGAGGAACGGATCGGCCAGGCGATCCGCACCGACATCCATCCCGAGGATCGCTCGGCCGTGGAACGCGGGTTGGCCGACGTTGCGGCGACGAGCGGATCCGAGGCCCGGGTCGAGTTCCGTGCCCGCCACGCCGACGACTCGTGGCGGACGCTCGAGTCGATCGCCAAGAACCTGCTCGACGATCCGGCCGTCGGCGGTGTGGTCATCAACTACCGCGACATCACCGAGCGAAAGACCCTCGAGGAGCAGCTCCGTCACCAGGCGTTCCACGACGTGCTGACTGGCCTGGAGAACCGCTTCCTCTTCCTGGACCGGCTCGGTCACGCCCTCGCGCGGGCGGGCCGCGGCGGCCGACCGACCGCGGTCCTCTTCCTCGACCTCGACGACTTCAAGGCGGTGAACGATCGGCTCGGCCACGCGGAGGGCGACCGGTTGCTCGTGGCCGTCGGCGGCCGGCTCAAGGCCGTGACGCGAGCCGGGGACACGGTCGCGCGGCTCGGCGGCGACGAGTTCGCGATCATCATCGAGGAGACCGATTCGGCCGAGGCCGACAAGGCCGCCGCCAGGGTCCTCGAGGCACTGACCCCAGCGTTCGAGCTCGGCGATCGACAGATCGCGGTCCGGGTCAGCATCGGGATCGCCGTGCAGGCGTCCGATGGCGCCGATGCCGACGAGCTGCTGCGCCGCGCCGACATCGCGATGTACGCAGCCAAGGCGGGCGGCGGCAATCGCCACGTCACCTACGAGCCCCAGCTCTACGACGCGACCGTCGCGAGGATGGAGCTCAAGGCCGATCTGCGCGGCGCGCTCGAGCGGGGCGAATTGCATGTTGCGTACCAGCCGATCGTCGACCTCGAGTCCGCCGCGATCATCGGGTCGGAGGCGCTCATGCGCTGGAACCACCCGGCGCATGGCGAGGTCGCGCCGATGGACTTCATCCCGCTGGCCGAGGAGAGCGACCTCATCCTCGACATCGGTCGCTGGATTCTCGAGACCGCCTGCCGTCAGACCCGGGAGTGGCAGGAGACTGCGGGTCGCGAGGACCTGACGATCAGCGTCAACCTGTCCGGGCGCCAGATCCTGGATCCGCACCTTGCCGCAGACGTGGCTCGCGCCCTCGCGGAGTCCGGACTCCCTCCGCGCGACCTGACCCTTGAGATGACCGAAAGCGTGCTGGTCCAGGACGTGGCGGCGACCGTCGACACCCTCCGGGCCCTCAAGGCGCTGGGCGTTCGACTCGCGATCGACGACTTCGGAACCGGCTACTCGTCACTGAGCTATTTGCGCCAGTTCCCGATCGACATCCTCAAGATCGACCGGTCCTTCATCTCGAGCCTCGATGGCAGCACGGACTCGCTGGCGCTCGTCCGCTCGATCCTCAACCTCAGCTCGACCCTGCGGCTCGAGACCGTCGCCGAGGGCATCGAGGAACTGGGCCAGCGCGAGGTGCTCCGCGGGCTCGGCGCCCAGCAGGGCCAGGGTATCTGTTCGCCCGCCCGATGGGCCCGACGACCTGGGCGAGCTGCTCGCCGGCCGCGCGACCCCGGTCCGTCGGAGAGCGCATCGCTCAGCCCACCTGCCGCCCCGACGCGCCCGTCGACGTCGGCCGACCGGCAGGCGCGGCCAAAAAGAGCCATCCATCGAAACCAGCCACCGCGCATAGAGGTCCACCAGTGCCCAACTTGATCCCAGGCGCCGGGAATCGGCGTCGCAGTCTCTTCCTCTTCAGCCTGCCGGCGATCGCCGCGGTCGCCTTGATCGCTTGCCAGGCCGCCGCCGATCCACCGCGAACGATCACGTTGCAGACGATGAATGCGTCCGGTGTGACAGGAACCGTCTCGTTCACCGCTCTTCGCGAGAAGACGGCGGTCGAGATTGTCGTCAATCCGGGCGGCAACCCGGACATGCCCGTCCACATCCATCCCGGGACGTGCGAGAACCTCACGCCGCAGCCCAAGTTCCCATTGGAGAACGTGCAGAACGGCAGCTCGAAAACCGTCGTCCCGGCAACGATCGACGAGCTGTTTGCCGGCGGTCTCGCCGTCAATATCCACCGCTCGAACGACGACCTGAAGACATATACGGCGTGCGTCGACATCCGCTAGCCGGCTACCTCGCGCGACTCCTCGTCGGTTGCCTCGCGACGCCCCTCGTGGTCGGCTGCATCGCGATGGTCCGGCGGTGAGCGCCAGCCCGCCGGAGTCGGCCGCTGTGACGATCACCACCGCCACCGGCGAGACGCACGGCCTTCGATCCAGCCGAGGCCGCCGTCAACGCCGCAGGTCCAATCGCGATCACGTTCCGAAACAGGTCGAGCCTGCCGCATAACCTGGTCTTTACCGCGGGGCTCACGGCCACCACTCGGACGATCGTCGAACCGGGGACGTCAGATGAGCTCCTCATCGGCCCGCTGGCCCCTGGCACGTATCCGTTCGTCTGCACGATCCACGACGGGATGTCCGGCAAGCTGGTCGTCCGGTCGACCGGCGCGGTAACAGATCCCGCGGCGGCTCCCTAGCACCGGGCGAGGTGCCGGATGTCAGTCCGCTGCGCCGAGCGGCTCCGCGGTGTCCACCTCGCTCGCCGGCTCCGGCCGAGCGGGCACGCTGCGGAGCGCGGCCGCCGCGCCGATCGCCGTCACGACCGCGCCAACCGTGGCAACCGCGGCCACGAAGTGGATCGCGTCGATGAAGGCGACCTGCGCTGCCGCGACGAGCGCCGCCCCGAGCTGCCTCGGGGAGCGTCTGGGCGATCGCGAGCGCGCCGCCGAGCGTGTCCCGCGCCGCATCCACGGCCTCCGCTGGGATCCCGGACGGGAGCGACTCCGCGACCTCGGTCCGGTACACGGCCGTGCCGATGCTGCCGAGGATCGCGATCCCCAGGGCGCCGCCGAGCTCGCCGCTCGTCTCGGACATCCCGGTGGCGGCGCCGGCCTGCTCCGGTGGGGCGCTGCCGACGATGAGCTCGGTCGCGAGCGTGATGACCGGCGCGAGCCCGAGCGAGATCACGATCGAGGCCACGACGATCGAGGAGGATGCCCGTGCCGCCGTCGAGCCCCAGGCCGAGGAGCAGCGCCGTCCCGACCGCCGCGATGGCCATGCCCGACGCCCATGATCACCGACGGGCGGAAGCGATGGATGATCTTCGGCGCGGCGACCGAACCGACGATGAAGCCGATCGCCGACGGCAGCGACCACACGCGCCGCCTCGATCGGCGACAGCCCCAGGACGAGCTGCAGGTACTGCGCGATGAACAGGAAGTAGCCGACGACGACGAAGATGCCCGAGGAGATACGTGCCGAGCGACGCGCTGAACGCGCGGATCCGGAAGAGGCGCACGTCGATGATCGGCGACTCGAGGTGCAGCTGCCGGCGCACGAACGCGATCCCGAGGACGACCCCGCGACGATCGAGACGACCGGCACGGCCGCGATCCCGTCCTGCGCGATCTCCTTCAGCCCGTAGACGACGGCCAGGATGGCGAGCAGCGACATCGCCGCGCTGAGCAGGTCCAGGCGGCGAGCGTTCGGGTCCCTGTACTCGGGCAGGGTCCGCGGGCCGAGGATGAGCAGGAGCCCCATCACCGGGACGCCGATCAGGAACACCGAGCCCCACCAGAAGAACTCGAGGAGCACGCCGCCGAGGACCGGCCCGATGGCGCTGCCGGCGGAATAGGCGGCGATCCAGAACCCGATCGCGGTCGAGCGCTGCTTCGGGTCCAGGAACATCGTGAAGATCAGCGAGAGGGTCGAGGGGGCGATCGTCGCTCCGGCGATGCCCATGATGGCCCGGCTCGCGATGAGCATCTCCGGGCTCGTCGAGAACGCCGCGAGCAACGACGCCAGCGCGAAGCCCGCGGCGCCGCCGAGCAGGAGCTTGCGCCGGCCGATGCGATCCCCGAGCGTGCCCATCGTGATGAGCAGGCCGGCGACCAGGAAGCCGTAGATGTCGATGATCCAGAGCAGCTGCGCGCTCGTCGGTCGCAGCTCCGCGCTGATCCGCGGGATGGCGAGGTTGAGCACGGTCAGGTCCATCGCGTAGACGAGCGCGGCCAGGGTGAGCACGGCAAGCCCGACCCACTCCCGACGGGTCGCTCGCGCTGGTACCTCGTACTCGCCTGTCACCTGACCCATGGCCCGACGCTCCTTCCCTGGACTGAAGATCTGCCTATAAGACTGCCGGGTGCCGGCCAGCTCATCGGTCTTCGTTGCCTTGACCAGTTGCCGCAGGCGCCGATTCGATGAGCACAGGGGTCCAGGATGTGTTGCCGCTACTGTGTTGCGCGGAGATCAGCGATCCCAACGGAGTCGTGGTCCAGCTTGTGAAGTGGATGACCTGAGGGGGCGGTGTGGCGATGACCGAGCATGCGGTGGTGATCGCCGGAGGCGGTCCGACGGGGCTGATGTTGGCGGGCGAGCTGGCGTTGGCGGGGGTCGACGTCGCCATCGTCGAGCGGCGCGCCAGCCAGGACCTCCCCGGCTCGCGCGCAGGCGGTCTGCACTCACGCACCATCGAGGTCCTCGATCAGCGTGGAATCGCCGATCGGTTCCTCTCGGAGGGACAGGTGGCTCAGGTCGCGGGGTTCGCCAGCGTCCGTTTGGACATCAGCGACTTTCCCACCCGGCACCCCTACGGGCTCGGGCTGTGGCAGAACCACATCGAGCGCATCCTCGCCGGCTGGGTCGCCGAGCTGACGGTCCCGATCCACTACGGCACGTGAGGTGACCGGATTTCGCGCAGGACGACACCGGCGTCGACGTCGCAGCTGTCCGACGGCCAGTCGCTGCGGGCGGACTATCTCGTCGGGTGCGACGGAGGACGCAGCCTGGTCCGTAAAGCAGCCGGCATCGAGTTCCCCGGCTGGGATCCGACGACGAGCAGCCTGCTCGCCGAGGTCGAGATGGCCGAGGAGCCGGAATTGGGCATCCGCCGCACTCCCTCGGGCACGCATGCCCTGGGCAAGGTCGAGTACGAGATCAAGGACGGCGAGGTGGTCTACAAGAAGGGGGGAACGGTCGGGGTCATGCTGACCGAGTCCGAGGTCGGCACGAGCGAGCCCACCCTGCGCGATCTCAGCGAGGGCCTCATCGCCGTCTACGGGACCGACTACGGGATCCACAGTCCCACCTGGATCTCCAGGTTCACCGACATGACTCGGCAGGCCGCGGCCTACCGCGAGAGACGGGTCCTGCTGGCCGGCGACGCGGCGCACGTGCATTCCCCGGTCGGTGGACAGGGCCTCAACACCGGCGTGCAGGATGCGGTGAATCTGGGCTGGAAGCTGGCCCAGGTGGTCAACCGGACATCGCCGGAAAGCCTGCTGGATACCTACCATGCCGAGCGCCACCCGGTCGCTGCCCGCGTGCTGCGCAACACGATGGCGCAAGTCGCGCTCATGCGCGCCGACGATCGCATCGAGGCGTTGCGCGACACCGTGTCCGAGCTGCTGAGCATGGACGAGCCGCGCAAACGATTCGCCGCGATGATGTCCGGCCTGGACATCCATTACGACCTCGGCGAGGGACACCCGCTGCTCGGACGCCGCATGCCCGATCTCGACCTGGTCACCGCCGACGGCCCGCTGCGGGTCTTCACCCTGCTGCACGATGCCCGGCCGGTGCTACTCAACCTCGGTGAGCCCGGCGGCTTCGACATCACTCCATGGGCAGATCGGGTTCAGCTGATCGACGCCAAATACGTTGGTACGTGGGAGCTTCCGGCACTCGGGGCGGTCACCGCTCCCACCGCCGTGTTGATTCGGCCCGACGGATATGTGGCCTGGGTGGGAGAGCCTGACCCAGCGGGGGCTCGCCGACGCGCTGACCACCTGGTTCGGACCGCCTACTGCGGCGTAGCCTTAGTCCTGGCGCGCCCGACAGGACTTGAATGCGCGGATGCCATAAACATCCGGATACCGATGGGCTCCGCGTGATGGGTGACCTCATCCGGCATGGGCTTCTCCTTCGGTAGGGCTTGTCAGCGTGGCTGGATGACCGGGAACCCTTCGCGATCCGCCGCCACGGCGAGTCGGTCGTCGAGGGTGACGAAGGCCATCGTCGCGGGCTGGCCCTCGGCGGCGACCAGGGCAGCGGCAAGCTGCAGCGAGTCGGCCGCTCGGAGGTCATGCACCCGCTGCGGATGATGGACGTCGATCACGAGGCGGGTCGGGTTTGTCAGCGTGTACACGCGGTGGCAGCTCGGGCCGTTGAGTCCGATCACCCACGAGCTCACTCGTTCGAAATCGCCGGCTTCCCTGAGCTCCGACACGGCCGGGAAGTCCGGCGTGAAGTCCGTGGGACCGCCATAGCTGATCGCCCCGTACGGGTCGATCATGCTCGCGCCATGCATCACCAGGACGAGGAACGAGGAGCCGCGCACGGGCAACGGCAGATCGCTCGGATCCTGCGTAAACGGGGGCGTGCCGGGAGCCACGAGGGTCTCCGGGACCCCGCTGCCCGAGAACTCGAAGACGACGCGGTCGTAGCCCGACGGGCCGTCGCCGTGGCTGCCGAGACGGACGTCCGTGATCTGTGCCTCGCCCGGCGATCCGGGCAGCGATGTCGAAGTGGCGCAATCGAACGGAGCGACACTGGCCGTGTCACCCTGATTTGGCGAGGCAGTCGGGGCTGGCGCATCGTCCATCGTGCCGAGCGGATAGTCCACGACTGTGGTCGCGCCGCCCGCGCTGTAGGCCGGTTCCCAGATCCGCAGACGAAGGTCCGAAGGACGTGGGCCGGCGGGCATCGACAGGTCCGTTTCGAACGGACCCCAGGGAGCCGGCGCGATACACGGGTCGCACGCTGCTCGGATCGTGCGCTCGGCGAGGATCCCGTCGGTCGCCCCGTCGACCAGCGCAATCCGGAGCTCGCCCTCGCTCGTCGTCTCGCCGCTCACGTGGACCTCGTCGCCGATCGGGGAACCCCACGAAGGCTCCTCGACGAAGACGGATCGGCGCTGATCGAAGTAGAGCCCGCCGGATGCCGGCCCAAAGGAATTGGTCCCTTCGTGGCCCTCTACCACGGCGACCGGCTTGCCTTCCTCCAGGAACACGACACCGTCGATCGTCGGAAACTGGGTGAGGGTGTACACGATCTGTGCCTGGCGGTTGACTGCCGTCGCGATGTCGTCGACTGGGTCGAAGACGCCAGAGAGATCGACCGTCGCGATGCCGCCCTGGATGTCGACGGCGAGCAGCGTGGCCTGATTTGGCAGCGCCGTCGAGAGTTGCGCGAGCCCACCATGTCGCCCCCCGTTGTCGCCCGACCGCTCGCCGGCGGTTGGTCCAGCCAGCAGCTCGCGGATCGCGGCAGCGGCTACGTCGTTCGTCGGGCGGACGGCACGATGAACCGGGACGAGGAACTCGAGCTCCCTCGGGTCGTGCATCAGGAAGTAGACGTTGAACTCGACCGTGCCGTTCACCGGCGCAGAGATTGCCGCCGGGCTCGACGGCGGTGCCGCGGAAGGGCTCGGAAGGTCTCGCGGCGAGGTTGTCGCACCGGTTGAGCAGGCCGCCACCAGCACGGCGATAAGGGATGGAACGGCGATCAATCGAGCGGATCGGATGGTCAGCATGGCTTGGGCCCCGCGGCTGTGGCGGCGCGTTTGGCCGCCTAGCCGCAGAGTCGAGGCCTCTGGTATCCCGGGCATCGCCGGCCAGTAACGGTCACGTCACAGGCGACCTGCGCTCAGCCATGGAAGCCGGCTGGGCTGGGCTCAGACAAGGACGTCGAGGTGGCGCTCGCCAAAATTGACGCATGGGCGACGGCCACTCAGGCGAGCGACACGGACGATCGATGCAGCCCGCCGGGTGACATTGGCGCACTGCTGAGACGGTCCGCTCGCCATGCCGACACGATGACG
>CAWBHP010000013.1:0-560847 GCA_963788685.1 uncultured Chloroflexia bacterium | reverse complement strand
CCATCCGGGCGATGGGCGCGGAGCCGGTCGTCGTCGACGGGCTCGATGCCGCCGGGATCGGCGAGGCGGTGGCCAGGGCCGAGCCGGATGCGATCATCCACGAGATGACGGCGCTCTCGGGCACGCCCGACTTCCGGCACTTCGATCGCTGGTTCGCCCTGACGAACCGGCTGCGGACGGAGGGCACCGAGCACCTCCTCGCCGCGGCCAAGGCGAGCGGCGTCAAGCGGTTCGTCGCCCAGAGCTTCACCGGCTGGAGCAACGCCCGAGACCGGCGCGCCGGATCAAGACGGAGGACGATCCGCTCGATCCGCAACCCGGTCAAGGAGCAGACCGAGACGCTCGCCGCGATCAAGTTCCTGGAGCGCGCCGTCCTCGATGCGCCGCTCGAGGGGATCGTCGTCCGCTACGGCGGCCTCTACGGGCCCGGCTCGTCCGAGACGCTCGGCGCGATCCTCCGCAAGCGGATGTTCCCGGTCATCGGCAACGGCGCGGGCATCGTGTCGTCGACCCACGTCGACGACGCGGCCGGCGGGACGGTCGCCGCCCTCGAGCGCGGCCACCGAGGCATCTACAACATCGTCGACGACGACCCGGCGCCGTCGCGCGAGTTCATCCCGGCGATCGCCGAGGCGCTCGGCGCGCCGAAGCCGCTGCGGATCCCCGCCTGGCTCGGCCGCCTGCTCGCCGGCGATGTCGCGGTGACGATGATGACCGAAGGCCGCGGCTCGTCGAACGCGAAGGCGAAGCGGGAGCTGGGCTGGCAGCCGATCTGGCCGAGCTGGCGCGACGGCTTCCGCCACGGCCTCGACTCGCCGGTGCCGTTGCCGCCGCGGGCGACGGAGTCGACCGTCGAGCCCGAAAGGAGACGAGCGCCGCGTGACGCCAGCCAAGGCCAGGGACGACGTCGCCGAGGCCTATGTCGACCTCCGACCGCTGCTCTTCTCGATCGCGTACCGGATGCTGTCGAGCGTCAGCGAGGCCGAGGACGTCGTCCAGGAGGCGTTCGTCCGCTACCAGCGGGCGCTCGCCGACGGCACCGCCGTCGAGTCGCCGAAGGCCTACCTGTCGGCCGTCGTCACCCGCCTGGCGATCGACCACCTCAAGTCGGCCCGCGTCCGGCGCGAGACGTACGTCGGCGAGTGGCTGCCGGAGCCGCTCGTGACCGACGCGGGCGCCGGCGACCCGGCCGAGCACGCCGAGCAGGCCGACTCGCTGTCGATGTCGTTCCTCCTCCTGCTCGAGCGGCTGACCCCGGTCGAGCGGGCGGTCTTCCTCCTCCACGACGTGTTCGACTACGACTTCGAGGAGGTCGGCCGGATCGTCGGGCGGACGGCGGCGACGTGCCGCCAGCACGCGGTCCGGGCGCGCAAGTTCGTCGCCGCGAACCGGCCGCGGTTCGACGCGTCGGAGGCGGATCGCGACGAGCTCCTCAGCCGGTTCTTCGCCGCGGCGGAGGGCGGCGATGTCGACGGCCTGATCGAGCTCCTCGCCGAGGACGTGGTCGTCCACGGCGACGGCGGCGGCAAGGTCCCCCAGTGGTACGCACCGATCGTCGGCGCCGACAAGGTCGCCCGGCTGTTCGCCCGACTGGGCAGCCAGGTGCGGTCGATGGGCGCGACGTTCGAGCGCCACGAGGTCAACGGCCAGCCCGGCGTCGTCTTCCGGGGCCCGAACGGCGGGGTCTTCTCGGTGATGTCGTTCGAGGTCGTCGACGGCCGGGTCGCGACGATCCGCTCGGTCGTCAACCCGGACAAGCTCGGCCACCTCGGCCCCGTCGAGAGCCTCCGCGACGTGCTCGACAACGCGCGGCCGTCAGCGCAGTAAGCTCGGCGGCCTCCACGAGAGTCCGGCGTCGACGAGCCCTCCGTGAAGGTCGCGTGGACCGCTCGCAGCGCCTCGATCCGACCGGCCCGCTCCCCTTCTGGCGCCGTCCGGGCCAGCCGCACCGCCGCTCTGAGCTGAGGCATCCGGGCGCCGACGCTCTCCGCCACCGCGAACGCGCGCTCGTACGACGCTGTCGCGGCGGCCGCATCCGCACGCGGGCCCAGCAGCGACAGATCCCCGCGGACGATGTGGAACTGCGGCGCGAGCACGCCGTCGGGGCCGGCCAGGTTGAGGGCCTCGTCGATCAGTTCGAAGCCGGGCTCGGGCGTGCCGGCGTCGACGTGAGCCCCGGCTTGCATGAACCGGATCAATGGCCAGAAGACCGGCGGCGTTCGCATGCCCTCGTACTGATTCAGGCCATCGGTCATCTGGCGGATGCCCTCCTCGGGCCGGCCGCGGGCGCTCGTCGCGGCGCCGCCGAGGCACGTCGCGAGCGCCTCGCCAGATCGGCAAGTCGCTCGTCTCGGCCACGCGCAACGCGCGCGGCGGCGCGATCCGCGACCACCTCCCACTCCTGGCGCCAGAGGTGGAGATACCCGGCGTGGTAGAAGGCGTACGCCAGCGAGTACGGGTGGTCGAGTTCGGTCGCCAGCGCCACCGCGCGGTCGGCCCGCCCGACCGCCTGATCCGGGTAGCCCAGCAGCCACAGGAAGAACGCCCGACGTCGTCAGGCACGACACCCGCGGGTCGAGCCCGAGACGCAGCCGTCGCGGCTGGTAGCCGCCGCCCTCGAATGCGGCGATCGCCTGGTCGAGGTAGCCGAGGCCGGTCTCGAGCTGCCCGCTGAACCCGGTGTTCGAACCGAGCATCGAGTAGCCGTCGACGATCATGCTCCCGTCGCCCTCGGCGCCGGCGAGTCGGATGATCTCGTTCGCGTACCGGATCCCCTTGGCGAACTCGCCGCGGAACGCGTGAAAGGCTGCCGAGGCTCCGAAGGATCGGGAAGACCTGCGGCACCTCGCCGTGCTCCTGGACGAGGGCCAGCGCCTCGGTATAGGCCTGCTCCGCTTCGGCGGTGTAGCCGCGCAGGAGCATCATCGCCCGGGCGCGCTTGATCTTCAGCGTCAGTTCCTTCTGCCAGCGATCGGGTGAATCGGGCGACGCCGCGACAACGCCGAGGACATCGTCGATGAACTCGATCGTGGCCTGGTACAAGCCGCGGGCCTCGAGCATCGGCCACAGCGCGTCGCGCAACGCGTTCAGCCGCTCGACATCCTGTGCGGCCACCGAATGGCGCCAGGCGATCCGGAGATTGTCGAGCTCGGCGGCGAGGGTCTCGTCCTCCGCTTCCTTGGCGAGGGCCGCGAAGTAGCGGGCGTGGCTCTCGCGAGCGGCGGCCGCGAGCTCCGGCTGCGCGTCGAGCCGCTTCGTCGCGTACGCCTTGATCGTCTCGAGCATGACGACCCGTCGCATCGGATCGCCGTCGGTCGCCTCGACCTGCCGGATCAGGCTCTTGTCGAGGAGCGAGCTGAGGCCCTCGAGGGCGTCGAGCTCCTCGCCGGTCGCATCGTCGAGACCGGCCGCCACGGCCTCGACCGCCTCGACCGAACAGCCGGCGCAGACCGACAGGATCTCGAAGAGCCGCTGCTCCGACGGACTCAGGAGCTGGTAGCTCCACTCGATCGTCGCCCGCAGCGTCTGCTGGCGCGCGGGCAGGTCGCGGGCGCCGCTGCCGAGCGCCTTCAGGCTGCCGGCGAGCCGATCCCGAAGCGCCTCCGGCGAGAACAGGTTCAGTCGGGCGGTGGCGAGCTCGATCGCGAGCGGCAGCCCGTCGAGCCGGCGGCAGATCTCGGCGACGGCGGCGGCGTTGTCGTCGGTGAGCCGGAAGTCCGATCGGACGCCGCGCGCCCGCTCGACGAACAGCTGGATCGCCTCGAACTGGCTGACCTGATCGGCCGAAAGTGCGCCGGCTCGCGCGCCCGGGAGCGACAGGGGCGGCACCGAGACGACGTTCTCGCCGCGGACGCGGAGCGCCTGCCGGCTCGTCACGAGGATCTTGAGGCCGGGGCACTCGGCGAGGAGCGCGACGAGCGTCGGCGCCGCGACGGTGACCTGCTCGAAGTTGTCGAGGACGAGCAGGACCTGCTGCCCGCGAAGCCGGCGGCGAAGTGCGTCGAGCGGCGATTGCTCGGCCGCGTCGGCGACTCCGATCGCCGTCGCCATGAGCCCGAGCACGGCCTCGCTGTCGGTCGCGGTGATGAGGTCGACGAAGTAGACGCCGTCGGTGAATCGGTCGACCTGGTCCGCGGCGGCCCGGATCGCGAGGCGCGTCTTGCCGGTGCCGCCGGGCCCGGTCAGCGTCAGGAGACGGACGTTGATGTCGTCGAGGCGTTCGCGGAGGGCCTCGAGCTCGGCGTCGCGGCCGACGAACGCCGACGTCTCGGTCGGGAGGTTGTTCGGCCGATTGTCGAGGGTCGACAGCGGCGGGAATTCAGCCGGCAGCCCGGGCTGGCCGAGCTGGAACAACCGCGCCGGCCGGCCGAGGTCCTTGAGCCGATGCTCCCCGAGGTCGCGGAGCCCCGCGCCGTCGGGGAGGCGCCCGTCGACGATCGCGGCGGTCGAGTCCGACAGCAGGATCTGGCTGCCATGACCGGCCGACATGATCCTCGCCGTCCGATTGACGGCGGGCCCGAAGTAGTCGCCGCCACGCGCCTCCGCGTCGCCGGTGTGGATCCCCATCCGGACGCGGATCGGGCACGTGTCCGGCCACGGCTCGGCGAGCAGGCCCACGTTGCGCGGCGATGCCGGCGGCCACGGCATCGATCGGGGCGCCGAAGACCGCCATCATGCCGTCGCCGGTCGCCTTGACGACCTCGCCGTTCGAACCCGCGATCGCGTCGCGGAGGATGACGTCGTGCCGGGCCAGGCACGATCGCATCTCCTGCGGGTGCTGCTCCCACAGGCGGGTGCTGCCCTCGACGTCGGTGAAGAGGAACGTCGGCGGCGTGTCGCGCGGGGACGCGGGCAGCCGATCGGCTACCTGCTCAGGGACTGAGCCCTTGGTTGAGAATGCCACGCGACAATGATGCCCCGGACGCCGCTCGGACGCCGGAGCGTCCGCTCAGGGTCGGCAGGCAGCGGGCAGGTACGTGTACACCGCGTAGAACGTTCCGGCCGCGAGAGCGAGGGTGAGGATCACCCCGACGAGTCGAAAGAAGACGCGCTCCGGGGCCAGCGCAAAGAACGCACCGATCAGCGCTGCGACAAGCGCAGGGACCCCAGCGGCGATCACCCAGCGCGGGATGGGATCCTTCGCCGGCAGGGCTGCCGGCACGCAGCTGACCAAGCCACCCGGGCCCGTCACGTAGATCGCGACCGCGGCCGCCGCGCCGGCGACCACCACCGCGATGGCGGCAGCAAGGACGACCCGGGCTATCTTACGCAGGCGGTACTTCATCGCGCCTCCCTCGTCGACCGAACTCTCCCCGCCGGCGGCAGTATGCGCCTCGACCGACGGCCTTTGAGGAACTTCCGAGGCTGGCGTACGATGATCCCGCCGTTCCTGCCCTATTGGTCGAAGAGAAACGATGGCCTCGACGCTCCAGCCAGATCCCGGCGACGAGGAGTTCTGGCGCGACTATCTGACCCGCGGACACCCATTCGAGCGGCGCATCCGGCGCGTCTTCAAGCACATTCCCCACAACCCGCGGTGCGAGCTGTGCGCTGCGCCGTTCAGCGGGGCCGGTGCACCGATCATGCGGCTCATCGGCAAGAAGCCGGCGAGCCGGAACCCACGCCTCTGCAACGGCTGTTTCGACTTCCTCGCCGCACACCGCGGCGGCGCCGAGATCGACTGCACGATGCTCTTCGCCGACATTCGCGGCTCGACGACGATCGCCGAGGGCATGTCGTCGACCGACTACCGAGGACTGCTGGATCGCTTCTACACCGTGGCGGCGGCGGTCGTGTTCGACCACGAGGGATCGGTCGACAAGTTCGTCGGCGACGAACTCGTTGCGATGTTCTTCCCGCTGCTCAGCGGCGACGAGCACGCGATCTGCGGTGTCGAGGCGGCCAAGGATCTCCTGCGGGCGACCGGCCACGCCGACGCCGGAGGCCCGTGGGTGCCGATCGGGGCCGGCGTCCACACCGCCAGGACGTGGTTCGGCGCCGTCGGCCAGGGCTCCCACATCGAACTCACGATGCTCGGCGACGCCGTCAACGTCGCGTCGCGGTTGGCCTCGCGCGCGGCCGCCGGCGAGATCCTCGTGACGAGCGACGCCGCGGCATCGGCCGGGCTCGACCCGACCCTCGAGCGGCGGAGTCTCGAGCTGAAGGGCAAGTCGTTGGCGACAGAGGTGGTCTCGCTGACCGTCTCCGCCTAGCTCAGTCGAGGCGGGCTCCAGGATCACGATCGCGGTTTCTCGCGATCGCAGCGCGGCGCTGGCGTCCGTGTAGGCGGAACTTCCGAGGTCGAGCAGCCTTGCCCACAGGCGCGCCCGCTCGTCGCCGATCGCGGCACGGGCAGTGACCGCGCGCGACGACCCGTCGGGCAACTCGACAGTCGCATCGGGCTTCGCCTGGAGGTTGAGCCACCATGCGGGCTCGGCGTCGGCCCAGCCGTTCATCGCCGGCGTGATGAGGTTCGGACCATCCTCGATGAAACCGACGATCGCGACTCGGCGCAGACCGGTCCGCCGCCCGACCGTCGTGAGGCGAAGCATCCCCCACTGACTGCTCGGTCGCCGGTCGCAGGCCGAACCGGCCTCGCGTGATCGAGTAGGCGGCGCGGTGCACGATCCAGATCGTGCGGACCAGCCAGCGCGGCACGGACGGCGGCGCCTTCTGGGTCGTTTCGGATGCGGTCGTCATTTCTAGTCTCCAAATCTACGGTGTAGACTACGCCGTAAACATACCCGCTACGGCGTAGACTAGTCAAGTGGTAATCCAAAGAAACCCAGAAACGGAGCCGCGGACGCCCCTGAGCCGGGAGCGCGTGCTTCGGGCCGCCGTCGACCTCGCCGATCGGGGCGGCATCGAGGCGCTGAGCATGCGCAAGCTCGGCCAGGAGCTCGGCGTCGACGCGATGGCCCTCTATCGGCACGTCCGGGGCAAGGACGACCTGCTCGACGGCGTCCGCGACCTGATCGTCGGTGAGATCGAGCGACCCGTCGCCGGGCGAGGATTGGAAGGCCTCGCTGCGCGGGCTAGCGATGGCGGCCCGGCAGGTGATGCTGCGCCACCCCTGGGCGCCGGCAGGTGCTCGAGGAGCGCGGCACGTCCGGCCCCGCGGCGCTCGCTCACATCGAGGCGGCCCTCGGGACCCTGCACGAGGGCGGGTTCTCGATCGAGGTCGCCCATCACGCGCTCCACGTCCTGGACAGCCGCATCTTCGGGTTCAACCAGGCCCTGTTCGAGGAGTCAGGCCCGGCCGATCCCCCACCGGAGATGCAGGCGCGCCATGATCCAGGCCCTGGCCGGCTACCCGCGGATCGCCGAGCTCGCCCAGTCGGTCAGCCATGAGGGCGTCCTCGGCCGATGCGACGACGACGTCGAGTTCGCGTTCGGGCTCGACCTGATCCTCGACGGACTCGAGCGACTCAGGCGATCTGTGTGAGCGGCTCGAAGGACCGAGACTCGCCGGCCGCCGCCCACCGTTCGAGGCCGCCGCGGATTACGTCGGGGTTGCCGCCGAAGCCGTAGCGGCGGACGACCATCCGGATGGGCGTCGTGTCGTCCGTCGATGCGTGGTGATGGACATTCCGGACGCTGCATTGGGCGCAGATGATGTAGATCGAGTCCGTCCAGTCCTCGGCGCCAACATCGAGGCCGGCGAATAGGTCGTTCAGGGCCGCACTGTCCTCTTCGGTCGGTACGGTCACCTGACTTTCGAACGTCGGCGCGTCGCTGGGATCCATCCGGTTCAGCTCGTCAAAGACCGACCATGTCTGCCCGCCGACCTCGCGCTGCCCGTTCGGCACGACGTCGTGGAGGACGATGTCACCCCAACGGTGGCCCGACTCCGGCAGCGGCACCGACTGGATTCGGGCACGGCATGGATCAACGCGGTCTCCCCAGACGGTCTCGCCACTCGGGTCCAGCCTGATCGGCGCGATGCCGAGGCCGGAGAACTCCGGCGGCCCGGTGCCCGCGGGCGGGTCCAGCCCTATCCCCCGCCATGCGGCTCGGGCCGTCGCCCAGTCGCGCATCGCCGTCGCCGCCACGCCGAGATTCCAATGCGCCTCCTTGCTGCCGGGGTCGAGCTCGGCCGCCCGCCGGTTGCAGCGGACCGAATTCGGCCAGTCGCGCTTGAGCTTGTACGCCAGGCCGAGGTTGAACCAGGCCGACGGGTTCGCATCGTCGTTGCCGACGTAGCCCTCGAAGACCTTGACAGCTTCGTCGAGGTCGCCCCGATTGAGCGCTCGCTGACCACCGCTGAACGTACAGCTGGTTCCGGAATTGATCGATGAAGCTCACCCGCCGAAGATACGCCCGGCGGGCTAGCCCCTCGCGACGTGCGGCGCCCGGCGCGGCGCTCGCGTCCACTCAGGGACAATCCGCGGACTTCGACTCGACGATGATGTTGTTGTACTCGATCCAGCCGGTGCGACCCGACGCCGTGATCTCGAACCACCGCTCGTCCTTGCCCGCAAAATCGACGATCCGTGTGTCCGACGTCGCGTATTCGCCAGGCGGGACGTCGCCGATCTCCTCACTCGTGTGGCTAGGCTCAGCCCGGATGGTCGCGAATGGGTTGCTGATCGTCAGCACGCAACCCTCTTGCGGATCGGCCGTGGGTGGAAGCGGCGTCGGTGTCTGAGGGTTAAGCGACGTCGTCGGCCCGGTGGTTGGCGTGGTCGTCGGGCCAGGCGACGACGTCGCGGTCTCGTCGGGGAAGACGATCTCCCACCACCACGGCGCGGACCCGCCGACGAGTAGCGCGCCCAGAATGACGACGATGAGTGGGACGAGGATCTTCGTCGCTGTCGACTCGCGGGGTTGGTGCGTCACGTCGTCTCCCCCAGCTCCATCGGCTTCGTCCGACCGGGGGCCAACTCTAGCGACGCGATGAGTTTTCCTGTCTCGCGCGGTCTAATAGGCACCGAACCACCACGCCACCAGCCGAGGAGGACGCCGTGGCCACCACCACCGATTGGACGACGCAGGCACAGGGCACCGGGCAGTACGCCGATGTCAACGGCATCAACCTCTACTACGAGACCCACGGCAGCGGCCGGCCGCTGATCCTGCTCCACGGCGGGCTCGGGTCGGGCGAGATGTTCGGGCCGATCATTCCGACGCTCGCCGCGAACCACCAGGTGATCGCGGTCGACCTGCAGGGCCACGGCCGGACGGCCGACATCGATCGGCCGATCGACATCCGGCTCATGGCCGACGACATCGCCGCGCTCATCGACCACCTCGGGCTCGACAAGCCGGACCTCGTCGGCTACTCGCTCGGCGGCGGGGTCGCGTTCTTCACGGCGGTCAAGTACCCCGACAAGATCGGCAAGCTCGTCATGGCCGCGGCCCACGTCCGGCGCGACGCGATCCCGGCCGAAATGCTGGCCCAGCAGGGCCAGGTGAGCGCGGCGGCGGCCGAGTTCATGAAGGACACGCCGATGTACGAGCTCTACCAGCGGGTCGCCCCGCGTCCGGAGGACTTCCCGCGGCTGCTGGACAAGATCGGCGAATCGATGGCGAAGGACTTCGACTTCAGCGAGGAGGTCCGCGGCCTGCAGGTGCCGACGCTCATCGTCGCCGCCGATGCGGACATGGCGCCGCCGAGTCACTATGTCGAGGCCTTCAAGTTGCTCGACGGTGGCCTTCGCGACGGCGGCTGGATGGGCGAGGGCCGGCCGAAGGGCGGACACGCACTCGCGATCGTGCCGGGCACGACCCACTACAACCTGGGTGTATCGCCGCTCTTCGCGGCAGTGACCCTGTCGTTCCTGGATCAGTAGGAGGAGAACGTGAACTTCAACAGCATCCTTGTCGGGTCGGAGGATCCGCAGCGGCTCGTCGACTACTACACGAAGCTGTTCGGGCAGCCCACGATGTCCGACGGCGGGTACACCGGCTGGCAGATCGGGTCGGGGTTCTTCACCGTCGGCGCCCACGACGAGGTCAAGGGCAAGAGCGCCCATCCGGGCCGGATCATCTGGAACATCGAGACCACCGACGTCCCGGCCGAGTTCGCGAAGCTCAAGGACGCCGGCGCGATCGTCGTCCGCGAGCCGTATTCGTTCGAGGGCTACCCGGACATGTGGATCGCCACCCTCGCCGACCCGGATGACAACTACTTCCAGCTGATGACCCCGATGGATCCGAACCAGATGGGATCGGGCGACTCATCCGCCGGCTGATCGGGCGCGGCGGCGCCTAGTTTCGAAGCATCCGGACGAGCCTCCGGAGCTCCAGGGCCGCCGTAACGGCCGTGAGCACGACCGTCCCCGCGACCGAGATGCGCACGATGGTGTTGATGCCGTTGACGACATCGACCTCCTGCGCGGTGGCTGTCGCAGGATCGGCAATCAAGACCCAGATGCCGAGTGTCAGAGACACGATGCCGAGAACGATGACGGCCAGGTCGACCGCGAGGTGCGACGCGACCCGGAACCGCGTCCAGCGTGGGCGCACGAGATTCACGACTGGAGTGATGAACGCGGCCACCAGGATCGCAATCCCCGGCCAGTAGACGTCCCGCCATCCCGGCCCGGGCGCCATGGGGCCGATCCGTTCCGGCGGGGCGAACTGCAACGCCACGGTCAGCACGACGGCGGTGACGCCGATCTCCAGGACAGACGTCGCGACGCTGACGGCGCGCGTGTGCGCCTTGCCGAGCAGCTGATTGGCGATGCCGTCGAGGGTCGAGACGTCGACGTCCGGACCCATCGAGTTGACGGTCCGAGGATCCCAGCCGTCCGGGTCGCGGATCCAGCGCCGATCGATCCAGACGAAGATCGCCGTGACGATCGTGAACTGGATCGCGAGCGGCACGAGGATGCCGGCGAACCCCGACCAGATCGTTGCTCCGGCGACCAGAGCGATGGCCGCGATGAGCAGCGTGATCGACACGTTGACGGCGAGAACCTTCATGTACGCCGGAAAGAGCTCCGGCCCGATGAGCCGCCGGCCGAACGTCACCGACCGCTCGTCGCCGCGAAAGCGCGCCGCGACCGCCATCGGATGCCCGAACTCCTTGAGAATCGCCGCTTCCTCGGCCTCGAGCAGGGGCCGCCCGCGGGTGCTTGCCTCGTCCTCGATTCGGGAGTGCAGGCTGTCGGCGAGCTCGTTGATGATGTCGTCCTGCTCCGCGCGCGGGAGGTGGTCCCTGACCGCGCGCAGGTATCGATCGACCAGGGTCATGGCTGAACCTCCGTGAGAATGCGGCGGAGAGCTGCGTCGAGGTCGGTCCACTGCTCGAGCAGCCGAACCAGGACCGCGTCACCCTCCGCTGAGAGCCGATAGAAGCGCTTCGGTCGCTTGTCCTCCTCGCGCCATTCGCTGTCGAGGAGCCCTTGGGTCTCGAGCCGGCGAAGGAGCGGATAGAGGGTGTTCTCGTCGATGTCCATCCCCTGCTCGGCGAGCGCCTTGCGGAGCGCGTAGCCGTAGTGCTCGGTCCGCAGGCGGGCGAGCACGGCGAGGACGAGCGCGCCGCGGCGCAGCTCGAGACGCAAGTTCTCGAAGCTGTCGTGGGTTGGCTGGGTCGCGTCGCGGGGTGGCATGTGCGTGACATAGTGTGCGATACACAGTATGTCTGTCAAGGCCCTGGGGTGTCGGAGAGATACGGAAAGGCGGATCCGCTCTTAGCGGATCCGCCTTGCAACGAGCTGCGTGAGCGTCAGGCCTGCGCGGTGGCCATCGAGCCCTCGGTGACCTCGCCCTTGTGGGCCGCAAAGGCTGCGAGAACCTCGTCCTTCTCTCGCTGGGGCACCTTGAAGAAGTCGAGGCTGCGGCCAAGTTCCGCTGCGACCGCGTCGAACTCGTCGGGGGTAATGTGCAGCTCCCGGTGAGCCTCTTCCAAGCCGAGGAGGGTCGCGCCGGGTTTGGTTGCCGTGAACTTGAGCGGTCCGCCGGAGATGTCGCAGACCCAGAGAGTCCGCATGAACTTCAGACCCGGGAGCCTGGCCAGTTTTTGCGTGTGCCATTCCTCGAGGGCGGGATTCTCGGACCCTTGACCTGCGATCTGATTCTTGACGACCGCGTCGCTGAAGTGGTCGATCACCGCGGCGATCGAGAACACCCCACCGAGCCGTTCGTAGAGGCTCTGCTCGGCCATCGTGCGTCCTCCTGCGGCCCGCACGAGTTCGCTCAGCACCGAACAGGCGTTACGGGTCCGTGGTTATCGGTACGACAGATCGCCTGGATCGGTTTCTCGGTTCATACGATCCGCGTCGACTCCATCACCCAGTTCACCTCCCAGGTCTCGCCGCCGTCGGTCGAGAAGGCCTGCTCCCAGCGGCAGGTGGTCGGCGGTGATGTCGGACCAGAGGAAGCGGACGAGGATGGGCCGGTCGTTGAACGTGTCCTCGGCGAGGAACGTGCCGATGCCGTCCGCGAAGCCGCCGACTACGGGCGGGTCGAGGCGGCCCGGGTCGCGGCCGTCGAGCCACCAGATCGACCACTTGTCGCTGACAGGGTCGAACGTCCGCAACGAGATCGCGCGGTAGGTGCCGGCCGGCAGCTCGAGGACGTTGTCGTCGATGTTGCCGGCGCCGTTGAGGATCGGCCACGCCTCGGACGTGCCCTCGAACTCCTGCCACTCGTCGCTGCCCGCGAGCCGCTCCTTGAGCCGGCGGTGATGGACCCGCCACTTGCCCATGTAGAAGTCGAAGTCGTGGACGGCCGGGCCGGGCTCGGCCGTCCGCGGTGCGATGCCGGAGGCAGTGCTCGTTCCCATCGGGATCTCCTTCAAGTCCGTGATGTCCACCGAGTTGTAATCGGTGGACCTGTCACGGACTGTCAGGATTAGCTGGTGAGCATCGGGCGGGCGGCTCAGCCGCCCGGCGCGGCCGCAGGACCCCAGTCGATGAACCGGGGAATGATCGTCGAGGACTGGTACAGGGCGTGCAGGCCGGTCCCGTCCGGTCGGATCCGGTACAGCGTGGGCACTCGGCCCGGGGCCTCCAGGCGGAAGACGATCCACTTGCCGTCCGGCGAGTAGCCGCCGACGTTGGCACGGTAGCCGGCCGGATAGTGGGTCAGGTACGTCCACTCGCTGCCATCCGGTCGAACGGTCACGATGTTGACCGCTTCGGTCGGGCTTGGACTGGAGTTGTCGCTGACGACGAGGTGCTGGCCGTCCGGCGCCCAGTCGTGCTTGTAGGTGACCGAGATCGACGGTGAGACCTGGACGATTCCCGTGCCGTCGATGTTGGCGACGAACAGGGCACCGTCTGGCCCGCCCTTGAAACTGATCTTCCGGCCATCGGGTGAGACGTTCGCATCGGGCCCACCACGGTCGGTGATGAACTGCCGGTCAGACCCGTCGACCTTCATGCTCCAGATCTGCTCGACCTCGAGCGCGAATTCGAAGCGGGTAAAGACGAGGCGAGCCCCGTCAGGGGTGAAGTTCGCGTCGTTCAGGCACGCGTCGGGATCAGACGCGATCTCGTGGAGGTTGCCGCCATCGGCGTCCACCAGCCCGATCGAGCACTCGTTCAAGGTGAACACGATCTGGCGCCCGTCGGGCGACCAGTCGGGCAGGGCGGCCACGCCGTCGACGTGGGTGATTTGACGGAGCTGCTTGCCGTTCGATCGGACGGCGAAGATCTGCGGCCCGTTATCGCCGACGTCGGCGTGGAAGGCGATGAGACCATTTCGGCCTGGATACGTCGCGCCGACGCTCGATGCGACCGCGAGCATCGCCAAGGCGATGAGGAGCGTGATCGCGGAGAACTTGCGCATCTGATTCCCTCCACTACTCGTTGGTGATCGCTCTCTACCAATGAGTCAGGGGATGGGGATTCTGTTCAAATTTCCTAGGCCGACACCGCCGATAGGGCGTTCGGCGCCAGCGCCAGGTGATCGAGGCCCGGACCGCGGGTCCGCCCGCGCCACGGCAGGCAACGGTTCGGCGTGATCCGGACAACCTGGCTGTAGGTGGCCTCGAATTCGTCGGGCTGCAGTCCGATCGCCACCATCCTGTCGCGGTATTTGCGGAACAGGCCCGCGTCGAGGACCGCGCGCGTCGGGATCGTCGTCAGCTCGGCCCGGGCTTCGATGAGGGCGACATCGAAGTCAGCCGCGGCATCTCCGACCGCGAGCATGCACGACGGGTTCAGGCGCAGGTTGGCGATCTTCCGCGCATTCGGCTTCGACGCGACGAGAACGGAGGTGCCATCCCACCAGAACCAGATCGGGACGAGGTGCGGGCGACCGTCCGGGCAGACCGTCGACAGCCACACGACCGGCTCGATCCGAAGGAACGCTTCGGCGCGGGCGGCGGCGGCGTCGGTGCCCGATCGCGCCACTCGGCCTCCTTGGTTCTACTGCACACCGATTGTGTAATGGAATTGCAGACTAGCCAAATCGCGCCAGTTCGTCAATACTTTCGTTGCACATGGTTGAGCAGAAGAATCCAGAGTCCCGCCGCGGCTACCGGATGGGTCGCCGCCAGGAGACCCTGGACGAAACCCGCCAGCGGATCGCGGCAGCCGCCTTCGAGCTCCACGGCGAGATCGGACCGTCCCGAACCACGATCACTGCGATCGCGGAACGGGCCGGCGTCCAGCGGCACACGGTGTACAACCACTTCCCCGACCTTGAATCGCTGTTCCGGGCCTGCACGGCTCATGGAATGAGCGTCATGCGGATCCCGGAGGCCGAGCCATGGCGGAAGATCGGCGATCCAACGGAACGGCTGCGCCACGGTTTGGACGAGCTGTACCGCATCTACCGGACGAACGCCCGACCGCTCGGCACGATCCTGCGAGACATGCCGCTCTTCGCCGACGTCGGGGGCGACGAGGCGTACACGGACCGGATGTCGGAGCTCTTCGAGACGCTCACCGGCGGCTGGCCCGATGACGATCCGCGGCAGGCGGTCCGAACCTCGGCCATCGGGCACGCGATGCGTTTCGAGACCTGGCAGTCGCTCACCGACGGGGGCCTGACCGACGATCAGGCACGCGATCTGATGGTCCAACTCGTGGTAGGCGCCGGGGCCTGAGCCGACCCCCGGTGCGGTCGTGGGCGGATAGGAGCGGTCGAAGCCGTCAATCCGGTGCCTGCGAGAACCACATAGGACATTTGGGTCTTGCGGGGGCAGGACTATTGGCTATGGTGGCCGGGCGTGGGGCCGTTTCCCGCACTAACGACCACAAGGCCGAGAGGCGTCACAGCAAGGGGAGCCAGATGTCTCGCAGGATCCAAATTCTCTGGGCAGCTGCGCTCTACGTCACATTCGCGGCCGTCGCCGTCGGGCATATCAGTGCCAGTGACTGGGGATACCTGTTCACCGTGACGACCCTGGCAGTCGCGGCCTCGGCGGCCTTCACACTCGTGCTGCGAGTCCGCCGGAGTCAGCCGGTACCGGCCGAAGCTACCGCCGAAGCCGCCTAGGTCCGCTCGGAACGGAGTCGCTCAGGCTCCGAAGCGGCCGCGGTGCTCGAGAGGGATCAACGGCTTCTCGCCGCGGATCTTGAGCTGCTGGACGGCCCAGGTGTTGCCGTCGGGATCGCTGAACCCGAAGAACGTGCCGCCGTCGTCGGGCGAGAACGTCATGATCTCGCTGGCCTCGACGCCCCGATCGAGTAGCTCCTGGCGGGCGGCCTGAGCGTCGGCGACGACGAGTTGGAGGCCGCGCATCGAGCCCGGCGTCATCTCGCGCTGGGCCGGCAGGTCGCCGAACACGATCGAGCAGCCCGAACCCCGCGGGGTGAGCTGGACGACGTGCATGTGCTCGTTCTTGGTGTCGTGATCGAGCACGAAACCGACCTTGTCGCGATAGAACGCGATCGACCGATCGATGTCGCTGACCGGAAGGATCACGACTTCCAGGGTCCAATCCATGAGGCTGGTCTCCCTCGCTGACCGCCCGCGCCGGACACAGCCCCTCACCACCAACCCATGCGCTTCGACCAGGCGAGCATGCCGCCGACCACGATCGCCATGAACGACAGGACGATCGCGAGCTGGGGGATGTCCGTTCGGTCGCCGACGATGAGGTTCATGCCGTAGATCGAGGCGATCGCGGTGACCGGGAGGAGGACGGCAGCGATCAGGGCAAGGCGCTCCATCGCGACGTTCATGCGGGTCGTCGTCCGGGCCTGGTAGAAGTCGATGACGCCTTGGGCGAATTCCTTTTCGCTGTCGCTCATGCTGCGGACACGATCGAATCGATTGATCAGGTCCTGGATCAGCGGCGGCGCCTCCGGCGGGATCATCCGGTCCAACGCCGACATTCTCGTGAACACCTCACCGGACTCGGCCGCCATCGTCCGGACCGACAGAAGCTCGTGACGGATGAGGAACATCTCCTCGAGCACCCTCACCGGATCGCCCAAATCCCCGCGGACCCGCTGCTCCAGGCCGGCGACCTCCGTTGCGAGACCCGCGAGAACATCGCCCTGGCGATTGGCCAGCGAACTGACGATCGCATACGACAGCTCGAATGGCGTCTTGACCTGGAGGCGTCCTGTTTGCAGGCGCTCGACGACCAGCCTCGTTTCCTTGAGCGCGATATCGATCGGCACGCCTGGCGCCAGGGGCCCATGCGTCGTCACCAGGTAGCTGCGCCCGATGAACTGATCGAGCTCGATGAGATGGATGTGACCCGACTCGCCCGGCTCCGGCGCGTGAAGGACGACGAACAGGTGATCCGGGTAGGCATGGATCTTGGGGAGGTGGCTGCGCTCCAGGACGTCGCGAACAGCCAAGGCGTGGAATCCGAAGCGTTCCGCCAAGGCACTCGCCTTCTCGTTGTCACATGCCTGGATGTCGACCCAGACGAAGCCGTTTCCGCGCTCGAGCAGGGCGGGGACGTCAGACCACGTGCATTCCTCGATCCCCGACGACGAGATCCAGCGGACGTCCATGAGCGGGTTAGTGGACTTCGGGCACGAATGTCTGGTCCGTCATCGGTGGGCGAACGTAACCCGTGTCCGGCTGGCGCGGCGGCAGCGCGATCTCCTCGGGCGTCAGGTCCTCGTAGGGAATCAGGCTGAGCAGATGGGTGATGACGTTGAGGCGGGCGCGCTTCTTGTCGTCGGCTTGGACGACATGCCATGGCGCCTGCTTGATGTCGGTGTGGGCGAACATCTCGTCCTTTGCCCTGGAGTAGTCGAGCCAGCGCGATCGCGACTGGACGTCCATTGGGCTCAGCTTCCAGCGCTTGGTCGGATCGTTGATCCGGGCCTGGAACCGTCGCTCCTGCTCCGCATCGCTGACCGAGAACCAGTACTTGATGAGGATGATTCCGGAGCGCATGAGCATCCGCTCGAACTCCGGAGCCGAGCGGAGGAACTCCCGGTATTCGTCCTCCGTGCAGAAGCCCATGACACGCTCGACGCCGGCGCGGTTGTACCAGCTCCGGTCGAACAGGACCATCTCGCCGGCGGCCGGCAGGTGCGCGACGTAGCGTTGGAAGTACCACTGGGTCTTCTCGCGCTCCGTCGGCGCGGTGAGCGCGACCACGCGGCAGACCCGCGGGCTCAGGCTCGCGGTGATCGTCTTGATCACCCCGCCCTTGCCGGCAGCGTCGCGGCCCTCGAACACGACGACGACCTTCAGGCCCTCGTGGCGAATCCACTCCTGGAGCTTGACGAGTTCGACCTGGAGGCGGCTCAGCTCAGGGAGATAGGCCTTGTTCTTGAGGGGTTCTCGAACAGGACGACCGGCCTCGACGGCGGGCTTCGTACGTTTTTCGACGGCCGTCGGCCGGCGCTTCGCCGAGGAGGTAGAACGAGCATCCGGGAGTCGCTTCTTCGCCATCAGCCGCTCCAGTCGCGGGCGAGAGGCCCGAACCCTAGCACCGGCTTGGGTCCCTCGTCACGCCCTTCGTTTCGATGTCCAGGTCGGGTCGGGGCCGGCCAGCCACTCGGTGTTGAAGCGGTCCGCGCCGTGGATCGCCGTGAGGCGAAGTTCGCCGGGGCCGGTGTTCGTGAATCCGTGTGCCTCGCCGGGCGGGCTCACGACGACGTGGCCGCCGTCGACGACGACCTTCTCGTCGCCGATCTGGAACGTGGCCTGGCCGGTTTCGACCACGAACACCTCGGCGTACGGGTGTCGATGAAGCTTCGGACCGACGCCGGGCTTCGAGTGCACGAGGATGACCGAGAACGGAGCATCGTCATGTTCGGCGCCGACGAATTCGTGGGCGTGCTCGGTGTGGTCCAGGTCGTCGAGCGGGATGATTGACGCCATGTTCCCTCCCTTCCGGCTTGCGGCTGCGTTCGCTCGGGTAACGATAAAGCCAGGTCCTGGGCGGTTCGGGCGTGTCAACCATCCGACACGCCGTTCGGCGCAAGCGGCCGCCCCATCGCCATGGCGAAACATCCTCGGCTGTCGCTCGTCCACCCCGGCATGAAGACCATCACGGGCGGCCTGGCCGTCATGCTCATCGCCAGCGGCCTGGCCGCGTGCTCCTCCCCCATCGCGTCGGCGCCACCGGCATCCGACGGGCCAACCGCACGTCCGAGTCCTGTCGCATCTCCCTCGAGCGCTCCGGGCTCCCCGTCGGTGCCACCGACGGCGGCCCCGTCGACACCGAACCCGGACGCGGGCATCTGGCGCGCGGCCGCGCCGATGAACGTCGGTCGCGTCGGGTTCGACGCCGTGGAACTCGGCGACGGATCCGTTCTCGTCGTCGGCGATGACCACGCGTGCGTGCCCGGCGGAGCCGAACCCGGCAGCGAACGAGCGGAGATCTACGAGCCCGCCGCCGACCGCTGGGTCGAGATCCAGAGCCTCAACAAGCCCCGTAAGATCGCCGCGACGGTCCCCTTGGCAGACGGGTCGGCGATGGTGATCGGCGGCGTGAACGAGGAGGACGTCCCATTCTCGAGCACGAAGATTCTCTCGCCGTCGACGCGAACCTGGACGGATGGTCCGCTGCTCGACATCGCCCGCGGCGTGGTCGCCGCCGCAGGTCTCGGAGACGGGCGCATCCTGGTGGCGAGCGCGGTAGCCCAGGAAGAGACGTCACAGCTGATAACAACGGAGATCTACGATCCGTCGACCGGGGCGTGGACATCCGGCGGTGATCCGCTCCACATGTACTTCGGCTCGCTGAAGTCGCTCACCGACGGACGCGTCCTCGCGATCGGTGGCGCATTCGAAACCGGCGTGTGGCTGGAGATCTACGATCCGTCGACCCAGACCTGGACGGCCATCGAAACGCCGGGCGAGTGGCCCGCAGTCCGATGGATTTGGCAAGAGCTGGAATCCGCAGTTCGTCGCGCTGAAGGACGGTGGGATCCTGGCGGCAGGGGGGTTCGACGAGGGTGCCACGGCGAGGGCGGCTCGCTACGACCCGCGATTGAACCAATGGGTAGACGTTGAGTCCATGAAAACGGCGAGAGCCGAAGCGATGCTGCTTCGACTCGGCGACGGGCGCGTGCTCGCCATCGGCGGCTACGCCGGTGGCACCGATTTCGGGGACCAGCGAGCGCTCGACTGCTGTTGAGGTGTTCGACCCGGCGTCAGGCCAATGGACCGCGACCGGCGACCTGCTCGAGCCGCGCTACGATGCCAAGGCCCTCGAACTCCAGGACGGCAGCGTCATGCTCCTGGGCGGCGCTTCGGACTTCAACGTCCACGGCGACACGCCGTGGTGCCCAGCGCCTATGACGTCCGTGGAACGCCTCGGGACGCCGTAGCCGGCCGCGATCGCCGAGAGCCTGGCAGGAGAATCGAAAGGCCGCCCGCTGTGAGGCGGGCGGCCTGTCAGTGCCTAGGTCAGGCGGTCTGGACGTTCTTGGCGCGAGCGCCCTTCGGTCCTTCCTCGACGTCGAACTGGACCCTCTCGCCCCCGGCGAGGCGGTCAAAGTCGAGCGAGGCGGTGAGACCGTCGCGGTGGAAGAAGTAATCCTTCCCGTCCTCGGCGGTGATGAAGCCGAATCCGCGGTCGGAGACGATCTTCTTGATGGTACCGGTGGTCATGAGTGACCTCCACAGTCTTCTCGAACGAGTAGCGGCAGTCGCACAGTCAGTTCGAGAAGAGGAAGACCACACGGAAGCGTCACTACAGCAGTGACTCACGGACTATACCACACTGGCTAGCACACTTGTTCGAATCCGGGCCATCTGGGCGTCGTACGGCCGTTCCGCTAGCCTAGGCGAATGCTCCGTCTCGGCCTGAACCTGCCGTTTTCCGACGGTCAGATGGCGGGTCGGACGCCTCGCTGGGCCGACATCCTCGCGATGGCCCGGAAAGGAGAAGCCATCGGGTTCGACTCGGTGTGGATTTCCGACCACCTGGGGTTCGGCGACCCTGAGGGCGAGTGGCGCGGTTCCTGGGAGTCGTGGACGCTCCTGACCGCGGTCGCCGCCTCGACCGAGCGAGTGATGCTGGGCACGTACGTGACGTGCGCGCCGTTCCGCAACCCGGCGCTCCTCGCCAAGATGGCCGAGACGCTCGACGAGGTGAGCGGCGGACGGGTGATCCTCGGCCTCGGCGCCGGCTGGAACGAGCCCGAGTTTCGGGCTTACGGTTTCCCGTTCGAGGATCGATTCGATCGCTTCGAGGATTCGCTCCGGATCATCTGCTCGATGCTTCGCACCGGCACCGCGCATCACGACGGCGTCGCCGCCCAGGCCCGAGGCGCGCGGTTGGAGCCGCGTGGGCCGCGGCCGGCTGGCCTCCCCGTCATGGTCGGGACCGCGGGGCCTCGGCTACTTCGTTTGACCGCCGAGCTCGCCGACCACTGGAATGGCAGCCTTCGCCCGATCGGCGAGTTGGAGGAGCTGCTACGCCGCGTCGATGAGGCGTGTCGGGCAGTCGGTCGGGATCCGGCAACGCTGACCCGCTCGGCGGAAGTGCTCGTCCGGACGCTCCCGGCAGACCCGGACGTTCCGCCCGACGATCGGGAGCTGGTCGGTTCGCCGGGCGAGATCGCCGACCGCCTGCGAGCGTACGCGCGCCTCGGCATCGACGAGCTCCAGGTCCAGCTCCGACCGAACACGCTCGAGGCCGTCGCTGCGTTCCAACCAGTGCTCGAGGCGAGTCGGGCCGACGAGTGACCCGCAATTCCTGACAGGTCGTGGCAACTTGCGGACTAATCTCGGGCGATGAGGAGTCGCGTGTGATCACAGAGCTGCGCAGGTACTGGATCAAGCCGGGGCGGATGGACGCGTGGCGGGAGTTCTTCGAAGAAGCCACGCGGGAGAGCCTTCGACACGGCATCCGGGTGGAGTACGCGGGCATCGACGCGGAGACGAACACGTTCGTCTGGCTCCGGAGCTTCGATGACGAGGCGGACCGGGTCGCCCGGAAGGGCGCGTTCTACGGATCTGAGTGGTGGCTCGACCGGGAGTCGAGTGCGATGGACCACGTTCTCGTGTACGAGGTCACGTTCCTGGACGCCACGCACGTTCGGGAAGGCGGCGAGATCACGCGGACTGAGTGGCCGGCATCGGGCGCGCCCGCGGGTTCGATGCCGGACGATCCACCGGACGGCTGGGTCCGCTCGACGCGGGCAACGTTCATGCCGAAGCCGTAGGGTCGCCGCTCGACGCAGGTACCGCGACCGTCTCTCGCGTACGAGAATCGGTGCATGGGCGAGCGGCGATATACTACGTGGGAGTATTGACATCCCCCTTGTCAAACAGGGCCGAATCGGCTAGAATTGGGCCTGGCTGGCGTGTCAAGACTTGACACGCCACAACGTATGTCCGGCACCTGACGGAACCGGCATGCGGACCGGCCCGCCTCTGGCGGAGGGGCGAATCGGCCGTCAGTTGAGTTAATTCATTGCATCGTCGCGCGTCGCCACGCCGCGTCCGATGTAAGCGCGGAGTCACCTTGATCCTGTTCAGCGATAACACAGAAACCCAGGAAGTCACCCCAGCCACGCCGGTCGTCGCGGCCGAGGAGCTCGAGCAGATCGAGCTCGAGGCAGCCGTCGAGCCCGCGACGGACGCCCCTACCCCAAAGGCCGATGCCGATTCGGACGACGGCCTCGACATCGAGGATTCGACGCGGCTCTACCTGCGCGAGATCGCGCGGGTTCCTCTGCTCAGCGCAGAGGAAGAGGTCGTCCTCGCCAAGGGGATCGAGCTCGGGCTCCGGATCCGGACCGAGCCGTGGACGGCAATCCTCGATCTCCACGAGTGGACGCTCCACGAGACGGAGGCGAAGACGCGCGCCAGCAATCCCGTGCACGCCCTGCCATTTGGCGCAGAGGCTCACAGGATCGTGCGCAGCGCGATCGCCGACGACTCCGCGGGCGACCTGCTCGTCACGGCGCCGCGCTTCGGGTTCACCGGGGCCGCCGCCGAGGCCCAGGGTGGCCCGGCGTCGGAGCTCCTCGAGCGGGCCCGAAACCTGCGGGCGGTCTACAACGAGCGGCTGGACGCGGAGACGTTCATGACGCTCCTCGATTGGGTCCACGAAGTCGGCTCCCGACAGGCGTTCCGCGACGAGCGAACGCTGGTTGCGATGCAGACCTGGGCCCGCGACGAAGTCGCCATCCCGGCGATTCGTCGATGGATCGAGGCCGGCAAGGACGCCAAGATCCTGGCCAAGCTCGGCTATCGGCCGGCCGATGAGGGCGAGCCGGAGGGCATCCTCGTCGAGATCGGCAAGAAGGCCCGCGATCACCTGACCTCGGCCAACCTGCGGCTCGTGGTGGCCAACGCCAAGAAGTACATGAACCGCGGACTCGGTTTCCTGGACCTCATCCAGGAAGGCAACGCGGGGCTGCTGCGAGCCGTCGACAAGTTCGAATGGCAGCGCGGCTTCAAGTTCTCGACCTACGCGACGTGGTGGATCCGCCAGGCGATCCAGCGCGGCCTCGCCGACCAGTCGCGGACGATCCGCATCCCGGTCCACATGGTCGAGACGATGCAGCGCGTGACCCGGACGACACGCGAGCTCACCGTCCAGCTCGGCCGCGAGCCGACGAGCGAGGAGATCGCGACAACGTTGTCCGAGGACCCGCGCTGGGCGATCACCGCGGATCGGGTCGAGGAGGTTCGGCGCTACGGCCGGCTGCCGATCTCGCTCGAGACGCCGATCGGCGAGGAAGGCGACACGGAGCTCGGGAGCCTCATCGAGGACCCGAACGCCGTTTCGCCGCTCGACGCGGTCGCCGATCAGCTGCTCAAGGAGCAGCTGGCACGGGCGCTCGACAGCCTCGACGGCCGCGAGGAGCACGTCCTCCGGCTCCGATTCGGCCTCGACGACGGGCGTCCTCGGACGCTCGAGGAGGTCGGCAACGAGTTCGGCCTGACCCGCGAGCGGATCCGGCAGATCGAGTCGCACGCGCTGCGCAAGCTCCGCCATCCGTCCCGCAGCCGCAAGCTCCGGGAGTACGTCTCGGAGTAATCTTGAGATACACCGCCGGGCGCTCTCATCCCAAAGCGCCCGGCGTTTTGATTCCGGCTGGGGGCCTGGGTCTCGGGTGCGTGGGCGCCGAGAGGCGGGTCCCGGCTGCGATTCTCGCCCCACGAGCACATGCGACCAGCTGCGCCTGCGTCGGGGGCCAGATCGGCTCCGATCGGCCAGATTCGGTTGATCCTGCTCGCGGGGCGCACCAACCCGACCGATTGGGCCCTCTGGCGTGGTGTGCACGTCGCATGCGCTCGCCCGACGAGAATCGCGGGCCGGGCCCGATACGATTGCGCCCCTGACATCGCGCGGAGGGTCGAGATGGAGACAATCACGGTCGTCCTGAGCGTCGGCGCAGACCGGGTCGACGAGTTCGAGAAGGGATTCCGCGAGAAGGAGCTCCCGGTCTGGCAGGACCTCTGGGCGCGAGGCGCGTTGCTGAGGGCGTCGCTCTCGCGACTCGACATCTCGTCACGCAGCGTCGAGGGCGCCACGCAGTACCTCATCGTCGCAGTCTTCGCGACCGGCGAGGGCCACCACGAGCACGATTCGCATCCAGGCTTCACCGCTTGGAACAAGCAGGCCGACGAGTACCAGGTCGCGGATGCGCTCGCGTTCGGCGGCGAGACAGTCCTGACGCTCGACCCCTGACCCGAACACACGATCCGGACGCTCCGTCACACAGCTGACGCACAGCTGCGCGATCCTCGGGACATGGAATGGATCGGCGATCTCGAGCGCGCCTTTGCGGCGGCCATCTACCCGAATCGGGTGGTGGTCGGGATTGGGCTCGTCGCCCTCCTCATCGCCGTCAGTCTGATCGCCAGGCGGCGCGGCTGGGGCAGTGCCGTGCGTCGTCATCCGCGTCGGGCGGCCGCGATCCTCGTTCCGGCCCTGGCGATCGCGCTGCCGCTCGGCTGGTATCTCGCTTCCCCGCTCGTTCTGTCGAAGACGATCGACGAACCGGCCCCGATCGTGGCGGGAGCCACGGCAAGCGACGAGCCGACCACCGCCGCCCCCGCGACGGCCGCACCATCGGCCGCCACGGCCCGACCATCGCCGTCACCGGCTTCCTTCGCGAAGTCTGGCTCGTTCAGCGGCGCCGACGAATTCCATTTCGGGCGCGGCACCGCCCACTTGATCGAAACGGCGCCCGGTGTATTCGTGGTTCGGCTCGAGGACTTCGAAGTCCGCAACGGCCCGGACCTCTTCGTCTACCTGTCGCCGTCGGCCGACGGCTACGCGGACGGGGCGATCGAGCTCGGTGCGCTGAAGGCCGACAAGGGCAACCAGAACTACGAGGTCCCAGCCGGCGTCGATCCCACCACAGCCGGAAGCATCGTGATCTGGTGCAAGCAGTTCTCCGTGTTGTTCGCTACGGCGCCACTCGACTCCTGACCGCGACGACCCCTATCGTGGATGGGTGAGGTCGGGAGGTGGCCAATGAAGATCGGGATTATCGTTCCCCAGGGCTGGACCGGCGAGTACAACGGCTGGGACCCGCTTGATGCATGGCGTCGGACGACCGAGGTCGCCAAGCAGGCCGATGGGCTCGGTTTCGAGTCGATCTGGCTGTTCGACCACTTCCACACGGTCCCCCGCCCGACCGACGAGATCACCTTCGAGTCGTTCACCACGCTGTCGGCCCTCGCGGCCCTGACGTCGCGCGTTCGCCTGGGACACGTCGTCATCTGCACCGCGTTCCGGAATCCGGCGCTCACGGCCAAGATGATCTCGACGATGGATTCGATCAGCGGCGGCCGCATGGAGCTCGGGATCGGGGCCGGCTGGAAGCGCGACGAGTGGCTGGCCTACGGCTATGGCTTCCCCGAGACGAAGGAACGCCTGGCGGCTCTCGGCGATCACCTCGAGGTCATCACCCGGATGCTCGACGGTGACAAGCACCAGCACGCGACGTTCGAGGGCCAGTACGCGAGCGTCCGAGACGCGATCAACGTCCCGAAGCCGATCCAGAAGCCGCGCGTGCCGATCATGGTCGGCGGCAACGGCCCGAACGTTACGTGGCGTCTCGCGGCGCGCCATGCCGACGAGCTGAACGTCGATGGGATGTCCCCGGACGAGGTCGCCGAGGCGCTGCCGGTGATCCGGAGCCGCTGCGAGGAGATCGGGCGCGATCCGGCATCACTCCGTCTGTCCGTCCATCTCTGGCAGGGAAACGTTGCCCAGCCGGGACAGGCGCGGGTGGATCAGCTCGCCGGCTATCGGGAGGTCGGCGTCGATCGGGTGATCACGCTCATCCGCGCATCGGCGACCTCGGACGACGCACTGGCGTCGTTCGCCGACGATGTCCGCGCGGCCGGCGTCGAGCTCGCCTGATCCGGCTCAGATCTCGGCCGGCCGACGACGCTCCTGGAGCACGAAGAAGGCAATCATCAGGCCCGCGACCGCGACGAGGCCGCCGCCGTACGACGTCAGCGTTCCTCGCTCCAGGAAGTCCGCACGGAAGACGATGAGCGTGGCGACGAGGGCCAGCAGGTTCAGGATGAACAGGGCTGCGGCCGCCCGAATCTCATCCCAGTCGCGCGCGAATGCCATCGTCCCGCACCAGAACGACCAGCCCAGGAACCACGCGGCGACGATGCGGGCATCGAGCGGGTTGAGTTCCCAGGGCCAGCGATTCGCGGCGAACTCGGGGTTGATGACAAGCAGCAGCCCGAACATCAGCGCAAGGCCAGTGACGAAGACGAGAAAGCTCCTGAAGGCACCAAGAATCGGTCCGCCGGTCGGCGGCGGTTCGGCCCGCATGATGCCGCGCGGGATGAGGTAGAGCATCACCACCGGCTCGAAGATGTACAGGACGATCCAGAGGTGGGCCAGCGGCGTCTGGAACGGGTTCCACGTGAACTCGTCGATGTGCCAGTAGGTCGCGAGCAACAGCGTCCCGGTGAACGCGAGGTTGCCCCAGACGATCCAGCGCAGTCGGAGCCAGTTTGCCTGCCGCATCGCGTAGAGGAAGAACACCGTCCGGAAGACGTAGCCGGCGCCGATGAACGCCTGGGCGTAGCGCGGCTGGACGTCCCATGCGAAATACCCGGGGATCGTGTCGGGGAGGAAGAACATCCAGATCGCGAACACGCCGGCGTGGAACGCACCGAGAAATCCCCACCCGATCTGGGTCCGCGGCGGCCACGGCATGGCACCCTCCTCGTTCGCCGGCCAGCAGCGCCGGCACCCAAAACGTACCAGCCCGTCGTTGCCTCTTCGTCTCGCCGGGCGAACCCCGAGTCGTTAGGCTTGGCCCGACAAGGAGGGCCACCATGCCGAACGTTCGACCGGAGTTCCACCTCGCCCAGGTGAACATCGGCATCCTGCAGGCACCGCTGACGTCGCCTGAGATCGCCGACTTCGTCGCCCTCCTGGATCCGATCAACGCCCTCGCCGACGGGAGCCCGGGCTTCGTCTGGCGGCTCCAGGGTGAGGGCGGCAACGCGACCGACGTCAAGGCCTTCGGCGACACCGGGATCATCATCAACATGTCGGTCTGGCGCTCGCTCGACGAGCTGCGGGACTTCGTCTATCGGACCGATCACGTGGACGTGCTGCGCCGGCGGCGGGAATGGTTCGAGAAGATGGCCGAGGCCTACCTGGCGCTGTGGTGGCTGCCGGCAGGCCGACTACCGACGGTCGAGGAGGCCGAGTGGCGGATCGGGCTCCTCCGGCTACATGGCCCGACCGCCGAGGCGTTCACGTTCCGATCGCCATTCGGCCCACCGGCGCCTTCGCGACGGCGTGGTCCGGCGATCGACGCGGAATTCTGCTGGGCCGGTTGAACCCGATGGCGGCGGCCAAGCCGGTCTCCGTCCTGACGTGCGCCAACTGCGGCACGAAGAACAGCATCACGCCGAGCGATCGCGGGGCGCCGCACTGCGGCAAGTGCGGCAAGCCCTTGCCCTGGCTCGTCAACGCCGATGCGTCGACATTCGAGGTCGAGACCCGCGCCGCCCCGACCGTCGTCGTCGACCTGTGGGCGCCGTGGTGCGGACCGTGCCGGATCGTCGGCCCGATCCTCGAGGAGCTGGTCCGCGAATACGCCGGCCGGCTCAAGGTCGTGAAGGTCAACGTCGACGAGAACCAGGGCCTCGCCGTTCGGTACGACGCCATGAGCATTCCGACGATGATCGTCATGCGTGATGGACAGGTCGTGGATCGGATCGTCGGCGCGCTCCCGAAGCCGGCGCTCACCGCCCGGATCAAGCCCCATCTCAAGCCCCCGAAGAGCGCCGGGCCGGCCTAGGCTAGGCAGTTTCACGGTCCCGCTGGCGGAACGCTCTTCACGCCCGTCATGGCCGGCCGCTAACATGTGCGGCGAGGGCTCGCGAACCGTTAGACACGCTTCGCCAAGCGGACGAGCGGCGGCCCGCCCCCACCGTCGCTCGTCTCGCTTACTCTCGGGGTCGTGTCGACCGCCCAGCCCGATCCATCTGCCTCCGAGCCGTCGCCGCCGACGGCGGTCGTGTTCGACCTCGGCGGCGTCCTCATCGACTGGAACCCGCGCTACCTCTATCGGAAGCTGTTCGATGACGAAGCGGCGATGGAGTCGTTCCTGGCCGACGTCGTCTCGCCCGAGTGGAACGGCCAGCAGGATTCTGGACGGACCTGGGCGGAGGCGGTCGAGGTCCTCAGCCGGGAGCACCCCGAGCAGCGCGACCTGATCGCCGCGTACTGGCACCGCTGGCAGGAGACCCTCGGCGACGCGATCGCCCCGACCGTCGAGATCCTCGAGGAGCTGCGTCGCACCGGCGTCCGGCTCTATGCGCTGAGCAACTGGTCGGCCGAGACATTCCCGGTGGCGCGGCCGCGCTATCCGTTCCTCGAGTCGTTCGACGGGATCGTCATTTCCGGCGAGGTGAAGCTTGCGAAGCCGGACCCGCGGATCTTCCGGCACCTGCTCGACCGCTATGGCCTCGATCCGGCCGCGACGGTCTTCATCGACGACTCGGCGGCAAACGTCCGGGCGGCGGCGGCGCAGGGCCTCGTCGCGCTCCGGTTCGAGGACGCCGCGACGCTGCGGAGTGACCTCGTCCGGCTCGGGCTGCTCGCCTAGGTCGTCGGCGCTGGTTCCGGGTCAGAAGCCGCCGAAGTCGCCCCCGCCGAAGTCGCCCCCGCCGAAGTCGCCCCCGCCGAAGTCCCCGCCGTCATCCACTCCGGCGTCGGCGGTCTCCGACGCATCGGTCCCGGCGTCGCTCCCGGAATCGCCTGTCTCGCTGCCCTCCGACCCGGGCCCGGGATCGTTGTCGAAGAACGATTGGGCGATCGCGGTCCCGATGAAGCTCGCGGCGAGCGTCGCCATGAACCAGCTGCCAAGCCCGAAGCCGGCGTTTCCACCCCAGGCGCGCTCGATCGTCCCCGGCTGGCGGACCTCCGCCCGGGTCGCGGCGCGGGCGAGCGAGGCCGGATCGTCGCCCCGGATCTCACCCGGCGGGACGTGCTCGGCGAGCGCCTGCAACGCCTGACGGCGCTGTTCCGGCGTGAGGCTGGCGAACGCCTCCTCGTGGGCGCGCTCGATCTCCTCGGGTGGTGCCGTGGCCAGCATGTACCGGTAGCGAGCGACCGCCTGCTCGTCCGTCGGTTCGGCTGCCTGGCTCGTGTTTCGGTTGAAGAAGCCCATTGGTCCGCTCCTCGCTGGGTCGTTTGATTGCCTGTGACCAGTGTGCTCCGCGGCGGCGAACCGCTCAACCGCCGGTCACGACCACCAGCTTGTCGGTGCCGGACTCCGCGCCCCAGACCTCGCCCGGCCGGCCGTGAAGCTGGCGGACAGCGGCGTTGTCGCTCGGGAGAACGACCGACGTGAACGACTCGCTGCCCGGCTCGAAGCGGACGATCGAGTTTGCCCCGAAGTCCGTCAGCCACACGACGTCGCGGTCGTCGACGAACACCGCGTAGGCCATCGGGCCGTCGCCGGGCAGCGGCCACTCCTGCCAGGCGCCGGTCGCGGGATCGTGCACCGCGAGCTGCCCGGAGTTCCACTCGCTGACCCAGATCCGGCCGCGCGAATCGGACCAGACGCGGCGCGCTCCCTGGTCGGGAGTTGGCGGATCGACGACGGTCGCCTCGCCCGTTGACGGGTCGATGCGGGCGATGTGGCTGCCGGCCAGCGAGGCGTACCAGACATCGCCGTTCGGCGCGGCGGTGATGCCGTATGGTCCGCGCCCGTCGGGGGCATCGAACACCGTCAGCGCGCCCGTCGCCGGATCCAGCCGCCCGTAGACGCCCGACTGCCCCGTGAACCAGAGCGTGCCCGACGGGTCGAACACGGCCGTGTTCAGGTTGGTGTCCGGCCGATCCGACGGCAGGCGGAAAGGACCGGACCTGGTCGGTCGCCGGATCGACTCGGACGATCGCGTTGAGGCCGCTATCGGTGACCCAGGCGGCGCCGTCTGGCCCGGTGATGACGCCGTGCGGTGACGAACCGGCGCCGAGCGGGATCTCGCGGATCGTGCCGGTCGCGGGATCGAGATGACCGAGAACGCCGACATGCTGACCGGTGTACCAGACGCCGCCGTCGGCGGCCGGCGAAACGTCGTGCGGATGCGACCCGGCCGGCACGTCGTACTCGCGAACCGTCAGCTCAGCGGCCGCGCTCGCGGGCGCGCTCGGCGGTGGGCCCGAGAGCCTGGCGAGCCTGGCGGGATTGTCGCGGCCGGCCCGGCGGTCGACGCGGGACTCGAGGCAGGCTGGCTACTCGGCCCGGGCGACCCGCACGCGACTGCGACGAGCAGGACGACTGCGACGGCGGCCGATCGGCTGGCTGGACGGCACAGCATGTCGGGGAGTCTGCCACGACGACCCGAATCAGACCGGCGGCGCGTCGCTCGAGCCCACGCGCGGCTACGGGAGCCCTTGACGGAGGCCGGCGAGGACGAGAGCGGACAGCCCCGTCTCTGGCAGCCAGCGAACGATCCACGCCCGCGGGGCGCGGCTGATCGGTCCCGGGCGACCGTCGACGACGTTGATTGCCGCCTGGGGACTGCCGTCCGCAAACCGGACGGTGACGCTGCCGAGGGGCGTCGACCCATCGAGGTACGCCGGCGGACAGTCGAACGTGTCGCCACAGAGCAGCGACCGCCAGACCGTGGCCGCGAGGACCGCGGGCGCATCGTCCGGAAGGGCACGGATCGCGGCCCTCGCCATCAGCTGGCACGTGCTGCGCTCGACGTCCCGGCAGCGCAGGTCCGCGGGGACGGTCCGCATGAGCGTGGGTATGGCGGAAGCCTCGACAGGAGCGGCGATGGCGAGGCCCTCGCCCGTCTCCCCTCGAGCCGTCTCGGCCTGGCCGACGCGGGCCGTGCCGAGACTCGAGAAGGCGATGCCAACGACGACCCCGAACCCGATGACGACCGCCGCGACTCCCCGACGACGGCGCGCCGAGCCCGGGTCAACGACGGCCGCGGCTACCTCGAACTCCATCCCGCCGTAGCCTACTCCGCGCCGCTCGCGGGTTCGGTTAGGGCCGAGGCGGCAGGAAGTTCAGCCCGGCCAGCGATTGCGCGATCCGGTCCCACTCCTGGCGGCGGCCCTCAAGGATCGCCGCGGCCAGCGCCCCGCCGTCGGTCTCGACGGTTGCGAGCGGTGGCTGCGTCGGCGGCGCGGCTGTCGCGGTACTCACCGGTTGATCGGCGCGGATGTCGGCCGAGATGCCGGCCGTGGCGAGGGGGATGTAGCGCCCGGCAAACGCCCCGTTCGTGACCTGGAGGAACGTCCGGGTGGGATCCTCGAGCGTGGCCGCGGGATCGAAGGCCACGATCGCGTCGAAGTTGGCCCCGCTGGCATGTGGGAACAGCAACCGCCGAGCGACTTTCGGAGGTTGAGCGGGAGAAAAGGCGACCACCGTCGTGTTGGCCGCAACCCGGAAATGGCGTGGCCGGTCGAATTGGCGAATCACCCGGACCGTGGCGGCGGCAGTCGCTGCCGCGGCTGCTGCCGCCGGCTTCCTGGCCGCGCCCAGGTACTGCCCTTCCTGGAACCAGAGCTGCTCCGCCGGCCACCATGCACGGGCGAAGTCGGACCAGGCGATCCACTCGCCGGCGTAGGCCGGGCCCATCGCGGCCAGCGGGTCGAGGAGGCGCGTCCGGCCGGCGGACCAGCCGATCAGCGTGACCCGGTGGCCGAGCTTGAAGCGCGGGCTCCAGCGCCGATGCCGCGCCGGAAGCTCGCCGTACGTCACGCCGGCGACGAGCGCCCCGCCATTGGCGAGGCGTCGCTGGACCTCCCGCTCGTTGCATCGTTCGATTGCGACGGAGGTCTTGTAGCGAACCTTCATCGCCCGGACCATGTGGCTGGATCGACTGCCGCCGCGGGTGTCCGAATCGCCCGAGGCGCCGGCCAGGGCCGCCACCTCCGCGTGCGTCGCCGGTTTCTGGCCGAGCCAACCCACATTTGCGCCGTTCAGGAGCGCGGTGAACGTGCATGCCCAGAACGGCGGCCCGTCGAATCGCTCGTTGACGAACGGCGGAACGAACGTCAAGCGGTCCCCGATCTGCTCGTACCTGCCTGCCCCAGCCATGGCTCGCCTCCGGCGTTCCGCGCCTCGTCTTGCCGGGCGCTGATCACGATCTTGGGCGCGGCCCGTCTACCCGGCGTCTGGAGCCTCCCGAGACGCGAGCGCGATGACCGGGGTGCAGTGTCTGGGCGACGGCCGTTCGAAGGCGGTCTCGCGGAGGGTCCCGATCGTGGCGAAACTGAAGTCGAGCGAGGCGAAACCACTCACGACGCTGCTCCTGGTTGCAGGAATCGTGCTGATCGCCGGGCTCGGCGGGTTCTACGTTCTCAACAACCTGCCCGAATACCTGACATCGAGCTCCCTGACGATCGTCGTCCTGCTGGTTGCCGGCTTCGTCGCGGTGACGCTGCTGCTCTACCTCGGGACCATCATCTTGCGGACCGCGGGCCTATCGACGAAGAAGGAAGCGCTCGGCATGCCCGAGGGATCGATCCGGGCGCTGATCGCGATGAGCCTCATCCTGATGTTCGCGATCATCGGCGTGACGGTGCTGTATTCGGGCATGGGCGGCGAGCCGATCGAGTCCAACGGCATCTCGGCGGCGGAGCTGGAGCGGCTCGAGAACGTCCAGATCATCTCGATCACGGTTGTGGATCCGGCCGCCAGCCCGGGATCCGAGCGCTTCAACGTCACGGCTCGGCCGGAGCTCAGCCAGGCGGGGCACGATTTCGGCCTGCAGCTGCTGACGACGGTCAGCACGCTCGTTGTCGCGGTGGCCGGCTTCTACTTCGGATCTCGGGCGGTGGCCCAAGGTGCGAAGACGGCGACGAATGCGGCCCAGACGGCGGCGGCCCAGTCCGCGGCTGCGAGCGCCGCGGGGGCAGCGGCCGGGACGGTCGTCGGTGGCGCAGTCGTCGCGGCGGCCGACGGGTCGGCCACGACTACGGCAGTGGATGGAACGAACGTCGCGCCACTCGGCGAGGACGAGCTTGTCGGCGCGGTCGAGGACGTCAGCGACGACGCCGCTGCAGGCCCCGGGCGAGGCCGCGGTCGAGGTCGACCTCGGCGAGGAAGGCGGACCGGTCGTCAATGGCGGCAAGACCGAGGACGACCTGCCGCCGGGTAGCGAGAAGCCTCCGGCGACCTGACGGAGCTCCTTGTCGATTCCGCGGCCGGCCGTTCGTCGTTGGTTTGAGGGCGAACCGAACGACAACCACGACGGGAGCCCGGGAGCAAGGAGTTCGATCGATGGGCGACAACAAGATCATCCACTTCGAGATCGTGGGCCGGGATGGGCCCGGGCTGCAGCGGTTCTACAGCGATCTCTTCGGCTGGAAGCTCAACACCGACAATCCAGGCGGCTACGGGATGAGCGACCCGGCACAGACCGGTGTCGTTGCCGGGGTCGGCGCATCGCCGGACGGCGGCGCGGGCCATGTCACGGGCTACGTCGCGGTGGACAGCGTCGACGCGGCGCTGGCCCGAGCAGCCGAGCTGGGTGGGACCGTCATCATGCCGAAGTTCAGTCCCGGACCCGGAGCGGTCCTCGGCCTCCTGGCCGACCCCGAGGGGCACGTCATCGGCGTCACCGAGCTCTGACCTTCAGGCTCAACCTGCGGAGCCGGTCGCCATCG
This sequence comes from uncultured Chloroflexia bacterium, assembly GCA_963788685.1. Classification (GTDB taxonomy): domain Bacteria; phylum Chloroflexota; class Limnocylindria; order Limnocylindrales; family CSP1-4; genus CF-46. The sequence continues at coordinate 527,432 of CAWBHP010000013.1, read as the reverse complement.
ACCGGCTCCGACCTCGGCCCTATCCTTTCCGGGTGACGCTCTACCGCCTCGATCGACCCGACGACCTCGTAGCGCCCACCCTCGTCGCTGCCTTCGACAGCTGGATCGATGCCGGCAGCGCCTCCTCGATGGCCGCCGGGCAGCTGGCGGACGGCGGCGAGATCGTCGTCGAGTTCGACGGCGACCTCCTGTTCGACTACCGATCCCGGCGACCGACCCTCGAGATCGTCAACGGTCGATTGGCCGAACTGACGTGGCCGAGCCTGACGGTACGGCGAACCCGAATCGACGGTCGCGACGTGCTGGTCCTGGCGGGCGCCGAGCCTGATTTCCGGTGGCGCGAGTTCGCGGCAGCCGTCGTCGAAGTCGCCCAACAGCTTGGCATCGGGCTCTGGATCAGCCTCGGCGCGATCCCGGCGGCCGTCCCCACACCCGCTCGACGTACGTCCTCGGGTCGACGTCCCAGCCCGGGTTGCTGCTCGGCGACGTGCAGCCGGGCCCGGCCGGCGTCCTGCGGGTTCCATCCGCGGCGATCTCCGTGCTCGAGCACGCGATCGGCCAGGCGGGCATCCCGGCCATCGGCTACTACGCCCAGGTCCCCCACTACATCTCCGGGCCGTATCCCGCGGCCGCCGTGGAGTTGCTCCGCGCCGTCGGGCGGCATCTGGGGACGGAGGTCCCGATCGCCGCGCTGAGCGACGAGGCGAAGGAGCTGCAACGCGCGCCTCGACGCGGCCGCGGCGCTCGAGGAGACGACCCGGACGTACGTTCAGCGGCTCGAGGCGATGGTCGACGAGGAGCGTCTGCCGGCCGGCGACGACCTCATCGCCGATATCGAGCGCTTCCTGCGCGACCGCGGCGGCGAGACCCCGGACCGGAACTAGTCGCCCAGCTCGTCTGCCAGCAGGTCCGCGATCTCCCGCGCGTTCGTGGTCCCGTAGTTCGCGTAGCAGTTGTTGAACATGAGGTGGACTTCCTTGGCCTCCTTCGCCACCTCGCGGATCCGGGGGACCCACTCCGAGAGCTCGTCCCGCGAATAGAGGTAGCGGAAGCGTTCGGCCGGGGTGATGCCCTTCATCTCCCACGTCTCGGCGTTCCGGCCGTGGAAGCGCACGAGGGCCAGCTCCGACGACGTCACGAGGACCTCGGGTGGGACGGAGCTCTTGAAGCCCTGCGGCTCGTCGACCATGACGAACGGGATGTTCCGCTCCGCGAGGAAGCGCGTCGTCCGCTCGGCGTTCTTCTCGTTGAGCCATGAGCCGTTGCGGAACTCGACGGCGCAGGTCCAGCCCTTGAGCCGTTCGACGGCATCCTCGATCTGGGCCCGGTTCTCGGACGAGGGGAAGACCCACTTCGGGTATTGCAGCAGGATCGAGCCGAGCTGGCCGCGATCGGCGAGCGGGGCAAGGCCGTCCCGGAACATCGTCCAGACCGCGTCGTTGAGCTCCGCCGGCAGATCCTTCGCGTAGATCCGCGTCTTCGCCTTCATCTCGTCCGGCAGCTCGTCCCGGATCGACTTCGGCAGGCGCTTCGTTTCGGTCCCCTGCCCGGTCATCAGCGCGTGGGCCTTGATGTCGAACGTGAAGTCCGGCGGCGTCCGATCGACCCATAGCTGGGCCGTCCGCTCGGCCGGCAGCGCGTAGTAGGTGGCGTCGACCTCGACGACGGGGAAGGTCGAGGCGTAGTACTGGAGCCGCTCCTCGGCGCTGTCCGCGCCGACCGGGTAGAAGACGCCCGACGCCGTCATCGTCGGGTCTGTCCAGGAGGCGGTTCCGACGAGGACACGGCTGCCGCTGCCGATCTCCAGGGGCTCCGAGGCAACCGTTTCGATCGTTGCGACTCGTGAGGCTGCGCCGTCGGCGCCCGGATCGTGTTCCATCGTCATGGCCGCAGCGTCGTCATCCGATCTCCCAGTTCGTTGAATGTTCGTACTCTCTCACGCATACCTGACACTTGCTGTCATGAACCGGCGTATCGTTGGTCGGTGCGAGCCAGTCGATTGGTCAATGTCCTGCTCCTCCTCCAGACCCGCAGCCGGATGACCGCGGCCGAGCTGGCCGAGGAGCTCGAGGTCTCGGTCCGGACGATCTACCGGGATGTCGAGGCCCTCGCCGAGGCCGGGGTCCCGATCTACGCGGAGCGAGGACCCCACGGTGGGGTCCGGCTCGTCGACGGGTACCGGACCCGGTTGACCGGCCTGACGGCCGACGAAGCGGAGGCGGTCTTCCTGTCCGGGCTGCCCGGCCCCGCGGCGGAGCTCGGCCTCGGGACCGTGGTCGCGGCCGCGCGGCTCAAGGTGATGGCGGCGCTGCCGCCCGAGTTGCGCGTTCGAGCCGGACGGATCGCCGAGCGATTCCATCTCGACGCGCCGGGCTGGTTCCAGACGTACGAGGAGCTGCCGCATCTCGAGATGCTCGCCAGCGCGGTCTGGCAAAGCCACCAGGTCCGGATGCTCTACCGGCGCGGCGATCGGGGCGGCATCGTCGAACGCCAGGTCGAGCCGCTCGGACTCGTGCTCAAGGGCGGCATCTGGTACCTCGTGGCGCGCGCCGCGACGAACGTCCGGACCTACCGGGTCTCGCGGGTCCTCGAGATGACCGTGCTCCCCGAGGCCTTCGAGCGGCCGGAGGACTTCGATCTCGCCGATCATTGGGACCGCTCGACGACGGCCTACGAGCATGCCGCCGACCACGTCGAGGTCACGGTCAGGTTGCCCTCCGACCGACTGGCCGCCTTCGCCGGCGAAGTCGGATCGAAGCTCATGGCGAGCGCGACGCCCGAACCCGATCCGGACAGACCGGGCGACGTCCGGCTCACGCGTCACCTTCGACTGGATCGACAGGGCTGTCGGCGTGGCCCTTCGGCTGGGAGCCGACGTCGAGGTCCTGGAGCCGGCCTGGCTCCGCCGATCCATCTTCGACTCCGCGACCGCCATCGTCGAGCGTTACGCCGAGAGATCCGTTGCGGCCGCCCCGGTCTGAGTGCCGCCTCGGAGCGGCGCCGGCCGCTGCCGTGAGATGGTCGCCGATCCACGTCCGGAGGCGGCCCGGCCGGGGAGCCACGCCACGCGTCGCCCGGGCTCGCTCGGCCGCCTCGATCTCGCGCTTCCGGTCCGCCAGGATCGCCCGGAGCCACTCCTCGCTGAGCATGATCTGCCCCTTTCCCCGTTCACTGCCTACTCGTCATTCGATGTCCTCAAGCTACCGGAGAAACCTGCCAGAACGTGTCATGAACACCGGTTTTTCGGGGTAACCCGTAACGTGATTGGCACGCGGCGTGGGAGCCACGCGCGCCTCCACGGCACGCGCAGACCAGCACGATCCCGACTACGTGGCCGAATGCCACGGGGAGGACCACTGAAATGACGTTCAATCCGGACGCCCGGCTCGATCCCGACCAGGTCAGCGATGTCCGCGGCCGATCCGGCGGCGGGCGCACCCTCGCCTTCGGTGGCGGCGGCCTCGGGCTCGTGATCGCGATCGCGTACCTGCTGCTCGGCGGCGATCCGTCGGCGCTGATTCAACCCGCGCCGGGAGGCGCCGCGGAGCCCAACGCATCGATCCTCGCCGAATGCAAGACGGGCGCCGACGCGAACGCTCGGCCGGACTGCCGAATTGTCGGCTTCGTGAACAGCATCGAGGCCTACTGGACGACGGAGTACAAGAGCGCCGGGGAAACATATCGGCACGCCGAGACATTTCTGTACTCGGACGGTGTGAGCACCGGCTGCGGCGACGCCACGTCGGCGGTCGGGCCGTTCTACTGCCCGCCCGATGAGTCGATCTACATCGACCTCGGGTTCTTCGACGATCTTCAGACCCGGTTCGGGGCCGAGGGCGGTCCGCTTGCCGAGGCGTACGTCGTGGCTCACGAATACGGCCATCACATCCAGAACATCGAGGGCATCCTGAAGCCCGGTGGCGACAGCGGCGCGGAGAGCCATGCGGTCCGCACGGAGCTGCAGGCTGACTGCTTCGCGGGCGTCTGGGTCAATCACGCGGCATCGACCGGGTTCCTCCAGCCGCCGACCGACGCCCAGATCGGGCAGGCGCTGAGCGCCGCGGCCGCCGTAGGCGACGACCGGATCCAGGAGTCGACGCAGGGCCAGGTGAACCCCGAGGCCTGGACGCACGGCTCCGCCGAGCAGCGCCAGAAGTGGTTCACGACCGGCTTCAAGTCCGGCGAGCCGAACGACTGCGACACCTTCACCGGGGATATCTAGCGGGACCCCGATGAAGGCGTATCCCAGCGAGGAAACCGACTATCGGCCCGTTTCGGGGCCCGTCGTCGGCCCGAGCCGCGGCGAGCGGTTCGCCGCGTTCGAGCGCCGCTACGCGTCGGTGAGCCGGGTCCTCGACGACCTGGTCGCGATTCCGGGCACGAAGCAACGGGTCGGGCTGGATCCGGTGATCGGGCTCATCCCGTGGATTGGCGACCTCGTCTCCGCGGGCGTCGGCTTCTGGCTGATTGCCGAGGCGGCCCGCTTCCGGATCCCGTCGGTCGTCCTGGTCCGGATGGTCCTCAACACGGTGGTCGACCTTGCCGTCGGCGCGATCCCGGTACTTGGCGACCTGTTCGACATCGTCTCGCGCTCGAACCGGAAGAATCTCGAGCTGTTCCGGCGGCACGCGACGGACGCCTACGCGTCGACAACCGAGCACCGCGTCTTCCTCGCCGGCCTCGTGCTCGTCGTAGTCGGCATCGTCTGGCTGATCGCGATGTTCCTAGGGTGGCTGCTATCAATCGAGATCCCAACGCCGTAGCGGCTGGCGGGGCGAATCGCATCGAGCCGGTACGCTTGCCATCATGACGACGGCTCCCCGGACCTCGTTCGACCGTCTCGATGCCGCGATCACCTCCCTGCTCGCGACGTGGAGCGTGCCCGTCCTTCGCATCGGCCTCGGCATCGTATTCCTGTGGTTCGGCGCGTTGAAATTCGTGCCGGGCCTGAGCCCGGCCGAGGACCTGGCAACCCGGACGATCGAGGATCTGACGTTTGGAGCCGTGAGGCCGGGCCTCTCGCTGCCTGTCCTCGCCGCGTGGGAGAGCGTGATCGGGCTTGGCCTGATCAGTGGCCGCTTCCTGCGGGCGACGTTGTTCCTCCTGGCCGTGCAGATGGTCGGGACGCTTATGCCACTCATCCTTTACCCATCGGAGACCTTCACCCGATTTCCTTACGCCCCGAGCCTGGAGGGCCAATACATCATCAAGAACGTCGTCCTGATCGGGGCGGCGATGGTCGTTGGGTCGACGGTACGGGGCGGCCGGATCGTGCCCGACCCGGAGGCAGCGGAGATCGCGGAGTCGGTAGCGTCAACCAAGCCGGCCGCGCCCGAGCGAGCACCGTAGTCCTCTGCCCGTCCGGACCGTCAGGCCGAGAGGCGGTCCTCGACGGCGGCGAGGGCATCGGCGAGCGACCGATCGCGCCCAGCACTGGCCGCTTCGATCCGGAGCCGGACCGGCAAGGCCGCTCCGATGAACCAGACCTCACAGGCCTGGCGGGCTCGGTCGATGTAGCGCAGCGCGTCGGCCTCAGAGGTTTCCGGAAGCAGGACGTGAAACCGATTTGGAGCGACGCGGGCGATCCGGTCGGTGTCACGGGCCTCGCGCCGAAGGGTGAAGCCGATCGGGCCGGCGAGACGATCGATCTGGCCGCCAGGCGCGGGCGTCGCGCCGACGGCAAACTCGACCGCCACGACCGTCGCCGGTCGGCCGTAGCGCTCCGTCCGGGCCATCTCCCGGCGGATCGCGGCCGCGAAGTCCGTTCGCGTGTCCAGCGCGCTCTCGGACGCTCGCGCGGGCTCGATCCGGGGAGCGCTGTGGGCGCGCCGGCGACTGCGCGGGCCCGACAGGAACTTCTCGATTTTCTCTGTGACCCGGTGGTCGTCGCCGTCGCGTACCACGAACCTGCGTGCCCGGCGGGGGCCGAGCGGTCGGGGCGGCGGCTGGCGATCGTCGGGCATGCGGTCACATCTCTCCGAGCAGGTGGGATGCGGCGCGGCCTGACCGGGACCGTCCCTCCGACAAGGATACCCGGATAGCGTCGGACGGGGCCGTTCACGCCCGGTTGGCCGCCGCGGAGTCGCGGTCCCCGACCTCGGGGTGACCATCCGCGGGTTGACGATCGCGACGAGAAGCGCACGATGACTGCGTGCGGAAGCGTCTCGTCGCCCTCCTGTCGGCCGCCCTCCTCGTCGTCGGACTGGCCGGCCGATCACCCGTGCTCGCCGTCGAGTACGAGTTTCCGCCCGGCAACACCGGCTACCACACGTACCTGGAAATGGCGGCCGTGGTCAAGACGGCCGCCGACACCTATCCCGCCATCGTCGAGCGCTTCTCGATCGGCAAGTCGTGGATCGGTCGCGAGCTCTGGGCCGTGAAGATCTCCGACAACGTCGCAACCGATGAATTGGAGCCGGAGGTCCTGTTCGACGGCCTCCACCACGGCGACGAGCACATGAGCCTGGAGATGACGCTCGCAATCCTGAAGTGGCTGACGACGGGCTACGGCTCCGATAGCAAGATCACGAGCCTCGTCAACAGCCGTGAGATCTACATCGTCTTCGCCATGAATCCGGACGGGGCGACGTACGACATCCGCGGCCGGACGTACCACAACTGGCGCAAGAACTTTCAGCCGACGCCCGGCTCGGCGTACGTTGGGACGGACCTCAACCGCAACTACGACTACCGCTGGGGCTGCTGCGGCGGATCGAGCTCGAACCCTGCGAGCTCGCGCTACCGCGGACCGTCGCGGTTCTCCGCTCCCGAGACGCGCGCGCTGCGCGACTTCGTCGACGGCCGCGTGATCGGCGGACGGCAGCAGATCCGGACGGCTATCAGCTTCCACACGAGCGGCCGCCTCGTCATGTGGCCCTACGGCTATACGTACGTCGACATCCCGGCGGACATGACGACGACCGACCATCGGACGTTCGTCGCGATGGCGAAGGTCATGGCCGCCTCCAACGGCTACAAGCCCGAGCAGGCGAGCGATCTCTACATCTCGTCCGGCACGTCACGCGACTGGCTCTACGGGCGCCACCACGTCTTCTCGTTCACGTTCGAGATGTTGCCGAACGGCTCGGCGTATGCGCCCGACGAGGCTATCGCTGGCGAAACCGGGCGAAACCGCGCCGCGATTCTCTACGCGATCGACCTGGCCGATTGCCCGTATCGGGCGATCGGCGAACCGGTCCGGCGGTGCGAGGTCGTCGCGGGCTCGCGCTGAGCGAGGCGTTCAGGCCGCCGCGTCTGCCTCGACCGTCACCTCGATGAGCGGGCTGAAGTTGATCATCGCCTCGAGATCCTGCCGGCGCCAGACCGCGGCGATCCGCGACAGGATCGCCCGACGCTCCGCCTCGTCGCTGATGACGCGGGCCGTGGCCGGCAGGTCGGCAGTGACTCGCCGGCCCTTCAGGTGCAGCGTCAGATGAGGATCCGCTTCGAGATTCGCGAGCCAGGCGCGCTTGCGGCGCGACGGTAACCCGCTGATGTAGATCCGACCGTCGAAGTTGTGGAAGACGATCTCGATGCGCCTCGGCCGGCCGCTCCGCCGGCCTGTCGTGGTGATGTCGATGGTCTGGCCGTGGCTCAGCGCCCGACGGATGTCCTCGTCCACGTCGTTCAGATCCGCTTGCCCTGGGCGCGCTGCTCTGCCTTGTAGGCCCGCTTTCCTGCTTGGTAGGTCGCCAGCGCCTGAGGCGAGTCGACGTCGCCGAGGGTCATGTGGTGCGGGGCGAATGCCTCCCAGCCGATCGGGGCAATGCCGAGACGCTTGCCCAGGATGGCAACGAGCGTGCCGGCCTTCATCGGTCCGATGCCGGGCAGCTCCAGGAGCCGGGCGTGGAGGTCAGCCCCATCGCGAGCCTCCGTCCAGACCCGGCCGGCATCGCCACCGTATCGCTCGACCAGGAACTCGGCGAGGTCCCGCGTTCGCCGGGCCATGTTGCCCGGGAACCGATGAAGAGCGGGCCGTTCGCGGAAGACCTCGTCGAGGCGATCCGGGTCCATCGACGCGATCTTCTGGGCGTCGAGCTCGCCAATCCGGCGCCGCAGCTCGAGTGGCCCGGAGAACGCCTTCTGGAGCGGAACCTGCTGGTCAAGGACGAAGCCGATCAGAAGCGCAAGCGGTTCCTCGACCAGGAGTTGGTCGGCCTCGGGATCGCCGGTGAAGGGCAGGGACTTGGTCGTGGCCATGGGCGGATGATACGACCACACGGCGCCTCGACCGGATTGGTCCGGCTAGCGGACCAACGGGCGAAGGACGGCGCTCCCGACCGCTGGTTGGTCCGGCTCGCGGACCAACGGGCGAAGGACGGCGCTCCCGACCGCTGCTTGGTCCGGCTCGCGGACCAACGGGCGAAGGACGGCGCTCCCGACCGCTGCTTGGTCCGGCTGGCGGACCAACGGGCGAAGGACGGCGCTCCCGACCGCTGGTTGGTCCGGCTCGCGGACCAACGGGCGAGGACCCGGCGGCACACTCCGTCCTACGTCATGTGTCGGACGCGGCCGTACCTCCAACGTCGCGGGCGAATAGCCATCCCGGGCGATGGGTGGCCCCGCGGAGCAGGGCGATCATGCGGCCATGGACGACAAGCAGCTCCAGCACAGCGAGGTTCCAGCGATCCGCTCGTTCCGGATCTGCCTCGACCGCCCGCAGCGACCGGCGACGATCCTCGGAGTGATCCGACGCGTCGCGGCCGAGCAGGGAGGCTCCGGGCACGACCGCTCGACGCAGATCGCCACGACGCGATTGCCCCGCCGGACGAGCGTCTTCGCCTGAACCGCGGGCCGCCCGGCCCGGACGAGGTTCTAGCGCGAGACCCGGACCGCTCCGGTGACGTTTCGCCACTCGAGCGCGGTCATATCCAGGTCGCCAACGATCGAACGGTAGTAGCGGCTGGCCCCGAGCGGATCCATGAGCGCGTGCTTGCCGGGCGTCCGCGACGACGCGAACGAGAAGTCGTACCGCCCGTCGGCCGCCGGATCGCTCCAGAAGATCTGGCGCATCGATCGCTCCGTCCGGAACAGCCCGTGGAGGATGTACGACGCGCTGTCGATGCCCTCGGCGAACACCGCCTGGGCGTTCGCCCGGAGGAAGCCCGCACCGTAGTTGTCGACGCGCTGGATCGCCGTCGACTTCGACGGGTTGCCGGCGCCCCACTCGTTGTTGCCCGACGCGTAGCACAGCCGGTTGAGGATCACGACGGCGTTCGGGGCGAACTCGATCGACGTGTCGATGTAGTACTCGCCGTAATAGGTGTGTCGCGTGCTGCCCGCCGAAGAATTGAGGCCGAGGCCATCCTTCGTGTACTTGCTGAAGGCGCCGTACGGGCTCGGATAGCCGTTGCCGTGGCCGAGGTAGATGAAGACGTTGGCGCCCTGGGCGACGCTCTTGACCTTCGCCCAGGTGGCGTTCGGGCTGTAGACCTCGTAGACCGAGGCGCCGTACGAGCGGGCCTGCGCGGCGAGCTTCTTCGCGCTGGAGATGTAGTTCGACGTGCTCGAGCCGGCGGGTCCGACGACGATGACGACCTTCATCCCCGCGGCATCCGCGGGTGTCGGAGTGGCGGCGAGCCCGACGCCGGCGAAGATGACGGCGACGACGAGTGACACGGTCAGCCGCAGCGACCGATGGCTAGACGCCCTCTGGGCGCCCTTTGTGGGAACCGGCAACGCTCTTGCCTCCTCTCTCCCGGAACACCGCGCTGGGGCACGGTGACGGTGGTTGTTGCCGCCGGCGGCAGGAGGCGAGCGCTGGGACGCAATCGCGCAGAGGCGCGGGTTGGGTCGCGTCCGGGCGGCCGAGGGCGCGGGCTCTCGGTTGGGCCGGGTGGATCGGGTGAGCCGATCCGGAAAGCGTCGGGCGTCTGGGGGAGCACCCGACAGGTCGACAGGGTCCTGCCGTGGGGGCGGCGGTCTTCGGTTTTTAAGCCTGTCTGTCGGTTGTTGCCTGATGGGCTTGCAGGAGTATGACAGTTACGCCTGCTCGCCGCCTCCCCCAAAACGACCATCTGCCGCACTGGCTTGTTTCCGCAAATCGGCTATGCTCGCGACGAAATCGCTGAATCGGCGGGCTGACGGCTCGCCAACCAGGCCCACAGACCGCCCGTTCCCGCGCCCATCACCCCGCGGGCGGGCTCGCAGGAGAACGCTTGACCTTCGAATCGCTCGGCCTTTCGGCCGATCTCCTCCAGACAGTCCTGGAGGAAGGCTACACGGAGCCCACACCCGTCCAGGCCAAGGCCATCCCCCTAGTCCTCGCCGGCCGCGATGTGCTCGCGGCCGCCCAGACGGGCACCGGCAAGACGGCGGCCTTCACGCTGCCGATCCTCGATCGGCTCCGGCCCCACGCGAACACCTCGTTCTCGCCGGCCCGCCACCCGGTTCGCTCGCTGATCCTCGTCCCGACCCGCGAGCTCGCGATGCAGGTCGACGAGAGCGTCCGGACGTACGGCCGAACGGTCCCGCTGCGCTCGACTGTCGTCTACGGCGGCATCCCGATGGACCCCCAGATCAAGGCGCTCCGCGGCGGCATCGAGATCCTCGTTGCGACGCCCGGCCGCCTGCTCGATCTCGTCGGCCAGCGCGTCGCCAACCTCGGCCAGGTCGAGATCCTCGTCCTCGACGAGGCCGACCGGATGCTCGACATGGGCTTCCTGCCCGACATCCAGAAGATCATCGCCCTGCTGCCGCCGCGCCGCCAGAACCTCATGTTCTCGGCGACGTTCTCGGACGACATCCGACGCCTGTCGGGGACGATCCTGCGCGACCCGGAGACGGTCGAGGTGGCGCCGCGGAACACGACCGTCGAAGGCATCCGCCAGCTCGTCTACCCGGTCGATCGCGATCGCAAGGAAGCGCTCCTGGCCCACATCATCCGCAAGGAGGATCTGCGCCAGGTGCTCGTCTTCACCCGGACGAAGCTTGCCGCCACGCGACTCGCGACGTGGCTCGATCGGAACGGGATCGATGCGGTGGCGATCCACAGCGACCGCTCGCAGCCGGAGCGGACCCGAGCCCTCGAGGGCTTCAAGACCGGCGAGATCCGGGTCCTCGTCGCCACCGACGTCGCGGCCCGCGGCCTCGACATCGAGGATCTGCCCCACGTCGTGAACTTCGAGCTGCCCTGGAATCCGCAGGACTACATCCACCGGATCGGGCGGACCGGGCGGGCCGGGGCGACGGGCGATGCGATCAGCCTCGTCTGCATCGACGAGACGGACCTCCTTCGGGGCGTCCAGCGGCTGCTCCGGATGGCGATCCCGTGGACCGTCGAGGAGGGCTTCATCCCGGACCGCAACTCCGAGCCCCAGCCGTTGCGCGGTGGCGGCGACTTCGCGGCTGGCGGCGCTGCGTGGCGGATCAAGCCATCACCACGCCCGTCGCAAGCCGATTCGCCGACCGGCGGGCGCGGGCCGGCGCTAGGCGAGAGTCAGGCCGACTCCGCGGGGACGGCGGCCGGGGCCTCTGCGGGCGGGCTCGCAACGGGCGCGGCCGCGGCCGGCGCGGCTTCGTGCTCGCCGGCGGACGATCCGGTGATCGTCATCTTCGCCCCGGGGAAGAAGAACCCGAGCATCAGGTCGGCCGCGATCCGATCAACCGTGTAGCGATTCACGAGGAGCTGGGCCGAGCTGGCCTCGCCCGCGTCCTCGTGGTCGATGAGCACGATCCGGGCGTCGCGAAGGACGACGAACTCGCCGGTCGGGCGGGCGAGCGCTCGGCCGGGGTCGAAGCCGGGCATCGTCGGCATCTCGCCGAAGACGCGGTACGGGCCGGCGTCCAGCTCGATCGAATGCCACTGGGCGTGGACCGGGACGCCGTCGGGCTCGTCCGAGACGACGAGGAAGAGGTCGTCGACCAGGAGCCGCAGATCACCCGCTGCCCGCTCGCCCGAGCCATCGAGCGGCAACCACTGCGCGCGCTCGACGACGACGTCGGATGCGCCCTCGAGCACGTCGCGGACGGGTCCGGTGCGCGCGACCTCTCCGGTCGCAACGCCCGTGGCGGTATAGGCCTCTACCCGGTTCGGCATCCTGATGCCCCCAGCGTGCCGGCGAGTCTGCGCTCGTTGGCGTAGGGCGCAATCGCCTGTCCGTACCACGCCGGGATGGGCCGATCGGCGCCGCCGGGTCAGAGCGGCTGCATGCACCGGACGCACGGCGGCTCGGGCTCGAAGATGATCGCCAGGAGCGCCTCGACGATGATTCCCGGATCGGCCCGGCTCTGGTTCGTCAGCACGGCGATCGTCACGTTCTCGGCGGGCAGGTGGCGAACCGCTGCGCGGAAGCCGAGGAGGCGGCCGCTGTGGCCGACCGCCAGCCGCCCGCCGATCGGGAACGCCTGGACGCCGAGTCCGTACGGAACGCGCGGCTTGTAGGCGGCCGTGAACGCCACGCCGTCGAGCATCTGAGCGGTCATCGCCGGGCCCAGGACCTTGCCCGTGAAGAGGAGCCGGCTCCAGCGCGCGGCATCGGCTGACGTGGCCGCGATCGAGCCGGCCCCGCCGGCGGCCGTGACGACCGACCTGAAGGGCGCCACCGGCGACTTCGCCGACAGGTCGATCGGCGGGGTCGACAGCCTGGGCCCGGCGAATCGGTAGCCGTGAGCAAGAGGCCCGCGCGGCTTTTCGACCGCCTGGTACCAGGTCGCGCCGAAGTCGAGCGGGACGAAGAACCGGTCCCGCAGCGCGACCGCGAGTGGGACGCCCGCGACGCGTTCCGCAATCAGGCCCAGGTAGACATAGTTCGTATTGGAGTAGTGCCAGCCCTTGCCGGGCGGGAAGTACGGCTTCGCGACGTACTTCAGCGTCCGTTTGACCGACCAGAACGCGTCCCGGTCGGCGAGCAGCGCCTTGTCGATCGGGGTGTGGAGGAAGAAGTCGTCCAGGCCGCTGGTGTGGTTGAGGAGCTGGCGGACGGTGATCCGCCGGTCGAGCGTCGCTCCCGGGAGGTAGCCGAGCGCGGATGCGTCGAGATCGATCAGGCCGTCGCCGGCGAGGGCGAGGATGAGTGCCGCGGTGTACGTCTTGCTGACGCTGGCGAGGGCGAACGCCGTGTCGGGCGTGACCTCCTCGTTGCCGGCAACGTCGGCGCGGCCGCTGGTCCCGGTCCAGGACGAGCCATCGGGAAACATGACCGTCACCGACACGCCCGGGATGCCGAGCCGGGCCCGCGCCTCGTCGAGGGCGACCTGGAGCCGGGCACGGACGGCGATCGCGCGGATCTCGGCCCGAATGGGGCCGGGCCTGGCGGTCGGCGTCGGCGCGGGCGTCGGCGTCGGATCGGGCGCCGGCGTCGCGTTCGGGGCCGACGAGGTCGTCGGGAAGGGTGAGTCCGGTTGAAGCGCCGCTGCCGACGGCGTCGCCACTGCCGCCGAGTCGGGCCCGTCGCTCGGCTGGCCCAGGCTGGACAGGGCGACGGTCGAGAGGCCCATCCCCACCGCGAGGAAGCCGACGCAACGATGACCGCGGCGAGGACACGCCGCACCGAGCGGCGGGGACGCGGATCGTCGAGACGGGCCATCATGGGGGACGATACCGCGGGAGCCGCGCACGCAGGCACAAACGCATCGGAGGGCCGGATGGTCCAGTCGCTCGGGTTTCTCGGGGTCCGGACGGAGGCGTTCGACGAAATGGTCGCCCTCTACCGCGACATCCTCGGGATGACCCCGATCCTCGTGGAGCCCGGCGCGGCCTGGTTCCGGGCCGCTGACGGGGCACAGGTCCACGTCTACGGCCCGACGAACGACGATCACGACTTCTTCGATGCCGGGCCGGTCGTGGGGCTCGTCGTCGACGACTTCGATGCGACCCGCCAGGCGATGATCGACGCCGGGATCACGTTCATCGGCGAGCCGCAGCGCGACGCCGGGTCGGCGTGGAACCACTACCGCGGCCCGGACGGCAACGTCTACGAGATCATGGGCCCGAACAAGGAGGCCCGATGACGGACCCGATTCTCGACGCCGCCGGCCTTCTGCGCTCCGTCGGCCTGCTCGCCGACGGGCCGGCGGTCTGGGGTCGCCCGATGCGGGCATCCGGCGCCGGCATCTTCATCATCGAACTGCCGAACCCGCCCGGGACCGCGCCGATCGAGTTGACCCGGATCGGGAAATGGATCGAGCGCCTGCCGGGAATGCGGATCGACGGCCAGGAGGCGACGTCAAAGGCGGTCGCGGCCCGCCTGGCGTCGTTCTGGATTCCGTCGACGAGCGTCCTCTACGTCGGCACGAGCCAGCAATCCATGGCAGCGCGGGTCGGCGCGATCGAGCGGACCGCCCTCGGCGATCGACGACCGTATGCCGGCGGCAACTGGCTCAAGACCCTCACCGGGCTCGAACGGGCCCGGGTCTGGTGGGCCGGGACGGATGCGACCGAGGAGTACGAGGACGCCCTCTTCAGCGCCTTCGCCGCCGCCATCCCCGAGGCCGACCGAGAGAAGCTGCCGGACCCGAAGGTCGTTCTGCCGTTCGCCAACCTCCGCTCGATCGGCGGCGAACACAAGGCGCACGGCCTGACCGGGTACCTCGTGCCGGAGGAGAAGGTGCCGGTCCAGCCGGCCGGTCGGGTCGTCGACATGCCGCCCGGGGACGCCGACGGAGCGGGCGGATTGCCCGCGTCGCGGGCTGGCAGTGGAACGACCCGGCGGACGGGTCGCCCACCCGCGCCGCGAGCGCCCAGGGCCGAACGCCCCGCGCCGGCCGTGACGCACCGCACCGCGAAGGCCGCGAATGCGCGCGCCGCCCGAGCGAAGCCGGTCTTCCTCTCGGCGGAGGGAATCAGCCGCCTGCGCGAGGAGCTCGCTGAGCTGACAGGCACGAAACGGCCAGAGGTGATCGCGCGGATCAAGTCGGCCAAGGAGCTCGGCGACCTCAAGGAGAACGCCGACTACACGTCGGCTCGCGAGGAGCAGTCGTTCCTCGAGGGACGGATCGCGTCGATCGAGGTGTTGCTCCGCGATGCGAAGGTGATCGAGGCTCCGGCCGCGAGCGCAGAAGGGCGGATCGACCTCGGGTCGAGGGTATCGATCGAGATGGTCGGCCAGCCGGGCGAGGTGACGGTCTACGAGCTGGTCGGGACGGCGGAGGCGGATCCGGCCGCGGGTCGCATCTCGAATGCGTCACCGGTCGGCCGGGCCCTGATCGGGCGGCGGGTCGGTGACACCGTCGCCGTCAAGACGCCCAGGGGCGACGTCGAGTACCGGATCGTCGAGGTCGCCTGAGCCGATCGCCGGCCGGCTGCCCGTCGGCCTGCCCGCGGCCGACGCGCGGCGGTGGCGGTGCCCGCAATTGGCCAGATATTCGTGGGGAGACTGTTAGGCCGGGAACGGCGACCGATTCCGTACGCCCATTGCCACTCGTAAGCCCCTGGCGGCTAATTCTGGCGGATTCGGGCTGGCTGGATGGATTGGAAGCTGGCCTAACATTCCCCGGTGCGAATATTTGGCCAGATGGGCGCGGGCGGTCCGAGCGGCCGCCGGGCCGCGATGAGCCGAGCCCGGGTTACGTGCTCTGGCGGCCCCGGACGAGGCTCCACCCGAGCAGGACCACGCCGAGACCGATGAGCGCGATCGGCAGCAGCTCGGAGCCGAGGAGGAAGGGCTCGCCGGACAGCCCGATGATGCCCTCGAAGAAGAGGCCGAAGGCCGCGAACAGGGCCAGCCCGCTCCCCAGCGACCGGATCCCGTTCGACACGAGGTCCCGCTGTTGCTTCAGCACGCCGTAGAAGATGAGCCCGAGACCGGTGGCGCCGGGTCCGACGAGCGCCCAGGCGTAGGCCCACGTGGCCCAGAGCCCGGTCGCGTTCTGGAACGCAAGAACGAGCCCCACGACCGTGGTGATGGCGCCGCCGACCGCCATGCCGGAGCCCTCGCGTCCACCGACGGCGAGGCTGGCGGCCATCAGCAGCAGGCCGGGCACGATGACGAACAGCGGCCAGCCGAACCGACCGAACTGGACGCCGAACGCCCGCTCGGCCAGGAACAGGACGCCCAGGACGATCAGGACGCCGCCGATGATGAGTCCGCCGCGATCCTGCCGCGGGGCCGAGGTCGCGGTATCCGAGGAGGCGGCGGCGGACGGCGGCGGCGGCGAGCCCGAGACGTCGTTCGGCTCGGACTCGTCGGACATGGTCAGCGGGCCGGCTCGGCCAGCTTGTGCTCGACCGCCCACAGCGCGGCCTGGGTCCGCGACGCGAGCCCGAGCTTGCCGAGGATGTTCGAGACGTACGTCCGGGCCGTCCGTTCGGTGATGAACAGGGCCGACGCCGATCTCCTTGTTGCTCATCCCCTGGCCGAGCAGCCGGAGGACGTCCTTCTCGCGGTCGGTGAGGGGCTCGACCGGCTCATCCTCGCCGGTCTTGCGAGCCCGCATCCGCTGGGCGAGCAGCCGGGCGACGGCCGGGTCGAGGTGGACCTCGCCGGCGAACGCGGCCCGGACGGCCGCGGCGACTTCTTCCGCTTCGGCGTCCTTGAGGACGTAACCGGATGCGCCGGCCTCGAGGGCGGCCGTGACCTTCTCCTCCTCGATGAAGCTCGTCATCGTGACGATCTCCGTCTCGGGGCGCTCGGCCTTGATCCGGCCAATGGCGGTGATGCCGTCCATGTTCGGCATGAGCAGGTCCATCAGCACGACATCCGGCTGCAGGCGGCGAGCCATCGCCACGCCCTCGCTGCCGTCGGCCGCCTCGCCGACGACCTCGATGTCGTCCTGGAGATCGAAGAACACCCGAAGTCCCATCCGGACGACGGAGTGGTCGTCGACGATCAGGACCCGGATCCGGGAGCTGTCGTCCACCTGGCCTCCTGGGGCGAATGCCGGTCGGACCGGCTGGGGAAACGTTCGAGGAGCTGCGGTCGAGTCTAGCAAGGAAGTTCCCTCCAATTCGTTCAGGCGACAGTCTTGCTGGCAGCGCTGACGACGGCGTCGATCAGCTCGTGCGCTCGGAAGGTCTTGCGGATGTAGACATCGGCGCCCGGCAGGCCGACCTGCAATTCGGCGGAATCGGACCAGTTCAGGACGACGATCCGGACGTCCGGGGCGACGGCGCGGAGACGCTCGATGAAGGTGCGATCGGCATCGATCTCGGGCAGCCGGGAGTCGACGACGACGACGTCCGGCATCATCGATCCCGCGAGGTCCAGCGCGCTGTCCGGTTGACCGGCAGTGGCGACGACGACGCAGCGGCCACCGATCGGCAGCAACCGGGCCAGGCTCTCGCGAATTCGGTCGTCGGAATCGACGACGAGCACCCGAAGCGGGGCCGGAGCTGCGGTGGTGGGTTGGGTCATGCCGGAAGTGTCGGGTCGCCGACACCGGACGCACACTGCCTTGAGGCCGGTCTCGCCTACGCCGAAGTGCGGCCCTCGGCGTACGTCATTCGGCCGATGACAGGCCGTCCGGAACGGGGCCAGGCGGATTGGCGGCGGCGGCTGCGGCCGCGGCGATTGCTGCGTCGGGCACCGTTGACCTCGATCGTCGTCCCGGCGCCCGGCCTCGAGGTCACGTCGAGGGACGCCCCGATCTTCTCCGCCCGTGCCCGCATCCCCGCGAGCCCGAGGTGACCGTCGGCGACGCTCGCGGTCTCGAATCCCCGGCCGTCGTCGACGATCCGGAGCCGAACGCCGCTCGCCGCCCTGTCGATCGAGAGCGTGACCTGGCGGGCTGCGGCGTGCTTGACGATGTTGTGGAGCGCCTCCTGGCTGATCCGGTACAGGACCTCCTCGAGCGCGAGCGGCAGGCGCTCGGTGAGGTCGCTGGTGACGACGATCGGCAGGCCGATCCGACCCTGGAGGCCTGTCGCGTGCGTCTTGAGCGCCGCCAGCAACCCGTCCTGCTCGATGTTGCCCGGCCGGAGCTCGAAGATCAGCGCCCGCATCTCGGCGAGTGCCTCGCGCTGGAGGTCGCGCAGCGAACCGAGCTGCTCCTTGGCCGCGGCCACGTCACGATCGACGAGGAGCTCCGTCGTCCGCGTCACGAGGGTCATGCTGAAGAGCGCCTGGGTCACCGAATCGTGGAGCTCGCGGGCGAGATGGGCCCGTTCCTGGCTCGACGCAAGCTCGCCGGCCTGGCGACGGAGGTCGCGCTCCAGCCGGTCGCGCTCGCTCATGTCCCGCGCGGAGCCGTGGACGCCCGAGAACTGGCCGTCCCGCTGGGATGCCACGGAGCTCACCTCGAACGGGAGCCGGCGGCCATCGCTGTGGATCAGGTTGAGGCGGGAGGTGATCTCGAGGGTCGGGTCGTCACGCAGCTGCCGGAAGCGCGCGCCACTGGCCTCCGGCGTGTCGTAGTGGACGACCGACGCGAAGGGCTTGCCGATGAGGTCGTCCGGGTCGTAGCCGAGGCTCCGGCGGATCGTCTCCGAGACGTAGGTGAATCGGCCCTTCCTCGTCCATGGCGTAGATGACGTCCGGCGAGTTCTCGACGAGGAACCGATAGCGCTCCTCGGACGCCCGCAGCTCGCGCTCCAGCCGGTCACGCTCGCCCATGTCGCGCACGGAGCCGTTGGCGCCGGCGAACCGGCCGTCCGCGTCGAGCGTCCCGAACGCGCTGAACTCGGCCGGGATCGGGTGGCCATCGCGGTGGAGGAGATTCAGACGGCCGCGCAGCTCCTGGAACTCGGCGGTCAGGTCGGCGGTCCAGTCGAGCTCGGCGACGGCCCGCGACGACTCGTGGACGAGGGCCCCGAAGTGCTTCCCGAGCAGTTCCTCCGGCCGCCAGCCGGTCAACCGCTCGCAGGTATCCGACACGAACGTGAATCGGGCCTCGGCGTCGATCGACCAGACGAGGTCCGGCGAGTTCTGGACGAGGTGCCGGTAGCGTCCCTCCGACTCGCCGAGGAGCTCGTAGAGGTTCGAGTTGGTCAGGGCGATCGCCGCCTGGTCGGCGAGGCCCTGGAGGAGGTCGAGCTCGTCCTCCAGGATCTCGCGCGGACTCCGATACGAGATCGCCAGCGTGCCGATGACCTCTCCGGCGGGCGCCCGCAGCGGCGCAGCCGCCATCGCCCGCAGGCCGAGGCGCTCGGCGGTCAGCTCGTCCTCGGGCTCGTGGGGAATTCGCGGGTCGGCGCCGTAATCGCTCGTCCAGATCGGCCGGACCTCCTCTGCCGCCAGGCCGTTGATCCCGCCGCCGAGCGGGAACTCCAGCTGCTTGAACCACTCTTCCGTGCCCGCGTCCATCCCGCCCGCAACGAAGACCGGGACGAGGTAGGTCCCGTCTTCGGACATCCGGGTCAGGTGCGCGCCATCCGAGCGGAGCAGGCGTCGCGACTCCTCGACGACCTTCGCCAGGATCTCGTCGGGGTCGCGGAGTGACGTGATCCGGGCGGTGATGTCGCGGAGGGCGCGTTCGCGATCGGCCCGCGTTTCGACCGTGGCCTGCGATCGGTTCAGCTCGGCGATGAGGCGGGCGTTCTGGATCGCGATCGCCGCCTGGTCCGCGAGCGCCTGGAGGAGGCCCGCCTGATTGTCGTCATAGGCGTCGACGCGGTGGCTGCTGACCGAGATGGCGCCGAGCGGGCCGGCCTCGCCGCGCAGCGGAGCGGACAGGACGGAGCGGAAGCCGGTGACCGTTACGAGGTTGTCGGACACGGGCGTGTGCTGGAATCGCTCGTCGGCGAGATAGTCGCCGGTGCGTGAACGCCTCGCCCTCGACGACGACCCGGCCGGCGACGCCCTCACCGACCTTGAACGTCATGTCGAGGCCGGTTTCCCGCGTCCGGACCGCATCCTCACCCGCGGCGAAGGCCCAGGTCAGCGTGTCGCCCTCGAGCATGTCGATCCTGGCGGAGTCGGAGTCGAGCAGGCGAAGCGCCTCGTTGACGGTCTTCTGGAGGATCGCCTCGGTGTCGCGCAGGGCCGAGATGTCGGCGGCGATCTCGCGCAGCGCTCGCTCGGCGTCGGCCTGGCGGCTGAATTCTGCCCGCGAGCGATCAAGCTCCTCGATGAGCCGGGCGTTCGTCATCGCGATGGCCGCCTGTCCGGCCAACGCCTCGATGACCCCGGCGTCGTCCGGGCTGAACGCATCCGTCTCGCCGGTGTACACGGTCAGGGTCCCGAGCGGGCCCTTACCGCCGATGAGCGGCACGGCGACGACCGACCGGATGGCGTACTTGCGGACGTGCTCGTCCGGCGCGGACGCATGCTCGAACCGATCGTCGTTGAGGTAGTCGCCGGTGAAGACGGCCCGCAGTTCCCTGACGGCCCGACCGGAGATCCCCTCGCCGGCCTTGGCCTCGCCGCTCCCGCCGATCGGCCCGAGACCGGGCCGCCGTCCCGTCGTCGCGTCGTAGGCCCAGTAGAGAGCGCCGCTCGCCTCGTCGAGGATGTCGATCCTGGCTCCATCGGCTCCAAGCAGCCGGGCGGCCTCGTCGACGGACCGCTGGAGAACTTCCTCCGGGTGACGGAGGGCGATGATCCGCCCGCCGATCTCGCGCAGCGCGCGTTCCGTTTCTGCGCGGCGTTCGACGTCCCCACGCGAGCGCCCGAGCTGCTCGATGAGGTCCGCGTTGGCCATCGCGGCGGCGGCATGATCGGCGAGGGCCCGGACCAGGGCGACCTCGGCGTCGCCGAAGGCGTTCCGCCGCCCCGAGAACGTGCCCATCGCGCCGTACGTCCGGGAGCCGCTGATGAGCGGGGCCACGACGAAGGAGTGGATGTCGATGTCGTGGACGAGGCGGTCGGCCTCCGGGAAGTGGACGAACGACGTGTCGGACTGGTAGTCGCCCGTCACGATGACTCGCCCCTCGGCGACGGCCCGCCCGAACATCCCGGTCCCGACTTCGACCTTGATGGAGCGAACCCAATCGCGGCGGCGGTCGTCCGTGATGCCGGCGTCGTGGGCGAACCCGAGAATCCCCGTCGCCTCGTCGAGGAGGTAGGCCATGGCGCCGTCGGTCCGCAGTAGCCGCGCTGCTTCGTCGACGGCGCGGCGGAGGATCGCGTCGCCGTCCGTGGTCGGCAGCGTAGGCGCGGCCCCGAGCGCGGGCTCGGGCTCAGGCGCCGGCTCGGGCGCGGGAGGCGCTGCCGGATCGGGAACGGTCGGCGTCGGGCGCCGCGGACGGGTCGTGGCCACGGGCCGAGGATAGCCCGGCCCGCAAACGGGCGGGATTGTCTCCTGTCGGCCGGGCCTACGTCATCTGTCGCGCCGCACCGTCGACGTCCGTGCCCGGCCGCAGCGGGCCTTCGACGACGACCCGTTGTCGATCACTGCCGACGGTCCGCCGCCCCGACCGCCAGCGAGCATGGCCGCAGCCGATAAGGCAGTGGGGACGGATCGACCTCCGAGATTGAGGCGGAGCGCACGACAAAGCGAGGCCGCAGCCCGATGGCTGGCCGCTCCCCGACGCAGACGATGCCGTCATCGAACAACTGGCCAGCACGGAGCGCAGATCGCGGTCCATGGCCCGGACGACAAGGAGACATGATCATGAGCAACGCGATCTCCCGAAGCACCGCTCGCGCCCTTGGCCCCGTCGACATCGCCCTCCGGCTCGGGATCGTCGGCCTGACGCTGGCCACGGCCTACATCCACGCGACGCTCGGTGGCCTGCTCTTCACGCTCAATGCCACCGGCTACGTCGTCGCCGCCGTCGCCCTCGTCATCCCGCTCGCGCTCGCGGTACGCTTCCGCTGGGTCGTTCGCCTCGGCCTCATCGGCTATGCGGCCACGACGATCATCGGCTGGGCGATCCAGGGTCCGTACTTCACGACCGCCTACATCGCCAAGGCGATCGAGGTCACGCTGATCATCCTGCTCGCGATCGACTTCGCCCGGATGGACGGCAACCCCGTCAAGGTCATCAAGAGCGAGTTCGCGGAGCTCAGCGCCCGGTTCGGTCGCCGCTCGGCCACCGGTTCGGCCGGCGCCTGACGCGCCCATCCAAGCCCATCCAGTAAACGGAGAGACCACTCAGATGAAGCGCCTGACCCTCAGCCTGGGCCTCCTGGTCCTGGCCGCAATCACCGCCGCCTGTTCGTCGACGTCGGGCGCCAATCCGCCGGCCTCGGCCGGACCGGTCGATCCGAATGCTCCAGTCGTCGTCGCTCAGGGCAACGTCTTCTTGCCGTCGACGTTCAACGTCAAGGCGGGCAAGGCCTTCAGCCTGACGCTCGACAACAAGGACAGCGCCCCGCACAACGTCGCGATCTTCAAGGACTCGACCGCGGCGGAGAAGATCTCGATCGGCGAGATCGTCAGCTCGACCAAGGCCACCCAGCAGGTCCCGGCGCTGGAGAAGGGTTCAGTACTTCTTCCGGTGCGACGTCCACACGGACATGACCGGGACAATCGTCGCCGACTAGACCGGCGCCGCCGATGACGACCTCGGGCAGCGATGCCCGAGGTCGTTTGCTTGCTCGCGGGCTTCCCGCCGCGCACACGAATCGGATCGCCGCTAGAGTCGAGGCAATGCTTCTCATCGAGGACCTCACCAAACGCTACGGCAGCGTCGTCGCGCTCGACGGCGCGACCTTCGAGGCTCGGCCGGGCCGGCTCGTCGGCTTCCTCGGCCCGAATGGCTCGGGCAAGACGACGACGATGCGCTGCATCTTCGGCCTGGTCAGGCCCGAGCGCGGGCGAACGCTGTGGGATGGGGCGCCGATCGATCGGCTGACGCGGCTGCGGTTCGGCTACATGCCGGAGCAGCGCGGCCTCTACCCGCGGATGCGGGTCGCAGAGCAGCTCAGCTATTTCGCCCAGCATCACGGGATGTCGGGCCGGGACGCGGACGCGGCCACGAAGCGCTGGCTCGAGAGGCTCGGGCTCGCGGACAGGGCCAACTCGAAGCTCGAGGAGCTGTCGCACGGCAACCAGCAGCGCGTCCAGCTCGGTGCGGCGCTCGTCCATGACCCCGAGCTGCTGATCCTCGACGAGCCGTTCTCGGGCCTCGACCCGATCGGTATCGCCACGATGACGGAGATCCTCCGCGAGCGCGCCGCCGCCGGCGTCGGGGTGCTGTTCTCGAGCCATCAGCTCGATCTCGTCGAGGACATCTGCGAGGACGTCGTCATCATCGCCCGCGGCCGGATCGTCGCCCAAGGCCCGATCGATCAGCTCCGCGCGGCGTCCGAACGCCGCCACCTCGACGTCGAGGTCGAAGGGGCCGGCAGCCGATGGCTCGATGGCCGGGCCGACCTGACGATCCTCGAAGAGAAGGGCGATCTCGTCCGGCTCCTCGTCGGCGCCGACGCGGACCTGGCTGCGCTGCTCGCCGCGGCGACCGCGGCAGGGCCCGTCCGACGCTTCTCGTTCCAGCCGCCGGCGCTCTCGGAGCTGTTCATGGAGGTCGTCCAGTCATGAGTCGCTGGCGTGCCGTCTGGCTCGTCGCCCGACGCGAGATCCTCGAGCGCGGCCGGAGCCGGGCGTTCATCCTGTCGCTCGGGCTGACCGTGGTGCTGATCCTGGCGGGCATCTTCCTGCCGACGATCCTCGCGGGGCCGGGCGCGGACGCAGAGAAGCTGGGGATCGTCGGCGCGCCGCCCGCCGGCTTCCAGACGCGACTGGCTCTCGTCGCCGACCAGGCAGACGTCGAGATCGCGACTGAAACCGTCCCCGACCGCGCGACCGGTGAGACACGCCTTAGCGACGAATCCCTCGACGGGCTGCTCGTGATGCCGACGGACGGGGGCGTCCCGACGCTCGTCGTGAAACAAGCTCAGGGCGGCTCGCTGGCCCAGATCGTCAATGCGAGCCTATCGACCGGCCCCGCGGTGAGCACTCGAGGAGCTCGAGCCGTCCGACCCGAACCGGGACGCGTCGTTCATCTTCGCCAACGTCGGGGTCATCCTGCTCTTCATCTCGATCTTCACGTTCGGGACGTGGGTCCTGACCGGCGTCGTCGAGGAGAAGCAGAGCCGCGTCGTCGAGGTCGTCCTGTCGACCGTACAGCCGCGCGACCTGCTCGTCGGGAAAGTCCTCGGCATCGGTCTTCTTGGGCTCGTCCAGCTCGTGATCATGGTCGGGGTCGGGCTGGGTGCCGGAACGGCGGCCGGCCGGTTCACGCTGCCGCCCACGACCGCCCCGACCGTCTTCATGCTCTTCGTCTGGTTCATCCTGGGATATGCGCTGTACTCGACGGCGCTCGGCGTGCTCGGCGCGCTTGCCTCGCGGATGGAGGAAGCCTCCAACGCGTCGAGCCCGGTGAGCATCGTGGCCACGGGTGCGTACATCTTCTCGCTGCTGGTCGCCCTCGACGACCCGAGCGGGACCGCGGCCCGGATCGCCACGCTGCTTCCGCCGGTCGCCCCGATGGTCGTGCCGCTGCGGGCTGCCCTCGGCGCGATCGAGCCGTGGGAGATCATCCTGTCCGCCGGCCTGACCGCCGCGACGATCTGGGCGCTCCTGGTCTTCGGCGGCCGGGTGTATTCCGGCGCGGTCCTCCAGACCGCCGGGAGGATCAAGCTGCGCGACGCCTGGCGGGCGTCCCGGCGCTAGGTCGCGCGGTTCGCCTGGCAGGATCTCGAACAACCCGGGCGTGCCGCCCGCGTGCCAGAACACGACGTTCCCCGCGAGGCGGCCGTCGCGGACGCGGGCGATGAGCTCGGCGAGGGCCTTGGCCGTGTAGATCGGGTCGACGAGGATGCCTTCGGTCCGGGCGAGGAGCTCTGTCGCCTCGCGGGCTGCCGCGGTCGGGATCCCGTAGCCGGGTCCTCGCTGGGCGTCGGTCAGGTCGATCGCGCCGGCGTCGACGGCCGTCCCGGTCAGGTCGCGCAGCTCCGCCAGCAGCCGGACGAGCGTCGGCCGCAGCAGATCCGCCGGCGCCGCGGCCGCGACGCCGAGAACCCGAGACGGCATCGCCGCGATCGCGAGCCCGACGAGGAGGCCAGCGTGCGTCCCGCCGGTCGCCGAGGGGACGACGATCGTGGGCGACTCGATTCCGGCGTCGCGCGCCTGGCCGGCGAGCTCGAGTCCCGCGAGCACCTGGCCGGCGGCACCGATCGGGCCGGTCCCACCGACGGCAATCACGTAGGGCCGGCTGGCCGGCGGACCGGAGGACGGTCGAGACCTCGGCGACGAGGTCCTCCCGCTCGTCGCGGTCATCGGACATCGCCTGGTGGATCGTGGCACCGAGGATGCCCTCGATGACGACGTTCGGGCCCGGTGGGTCGAGCTGCGGTCCGCTCAGCACGAGGTGGACGTCGAGACCGGCCTTCGCGCCGGCCGCCGCTGTGAGCCGGCAGTGGTTCGACCAGCGCCGCCCGGACGTGACGAGCGTGTCGGCGCCCTCTGCCAGCGCTACGCCGACGAGGAATTCGAGGTTGCGCAGCTTGTTGCCACCGAACGCCAGCGGTAGCAGATCCTCGCGCTTGATCCAGACGTCGGCCCTGCCGCCCAGCGCGGCCGAAAACCGCGGCAAGCCGCTGGAGCGGCGACGGGCCGTCGATCAGCGCGAAACGCGGCAACCTCGCGATCGCGTCGGGCACGTCGATCCAATCCACGTGGGCCATCGTAGTTGCGGCCGACCTTCTACGATTGGTGCGATGCCACTCCGCGCCGACCTCGCCTCGCTCAGGACGTGGGGATTCGCCGACCCCGGGCCGCTCCGCGACGAGCTCACGGCGGCGGCGCTGTCGGGGCGCAAGACGACGACGGCGAGCCTCCTCGCCGACTTCGAGATGGAGGGCGAGGAGCTCCCGACGGAAGGTCAGCGCGACATCCTGGTCGACTCCGCGGGCCGACCGGTGGCGGTCGTCGAGACCATCAGCTGCCGCGTCTGCCGATTGGCCGACGTCGACGACCAGCACGCGATCGACGAGGGCGAGGGCTACGTCGACGCGGCCGGGTTCCGCGTCGCCCACGAGGGCTACTGGAACAGCTACATCGACCAGGTTCGGGCGCACCTGGGCGATCCCACCTTCGTCCTCACCGATGACACGCCGATCGTCCTCGAGCGCTTCCGGATCGTGGAGCGGCTGGACCCCGGCGAGGTCGACTGAGCGGTGGCCCGACGCATCACCCCGGCCGAGCGGGCGACTTCCACCGGCCAGAACAGCGACATGGAGCGCTCGATCGCCGTGTCGGCCGACACGGTCGGTTCGGTCGGGCTCTATTCATCCGTCGTGACCACGGCGCCGGGTGGCAAGACCCGGATCCATCACCACGGCGAGTGCGAGACGAGCATCTTCATCGTGTCCGGTCGGGCGCGCTACACGTGGGGGCCGACCGGCCTCGAGCAGGCGATGGAGGCCGGCCCGAGCGACTTCATCTACATCCCGGCCGGCGAGGTCCACGTCGAGGAGAACGCGTCGGCGACCGAGCCGCTCGTCGTCGTCCTGACCCGCAACTGCCCGGGGTCGGTGGTCCACTACCTCGACGACGGCCCGGACGGAGCGACCGACATCCCGGCTCCGTGCTGACGACCTGGTGGGAGCGCCCGCTCGAGACGCTCCTCGACGATGAGGGCCTCGCTGGCCTGCCTGAGCACCCGTTCCCGACCGATGGCTGGTCGGGTGCCCGGTTCTCATTCCTGGAGCGACGCGGTGAGCGGTTCATCATCAAGCGAACGTCGCCGACGACGGACTGGATCGCTGCCGCGACGTTCGACGCGCAAATCCGGGAAGCATGCCTTGCCGCAATGACGGCAGAACTGATCCACGGCGCTCCCCCGTTTCCGTACCTTGGAGCCGCCCGCGACGGCGACGAAGCCGCGATCTTGATGCCGGATCTCTCGGTCGAGCTGATCGCGTGGGAACGGCCCGACCATGATGCCGCGTTGGAAGTGCCGGATCTCGACCGCGTCCTCGGGGCGCTCGCGCAGTTGCATGTGAGCCCGTGGATCGGATTGCTCGAACCCGGTCGCCGGCCCTTTCCCTGGTGCCCGCTCCGCGAGCGCCTGCTCCTGACCTCACGGCCGATGTGCGAACGGCATCGCAGCAGCGGGATAGCCGCCGGTGCGACGTCCGCGGAGCGCCTGCTGGCCGGCTGGGACGCGTTCGACCGGCGCGCCCCGGCGTCGGCGCTCCGGCTCGTCCAGGATCTGACGACGAACGTCGAACCGCTTGTGGCCTCGCTCGCGCGCCTCCCGCCCGTTGGCCTTCACGGCGACCTGAAGTTCGCGAACGTGGCCCTGGGCCCGTCCGAGGACGACGTCGTCTTCATCGACTGGCAGATGACGATGGTCGCCCCGGTCGCGGTGGAGCTGGGCTGGATGCTTGTCTCGAACAGCGCGTCGCTGCCCGAAACGCCCGACGCGGTCCTCGAGCGCTATCGATCGAAGCCAGGGCTTGCCGACATCGTCGTCGACTGGGAGGCGCAAGTCGACCTGGCCTCTATCGTCGGCCTTCTACTACGCGGGTGGCGCAAGGGCCTTGATGCCGAGCGTGGTGCCACGCTCGCGTCGGGG
Organism: uncultured Chloroflexia bacterium; assembly: GCA_963788685.1. Classification (GTDB taxonomy): domain Bacteria; phylum Chloroflexota; class Limnocylindria; order Limnocylindrales; family CSP1-4; genus CF-46. The sequence goes on along the minus strand of CAWBHP010000013.1, from coordinate 500,092 downwards.
GTGAGTGCCGCGGACGATCTCGCCTGGTGGTGCGCGCGAGCTGTCGAGGCGGCCGGCCGCCGGCTCTGACGCCTAGCTCGGGGCCGCGAGGTCGCGCCGGGGGAACTCGAACAGCGCCCAGGCGATCGCCGCGACCCCGACGGCCGCCAGCACCCCGAGGTCGAAGGCCCGCACCGTGCCCTCGAGGACGTCCTTCGGGTCGAAGTAGTGGAAGAGCGAGTACGGCTGCAAGAACTCCGCGTCTGGGCCAGAACGAGCCCAGGACCTCCAGGAAGTACATCACGACCACGAGCGCGACTGTGATCCCGAGCGCGGGCGACAGCCGGTCGAACGAGACGGATGCCGCGAGCCCGATCGCCGCGATCGCACCGAACAGCAAGACGCCGTTGAGCCACAGCAGCGGCAGCCGCTCGACCGCGAGCTCGTCGGCGACGCCAGCCGATGACCGATCCCGCCAGCACGCCGCCGATCGTCGCCCCGACCGCGAGGGCCGACGAACAGGAGCACAGCCGCCAGCAGCGTCGCGTAGACCGTCCGGCGCGACAACGGCCTCGCGAGCAGGACCTCGAGCGTGCCTCGCTGCCGCTCTCCGGCGACCGCCGCGGCCGCGAAGCCGACCGCGAAGATCGAGTTCAGGACGAGGGCGATCGGATGGATCGACCCCGAGGGCAACCGAGCCCGACAGGCGTGAACACGTCGCCGCCGCCGAACTTCATCAGCTCCTCGGGGATCAGGCCCGATCCGATGAGCTGGCGGAACATCTCGCCGAAACTCACGTAGATGATCGGGAAGCAGCGCGCCCCAGATCGCGAGCCCGAGGCAGACGATCAGGAGCTTCAGCCGCCTGCGACCGCCATCGTGTGGAAGAACAGCGCCCGGTTCACCCCGGCACCTCGTCCACGTCGTGGTATAGCTCGAGGAACGCCTCCTCGAGGTGGGCGGGCTCGATCGTCAGGTCGACGACCCTGACAGTCGCGGATCGCGGCCAGGAACGGCCCGACATCGCCCTCGAGCTGGCAGGTCACCAAACCGTCCGCGACGGTGAGGTTCGAGACTCCCGGGACGCCCTCGAGAGCGGGCGCCGGACCCTGGACCCGCATCTCCACGTTGCGCTTCCGCCGGGCGAGCAGCGCGTCGACGTCCTCGAGAGCGACGAGCCGGCCCTGCCGGATGATCGCGACGCGATCGCACACCCGCTCGACCTCGGACAGCACGTGCGACGAGAAGAAGATCGTCCGGCCGGCCGACTTGAGGTCGTCGAGGATCCCGTAGAACGCTCGCTGCATGAGCGGATCGAGTCCTTCGGTCGGCTCGTCGAGGATCGCCAGCTCGGGGTCGTGCTGGAGCGCCTGGACGATCCCGATCTTCTGGCGCATTCCCCGCGAGTAGTCCCGGACGAGGCGGCGGAGCGTCGCCGCGGACAACTCGAGCCGGTCGCACAACTCGGCCCGTCGAACCGGCGGCCGGCCGGTCAGCCCGGCGAGGTAATCCAGGAGCCGCTCCCCGGTCAGCGTGTCGTACAGGGCGATCCCGCCGGGGAGGTAGCCGGTCCGGCGACGGATCTCGACGGAGTCCCGGACGATGTCGAGTCCGAACACGGCGCCCGACCCGGCCGTCGGGTGGAGGAAACCGAGCAACAGGCGAATCATCGTCGACTTGCCGGCGCCGTTCGGGCCGAGGAACCCGAAGATCTCGCCCTCGTGGACCTCGATCGAGAGTTCCTGGAGTGCCCTGATCTCGGCCGTCGGGCCGCGCCCCGGGAGGTGGATCGGGCGCGTGCGGTGGCCGTATCGCTTCGTGAGCCCGGCCGTGACGATCGCCTCCATCGGCGGCAAGGCTACACGGGTCGTCGGCCGGCGGGCTGGCGTCGGCGACGGGCGGAGCGCGCGAGGGCGGCTGCGGGTGGGGCTCCCGCAGCCGCTCGCGCTGGTGTCAGCGGGTGATGATGAACTGGTCGATTGCTACCGGCCGGCCACTCCCGATGACCTCGATCGTGATGGTGTGCGTCCCGACGCGCCGCCAGGACTGGCTGAACAGGTTGACCTGCGGCTTGAACGACGGGCGACGCATGTCGACCACGCCGATCACGACGCCGTCGACCGAGACGCGGGCCCTGCCGCGGGTCGACCCGACCGGCCCGATCCACGCCACGCTCTTCGCGTAGAACGAGTACGTCGCCGTCGCCCCGTCACGCTCCGAGTATAGGACCTGGCCATCCCCGTAGCCGCCGTGGCTTGCGGTCGCCCAGCGGCCGACGTAGGCGATCCCGGCGTTGTTCTCCTGGATCCTGCGAGTCGTCACGTCAACGACTCCGACGGGTAGCGGGGGCGGGACCGCCCCGACGTCCAGCGCGGCGGTCGTCTCCGAGACCGCGTGGTAGAGCTTCATGATCTTCGCAACGTACGTCTTGGAGTACGTCGACCAGAGCGCCTGGTTCCGCTCGCCGGACCCCGTCAGCCACCAGTGGGCGACGTTGGGCCACGTATCGAGCCAGTTGTACAACCCCGTGACCTTCCCGCGTGCGACCGTCTCCTGGTTCACGGGGGTCTGTGGGGCGGTCGAGCTGCCGATGTACAGCTTCGCCCAGCCCGGCCAGTTCGACGGCATGATCTGGTACTTGCCGTACGCGCCGCTGGAGGAGTTACGCGCGTAGTAGTTGCCGCCCGACTCAACCTGCCCGAGGGCGTACAGGAAGCGGTTGATTCCGGGGGGCGCAGTGGCCGAGGTGGCGGCGGTCGGAATGATCGACACGACGATTGCGGCGACGAAGATTGCGACGGAGACCGCGCGACGGCGGCCCTTGGCTTCTGGCAATGGTGTTCCTTCCTACCGGGACGGCGCGGTGAGCGCGCCGAGCGATGGAGAACGCAAAACGGAGAGTGGTCAGGCGGCACCGAATACGGTGAGCGCAATTCGCCGGCTAATGCCTCTCTCCGGCGGCGGACGTATTCGGTTCTACCGCGCGACCCCCGTCCGCGGCGGTGCCTGGGGTGACGACTACAATACGGTGCCTGTCCATACCCAGGCTTACGTAGTTCTTTTCTAGTACTTATCGGCTGATTACCCGGCGCTCACGCCGCGCTCATCTCGCGGTTTACCCGCAGTTCACCCCGAGCGCAGCTCCGCAAGGAATCGGGCGGTCCGATCGAGCGCGTCGTCGAGCACGGGCTTGAGCGTGTGCCCGAGGCCGGGATACGTCACCAGCTCGGCGTTGCCAAGCTTCGGGACCGCCGCTCGGAGGAGGTCGAGGCGTGCCATCGGGTCCGCCTCGCCCGACAGCAGCAGGACGGGGCAGCGGATCGCCGGCCAGTGGCTCGTGCGCTCGGCGGCCTTGTCGGGCGCGTCACGAGCACCCGGCGCGTGGAGCGGGTAGCTGAAGAGGACGAGTGCCGCGTAGTCCGTGTCGGGCTCGGCGGCGGCAAGGCTGGCGACCCGGCCGCCGTACGACTGGCCGCCGACCGCGATCGGGACACCGTCCGAACCCGGCCCATCGGGGACGATCGCGCGCATCGCGATCACGGCGAGCTCGGCCTTCTTGAGCGGCAGGTCGATCGCCTCGGCATCGATCCCGCGCCGCCGGAGGCCGGCGACATGGGCGGCCATGCTCGCCGCGTTGCCGCTCGCGCCATGACCGACGAAGAACCGGATCGCCATCGGGCACAGCGTAGTCCGCTACGCGGCGCCCCGCCGCCCGCCGCTTGGTCCGGCTGGCGGACCAACGGGCGAAGGAGGGGCCGGAATCGGGCCGGAATCGGGGCGCCGCCCGCCGCTTGGTCCGGCTGGCGGACCAACGGGCGAAGGAGGGGCCGGAATCAGGCCCGAATCGGGGCGCCGCCCGCCGCTTGGTCCGGCTGGCGGACCAACGGGCGAAGGAGGGGCCGGAATCAGGCCCGAATTGGGGCGCCGCCCGCCGCTTGGTCCGGCTGGCGGACCAAGGGCGAACGACGGAAACCCGTAACGAGCTGTCGGCCATCTTCGGCCCGCGTCCGCTCCCGACCTCCGGAGCACGCCCCTCGCAACCTCTCAGATCCCGAAAGCCATCTCGCGGTATCGTCGGCCGATGGCACATGATCCCCTACCCCGGTGCCCGTGGGCCGGCGCCGACCCGCTCATGACCGCGTATCACGATGAGGACTGGGGCGTGCCGATCCACGACGACATCGAGCTGTTCGAGCGGCTCGCCCTCGAGTCGTTCCAGGCCGGCCTGTCGTGGTCGACGATCCTCCGGAAGCAAGAGGCGTTCAGAGCCGCCTTCGACGGATTCGATCCGTCCGTCGTCGCGGCCTACGACGAGGCGGATCGAGCGCGGCTGATGGCTGATGCGGGAATCGTTCGCAATCGGTCCAAGATCGACGCCACGATCGGCAATGCCGCGGCGCTGCTGGCCACGGCCGCCGAGTTCGGATCGTTCGATGCCTATCTGTCGACGATGATCCCGCCGCCCGTGCTCCGGCTCGGGCCGACCGCCAGGATGGGCGACATCCCGGCGACGACCGATGCGTCCGATCGGCTGTCGGCCGATTTGAAGCGGCGCGGCTTTCGGTTCGTCGGTCCGACGATCGTCTACGCGTTCATGCAGAGCGTGGGGCTCGTCGACGACCACCTGCCGGAGTGCTACCGCTACCAGGGTTGACGCCTCGTATTCGGCATCGATGAGGTCGTGACACGCTAGCTGTCACAGCCGGGGCTCACGCTCCGGCCATGATCTACATCGAATGCGCCTGGTGCGAGACCGAAGTGGCCATGGACGGCCTCGACGCGACAAGCGTCGAGTGCACGGACTGCAACGTCACCGTCGAGATCGCCCGGGACGAAACCCACCCGATCTCCGTCGCCGCCTGAGGCACCTTCATCGCGGCGCCAGTGAGGCGCGGCGGAGGGCACCGATCGGGGCGAAGACGAGCGACATCACGGCGACCAGGACGCCCATCGCGACGATGGTCGTCGCGCCGTTCGTCGCGTCGATCAGGAGGCCGCCGGCGAGCATCCCGACGGGCTGGAGCCCGAGCGAGATGGTCCGGGCGGTACTGCCGATCCGGCCGAGCAACGCATCGGGCGAATGGGCGGTGCGGAGCGTCAGGTACGTGACCAGCACCGCCGAGTCGGCGATCCCGGCCGCGAAACCGAGCGGCAGGAGCAATTCGACGCGGCCGCCCACGCCGATCCCGATCAGGATGAGGCCGCGGGCCAGGTTGCCACCGAGCAGCACCGGGCCGGCGGAGCCGCGTCGGCGGCGCGAGATCGCGAGCGCACCGCTCACAGTTCCGGCGCCGTACGCGGCGAGGAGCAGGCCCAGCACCCAGTCTTCAAAGTTGAGATCCCGCGTGATGTACACCGTCAGAGCGGGAACCAACGGCGCCGTCGTGATGCTGACGATGCCCCAGAAGCCGATGGCCGAGCGGAGCGTCGGGTGGCGGACGATGAAGTCGATCCCCTCCCGGATGTCGGTCAGGATGTGGGTCTGGGGCCGGTCGGTCGGGGCGAGGAGCTGGCGCCGCACGAAGAACAGGCCCAGACCCGACAGCAGGAAGCTGACGGCGTCGATCGCGAGCGTCGGGCCGGGGCCGATCAGCGTCGACAGAATGCCCGCGACCGCCGGGCCGAAGATGTAGCCGGTGCTGTAGACGGCCTCGAACAGGGCGTTGGCGCGGGCGAGTTGCGAGCGCCCGACGATGGCCGGCACCGATGCCGTGTAGCCCGCGAGGAAGAGCGATCGCAGGATGCTCATCGGGGCCGCGACGATGAGGATGACGACGAGCGTCGGACCGCCCAGCCAGACCGAGATCGGGATCAGTGCCGTGAGCACCGCCCGCCCGACGTCCGCCAGGAACATCATCCGCTTCCGGTCGCTCCGATCGGCGAGGGCGCCGGCGACCATGCCGAACAGCAGATCGGGCAGCGTCTGGAGGGCACCGACGACGCCCATCGCGGCGCCCGAGCCGGTCAGCGCGAAGACGAGCAGCGGCAGGGCGGTGAAGCTGACGGCGTCGCCGATCGACGACACCCCCTGCGTCGACAGAAGCGTCCTGAAGTCGCGATTGCGCCCGAGCGGCTCGTCGACCCCGTCCACGCTCCGATGCTAGCCCTTCGCGAGACCCCGCGCCGATCGGCTGAGGTCAGGCTTCGGGAGCGCTGAAGCGCTGCGCGTTGCCCATCTGCGGCCAGACCCGTGCCTGCGTGTTCGCGAGCATCTGGCGGACGTGGTTGCGGTCGTGGTGGACCCATTCGGACGCGAGATCGGCGATGCTCAGCCGGCCCACGACGGCGTGAACGCCCGACCGGCCGAGATCGGCCGGGCCGAGGGCGCGAACCAGCGCGACGCTGTCGCGGCGGAGGTCGAGGAACTCGGCGAGAAGCTCAGCCGGATCCCGCTCGCAGTCCCGGCGCGCGGCGGCGACACCACGCTGATCCCAGCCCTCGAATGTCGGGTCGGTCGCTGCCAGGATCGTCCTGATCCGTCCGTTGAAGCCGCGCCGCTCCGCCTCCAGGATGTGGCCGAGCACCTCGTTCGCGCACCACTCGCCAGCCGCGGGGTGCCATCGAGCATCGTCGCCGAGGGCTCCCATCTCGGCCTCGATCGTGGCGGCTGACGCGGCGAGGAGCTCGGCAAGGATCGCCGGCGGCAGCGGTTCGTCGCTCATGGGGGCACCGTATCAGGCCGGGGCGGCAGGACCGGCAGCTCGCGACCGCCTTCGGCCAGCCAGCAGGCCGCCGACTGGCCGCCGCCCACGTCGAAGAGCGGCGGTTCCTCGACCCGGCAGCGATCGAAGACGTACGGGCAACGTGGATTGAAGCGGCAACCGGCCGGCACGTTGGCGGCGTCGGGCGTCTCGCCGACGAGGATCGTCCGCTTCGCGCGCTCGCCAGCGGTCGGTGGCTCGGGCGTCGGGGAGACCGACACGAGTGCCTGGGTGTACGGGTTGTGGGGCGCCCGGATGACCTGCTCCGCAGGCCCGATCTCCATGATCTTGCCGAGGTACATGACGGCGATCCGATCGGCGATGACCCAGGCCAGCGACAGGTCGTGGGTGATGAAGAGGTAGGTCAGGCCCCGCTCGGCGCGGAGGTCGAGCATCAGGCGGAGGAGCTCCGTCCGGATCGAGACATCGAGCATCGAGACGGGCTCGTCGGCGACGATCACCTGCGGCCCCATGACGAGTGCTCCGGCGATCACGACTCGCTGGCGTTGGCCACCGGAGAGCTCATGGGGATAGCGCCCGGCGAAGTCGCGCGCCGGCCGGAGTCCCGCCGCCTCGAGCGCATCGACGACGCGGCTCTCGCGCTCGGCCGGCGTCCCGATCCCGTTGACGAGGAGCGGCTCCATGACGAACTCACGGATCGTGTGCTTCGGGTTGAGCGTCTCGTACGGGTCCTGGAAGATGAGCTGGACGCGCCGCCGGTAGTCGCGGAGCGCGCGCGACCCCCACAGCTCCGACACGTCCTTCCCGTCGAGCGAGATCCGTCCCGCGGTCTGGCGGGTCAGCTTGACCACGACCCGCCCGGTCGTCGTCTTGCCACTGCCCGACTCGCCGACGAGCCCGAGGACCTCGCCACGGTGCAAGGTCAGGTCGATCCCGTCGACCGCCCGGACTGCGCCCCGCGGACGCTTGAGGATCGCGTCGAGGAATCCGCCTCGCACGGGGAAATGGACCTCGAGACCCTCGAGCCGCAGGATCTCGTCGCCGCTCCGCGTGGGGTCGCCGCTCCGCGTGGGGTCGGCGCTCGGCGTGGGGTCGGTGCTCGGCGTCGCGTCGGCGGTCATCAGCCCACGACCTCGAGCGGCGGCTCGGCCGGCGGCGGCTCGACGAGCGGGACCGTCGCCCCGATCGCGTTCGGCGGCACCGTCGTCACCTGCGTCCCGTCGCTCCCCGGCGGGTAGAGGTGGCAGGCGACACGGACCTGGCCGAACGTCACCTCGGGCGGGACCACCTCGGTGCAGACCTCCATCGCGAACGGGCAGCGCGGCGCGAACCGGCAACCCGGCGGCGGGTGGCGAAGGTCGGGCGGCGACCCGGGGATGACGTCGAGCGTCCGCCGGTCGGCCCGGATGTTCGGAAATGCCGCCAGGAGCTTCTGGGTGTACGGGTGCCGAGGCCGGCGGAACACCTCATCGACCGTGCCCTCCTCGGCGACCCGACCGGCGTACATGATCAGGACCCGGTCGCAGGTCTCGGCGATCACCGACAGGTCGTGGGTGATGAGGATCAGCGACAGGCCCAGCTTGTGGCGAAGGTCCTCGAGCAGCGCGAGGATCTGGGCCTGGACCATCACGTCGAGCGCCGTCGTCGGCTCGTCGCCGATCACGACCGCCGGGTCGCAGGCGAGGGCCATCGCGATCATCGCTCGCTGGCGCATGCCGCCCGACAGCTCGTGGGGGTACGCCCCGCCGCGCTTCTTCGGGATCCCGACGAGCTCCAGCAGCTCGCCCGCGCGCTTGCGGGCGTCCTTCTCGGTCATGCCGAGCCGCTCCGTGAGCGGTTCGGCGATCTGATCGCGGAGACGGTGAACCGGATTGAGCGCGTTCATCGCCCCCTGGAAGACGATCGAGACCTCCCGCCACCGGTAGCGCCGCAGGGCGTTGTCGGAGACTTGGCGACCAGGTCGATGCCGTAGAGCCGGACGCTGCCCCCGACGATCGTGGCGTTGGATGGCAGAAGCCGGATGAGCGAGAGGGCGGTCGTCGTCTTGCCGCAGCCCGACTCGCCGGCGATGCCGAGCGCCTCGCCCTCGTTCAGCGTGAAGCTGATGCCGTCGACGGCATGGACGGTCTCGGCGCCCAGGGCGAAGTACGTCTTGAGGTCCTCGACGACGAGGAGCGGCGCGCTCGGGATCGGCCTGCTTCGGGAGCGCCCGCCGGCGGCTGGCGACGGTCATCGGCGCTCTCTCCGCTTGGGGTTGAGCTGGTCGTCGAGGGCGCTGCCGACGAGGGTGAAGGCGAGGACCACGAGGACGATGCACGCACTCGGCGGGACGAAGTACCACCAGGCGCCGAGCCCCGGCGCGCCGATCGCGCGGGCCGACTCGAGGAGCTGTCCCCACGACGGCTGGAGCGGGTCGCCGAGACCGACGAACGACAGGAACGTCTCGGTCAGGACGGCGCCGGCGAAGACGATGACCGCGTTCGCGACGATCAGGTTGATGACGTTCGGCAGGATGTGGCGACGCATGATGTGGCCACTGCCCGCGCCGATGACCCGCGCCCGGTCGACGAAGGCCCGCTCCTTGAGCGACAGCGTCTGCGACCGGATGATCCGGGCGGTCGACGACCAGCTCGTGATGCCGATCACGACGACGATGACGATCGAGCGTCATCCGGATGCCGAAGACCTCCCGCGATCCCGAGCCAACGAGGTCGCGCAGGATCGGCGTGAGGATCAGGGCGAGGACGAACGTCGGGATCACGAGGAAGAAGTCGGTGATCCGCATGAGGAGTCCATCGAGTCGGCCGCCGGCGAAGCCGCTGACGATCCCCACGACGGCCCCGACGAGGACCGTGATGATCGTCGCGAGGAGCCCGATGACCATCGACACCCGGGCCCCATGGACGGTCAGATTGATCATGTCGCGGCGGAGGTGATCCGTCCCGAGCGGGAACCCCTCGATGGGTGGCGACAGGCGAGGTGCCCTTCGCCGTGACCGCGGTCTGGAGCTCACCGACGAAGAGCTCCGGAGCGATGGCCAATAGCGCGAAGAACGTGAGGATGATGACGCCGATCAGTCCCTCGGGGCGGCGGAGGAGGGCGCGAAGGAGGCTACCGGCGCCGCACGAATCGTCGCGCCCGACCGCGGTCCGACAACGGCGACCTGACCCGCCATCAGGTCCGGACCCGCGGATCGAGGACGCCGTAGATCAGATCCGCCACGAGGTTCGCGAGGACCACCGAGACGCTGAGGACGAGGAAGACGCCCTGGAGGACCGGGTAGTCGCGGGCCTCGAGCGCCTCGACCGCCAGCGTTCCGAGGCCCGGCCAGTTGAAGACGACCTCGACGGTGATCGCGCCCGCGACGATGTACCCGAGATTGATCGCGATCAGCGTGACCGTCGGCAGCATCGCGTTCGGCAGGGCGTGACGGCGGAGGATCCGGCCGTCCCGCAGGCCCATCGCCCGGGCGGTCGTGACGTAGTCCTCGGACAGGGTCTCGATGATCGACGAGCGCATCACGATCGCGTACTGGCCGATGAGCCCGAGCGCGACCGTCGTCAGCGGCAGGGCCAGGTGAGCCAGGAAGTCGCCCAGCCGATCGAAGACGTCGGTGTACCTCGCCCCGGCCTCGAGCATCCCGAAGGTCGGGAACCAGCCGAGGCCCGGCCCGAAGATCAGGAGCAGGGCCATCCCGATGATGAAGTACGGCGTCGAATAGAGGACGAGGGAGATCCCGTTGCCGACTTGATCGATGATGCCGCCGCGTCGCCAGCCGGAGATCGCGCCCAGGGCCAGGCCCGCCGCGATCGCGATGATCTCGCCGAGGCCGAACAGGATGACGGTCGGCCAGATCCGCTGGCCGATCACCTGCCCGACCGTCTGGCCGCGGGCGACGAACGAGTAGCCGAGATCGCCGCGGGCCGTCGCGACCGACGAATGCCCCGAACTGGTCGGGGAAGATCGGGTCGTTCAGGCCCCACCGTTCGCGGGCAGCGTTCAGCTGGGCTGTCGTCACGTTCGGCGTGCCGCGGAGGATCACCCGCTCGGGCGATCCGGGCATCGCCCGGAACAGGATGAAGTTGATGACGACGATCATCGCGATCGTCAGGAACGCGGACCCGAGCCGCCGTGCCAGGTACGAGATGCCCACGATCCGGACCGGCGGAGAATCAGCCGGGGAGCGCCGACGAGCGACGCTCCCCGGATTGCAAGGTCACGGGCGCAGGGGTTGCCAACCGCCCGACGCCGTCACTCCTCCTCGCCGGCGACTCTCCGTCGGCGCATCAGGAGGGCGGCGATGACAAGGACCAGGACGAGCGCGGCGATGCCGACCACGAGGAGGAACCCCGTGTTCGAGGTACCGCCGGTCGGCGAACCGGTTCCGGCGGGGGTCGCCGCCGGGCTGGCACCGCCGCTCGGTGCCGCCGCTGAGCCCGACGGCTCGGGGCTGGCGGCGGCGAGGTCGGTGAGCTTCGTGTAGCCGAACGAGCCGTAGCCGAAGAGCGGCGTGCCGCCCTCGCTCGGCTGGTTCGTCCAGCCAGCGAACTTGTCGGTCCGGTAGGCGTGGAGCTCCGCAGTCGTAGTAGAGGATGTGGTACGGCGCCTCGGCGTAGACGAGCTCCTGCATCTGCGTCAGGAGCTCCTTGCGCTTCGCCGTGTCCGACTCCGCGCGCTGCTCGAGGAACAGCTCGGTCGTACTCGGGGTTCGAGTAGTAGCTGTCGCTCGAGCCGCCGATCTCCTCGGTCCTGAAGAAGTTCAGGAGCGAGGTCGGGATCCGGGTCGCCGACCCAGCCCCACATGTAGATGTCGTAGTTCGCCGGGCCCGTTCGGCGGTCCGGTGACGTCGTCGATGAGCGTCGCCCTCGGCCGTCACGGCCGCGTCGACCGTGATTCCGAGCTCGCCGAACCACTCGACGAGGAACTCGGCGTTCGTCGCGTGCTCGGGCTCCGAGTCCGGCCAGGTCGAGCCGGAGGTTGATGACCTTGCCTTCCTTGTCGAGGCGCTTGTCCGCGCTGTCGAGGACATAGCCCGCAGCGGTCAGCCGCTTCTTGGCCTCCTCGATGTCGAACGTGCGCGGGATTCGCCGGTGGGACGTGCCAGCGGGTGTGGAACGGCGGGATGATCGTGGAGCCGGGCGTGCCGTACCCGCCGAGCGTCGCCTCGACGAGCGCCTCGTTGTCGATCGCGTAGCCGAGGGCGTCGCGGAAGGCGATGTCGGCGAGCGCCGACGTCGAGCCGCCGTAGCCCTCCTTGTTGCCGCCGGTGTTGAACGACAGCTCGGTGTAGCCGTTGGCGATGCCCTCGACGACCGCCATGTCCGGGTCGTCCTTGAGATCGTCGAACTGGTCGGCGAGGACGCCCCGGACGTAGTCGACCTCGCCGGTCTTGAGGGCCTGGACCATCGTGTCGGCGCTGCCGAAGTGCTGGATGATCACCTCGTCGGCGGCACCCTCCTCGCCCCAGTAGTTCGGGTTGCGGGCGAACCGGATGAAGTTGCCCGGCTCCCATTCGACTGCCTGGTACGGGCCGGTCCCGACGACCGGCGGCTCGTTGGTGAACGGCGTGACGTCGGCCGCGTTGCGCGATCTCCTCGATCGTGTGCTCCGACCAGATGTGCTTCGGCAGGATCGGGCACGTAGGCCTGGAGGAGGAGCGTGTTCGCGAACTCGGTCTCGACGACCAGCGTCTCCGGGTCCGGCGCGCTGACCGCCGTGATCCCGGCGTTGGTGAGGTACGGCTCGAGATAGCCCTGGCCGAGGTAGTAGCCGTCCTCGCTCGCCTCGCTCTTCGCCGCTGCGTCGAGGACGAGCTGGTACGTGTAGCGCGCGTCCTCGGACGTCGCCGGCTCACCGTCGGACCATTGCATGTCGGGCCGGATCTTGAAGGTCCAGGTCGTGCCGTCCTGGGTCCACGACTCGGCGAAGCCCGGAACCGGCTCGAGGTCCTGCCCGAAGTTCACGAGCAGGTCGTAGTTGAGGGTGAAGACCTCGAAGTCGGCGACGACGACCGAGTTCCACGGGTTCAGGACCTGGAGATCCTGGTCGGTGCCCGCCTTGATCACGAGGTCGCCCTCGGCGGCGCCGATCAGAGAGGCCCCCGGCAGGAGCGTCGAGAGCGCGAGGCCGAGCGCGACAAGCGCTCGCATCGCCCGGGTGCGCAGGGGTAGTCGCATTACGTCACTCCTCCTCCATCGTCCGCCGATCGCGCCGGCCGGACCCCCGGTCCCGACCCGATGCCTGCAGACTGGCGCGGAGCTTCCCACAGCCGAACGTACGGCTGCAAGCATGAACCGCACCGCGCGTCAGTCGGCTGTCACAACCTCCTCCACGATCGAGCGTGCCGGCGTCGGCATCGAGCGTCGCCATGGCCCCGATCGGCACGGTCGCGTGGTGCTTCCCGTGGCCGATCGGCAGGCCGGCGATCACGGGCACGCCCAGCGGCAGGAGGAGCTCTTCGTACGACGTCCTCGATCGACAGCTCCTGGGTCACGCCGGAGTGCTTCCCGGGCGCGTCGCCGAGGACGATCCCGACCACGCCGTCGAGCTTCCCGGCGTTTCGGAGGTGGACGAGGCCGTTGTCAACGAGATAGGTCTCGTGATCGTCGGTCGTCTCGAGGAACAGGATCCTGTCCCGGGTCTCGATCTCGATCGGCGTCCCGATCGTTCCCTCGACGAGCCCGAAGCAGCCGCCGATCAGCCGGCCCGTTGCCTTGCCGCCGCGGATCGTCGTCACCCACGGGTCGTCCGGATTCGGGCCGATCCGGCCCGTACGGCTCGTCCGAGAACAGCGCCCGCCGGAACGTTTCCTTGGAGAAGTCGGTCACGTCGGTCGCGCCCACGCCCATCGCCCCGTTCGAATAGAACGAGATCACGTTGCCCCAGGCGGCGACCGCGAGATGGAGCGCGGTGATGTCCGAGTAACCGCAGATCGCCTTGGGATTGGCGGCGATCGCCTCGCGGTCGAGGAGCGGGATGAGGCGCGGGCTGCCGTAGCCGCCCTGGAGGCAGACGATCGCCCGGATCTCGGGGTCGCGCCACATCGCGTTGAGATCGGCCGCCCGATCTTCGTCCCGTCCCGCCATGTAGCCGTGGCGGTCGTTGACGTGGTCGCCGAGTCGGACGTTGAGGCCCCACGCCTCCAGGCCCGCCACCGCTCGCTGGAGCTCGCTCCGCTTCTCCCACGGGATTCGCGGGCGCAACGACGCCGACGGTGTCGCCGGGCCGAAGGCGCGGTGGCTTGCGCGGGGCGTCGGAAGGTCAGCCATCTGTGGACTCATACCATGAAGCTCGTCACCGGGTTCGCTTCGAGCAGGATCGGCCGGTCGATTCGGAAGCGCTCGATCTCCGCTTGCGATGGTGTCCTCGCCGTCGGCAACGAGCTCCGCGGCGATCCGGCCGAAGAGCGAGGCGAACTTGAAGCCGTGCGCGGCGCCGAGCGCGACGAGCACGTTCGGATGATCCGGCAGCCGGTCGAGGACGAAGTCGCGGTCCGGGGTCAGCGTGTAGAGGCAGGTCTTCGTGTAGATCGGCGGGCCGAGGTGGCCGGGCAGGTGGCGCGCGAGGAAGCTCCTCGAGGCGCCCGAAAGCGGCCTCGTCGCGGTCGAACGTCCGGGTCGTCGGGTGTTGTCTCGTCGCCGCCGACGTCCTGGGCGGCCTTCGGGCCGGGCTCGCCATAGGTCGGGAAGCCGTAGAAGCACGGCTCGTCCATCCAGATCCAGATCGGGAAGCGGTCCGGCGCGAAGGCTGACGGGATCCGGACAGGCGAAGTAGGTGACCTGTTCCTTCGTGATCGTCAGGGGCAGCCGCCGGTCGAAGTGTCGGAGCAGCTCGTTCGTCCAGGCGTCGGCGGCCAGGACGACGTGGCCGGCACGATGGACATTGCCGTCGGCCGTCTCGACCTCGATCTCGCCCGCTGGCATCGCGGAGGGCCACGACCGGAGAGCGGTCGCGGAGCGTTGCACCGTGTTCGCGCGCGAGACGCTGGTGCGCTTCGTTGGCGCGGATCGGGTCGGCGAGGCCGGACTGTGCCTGGTAGAGGCCGTGGTGCTCGTCGCTTAGCCGCCACTGGGGCCAGCGCCGCATGATCTCGGCGGCGTCGAGATGCTCGAAGTGGACGCCCTCGGCGGTCATCGACCTCGTGTAGTCGTCGAGCGGGATCGACGCGTCGCGCGGCGCGACGTCCAGGCCGCCGGTCGTGGTCACGATCGTGGCGCCGGAGGCGGATTCGACCTCGGCCCAGGTCTCGTACGCCCGTTTCGCGAGCCGAACGTAGTCCGGCCGGTGATAGGACAGGCGGATGATCCGGCTGTGATCCTGCGACGCGCCGTTGTCGTGCCCGAACCCGAACTGCTCGAGGCCCAGAACGCCGTCGCCGAACCGGCGGCTCAGCCAGTAAGCAGCCCCGGATCCGATCGCGCCGAGCCCAACGACGATCGCGTCCCAGTCATTCCTCACAGGCCGATGGTAGGGCCCGGCCGCCGGAATCGTGGCATTACCCGTCGCTTGGTCCGGCTGGCGGACCAACGGGCGAACGAGCGGGCCGAAACGGGGCGCCGCCCGCCGCTTGGTCCGGCTCGCGGACCAACGGGCGAACGAGCGGGCCGAATCGGGGCCGAATCGGGGCGCCGCCCGCCGCTTGGTCCGGCTCGCGGACCAACGGGCGAACGAGCGGGCCGAAACGGGGCCGAATCGGGGCGCCGCCCGTCGCTTGGTCCGGCTCGCGGACCAGCGGGAGTGAGCGGGCGAGAGTTTTGGGGCGTTGACCGCCGGGACGCCGTGTGCCAACGTGGGCGCATGAATGTGCGCACGAATCTCCTCCTGCCGAAGGAGCTCGTCGACGAGGTCGACCACTTCGCGGGGGCGCGCGGCCGGAGCCGCTACGTCGCCGAGGCCCTGAGGGCAAGGCTCAAGCGGGATCGACTCAAGGAAGTGATCGAGAAGACAGCCGGCGTCCTCCGGCCGGAGGACTACCCGGAATGGTCAACGTCGGAGAAGGTCGTCGAGTGGGTCCGAGCGCGGCGCCGTGAGACGACAGATCCGGGACCGGAGGCGTGAATCACGTGCGATTGCTTCTCGACTCCACGTTCGTAATAGACCACCTGCGGGGCGAAGCTGTAGCGGTCGAGCGGTTCCGTCGGATCTTCGAGGATGGCGATGACCCGATCGTGACGGAGATCGTCGTCTGCGAAGTTCGCGCCGGCCTCCTGGCGGAGGCGGAACGACACCTCGATGCCTTCCTCGAACCGATCGAGTTCGTCCAGCCCGGAATCGAGACGGCCAAGATGGCCGGTCGATGGCGAGCGGACCTCCGCCGCCGAGGCCAAACGTTGAGTCTGGGGGACTCCCTGATCGCGGCCACCGCGAATACCCTTGGTGCGACCGTGATCACACGTAACGTCCGCGACTTCGCGCTCACTCCCGTGGTGGTCGAGAGCTACTGACGCGACCCGTTACTCGCCCGGCGACGCACCGCCGGCGACCCGCGCCAGGGCGACCCGCTGGAGGCCGATGATCGACATCGCGTCGGTGATCCGCCCGTCGAGTGTCATCGCCAGCGCCTCGTCGAACGGAACCCAGCGGCTCTCGATCTCCTCGGTCGGCTCGGGTTCGGCCGCGCCGTGGGTGACGATCGTCGCCAGGTAGAGGATCCCGGCCTCGTCTGACACCGAGTTCGAGAGGTGGAAGCGGGCCAGCTCGATCCACTCGGCGGCCTCGACACCCGTCTCCTCCTTGAGCTCCCGGCGGATCCCGTCGAGCGGCGCCTCGGTCGGCGCCACGCCGCCTTCGGGGATCTCCCACGACCAGGCGTCGAGCGTGTAGCGGTGCTGGCCGACGAGGAGGACGCGATCGTGCTCATCGAGCACGACGACGCCGGCGGCGAGGTTCGCGAAGTGGACCACGCCGTAGATGCCTGGCGCCCCGTCGGGCCGGCTGACCTCGTCGTGCCAGATCGTGATCCAGGCGTTGTCGTAGGCCGTCCGGCGCGTGCGGCGAACCCACGGCCCGACGCTGACTTCGGCCGCCTCGGGATCGCCCGCCGGCTCGGACGTGCTCACGATGCGCATCGTCGCACGCCGCGGTCGGCGCCGCGCGGTGCACTGCGGCGCTTCTATCCTTGTCGGGATGTCCGCCCCATCGGTCGATCCCGAGGTCAGCCGTCCCGCGAGCCAGCCGCGCCACGAGGTCGGCGTGCTGTACGACGTCCGGATCCCCGTCGGCGACGGCCTCGAGCTCTCGGCGAACCTGTGGCTGCCACGGCCGCTGGCCGACGGGCCGGACCAGACGTTTCCGGCGATCCTCGAGATGATCCCGTACCGCAAGGACGACTGGCGGCTCGCGAGCGACATGGCTCGCGGCGAGTGGCTGGCCGCCCGCGGCTTCGCCTTTTGCCGGCTCGACGTCCGGGGGACGGGCTCGTCGCCGGGCATCGCCCTCGACGAATACACGCAGCGCGAGACCCAGGATGGCTACGACGCCGTCGAGTGGCTGGCCGCCCAGCCGTGGTGCAACGGCAACGTCGGGATGTGGGGCATCTCGTACGGCGGCTTCACCTCGATCCAGGTCGCCATGCTCCGGCCGCCGCACCTCAAGGCGATCGTGCCGGTGATGGCCACCGACGACCGCTACACGGACGACGTCCACTACATCGGCGGCTGCGTCACCGTGTCGGAGCTGAGCCAGTACGCGGTCAGCATGGTCGGGATGAACGCCATGCCGCCGAAGGCCGAGTATCGGGGCGAAGCCTGGGCCGACGAATGGCGGGAGCGCCTCGAGAAGACGCCCGTCTGGCTGTTCGAGTGGCTCCGCCAGCAGCACGACGGCCCGTACTGGCGGCAGGGATCGCTGGCGCCCGACTACGGCGCGATCGAGGCGGCGATCTTCTCGATCGGCGGCTGGATGGACGAGTACGTCGATCCGGTCCTGCGGATGCAGGAGCGCTGCGCCGCGCCGCGCCGGTCGCTCATCGGGAACTGGGTCCACTCGCTGCCCGACGACGCCTACCCGGGCCCGAACCTCGACTGGCTCCACGAGATGGTCCGGTTCTTCGACCACTGGCTCAAGGGCATCGACAACGGCGTGATGGACGAGCCGGGCCTCGTCCTGTTCCGCCGCGAGTACGCCGATCCGGAGCCGTTTCCGGTGGCCTGGCCGGGCGAGTGGCTGGGGCTGCCGACGTGGCCGCCGGCGGACGCCGGCGGAGCGGGTCTTCCATCTCGCCGCCGGCCCGCTGCCCCTCGTCGGCGGCCTCGACGACGGGGCCGGCGCGGTGCCGTCCGTCGAACGTTTCCGCCACCGACCGACGAACGGCACCCGAGCGGCGCTGTCGTGGGGCGCGGGCGGCGCCCCGAACGGCCTGTCCCGCGACCTCCGCCCCGACGAATCGGTCATCCCGACCTTCACGAGCCCCCCGCTTGAGGCGCCGCTCGATGTCGTGGGCTTCCCGGCGGCGATCCTCGCCTGGGAGTCGAGCGCGCCGGTCGCGACCGCGGTCGTCCGGCTCAGCGACGTCGCACCCGACGGGACCTCGTCCCAGGTCACGGCCGGAATCCTGAACCTCACCCATCGCGACTCGCACGCCTCGCCCGCGCCGCTCGAGCCGGGCGCGATCACGAGCGTCCGGATCCAGATGCGCTCCACCGCCTACCGCTTCCTGCCGGGTCACCGGATCAGGCTGTCGGTGGCGTCGTCGTACTGGCCGGTCATCTGGCCATCGCCGTTCAGCGCCGAATACGGACTCCATCTCGGCGGCGACGCGGATAGCCGGCTCGTCCTGCCGACGATCGGCGACGGATCGCTCCCGGTGCCGCCGTTCAAGACGACGCCGGCCGGCCAGCGGACGATCGGTTCGTCGACCGACGAGCCGCCGACCTGGCGGGTGATCGACGATGTCATCGCCGGAACCGTGACCGTCACGTCGAGCGAGTTCGGCGAGGTGGTCCTGCCCGACGGCACGTCCAGCCTCTACACCGGGGAGCGGCTCGAAATGACCGCCTCGGATGCCGAGCCCGCCTACGCCCGACTGCACAACGAGGTCGTCTATCGCGTGCGCGACCACGGCTCCGAGATCCTCATCGAGGCGTCCGGCACGATGCGCAGCACCGAGATCGGACTTCCACATGAACGTCGGGCTCCGGGTGACGCTCGACGGCGCGCCCTTCTTCGAGCGCGGCTGGCTCGAAACGATCCCGCGCCGGCTCGTGTGAACCGGCGCGATCAGCCAACCGAGGCGGGCGCACGTACGGCGACCGCCGCCCTGGCGGCCATCGGCTGGCTGCTGCTGTTCGTGTCGCTGCCGATCGCGATCTTCCTGACCTGGTGGGGCGACTGCTTCGAGGACGCCTGCCCGAGTGCGTCCGATCTCGACCGCGCCGTCTACCTCGTCGATTTCGTCGCCTGGCTCGTGATCCCGGCGCTGGCCTTCGGGGCATACCGCGGCTGGCGATTCGCCGCCGGCGGGCTGGTCGGGATCGGCATCGCGCTCGTGGCCCAGGTCGTCGCGGCAATTCTCGGGGCGCGGGGCTTCCAGTCCTTCGCCTTCGTCCTCCCGGCGGCGGCCCTGATTGCCACGGCCGGGGTCATCGGGCTCCGGCCGCTCGCCGGGGGCGACGCCGCGGGACCAAGCGCCCGGACCAGCCTGATCGGGCTGGTCGTGGTCGCGGTCGTCATCGTCGCAATCGCGTTCCAGGGCGTGCTGGCCGGTGGCGCCGGCGTCGGCCAGGGCATCCTCGTGCTCGTCGCCGTCAGCCTCGCGTTCATCGCCGTGCTCGCGTTCCTCAATCGGAGCCGGCGCCCCGCCGCCGTCCGATCCGCCGCGACGAGGCTGAGGCGCTCGGCCCGCGGCTACACTCTCGCCCATGCGCCGGATCAGCCGCAAGGCAGAGTCGTTCACGGAATCCGTCATCCGCGAGATGAACCGCCTCGCCGTCGCGGCCGGCGCCGTCAGCCTCGCCCAGGGCTTTCCCGACTTCCCGGCTCCCGCCGAGCTGAAGGACGCGGCCGCCGCCGCCCTCCACGCCGACATCAACCAGTACGCGATCACATGGGGTTCGCGGCCGCTCCGCGACGCGATCGCGGCGAAGACCGCTCGATTCCATCCGGGCTGGGATCTCGACCCCGAAACGCAGATCACGGTCACCTGCGGCGCCACCGAGGGGATGATCGCTTCGATGCTCGGGCTTCTCGACCCGGGCGACGAGGTGATCGTCTTCGAGCCGTTCTACGAGAACTACGGACCCGGACGCGATCCTGTCGGGCGCCGTGCCGCGCTACGTGACCCTCCACGAGCCGGACTGGTCGATCGACCCCGACGAGCTGCGGGCCGCCGTGACGCCGAAGACGCGGGCGATCGTCGTCAACTCGCCCCACAACCCGACCGGCAAGGTCTTCCGGCGCGACGAGCTCGAGCTGATCGCCGGCGCTGTGCCAGGAACACGACCTGCTCGCCTTCACCGACGACATCTACGAGCACATCGTCTACGAGGGCGAGCACATCCCGCTCGCGACGCTGCCCGGGATGGCCGATCGGACGGTCTCGATCGACTCGATGTCGAAGACCTACTCGGTGACGGGCTGGCGGGTCGGCTGGGTCATCGCATCGCCGTTGCTCAGCGTCGGCATCCGGCGGGCCCACGACTTCCTGACCGTCGGCGCGGCGGCGCCGCTCCAGCAGGCGGCGGTCACCGCCCTCGGCGTTCCCCGATGCCTACTACGCGGCCTCGCCGCGGCCTACCGCGAGCGGCGGGACACCCTGCTGCCGGCGCTCGCCGAGGCGGGCTTCCGGATCCACGAGCCGGCCGGCGCGTACTACGTGATGACCGACATCCGGGACCTGACCGACGAGGACGACGTGACCTTCGCCCGGCGGCTGATCCTCGATCCGGGCGTCGCCGGCGTGCCCGGGTCGTCGTTCTACTCGCACCCGGAGCTCGGCCGGACGAAGGTCCGGTTCGCCTTCCCGAAGCGGCTCGAGACGCTCCGCGCCGCAACCGATCGCCTGGCCCGGCTGGCCGACGCCGGCGCTAGCGGTCCCGCCGTCAGCCCGGAAGCGCTGCCCGCGCGGCGAGTGCCGTGACGATCGCGACGGACACGCTGGCGAGCGTCCCGAGCAGGTAGTACTCGGCGAAGTCGCGGTCGTCGAGGAGCCGGAACCGGGCGATGGTCTTGGCGGCCACGACGAATCCGATCGCGGCGTCTGCCCCGACGAGCAGCAGGGTCACGATGAGGAGCCGCTCGAGGACGCCGATCGTCGCGCCGACCTTGGCCGGCGGCGCGGCGGTCCGATCCCGGTCGGGGCCGGGCGGGCCGTGCGGCGGCGGCCGTCGAACGTGGCGCTGGATCGGCCAGCACCCGGCCCGCGAACGGCCCGATGCGGAAGGACCAGCCGCGTGGCCGTTCGGCCTGCGCCTCGCTGGCCGGCTCGGACTGCCCGGCGGCCGCCGCGGCCGCGCCCTCGGGCGCCTCGTCCGACCCGGTCGCCGCCTCGATCGGCCGGACGAGCGTCGCGACGAACAGTGCCCCGGCGCGGGTGTTGGCGATGAGCAGCGACAGGAAGACGACCGCGACCAGGCTGACCTCGTTGATGACGGCCTGGTCCCGCGCCCCGAGCACCCGGCCGATCGCCGCGGACCACTCGACGGTCGGCGCCTGGCCCGCGAGCCAGATCGCCCAGGCCACGGCGATGACCGCGAGATGGGCCAACTGGTCGAGAGCGAAATAGACCGCCGGCAGCGGCGTCCACGCACGCCCGAGGCCGGCCACAGCGGCGCGACCTTCGTGCCGGCGGCGAGCTTCATCGACGGCCCGCGCCTCAGCCGCGTGGGTGGCGACGACCTTGATCCGGTCGATGACGACGTGGGCGACGGTGATCGCGACGAGAGCCCACAGGCCGGGCACGCCGAACGCGAGGGCGACCGGCACGAGGCAGACCGCGACGCCGAGCCCGTGGGCGAGGAGGCCCCGCCAGGCCCCGCCGTCGCGCGACGTCTTGGCGACGACGATGCCCGTCGTCTGGATGACGAAGTCGGCGACGAGATGGGCGAGGACCAGCCAGCCAAGCGTCAGGATCGGATCGGCGGTCATGGAACGTCCTCGGCGATCGGCGGTCGACTGGCGGCCGCCCCGGTTCCGGCTTCGAAGAGTATGCGGAGGGCCGCGGCGAGTCGCCCGATCGAGCGAAGGTGGGCCCGTTCGGCTGCCACCGACACGGTCGCCCGCGCCTTGCTCAGCCGCTCCGCCGCCTCGGACCGGCGCAGTCCGTCGACCAGGAGCAGGCGCCCGATCGCGCGCTGGGTGGGCGTCAGGTCGGCCAGGAGCTCGGCGAGGATCGGCGCGAGATCGTCGAGCAGGCGATCCGTCGACGGATCGTCGGTCGACATCAGGAGGCCGTCCCGGCGGGACGTCGCCTCAGCCAGGCGGTCGCGGGCACGGAGAAACGCCGGCCCGGTTCGCTGCGTCGCGGGGCCGGTTCCCGGATCAACCTCACCCACGACCACGACCCAGCGCATCCGCCGGCGCGTCCGGGTGGAGCCACGCCCGCAGGATGGCGGCGAGCGGATCGGCATCGGGCCGAAGCAGGCCCTGGATCTCGTCGCCCTGGGTGAACTCGAAGTCGGCCAGCCGCGACGCGGCGGGATACGCGTCCTCCAGCTCCGAGGCGAGCGTCCGCAGCCAGGTCGTCGAACCGGGCGCGTCGCGCCGCGAGCGGATGACGTCGCCGAACAGGACGATCGCGTTCATCGCAGCAGGCTAATTGATGGCGGATTAGTCGTCAACGGCTAATCATGCCGCGGTTAGCCTCCGGCAGCTGACAGACTGACCCAGACAACCCTACCCGGCCGTCACGCCCGACGCCACGATCTCGGCGAGACGGCGGCGGACGTCGGGCGTGTCGTAGCGCAGCAGGATGTCGGGCTCGAACGTGTGCTCCTCCAGCTTGCCGTCCCGCCGGACGTAGACGACCGGGTAGATCGCACCGGTGCCGTCCGCCTCGAGGGTCAGGGCGACGGCATCACCTGCGCCGTCGTCCCCGGCAGCGTCGACGAACGCCTCGAGCGGCACGAGGCCCTCGTCCCGCGGCCCGTCGGTCGGGTCGAGCGAGACGACCCGGGCGAGATACGCCCGCTGGTGCCACAGCTCGGGTGAGACCGAGAGCTGGTTCGCGAGCGTCTCGACGAGCTCGTCGGGCGCGATCCTGGGCCGCTCCAGGGCCACCGGCGCGGAGAACCGGGTCCCGGCGATGTGCCTGGCCAGGAGCCTGGCGTTGTATCGCGCGCCGTGGACGGCCCCGGAGTTCGCCGGCAGGCCGTGCTTCTTGAGGCCGCCGGCACCCTGCGAGATCGTCCCGGCGAAGTAGATCCCCGGCACGGAGGCACTCTCCCAGTACGGCGTCTGGGCCGGCAGCCGGCTCTGGCCGAAGGTCGACACACCGAGGTCCGGCAGGTCGAGCAGCGGCGCCAC
The DNA here is from genome assembly GCA_963788685.1 of uncultured Chloroflexia bacterium. Classification (GTDB taxonomy): domain Bacteria; phylum Chloroflexota; class Limnocylindria; order Limnocylindrales; family CSP1-4; genus CF-46. The sequence continues at coordinate 476,992 of CAWBHP010000013.1, read as the reverse complement.
GAACCCGGTGGCCGCGATGACCTCGTCGACCTCGAAGGCCAGTTCGTCGCCGCCGGCGGTCGGTCGGGCGCGGACCTGCGAGCGCCCCGCCGGGCAGCCGCTCGATGCCCTGGATCGCCGCATCGAGAACCGCCACCCCGCCGCCGAGGACGTGGTCCTCGATCGGCTGGACGTAGCGCGCCCTGACCCCGACGAGCGAGCGGGTGTTGACCGACAGCTTCGCCGGCGACGGCGAGGCGACGATGATCCGACGGGCCCACGGCAGAAGACCGGTCGCGAGCTCGAACCCCGAGTTCTGCTTGCCGATGATGAAGACCCGCTTGTCGGCGTACGACTCCGCGGGCTGGGTGTCGGCGTAGTGGGCAGCGAGCTCGATTCCCGGCGTCGGGGGCAGGTAGCGGCTCGGCGATGCCGACGGCGATGACGAGGACGCCCGTGCGGTACTCGCCATCGGTCGTCTCCAGGACGAACGTGTCGCCGTCGGCCGTCGGCTCTCGCCTCGTCGCGGTCCAGCGGCAGCCGTACCGGGCTCGGACGTTGGTCCGGTCCGCGAAGGACTCGAGGTTGGTCTGCATCTCGGGTCGCGATGGGAAGTACGACGTACCGTCCATGAACGCCGGCATGATCGCCCGGTTCTCGGGCTCGTCGGCCAGGAGGCTGTTCCAGTCATACCGCTCGTACGCCGGATCCAGCCGCGGGACGGGGGCGTACGGCTTCGTCCAGGACAGCAGTCGCTGGAAGAACGGCCAGCGCCGGAACATGCCGCCTGGCTCAGCGTCGGCCGACAGCACGGCGTGGTCGACGCCGAGCCGGCTCAGGCAGTACGAGACCTGGAGGCCGCCCGGCCCGCTCCCGACGACGATGACCGGGTAGGAACCCGGCGGGAACGGGCGGTCGGTCAGCTCCGCCACCGGTTCGCGTTCCGCAGCCGGCGCGCCTGCGCCTGGAGCATCCGGTACATGATCGGCGGGTTCTCGAGCAGGAACGGCCGGACCTGCGGGCCGGCCAGGACCAGGCAGCGCAGCTCCTTCACGGCGACGACGTCGGCGACCGGCGGCTCGCCGAGGAGGATCGACACCTCGCCGAAGAAGTCGCCGCGCGACAGCGTCGCTCGCTCCTCGCCGTCGATGATCGACGGCAGCATCGCCGTCGAGGATGATGTGGAACGCCGAGCCGGAGAGGCCCTGGCGCAGGACTCGCTCGCCCTCCTGGTACATGCGCTCCTCGAAGGTGTGCGCGACCCGCTCGAGCTGGGGCGTGGGGAGATCCGCGAACAGAGCGAAGCCTGCGATCTGGTCGACGAGGTCGAGACGGCTGGCCATCGCGCCACGCTCCTCCGATGCGGATCTTCCCCGCGCATTCTGCCACCCGGCCGGGGCGGCAGGTTGACGACGGCCTCCTCCGGCGGCAGCATCAACGGAGTTCGAGGAGGAGGGGAATTCCGTTGACGCTCACCCATGACCGGCGGACCGAGTTGCTCGGTGCCTGCCGGCTGTTCACCGGAGTCACAGCGACGGACCTCGCGGCGGTGGCGCAACGAGCGATCGAAGTCGAGTTTCCGGCCAACCGGGTGATCGCCCGCCAGGGCGAGATCGGAACCGGCTTCTTCCTCGTCGTCGATGGCGCCGTCCGGGTCGTCCGCGACGGCGACGAACTGGCGATCCTCCGAGCCGGGCGAGTTCTTCGGCGAGCTCTCGGTCCTCGACGGGCTGCCGCGCATCGCCCAGGTCGTCGCGACCGAGCCGACGCGCTGCCTCGCCCTCGCCTCGTGGGACTTCGAGCAGGCCGTCCTCGACAACCCGACCCTCGCCCTCGCCATCCTTCGCGGGCTCGCCGCCCGCCTCCGCTCCGTGACGGAGCAACAGCATCACTGACGAGGGATCCGCCACGCTCGTGCGCCCGAAACCGACCGGGACCGTTACGTTCCTGTTCACCGACATCGAGGGCTCGACCAAGCTCGCACAGGAGCTCCGCGGCGACCGCTGGACCGACCTCCTGGCCCGCCACCGCGAGCTGATCCGATCGGGCATCGCGTCGGTCGGCGGCCACGAGGAGAAGACCGAGGGCGACGGGTTCGTTGCCGTGTTCCAGCGGGCGTCGGATGCGGTCCGGGCCGCGGTCGACGCTCAGCGGCGACTCGCCGCGGAACCCTGGCCCGACGACGTCGCGCTGCGGGTCCGGATGGGCATCCACAGCGGCGACGGCATGCTCGATTCCGACGGCGAGTACGTCGGCGCCGACGTCCATCGGGCCGCCCGGGTCGCCGGGGCCGGTCACGGCGGCCAGGTGCTGCTGTCCGAGACGACATCGGCCCTCGTCGCCGACGAGCTCCCCGACGGCGTCGGGATTCGCGGTCTCGGCGAGCACCGCCTCAAGGACCTCCGGCCGGAGCGGATCTATCAGCTCGTCATCGAAGGCCTCCAGGCTGACTTTCCACCGATCCGGACGCTCGACCGCCGGCCCAACAATCTGCCCACCCAGCTGACGAGCTTCGTCGGCCGCGAAACGGAGTTGCGCGACGCGGCCGTCCTTCTCACGACGACCCGCCTGCTGACGCTTACCGGGCCCGGCGGCACGGGCAAGACCCGGCTGTCGCTCCAGCTTGCCGCTGACGTCGGGCACGAATTCGGTGACGGCGTCTGGTTCGTGCCGCTGGAGCCGGTCCGGGACCCGAGCCTCATCGCCTCGCGCATCGCCAATGTGCTCGGACTCGTCGAGTCCGCCGGCCGATCCCCGCGCGACCTCCTCGTCGAGTGGCTTGGCCAGCGGCATGTCCTCCTCGTCCTCGACAACTTCGAGCAGGTCATCGACGGGGCGCCATTGATCGCGGACCTGCTGCGTTCGAGCGAGCGGCTATCGGTCATCGCGACGAGCCGTGCGCCACTCCGCGTCTCCGGCGAGCAGGAGTACCCGGTGCCAGGCCTGCCGGTCCCGCGCGATCTCCTCGCCCTGTCGGAGCTGGAGAAGCTGAACCTGCCGCAGGCGGAGCGCGACTTCGCCGCGGCCGAGATCTCGCAATACGAGGCGGTCAGGCTGTTCATCGCCCGTGCGGTCGCCGTTCGGCCGGACTTCGCGGTCACGAATGAGAACGCTCCGGCAGTCGCCGGCATCTGCTCCCGGCTTCACGGCATGCCGCTGGCGATCGAGCTCGCCGCGGCGCGAGTCAAGCTGCTCCAGCCGGAGGCGATCCTCCAGCGTCTCGAGCACCAGCTCGGGGTCCTCGCCGCCGGCTCCCGCGACCTCCCCGAGCGGCAGCAAACGCTCCGCGGGGCGATCGCCTGGAGCTACGACATCCTCGCGGAGGGAGAGCGGCGACTTCTCTCGCGACTCGCCGTCTTCGTGGGCGGCTGCGACCTGGAAACGGCCGAGGCGGTCTGCGGACCGGCCGCCGAGATCGACGGTGAGGTCCTGGACGGCCTCATGGCCCTCGCGGACCAGAGCCTTGTCCGGGCGGAGGAGATCGGCGGCGTCACTCGCTTCCGCCTCCTGGACACGATCCGCGAGTTCGCGGCTGAACAGCTCTCGGACAGCGGCGAACGGGAAGAGATCGAACGGCGGCACACGGCCGCCTTCCTGACGCTCGTGGAGACCGCCGCGCCGAAGCTGTCCGGCAGGGACCAGCGACGCTGGCTCGGCCGACTCGAGCTCGACCACGACAACATCCGGGCCGTCCTTGAGCGCGCCACCGCGGCCCCGGAGCCGGCGGTCGCGATCGGGATCGCCTTCGCGATGTGGCGCTACTGGCAGAAGCGGGGACACCTCGCCGAGGCCCGACGGCGGCTCGACGCGATCGCTGCCCAGCCGTGGTCGCGCGACGATCCCGTCCTTCGGGCCAGGCTCATGGAGGCCCTCGGCGGCGTCGGCTGGTGGACGGCCGACCCGGGCTTGATGATCCCGGCGTACGACGAGGCGCTCGAGCTCTGGCAGTCGATCGGTGACAAGCGCGAGATCGCCAACGCGCTGTACAACAGCTCCTTCAAGTACGCCCTGGCAAAGGACCCTGCGGAGAGCGATCCGGACGGGACAGGCTTCCAGCAGATGACCCAGGCGCTCAGCCTCTTCCGGGAGGTCGGCGACGACCGCGGCGCGGCCAACGCGCTGTGGGGCATCGGCAACTACCGCTACTTCAAGAACGCGCCGGACCAGGGGATCGACTACGTCCGCGAGGCGCTCGAGATCTTCCGGCGCGAGGGTGACCAGTCGATGGAGGCCTGGTCACTTCACATGATCGGGACGGGGCTCATCCGGCTCGGACGGTTCGATGAAGCGAGCCCCGGGCTGCGGGAAGCCCTCCGCCTGTTCCATGGTGCGGGCGATGTGGCGGGCATCACGCTGGCGCTCGACGACCTGGCGTCCGAGGCGGTCGGACGAGGCGATCTGCCGCGAGCCGCCCAGTTGTGGGGTGCCGCTCGGGCCCTGTCGGCGGCAAGCGGCGTGGGCCTGGCCGACCTCGTCGACACGACGTACGAGTCCGGCTACCGCCCGAACGCGCGCGCGTCCGATGAACCCCGCCGACCTCGAGCGGTATGCCCTCATCGGTCGGGCGATGACGCTCGATGAGAGCGTCGCGTACGCGCTCGACATACCAGTGGATCAGCTGGCCGGCCCCCACGAGCACGTCGGCGGGACGGCGGGATGATGACCGAGTGAAGATCCAGCCCGACCCCATCCAGCTGACCGTCGAGACGCCGGCCGACGCCGACCTGGCGTGGGAAACGATCACCGACCCGGATCGGATCGCCGAGTGGTTCACGGATGCGAGCCCGCTGGGCCGGCCGGGCGATCCGTACCGGCTCGACTTCGGCGACAGCGCGGTCGATGGCGCGGTCGTCAGCGTCGATCCGGGTCGCGCCTTCGCCTACACGTGGGCCTGGGAGGGCAGCGAGGAGGGCGCGGAGACGCTCGTCAGCTGGACCGTGGAGCCCCTCCCGGGCGGCGGCTCCACGATCACCCTCGAGCACGGCGGCTGGCCGGAGACGACGTCCGACGATACCGCGCGGGACGATCATCTCGGCTACTGGGAGGCGTACCTGGAGGACCTCGCGGCGCTGCTGGCGGGGTGAGCCCGGAGCCCACCCCGGCGCGGAGGGGCTGCCGGACGCTCCAGCATCGAACGACTAGACTGCGTTCCATGACCGCCGAGCCGACGACCGCACCGGACGGGGCTGCCCCGACAAGCCCGGCCCGCGAGAAATCGGCGATCCCGAAGAACCCCGGCCGGCGTGAGCTCGGGATGAAGGCGACGCTCCTCTTCCCCGACCGCGAGATCGTCGAGAAGTTCTACGTCCCGCTGATCTACACGGCGTGCCGGACGTGCTACTCGGAGCTGGATCCCCAGGAGATCTTCCGGCGCGCGGTCGCGGGCGAGGTCGACCCGGCGAAGCAGCAGAAGCTGATCCAGGGCGTGATCGAGTCGGGCCACGGCTCGACGATCGAGCACATCGTCTTCACCTTCGGGATCAGCGGCGTGTCGCGGACGCTGTCGCACCAGCTCGTCCGCCATCGGGCGGGCGTCGCCTTCGATCAGCAGAGCCAGCGCTACGTCACGTTCAAGGGCGCCTCGACGATGCTGCCGGCCTCGATCGAGGACGCCGACGACGACGTCCGCGAGGCCTATCAGGGCGCGGTCGAGGGCTCGATGGGGGTGTACGGCGACCTCGTTGCGGCCGGCATCCCGGCCGAGGACGCTCGCTTCGTCTTCCCCAACGCCACCCGGACGAACCTCGTCATGACGACGAACCTCCGGGCGCTCATCCACATGTCGGGCCTGCGGCTCTGCACGATGGCCCAGTGGGAGATCCGCCGGCTGTTCCAGCTCATCCGCCACGAGATCTTCCAGGTCTCGCCGTTCCTCGGCTCGTTCCTCGCCCCGAAGTGCGTCGCCCTCGGCTACTGCGACGAGATGGGCAACCGCGACGAGCACTGCCCGATCCGCCCGCACAAGGACAACGTCCTCGCGGCGTGGGCAGAGAAGGCGAAGGCCGCCAAGGCCGCCGGGCGGGAACTCAAGGTCCGCTGACCGGGGCTTCGCCTCTCGCCGCGGCGTACGCCCGCTTGGCGTGCAGCTGACACAAGTACCGGAGAACCATGGCCCGACTGAACGCCGCGGAGCGCGAGGGATACGGGCGCGAGCGCTTCGAGGCGGTCGGGCATTGCCCACGACGTCTATCGCGCCGGCGAGGGGCCCGCGGTCATCCTCCTCCACGAGCTACCTTCGATCAGCTGGCGGACGGTCAAGCTCGCCGAGCACATCCGCAACCGCGGCTTCCGGGTCGTCATGCCGGCCCTGGTCGGCGGCGTGATCGACGAGCCGACCACGCCGCTCCGCAAGGCGAGGCTCGGCGCGGCGTTCGTGACGAGCACCCTGCGGCTCTGCATCTCGTGGCAGTTCGTCGCGCTCCTCCAGCGGCGGACGAGCCCGATCACCGGCTGGTTGCTCGCGCTCGCACGCGAGGAGGCTCGACTGTCCGGGCGGCCGAAGGTCGGGGTCATCGGGATGTGCCTGACCGGCGGCTTCGCGCTGGGCATGGCGATCGACCCGGTCGTCGGCGTCGCCGTCGCGAGCCAGCCGTCGCTGCCATTCGCGATGAAGCGCCTTCGGCAGGATCCCGGGACAGGCCACGGACCCCGGGGTCTCGCCCGCGGATTACGAGCGCCTGATCGCCCGCCGCGAGGATCCCGACTTCTGTGTCCGGGCATTCCGCTACACGACCGACGAGATCGCTCCGATCGAGCGCGTCGAGCGGCTGGCCCGAGACCTCGCACCGGGTCTGATCTTCGAGCGGATCGAGGCCGACGAAAAAGGCCCACTCGGTCCTGACCGACGCCACCGACGAGAGCCCGGACCCGGACGCCCAGAAGCGTGTCGAAGCGGCGCTCGAACAAGTGCTGGAGCTCCTCGGCGAGCGACTCTAGGCCGCGGCCGGCTCCGGGTTCGGCCGGCGTCGCCCGGTCAGCCCAGGTCCGCCACGAACCGCCGGATGACCTTCGCGCCAGGCGCGGGCCCGCCTCGGCGCCGGCCGCCGAGCACCTCCTCGTGGGTGAGCGGCTCGCCGCTGTAGCCGGCGCCGGCGTTCGTGACGAGCGAGACGCCGCAGACCTCCAGGCCGCACCAGCGCGCCGCGATGCACTCGAGCACGGTCGACATCCCGACCGCGTCCGCGCCGAGGGTCCGCAGCATCCGGACCTCCGACGGGGTCTCGTACTGCGGCCCGAGCAGCCCGGCGTAGACGCCCTGCTCCAGATCGACGCCCTCCGCGCGCCCGGCAGCAAGGAGCCCGTCTCGCAGCCGCGGATTCCAGGCATCGGTCAGGTCCTGGAACCGCGGCCCGATCTCGTCGGCGTTCGGTCCCAGCAGCGGCGTCCGCCCGGTCAGGTTGAGGTGGTCGCGGATGACCATGAGCGTCCCCGGCCCGAACGACGGGTCGACGCCGCCCGCCGCGTTCGTCAGGACGACGACACGCGCGCCGAGCCGGCCGAACAGCAGCACGGGCTGGACGACGAGGCCAGGATCGTTCCCCTCGTAGATGTGGAAGCGGCCCTGGAGCATCACGACGTTCCGGCCCGCGAGCCGTCCGAGCAGCAGCCGACCGACATGCCCCGGCGCCGTCGCGGCCGGCCAGCCGGGCAGCTCGGCGAAGGGGATCGCGACCGGATCCTCGACGTCGTCGGCGAGCCCGCCGAGGCCCGACCCCAGGACGATCCCGACTTCGGGGACGATGTCGGTTCGGGCCCGGACGGCCGCCTCGAGGGCGGCGAGGCGCGCGGGCTGTTCGGCTGGCGGGATCGGACGGGTGGGATCGATCGGATCGCTCACGAGCGCGCGGGCCTCCGGCTTCGCGTCCAGGGGGAAGACGGCCGAGGCCCGCGGCTTTGCCCGCCCGACGGATGTACTGACACCGGGATGCCAGTCGCAATCCGCCGGGCGTTCGCCCCCGAGTCGGCCGGAGCCGACGGTCGCGGGCAACAAAGCGCCCGAAGCGACCGGTCCAGATCGGAGGCCCTTGATGTGATCTCGGTTTCTCCGGTCTCTGACGGCCCCTTCGGGCAAGTCCTACGGTACGGCGCGGGCGCCGGAAGGGTCAACGCGCTTATCCACGAACTTCGGTCCACGGTGCGTCAGAGTATCCACGAGTTATCGACTGGTGTGGAAGGGCCGTGGATAACTCTGTGGACGCGGGCTCTCAGCCGCCCATCGCGAACATCTCGACCCGCGGCAGGTCCGAGGTGGCGGCGGTCCGGAGGTCGGAGTAGCGGTCGTCGCGGACGCGCCAGACCCGGGCGATCGCCTCGCGCAGGTCGTCGTCGGACGCCTCGCTGCGGACGATCTGCCCGCAGGTCGTGGCCGTCGGCCGAGAAGAGGCACGTGTAGAGCTTGCCCTCGGCCGAGATGCCGAGCCCGGGTGCAGTCGCCGCAGAACGGCTGGCTGACCGACGCGATGACGCCGACCTCGCCCGAGCCGTCCGCGTAGCGCCAGCGATTGGCGACCTCGCCACGGTACTGCGCGGGCAGCGCCTCCAGCGGCATCTCGGCGTCGATCGCGGCGACGATCTCCGCCGCCGGGACGACGTCGTCGAGGCGCCAGCCGTTCGTGTGGCCGACGTCCATGTACTCGATGAACCGCAGGATCACGCCCGCCTCGCGCGCCCAGCGCGCCATCGGCACGATGCTCGTCTCGTTGATCCCGCGGCGGACGACCATGTTGATCTTGATCGGCCCGAGGCCGGCCTCCTGGGCCGCCGCGATCCCGTCGAGGACCTTCGCGACCGGGAAGTCGACGCCGTTCATCGCCGCGAACGTCGCGTCGTCGAGCGAGTCAAGCGAAACCGTGACCCGCTGCAGCCCGGCATCGCGTAGCGGTCCCGCCAGCCGCCGCAGGGCCGACCCGTTCGTCGTCAGCGTCAGGTCGAGCGGCCCACCGTCGGGTCGGCGGATCGCCGCCAGCATCCCGATGAGCACTGGCAGGTCGCGCCGGACGAGCGGCTCGCCGCCGGTGATCCGGAGCTTCTCCGCGCCCGAGCGCGACGAACGCGCGCGCGAGCCGCTCGATCTCCTCGAAGCTCAGGACCTGGTCGCGTGGCAGGAACGCGAAGTCCGGCCCGAAGATCTCCTTCGGCATGCAGTACGTGCAGCGGAAGTTGCAGCGGTCCGTGACCGAGATCCGCAGGTCGTGGAGCGGCCGTCCGAGCAGGTCGGTGACCGCGTCGGGGCCCGGCACAGCGCGATCGTCGATGGCAGACACGTCGCTATCGTACCCGCGGATGGGCTCAGTGCCGTTGAACCGCGCCGTTTGTGCTACCAGCTTCCAGGTGACTATTAAGGCAGGGCGCGGTTGCGTACGTTCGCGGATCATGCTTGACGTAGGTTCGCAACAGTCACCCGGCGCATGGAACGAACGCCGCGGCCGCGGCGGGGTCGATACCAGTCGCCGGACGACTGGTAAGAAACGAGAGGAGCCGCGCGCAGGCGGTCCCAGAACCTCGGTGACGTCCGGGGATGTCTGGTGTGAGGCCGGTACCACTGGGACGTGACGCTGGTACCTCTAGCGGACTCCACCGCACCCACCCACGCGGCCATGATGCGCTCACGCCCCGGAACCCCCGAGCCGTCAGTGGAGAGGCACCGTACCCATGGCCCAAACCGACGCCCGCGCCGGATTCCGGCTTCCCTGGAATTCTGAGCGGTCGAATAGCGAACAGACCGAGACCGAAGTCGAGCAGGCTCAGGCCCAGACGGCCAACGCCGAACAGGCGACGGACGAAGCTCCCTCCAACCCGTGGGGGGCCGAGGGCAACTCCTCGACCGAGAGCGAGGCGCCGACCGGCGAGCCCGAGAACGAGGCACCAGCCGCAATGACCAGCGACGCACCGGAAACGACTCACGCCGCCGCCGCTCCGCGCAAGCAGAGCAAGTTCATGACGGACCTGACGAAGGCGATGCAGGTCGCCGCCGAAGAGGCGCGCACCCGCACCCTGACCCAGTTCCAGGGCGAGGCGAAGGTACATGTCGAGGCGATCCACGCCCGCTCCGCCACTGAGGCCACGGAGCTCCGCCGCAAGGCCGACGACGACGTCGCCGCTGTCCGCGAATGGTCGAAGGCCGAGATCGCTCGCATCCGCGAGGAGACCGAGACCCGGATCACCGCCCGCAAGGGGCAACTCGAAGGCGAGATCGACGGCCACGCCGCCATGATCGAGCGCGAGATCGAACAGGTCCAGTCGCGTGTCGCCGGCTTCGAGCAGGAGATGGAGGACTTCTTCACCCGCCTCCTCGCCGAGGAAGACCCGACCCACTTCGCGACGATGGCCGAGCGCCTGCCCGAGCCCCCGCCGTTCGAAGAGATGTTCGACGCGACCTACGTCGTCGCCGAGCCGGCCGAGGCCGTCGAGACCGAGACGACCGAGGAGACCACCGAGGTCGCCGACGTCGCCGAGACGGTCGAGACCACCGAGGAAACGCTCGACGAGCCGGCCGCAGAAACCGAAACGCCAGCCGACGAAGCGGTTGAGACGGTCGAGAGCGAAGAGTCGCCCGAGACCGTCGAGGCCGACGCGGAAGGCGCGACCGATACGGCGACCGACGAGACCATCGAAGTCGACGAAGACTTCGTCCTCGACCGCGAGTCCGCTTTCGCCGCCATCCAGGCCGCCGCCGAAGCCGCCGCCAGCGCCGAGGTCGCCTCGGACGCCGCGGAGCGCGCAGAAGCAGTCGCCGACATCATCGACATCGTTGGCCACCACGAAGAGAGCGACAACCCCGACGATCTCCGGAAGGCCGCTCTCGGCCTGACGCCCGACTACGACGCCGCGGAGGCGGAGGCTGCTGCCTCGGCCGATGCGAGCGGCGGCGAAGGCGACGAGATTGCCGAGATCGGCGATGACGCACTGGCCGCACGGCTGGCCGGGCTCGTCCCGGGCAAGGGCTCCGATCGGGGCCGCTCGTCAGAGTCGAAGTCGACCCAGGTCGTCGTTGTCGGGCTCGTGAGCGTCGCGAGCATCGCCAGCTTCAAGCGTCATCTCGGACGGCTCCCCGGCGTTCAGTCGGTTGGCGTCTCGTCCGGTCCCGACGGCGAGTTCCTCTTCGCCGTCAACCACGCCGCCGACGTCGTACTGCGCGACGCGATCCCCAGCATGCCGAGCTTCCAGGCCCGCGTCACCGGGCACGGCGAAGGCACGCTGAACGTCAGCGCCCACGACCCCGAGTCCGACAACTAGTCAAAGCGCCGGCTGCGTCCGGCACCCAGTCAGGAGCCAATCTGTGGCCCGTCCGGCCATCGTCATCGCACTTCCTCCCGAGGAGCAGGTCCCCGTTGTGGCCGAACTCCGCGAGGCCGGATTCGACGCACTGCCCATCCGAGGCCCCGAGCACCTCGAGGCCACCCTGGCCGGTCGCCGCGACGTTGCCGTCGCGATCCTCGACGGCGAGAGCGACTTCGATACCTCGCTCGAGTACTACGCCCTGCTGCGCGATGGCGGCCGCCAGATCCCGGCTCTCATGGTCCTCTCGCCGCGAGCCCTGGACCGCCTGTCCGTCGGCCCGTCGCGGGCGATGGTCGAGGACGAGTTCTTCACCCGGCCGTACTCCGCGGAGTCGCTCCGCTGGCGCGTCGAGGCGATGTGCATCCGCTCGATCACGATCGATGACGGCTCCGGCCCGATCATCCAGTCAACCGCCGAGATGGGCGATTGGCAGAAGCGCGCGACGATCGTCGCGGTCTTCAATCCCAAGGGTGGTGTCGGCAAGACCACTGTCGCGACAAGCCTCGCGGCCTCCCTCCAGCTCAACCACGGTCAGCGTGTCCTGCTCGTCGACGCCGACACCGTGACCGGCCACGTGACCACCTCGCTCGGCCTCGAGCAGGTCCGAACGGTCGCCGACAGCTGGCGCGAACACGCCGAGGGCATGGCGTACGAGACGCTCCCGGAGATCGCCTCTGTTCACCCCTCGGGGATGTCGATCGTCGCCCTCACCAGCTCACCGATGAACACCGAGATCCTGGAGGGCGAGCGCGTCGGCGACGCGATCACCGCCGCACGGCGCGGCTACGACTTCGTGATCGTCGACCTCCATCCCTCGTACAGCGCGCTGAACCTCGCGGTCTTCGAGCGAGCTGACCGCATCCTCGTCCCGGTCACGCCGGACGTGCCCGCCCTGCGCGCCGCCGTCCAGCTGCGCGACGTCGGTGCCGAGCTCGGGTTCGCCGACCGGCTCGCGCTCGTCGTCAACCGGGCCAACAGCGGCGTGTCGGTGGCCGACATGGAGAAGACGGTCGGCATGCCGGCACTCGCCCTCATCCGATCGGGTGGCCTGCTCTTCGTCCGCGCCGCCAACGAGGGACGGACCGTCATCGAGATGTATCCCAAGGAACGGATCAGCGAGGACTTCGACGCCCTCGCCGAGCTCCTGGTCGGGACGCCGCCGATGGCGGCGGCCGGCGTGGCACCCGCGCTCAAGGCGGGCTTCCGGCTCTTCGGTCGGGCGAAGGAATCAGCCCGCGTCTAAGAGCGGTCCTGCCACGTAGTTCCACCGAGTGGCATCCCCGGCAGCTTCTGCGCCTTCATCCCGGTCCGCTTGTCGATCTGCTCGACGCCGCGCAGGTAGAACCGGTTGACGAGGATCGTGTCGACCTCCGGGTCGCCGACGCGCTTGTCGCCGAGCATCGCGACGGCGTCCACCACGGCGACGAACATCTCCGTCGCCCGGTCGAGGAGCCGATCCGGCTCGGAGCCCGGGTGCATGAAGACCGTGCCGGTCACCCGGAAGGGCGGAGCCTCGAGGGCCACGTCGAACGACACCTTGTGGACCTTGTGGGCGGCAATCTCCGCCTCGCTCATCTCCGGAATCGATCCTTCGCCGGCGAAGACGAGGATGAGGTCGTAGGGGTCGACGCTCCGGAGGCCGGGCGCCTCGGACAGCGGTTCCGAACCGTCGATCGGCTCCCACCGGACGTCGGCGATCTCGATCGCCTCACGCTTGTTGAGCGCATCCGAAAGCCGGCCCTCGATCTGCATCCGCCCGAGCAGCCGCCACTCCTCCGTCAGGCCGTCGAAGGCCGTTCCTGATCGCGCGCGGGCGGCGACCGGAGCAGCCGCCGGAGTCGACGGCTCGGCTTTCTTTCGGCGCAGGAAGTTGAAAGGCACGCGGGACTAGTCCTCGGCCTTCCCTGAGTGTTCGCGGATCGTCTCCACGACGCTGGCGTCGGCGAGGGTCGTCGTGTCGCCGAGGGCCCGGCCCTGGGCGATGTCCTTGAGCAGTCGACGCATGATCTTGCCTGAGCGCGTCTTCGGCAGGTCCGGCGTGAACATCAGCGTCTTCGGTTTCGCGATCGGGCTGATCTTGGTCGCGACGTGCTGGCGGAGCTCCTCACCCAGTTCAGGCGTCGGCTCGTTGCCGACGCGGAGGATCACGAAGGCGATGATCGCCTCGCCGGTGATCGGATCCGGCCCGCCGACGACCGCGGCCTCGGCCACGGCCGGATGGGAGACGAGCGCGCTCTCGATCTCGGTCGTCGACAGGCGGTGGCCGGAGACGTTCATGACGTCGTCGACGCGGCCGAGCAGCCACAGATAGCCGTCCGAGTCGCGCTTCGCGCCGTCGCCGGCGAAGTACATGCCCGGGAAGCGGCTCCAGTACGTCTGCTTGTAGCGCTCCGGGTCGCCGTAGATGCCGCGGAGCATCGCCGGCCACGGCCGCTTCAGCACCAGGTAGCCGCCGCCGCCGGGGGGCACGCTCCGCCCCTCGCCGTCGACGACGTCGGCCTCGATGCCGGGGAACGGGAACGTCGCCGAACCGGGCTTCGTGGTCGTGACGCCGGGCAGGGGCGTGATGAGGATCATCCCGGTCTCGGTCTGCCACCACGTGTCGACGATCGGCGCCTTGCCGCGCGCCGATGTTGTCGTGGTACCAGAGCCAGGCCTCCGGGTTGATCGGCTCGCCGACGGAGCCGAGGACCCGCAGCGACGAGAGGTCGTGCTTCGCCGGGAACGACTCGCCCTGCTTCATGAAGGCCCGGATCGCGGTCGGGGCGCAGTACAGGATCGAGACCTTGTAGTCCTCGATGATCTGCCACCAGCGATCCCAGGCCGGCGTGTCCGGCGTGCCCTCGTACATGATCCCGGTCGTCGCGTTGGCGAGCGGCCCGTAGACGATGTAGCTGTGGCCGGTCACCCAGCCGATGTCCGCGGCGCACCAGTACACGTCGTCCGGCTTGATGTCGAAGATCATCTCGTGGGTGAACGACGTGCCGACGAGGTACCCGGCGCTCGTGTGGAGGATGCCCTTCGGCTTGGCCGTCGTGCCCGACGTGTAGAGCAGGTAGAGCATGTGCTCCGAGTCGACCGGGACGGGCGGGCAGTCGGCCGGCTGGCGATCGACGATCTCGTCCCACCAGACGTCGCGGCCTTCGGTCATCGTCACGTGCTCGGCCTTGTCGCCGATCCGGCGGGCGACCAGGACGTGCTCGACCGTGGGGGTTTCCTTGAGGGCCTCGTCGACGGCCGGCTTGAGCTCCGCCGGCTTGCCGCGCCGCCAGCCGCCGTCGGCGGTGATGACGAGCTTCGCCTGTGAGTCGTTGATCCGGCCCGACAGCGCCTCCGCCGAGAAGCCGCCGAAGACGACCGTGTGCGGCGCCCCGAGCCGGGCGCAGGCGAGCATCGCGATCGGCAGCTCCGGGATCATCGGCATGTAGATCGCGACCCGGTCGCCCTTCTCGATGCCGAGCTCCTTGAGGGCGTTGGCCGTCTTCTGGACCTCGCGGTGGAGGTCGGCGTACGTGATCGTCCGCGTGTCGCCCGGCTCACCGATCCAGTGGTAGGCGACCTTGCCACCGAGGCCGCTCTCGACATGCCGGTCGACGCAGTTGTAGCTGATGTTCAGCTCGCCGCCACCGAACCACTTTGCGAACGGGAGGTCCCACTCGAGCGTCGTGTCGAACGCTTTCGTCCAGCTGATCCGCTCCCGGGCGATCCGCGCCCAGAAGGCCTCCGGGTCGCGTTCCGCTTCTTCGTAGAGCGCGGCCGTCGCGTTGGCCTGCGCGGCGAAGGCCGGATCCGGCGGGAAGGATTGCCCCTCACCGTAGAGGGCCTCGATCTCGGGACGCTGCTCGACGCTCACGTGGGCTCACTCCTCGTCGTGGCTGGCCCGGCCATTCTACGCGGAGCGCGGCGAGGCGCCCGGCCGCGTCTCCTCCCCTACTCCTCGTCGGTCAGGTCGTCCTCGGTCGGGCCGTTCGGGGAGGCGACCGCGGGGCCGCCTTCGCCGGTGAACACGACCCGATGGGGTCGCGGGATCTCGATGCCGTGCTCGTCGAACGCTGCGAGCAGGCGCTTTCGGAACTCGCCCGACGCCGACCATTGCTCCGTTGCCCGGACCGATCCGAGGATCTTGAGGGTGACCCCGATCTCGTCGATCGACTCGACGCGATCGACGCGGGGCACCTCCAGGATGGCCCGCTTCCAGGCCGGATCAGACGCCATCTCGCGGCCGACGTCGTCGACGACCGCGATTGCCTTGTCGATGTCCGTGCCGAACGCGACCATGACGTTCTGATTGATCCGTGCCCACGTCCGGGTCTTGTTGCTGGCCACCTTGATCTCGCCGTTGGGCACGGTGTGGACGATGCCGTCCAGGTCACGGAGCGTCGTCCGCCGCAGGCTGAAGTCCTCGACGGTGCCGCTCACCCCGGCGATCGTCACGATGTCGCCCTTGCTGAACTGGTTCTCGACCAGGATCAGCGCACCGTTCAGGTAGTCGCGCACGAGGCTCTGCGCGCCGAAGCCGACGGCGATCCCGACGACGCCCAGGCCGGCGACGGCGGGCCCGATGTCGAGGCCGAACTCGTGCAGGATCATGAGCGCGGCGATCACGAAGACGAGGAACCGGATGACGTTGCCACCGAGCTGGTCGAGGGTGTCCATCCGCTTGCGGACCTCGATCGCCGACAACTCCTGGGCCGTGCCCTCGGTGGCCTCCCGGTCCATCAGGGCCTTGATGATCCCGTGCACGGCGAGCTTTGCGAGGCGCAGCGCGAGGAACGCGAAGACGACGATCAGAACCACGCGTACGCCGTCGGCACGCAGCCAGGCGACGATCTCGTTCCAGGGCGGCTGAGAGAAGTCGGGCATCGCCCGCTAGCCTAACGGGCGGCCTCGGCTGCCGTCCGAGGCTCGCGCGACCGCCGGCTGGTTCGACGATCAGTTGTCGCCCGTGAGTCCCTCGTGGATGGCGCCCATGAACTCACCGTCGGTCGTGTCGCCGGTCAGATCCCAGACCATCGCACCGCCGAGGCCGTGCCGCTGGATGTACTCGGTCTTGACGCCGATCGACTGCGGGTCGTCGTAGGTCCAGAACGTCGTGCCATCGAAGAGCCACGGCACCCGCGCCTGGCTGTCCCAGTAGCGAGTGAAGCCCTGGCCGGTCAGTGTCGCCAGCACGTGGTAGTCCTCGACCCCGGCCTCCCACGTGCCCGGGGCTGCGCCCGTGGCGGGTTGGTACAGGCCGTGATTCTCGTCCGTCACGCCCGTCCAGCCGCGGCCGAACATCGGGATGCCCATCACCAGCTTGCCCTTCGGAGCCCCGGCCCGATGGAGCGATTTGACGGTGTGGTCGACCGAGAAGGCCGGCAGCGGGTCGCCCTTCGGAGCGAAGAGCTTGGAATGGTGGTTCGTCGCGCTGAGGTCCCATGCGCCGGCCAGGTCATAGCCCTGGAACGTCGCGTAGTCGAACAGCTTGAACAGCTTGCGAACTCTCGAACCCCGCTTCGATCGTCCCGTCCGCGGCCGGCAGGAAGGCGGTCAGCAGGTGGTGCTCACCGTCGTCGAGCCCATCGAGCTGACTGCGGAACTCGGCGACGAGCTTCGTGAAGTTCTGCTTGTCCTCGGGCCGGATGATGTTGCCCGGATTGCCCTCGGAGCCGGGCCACTCCCAGTCGAGGTCGATGCCGTCGAAGACACCGGCCGCAGCCCCTGGCCCGCCCGCGTCGTCGACGACGGGCAGGTTGCCCTTGATGAACAGGTCGATGCACGACGACACGAGGGTCTCGCGCGACTCCGGCGTCAGGGCGCCGTCCGAGAAGTACTTCGACCACGTCCAGCCGCCGAGCGAGATGTTCACCTTCAGCTCCGGATACAGCTCCTTGAGCTTCAGGAGCTGCCGGAAGCTGCCGCGGAGCGGCTCGCCCCAGATGTCGCCGACGCCGTCGACGCTGTTCTCGGGCTCTGTCGGCCGCCCGTAGTCGGCCCAGGTATCGCCGCTCTGGCAGACGACGTCGCCGGCGGCGTTCGGGGCGACGTTGCCGAAGGCGTAGTTGATGACGGTCAGCTTGTCGGCCGAGCCGTTGTCGATGAGGTCCTTGACGAAGAACCCTCGGCCGTAGATGCCCCACTGGATGAAGTAGCCGACGATCTCGCTTCGAGTCGGACGTCCGCCGAGACCCTGGCCGCCCGATCCGGCCTGTGGGACCTGTCCGAGGGCCACAGAGGCGGTGGTGAACACAAGCGCTGCGGCGGACAACACGATCAGGAACCGACGCATGAGGCATCCCCTTCCCGGGTGCGAGCAGTCAGGCCCCGAATCGTCCCACGGTTGGCAAATAGCGGCAACCCTTGCGAGGTCCCGCGCGGCAACGGAGTGTCACGGACGTTCCGCCGGGCGCGTCCCAGACGAGCAGACAGTCGAGTCTTCGAGATCTGTCGGTGGGAGGCGCCAGTGACAACGGACCGAACCCCAGGCGTGCGTCCGAGCCGGTGCCGTCCTCGCCCTGATCGTGATCCTGGTCGAGGTCATAGTCACTGCGCGGCAGCCTTGTGGCGGCTCGCCAGCTACATCAGATGGTCGTGGACGACGACCACATCAGGCCTCGATCCAGGGCGGGCTCGCTCAAGCTCGACTCCGAAGTCCATGGGAGCTTGCGCAGCTTCGCTCGACCCTGGCGAGTTGGTGGGCGGCTCTTTCGTGACCCGTGACCCGTCGGACGTCCTGCTCGACTTGGGTCGCTCCATGGGCCTCGACCCCCAGGGCGGTGACGAGACCTGACCAGCCTCCGCTAGGCCCCGGCGAGCAGGCGCAGGTGTCCTTTCTCGGTCCTTACCAGCCGATCATCAGGCTCGCCGCCCACCCGACCGTGATGTCGGCCACCCTGGCCGAGGATTTCCGGGCGCTGCGCGCGATTGCGCCACCCCGACCTGTCGGTGGAGCCGCATGCCGATCTCGGGCAAACCCATATGTCGCCGTCCCGCTTCCGATCGACCCGCCTTCGCCCGAGATACCGCCCGACCGGCGAGGCCCTGATCCTCGCCTCGCTCGCCCAGATCGTGGAGACGATCGATGGCCGGCCGTATGCGAGTGTGTCGATCGATGATGACTGCGATCGACGAGGCCCAGGTGAGCAAATGCACAGTCGACCTCGCAGGTCGTCGCCCCTGGATCGAGTCGACCAGTCGGACTCGTGGGCAGGTCGTCGCGACGAAGGCCGCGGGCTGGTCCGTGGCCCTGGAGCCGGGGCAGCCGCACCTGGCCGGCGTCCCTCGCTGGCTGGCGCGCGAAGCTGAGCGTGATCGCCCGGAGCGACCCGGTGACAGCCGCGGAGATCGGCCAATACGAAGAGATCCGCGACTTCACCTGGGACCCTACGACGCCCGGCTCGATCCGGATTCGCTACTGGCGCATCTGCCAATTCGGATCGCAGCCGCAGATCGCCTCGCTGGCGGATCATGGCGTCCCCTGCCTCGATCTATCTCGACGTCACCGTCGACGTCCCAGCCGGTCGCGTCGTTAGCCGCGACACGAGCGTCGAGCGAAACTGACCTCAGGACGCGGCGGCGACTCCCACCGGCAGGCCGGCCACCGCGGCGCCGACGGTCGCGCCGTTCGACGGGCCAGGACCGCCGAGTCGAATGGAGATCGCAGCCGCGGCCTCCCGGGCCTGCACCGCCAGCTCCGGGATTCGACGCGGCGTGAGGCGGAACGCCGGGCCCCAGATGTCGACCGCGGCCACGACGTGGCCGCGAGCATCGTGGACCGGCGCCGAGACCGCGTTGAGGCCGATCTCATATTCGCCAAGGGCGGTCGCGTAGCCGCGGCGCCGGATCCGCGCCAGCTCCTCGAGGAGCGGCTCGAGCTCGGTGATCGTTCGTTCCGTGTAGCTCACGAGCCCGCGCCGGACGATCCGGAGGACCTCCCGCTCGGCGAGCGCGGCCATCAGCACCTTGCCCGACGCGACGCAGTGGAGCGGCGTGGAGCGGCCGGTCCAGTCGCCGACGGCGATGAGGTTCGGGCCGTCCGCCTGGGCGACCGTCAGGAGCGCGTCGGCGTCGAGGATTCCGAGCCCGGTCGTCTCATGGGTCAGGCGGGCGAGCCGCTCCAGCTCGGGCATCGAGATACCCCGCAGGTCGAGCGTCCGCTCCGCCCGCTCGGCGAGCCTGATGACGACCAATCCGAGCCGATACTTGCCGCTCTCCTCGTCCTGCTCGACGAGGCCGCGCTTCTGGAGCGTTGCGAGCAGCCGGGACGCCGTCGACTTGTGGAGGCCCAGCCGGCGGGCGAGCTCCGTGACGCCGGCCTCGCCCTGGCAGTCGCCGAGGGCGAGAAGGAGCGCCGCCGCGCGATCCACCGACCGGACAGCATTCCCGTCAAGCACCGCCGCCACCTCCTTCGGCGGCGCCGCTTCGCCGCGCTTCGAGTGCCGCATCCAGCGACTGGCCGAAGATCGAGACAATCCTGTCGGCATAGTTGCCGTCGGCGTGGGCCTCGCAGAGGAACCACGGCTCGCGCGAATCCGGCTCCGGCATCGCTCCGCGCACGAGCATTCCCATGGCAATCTCGTCGTAGAGGTCGTGATCGGAATTGGCCCAGTCGCGGTACTCCGTCGGGGCCGCCTCGGCGAAGTAGATCCCGAACATCGACGGGTGGCCGGTAAAGGTGTGGGCCAGACCCTTGCGGACGAGGATCTCGCCGAGCCCGGCCTGGATCGTCCGGCCGAGCGCGTGGATCTTCTCGAGGGCGTCGGTATCCCGAATGATGGTCAGAGTCTTGACGGCCGCCGCGGCCGCGACCCTGTTGCCGGCGTACGTCCCGCCGTGGCTGACGTGGTCCGGCAGGACGCTCATCACTTCTGCGGTGCCACCGAAGGCCGCGGCCGGGTAGCCGTTGCCCATCGCCTTGGCGTACGTCGCGAGATCCGGCGTGACCCCGAAGAACTCGGCCGCGCCGCCGCGGGCGAATCGGAAGCCCGTCTTCACCTCGTCGAAGATCAGGACCGAGCCGAACTCCTTCGTCAGGGCCCGGATCGCCTCGTGGAAGCCCGGCTGCGGCATGATCGCCTGGGCGTTGCCGAGGACGGGCTCGATGATGACGCCGGCGATGTCGTCGCCGTCGCGCTCGAAGATCCGGCGCAGGACGTCCATCGCGTTGTAGCGGGCGGGGATGATCGTCTTGCCGACGGCCTCCGGAATGCCCCGACCCCACGCCAGGCCGACCGGGTTCTCCGAGTCGCCGAGCTCCGACATGTCGTTCGGGGTGACGCTGATCAGGGCGTAGTCGTGGACCCCGTGGTACTGGCCCTCGAACTTCACGATCTTCGTGCGCCCGGTGTAGGCCCGCGCGACGCGCATCGCGTGCATCGTGGCCTCGGTGCCCGACACCGTCATCCGGGCCTTCTCGACCCAGCCGGTGAGCTCCTTGATCAGCTCGATCGTCTGGACCTCGTCCTCGCTGGTGAGCGAGAAGCTGACGCCCTTGCGCATCCGCTCGTTGACGTAGTCGTCGACCCGGTCGTCGCCGTGGCCGAGGATCACCGGCCCGTAGCCCAATCGCAGGTCGATGTACTCGTTGCCGTCGATGTCCCAGACCGTGCCGCCCTTGCCTCGATCGACGTAGATCGTGTCCTCGCCCCACGCCCGGAAGTTGGAGTTCGTCCCGCCCGGCAGGCTCTCCATGGCCCGGCGGTAGAGGGCGGCCTGCTTCTCGCGGCGAAGGGGCTTCGGGGTGGCGGTGGCGGCCACGGGTTCGGTCGTCATGGTCACTCCGTTGCTTCGGGAGGGCGGTGCGGTAGGTGGGACAGCCGTTGCGGCGTACGGAACACGCCGCCGCAATCTTGGCATAAGCCGCTCGCCAGCGTCAACGCGGATATCGTACCGACCGGGACCAGGACGTGCGAAATCCGCACGTCGCGCCGCAAGGGATCTGCGCGATGCGTGGGCGTGGCGGGCAGTAGCATGCGGCGGTGGAACACTCCCCGACCGACCCGTCCAAGGCGATCAGCTACTGGCTGGCCGCGAGCCCGGCCGGCCCCGCCCACCCGCCGCTGCCCTCCGACCGACGCGCGGATGTCGTCGTGGTTGGCGGAGGGTTCACGGGCCTGTGGACCGCCATCGCGCTGACCGATTCGGACCCGCACCTGCGGGTCGTCGTCCTCGAGGCCGAGACCGTCGGGTTCGGGGCGAGCGGGCGGAACGGCGGCTTCTGTTCGGCCAGCCTGACCCATGGACTCGCCAACGGCATCCGTCACTTCCCGGACGAACTCGCGACCCTCGAGCGGGAGGGCGTCGCCAACCTGCGCGCACTCATCGACTTCACCCGGGCCAACGGGATCGCCTGCGACCTGGAGGAGACCGGCATCCTCGACGTCGCCGATCAGCCGCACCAGGTGGAGGAATTCCGGGCCTGGGTCGACGAGGCGGCGGCCTGGGGCGAGGAGCTCGAGTTCATGGACCGCGAGCGCGTCCAGGCCGAGGTTCACTCGCCCCGCTGGCTGGCCGGGCTCTACGGAAAGCCGGAGCGGTACGTGCTGCTCGACCCGGCGAAGCTCGTCCGGGGTCTGGCCCGAGTCTGCGAGGAGCGGGCCGTGACGATCCATGAGGCGACTCGCGTGACCGGGGTGGAGCGACGAGCGGGAGGCGTGCGGGTCCGGACCGAGGGCGGTGCCGTCGTGACTGCCGATCACGTCGTCGTGGCGACGTCCGCCTACTCCGGCTGGCTCGGACGGCTCTCGAGTCACTTCGTCCCCGTCTACGACTACGTGCTGGTCTCGGACCCGATGACACCCGAGCAGCGCGAGTCGATCGGCTGGCGCCGGCGGCAGGGGATGTCCGACTCGAACAACCAGTTCCACTACTTCCGACTGACCGCCGACGACCGAATCCTGTGGGGCGGCTACGACGCGATCTACCACTTCGGCAACGGGGTCGGCCCGCAGTTCGACCGGCGCCCGGCCACGTTCGAGATGCTCGAAGCGCAGTTCCGCGCGGCGTTTCCGCAGCTGGCGGAGCTCCGGTTTCCGTACCGCTGGGGCGGCGCGATCGACACGACGTCGCGCTTCACCGTGACATTCGGGCAGGCCCTCGGTGGCCGGCTGACGTACGCCCTCGGCTATACGGGGCTCGGCGTCGGGGCGAGCCGATGGGCCGGCGGCGTCGTCCGCGACTTCATCCTCCGGCCGGACTCCGAACTCCTGCGCCTGCGCTTCGTCCAGAGCGCGCCGATCCCGTTCCCGCCCGAGCCGTTGCGCTACGCGGCCGTCCAGGCGGTCCGCTGGGAGCTCGCCCGGGCCGACCGCAACGAAGGGCGCCGAGGGCTCTTGTTACGAACCCTCGACGCCCTCGGCATCGGCTTCGACAGCTAGGGCGCCGGCTGGCGCCTCATCCGTGCGTTGGCCGGCTGCGCGCGGTCGCTCACGCACCTCCAGGTGCGCGCGCTCCCGTGCTCCCGGCCGCCTTCGCCTGAGACGCCTTCCGGCGCCCTAGCAAGTTCGGCTGGCGCCTCATGCGCCGGGGATGTGCACCCTCAGGAGCTGGCCGCCCTCGCGCTCGAACGTCACGGCATTCGGGCCGAGGAATCCTGGCTGGGACTCGAGAATCAGCGTGCCGGCCTGGATGTCGACGAGGAACCAGCCCGGACCCCAGATCGACGAGGCGTCGATGATTCCGCTCGACTCCCAGCCACCTGCACCGGCAACCGCGGTGCCGACGTCGTAGCGCGGGTCATTGTCGAGCGACTGGTCAACTTCGAGGACCTGCTCCAGTTCCCCTGTCTCGAGGTCGTAGCGCCAAACGCGGGCATTCGTCGAGTCGGGGAAGGCCGGATAGCCGGTCGCTGCGGGGTTCTGGTTGTGGCCGCCCGGATCTTCCTGGATGAGCAGGCTCCCGGCCGTTGTCTCGAGGTTGTCCGGCTGGTGGATGACGCCAGCGTTGGCGTAGCCGCCGAGATCGGCGTCGATCAGAATCGACAGGCTGTCGACCTGTGTCGGATCCGCGTCGTTGAACTCGAACCGGAAGATCCGACCGTTCGGGAATGGTCCGTTCGTGCCAGCGCCGGCCCGCCGCAGACGGCCGGTTGTCGCATCCGGCACTGCCCGTGGTTCGCCCGTGTCGGCCATGTAGACGACATGCGAGTCGTTGCGGTCGTAGGCGATGTCTTCGATCCGGATGAACTGGAACACGTTGTTCGCGTTCGACCACGTCTCGAGTGCGGTCTGGTCGCCGATCGCGACCGCGCGCGGAACCGGGATGAAGTGCCCGCTGATGTCGTCGCCGAGCGCCAGATCCCCGTAATCGTTGAACCCGGCCTCGCCGACGAACGCCCAGAGCTCACCTTCGTCGTTCCAGACGGCGTCGCTGTCAGGCGCGATGTACGAGTAGACCTGCGAGGCCGGTGCCGTGAACGTGTCGTCGCCCGACAGGACGACGAGTTCGTCGTAGCCGGGGATCGCGACGCTGTTCTCGTGGTTGTGGCGGCCCATGCCGTAGATGGTGCGGTACTCGCCGCTCGCGATATCGAGCGCGACGACCACGCCGGCCTGCTCGGGCTGTGAGCCAACAGACGGGATCGCTGGCCAGGCCAGACCCTGCCGGTTGACGACGTCGGTCGCCTCCTCGTTCGTGAACAGGATTCGCCGGTCGAATCCCTGGGCCGGACCGGCGAGGAAGTTCGAGCAGAAGCGCTGGTAGTTCGCGGAGCTTGGGATCGCGTCGCTGCCCGCGAGGATCCCGCCCGACTGCTGGTTCATCACGAGACGATCGACGTGGCTGTTCGTGAAGTCGGTCAGCGTGCCCGGGAACGGGACGAGCGACGTCTCGTGGTTGACGTAGAGGTCCGCTCGACCGGATCCGGAGCGCGTGAACGAGATCCCGTCCGGGATCGAATCGAACACGAATCCGCTGTTGAGGCGGTCGCCGACGCTGATGATCGGGTCGATGACGACGCCGTCCGGGGCGTCTGCCCCCTCCATCAGCATCGCGGGGACAGTTGTCCGGAAACCGCCCTTCTGGTTGCCGCCCGGAGCCGCGAAGGCGGAGCCGGCGAGGGTGGCGACGAGCGTCAGGGCAGTAACTGCCGCGAGCAAGCGGCGGGGTTCGGGGGCGCGTCGACCGGGCATGGGTCGTCCTCCGGGTGCACGTGGATGCGGTTCGGTGTAGTCAGGTATGGTGCCCCGTCCCCACGCGCCGAGCAAGGTCCGCTCACGCACGGCGGTGCTCGCAGGCACCGCTCGTCGGCGCCGCACCGGCGGCCGTCAGGCTGGCGTAGCGACCCAGCTGGGGAGCTCACGCGAAAGCGTCGCGAGCGGCAGGGAGCCGTGGCCGAGGATCGCGTCGTGGAACGCCTTCAGGTCGAACGCCGAGCCGTCCCTCGCAGCGATCTCGGTGCGAAGCCGGATGATCTCGCGGCAGCCGATCATGTACGTCAGTGCCTGGCCCGGCCACGCGATGTAGCGATCGGTCTCGATGACTGCGTCGGTTTCCGACAGCCCGGCCTCCAGCAGGAAGTCGATCGACTGCTGGCGGGTCCAGTGCAGCGCGTGAAGCCCCGTGTCGACGACGAGCCGCGCCGCGCGCCAGGCGACGGCATCGAACATCCCGAACCGCTCGGCGTCGTTGCGGAAGAGGCCCATCTCGTCGGCGAGCTTCTCGCTGTACAGGCCCCAGCCCTCGACATAAGCCCCGCCGACCATCCGCGAGCCGAGCCGGCGGAAGGTGTTGAGGTTCGGGTTCTCCATCTCGAGCGCGATCTGGAAGTGGTGGCCCGGGACCGCCTCGTGATACGTCGTGGAGGCGAGCTTGGAGTATTTGCGGCTTGGCAGGTCGTAGCCGTTGGCGTAGTAGATCCCGGATCGCGAACCATCGGTCGACGGCGGGAAGTAGTACGCGAACGGCGCGTCCTTCTCCTTGAACTCCTCGACCGCCTTGACGTCGAGGCCGGCCCGCGGCAGCGTCCCGAAGAAGCGCGGCGCGATCGCCATCGCCCGGTCGATGTCCTCGCGGGCACGGGCGATCAGCTCATCCTTCGACTTCGGAGTGTTGTCGGGATCGGCCGCGAGCGACGCCCGGTAGGCCTTCGTGTCGTTGCCGAAGCCGGCCGCATTGGAGATCTCGCGTCGCCCCAGCTCCGTTGCCTCGAGCTCCTCCATGCCGATCCTGTGGACGTCGCGGGGATCCAGGTCGAGCGTCGTCTGGGCCCGGATCTGGGTCTTGTAGAGGGCATCGCCACTCGGGGCCGACCAGAGGCCCGGCTCAACGCGGGTCGCGGCGAGGTAGTCGCCCCGAAGCGCCTCCAGGAACGCGGCATCGGCCGGGTAGACCTCGTCGCGCACGACCTCGCGGACGCGTTCGCGGTCGGCATCGTTCGCGACCTGGGCCATCGACGGCACGATCGCCTCCTCGATCGGGATCGCCAGCAGGCGCTCCAGCTGCTGGAGCGTCCGCTCGGCGACGATCCGGGGAGCGGTGAGCCCGGTTTCGAGCCCTTCTCGGAGGATGTCGATGTTGGCGGCCATGTAGGCGGGATAGGCGCGCAACCGGGCGATGAACTTCTCCAGGCGCTCGGGCGTGTCGGCCCGCTGAAACTGGCAGAGCTGAGGCAGCAGCGTCTGCGGCCCGCCGATCTGGTCGACGACACGCAGCCGATGGGTCCCCTGCTCGTCCTCCTCGATGCTCAGCTCGCCGACGACGATGAGCATGTCCCGGGTGATCCGGTCCTCGATCGAGAGGTCGTCGGGCGAGATCGCCTCAGCTTCGGCCTTGGTCTTCTCCATGAGGGCGCGAGTCCGCGCCCGGCCGGCCGGGCTCGGGTCCTCGAGCCGATCGTCGTACCGCTCGTCGCCATACACGGTCGCCGTGGTCGGGTTGAGCTCGAGGATGCCCTCCCAGAATCGGTCGGACAGCTCGTCGACGGGCGAGTTCGAATTCGGCTGATCGGGCGGGGTCACATGGTCCTCCGGGATTGGGCGTCTGATGCGGGTGTGTTGGCGGACAGGGTACCGTGCGGCGCGCGACAAGGCGTCGCGGCGGAGGAGCGCGGAATCAGCCCTCGAACAGCGGCATCTGCTCCCCAGAACGTTCGACGACGGGGTCGAGGCCGAGGTACGGCTCGAGGTCGGCGAGATCGAGCGGATCGCGGCCCAGGAACGCCTGCAGGTGATTCCACTTGATCACGTGCCAGTTGTCGCGCTCGACCGCCTCGCGCAGGAGCGGTGAGCGCTCGAGCTTGTGGCGGATCAGTTCCGTCCGCTCCGGCGCGACGACGAGGAAACGGACGAGCGAGTCGTCGGTGGGGATCCGGGCGTGGCGGCGGAGCAGCGGCTCGCCGAGCATCGCGGTCCATTCCACTTCGAACAGGAGAGCCGCCCGGCCGCGGACGTACCAGATGCAATCGACCTCGGCGACGTCGTCGACCGCTCGGCTGATCTGGACGAGATACGCCCGGTGTTCGCGCTCGTCGAGCCAGTCACCCAGCCGTCGCGAGCCGAGCTTGCGGGCCTGCTCTCGGCGGCCGATCCAGACGTTCATCCCGAGCCGGTGGCCGCCATCCGCGAGCTGCGCGATCGTCTCGGCGTGCTGCTGCGTCCGGCGGAGCAGATCATCGCCGGTGACCAGGTGGTCCGGGGTGCTGGCCATGCTCCGGTAGCTGTGCAGGCAGGCCCGGACGAGGGCCTCGTCGGGCAGGTCGTGGCCGGAGAACAGCGCGGCGATACGCTCGAAGAAGGACGCCTCCGACAGCGATCCCGCGGTCGACAGCAGGCTGTAGACGGCCCATTCGACTCGATCGGCAAGCGGCGCCGCGGCCGCGGCCCGATCGGCCGGATCGGCGAGCCACCAGCGGCCCGGCTCGATCTCGGCCAGGCGGCGGTGGCCGGGCCGGCTGAGCTCATCGCGGATGAGCGTCAGGAGTCCGTCGACCTGGTCGGTCGTCGCGTCCGCGGGGCGGGCCGGGCGTCGGAGGCGGGCCGGAGTCGGCGCGCCTGGATTGCGCAACGCGGAGCCCGTCGGGCTCGTCGTCGGAGATCGGCCGGGCGGCGTCGGCCGGCTGCCCCGTGGATCGCGTCTCCGAGTCCGCGCTGAGGTCCGCGAGGACCTGGGCATCCTCCTCGTCGACAGCCATCAGGCGACGCAGCTGGCCGGCCCGATCGAGCCCGACGAGGATCTCGCCGAGAAGGCGCTCGTGACGGGCCGGCTCGCCGCGGGCCTTGATCGTTTCGACGGCGATCTCGGTCACCGTCCGGGCGACCTCGGCGGCCGAGAACGGCCGCCGGTCGAAGCGTTCGGGAGCGACGAACAGCCCCGGCCCGGGACGACGTCCATGTCGCCCGCGCCGCCTGGCAGGACGTCGAGCTTGACGTTGGCCCGGGTCCGGGGGCCGGCGGGCATCGTCGCCCCGGGCGGGACCAGCTCGATGAGTCCGGCGAGCTCATCGTCGCCATCCTCGATCCGGGCGCGGAGGAGCCGGAAGCCCGCCCCGACGCCGCCGAGCGCGGCGGCCACGAGCGCCTCGGGCCCGCCACCGTCAACAAGGAAGACGACGCGGGCGTCTCGCGCGAGCGAGGGCTCGACGGCCGCCAGCGATCGATCCGAGGCGCGGCCGCTTGCCAGCCCCACGGAGCCCGGATGGCACTGCCCGACAGCGCCGCGAGCGGGAGGACGGCCGCCGACTCGCGACCGAGAACCCAGGCTGTGCCCCAGTACGCGAGCGACAGGCGCTCCTGGTTCGGGCGGACCGGCGGCTGGCCGAGGACGAGCCGGACGCGGCGACCGCCCCCCGCTGCACCGCCCTCGCCCGGGTCCCAACCGAGCGAGCGGGCCGCCGAGGGGCCCGCTATGCCGAGCACCGCGCTCGCAGTTCCGTCGACGAGGCTGCGGAGATCGCTGCCCAAGCGCGCCTGGACAGACCCGAGCGAGCGGCCCTCCAGCCGCTGGATGAAGCCGCGGACGAGGCGGATGCCGTCCTCGAAGGCGAGCCACGGATTCCGTTCCCGCCACTGGCCGCCGCCGGGCGGCGCGGACCCGGCCGCCCTGGATCCGGAGCGATCCCGACCCGACCGGGATAGCCATTCAGGCGACTGGCCGGCAGCAGCGCGTGAAGGAGCGCCAGGCGGAAGGCGGCCTCGACCGGAGCCGCCCGCAGGTCACCCTCGATCCGCTCGAGGATCGCCTCCAGGCCGACGAGCTGGCGCGGCGTATGAAGGTCGAGCAGGCCATCGACGAGCGCGGTCGCCGCCTTCGACGACCGGGAAGCGATCCCGCAGGCTGGCCGCGAGCGATGTCCGCGTCCTCCGGGATCGACCGGGCCCGTTCGAGGTCGTCCTCGTCGAGCGGCGCGGTCCGCTGGTCGGCGCCGCCCCGCTGACCGCGGCAGATCGGGCAGCGGTAGTGCTTGCGGGCGGGTCCGGCATCGACGGCCTCGCCCTCGTCGCCGTTCGGCGTCCCGGCCCAGATGAACTCGTCGGCGGTGAGCATCCGCTCGCACGTCGGGCAACGCGTCGCGAACAGCTCGCCGACCGCGACCTTGAGGCTGGACTGGCGACGCGGCGAGGCGGACATCGCCTGGAAGGCGGCGTCGAGGTGGCGGAGGTCCGGCGGCCGCAGGACGAGCTCCGCGAGGAGCCGGGTCAGCGGGCTCGATTTCGAGGCTGACGGTTGGTCGCTGGCGGGCGATCGCAGCGTGGGCAACCCAGCCGCCCCGGCCATGGAGATCGAGGACGATGTCACCGGGCGAGGTATGAGCCTCGATCCGGGCGATGACGAGCGCCGGCGGTGGGGCCGGTGCGAGCCGATCGAAGAACGGGAGCGAAAACCCGGGTTCCGCTCGGACGAGGGACGCGCGACCCGCCATCAGGACAGGGTACTCGGCCGGGGCGGGGCGGGGCCCTCCGGCCCTACGCCTCGTCGAGCTCGTCGGCCTCTTCTTCGAACGCCTCGTCTGTCGTGGCCTCTGGCGGCAGGACGCGGTCGAGATCCTCGATCTCCTCGTCCTCCTCGTCGTCCTCGAGATCCTCCTCGAGGTCCATCTCCTCGCGGACGAGGGTGCCCTTCGTGTACGGCCGGAGGTCGGTCGACTTGGCGGCGGTCGGGAACGACACCTTGCCGTAGTTGCGGGGGTCCTGGTAGATCTCGCGGATGATGATCCGGACGTCCTTGTCGCCGAGCGACGTGACCCCGGCGGCGTACTTGTTGCCGTCGGCGATGAGCTTGAGGAGGCGAGCGGCGACGCGCGGCTCGACGACGCCGATCCGCATCCCGTTGCTCGTCGCGATCAGCCGGTTGCCCTCCGGCGCCAGCTCGACGGCGTCGCCCGGGTTGACCTGGGCGAGCTTGCGCGGGTTCGGCAGGTCGGTCAGGAAGGCGAAGCCCGTCTTGCCGGTCTCCTCGACGAAGATCGAGACCGGGGCCTTGCTGCCCGCCTGGGCCGGAACGGTCTTGTCGCCGGCATCGACGAGCAGGACGCGCAGGCGGTCGATGTTCCGCTCGGCGATCCGGTTCGTCGGGTCGAGGGCGAGCGCCGTCTGGTAGTGCTCGCGCGCGGACCCCGAGCTCACCCTGCTCCCAGAGCGCCTTCGCCAGGCGATTCTCGGCCTCGGCGTCCGGGCCGAGCTCGAGCAGCCGCTGGTTCGTCTCCGCCGCATCGGTCCACTGGGCGGCCGTGGCCTGGGCGATCGCCTGGTCCGCCAGCTGGCGCTTCAGGCGCGTCTGGTTGACGGCGCTCGATGGCTGGGAGTCGACTTCGGGGAAGGTCACGAGGAGGTCGTCCTTTCGGGATCATGGCCGGATCCGACCGGGCGCGCGACGCGTCGCAACGTCCCGATGGGGGCACAGCTTTCTAGCATCGCAGGCCCGGTTCGTCAAACCAGACCCTCGAATCCCTCGGCCCGGTCGCGCGAACCTGCGAAGCAGCCTCAGGCGCGGATGAGGACGTTCCAGCCGGCGACGAGGATCCCGAGCACGACGAGCAGCAGCGGTCTGCCAGATCCAGCGCGGGTCGCGGCGCATCGACGGCGATGCGCCGTGGAACGCGTCCCACAGGTAGAAGGCGAGGGTCAGCAGCGCCGGGCCGATGAGCCGCGGGATCGCCATCGCCCGGAGCGCCGCCGCGCCGATCGCGATCGCGATCGCGTACGTCGCGGCGCGACCACAGGACGTCGCGGAGCATCGTCATCCGGAGCGCGGCCGCGCGGTAGCCGAGCAGCCCGGCGACGACCGCGTCGGCGCCGGCCAGGAGCAGGAGGTCGCGCGCCGGCCAGCGGCGGCACGGGCTCGCCCGGGCCACCGGCCAGCCCGCCGGGAACGAGCGCGGCGGCCCCGACGAACGCGACGAACCCGACCAGCAGCGTCGCGACAGGACCGCCGAGCGGTCCTCCGGCGTCAGCGCCCGGTCGGCGACGAGGATCCGCTCCTCGAGGACCAGCGTCCGATCGATCGAGGAAGGCGGTCGCCGCCAGTGCCGGCAGCATCAGGACGCCGACCGGGACGAGCGAGATGGCGCCGATGCAGCCGATCGCCGCGACCGCCGGCAGGATGAGCGACTCGATCGGGACGCCGTGCTCCGCTTCGGGCGCGTCGAGCTGGCCGAGCACCTGGAGCGAGCCGAGCAGGGTCGCCACGAGCAGCAGGACGGCGACGACCCAGTTGAGCGGGCCGTCGAGCAGGCGCGCCAGCCCGACGATGACGACGACGAGCAGGGCGAGGTCGCGGCGAGTCGGCGGGGACCTCGAGCGCCACGGACCGTTGCACGCGACGCGATGGTAGCCGGTCAGGCGGTCGATCGGGCCGGCGTCCCGGCGACCCAGTCGAGGAGCTCGGCGCGCGACCGGGTGTTGAGGACCGATCCCGGCTCGACCCACGCCCGGCGGGCCTGGGTGACGCCCCAGCGGACGTAGTCGAGCTCGCCGGTGCTGTGGGCGTCGGAGTCGATCGTGAGCACGCAGCCCGCCTCGACCGCCCGACGGGCCCGCTCCACGGCCAGGTCGAGCCGGTGGGGCGAGCCGTTCATCTCGAGGGCCGTTCCGGTCGCGGCGGCCGCGGCGTAGACGGCTTCCCAGTCGAGGTCGAGATCGTCCCGCGTCTGGATCATCCGGCCCGACGGGTGGGCGATGATGTCGACGTGCGGGCTGCGGATCGCGTTGAGCGTCCGCCGCGTCAGCTCCGCCCGCGGCTGGCGGCGGGAGACGTGGACCGAGGCGACGACGACGTCGAAGCGCGACAGCAGATCGTCGTCGTAGTCGAGGACACCGTCCGCGCGGACCTCGAGCTCGCAGCCGTGGAGGAGGCGGAAGCCCTCCGGCGGCGTCTCGGGCGGGGCCGTCCCCTCGCGCTCCTCGCGCTCGAACCGGGCGTTCAGCTCGGCGATGATCGCTCGCTGCTGCTCGACCCGGTCCGGGGCGAGGCCGCGGGCGATCGCGAGCGAGATCGAGTGATCGGTCAGGACCTCGTACGCGTAGCCGCGGCGGCGGCAGGCCTCGGCCATCGTCTCGATCGAGTGGGCGCCGTCGCTCCACTCCGAGTGGGTGTGGCAGTCGCCGCGGAGGTCGGCCTGGGTGACGAGGCGCGGCAGCCGTGCCCGCCCGGGCCGCCTCGATCTCGCCGTCGTCCTCGCGGAGTCTCGGGGTCGATGAACGGCAGGTCGAGGAAGGCGTACGCCTCTTCCTCGGTCGCGAACGTCCGCAGCTCGGCGGCATCGCCGGTCAGCGGCTCGCCGTCCTCGCCGATCCGCAGGAAGCCCTTCTCGGACAGGCTCCAGCCGCGGTCCCGGGCGCATGGCCCGGAGCCGGACGTTGTGCTCCTTCGAGCCGGTGAAGTGGATCGAGGTACGTGCCGGCCTCGCCCGGCGGCATCGCCATGAGGTCGACCTGCGGCCCGCGGAGCAGCCGGACGGCCGCCTTGTGGCCGCCCGTTGCCGATCACGGCATCGACGGCGCCGAGTCCGAGTGAACCGGTCCATCACGGCCTTCGGCTCGGTCGGTCTCGGCCAGCAGGTCGAGGTCGCCGATCGTCTCCTTGCGGCGGCGGAACGACCCGGCGGGCTCGACCCGGACGGACGCCGGGGGCGCGCGGCGATCGCGGCGACGATGCCCTCGATCGCGTCCTCGGCCCGATTGATGAGGAGTCGCTTCGGGCGCGACTCGAGGGCCGCGATGCCGGCGAGGATCAGGCTCTCGGTCTTGGCCGACAGGCCCTTGAGCGTCTTGAGCGTGCCGGCCTCGGCCGCCTGGCGCAGGTCCTCGAGCGTCTCGATGCCGAGCTCCTCGTAGATCTGCTTGACGGTCTTCGGGCCGAGGCCCGGGATCTGGAGCATGCCGACGAGGCTCGGCGGGATCTCCGCGCGCAGCTTGTCGTAGAACCGCATCGAGCCTGTCGTGACCAGCTCGGCGATCTTGTCGCTGATCGCCTGGCCGACGCCGGGCACCTTCGGCGGCGTGCCCGAGCGGTAGGCCGCCACGAGGTCGACCGGACTGCGCCCGATCGCGTCGGCGGCGCGGTGATAGGCGACGGTCTTGAAGACGAGCTCGCCCTTGACCTCGAGCATGTCGCCGATCTCGTGGAAGATCCGGGCGAGGCTGCCGTTGGTCAGCTCGCCGTCGTCGGACGCGTCTTCGTCGAGAGCCGCCGTGTCGTGGGCGGGCTCGTCGCCGATCGCCGACCCTTCGTCCGGTTCGCGTTCCTTCGTCACGCGGCCGATGCTACCCGACCCACGCCTTGGCTCTCTGGCGGCGCTTCCTACGCGGCGACGACCCGGTCGCGGCCTCGGCGCTTGGCGTCGTACAGGGCGCGATCCGCCTGTTCGATGATCTCGGCGATCGGCTGATGGGGAAGGCTCGCGACCGCGACGCCGACCGAGACGCTCGCCGCCTGGACGCCGAACCTCGAGAGGTCGAGCGACGAGACGGCCATCCGGATGCGCTCGCCGACCTCGACCGCCTCGTCGATGTGCGGGATTGCGGAGCAGGACCGCGAACTCCTCGCCGCCGAACCGGGCCGGGACGTCGTCCTCGCGGACGGCGCCGGCGATCGCCCCGGCAACGGCGCGCAGCACCTCGTCGCCGACCGCATGCCCGTGGGCGTCGTTCAGCAGCTTGAACCGGTCGATGTCGACCATGAGGATGCCGATCGCGTCCTCCGACCGCCGCCGCCGGGCGAGCAGCGCGCAGAACTCGTCGAAGTAGCGCCGGTTCGGGAGCCCCGTGAGCGCATCGGTCGAGGCGCGCGCCTCGGCCTCGCGATGCGAGTAGGCCCGCGAGAGCGCGGCCGATGCCTCGATCGGCGGCGCCGGTGAGGATCCGCTGGGCCGATTCGGGCCACGCCTCGGCCGTCCGCCGCGAGGCCACGATCGCGCCGATCACGCCGGCGTCGGTCGTCAGCGGCGCCGACAGGGTGTGCTTCAGGCCGTAGATCCGTCGCGCGCGGGCGGCGATCCGCCGGGCGACGAGAACCGCAGGGTCGACGGCCCGCGCGCGGTCGATGGCCCGGGTACGGTCGAGTTCGGGCGGGTCCTCGAGGTCGGAGATCGGGAAGAGCGTCGTCGAGCTCGGGCCGCCGGTCCGGGTGTTGACGAGCGTCGCCTCGAGGACGCGAGCGTCAGGCCGGCGGCGGGCGACGACGATGTGGTCGGCCCCGGTCCCCGACCCGATCTCCTCGACGATCGCATCGACGATCGCGTCGGGCGAGATCGAGCGCGACAGGCCCTGGAGGATCCGGGCGAAGCTCTCGGCCTCGCCGCGCCGGCTGATTTCGAGGGCCCCGACGGCCATCCGATGCCGGACGGCGACGAAGGCGACGACGACGATGACCCCGATCATCAGCCAGTCGAGCGGCCGGGCGCCGTCGACGGTCACGCGCAGCAGCGCGGCCAGGGCGAGGATGAAGAGCGAACCCGAGAGGACCAGCCATGACCGGCGGATCCTGCGATCCTCCGCGTCCCCGGCCGTCCTGCGCGTGGTGGGTCCTGATCACGTTCGGGTCTGAGCATGACGGTCCGGTGGCCTTCGCGTCCAGCCCCGGCAGTAGTACTCGCGTTGGAACCGACTAGTACTTCCGTACTACCAGCGGCTGCCAGGGCCTCAGGCCGACATCGCCTCGCTGGGCGGGCTGCGCCGGCCTTGGCGCGCTACTGCGCCGTTTGCGCGCCGCGGCGGGCGACACGCTCAGCGCCTCGCGCCGCTTCTCCGCGTACAGCGCCGTGTCGGCGACGGCGATGAGCTCCGTGGCGGTTCGGCCATCGGCCGGGAACGTTGCGGCGCCGACGGCCAGCGAGATCGCCACCGGCCGGCGCGAGCCGCCCTCGAACGCCGAGCTCGCGAACGCATCGCGGATCCGCTCGGCCGCTCGCGCCGCGGCGACGGCCGTGGTGTCGGGCAGAAGGATCGCGAATTCGTCGCCGCCGTAGCGAGCCGCGATATCCGACTCCCGCAGCGTCGATCGGATCAGCTCCGCCGTCCAGGCCAGCACCTGGTCGCCGAACAGGTGGCCGAACGTGTCGTTCACCAGCTTGAAGTCGTCGAGGTCGAGCATCAGGACGCTGAGCGGCTGGCGCGAGCGCTGGGCGCGGAGGACCTCCTCGCCGAATCGCTCGTGGAAATAGCGGTGGTTGTAGAAGCCGGTCAGCTGATCGCGGTCGGCGAGGGCCCGCGCCTCCTCGTAGAGCCGGGCGTTCTCGAGCGCCATCGCCGCCTCGTTCGCCATCGTCCGCGCCAGCTCGAGCCGCTCGACGTCGAGCTCGATCGGCCCGAACGACATGAGCTCGACCAGACCGATCGACTGGCCCTTCGCCACGAGCGGCAGCATCACGAGCGCGCGGTAGCCCTCCGGGGTGAGGAGGGCGGTCTCAGCTGGGTCGGCGGCGGGATCGTCGACATCCACCGTCATCGTCGTCTGCTCCTCGAGCACCCGGAGTGTCTGGGGGAACGAGACCATGTCGAAGAACGGCGTCAGCGATCCGTCCGGCTTCTCGGGAAAGAACCCGAGCGTCGCCAGCCTGTGGTTCGGCCGGTCCCAGTAGGAGATCGCGCACTCGTCGACGCGCGAGGGCGCTGGCGATGTGCCTGGCGATGATGTTCGCGACCTGGCGCGATTCGAGGCTGGCCGACAGCTGGCCGCTCATGTCCAGCAGGCGCCGCAGCTCCCCGGCGAGCCCTTCGCTGCGGGCGAGCAGGCGAGCCGATTCGAGGGCCGTGGCGGCCTGATCGGCGAGGATGAGCAGCAGCCGCTGGTCGTCGTCGTCGAACTGGTTGAGACCCAGCTTCGAAAGGGTGATCACCCCGACGACGTGGCCGTCGTAGCTCATCGGCACGACGAGCATCGACTCGTCTACGTCGTCGGTCCCTGGGATGTTCGCGCCGCGCGGGTCGAGGTTCGCGTCGTTGATGAGCAGCGGAATGCCGTGCTGGGCGACCCAGCCGGTAAAGCCCTGCCCGAGCTGGCAGCGAAGCAGCGCGAAGTCGACCTTCTCGTAGGCGCCGACCATGCCCTCGAAGGCGATCGGGACGACGTCGCCACGTGGCTCGAGCACGTACACCCGGGCGTTGTGGTAATCGATGATCTGGCGGGTCTCCTCGACGATCGCGCGGCCGACGGCTTCGACGCCGCTCGCCCGGCTGAGGCGCGCGGACGCGGCCTGGAGCACGCTCAGCTGGGCGGCCCGCTGCTGGGTCTGGGCGATCAGATCGGCGTTCTCGAGGGCGATCGCGGCATGCGTCCCGAGTGCCGTGACGAACGCCACGTCGCTCTGCTCCCACGTGCGGGGCTCGAAGGTCACGGCCGACAGTGAGCCGATGACCTTGCCCTCATGGCTGAGCGGCACGACGATGTCGCCGCGGAACTCGAGTACGCCCGCGTAGCGATCGTAGACAGGTGCGACCGCGGCCCGGCGCGAGTCGTCCACGACCCACGGCCGGCCGCTCTGCGAGATCTCGCCGAACCAGCTCTCGCCCTGGCTGAACACCGGGAGCCGGGCCGCCGTTGCGTCGTCAATGCCCGCCCAGGCAACGACCTCGAGGCGATCCTCGTGGACCAGCCTGAGGACCGTCGCGTCGGCACCGATCCCGCGATGCGTTTCGTCGACGATGGCGCGGAGGAGAGCGGCCCGATCGTGCGTCGTGGCCAACCGCTCGGC
Source organism: uncultured Chloroflexia bacterium (assembly GCA_963788685.1). Classification (GTDB taxonomy): domain Bacteria; phylum Chloroflexota; class Limnocylindria; order Limnocylindrales; family CSP1-4; genus CF-46. Next base: position 440,628 of record CAWBHP010000013.1, on the reverse strand, counting down.
GATCTCGAGCACGCTGTCGAGGCGGACGGCAAGCGTCGCCTCACGCCGGAGGTGGCCGGTCCGGGTCGATACGGCCGCGACGACGATCGCCCGCAGGACCATGGCCGATGCCAGCACGAAGGGGGCGTCGAAGCCGTTGCCGGTCCGAGACAGCTCGGCGAACGGGATGATCGTGATCGTGACCGCGAGGCTGGCCAGCCAGGCGACCGCCGCGAGCGGTCCCGACAGGATGACCGCGGCGATGAACGTCGGCGCTGCGAGCACCTCCGAGGCCACGGGGCCGAAGGCAGCAAGGGCAGCCGCGTAGAGGCCGATGAGGACGGCGACGACGACCGTCGCCGGCGGTCCGCCGCGCAGCGGGATCGGTGGTTCGCCCGTGAGGCCGAGAACGAGCTCTCGGAATACGGCCGGCGCCGACCGCGCGCGCAGGCCGGCCTCCAGCGGGGAGGCCGCGGAACGGGATCGGACGTACGCGCTCACGGTGAGACGATCGTCCCATCCGGACGCTCAGCCGACGTTCGGCCCGATGTACCGGTCGCAGGGCTCGAATGTACCGGCCCGGTCTCCTGCGATTCGCAGGCTACCGGGCCGCCGGATCAGCGGAAGTAGCCGGTGATATCGAGGATCAGGTGGGTCAGCCCACCCGAGGCCTTGTAGACGATCCCGACGCTGCCGGAGCCGCTCAGCGGTCCAGTGACGCCATTTGCGCGGATGTCCCCGAGCGGGAAGTTCAGGGTGGAGGTGAGAGGGTCGTTCGTAGCGTTTCTCGTCATCGAGACGTAGCCGGCCCTGCTCTGGTTGACGACCGTCAGGTTGCCGGTGATCGCCGTCGCGTTGGCCGGCACGCCCTGGTATGGCTCCACGATCAGCGTCCGAGCGACGTTCGCGCTGAATGCGCCGGTCAGACTTTCCGGGGGAGCCGGGAAGCGCGTATCCATACGCCGGCCTGGCGCCACTGCGACGAAACGGGCGCCGCTGAGATCCTGAAGGTAGTACCCGGTGACGTCGAAGATGAGGTGCGTGGTCTTGCCTGGGGTCGCCTCATAAACGGCCCATAGGCCGCCGGCTGGCGACAGTTTGATCGTCACGCCATTCGCCCGGGTATCGCCCGCGGGGAAGTTGATCGTGGACGTCGCGGGATTGGCCGGCGGCGCGTTCGTTGTGAGGGTGACGAACCCGGTTCCCGTCGCGTTGGTGACCGTCAGGTTGCCGGTCACGGCGATCGCACTGGGGGGGACGCCCAGACGCCCAGCCACATCGAACGTAAAGGGGGCATCCTCTGCCACTGGCGGTCCGCTCCGGGTGTCGAGCATTCGGACCGGGTCGCCCGGCAGCGCGTTATATGTCGCGCCCGTGTCGTCGTTCAGGAAGTAGCCCGTCACGTCGAGGATGAAGTGGGTCTGCTTGCCCGCCGATGCCTTGTACGTCAGGCTGACGCCGCCGGCGTTGCTGAGCGGGCTCGTGACGTTGTTCGCCCGGTTGTCGCCGAGCGGGAAATTGATCGTGGAGGTCGCGGGAAAGGCGTTCGGGAGCGGCGTCAGCGCCGCGTAGCCCGCCTGCTGCTGTCCGACGATCGTCAGGTTGCCCGTGATCGCGACGGCGTCGTCCGGGATGCCGCCGCGGCCGGCGATGTCGACGCTCTTGGGTACGCTCGACGTAAATGGCCCTGTTGTCCCGATGTTGAAGCGCGAGTCGAGCAGCCGGGCCGGCGCGATGCCGACGAAGGTCGAGCCGGCCGTCTGGAGCTCGCTCACGCGGGTCCCCCACGTGCCGTTCGACCTTCGTGTACTGGTTACCCTGCCAGACCGCGTTCGTGTCGCGCGGATCCTGGGCGACGCCCACGTATCGGCCCCAATCGCGTGCCGGAGTAGTCGACGGCCCCGCCGTTCGCGATCTCGCGGGCGACACTCAGCTCATTGATGGCATCGGACGGGAGCTGGTAGCGGGCGTAGGATGACATGCCCTCGGTCGCGGACGACCGGGTGTAGACGACGTGGAGGATGCCGCTCTGCGATTGGCCGATTCCCGGATACCAGGTATCTGTGCCGGTCGTTCCGATGAGCATGTCCTGGATGAGCGTAGGCGTCGCCGAGGAGGTGTTGAGCTGGGTGACGCGGGCGCAGTCGCGGTTCTCGGCTGGGCCGCCCGCCGGGTCGCACGGGTACGTCGAGGCGAACGTCAGGACGTTGTCCTGCCAGATGGCGTCGGTCGGGCGCCGGTCGACGGTGCCGACGGGGAAGACGGCCGGGGACCCCGGCTGATTGGGCCTCGGCGGATTCTCGAATCCGGCGACGATGTTGAGATCGGTCAGATCGAGCGGCGGGGAAAGCACGGTCCCGCCACCGGCATTCGTGCCCGTGATTCGCATGTACCAGACATTCGACTCGGTTGCCGACCCGGTCTCGTGCCCTCGCTGACGACGAAAATCGTGTTCGAGACGCCTTGCGGGGAGACCGCCGGCCGCGGCGCGAACATATCGAAGTCGAAGTCATAGGTGAAGTCGGGCAGGGCCGGGAAGCTCAGCATGTTCGCCCAGTCGAACGTCGTCAGGCTGCCGGCGTCGAAGGGGATCCCGCTCGTGCAGTTGCTTGCGGCGTTCGTCATGACGTGCTCGTTGACGCCGATCGTGATCTTGTCGCCCGAGGTGCCGATCAGTCGGTTCGTGCGGGAAGTACCGTCGGTATAGAGGATGTAGAAGTGGTAGTAGTCGCCGGTCGGGTCGGCGCGTCGTGCTGATCGCGACGAAGACGAACCCGATTGCGTCGTCGCCGTCGCCGGCGCCGTCGTCGTCGCAGTGCCAACCCGGCGGTCGTCCCGAGCCATCGGTTGTGCTTGGTGTCGTACAGCCAGCGGGGTCGCTGACGCCATCGATCGTGACGGGCGAGCCCCCGATTTCGAAGTCGCCGAGGTCGAAGAACTCGAAGGTCCCGAGGTCGGCCGCGGTCGACGTGCCTTCGCGGTTCGTGAACCGGAGCTTGTTGTTGACGGTCTGGACTACATCGTCTGGACCGACCGCGACCCACGGGTCGGGCGGCTCGAAGCCGGATCCAGTCTCGTTGATACCCTCCCACGGGCCGAATGAGGTCGCCGCGGGCGCGCCTGAGCCGGTCACGAGGACCGGGCCCGGGGCGACGCCTGTTGGTCCCACGCCGCCGTCCGGGGCCGCCGCGCCGGGGAGACGACACGCTCTTCCTGTTCACGGAGTCGACGCTGGGCTTCTGGAGGGGCTTCGCGGGACCGTTGCCACGTCCGGCATCGAGGGGCTTGGCGCCCTGGCCGCGCACCGTCGGCGTGCGCTCTGAGCGCGCGTGCAGGGGTCGATGCCCCGGCGCTGCTCGTGGCGCCTCCGGCCGAGATGCCCGCCGGCCAGATGAGCCCGAGGCTGACAACCACGGCGAACATGCCGAGGAGCGATCGCGTGTGGCGGCGTGGCGGTCGAAGCACTGCTTCCTCCATCGATTGGCGTCCGCGACCGCGCGAGTGCGGCCGGGGCTCCTGGGAATCGTGGCGAGAGCCGCCTGGGATCGTGACTCCGCGTGGCCACAGGGTACACGAGCCTTCTACCCCGGCGCGATCCGTACGGACTACCCCGGCGCGATCCGTACGGAAGTCCTCCGGCGGTGCGTTACGCGGAGTGCCGGTGCCCGGCGGTCGCCGCGTGAGCTTCCGGCTCAGGCGGGGACGCGGGCGTGGAGCCCACCCCGCGCTCGACGGGATGACCATGGGCGCGCCATGCCGGGAGCCCGTCCGCGACCCAGCTGACGTCGCTGAAGCCGGCGGCCCGCAGCAGGGACGCGGCCACGCTCGCCCGATAGCCGGACGCGCAGATCGTGGCGATCGGCCGGTCCCGTGGCAGGTCCGCGAGCCGTTCCGGGAGGAGGCCCGCCGCGACGTGCAGGGCGGCCGGGACGTGCCCTGCCGCGTACTCGGTGACCTGGCGGACGTCGACGACGAGGGGCGCATCCGGGCCGCCTCGGTCGAGCCGCGACGCGAGCTGGTCGACCGTGAGGCGGCCGCCCGACTCGACCGGCGCCCCGGATTCGGTCCAGCTCGCGAAACCACCGCGGACGTGGCCGAGCAGATTCTCGTAGCCGATGCGCATCGCCTGGCGCGCGGCGTCGTCCCAGTCATCCGGGGCGTCGAGCATCAGGACGAGCGGCCGATCGGGCTCCACCACCCAGCCGAGCCACGTCCCGAACGACGAACCTGACGGGATCGACACCGACCCCGGAACGTGGGCGATCGAGTGGGCCGCCGGCGAGCGGAGGTCCACGAGCAGCGCATCCTTGCCGAGGGCGGACCGAGCATCCTCGACCGCCATCGGCCGGGGCTCCGGCGGACCGCCGCCGAGCAGCCGCGGGCCGGCCTTGTTCGTCGGGCGCATCCGGGCGAAGTAGCGCGGATAGGCCGGCTGATCCCGGAGCAGGAGCCGGGCAAAGCCGTCTACGTCGGCCGGCTGGACCATGGGGTTGTGGCGCCGTTCGAAGCCGATCGTCGACCACGGCGTCGAGGCGATACCCGGTCGAGCAGAGGGAGCCCGCGCCGTGGGTCGGATAGACCCCGACGAAGTCCTCGTGCGGCAGGATCACCTCCCGGATGCGAGTGGAACATCGAGCGCGCGTACGGCAGCGCGTTCTCCTCGCCGAGGAGGTCGGTCCGGCCGACGGCGCCGACGAGCAGGGACCCACCGGTGAACAGCAGAAGCGGCTCCCCGGCGCGGGACGTGTCGGCGACGGCGTAGGCGACGTGCTCGGGCGTGTGGCCGGGGGTCTCGAGGGCGGTGAAGCGGAGGGCACCTACGTCGAACGACTCGCGGTCGCGGACCGGCCGGTGCTCGTAGGCGAGGTCGGCGCCCGCACCGATGACGTGGGTCGCGCCGGTCAGGGCCGCCAGCTCGCGACCGCCCGAGACGTAATCGTTGTGGAGGTGGGTCTCGACGACGTGCGTGATGCGAACGTCCGCTGAGCGGGCGGCCTCGAGGTAAATGTCGACGTCGCGGCGGGGATCGACGACGGCTGCGAGCCCGGCCGACTCGTCGGCGATGAGCGTCGAGAGATGGCCGAGACCGTCGATCACGAATTGACGGAGGAGCATCGGGGCGAGCGTACCACCCATCGTGACGTTCGCGGCCGCGGTCCGATGGTAGACTCCGGCCGATCCCCGAAGGCCGGGACGAGGGGTCCAACAAGGCGAACCTCTGGAGGGCAACTGGACGTGGCTCAGCGAATCCTCGTGCTCGGCGGTGACGGCTACCTCGGCTGGCCGACGGCGATGGCGTTCTCGAGGGCAGGCCATCGCGTGGCCGTCGTCGACAACTTCGCCAAGCGCCAATGGGAGCTCGAGCTGGGCGTTCGGCCCCTCTTCCACGTCCCGACCCTGCATGAACGCGTCCGGGCCTGGCGCGAGGTCACCGAGAACGACATCGAGCTCCATGTCGGCGACCTGACCGACTACGCGCTTCGTCGAGTCCGTCATCGACGACTTCCGCCCGGACACGGTCGTCCACTACGGCGAGCAGCCGTCGGCGCCGTACTCGATGATCGACGTCCGGACCGCCACGTACACCCAGGCCAACAACGTCATCGGCAACCTCAACGTCCTGTTCGCGATCCGCGACCGATCGCCCGACACCCACCTCGTCAAGCTCGGCACGATGGGCGAGTACGGGACGCCCGACATCGACATCGAGGAGGGCTACCTGACCGTCTCCCACAAGGGCCGCGAGCACACGTTCCTCTACCCGAAGACGCCGGGCTCGATGTACCACCTCTCGAAGGTCCACGACTCGCACAACATCCACTTCGCGACGCGGATCTGGGGCCTCCGGGCGACCGACCTCAACCAGGGCGTCGTCTACGGCGTCGAGACCGACGAATCGGCGCTCGATCCGCGCCTCGCGACGAGCTTCCACTACGACGAGGTGTTCGGGACCGCCCTCAACCGGTTCTGCGTCCAGGCGGTCATCGGCTTCCCGCTCACCGTCTACGGCAAGGGCGGCCAGACCCGCGGCTACCTCAACATCCGCGACACGATCCAGTGCGTCGCGCTGGCGGCCGCGAACCCGGCCGGACCCGGCGAGCTGCGCGTCTACAACCAGTTCACCGAGCAGTTCAGCGTCCTCGAGCTGGCCGAGCGGGTGAAGACGGCCGGCAAGCACCTCGGCTGGGACGTCGGGCTCGAGCACACGCCCAATCCCCGCAAGGAAATGGAAGAGCACTACTACAACGCCCGGCACTCGAAGCTCCTCGATCTCGGGCTGCAGCCGCGGCTGCTCAACGAGGAGCTGATCGACACGATGCTCGTCAAGATCGCCGATCAGCGCGATCGGATCGACCCGACGACCTTCGTCCAGAACATCCGCTGGGTCCCGGACACCCTCGAAAGCGTGCCCGCGGGCGGGGCGCAGCGGCGCTGAACCGGACGGTCCTCATCACCGGCGGCGCCGGGTTCATCGGTTCGTCCCTGGCCCGGCTCCTCGTCGAGCGAGGGGACCGCGTCCGGGTCCTCGACAACCTCTCTATCGGCCAGCCGGGCCTACCTCGCGGGCGTCCCGCATGACCTCGATTGAGGGGTCGCTGGCCGACGGATCGGCGGTCGCGCAGCGCCGTCGAGGGCGTCGATGCCGTCGTCCACCTCGCCGCCCGGGCCGGGATCCCGGATTCCGTCACCGACCCGTCGGCGACGTTCGAGGCGAACGTCGCCCAGACGCTCGGCGCTGCTCGATGCGGCCCGGCTGGCGGGCGTCGGGCGGTTCGTGTTCGCCTCGTCGAATGCCGCCGCCGGCGACCACCCGCCGCCCGCGGACGAGACCGACCTGCCCCACCCGGTCTCGCCGTACGGTGCGTCGAAGCTTGCCGGCGAGGCGTACTGCCAGGCCTACGCGGCCACGTACGGGCTGGCCGCCTGCGCCCTCCGCTTCTCGAATGCGTACGGCCCGTTCTCGCTCCACAAGAAGAGCGTCGTCGCGGCCTGGATGCGGGCGGCCTTCGCCGGCGAGCCGATCACGATCAACGGCGACGGCGAGCAGACGCGCGACTTCGTCTATGTCGGCGATCTCGCCGCCGCGGTCGTCGCGGCGCTCGACGCGCCTGCCGGGGTCGTCGCCGGGGAGATCTTCCAGGCCGGCACCGGTCGTGAAACGACGGTCAACGAGCTGGCCGAGACGATCGGGCGGGCCGCCGGCCGGCCGCTCGAGATCCGTCACGGGCCCGGATCGCGCGGGCGACATCCGGCGGAACGTGAGCCGGGTCGACAAGGCCGCGACCGCGGCTCGGCTACCGGGCCGCCGTCGGCCTCGAGGAGGGTCTCGCCCGGACGGCGCGCTGGTACGAGTCCGCACTGGCCGACCGGGACCTGGCCGCGATCGTGCCGCAGGCCGTGTCCGGCTCGGACTAGGCCCGCCGCGATGGCGCGCGGCGACGGGCGGCCAGCCGAGGCAAGCGCGAGATCGCCGATCGGGGCTCGTCCGCGACGCCGCGGTCACGATCGCGACGCGTTTCGGGCTGGCGATCCTCATCTTCGCCACGGACGTCATCCTCGCCAACGCGCTCGGCCCCGCGGCGAAGGGCCGGTTCGCGCTCGTCCTGCTCTACTCGCAGCTCGCCGCGACGGTGATCGGGTTCGGCATGGACCAGGCGATCGCCGTCGTCACGGGCCGTGGCCCGAGTGAGGGCCGGCGCGCCTTTGCCAATGCGCTGCTGTGGACCGCAGTCGTCGGTGGCGGCGCGGTCCTCGCCTCGCTCTGGCTCTACGGCGTGCCCGCCGCGGGCCCGCCGTCCGGCCCGCTCGTCAGCCTGTTCCCGAACCTGTCGGCCGGCCAGTTCACGTTCGCCGCGCTGGCGATCCCGGCGGAGCTGTTCTTCAACCTCGGGCTGTTCGCGCTGCTGGGGCGGCGGCGGGTGGCCGCGTACAGCGTGATCCGCCTGCTGCGGCGGCTGACGCTGCTGGCGCTCCTCCTCGCGACGGCGCTCGTCGGCCAATCTCGACCTCGCGGCCGCGCTGATCATCAATCTCGCGTCGCTGGCGCTGACCGCGGCCGCGATCCTCTGGGCGGCGACGCGCGAGCGACTCGTCGGGGCGATGCCGTCGATCGCCCTGCTCGGCGAGGAGCTCCGCTACGGCGGACGGTCCGTCGTCGGCACGCTCGCCGAACGGCTCCAGTTCCGCGCGGACGCGTTCATCGTCAATGCGATCGCGGGCGTCCGCGCGACCGGCATCTATTCGGTCACGAGCGGCCTCGCCGAGACGCTCTGGTACGTCCCGAACGCGCTCGGCGTGGTCATGTTCAGCCGGGCCGTCGACCCGACGGCCGATGCCGGCCGAACGGCCGCGATCCTGACCCGGACGACGCTCGCCCTGTCCATCCTTCTCGCCGTCCCCGCGGCGGCGTTCGGACCTCGCCTCGTCAGGTTCGTCTACGGGTCGCAGTTTGCGGACGCGGGCGTCGCCCTGCGGCTCATCATTCCGGGCGTCGTCGCGTACAGCGTCGTGGCCGTCCTGTCGCGCTATCTCAGCGGCCGCGGCCGGCCCGGGACCGGGACCCTCATCCTGCTGTTCGGTCTGGCGGCCAATGTCGGCGCCAATCTCGTCCTCGTACCCCGGCTGGGGATCCTCGGCGCGGCCCTGGCCTCGTCGGTGTCATATGGGCTGACGGCGCTCGTGATGCTGGTCGTCTTCGTCCGGGTGTCGGGCCGTGGGCTGGCCGAGACGCTGATCGTCCGCCGCTCGGATGTGGTCGCGGCGTGGGCGGTCATCCAGGCGGTGCTTCGGCGCCTGTCCGGGCACCGCCGGCCCGCTGCCGAGGACGACGTGAGCGTCGCTCCCCCAGCGGCCGACATCATCCTCGGCGAGCACGCTCCGGGCGAAGAGCCATGAGCGGGATCCGGCTCCTCGTCGATCGACGACAACCCCCATGTCTCGCTGGCAGGGCCGGGCCCACCCGGTCAATGCAACGTTCCATCGGTTCCTTGCCGCCGTCCTCGACCTGCCCGGCGGTCCCGTGCGCGAGATCGTCCACGCCGTGCCGATGCGAGCGGCGCTCGGCCCGCCGCACAGCCCGCCGGTCGATGGACGAATCCGGGTCGTCGGGACCGCGCCGTTCGACGGGATCGCGGGATTCCTCCGCCACGCCCGATCCGTGACGCGGGCGAACCGTGCCATCCTCGCGCCGGAGATCGAGGCGGCCGATCTCGTCTGGCTCAAGGTGCCGGCGTCCAATGCCGCACTGGTTGCCCGACTCGCGGCAAGGGCCGGGACGCCGCGCTTTGGCTGGGTCGCGGGAAGCGCGTGGCGGGTGGCCGCGGCCCAGGCGCGCAATCCCCTCCTGAGGCTCGGAACGATCGGCGTCGGGGCGGCGTACGACGGCGTCGGGCGGCTCGCGGCCGGCGACCGACGGATCGTCGTCGGGCGGGACATCGTTGAGGGCGACGGCATCGTTGCAAGCCTTGTCGAGCCATCAGAGGTGCGCGACCCGTCGGCCTCCCCGTGGACGCCACGCCAGCCGATCAGGATCGCCTGGGCCGGCCGGGTGGCCGCGGGCAAAGGCCTCGACTCGCTGCTCGCTCTCCTGGTCGCCTTGCCCGACACCGAACTCGTGATGCTCGGGGAAGGGCCGGCCCGAGGCACGACTGAGAAGCGAGCCAAGCGCCTTGGCGTGGCCGGCCGGATCGAGTGGCGCGGCTTCGTTGCCGATCGCGGCGCCTACCTCGAGGCGCTGGAGGCGGCCGACATCGTCGTCCATCCGTCCCCGGCCGAGGGCTTCCCGAAGGTCGTCCTCGATGCGATGGCGGTTGGAGCGCCCGTCGCCGCTGCACCGGCCGGCGGTCTGGCGGAGCTCGCCCGCGCCCGCCTCCTTGCCCCGATTCGCCGGGCCGGCCGAGGCCCCGCCGACCCAACGGCGTCGGCCGTCATGTCACTCCTCCGCGATCCCGTCGCGACCCAAGCGATGCGGGAGCGGGCGGCGTCGTTCGCCGCCGCGCATACGCGCCCCGCGGAGGCGGCTCGGCTCGTCGCGCGCCTCGAGCGCTGGTTCCCTGACCTGCCCTGGCGCTGAGTCCAGTTCCCGCACACCCCCGATATTCTCACCCTGCGTGCGCGCCAGCCAGGCGGTGATCGGCCCGTGACTGCGCGGGTGGATCGTGTAGAGGATCGCCCGCCCATCGATGTAGGAACGCGTCGCCCGGATGAGCCCGGCCTCGACCATCAGATGAAGTTGCCGGGTCGTCGCCGGCCGGCTCAGCCCGATTTCTGCGGCAATCGTCGACGGTCGGAGGGCGCGCAGCGCGAGCAGGCCGATGATCCGCCGGCGAGTCGGATCGGCTAGCAACTCGATCCCAAGTCCGTTTCGTCTCGGCAGGTCATTCACGTCGGCAGTCTGTCTCCGCCGTCTTCACTGGCGATCGATCGTCAGTCGACTGCGGGTCACCGCCGATGAAAGCCCCATTCGGCCGGTCGTTCCGCTTGCCTGGAACGGTTCCGGAATCGGCCGGGAGGGATCATGGATGGCGCGAAAGCGTACCCTTCGCATGTGCTGATCCTCTTCTGGATCGCCGTCGGGCTGATCGCCTGGGTCTATGCCGGCTATCCCTTGGCCGCCTGGGTCGCTGCCCGGCTGCGGCCATTCCGTCCGACGCCCGCTGGGCCCGGCCCAGCGGTCGTCACCATCGGGATCGCCGCGCACAACGAGGCTCGCCAGCTCGAAGCGAGGATCGCCAACGTCCTCGCCCAGGAGGCCTCGTTCGAGCTCGAGGTCATCGTCGCGTCCGATGGCTCGACCGACGCTTCGGTCGCCCTCGTCGAACGCCTTGCGTCGGAGGATCCCCGGATCAGGCTCCTCGATCTCGAGCGCAGCGGCCAGACCGCCGCCCAGCGGGCGATCTTCGGAGCGGCGCGGGGCGAGATCGTCGTCCTGACCGACGCCGAGACCCGCTTCGCCCCGGGTTGCCTCGCAGCTCTCGTCGCCCCGTTCAGCGATCCCCGGGTCGGTGCCGCCACGGGCCGCCTCGCGTGGCTCGACGAAGATCGCACCGAGACCTCCCGAAACGAAGGCGCCTACTGGCGCTACGAGCAATGGGTTCGCCGCCTCGAGAGTCACGCCGGCTGGTTGACCGCGGTGACGGGCGCGCTGCTCGCGATCCGCGTTTCGGCCTATCGGGAAGTACCCGATCACGCCTCGATGGATCACCTTCTGCCCCTCGCGGTTCGGGATGACGGCCTCCGGGTCGTGGCGGTCGCCGAGGCCGTTGCGAGCGATCGGACGGTTGGCGGCCTACGCGAGCAGTTCCGCAATCGATCGAGGACGGCAACCCGCGGCATTCGGGCCAACCTGTCGATGGCGGGCCGTCTCACGCCGTGGCGTCGGCCGTCGGCGTTCCTCGCGATCTGGTCGCACAAGATCCTCCGCTGGGCTACGCCGATCCTGGCGGCCGTTGCCGGCGCGAGTGCCATCGCCCTGGGGCTCGGCGGGGAACCCCTCTACCTCCTGCCGGTCGCTGCCGGCCTGGTGGCCGTAGCGCTGGCCGCCGTCGGCTGGGCTCTTCGCGCCCGGGGCCGGCCACCGCGCTGGGGCAGCCTGCCGCTCGCGATCGTCGTCGTGAACCTGGCGTTCCTCAATGGCTGGCTCAACCTGATCCTCGGCCGTCGGATCGAGGCCTGGCACCGCGACGAGTGGGCGGCCGTTCCGGCCGGCACGACGGGGGCCACGGGGGCCACGGCAACTCCGGTCGCCGAGCCTGCCCGGGCGAGCCTGGCGGGGCCTCAGCGCAGCCAGGAGCGGACGATCACCCGAAGGAAGCCGTAGCCGTAGCGAAGCGTTCCGCCCTTCTTGGACGTCCCGGCCGACCTGACCCGGATCGTGACCGGCACCTCGCGGATGCGCAGGCCCGCCCGCGCCGCCCCGAGCAGCAGTTCGGGGTTGTGGAACTGGTCCTCCGTGAAGACGATCTCCGCCAGGCGGTCCGCCCGGATCGCCCGGTAGCCGTTCGCGACGTCGGTGACATGCGTGCCGCCGAGGAAGTTGATGAGCCGCGTGAAGACCCCGATCCCGACGTTGCGGGCCATCGAATCGGCACCTTCCTCGCGCTCGTACGACCCGGCCCGCCGGGAGCCGACGACGAAGTCGGCCTCGTCGGCGATGATCGGCCCGACGAGCCGCTCCATCTCGGTGGGGACGTGCTGGCCGTCTGCGTCGAGCGTCACGACGACCTCGACGCCGAGCCGCTCGGCGATCAGGTAGCCGGTCTGGAGCGCGGATCCCTGGCCGCCGTTGACCGGGTGGGTGACGACGTGGGCCCCGTGCTCCATGGCCACCCGACGGGTCCCGTCGCGGGAGGCGTCGTCGACGACGAGGATCCGCGTCGCCCGGCCGCGACACGGTGGCGGGCACCTCGGCGAGGACGTTGGGCAGCGCTTCGGCCTCGTTGTAGGCCGGGATCACGACGAGGATGCCGCCGGCGTGGTCGCCGAGCTGCTCCTGCTCGAGCTGGGCCGCCGACAAGGCCCGGATGAGGCGCCGCATCCGCTGGGTCTGGCGCTCGGCCTTGAGGAGCGTGTAGAAGATCAGCCCGTAGGCGAGCATGACGGAGATGACGAGCACCGTGATGATCCGCCCGACCGGCTGATCGCCGAGGCCGAAGAAGTCGGTGATGGGCCGGACGAGGTCTGGCGCGACGGAGATCGCCAGGAGGCCGACGCCGACAAGAAAGAGCGGCACGACGATCGCCCGGTTCGCATCCCGTCGTGCGAGTGCGATAACGATCAGCACGACGACGATCGCGACGAGCACGCCGATGAGCCGCAGGATGCTGGGCACGCAGACCTCTAGGGCGCTACGGGTCTCGCGAAGTGGCCGGTCCCGACGCCCGATGACTCGACCCGAAACAGCATCAGTCGTTCATTCCCGAACCGCTGAACGAGAGTGTAACGACTGTCACCAGCCAGGGCGTCGAAATCGGTCGGGAATGGACGGTAGCCGGCCAGGTCGCTGCTCGTGCCCCGCGGCCCCACGACGAGCAGGTACTCGACCTCCTCGTCCGCGAGGAACGCCCGGCCCTCGGGGCTGCCTGGCTCCATAAAGAACCTCCGGGCGCCGAGCAGGAGCGACGTGGTTTCGCCGAGGAACTCCGGATCCTCGAGGTACACGGCGCGACCGTCGAGGATCCCGACGTCACCCGACAGAAGGGTCAGGCTGCCGTCGGTGTAGGCGTTCGCGAGGACCCGCGAATCCGGCGGCAGGTTCGTACGCATCCAGCCGTAGGCCTCGAACCCGAGCCGCGTCAGCCCCGGCTCCTCCGAGTCGCCGCTGCCCGCAGGAGCGGAGATCGTGGCCGCGACCACGACCATTCCGAGCACGACGGGGACGAGCCGCGCCCAGGGCGCCGACAGACGGCCCCACGCACGTCGGAGCCACCGATCGGCTGCCCACAGGCCGATCGTCGCGGCGATGACCGGAACGAACAACTCGTACGGCATGAGCCGCCGTCCCCCGACCCGCTGCGGCACGTACCAATCGGACAGCGCATAGATGAGATACGAGCCCGCGAACAGCCCGACGCCGAAGATCAGCCACGTGACGATCGCCCGCCGGCGCCGGGCGTCGAGCCGCGGCCAGATCACGAGCGGGAGGAGCAGGAGCGCGATGAGCGCGATGAGTCCGGGCCGCGTCATCCCGTCGAGGTGCGGCCAGATGTGAAGCGTCGAGCGGGGCAGGAGCCGGGGATCGGTGAATTCGACCGGCAGGTCGCCGCGTGCCAGCCCCGTTGCGGCCACGAAGAAGTCCCAAGCAGGGTCGCCGGAGAACGGCCAGCCCGGGGGGATCCGCTCGGCCGGCGGCGGCGGGACGTCATCCGCCGCGATTGACCGGCCGGCGTAGGCCAGGAGGCGGAACTCGCCGGCCACGGCCGCGTTGCCGAGCGAACCCAGGAGCGTCGCCAGCGCGGCCACGACAAGGACCGTTGCCGGGCCGGCGAGGCCTCGTCGGCCCCCCGACAACGCGGAATCCGGCTCGACCATTCGAGGGGCGAAGCGGCCCGCGGACGAAAGCGATGCCCGCCGCGGCCGGCAGCACGACGAGGAATACCTCGGCGTGGGCCGCGAACACCACGGCGAGCGTCACTGAAGCGGCCGCGATCAACCGCGGTGTCCTCTCGACCGCGGCCCGATCGACGAGCCACAGGGCCAGCAATGCGAGGACGAAGGCGAACGCCTCCGGCCGATACGTCACGAGGCGCTGATCGAGCCGGACCGTGCCGAACAGCAGGACCGTCCCGAGTACGGCGAGCCAGGTCGAGAACCAGCGGCGGAGGAGCAGGACCCCGAGGCAGAAGCCCACCGCAAGGATCGCGAGGCGGTAGCTCTCGAGCGCGGCGGGAAGGTCGGCCGGCAGCAGGGCGAAGACGGCGGCCGAATGGGCGGTGAAGGGCGCGTAGTCGGTCTGGAAGGGCCGGCTCGCTCCCCACTCCGGGAAGTCCGCCGGGAAGCCGCCCGTCGCGGCCACCGAATCCGCGAGATGGGCGTAGTACCAGACCGTCGAGGAGGCCGGCAGGGGAGCCTCGTCGAGCTTGGCGTGGGACGGCAGGATGATGAACGTGGCAGCCAGCCCGAGACCGGCGATCGCCAGCGCCCAGCCCACTGGCCGGCGAGTGGGGAGCCGGAGCCTGGCGACGCGCCGCCGAACGGACGGGATGGCTAGCGGGGCAAGCGCGAGGATGGCAAGCGTCGCCACGATGACCGCCGGGCGGAGCAGTCCGACGATCGCCAGCGCGGTCATCGCGATCGCGGTGACCACGAGGCTGCTGCCTACCGTTCGCCCGATCCGGTTCAGGCCCGGCGGCGTGCCAGGAGCGATGAGCAGGCCCCACGTGATTCCCGGCACCACGAAGAACGCGGCCAGAACACCAACCGTCTGGACCGCCTCGATCACGGCGCGACGCGTGGCCCGCAGAGCGCGCCCGTCCGGACAACGAACGGCCCGTCGCCCGCGACAAGCTGGGAACCGGTCCACGGTGCGAAGCCGGTCAGCTCCAGCACTTCAACCTGCTCGAGCGCCGTGATGGTCACGCCGCCCTCGACACCTGTGATGTCGACGTACTCCCAGCCAAGCCCCTCTTGCGGTCGGCCGGCGATCCTCGCCTCCGCCGTTGGGGTCTTGAGGGACACGATGTCGCGACCGGGATATGCCCTGGCGGCGACGAGGAGGCCGAGGCGCGACACGTCCGCGGCGGCCCACGGGATCGTCAGCGTGGTTCCCGGTTGGAGCCGGAGACCGTCCCGCACGTTGACATCGATATACCAGACGCCCGGTTCAACCTCGCGGACGATCGGGGCGTCGGCGCGATCGGCGGGATCGAGGCGGTATGGGGAAGCGAGCGAGCGGTCGTACAGCCCGACGAGTCCGCGATAGGTTCGCAGGAGGATCGCGTCGGCCGTTTCGGCGGACGCCAGCGCGCAGATCCCGGCCGGGCCGGCGTCGAACGCCGCCTGGACGAGACTGTTGCGCTCGAGATAGCTCTGGCCGGTCAGCTTCTTCGGGTCGAAGCCGAACTTGACCGGCCCCGGGTTCCACAGGCTGATCACCTGGGCGCCGCTGAACGACCATGCCCACGCCCCGTAGGAGTCGTAGGTGGCGACGATCGCGCGGCCCTGCTGGCGGACGAGCCCGTTGAGCTGACGCATCGCCACGCGCCATTTCGCGACGTCGAGCTGGCGGGCCATTCCGGCATTGCCCGGCCGCCAGGCGACGTTCACCGCGTTCCTTACCCGCCTGACGGATGCCTGATTCGCGGGAATCGACGGCAGCACGATGGTGACGATGACGATGGCGGCGAGGATTGTCGCCGGCGTCCGTTTCGTGACGACGACGATCCCGCAGGTCGCAAGGCCGATCACCGCAAGGGAGATGACCAGCCAGAGCCGCCGCTCCGTGAAGAGATCGAGGGCTGGAACGACCCGGCTGAGGGCGATGAGTGGCAGGAACGCGGCGATCCAGGCGACGAAGATCCAGGCTTGGGTGTCGCTCGGCCGCCTGATCGCAAAGTAGACGACCGCGGCCATTGCGAGGACGCCGGCGCAGCCGAAGCCGATCATGAGCTCGACCGGGCCGGGACTGAACGGCAAGCGGCTGGCATGGTCGGCGATGAGGAGCGTCCCGGACTGGGCAAACGCGATCAGCCGCGGGATCCACCACCACGCCGTGAACGCGAGCGAGATCCCGGCCGCCATGGCCACCTCGATGAGTGGCTCCCGCTCTCTCGACCTGGCGGCGCGCCAGGCGGCCAGCAGGATGAGGAACCAGGCCAGCAGGATGCCCATCTGGGCGTGGAACAGGAGGCAGAAGCCGACGATGAGGCCCAGCCCGATCGTCCGGATCCGTCGGTTGTCCGATAGCACCGCCCACAGCGCGACGCAGGCGAGGGCGAGGGCGATGTCGCGCGGATAGACCGGCCAGTACGAGGCGCCGGACGGCAGGATGCTTTCGACCCACAGCTCGTCCCAGTTCGTGGTGAACGGCACCGCGAGGGTCCCGAGGCTCACGAAGAACCCGAGGGCGAACAGGTCGTTGCGCCACAGCCGCCAGCCGAGGAGGAGGAGGGCCGTCGGCATCAGCAGCGTTCCGAACCACGAGGCGATGCTCAGGATGGAGTCGAACGTGCGGCCGGTGAGCTCCGACGGCCAGACCCAGCCCGAGTGGATAGAGCCCGCCGTAGTAGCTGATCAGGCCGGCATACGGTCCCTCGCCCTGGAACATCGCCCCTTGCATCGTGTAAGCGACGCCGCGGTGGTAGGCGAGGTCGGCGAGCATCCAGTTCGACTTGCTGAAGAAGACCGACTGGATGACGAACGCGAAGAGGAACGATCCCGCGATCATCCCGAACCCGAGCAGCTGGCGGCCGACGGTCGGGACCTCCCGGGCCGTCGAATCCTCGGCGCCTAGCCGGTGGGCCATCGGGCGACGATCCGATTCGGTGGCCCGGCTGATCAGCTCACGGGCCGCGGATCCGCGAACGCTCCCTCGCGGGTTACGCAGTCTCATGCGGGCCAGGGGGCCGGCTCAGCGCGGCTCACCACGTCATGAGGACTCCCGACACCGCCAGAGGGTAGCACGCAGCCTCAGCCCTCGACGCATACTGCCCGCCATGCGCCGATGGTTGATCTGGCTTCCGGTGTCCGTCGGACTGCTTGTGCTGCTGGTGTGGCGGACGCGGCCGTGGGAGGCGACGGCCCTTGCCGGGCGTCTCGAGCTAGTGCCGCTCGTCGCCGCCGTAGCGCTCAACGTCCTGATCGTCGCGCTCTGGGCCGTCCGATCGGCCGGCCTGATGCGAGCCGTTGGCTATCCGCTGTCGTTCCGCCGGCTCCTGCCGGTCGTCTCGTTCGCGAACACGGTCAACAACCTCACGCCGGCCAGCACCGGCGAGGTCCTCCGGGCCGTCATCCTCAAGCGCCGCTACGGGATCCCGTACGAGCGCTCGACCGCGGTGATCCTCGCCGAGCGGTTCTGGGCCATCCTCATCATGCTCGCGACGGCGCTCGCGGCAGGCGTCGGGACCATCATCCCGGCCGCGCCCGTTCTCATCGTTGCCGCGTGGCTGGTCGCGGCCGGGCTGATCGTCCTGCCGGGTGTCGCGTACAGCATCGGGATCCGGCCCGGGCGCCTCGCCGAGGGGATCGCCTCCCGGGCCGGACGGGTCCCCGGGCGGCTGCGATCGGTTGCCGCGCGCCTCGCCGCGGTCGATGACCTGTTGACGACGATCCTGACCTCTCCCCGCCGGGCAGCCGC
Source organism: uncultured Chloroflexia bacterium (assembly GCA_963788685.1). Classification (GTDB taxonomy): domain Bacteria; phylum Chloroflexota; class Limnocylindria; order Limnocylindrales; family CSP1-4; genus CF-46. Next base: position 422,858 of record CAWBHP010000013.1, on the reverse strand, counting down.
ATTCATCGCCTCGACGCTCGCTGTCTTCGCGCTGTTCTCCGCCCAGCTCTGGCTCGTCCTCGCGGCGCTCGGCAGCCCACTGCCTCCGGTCGGTGTGTGGGCGGCGCTCGGGTTGTCGATCGTCGCCGGGGTCATCAGCGCCCTCCCGTTCGGTCTCGGCGCGGCGGACGTCGTCCTCGTCGTGCTACTCGGGGCGCAGGGTCTTGCCGGAACGGAGGCCGGCGCGGCCGCCCTGCTGTTGCGCCTCACCTCGACGCTTCCACTCGGGATCGTTGGCACGGCGTCGTGGATCCAGCTGACCGGCGGGCAGCGGGTCCAGCCGGAGGAGGCGCGAGGCCCCGACGAGCCGATCCACGCCCGGAATCCGTGAACGTCGCGGCCTTCGTCGCGGTCGCCGTGCTGCTCGCGACCGGGGCGATCCTCGCATGGCGAGCAGGCGGCCCGGCCACGGCGCTGCGCGACCCGTCGACGCCGGTTCGACTGACCGTTCTCGCCTATCTCGCCCTGTACGGGGTCGGCTCGCTCATCCTGATCGCGACCGGGGAGAGCGCCGGTCGGGGTCCCCTGCTCGCGGGGGGCGGGCTGCTGGCGTTCGGGGCGCGGCGCCTGGCTGGCGTCACGGTTCCTCGGCGAAACGCCGCAGCGGGTTCGCGCTGCCGACAACCCGGCAACCGCGATCAAGGGGACGTTTCGGCCGTGGGTCGTCGTCGGTCTCGCGGTCGCGGGCATGGTCGCGCTGGCGGCCCTCATCGCGCAGCACGGCATCCCGCTCCTCGCAGCTGATCCGCAGGCCAGCCGGGCGGGTTTCGCCGGGCCGCTCTTCGATGCCTTTCGCTGGCTCGTGCCGCCGGCCGCCCTCGTCGCCTTCGCGATCGCGCTGTCGACGGGAACTGCCCGCGATCGATGGATCGCGGCCGCGGGCCTGGCGGGAGTCGGTGGGTTGGAGATCGCGCTCGCGTCGCGGGCCCTGCCCCTCGAGCTAGCGATCGAGGCGCTGCTGGTCGCGTGGTGGGCGGGCCGGCGCCTCTCCGCCCGCGCCGCCGGGGCCCTCGCGGCGGCGGCCCTCGTGCTGTTTGTCGGAATCCAGCTCGTCCGGGTCGGTCCGGAGGGCGGGTTCAGCGGTGCGGCGGACGTCGGCGCGTTCGCGGTCCGCCGGACGATCGATCGAGTCCTGCTGATCCACCCGCGGACGCTCGACCTGGTCGCCACGGAGATCCCGGACCGCGAGCCGTACTTCCTCGGCGCAACGTATGTTCGCCGCCTCGCGGTCCTCCTCGGCCAGGAAGAGCGGCCGTCCCTTGGCTACTGGATCTACGAGCGACTCTTTCCGGGCGAACCCGGCGGCTTCGCGGCTCCGGGAGTCCTGGGCGAGGGGTGGGCCAACGGCGGCCCGATCCTCGCGATCGCGATCATGCTTGCGCTAGGGGTCCTCGCCCACGCCATCGGCCGGCGGCTGGTCGCCCTGCCACGCGGGCCGACCAACCTCGCCTTCGCCGCGCTCGTCTCGGTCGCGATCGCCCGGTCCTACGCGACGAGCCTCAACGGCCTGCTCCTGACGCTCGCCATCGCGACGGCCTGGTGGGTCGCGACCACGCCGCGACGTCAGTCGGTAGACTTGGCCGCCGATGGACGGAGTGACCCCGTAGTGCCGCTGTCTCACCCGCCATGAGCGGCCTCTCGCCCGTCGAAAGCGGTCCCGGGAGCCCCTCATTCCGGCCCGATATCGAGGGACTCCGTGCGGTAGCCGTCCTGCTTGTCCTGGGCTATCACGCGCGGCTGCCCGCTGTTCGACCGGCGGCTTCGTCGGCGTCGACGTCTTCTTCGTCCTGTCGGGCTTCCTCATCACCGGGCTGATCGTCCGCGAGGTCCGCGAGACGGGCACGATCTCGCTGCCGGCGTTCTACGCTCGCCGAGCGCGCCGGCTGCTGCCCGCCGCCGCGCTCGTCATCCTCGTCACGGTCGCCGCGTCGGCCATCGTGCTGCCGCCGTTGCGCGCTGCCGGACGTGGCCCTCGACGGTGCGGCGTCCGCGCTCTACGTCGGCAACATCCGGTTCGCGCTCCTCGCGACCGACTATCTTCAGGCGGAGCTGGACCCGTCGCCGCTCCTCCATTACTGGTCGCTCGGCGTCGAGGAGCAGTTCTACCTGTTCTGGCCGGCGCTGCTCCTGCTGGTGACGCGGCTGCGAGGTGCCGGCTCGCTCTGGATCGGTGCCGTCGTCGCGACGATCGGCGTCCTGTCGCTGGGGCTCTCGCTCGTGCTCACCGACACGAACGCCCCGCTCGCGTTCTTCCTGCTTCCGGCGCGGGCCTGGGAGCTGGCGCTCGGAGCCCTCGTCTTTCTCGGGGCGACGCAACTGGCGCGGATCCCCGCCATGCTGGCGCTCCTCGCGGGTGTCGGAGGGTTGGCGATGATCGTCGTCGCCGGGCTCGTCATCAACACCGGAACGCCGTTCCCTGGCCTCGCCGCGCTTCTGCCGACCGTCGGGACGGCACTCGTCGTCGTCGCCGGGCTGAAGACCCCGCTCACGGCGCCCTCCCGCCTCCTCGCCACCGCGCCTGCTCGCTGGGTCGGGCGGATCTCGTATTCGCTCTATCTCTGGCACTGGCCGATCCTCGTCCTGCCGGTCGCGGCCCTCGGCGAGGAGTTGCCGGCAGCGGCGCGCATGGGCCTGGCGCTCCTGACGTTCCCGATCGCGGCCCTGAGCCAGCGATTCGTCGAGGAGCCGATCCGGCGCGGCCGGGTCACCGCCCTGCGCACGAGCCGGACACTCGCCCTGGCCGGAGCCACGAGCGCCGCGGTGGCCGTGATCGCGCTCGGGCTCGGTCAGACCGGACCGCTGGCGGGGACCGCGCTCGGCGGTGATGGCGGACCGACCCCGGAGCTCATCCTCCCGACCTCGAGCCCCACCTCCACCGCCAGCGTCCGTCCTTCGCCCGTGGCGGGAGCGAGCAACTCGCCGGGGCCAAGTGTCTGGCCGTCGCTCCCGCCGACGGCCGGCGGCGCGGTGCCGGACGACCTCATTCCGCCGCTGCGCGACGCTCGCAAGGATCAGCCGGCCATCCATCGCGACGGCTGCCACGTCGAGGCCGCGGCGGTGAAGTCGCCCGAATGCACCTACGGCGTGCTCAGTTCCAGCACGACCGTGGTGCTCTTCGGGGATTCGCATGCGGCGCAGTGGTTCCCGGCATTCGAACGGCTCGCCAGGGAACGTGACTGGCGCCTCATCTCGTTCACGAAGGCCTCCTGCCAGGCTGCCGACGTTTCGGTCTGGAGCCCGAGCCTCAAGCGCCTGTACAAGGAGTGCGACGCGTGGCGCAAGGACGTTCTCGAACGGATTGCCGCCGAACGCCCGGCCATGGTCGTTGTGTCCAACTCGCGCATCGCCCGGCTCATGGTCGACGCGGATACGGCCGTCATCTCGCAGACCCATGACGAGATCTGGGCACCGGCGCTTCGCCGAATGTTGCGAACGCTCTATGCGTCGGCAGACGAGGTCGTGCTCATCGGCGACACGCCAAATCCGAAAACGGACCCACCCGTGTGCCTGTCGGCACACCTCGATGACGTGCTGGCGTGCGCGACCTCGGCCGAACGGTCGACGGCGCCGATGCGGACGGCCGTCGAGGCAGCCGTCGCAGCCGAGGCCCGGGCGACATTCATCGACCCGACGCCCTGGATCTGCCCGACTGACCCATGTCCGGCGGTCATCGGGCGCTGGCTGGTGTATCGCGACGGCGGTCACATCGCGACGGCCTTCGCCCGCGGCCTCGCGCCGTACATCGCCGCGGAGTTGCCCAAAATCCCGTGAGGTCCATCCATCCTCGCTATTGCGGGCATCCCCATGGCCGCGAGAGGATCGGGATGATGCGCAAGTCCCTGTCTGCCACCGCCCTGATCGCCCTGGTCGTGTTCGTCTCGCCCGTGGCGGTCGCCGCCGCCCCCGGCGTGCTTCCGAGTCCCGGTCCCCGCTACGCCGGATGGGAAGTGCCGGTCGCCGACATCGCGGGGCTTGGATCGCCACGACCGACGATCCTCGTCAAGGCGTTCAGCCCGCCGATGGATCCGGTCACGTATCTCGACGAGGCCGCGAAGTACCGCCAGAAGGTCCTCGTCTACTTCACCGATACGGTCAACTACAGCGCGGGGACGATCAAGACATCGGTCATCCCCGCCTGGGTCGCGCGGGTCAAGAATCACCCGGCGCTGTACGGCTACCTGTCGGTCAAGGAACCTTCGTGGAACGGGATCTCGCTCGGCGAGATGCGGTCGCTCTACAGCGCCTACCGGGCCGCCGATCCGGGCCATCCCGTCGTGGCCCTCCTTGGCGACACGCCCCACTTCGGGACGAGTGCCAACCCCTGGTCGACCGGGGTCGCGAACGTCCTCTGGGTGGACTGGTATCCCGTCACCTACAGCCGCGGCTACATCGGGACCGCGTCGGTGAACTTTCCGAAGATCAAGAACTACGTGGCCGCGACGACGCCCGGAACGCCGATCTGGCTGATGGTCCAGGGCCACGCGTACCGCCCCGGCGACAAGCGCTCGCCGACCGCCGCGGAACTGAGGCGCCAGGTCAATGACGGCTTTCGCTACCTCGGGGCGGCGGGGATCGCCTTCTACACGTGGAAGAATCCGCTCTACAGCAGCGACTTCGTACGCAACCCGGGCCTGTGGGACGTCGCGCAGTCACTGATGGTGAGCAACGTCGGCGAGGTCGTCGTCAGCCGGTAGTCTCGGCCTCGGGCCGCCGCGGCGGCGCGGGCAGGGATGCGCGTCAGGGCTTGGGCGTGATCCGGGGCGCCGGCCCAGGATCGAGGATCGGTGTCGGCCGCGGCGTCGGCTCTGGAGCAGCGACCGGCGCCATCCACTGGGCGGTCCAGGCGCGGACGACATCCAGCTTCAGGCTGAAGGACGTTCCCGAGCCGCCGGTTGCCCACTTCCGTCGGGCCGAAGACCACCTTCTCAGCGCCGCCCAGGTTGGCGCTCGACACCATGCCGAACAGGATCGGGGCGGCCTTGAGCGGCAGGTCCGTCTTGACGAAGCGGTTGGCGATCGGCAGGAGCTTGTCCAGGTTCCTGAGGCCGCGATCGCGAACGGCACTCACGGCGCCGGCCACGAGCAGCTGCTGCCGGCGGGCGCGCTCGAAGTCGTTATCGCCCTTGCGCGTCCGGGCAAAGATGAGCGCCCGATCGCCGCTCAGGTGGTTGGTGCCGGCCGGGAAGAAGACGCCGCGCTTCTTCGAGGTCACCCAGTAGAACGGATCGCTGACCGACCTGGCGAGCACGACGTCGACACCCCCGACGGCGTTGACGAGCTGCCGGACGCCCTCGAACCCGACTACGGCGTACGAGTCGATCTCGACGCCGATGCCGTCTCCGATGATCCGCTTCATTTCGGCGGCAGCCTTCGGCTGACCGATCCTGCCCATGAGCGATTGGTACAGGCCATTGATCTTGGCCCGATAAATCGCCTTCGATGACGTTGGAAAGTTCGCCGTGTCCCGCGGAATGCTGGCGGCGGAGACGGCGCCGGTCGTTGGATCGAGGGAGACGACCATGATCACGTCAGTCCGGTTGCCGGAGTGGCTTGCACGAGCGTCGGAGCCCGAGCAGCAGGACGGTGAGGCGGCCGTCGGATCCAAGGACGGGATCCGGGCCGACCGGAGCGGCCGAGGCGGATGGGCTCGGCGAAGGGCTGGCCGAAGGGGTTGGCGAAGGGGACGGCGTCGGCGACGGGCTCGGGGTCGGGGCGGCAGTCGGCGCGGCCGCGACCGGCGCGGGTCCGGGCCGGTTCACGAGGAGCACGGCCGCCACGATCGACACGACGACACCGACGACAACGGCCGTCGAGATCAGCGCCGCCCGACGCGAGACGTGGGGCGGGAATCGGCGGCCAGGGACGGCTACGTCCTGCGGTTCCACGACCCGACCCTACCACTCACGACCACACCGGACCCCCCTACGAACGTCCCGGTCGACCATGGCCCGCCAGCCCCACGCCGGAACGAACCCGCTCAGGGAGTCGCGGTCGCGTACCGACTGTCGGCCCCGAACAGCTCGATCGAAAGCTTGGCGAGGCGGTCCATGTCGATGACCAGCTGGTAGCCGCCGGGCGTGCCCGCGGGCGGGTTCTTGGCGTAGGGCGGACCCAGGACCACCCGCCGGATCCCGTCGTCGCTCTCGATCGCGCGGCCCACCGCGAGCATCTCCTGGAGGCGGTCGCGGGGGAAGTTCGTCCGCATGCGTGTTGGAGCCGCGCCTCGATGATCGCCGGCAGCTGCGGCAGGAGCGTCGGATCGGTCAGGCGGGCTCGCAGCGCAACCAGGAGCTGCTGCTGGCGGCGGGCCCGGGTGAAGTCGTTGTCGCCGGCTCCCCTGCGCGATCGGGCGTAGGCGAGGGCCGTCTCGCCGTCGAGGTGATGGACGCCCTTCGAGAGCTTGAACCCGACGTGGCCGTCGAGCCAGCCGCCGTACGACGGGTCGTTGATCGCCCTCGGGTTGTCGATCGTGACGCCGCCGACGGCGTCGATCAGCTTGCGGAACCCGTCGAGGTCGACCGCCCCGTAGTAGTGGATCGGGACGCCGAGGAGGTAGCCGAGCTCGCTGATGAGGGTCGGCAGGCCGCCGTCCGGATACTCGCTCGGGGTCATTGTCGGCGTAGGTCATGAGCGAGTTGATCTTGCCGGTGAAGAGTCGTGCCGTCCGGCTCCTCGAACCGGGCGATATCCCTTGGGAAGCTGACCATCGCGACGTCGCCGCGTGCGCGGATCGACGCTGACGACGATGAGCGTGTCGGTCAGGGCATGTTCACGACGCTCGGACGAGTCGATCCCGGTGAGCAGGATGTTGATCCGCGCGTCCGCGGTTTCGGGGGTGGCCTGGGGCGTAGCGAGGAACCCGTCGCTCGGCGTCGGGGCGCCTGAGGCGACCGGCCCCGTGCCCGGGGATCGAACACCCGATCGGACGCCTCGAACAGCGACCAGGCGACGGAGGCCGCCCAGATGTGGCTGACGACGACGAGGAGCGTCAAGGCGGCGACTGCTCCCCCGACCGGCGGCTCGCGGAACGCGCGCTGGCCGCCGGTCAGCCAGGCCGCGTGAATGAGGGCCGCGATGCGCCACGCGCCCTCGGCGAGGACGAGGACGATGAACGTGACCGCCACGGCCGGCAGGAGGAGATCGACGAGGGCCCGCTCGAGGCCCCCCGCCAGCCAGACGAGCAGCAGGAGCAGGATCGCCGCGATCGGCGCGGCGAACAGCACCGCGGCCCGCGGCCGGCCGGCGTACCACTGGCCGAGCCCGGGCCAGATAAACGACAGGAAGGCTGCGATCGCCGGCGAACGCGACTTCCGCCGCGCGTGGGATCGCAATCCCCTCGAATCCATAGTCACGTCGAAGGAGTCTAGTCGAGGAACCCACGGGCGACCCGAAAACCGGACGTCAGCGAGGCCTTGGCGGGATTCCCGTGACGACGCGCTGACCCTCGGCAAAGGGCGATGCGATGAACCACTCGGCGGTGCGCTTCAGTCCCGCCTCGAGCGTGACCTGCGGCGTCCAGCGCAGCATCCGGCGGGCCTTCTCGATGTTCACGACCCGGCGCCGGATGTTGTCGATGTCGCGCCGATCGATGTGCTCGAGCTCGACCGGCACGTCGAGGGCTCGGCCGATTTGCAGGCCGAGCTGGTTGACCGATGTCTCGATGCCGGTTCCGACGTTGAAGACCTCGCCCTCGGCTCGCGGTCGAATCGCCGCGAGGAGCGTGGCGTCGACAGCGTCGTCGACGTACGTGTAGTCGCGCGTCTGCTCGCCGTCGCCGTGGACCGACAGCGGCCGACCGGCGTGGGCGTCGACGAGGAACTTCGAGACGACGCCGCAGTACGGGTTGTCCGGTCGCTGGCCGGGACCGTAGACGTTGGAGTAGCGAACGCGACGCGGTCGGCAGGCCGTAGCTCTCGTAGAACGCCTGGCAGTAGTTCTCGCCGCCGAGCTTGCTCACCGCGTACGGCGACAGCGGGACGATCCCGTCGTCCTCGTTGATCGGGATCGAGCGCGGGTTGCCGTAGACCGAGGCGGACGAGGTGTAGACGACCCGGTCGACCTTGTTCGCCCGGGCGGCGAGCAGGACGTTCAGCGTGCCGCCGATGTTCGTCGCGAAGTCGTCGCGCGGGTTGGCGGTCGAGGCGATGATGTTTCGGGCGGCCATGTGGAAGACGAGGCTGGTTGGCCGCGACCAGCTCGTCGACGAGCGCGGCGTCCGTGACCGAGCCCTGGACGAATTCGGCGCCCGGTCGGGATGGTCTCGGCCTGGCCCGTGAAGAGGTCGTCGAGGACGGTCACCCGGGCGCCGGCGTCGACGAGCTTCCGAGTCAAGGCGCCGCCCACGAACCCGGCTCCGCCGGTCACCAGGATCCGCCGACCGCCGAACGATCGCTCCGGCGAGCGTCGATCATCGCTTGACCCCGGTTCGGAGCAGCAGCGCCGGCCGGAACAGGCGCCACCAGTCCCGGATGCCGCGCATCTTCGTGTAGCCCTCCGTGGCGTGGTAGATCACGGTGCAGGGATGCTCGATGACCTTGTAACCGCCGCGGATCGCCTTGTACAGCACGTACGGCTCGAGGTCGTAGCTGTCCAGCCACGACTGTCCGATGTCGAGCCGAGGGTCGGCCAGGATCGGCGCCCGGAAGATCCTGAAACCGTTCGTCGCATCAGTGACCCGCCGCCCGCTGAGCAGGCTGAAGGCGAGCGAGTAGATCCGGGTCCCGAGGCCCCGACCGCCGGTCGCCCCGACGACCTTGCCGCCGGCCCGATCCACCGGGACCCCTGGACGTAGTCGGCGCCGGCTGTCTCGAGCGCCTCGAACGCGGCGACGAGCTCCGAAGGTTCGTGCTGGTCGTCACCGGACAGAAGCGCGAGGTACGGCCGTTCGCGCTCCAGGCCGCACAACCAGCCGTCGCGGATGGCCGCGCCGACGCCGCCTCGCACGTCATGCCGGATGACGACGGCGGCACCGTGCGCTCGTGCCTCCTCGGCTGTGCCATCTGTTGACCCATCGTCGACGACGATCGCCTCGAATCGCGGATCGCGCGGGAACTTGTCGAGGACGCGGCCGATCTTCCCGGCCTCGTTCAGGGCGGGAATGATGACGGCGACGACGGGCTGCGATGGCTGGGTCAAGTTGGCACCATTGCCGGCCAGTGTGCCATCGAAGGAAAGAGCGTCACGGCGTGGCGTCGAGCGCCAAACCGCTCACGCAGTCGCCCTGACCCTCGGCCGGCTCGATCGACAGGACCGGCAGGTCGCCCTCCTGCATCGGGCGGAAGCATGCCTCCGAGCCGAGGCGCTCAGCGAGGTTCGTCAAATTCGCCGCGCCGGCAAGCACGACGGGGCGGGCCGCGAGAAGGCTCCCAGTGGCGTCCGCCATGCCGGCCGCCTCGGCCTCGTCGAGCCAGTGGATGAGCGCGCCGGGCTCCGCGTGCAGGCGGACCGCCGTCGCCCGATCGATGAGATCCGGGGTGATCTGGAAGATATCGGCCGTGCCGAACTGCCTGACGAGCGTCTCGACGAACCTCACTCCACTCGGCTGCCCGTCGGCTGATCGAAGCGCCGGGAGCAGCTCCGTCGGCGTCAGCAGATGCGGCGCGATCAGCGCCATCGAAGCGGCATTGTCGGAGCCCAGAACACGCTCCCAGCCGGCCCGCGTGAGCCCGAACAGTGTTCCGCGCCGCTGGCCCAGCCACAGATATTGCGCCGCGTCCGCGGGGCGCTGGACAGCCGAAACCGGTAGCAGCCGAACCCGGACGCGCAGATCGAACAGTTCCACGCCCAGCGGCGACCGCCCGCGGAACGAGGAGATGACCTCCTGGCCGGCGTGGAGACTCGGCCGAATGACGGTCGCCGCGTCCGCCGCCAGGGAATCCTGGTTCGCCCCGCGGACGATCCGCTGGCCCATCAGCGGACCGACGATGAGAGCGACGGCGATTGCCGCCGTGCCCGCGAGCCTCGCCCAGCGCGGCACACGGCCCGGCCGTCCTCGCCACAGATCGGCCGCGGCCACGCCCACCGCAACGCAGCTCAGGAGGACGAGGATCGTGAGGTTTCGCTCCGGCTGCGACAGGAGGACCGTCGCCGTGACTGCCGGGACGAGGGCAAGAGCGCCAAACGCCAGCAGTCGCACGCCGGCGTCCCGGAACCGGGTGACGAGGAGGTACACCCACGCCGCCGCGGCAATCAGCCAGGCCACAGCGCTCGTTCGCGTTGGGTCGAGGGTGAGCTCTGCCTCGTCCGGAACGATCGCGCGGAGCGAGTTGAGCGGGAACAGGAGGCCGGTTTCCCTCCAGACGAGGAACCACCACCAGCCGGCCACGACGGCGATCGCAAGCAGGAAGACGAGCGACAGACGGGCCCAGGTCCGCCAGTTCAGGCCGGACCAGGCAGGCAGCCAGGCGATCGGGAGCAGGAGAACGGCCGGGGCGACGGTCTCCTTGACCAGCAGCGTGAGACCCAGCAAACCGCCGGCGGCAAGCCAATGACCCAGCCTTGGATACCAGAGAAGGCCGATGGCCCCGAGATAGAAGGCGGCGTGGGGCAGATCGATCCCGAGCGAAACGATCTGCTCCCAGAACTGGGGCACGGTGATGACCACGGCCGCGGTCGCCACTGCAGCAAGGGGACCGCCGAGCCGCGCCGCCAGCCATACGGCGAGCAAGAGGCCGATCAGACCGAGACCCCACGCGACCAGGTGGGCCCCATCGCTCCCGGCGAGCGCAAAGCCCCCGCCGACCATCACCGGATATGCCGGCGATCGAACGTAGAACGTCTCACCGGCCTCGCCGACGTAGCCCCGGCCGTCGAGCAGTGACATGCCCGAGAACACGTAGCGGCTGTGATCCGCGAGCATCAGGTCCCAGCCGCCCGCGACGGGCCTGAGAACCGCCACGCCGCACACCGCGACCACCGAAACCAGGAGGAGAAGCCGTCCATTGAGCGGCGCTCGCCCGATCGATAGGCTCTGGCCCCCCGGCGGGTGAAGGTTCAGACGATCACCTTCATCGGACCTACATCATCACCAGGCCGCCGTCGACCGCGAGCACCTGCCCGGTGATGAAGGCCGCCTCGTCGCTCGCGAGGAACGCGACCGCGTTGGCGATCTCCTCGGTCGTCCCGAACCGCCCGAGCGGCGTCCGCGCCGTGATCTCCGCCTGGAGCGCCTCCGGCAGGTCCTTCGTCAGTTCGGTCAGGACCAAGCCCGGCGCGACGGCGTTGCAGGTGATCCCGCGCGACGCGAGCTCGCGGGCGGTGGCCTTCGTCAGGCCGATCAAGCCCGGCCTTCGCCGCCGAGTAGTTCGCCTGGCCCATCTGGCCGGCCTGGCCGGAGACCGAGGTGATGTTGATGATCCGGCCGCTCTTGGCCCTGAGCATCGGCCGGGTGACCGCCTTGGTCGCGTAGAACGCCCCGAACAGGTTCGTTTCGAGGACCTCCCGGAACGCCTCGACGCTCATCCGCATGAGCAGGTCGTCGCGGGTGATGCCGGCGTTGTTGACGAGGATGTCGATCTTGCCGAACGCGTCGAGGGCCGCCTTGACGAGGGTTTCAGCTGCCTCGGGCTCGGTGACGTCGGCCTGGACGGCGAGCGCCCTGCGGCCGAGGCCCTCGATCGCCGCGGCCGTCTCCTTTGCCGCCGCCTCGTTGCCGCGGTAGCTGAACGCGACGTCGGCGCCCTGGGTCGGCGAGGCGAAGTGCGATCGCCCGCCCGATCCCGCGCGAGCCGCCGGTCACGACGGCGCTCTTGCCGCTCAGGTCGATCACGAAGCGAACCTCCGAATTGGGCGAGGGGCTACTCAACCGACCGGCTGGCGGGAGTGCTCGGGCTCGCCCGGGACGACGTCGTCGAGCGGCACGTCGACCGAGCCGGGCCGGGCCATGATCTCCGCGAGCGCGTCCGGGATCGGGTCGACCGAATCCCAGTCGACCGGCAGCCGGACCTTGACGTCCTCCGGCCGGACCGCGGCGTCGCCGGCGATGCCCCGCGCCGGGTCGGCCGTCCAGTTGATCGTGACGGCGCCGCTCGTGAAGCCGGCGCCGAAGGCGACGATCACGACGTTGTCGCCGACCTTGACGCGGCCCTCGTTGACCGCCTCGGCGAGGGCGATCGGCACGGACGCGGCCGAGGTGTTGCCGTACTTGTCGAGGTTGATGAACATCTTGTCCATCGGCAGGTCGAGACCCTTCGCGACGGCCTCGATGATCCGGATGTTGGCCTGGTGCGGGATGAAGAGGTCGATGTCCGACGGCTGGAGTCCGGACCGCCGGATCGACTCCAGCGCGGTCGTTGCCATCGTCTTCGTGGCGAATCGGTAGGTTTCCTTGCCCTCCATCCGGACGTAGTGCTCGCCGCGCGAGATCGTCTCGGCCGATGGCGGGCTCTTCGCCCCGCCGGCGGGCAGCCAGATCATGTAGGCGCCCTGCGGATCGGTCGTCATCTCGACCCCGAGCGCCCCGCCGGGCTCCTCGCTGGCCGACAGGACGACGGCGCCCGCCCCGTCACCGAACAGGATGCAGGTGCTCCGGTCGGTGTAGTCGAGGAAGCGGGTCAGGAGCTCCGCGCCGATGACGAGGACGTGCTTCGCCAGCCCGCGCCGTGATGTACGCCTGGGCGGTCGCGAAGCCATAGACGAAGCCCGAGCAGGCGGCCATGACGTCGAACGCGGCCGCCTTCGTATTGCCGATAGCTTCCTTCACCAGGGCGGCGGTCGACGGCATCCAGTAGTCGGGCGTGAGCGTGCCGAGGAGGATCAGATCGATGTCGTCCGGCTCGATGCCCGCAGTCCGGATCGCGCGCAGGCCGGCGACGGCTGCCATCGAGGCGGTCGTCTCGTGAGCGGCGGCGACCCGCCGCTCGCGGATCCCCGTCCGGCTTCGAATCCATTCGTCGGAGGTGTCGACCATCCGCTCGAGGTCGGCGTTGGTGAGGACCTGAGAGGGCGCGTACCGTCCCCAGCCGGTGATGTGCGCGTGACGAACGGGCTCGTTCACAGTGGCATCTACCTCGATGAGCGGCTGCTTCGCCTTGACGAGCGTGCCGCTTTCGGGCACGACCCGGACGACGCGTCCGGCGAGCTCGGACTTGATCTCGTTGAAGAGCTTCATCGCCTCGATGAGCCCGACGACCTGGCCGATGGCGACCTCGCGGCCGACTTCGACGAACGGGGCCGACCCGGGCGCTGGCGAGCCGTACCAGATGCCGGTCAGGGGGGCCTTGATGCTTGGGCGCGACGGAGCGGCGTGCTCATCGCCGGCCGGCGCGGCCGATGGCGTGGAGGCCGGGACGGGCGCCGCCGCGTCGCCGCCGCCTCCGACGCAGGACCGGCTGGGCGATCGCCGCCGGCTTGCGCAGGATGAGCGCCGTTCCCCCGACCTCGACCTCGAGCTCGGTCAGGTCGCTTCGCTGGAGCATGCCGCCCAACCGATCGATGAGCGCCAGGAGCGACGCGTCGCCGATATCGGCCGGAACGGGCGGTGGGGCGGCGGCAGCCTCGGCCCCAGTCGATGGAGCGTCGTCCGGGACGGCGTCTTGGCCCCGGCGTCGACGTCGGGCGGCGCGCTCGAGCTCGTCGGTCATTCTTCCCACCGCCGGAAGATCAGGGCGGTGTTCTGGCCGCCGAAGCCGAAGGAGTTCGACATCGCCGTCCGGATGGCGTGGGCCTGGGCGGTGTTCGGCGTGAGGTTCAGGCCCTCGGCGGCATCGTCCGGATCGTCGAGGTTGATCGTCGGCGGCACGCACGATTCGCGGATCGACTGGATCGTCACGATCGCCTCGATCGCTCCGGCGGCGCCGAGGGTGTGCCCGAGCATCGATTTGTTCGCGGTGATCGGGACCTCCCCGGCCCGGTCGCCGAAGATCGTCTTGATCGACTGGAGCTCGGCCTTGTCGCCCTCCGGCGTGGACGTGGCATGGGCGTTCACGTGATCGATCTCATCGGCGGAGATGCCGGCCTTCTCGAGCGCCCGGCGAGCCGCCCGAACGGCGCCGATGCCGCCGGGCGCGGGCAGCGTGATGTGCGATGCGTCGGCGGTCGCGCCGTAGCTGATCAGCTCGGCGAGGATCGGCGCGCCGCGAGCCCGGGCGTGCTCGAGCTCCTCGAGGACGATCACGCCGGAGCCCTCGCCTGGAACGAAGCCGTCACGTCCCTTGTCGAACGGCCTCGAGGCGCCCTCCGGGTCGTCGTTCCGCGTCGAGAGCGCCCGCATCGCGGCGAACCCGCCGACGAGCGGCTCGAAGATGCCCGCCTCGGTGCCGCCGGCGATCATGACGTCGGCGTCGCCCGCGACGGATCGTCTCCGATGCCTCACCGATCGCGTGGCCGCCGGTAGCGCAGGCCGACACGGTCGTGAAGTTCGGCCCGGTCATCCCGAAGCTGATCGCGACCTGCCCTGCGCCGACGTTCGGGATGCCCATCGGGATGAAGAACGGGCTGATCCGGTCCGGGCCACGCAGCGCGTTCATCGAGATCCCGTCGACGAGCGTCCCAACGCCGCCAAGGCCGGTCCCGAGGATCACGCCCGTCCGCTCCGCCTCTTCGCCTTCCAGTCGGGCGGGCAGGCCGGCTTGATCCATCGCCTCGCGCGACGCCACGAGCCCGAACTGGATGTAGCGATCCGTCCGCCGGACTTCCTTGCGGTCGAGGATGTGGCTGGCGTCCAGGTCCTTGACCTCGCCCGCGATCTGGACCGTCAGACGCGAAGGATCAAAGGCCGCGATCCTCGCGACCCCGGACCGGCCGGCGGCGAGGGCCGCCCAGGCCGTTGCGACGTCGTTGCCGAGGGCGGTGACCAGGCCCATCCCGGTCACGACCACGCGCCGGGGCTCCGCCGGCCAGGTGCCGCGTGTCATGAGTAAGTCTCCCGGGTCATCGGACGAGCTTTCCTGTTCGGACCGTCGCCGCGCGATAGACGTCGCCGGGCAATCCGCGCGCCGAGATCGCGTTGGACACGGCCATCGTGTCGAACGTCGTCCGCCGGATCTCGGCGGTCACGTCGTCCCCGTCAACCGTCACGAGGGCCCACGAGGCCGTCGGGTCGCCGTCGAAGATGTAGCCCGCGGAGCCGTCGTTGACGATCAGTTTCCAGCCGAGGTCGCGGACCTCCGGCAGGTGGGTGTGGCCGCAGCAGATCACCCGGGCGTCGGTCCGCGAGGCGCGTTCCAGGATCACCGACGGGTCCAGCGCCTGGTCGAAGCCCTGGGTCTGGCTGCCGGGCGACGCGTGACAGGCGAGGAGCATCGTGTCCTCGAGGCGAAGTCGCCGCTCGGATGGAAGCCGCCGCAGCCAGGCCAGCCGCTCGTCACCGAGCTCGTCGTGGGCCCACTCCGCAGCGGCTCGAAAGGTGTCCGGGACGCCGTCGGTCAGCCACGGAAAGGCCGCCGAGTAGTCGAAGTCGGCGACCGCGACATCGGTGTTGCCCTGGACGACGATCGCGCCCTCGCCCTCGAGCTCGCGAACGCCGTCGACCGCAGCCGAGGGCTCCGGTCCGTTCAGGACGAGGTCGCCGGCGACGATCACGGCGTCCGGCCGCTCCTTCCGGATCGCCTTGCGGACCTCATCGAGCGCCGCGGCGTTGCCGTGGACGTCCGAGAGGATCGCGACGCGGGCGGTCATCGCAGAACGCCCTCGTTGGGGATGATGAAGCTGAGCGTCGCCTCGCAGGCGACCTCGCCATCGACGCTCGCGACGCCGCGAGCCCGTCCGAACCGGCCGCCGAGCTTCTCCATCGTGATCTCCAGCCGGAGGACGTCGCCCGGCACGACGACGCGCTTGAAACGGCAATCGTCGATACCCGCGAACAGCCCGATCCGATCACCGAAGCCCGGCTGTTTGGCGACGTAGACCGCCATCGTCTGGGCAAGCGCTTCGACCTGGAGAACGCCCGGCATCACCGGCAACCCCGGGAAGTGGCCCTGGAAATACCACTCCGTCGCCGCGACGCCCTTGATCCCGACGATCCGCTTCGCCTCCTGGTCGTACTCAACGATCCGATCGACCATGAGAACCGGCCAGCGATGGGGAATCAGCTGCTGGATCTCAGCGGCAGAGTGGATCGTTTCGAGCTTCGGCGGCGCGGCCGTTTCGGTCACAGGCGACTCCATGTCATGGTTTCCAGTGTGCCCCGACGCGCGGTCTCCACGCGACGAAGTGGTTGCAGGTACGCATGGGCGATCGCCGGCGTTGTGGTCCGGCTGGCGGACCAAGCAGCGGACGGGGACGTGGTCAGAGCCCCGATCGGGGCATTCATTCGCCCGTTGGTCCGGCTGGCGGACCAAGCAGCGGACGGGGACGCGGTCAGGACCCCGTTCGGGGACTTCGTTCGCCCGTTGGTCCGGCTGGCGGACCAGGCGGCGGCTGAGGCGGTCGTTCGGGCGGAACCACAGGCGCTCCTTCGCTCGTTGGTCCGGCTGGCGGACCAGACCGGGGTCGCCGAGAGGAAACTCACGCGCGTGCCGCCGCGGCGAGGAACGCCGCGCCTCCGACCCGATCGAGCAGATTGGTCGTCATCTTGCCCTCGAGGAATGCGTCGGAGGCGAGGAGCGCCTTGTGGATCGAGATGTTGGTGACGATCCCCTCGACGAGGAGCTCGTCCAGGGCCACGACCGACCGGGCGATCGCCGCCTCGCGGGTGGGGCCCCAGACGACGAGCTTTCCGAGCAGCGAGTCGTAGAACGGCGGGACCTCGTAGCCGGCGTACAGGTGCGAATCCATCCGGACACCCGGACCGCCGGGCGGGAGGTAGCGCTCGACAATGCCCGCGCCGGGCCGGAAATCGTGCTCCGGGTCTTCGGCGTTGATCCGGAACTCGATCGCGTGGCCCCGGAATTCGACGTCGGCCTGGGCGAAGCCGAGCGGCTCCCCCGCCGCGACGCGGATCTGGGTGGCCACGAGGTCGATCCCGGTGAGCGCCTCGGTGACCGGGTGCTCCACCTGGATCCGGCAGTTGATCTCGATGAAGTAGTAGTTGCCGGCGTTGTCGACGAGGAACTCGAGCGTCCCGACATTCTCGTAGCCCGCCGCGACCACGGCCCGGATCGCCCGTGAGGCCAGATCCGCGCGGGCCGCCTCCGACAGCGCCGGTGTCGGCGCCTCCTCGAGGATCTTCTGGTGCCGGCGCTGGACCGAACAATCACGCTCACCGAGGTGAACGCCGTGACCGTAGCGATCGACGATCACCTGGACCTCGACGTGGCGATTCTCGTCGAGCCAGCGTTCGAGGTAGAGCGAGTCGTCGCCGAACGCCGCACGCGCCTCGGAGCGGCAGACGTTGAGCGACGCTTCGAGCTCCCGCGGCGTCCGGACCATCCGCATGCCCTTGCCCCCGCCGCCGGCCGCCGGCTTGATCAGCAGCGGATAGCCGATCCGCTCGCCTTCCTCGAGGGCGTGGGCGTCGTCGCGGAGAATGCCGTTCGAGCCCGGGATCGTCGGCAGGCCGTGGCTCGCGAGCAGCCGCCGTGTCGCCTCCTTCGAGGCGAACCGTTCCAGCACGTTTGCCGGCGGCCCGATGAACACGAGGTCATGGGCCCTGACGACTTCGGCGAATCCGCCGTCTTCGGACAGGAAGCCGTACCCCGGATGGATCGCGTCACAGCCGGTGACGATCGCGGCGCTCATCATCGCCGGCGCCGACAGGTAGGACCGCTTCGCGTCCGCCGGCCCGATGCAGATCGCCTCGTCGGCGAGCTGGACCGGCAGCGACTCGCGGTCGGCCTCGCTGTAGGCCACGACGGCCTCGACACCGAGCGTCCGGCAGGCACGCAGGATGCGGAGAGCGATTTCTCCGCGATTGGCGATGAGGATCTTGCGAAACACGTCAGCCGTCCCCGGTGAGCTCGATCACGACGAGCTCCTGGCCGTATTCGACGGCCTCGCCGGGTTCGACGAGACTGGGCCCGACGAGGCCATCGGCGGGCGCGACGACTTCCTGGGCGACGCCGAGCATGTCGACAGCACCGAGCCGGTCGCCGGATCGGACCCGCGTCCCGAGCCGAGCCTCGGCCCTGGGCTGATAGACGCCGACGGCGGGTGACGTCGCGACCGTCCGACCGGGCCGGGGCTCCTGGCGCGAGGGCGATGGATCGGCATCCGCACCACCGCCGGGCCCGACGGGCGCCAGGGGCGGCGGCGACGATCCATTGGTCGAGTGGACGGCCGGCCCGCGGCCCTCCCGCGCCGACCGATGGCCCTCGAGACCCGCTGGCGAATGGCCGTGGCCGGCGTGACCGGGCTGGGACCGCGAGGGACGATCCGTCGATCGTCTGAGCTGGCTGGGCCCCTCGCCGGCCGGCCGGCGGATCCGGACCTTCCACCCCTCCTCGCGGACCTCGATCTCGCCGAGACCCGTCGCCGCCAGCTTCGCGGCGAGCGCGGGCAGGAGCTCGTCGGCGAGCCGATCGATCGCGGCGTGATCGGCCGCGCGGGCCTTGTCACTCCGCGCGTTCGGCGTTCGATCCCGCGAACGATCGTTGCTCATCGTCAGACCTCGTCGCGAGCCGGCGGCTCATCGCGGCCGGTCCCGGCCGGCCAGCGGCCGGGGTCGAACAGGTTGCGCAGGCGATCGGCGAGGCCGGGCCGCTCGACGCGGACGGCCGGCGGCGTTTCCAGCTCCGTGTACGGCCCGAGTGCTCGGAAGCGCTGGTATCGGGCCTCGACCAGGTCGTCGAGCGGGATCCGCGACAGCGCGTCGAGCTGCGACACGATGACGGCCTTCAATCGCCGGGCCGTTTCCGCGTGGTCGGTGTGGGCGCCCTCGCCGGGCTCGGTAACGACGATGTCGACGACGCCGAGGGCCTGCTGCTCGGCGGCCGTCATCCGCATCGCGACCGCCGCAGTCGGGGCCTCGTCCGCCGTGCGCCACAGGATCGACGCGCAGCCCTCGGGGCTGATGACGGCATAGACGGCGTTCTCGAGTGCGACCACGACATCGGCGACGGCGATCGCCAGCGCTCCGCCCGAACCACCTTCGCCTGTGATGACCGTGACGATCGGGGTCCGGAGGCGGCTCATCAGCCCGATTGAGCGGGCGATGGCCTCGGCGATGCCGCGCTCCTCCGACTCGGCGCCGGGATGCGCTCCCGGGACGTCGACGAACGTCACGATCGGCATACCGAATCGCTCGGCGAGCTCCATCGCCCGCATCGACTTGCGGTAGCCCTCGGGGTGCGGCATGCCGAAATTGCGGCGGATGTTCTCGTCGGTATCGGCGCCCTTCTGCTGGCCCACGACGACGACCCGCCGGCCCTCGATCCGGGCGAAGCCGGTGACGATGGCCTCGTCGTCCCCGAACAGCCGGTCGCCGTGGATCTCGACGAAGTCATCGGCCATCGCGGCGACGAGCTCGAGGGTCCGCGGCCGGCGCAGGTTGCGGGCCTGCTGGACGCGCGACCAGACGGCGGTCTTCGCGTCGTCGGCTACCGCGACGGCGGCCGATCCGTCGGCGGCTGGGGCCTCGCGGCCGCGACCGAGCAGGCGATCAACCACGCGGGGCCTCCTGCTCCGCCGGTCGGTCGAGGCAGGCTCCGTCGGATCGGCCACGGGAGTGGACGCGCCGTCCTCGGATGAGGCAGCGCCTGATGGCACGGGCACCTCGGGCTGTGTCGCGGGCGGTGTTGTCTCGGGCGGTGCCGCGGGCTGTTGTCGCGGGCGTTGCTGCGTTCGACCGGGCGCCACCGGCGGCGAGGTCGAGGTGGGCGACGCCGTTCGTCGGGGCATGCTCCGGTTCGCTGGGCATGACCCGCTCGGCGAGATTGGACAGGAACGACAGCGGTCGGAACGCGGGCAACCCGAGGGGCTCCTGTTCTTCCCGCGCGCCCTCGCGCGGCACCGGCCGCAGGTACCCCAGCAGCATCGAGATCTCCGACCGCATCTCGGAGCGGTGGACGATCCGGTCGAGGAACCCGTGCTGGAACAGGAACTCGGAGCGCTGGAAGCCGGCCGGCAGCTCCTGGGCGATCGTTCCGGCCGAGACCCTCGCGCCGGCAAAGCCGATGAGCGCGTTCGGCTCCGCCATGTTGATGTCGCCGAGGACCGCGAAGGAGGCGAAGACCCCGCCGGTCGTCGGGTCCGACAGGACGCTGATGAACGGCACGCCGGCGGCCCGCAGCCGCTCGAGCGCCGCGACCGACTTCGCCAGCTGCATGAGGGCGAGCGTTCCCTCCTGCATCCGCGCCCCGCCCGACGCCGATACGACGATGAGCGGCAGGCGCTGGACGAGCGAGTACTCCGCCGCCCGGGTCACCTTCTCGCCGACCACGGCGCCCATCGAACCGCCCATGAAGCCGAAGTCCATGACGCAGATCGCGACCGGCCGGCCGTCGATCGTGCCGGTCCCCCAGACCGCCGCGTCGCGCATCCCGGTCGCGAGCTGGGCGGCCGCGATCCGGTCCGGATAGGCCTTCTGGTCGACGAAGCCCAGCGGGTCGACCGACTGGAGGCCCGGCGTCGCGCTCGACGAACGAGCCGTGATCGAGGAGGAGCCCGAGGCGAGCATCGGCCGACAGGCGGAAGTGGTGGCCGCACGACGGGCAGACGCGCTGAACCTTGTCGAGCTGCTTGTTGAAGAGCATCTCCTCGCACGAGGGGCACTTCGTCCAGAGATCGGGCGGATAGGCGTCGCGCCGGGGCCGGAACGACGGCAGCTTGATCGGCATCAGAAACCCCTGGCCGATGGCGCCGCGGCGCGCGCGGCGCGGGCGGCTCGGGCGGCACGGGCCATCGGGCTCGATGCGCGCCCGGGATGGGCCAGGCGCCACGCCACGAACGCGGCGCCGGCCAGCGAGATCGCGGCGGAGGTCAGCGCGCCGCCGATCAGCAGGGGCCGCGGCAGGTCGCGCCGCTCGTCAATCGGGGTCGTCGAAGTCCAGCGGGATCGAACTGCGTCGGGCTGCGCCGCCGGCGCGACGAACGGGATCACGCTCCCCTCGGCGCCGACCGCCGCAGGCATCCGGAGCGCTGCCGCCGCCTCCGCCAATCGGGCGGCCAGCCGCTCCTCGAACCGGAACGATGGGTGGACGCGGATGAGGTCCCGGCGCAGGCGGTCAGACGCGAGGCGGAGGGCGGGATCCAGGGTGGCATCGGCCGGCCCGAGGTCGGTCCCCACCCGGGCGAGGACGCTCTCGAGGTACCGATCGGTCAGAAGCGCCTCGACCTCAGAAGCGTCACGTTCGAATGCGGTCATCGACCGGCGCCGCCGCGACCGAGCTCGCGAGCAACGGTCCGCAGCGCCCGATGGAGGAGCACCCGCACGGCGCCTTCGGAGCGCCCGAGGACACCGGCGATCTCCGCGGTCGACATCTCCTCGACGAAGCGCAGGACGACGGCCCGGCGCCGGTCGGCCGGCAACCGCCCGACGGCCCGCCACGCCGCGGCCGCCTCGTCGCGGGTCGCCGCGGTGCGCTCGATGTCGAGCGGATCGGCGACGAGCGCGGCGGCCTCGATCGGGGCCTGCGGGTGACGGCGCTGCGCCGCGTCGCTGGTTCGCGACGACGTTGCGGGCAATCTTGAAGAGCCAGACGCGGAACGTGGACGCGCCGTCGCCGTCGGCCGGCCGGGCACGCTCCTCGAAGCGGTCGAGGTTCGTCAAAGCGGCGAGGAACGTGCGTTCCGTTGCGTCCTCGGCCTCGTGATGGTCGCCGAGCTCGTAGAACGCGTAGCTGTACACCTGGGCCAGGTACCTGCGATAGAGGGCGTCAAAGAGGGCGGGGTCCTCGCGCGCTTGCTCGACCAGTGAGCGGTCCCGATCGAGGTGGGCTACGCGGGGCGAGCCGGTCTCTCCATCCGGTCTCATCCTTCCAAACACCGAACGAGCCATGCTGTTACACCTGCCCGTCGAGACGGAGGTGGCGGATCTCGCCGCTGACGACGCTCCGCTCGGCGCCGGTGCCGGCCGGGTCCACGACGATGAGAGCGCCCGTGGCGGCGTCGACGCGGAGAGCCCGGACGACCTCCTCGCCGCCGTCATGGCCGATCAACCGGACGAGATGCCCGTTCGTCAGCTGGCGTTCGGCCCAGCCCGCCTCGTCGAACGCGCCGCGCCGGAGTTGCTCGATCATCGCCTCGAGCGTCCCGGTGAACCCGTCGAGCAAGGCGGCGGCGTCGATTCGACGCCCATTCGCGATGGCCCGCAGCGACGTCATGTCGTCGGCCAGGTCCGGCGGGAACTCGTCCGGCCGGCCAATCCGCGTTGATCCCGATCCCGACGACCGCCCGCGGTTCGTCCGTTCCAAGGCCATCGGTCTCGCCGAGGACGCCGGCGAGCTTGCGGGCGCCGCCTTCGCTCTCGACCACCAGGTCATTCGGCCATTTCAGGCGGATCGTGCCCGGCGCGAGCCCGGCGACCTCCTCGGCCGCATCGGCCATCGCGAGGCTGGTCACCGCGGCCAGCCGCCAGACCCGCTCCGGCGGCAGCCATGTCGGCCGGAACCCGAGCGACAGCAGGAGCGCGTGGCCACGCGGCGCCGTCCACGTCCGGCCCTCTCGCCCGCGACCCGCCGGTCTGCTCGTTGGCGACCGCCAGACACACCTCCGGGACGCCGTCCGCCAGCCAGCCGCGAACCACGTCGTTCGTCGATCCGACGACGTCGAAGTGCTCCTGGCGGGCGAGGAACGGCGACTGGATCATCAGCCTGCCGCGGCGGCTTCGATCGTCTCCGGACGCTCGAGCTCGAAGGCCTCGTGGAGCGCCCGAACCGCGGTTTCGAGGGCGTCCTCGGCGATGATCGTCGTGATCCGGATCTCCGAGGTCGAGATCATCTCGATGTTGACGCCGGCGGCCGCCAGGGCGGCGAACATCCGCGCGGCGTAGCCGGGCGCGTTCTGGATCCCGGCGCCGACGATCGAGACCTTCGCGACGGACGAATCGGTGGTCAGCTCGCGGAACCCGAGCTCGCGGGCGACAGGGTCCAGGATCCGCTTCGCCTTCGCCAGCTCGACCTGCGGGATCGTGAAGCTCAGGTCCGTCGCCCCGCCGTGGCCGATGTTCTGGACGATCATGTCGACGTTGATGCCCGCGTCCGCGAGCGGCTTGAAGACCGATGCGGCCACGCCCGGCTGGTCGGGCACCTCGACGAGCGTCACCTTGGCGACGTTGCGGTCGTGGGCCAGGCCGCGAACCTTGTTCCGCTGCTCCACGAGCGGGTCCTCCTTGATGAGCGTGCCGGGGGCGTCCTCGAACGAGCTGAGGACCTCGATGACGACGCCGTTCACCCAGCCGAGCTCGACCGCCCGAGTCTGCATGACCTGGGCGCCCTGGTGGGCGAGCTCGAGCATCTCCTCGTAGCCGACGATGTCGAGCTGCCGGGCCATCGGGACGAGGCGCGGATCGGCAGTGTAGATGCCGCGGACGTCGGTGAAGATCTGGCAGCGGTCCGCCCCGAGCCGAGCGGCGAGGGCGATCGCGGTCGTGTCGGAGCCGCCCCGGCCGAGGGTCGTGATGTCCGAGGCGTGGACGTCGTCGCCTTCGGTCCGGCCCTGGAAGCCGGCGATGATCACGACCTTGCCGGCCTCGACCTCGCGACGGATACGAGCCGGTTCGATGCTGGCGATGCGGGCCTTGCCGTGGCGACTGTCCGTGGTGATGCCTGCCTGCGGTCCGCTCAGGGAGATCGCCTGGACGCCGAGCGCGTGGAGGGCCATCGACACGAGCGTCGCACTCTGGTGCTCGCCGGTTGCCAGGAGCATGTCGAGCTCGCGCTCGTCGGGCGTATCGGTGATCGCCGCGGCCAGGCTGAGCAGCTCGTCCGTCGTGTCGCCCATCGCCGAGACGACCACGACGAGGTCCGCACCCGCGGCGCGTTCGCGGGCGATCCGGCGGGCAACCCGTCGGATCCGATCGGCGTCGGCTAAGCTCGACCCGCCGAATTTCTGGACGACGAGCGCGTGGGCAGGCATCGACGCATTCTACCCCGCACGTTCAGCCGCCCCGGGAGAGCCCAGGCGCGTCCGATCACATCCGAGCCAGGAGACGTCCGATGTGCTTCGACCATGACTCGCGGCCGCCGATCCAGCCGATCGCCGGCGGCGCGCTCGACTCGCGGGAGGTGACCCTGACCGCGGGCGACGGCAACGTACTGACGGCCTTCGAGGCCAAGGCCGCCGAACCGAGCGGCGCGTCGATCGTCGTGCTGCCGGACGTCCGTGGCCTCCACACCTTCTACTTCGAGCTCGTGCTGCGGTTCGCGGAGAATGGCATCGATGCCGTCGCGATCGACTGGTTCGGGCGGACGGCGGGACTGGGCCGGCGCGAGGATGGGTTCGAGTACATGCCCCACGTCGAGCAGACGACGTGGGCGGGCGTTTCGGCCGACATCGCCGCCGGCGCCGCGCACGCTCGAGCGCTCCGGACCGGACCGCCCCGCCTCGCTCTTCACGATCGGCTTCTGCTTCGGCGGCCGGATGTCGTTCTTGTCGCCCACGCTCGGCCTGGAGCTGGCCGGCGCGATCGGCTTCTACGGTCCGCCCGCCGGACCGGGCCGGGCTGGATCGCCCGCACCGGCCGACGTCGCAGACCAGATCGCCTCGCCGATCCTCGGCATCTTCGGCGGCGCCGACGCGGGCATTCCACCGTCTGCCATCGGGACGTTCGACGAGGCCCTCGAGCGAGCCGGGGTCGAGCATCGGCTCATCACCTACCCGAACGCCCCGCACAGCTTCTTCGACCGCAAGGCTGCCGAGTTCAAGCAGGAATCCGAACAGTCGTGGGCCGAGGTCCTCGGGTTCATCCGCGCTCACACCTGAGGCGAGCTGCGGGGAGCGCTTACCCGGCGAGCGGATCAGCGCTTGGCGAGGGTCCAGGCGGTGGCGACGAGGGCCACGAACACGACAAGGGCAAGCATCCCGCCCGGCAGGGCCGCATCGGCCGAGTCCACCATCCCGCGGAGCGTCGAGCCGATGGCCTCGAAGGCGCCGCCGACGAGGCCGGCAATGCCGCCCCCGATCGACCCGATGAAGTCACCCACGTCCTGAGTGTGCGCTCCGTCGCGGCGACGTCAATCGGCACTTACCACACCGGACCTCAGCGTTGGCCCGGCCTCAGCTGCGGTTGACGACCTGCGCGCCCTGGTTGCGAGGCGAGACGACGACGTTCCTGCCCGGCAGGTCGGTGTCGACCGAAGCCGCCGTGAACGCACCCTCGATCCGGGTGATCGTGCGAACCGAGTCCGAAAAGGCGATCACGGTCGAGCCGGCGCCCGAGAGGCAGGCCCCGATCGCCCCGGCGTCCAGGGCCGACTGGATGAGTCGCGGGAGCTGCGGGAACGCCGCGGCCCGGTACTGCTCGTGGAGTCGATCGACCGTGAGCACGCGCAGCAGGTCGAACCGCCCGATTGCCATCCCGGCAACGCCGATCGCCAGGCGGGTCAGGTTGGAGACGGCGTCCTCCCGCGGGACCTTGTCCGGGAGCACGGATCGCATCTCCTCGGTGGACAGGCGAAGGTCCGGGATGAACAGCACGGCACGAAGATCGCGCGGCGCGTCGAAGCGGAGCGCCTCGACCGTGCCGTCGATCGCGGCGCTGACGACGAACCCGCCGTGGAGGGCCGCCGCGGCGTTGTCCGGATGGCCCTCGATCTCGTTCGCGAGGCGCAGCAGGTCCGGGCTCGTGAGCGGCTCGCCGAGGAGGGCGTTGCCGGCGACGAGGCCCGCGATCGTCGCGGCCGCCGACGAACCGAGGCCCCGGGCCAGCGGGATCTCGTTGTGCATCTCGATCCGCCAGCCGACGCCCTCCGGCATCTCGCCGCGGACCGCGCGCAGCGCGGCCTCGATGCCCTGGACGCAGCGGTTCTCGCGATCCTCGGTCAGTTCGTCCTCGCCCTCGCCCTGGACCGCGAGCTCGATCTCGCCGCGGCTCCAGCCGCGGACCTCCACTTCGATCCTGTTCGTCAGCCCGAGCGCCACGGCCAGGCAGTCGTAGCCCGCGCCGAGGTTCGCGCTCGACGCCGGGACCTCGACGGTCACCCGCCGCCCGTCCAGCTCGGCCAGCCAGTTCGTCACCATCCGAGCGCGACCGCGACGGAGCCGACCGTCGGTTCGGCTTCGATGATGGCGCCGGCCGGGGTCGATGCCTCGGCCGTCGCCGGGTCCTTCAGCCCGCTGCCGGTCAGGACGCAGACGACGAGCGCATCTCGGGGAATGTCGCCCCGCGCGGCGACCTTCGTGATCCCCGCGACGCTCGTCGCCGACGATGGCTCGCAGAACATCCCCTCGTCGGCGGCGAGGCGGCGGTAGGCATCGAGGATCTCGTCGTCCGAGACTGCCTCGATCAGGCCGCCGCTCTCGTCGCGGGCCTCGATCGCGCTGGACCACGACGCGGGATTGCCGATCCGGATCGCCGTCGCGACCGTGTCGGGCTTGTCCACCGGCCGGCCGAGGACGAGGGGTGCCGCCCCCGCGGCCTGGAAGCCGAACATCCGCGGTCGCGTCTCGACGACGCCCGCGGCCGCGTACTCGCGGAAGCCCGCCCAGTAGGCGCTGATGTTGCCGGCATTGCCGACCGGGATCGACAGGATCTCGGGCGCCCGGCCCAGGTCGTCGCAGACCTCGAACGCAGCGGTCTTCTGGCCCTCGATCCGGAACGGATTGATCGAGTTGACGATCGTGACCGGGTGGTGGTCCTGCTCGGCAAGGGCCCGGACGACGCCAAGCGCCGCGTCGAAGTTGGCGTCGATGGCGACGACGCGGGCACCGGCGATGACCGCCTGGAGGAGCTTCCCGGTCGCGATCTGGCCGCGGGGCAGGACGACGACCACCTCGAGGCCGGCGTGGGCGCCGTACGCCGCCGCGGACGCCGACGTGTTGCCGGTCGAGGCGCAGATGATCGCCTGCGCCCCTTCCTCGAGCGCCTTCGCGACCGCGACGACCATCCCCCGGTCCTTGAACGAGCCGGTCGGGTTCTGGCCCTCGACCTTGGCGTAGAGATTCGACAGGCCGATCCGCTCGCCGATGCGACCGAGCCGGACGAGCGGCGTAAAGCCTTCGCCGAGCGTCAGCTCCGGGGTCGCGTCCGTGATCGAGAGGTGCGCTCTGTAGCGCGACACGAGGCTGGGCCGGGCCGATGGCATTGCCGCGTTCCGGCTCATCGGGCGATCGGCGCGACGTGGCCGGCCGCAGGGACCAGCCGGCCTGCGATCGGCAGGCCCGCCCACGTGCTGCCAGCCCCGCGCGCGATCGCCAGCAGATCGCCGAGAACGGCGCTCGACGTTGCCGCGCCGCCCGCGCCGGGTCCCGCGAACGCAACGGTCCCGACGGGCTCGGCGTCGATCTCGATCCGGTTCAGGACACCGGCAGTCCGGCCGAGGGCCGAATCCCTCGCCACGAGCCTCGGCAGGACGGAGCTCACGACGCCGTCGCTGGAGCGCTGGGCGGAGGCGATGAGCTTGATCACGTAGCCGTCGGCGGCAGCGGCCGCGATATCGTCCGCCGTCACCCCGGTGATACCAGGTCGACCGGCTCCCGGGCCGCCTGCCGGTGCGATCGTCGATACGTCTGCCGGGTCGATCCAGGCACCGAACGCGAGACGGGCGAGGATGACGAGCTTGTTGACCGCGTCGTGACCCTCGACGTCGCCCGCGGGATCCGCCTCCGCGTAGCCTGCGGCCTGGGCCGCCGCGAGGACCTCGTCGTAGCCGCGACCCTCGTCGGTCATCGCCGTGAGGATGTAGTTCGTCGTGCCGTTGACGATGCCACGGACGGCGGTCACACGGTTGGCCGCGAGGTCGGCCGCGAGCGGGCCGAGAACCGGGATCCCACCCCCGACCGCCGCCTCGAAGCGCAGCGAGGCGTCGGATCTCCGCGCCGTCGCCTCGAGCACGGGCCCGTGGTGGGCGATGACATGCTTGTTCGCGGTCACAACGGCCTTCCCCGCTCCGAGCGCCGCCGCAACGAGCGTGTGGGCCGGTTCGGCGCCGCCCATCAGCTCGACGACGACGTCCGTATCCGGATCGGCCACGAGATGCGCGGGCGCGTCGGTCAGCAAGCCCGCCGACAGGCCCCGCCGACGTGCGGCGTCCACGTCACGGACGGCGATCCCGACGAGCTCGAGGCGGCGGCCGCCGTCGATGGCCAGGCGATCGGGCCATTCCTCGAACGCGCGTATCACCTCCCGACCGACGGTCCCCGCACCGAGCACGGCCACGCGTAGCCGGGCGGCGGTCATCTCGAACGGATGGCGGGCGAAGGCATGATCGGACGATGGTAGCGGAGCGCCGAGGCGCCAGAGCAGCCTCGGGCGGGCCGCCGGTCAACGGAGACGGCCCGCCGAGCGATGGACGATCAGCCAGTGGCGGTTGACGATCTGCCGGCCGCCTCGCGGACGTTGCTCGTCTCGCCCCCAACCTCGTCCCAGATCTTCACGTGGCGGGTTTCGCGGATGAAGAGCCCGCCGATGATCACGGTCATGATCGCCACGCCGATCGGGTAGATCAGCCCGGCGTAGAGGTTGCCCGTGGCCGCCAGCAGTGCACCCGCGATGAGGGGCAGGAACCCGCCGAACCAGCCGTTCCCGATGTGATACGGGATCGACAGCGATGTGTAGCGGATCCTGGCCGGGAAGAACTCCACGAGGAAGGCCGCGATCGGGCCGTAGACCATCGTCACGAAGACCACCTGGATCCAGACGAGGGCGATGAGCGGCAGGATCTCGGGCTGGGCGACGGTCGGGGTAACCCCATCGGGCCCGACGAACTTGCCCGCGGCCGCGCCGGTCGTCGCCAGCACGCCCTGGGGATGGGCGAACTGGGTCATGAGGTTGTAGATCGGGAAATACGACAGCGCGGCGATCGCGCAGCCGCCGAGGATGATCGGTTTGCGGCCGATCCGGTCCGACAGGCGGCCGAAGATGACGAAGAACGGGGTCGCGAGGACGATCGCGACACCGACGATCAAGTAGGCATCCTGGAACTTCACCCCGAGGTTCGTCCCGAGGAAGAACAGCGCCTGGAACTGGCCCTGGTACCAGACGACTGCCTGGCCCGCGGTTGCGCCGAGCAGCGCGAGGAGGATGAGCTTCCGGTTGGCGCCGTTGGCGAACGAGTCGCGCCACGGTGAGGTTGACGACTTGCCCTCCGCCTTCAACTGCGTGAACAGGGGCGTTTCCTGGAGGCGCAGCCGGATGAAGAGCGCCAGCGCGACCAGGACGATCGACAGGATGAACGGAATCCGCCAGCCGTAGCTCGTGAAGTCTTCGGCCGACATCGAGATCCGGGTTATGCCCACGACGGCCAGAGCGAGCAGCAGCCCGAGGGTCGCGGTGGTCTGGATCCAGCTCGTGTTCTGACCGCGCTTCTCGTCCGAGCTGTGCTCCGCGACGTAGATCGCGGCTCCGCCGTATTCACCGCCGAGGGCCAGGCCCTGCGCCAGCCGGAGCGTGACGAGGATGATCGGGGCGAGGATGCCGATCTGGGCGAACGTCGGCAGGAAGCCGACGAGGGCCGTCGAGATACCCATCACGGTAATCGTCACGAGGAACGTGAACTTGCGCCCGACGATGTCGCCGATGCGCCCGAAGAACGCAGCGCCGAAGGGCCTCACAGCGAATCCTGCGCCGAACGTCGCCAGCGACAGGAGCAACGCCGCGACG
This sequence comes from uncultured Chloroflexia bacterium, assembly GCA_963788685.1. Classification (GTDB taxonomy): domain Bacteria; phylum Chloroflexota; class Limnocylindria; order Limnocylindrales; family CSP1-4; genus CF-46. The sequence continues at coordinate 393,247 of CAWBHP010000013.1, read as the reverse complement.
GGGTTGCCAGTCGGGAAGAACTGCGTCGCAAAGAAAGCGGCGAGCACGCCGTAGATGTAGAAGTCGTACCACTCGATGACGGTGCCCGCGGCGGAGGCACCGATAACGAATGGCAGGTTGTATCGATACTCAGGGGCTGTGGCGGCAGGCGCCGCCGACGTCGGCATCGTAGCCAAGGGACCGATCCTCCAGCGACGATCGCGACGCATCGCTGGGGCTCGGTGCGCCGGAACCGCGTGGCGCAACGAAGCATCCACGGGCGTTTCACCAACGGCGATCTCGGGCTGGGAAGCATTGCAGGGGCATACCAGTCGAGGCTGGCCGACGACCCGCCACGGCAAGCCCGCTCCGCTACACTCGCCAGCCATGACCACCGCCCTCGAGCCCGCCCCTGCGCCGGTTGACACCGCCGCGCCAAAGCACCGGATCTTCAGCGGGATCCAGCCGTCCGGCGTCGTCCATCTCGGCAACGACCTGGGGGCGATTCGCAACTACGTCGCGCTCCAGAGCCAGTACGAGGCGATCTACTGCATCGTCGACTACCACGCGCTGACGAGCCTTCACGATCCAGACGCCCTGCGCTCGCGGACGCGCGACATGGCCGCGTCCCTCCTGGCCCTCGGGCTCGATCCCGACACGTGCACGCTCTTCGTCCAGAGCCACCGCCCGGAGCACACCGAGCTCGCCTGGCTGCTGGCGACCGTAACCCCCGTCAGCTGGGTCGAGCGGACACCGTCCTACAAGGAGAAGAAGCTCCAGCAGCCCGACGACGTCAACCACGCCCTCCTGACGTACCCGATCCTGCAGGCCGCCGACATCGTCATCTACCACGCCGACCGGGTTCCCGTCGGCCGGGACCAGGCCGCCCACCTCGAGCTCAGCCGCGAGATCGTCCGGGCCTTCAACACCCGCTACGGCGTGACCTTCCTCGAGCCCGAGGCCGTCTACACGGAGGCCCCGACCGTTCTCGGGACCGACGGCGTGAAGAAGATGAGCAAGTCGGTCGGCAACACGATCGAAGTCCTCGCCGAGCCGGACATCATCCGCAAGCAGGTCATGTCGATGGTGACCGACACGCAGCGGATCCTGCGGACCGATCCGGGCCGGCCCGAGGTCTGCAACGTCTGCCAGCTCCACCGCTTCTTCGGGCCCGACTACGAGGAGATCTGGGACGGGGAGCGCACGGCCCGCACCGGCTGCGTCGACACGAAGCGGCTGCTCGCGGAGCGGATCATTGCCCATTACGCCCCGGCCCGCGAGCGCTACCTCGAGTTGCTCGCCCACCCCGAGCGGATCGACGGAGCCCTCGAGGCCGGCGCCGACCGGCTCCGGCCGAAGGCCGCGTCGACGATGGACGACGTCCGCCACCGGATGGGGCTGCGCTAGATCAGCGGTGTGAGCGGCTGGTGATCGGCGCGGACTACCATGGCGCCGAAGGGAGGGGGCACCGCCCCCTTCGGCTGAGGCGGCCAGCGCGCCGCGCGAGGTGCGCCCGACGATGACGATGGTGACGGAACGGCAGCGCCGCTGGGTGACGGCCGTTCTCGTCCTCGGGACGCTCACCCTCGGCCTCGTCTTCGTGAGCCTCGTCGGGTCGATCTTCTTCGCCTTCGGCGACATCGTCCTCGTCTTCTTCCTGGCCTGGCTCCTCGCATTCATCCTGAGCCCGGTCGTCGCGGGCCTCACCCGGCTCATCCCGGTCCTGCCGCGCGTCGGCGCGGTCGTCCTCGTCTACGCCGCGATGGTCGGGGCCATCGTGCTCGTCGTCGTCCTGATCGCCGGGGCCCTCGCCCAGTCCATCGCCGACTTCATCGCCAGCGTGCCGACGCTCCGCGACGATCTGCCGGGGCTCATGCAGCCGTGGCAGGAGCGGCTCGACGCCCTCGGGCTCAACCAGGTCCGCCTGGCCGATCAGGCGATCAGCTTCCTCGACAACATCGCCGTCTACGCAGTCCAGCTGGCGGGTCCGGTACAGCAGCTCGCCGTCGCGAGCCTCGGCGCGATGGGCAACCTCCTCATCGTCCTGATCCTGTCGCTCTACATGGTCATCGACCGCGAACGACATCCTCTCGTTCCTCTTCCGTCTCGTGCCGCCCGCCTACAAGGAAGAGGCCCGCCTGCTCGAGACGAGCGTCGCCCGCTCCTTCGGCGGGTTCCTCCGCGGCCAGGCGATCCTCGGTGTCGTCTACGCCGCTGTCGCGGCCGTGACGAGCGCGGTGCTCGGCATTCCCTACCTCGCGGTCACGACGGCGGTCGCGGGCGGCCTCATGGCGATCCCGTTCTTCGGACCGTTCGTCGCGTGGGTGCCGCCGGTCATCGTGGCGCTGCTCGCGGTGCCCAGCGCCACGGTCCCCGCCCTGATTCTCATGGCCGTCGGCTGGCTGTTCGTCATGAACATCCTCCAGCCGCGGCTCATGCAGGAGGCCGTCGGGATCCATCCGATCGTCGTCCTCGGCTCGGTGCTCATCGGCTCCAAGGTCGCCGGGGTGACGGGGGCGATCTTCGGCATCCCGATCGCGGCCGTCATCTCGGCCTTCTTCTTCCATTTCCTCGTCGTCAGCCGGGAGCCATCGCCGGTCGCGACCCGGGCCGCCAAGCGGATCGAGGAGCGCGAGGGTCGGCCGGTCCGGGTGCCCCGCGAGCCCGCACCGGGGATCGACCCGGACGTCTCGACGTGAGCGAGGAGGACGCCGGCCGGCCACGCCGCAGCGACCCCACGGACGCTCGGCCGGAGGAGCAGCCGGACATGACCCGGGAGCGCGCCCGGACGGAACGGCGTGACCTCGACAAGGAGCGGGGCGAACCCGTCGCCGGCGGCACGGCCCGCGGCGGGCCGCGTGCCCTCCGCTCCACCGCCAAGCCGCTGCACGACTGGTCGACCCGGCCCAAGATCCTCATCACGAACGACGACGGCGTCGAGTCGCGCGGACTGCTGGCGCTCAAGCAGGCGCTCGAGCAGATCGGCGACACGACAGTCGTCGCGCCCGACACGAACCAGAGCGCGGTCGGCCACCAGAAGACCCTCATGCGACCGCTCCGGGTCCGGGAGCGGACGCTCGGCGACGGCTCGCTGGCCTACTCGGTCGACGGCTCCCCGACCGATGCCGTGAGCATCGCGTTTCTCGGTTTCTTCGGGCACGGCTTCGACCTTGTCGCCGCAGGGATCAACTACGGCGCGAACCTCGGCGACGACATCACCTACTCCGGGACGGTGAGCGCGGCGATGGAGGCGGTGATCAACAACTGCCCCGGGTTCGCGATCTCGCAGGAGTACTACGAGCATCCCGACTTCACGCTCGCCGCGATGGCCGCCGCGACGGTCGCCCGCAACATCCTCGAGCACGGCTTGTCGCGTGGCGAGCTGATCAACGTCAACGTGCCGGGCATTTCGCCCGACGAGTTCCAGGGCTTCGAGGTGACCCGACTCGGGCGCCGTGTTTACCAGGACCAGCTGATCGAGCGGGTCGATCCGCGGGGAATCCCCTACTTCTGGATCGGCGGGCCGCCGCCCTCGGGCCTTGCCGTCGAGGGGACCGACTTCCACGCGGTCGTCAACCGCAAGATCTCGATCACGCCGATTCACCTCGATCTCACGGGCCGCCGCCTGCTCCGGCGCTTGAAGACCTGGGGCTGGGAGCTACCGAAGGACGCGCCGCCTGCCAAACGCGGGACGACGAAGCCGCCCGGCGACGATCAGCCGGCGGAGGTGGACGAGGAGGCTAGGCTCGTCGAGGAGGATTCCGTCGAGCGGCGCTGAGCCGAGCGACACCGGCACTGGATGCTGAAAGGAGAACGGGATGGATCTGTCGGATCTACTCGGCGAAGGTGGAGCTGAGGGAGCACAAGTCGATCCGAATCGCCTCATCAGCGGCGTCCAGGAGGTCTTCGCCTCGAAGGGCGGGGTCGAGGGCCTCACATCATCGCTCCGGGCCGGCGGCCTGGGCGGCGTCGTCGATTCGTGGATCTCGACGGGTAGCAACCAGCCCGTCGAGCCGCAGCAACTCGGAGCGGCGCTCGGGCCTGACACCGTGAGTCAGCTGTCCGCGAAGACCGGCCTGTCGATCGAAACGCTGCTGCCGCTCCTGGCGGCCTTCCTGCCGATGATCATCGACCAACTGACGCCGGACGGGAAGGTTTCGCCGGGAGGCACGACCGACAATCAGCCCGATATCGGGGACCTGCTCGGCGGGATCCTCGGCGGCGGTCTCGGCGGAATCCTTGGCGGCGGCCGCCGAGGCTGACGGCGACCTCAGACGCGGTCGGACGCGACAAACGTCCACGTCTGACTCACGACACCGGGCGACTGGTGGGCGGCGATGAAGCTGCGACGATCCGGGCATGGACCAGCTCGCCGCCGCGACCGCCCGCATCGATCGGCTCCTTCACGTGGAGCCCGTCGTCTGGCTGAGCAGCGTTCGGCCCGACGGCGGCCCCCACCTCGTCCCGATCTGGTTCAGCTGGGACGGCCGCGAGATCCTGATCGCCAGCAAGCCCCACGCCCAGAAGGTCCGCAACGTGCGCGCTAACCCGAGTGTCATGCTCGCCCTCGGCGAGGCCGAGGACGACTTCGACGTCGGGCTGCTCGAGGGCCGCGCCGAGCTGCTTGAGACTCCCGCGGCCGACGTCCTCCCGGCGGCGCACTGCGCCAAGTACCGCCGGCAGATGGCGGCGATCGGCCTCACGCGGGGCGAGTTCCTTGCGACCTACTCGCAGGTGATCCGGATCGTCCCGACTCGTTTCCTGCCGTGGCGCGGCCGGACGGGCGGGAGCGACGTCGAACGAGCCTGGCCGCTCGAGCGGCGCTTCGCAGCTTCGATCCGGCGCGTCGCCCAGGGGTCGCTCCAGGGCGCCTAGGGCGTGATCATGCCTGCCGGCCCGGCCCAGGCGCCGGCGATGGCCTCGAGATCAACCTCCGCTTGGCCCACGACATAAGACCCGACCCTGCCTGACCGCGATCCCGCGCAGCGTCCCGTTCTTCCCCAGTCGTCAGGTACGGCTGCGGCGCGCCAGCTGGTCCCGTCCGCGGAGACCCACATCGCCGGACGACCGAGTTCATCACCGCCGAGCGCGACGAGTGCGCCCTCGACCGCCACGATGCGGACGACTCGGTTGGCGTCGAGTCCGGTGGCCTCGGCCGCCTCCCACGTGACCCCGTCGTCGGACCGGTACGCGCCGACCGCCCCGCTGCCGTCACGAACCATCGCGACGAAGCCACCTTCGAGGGGCAGGACGGCCATCACGTCTGCCTCCGGCGGCGCGGCGAACGCAGCCGGAATGGACCACGTGGTGCCATTCGGGCTGATGCTGACCCAGATGCCGCCGTCGAGACGCCGCCCCATGAGGACGTCCGGCCCGCCGTTCGATGCCACGGCTCGTGGGGCACCCAGCTCGCGCGGAAGCGGAATGTCCGTCCACCGCAGCCCGTCCTTGGAGACCCAGAGATACGGCACGTCCCCGGTGCCGATGCCCGCGACGAGGATGTGATCCTGCGCGGCCGCCGCCGACGGCGTGCCCCCGGCGCAGAAGATCGGGTCCCACGGGGCCTCTTCCCAGGCGCCGTCGGCTCCACGGAGCCAGGTGTCGATGGCGGCCGGATGAGCGCAGAGGTTGGACTGGCCAAGGCCGACAGCGACGACCCGGTCGCCCCACGGGACGAGCAGGCCCGGCACGCGCCCGTCGCCAGGTAGCTGGTCGACCTGCCAGGTCACCCCGTCCGGCGAGTCCCAGGACAGGGGGATCTCGCCCGCCTCCCCGCCCCATCCGGCGATGACCAGGCCGGACGGCGTCGTGGCGACATCGATGAAGAAACCCGCGAACCCCGACGGGTCGATCCGGGTCCACTCCCCGACCGGATCAACGGGCGCGACCGAACCCTCAGTCGGCGCCGCGGTCAGTGACGGGCTCGGGGCCGGGCTTGAGCAGGCCGCGAGGAGGAGCGCCAAGGCGCACAGCCACGCTGGGCGGCTACGGGTCACGTCGAACAAGAGGTCACGGCTGTCGGACGCGCTGCCGGCGGCGAGCGTGACAGGCGCTCAGCGACGGCGCTTCAGGTCGGCGAGGATCTCGCGCGCCGCGTTCTGGCCGGGCTGGCCCGTCAGCCCGCCGCCCGGATGCGCGCCCGCGCCGCACAGGTACAGGCCGTCGAGCGGCAGGCGGTAGCGGGCGTGGCCGAGGAACGGCCGCCACAGGAAGAACTGGTCGAGCCCGGGCTCGCCATGGAGCGGGTGCCCGCCGGCGAGGCCGTAGTCTCGCTCGAGATCGAGCGGCGTCAGGACCTCCCGCGCGCGGACGAGCCCGCCGAACCCTGGTGCGAGGGCCTCGAATGTCGCGACGACCGCGTCTCCGACGGCCTCGCGCCGCTCGTCGTCGGCCCACGATCCGTCTCGCAGGGCGTATGGCGTGTACTGGACGATCACGCTCATGACGTGCGTCCCGGCCGGCGCGTCGTCGACGAGCGACGGATCGACCAGTGACGGGATCGTCGCCTCCATGACGGGCGACTCGGAGACCCGGCCGTACTTCGAGGCGTCGAATGCCCGCTCGATCGCGTCGATCCCGGGTGCCACGACGATCCGGCCGCGGAGCAATGTCGCGTCGTCGCCCGCCGCCGCCGTGAAGCTCGGCAGGCCGCCGAGGACGAGATTGACCTTCGACACGACGCCGGGCGTGCGGTAGTTGCCGGCCCGCCAGAGCATCGACGGCCCGATCGCGACTGGATCGCAGAGCTTCGTCAGGGTCGATTTCGGGTCGATGCCGGAGACGACAGACGAAGACGCGATCTCCTCGCCGGTGGCCAGCGTCGACTCCTGTGACCGCGCCGTCCCGGGACGTGATCGCCGCGACGTCGGCGCCGCAGCGGATCTCCGCGCCGGCCGCCTGCGCCGCTGCCGCAAGCGCATCGGACAGCGCGCCCGGCCCGCCCATGGCGAACACCGTCTGGCCGGCCGCTCCGCCGTCGTTGCCGGCCGAATCGCCGAGGAGGATCGCGGTCGTGCCCGCCGACCACGGCCCGACCGAGCAGTACTGGACCCCGCGCCAGGCGATCGCCGCCTGGACCGCATCGGTCTCGAACGCCTCGGCGACGAAGTCCGCGACCGCCATCGGCAGGACCCGCAGGATCGTATGGGCATCGCGCTTGCCGAGGCCGCGGAACGTCCGACCCAGCTTCAGGCCCGCGAGCGCATCACCCAGGCCGGGCGACTTGATGTCGGGCGGGGTCTGGCCGGCGATCTCGCCGAGAAAGCGCCCTAGCGAGCGGACGAGGCGATCGAAGTCCGGGTAGCGATCGGCATCGCGGGACGACCAGGCGCGCAGTCCCTCGACGGTCCGTGCCTGGTCGGCCCAGAGCGTGACCGCCCGGCCGTCGGGCTGCGGGGCGAAGACGCGGACGTCCGGCGCGACGAGCTGCAGGCCGTGCGAGCGCAGGTCGAGATCGCGGACGACGGACGGCCGCAGCCGACCGACCGTATGGGCCAGCCGCGGCACCCGCGCGCCGCCGAGCGTCGAGGTTTCGGCCGCCCCGCCGACGTTCCCGCGCCGCTCGAGGACGAGGGTCCGCCGGCCGGCCTTCGCGAGATACGCAGCCGTGACCAGGGCGTTGTGGCCGCCGCCGATGACGACGACGTCGTACTCGTTCGCCATCGGTCAGGCGGCCTTCCGGCCGCGGGCCCGGAGGACCTCCATCGCCGCGATCCGGCCGTTCGCGCCCATGATCCCGCCGCCCGGGTGGGTCGCCGAACCGCACAGCCAGAGGTCGCGGATCGGCGTCCGGAAGCGAGCGTAGCCCGGCACGGGCCGGTTGAAGAAGAGCTGTTCCAGGGAGAGCTCGCCCTGGAAGATGTTGCCCTCGCTGAGGCCCGTCGTGCGCTCGATGTCGAGCGGCGTCTGGACGTTGCGGTGGAGGATGATGTCGCGGATGTTCGGGGCGAACTCCGCGATCCGGTCGATGACCGCGTCGCCGAACGCCTCGCGCTGGTCGTCCCACGTCCCGAGCTCCGGCGCGAGCTTGTACGGCGCGTACTGGACGAAGCAGCTGATGACGTGCTTGCCGGGCGGGGCCATCGACGGATCGACGAGGGTCGGGATGATCATGTCGATGTACGGCTTCTTCGAGAAGTGGCCGTACTTCGCGTCGTCGTAGGCGCGCTCCATGTCGTCGAGGCTGGGCGAGAACGAGATCGCGCCGCGGAGATGCTCGCCCTCGCCCGGCAGGCAGGTGAAGTCCGGCAGCCGATCGACCGCGAGGTTGACCTTGCCCGATGAGCCACGGAACTTGAACCGACGGACGTCCTCCTCGAATTCGGGGTCGAGCGTCCCGGGCTCGACGAGGCCGAGGAATGTCCGGCGGGAGTCGACGGACGAGAGAACGTCGCTCGGCCTCGATCTCCTCGCCGTTCTCGAGGGCCACGCCGGTCGCCCGGCCGTTCTTGACGATGATCCGCGCGACCGGGGCCTCGGTCCGGATCTCGGCGCCGAGCGCCCGCGCGGCGGACGCGATCGCGTTCGACACGCCGCCGGTCCCGCCCTTCGGGATGCCCCACGCCCGGAACGCGCCGTCGATCTCGCCCATGTAGTGGTGGAGGAGAACGTACGCGGTTCCGGGCGATCGAACGCCCTGGTACGTCCCGATGATCCCCGACGCCGCCATCGTCGCCTTGAGCGGGTCGGTCTCGAACCACTGGTCGAGGAAGTCGGCCGCGCTCATCGTCATGAGCTGGATGAACACCGCCTGCTGGCGCTCGGGCAGCTGCTGGAACGTCCGGGCGAGGCCCGCCAGCGGCATCAGCGGCCGCGGATCGAGCGACGTCAGGTCCGGCGGCGTGATCGCCAGGATCGGCTTGATGAAGCGGGCCATCTCGACCATGAGCTGGCCATATTCCTCGTAGGCCTCGGCGTCGCGTCTTCGACCAGCGGCGCAGCTCGCGGATCGTGCGGCCGTGGTCGTTCACCCGCCAGAGGTAGTCGTCGTGGAGCGGGGTGAACGTGCCGTCGAGGGGGAGGATGTCGAGGCCGTGCCGGGGCAGCTGGAGCTCGCGGATGATCTCGGGGCGGAGCAGCGACACGACATATGAGAAGACCGAGAAGCGGAAGCCCGGAAAGATCTCCTCGGTGACGGCGGCGCCGCCGAGGACGTGACGCTGCTCGAGGACGAGGGTCTTCATCCCGGCTCGGGCGAGGTAGGCCGCGCTGACGAGACCGTTGTGGCCGCCGCCGATGATGACCGCGTCGTAGCGCTGCCCCAATCCGTCCTCCCTCGCGTATCCAGCCTGCATAGGTTTGATGCAGCCGACACTCTAACCGAGGTGTCGGGTACGCTGTCGGGCATGGGTGACCGAGGCGAATTGCTGAGTCGAACGGCCGATCTGGCGGCCGATTTTCTGGACCGCCTGCCGGACCGGCCCGTCTGGCCGCCGGTCGATCTCGCGGCGCTCCGGGAGTCCCTCGGCGGACCGATGCCGGAGCGCGGGCGAAGACCCACAGGGCCTGATCGAGGCGCTCGCGCGCGACGCCGAGCCCGGCCTCGTCGGCACGGCGGGGCCGCGCTACTTCGGGTTCGTCGTCGGGGGCGGCGTGCCCGCTGCGCTGGCGGCCGACTGGCTGACGAGCGCCTGGGACCAGAACGCCGGGCTGTACGCGCTGTCCCCGGCCGCGTCGGTCGTCGAGGAGGTCGCGGCGGCCTGGCTGGTCGACCTGTTCGGGCTGCCGACGGGGTCGAGCGTCGGGTTCATCGACCGGCGCGACGATGGCGAACTTCACGGCGATCGCTGCCGCCCGGCATCGCGTCCTCGAGCGGCCGGCTGGAACCATCGAGGAGGACGGGCTCATCGGCGCGCCGCCGATCGCGGTCGTCGTCGGCGACGAGGCCCACGTCACGATCTTCGTCTCGCTCCAGATGCTCGGCCTCGGGCGGGAGCGGGTCCACCGCGTCGCGGCCGACGAGCAGGGCCGGATGCGCCCGGACGCGCTGCGCGAGACGCTGGCTCGCCTCGACGGCCCGACGATCGTCTGCGCCCAGGCCGGCAACGTGAACACCGGCGCCTTCGATCCGCTGCCGGAGATCGTCGACGCCGTGCGCGAGCGACCGAACGCCTGGCTCCACGTCGACGGCGCCTTCGGGCTGTGGGCAGCCGCGGCGCCCGGGCTGCGCGACCGCGTCGCGGGCCTCGACGGGGCCGATTCCTGGACGACCGACGCCCACAAGTGGCTGAACGTGCCGTACGACTCGGGGATCGTCGTCGTCCGCGACGCGGCCGCGCACCACGCGGCGATGACGCTCGGCGCGGCGTACTACGTCGAGACGGAGGGCGGCGAGCGCGACCCGTACAACTGGGTGCCGGAATCGTCGCGCCGTGCGCGCGGGTTCGCGGTCTACGCCGCGCTGCGGTCGCTCGGTCGGACGGGCCTCGCCGACCTGATCGAGCGGTGCTGCTCGCTCGCCCGCCGGATGGCCGATGGGCTGCGCGGCGCGGAGGGCGTCACGATCCTCAACGACGTCGTCCTCAACCAGGTCCTGGTCCGGTTCGAGCCGCCCGGCGGCGGGCGACGCGGCGGCGACCGACGCCTTCACCCGGGCGGTCATCGCGGCCGTCCAGGCCGACGGGACGTGCTGGCTCGGCGGGACGACGTGGCACGGCATGGCCGCGATGCGGATCTCGGTCTCGAACTGGAGCACGACCGAAGCCGACGCCGACCTGTCCGTCGAGGCGATCCTGCGGTGTGCGCGAATGGCGGCCGAATCGCTCCGAACGACCGCGGCGGGAGGATCCCTGAACACATGAGCGTCGGAACCGCGTTCCATCCCGCGACGGCGCCACTCAATCGCAAGCAGCAATGGCGGGAGTGGAGCGGCTACTACGCGTCGTCGGTCTACGCCGACGCCCATGACATCGAGTACAACGCGATCCGCGAGGCGGCCGCGCTCATCGACGTCAGCCCGCTCTACAAGTACACGGTCTCCGGCCCTGACGCCCTCCGCCTCGTCGATCGGGTCATCACCCGTGACGCGACGAAGCTGAAGCCGGGCCAGGTCTATTACACGCCGTGGTGCGATGAGCACGGCAAGGTGATCGACGACGGGACGGTCCACCACCTCGACGACGGCACGTTCCGTTGGACCGCCGCGGACCCGCAGCTCCGTTGGCTCCGCCAGAACTCGGCCGGCCTCGACGTGACGGTCGACGACGTGTCCGCGGAGGTGGCCGCACTCGCCCTCCAGGGTCCCCTGTCGCGGGACGTGCTCGAGGCGGCGACCGGCGGTTCATTCGCCGACCTGCGCTACTTCCGCCGCCGGGCCGCGACGTTCAAGGCCGGCCGCAAGAAAGTTGCCATCGACGTCTCGCGGACCGGCTACACGGGCGATCTCGGCTACGAGCTCTGGGTCCCGGCGGAGCACGCTGTCGCGCTCTGGGAATCGCTGATGAACGCGGGCCGCGGCGTACGGGATCCGGCCGGCCGGGATGCTCGCCCTCGACGTCGTCCGGCTCGAAGCAGGACTCATCCTGCTCGAGGTCGACTACACATCGGCCCGCCACGCGATGAACCCCGACCAGAACTACAGCCCGGGCGAGATCGGCCTGGGGCGGCTCGTCAGCTTCGACAAGGCCGATTTCGTCGGCCGGCTTGCGCTCGAGCGCGAGGGACGCAACGGCGGTCCGGGTCGGCGGCTCGTCGGGCTGGAGCTCGACTGGTACGACATCGAGGGCCTGTTCAGCGCCCAGGGCCTGCCGCCGGCGATCTCGCCGGTCGTCGATCGGTCGCCCCGTCCGGTCCTCGTCGGCGGTCGCCAGGTCGGTCGTGCGACGAGCGTCGGCTGGAGCCCGATTCTCAAGCAGGCGATCGCCCTCGCGTCCGTCCCGCCGTCGCACGAGCCGCTGGGTTCCCGCGTCGACGTCGAGTGGACCGTCGAAGGGCGCCGTGGCCGCGTCGCCGGGCACCGTCGTCGAGCTGCCGTTCCTCGACCTGGAGCGCAAGCGCGGCTGACGCCGCGACTGCGTCGACAGCCGCTGACCTCGGCACGACTTGTCGAGGGCTGCTCGGGCGACCTTGACCGCGATGCTGCCGCCCGGCACGAGCAGGCCGACCGTGTCGGCGCCGATGTCGAACAACGCGTCGCGCGTGATCATCTTCGAGAGCTGGGGCATGAGCGAGTCGCCCTGGCGCACCTCGCCGGTGAGCGCATCGATCTCGACGACGCCGCGCTTGTCCTTCGGTCGCCAGTGGAACTCGAACGCCCAGACTGGTCGGTAGTAGAGGTCGGTGTTCTCGAGGACCAAGGACTCTTCGATCATCCGATCCGCCTGGACCGGCTTCATCATCTCGGCCAGCACCTGACGGACCACGTATGACGCCCGGTGCTGGGGCGGCACGACGATCGTGCCCTCGGCGGCGAGCGTCGTCGGGTCCGTGACCTCGTGCTTCGCGCCGCTCAGGGCTGCGGCGGCGTCGGCGACGCGAGCACCGGTCGCGCCATCGGCGTGCGTCTCGTGGACGAACTCATCCCGACAATGCTCCAGCGCTGAGATCGTGAATGTCCGAGCCGCGGGACCGGTTTCGGCGACGGGGTAGCTCGTGCCCAGGATCGTGACCTCGCGCACCTCGGGCGCGCTCGCCTTGACGGCGTAGTCGCGAGTCCGCTCGTAGACATACGTGCCGCGACATGCGACATGCCAGAACGGCTCCAGCCGGCGCTGGCTGCCGACGAGTTCGATGTCGTCGGTCTTTGGGCGCTGGAGAAGCGAGCCGAGGCCGCTGCCGAATGCGTGTGACCGCCGATCCATCGCGCGTTGCCGGACCTCATCAGCGCCCAGTCGATCCTCGAGCGCGAAGATCCGCTCCGACCCAAGCTGGATGTCCATCTTCCACGAACCCCTCAACAGCTCGGCGGCGCCGGCACGGGATCATCATGGGGCGCGGCAATACGCGCGTCTAGCGGTCGTAGCAGGAGGAGGAGGATCGCGATGCAGCTGGCACCGGGCGTCTTCGTTTCGAGCATCTCGGCCGACGACTGGGAACCCGACCCAGACGTGCCCGGGACCGAGATGCACGAACTGGTCCATGACGGCGGGGTCTGGGCAGGCCTGACTCGGATCGCCTCAGTCGACGGCCCTCTCACGTGGACGCCGGAGCAACGGGAGACCATCCACGTGCTAGAAGGGAGCGTTCGGATCGAGATCGCCGACGGCCCCACGTTCGACCTCCAGCCCGGCGACATCGCGTCGTTGCCTGCCGGGGCGGTCACGACCTGGCACGTCACGACGCCGTTCAAGGAGTTCTGGGTCCTGGCCTGACGGGGCGTATCGAGCGCGAACGGCTATTTCTCGGCCGTTCGCTCCATGAAACGTTCGAGACCGCGAGCGCCTCGGGCAGGTTCGTCCGCCCGAACCCGATCCGGAAGTGGTTGCCCGGGTACCCGAACTGCGAACCCGGGAGGAGCAGGACGCCCTCCGCCTCGACCAGCTGCGGCCGCGAAGTCGTCGATCGGCGTCGCGTCCAGGAGCCGCGGAAACGCCACGGAACCGCCTCGCGGGCGGACCCAGGCGAAGCGATCGGCGTGCCGGCGGAAGAAGTCGTCCAGCAGGGAGAGGTTGTCGGCGACGATCCGGAGCGATCGGCCGAGGACCTGCTCACGCGCCCGCAGCCCGATGAGCGCGAGGATCTCCGACGGCGCCGACGAGCAGATCGTCGTGTAGTCCTTGAACGCCGCGCAGCGGGCGAGGAGGTCGCGGTCCTGCGTCGCGAGCCAGCCGATCCGCAGCCCGGCCATCGCGAACGACTTCGACATGACCCCGAGCGAGATGCCGCGGGGGAACGCGTCGGCGCCGGGGAGCAGCCGGTCGGCTTCGTCGTTCTCCAGAAAGCGGTAGACCTCGTCGGCGAGGAGGTGGACCTTGCGGTCGGCCAGCGCATCGGAGAGCCGTGCCCACTGGGCGTGGGTCGGCAGCATCCCCGTCGGGTTGTGGGGAGCGTTGACGACGACGAGGCGCGTCTCCGGCCGCAGGGCGCCGATCAGCCGCTCGACGTCGAGGCCCCAGCGCTGGTCCTCGCGCAGCTCGTGGAGGGTGACCTCGGCTCCGGCCGCCCGGCCGACCTCGTACAGGCTCTGGTAGCCGGGCCACGTGACGACGGCGTGGTCGCCCGGCCCGAGCAGCACGTTCGAGAGGCAGAAGATCGCCTCCTCGGCGCCGGCGAAGACGAGAACCTCGTCCGGCTCGATTCGGTCGTACAGCTCCGCGATCTCGGCTCGGAGGAGCGGGTGACCGGTCGACTCCGTATAGCCGAGCCTCAGGTCTTCCCACAGACCCCGAGTCTCGTCGTCGGCGAGAGCGAGGAGGTCGGCCATCCCGTAGCCCTCGACATCCGATGCGCAGAGGATGTGCTCGACGGCGAACTCCCAGCGGGCGAAGTAGCGCTCGAGGGCGAAGTCGGCGATGCGCATTGGGCCGATTTGGCGGACCGACTCGGGCCTGGTTCGTCAGCCGTCGACGGCGGCTAAGGCAGAGGTCATCGCGCGGAACTGGTCCTCACCGATGCCATTGCCGACCGCGAGCCAGCTGATCGCCGCGCCGCGGTCGACGACGACTGCCCAGCCACCGTCGTCGGTGGCGATGAGCGTCCCGGTCTGGTCGCCGAATGGCGCATCCCCCGACTCCGTGCCGCTGGGCACGCAGCCGCTGCCATCCGTGCAGAACGCACCTTCGCGGAGCTCGAGGCGCGCCCCACCCGGACCGCGGTACGCGATCTCCAATCGGCCGCCGCCGGCCCGTCGGTAGCCGCCGGTGTCGACGAACCAGCCCGATGGGAGCACCGCGCAGTAGACCGTCCAGTTGAGCACCACTGCGGCATCGACGAAGAACAGACGGTTGTCGTCCGACCCTGAGCAGTGGTCTGCCGCGCCCGAGCCGGCGGATGCCGAAGGCGACGGCTCGACGGCCGACGACGGCGACGGCGTCGCTACGGGCTCGACGCTCGGCTCGGCGGGGATGGACGGTTCCGGCGTGAACGACGGCTCTTCGAAGCTCGTGCTGGGTGCCTCTGTCGGCGCATCGGGAGTCGCCGTTCGGCTGGCCGAGGGAACGCAGCCCACCAGGACGGCGACGGCAAGCGCGGCGACGAACGCGGGCGAGAATTGGGACGGGCGCATCTGGGCAGGGTAGCGGTCGGTGGGCCTTGTCGTCAGCCTTGGCGTTCGGTGATCGCCGCCGGCAGCCTCACCATGGATGGGTCGACGCCGAAGACGTCCCGGATCCGCTCGGGCGTGAGGACCTCGGCCGGCGGCCCGTCGGCGACGATCCGGCCGGCATCGATGAGGACCAGCCGCGGGAAGAAGTTCGCCGCCAGGCCGAGGTCGTGGAGGACCGCGAGGATCGTCGTGCCGTCGCGCTCGTTGAGGTCGACGAGCAGCTCCATCGTCCCGACCTGGTGGCGGAGGTCGAGGTGGACCGTCGGCTCGTCGAGGACCAGCACCGGCGCGGCCTGGGCGACGGCCAGCGCGAGCAGGACCAGCTGCCGCTCGCCGAGCGACAGCTCGCGGGCGTCGCGGCCGAGCAGGTGCCCGACGCCGACCCGCTCGATCGCCGCCGCGATCGCGGCCCGGTCGGCCGGTCGGGCGCCCCGGAACGGGTCCTCGTGCGGCAGCCGGCCGAGCGCGACGACCTCCTCGACCCGCGTCGCGAACGGCAGCGTCGCCTGCTGCGGGACGACGGCCAGCCGCCGGGCGATTGCCGCCGCGATCGAGCTGGTCGATCGGCAGTCGCCGCCGAGCGATGCCCGGCCGGCGGCCGGCTTCACCAGCCCGGTGAGAACGCGCAGGAGCGTCGACTTGCCGGCGCCGTTCGGCCCGATGAGCGCGACCCGCTCGCCCGCCGCGATGTCGAGATCGACGCCCGCGGACCACGGCCCGGTCGCGGTACTCGACGGTGACGTCGCGCAGCTCGATCACAGCTCGTACCCGCTCCGCGCTCGGCGCAGGAGGAAGAGGAAGAACGGCGCGCCGATGACCGCCGTCACGACCCCGACCGGGATCTCGCCGAGGAGCCGCGCGGCGAGGTCGGCGAACGCGAGGAGGCCCGCCCCGCCGAGCGCCGAGAGCGGCAGGACGAGCGCGGGCGTTCGGGCCGACGACGAGCCGGACGACGTGCGGCACGACGAGCCCGACGAAGCCGATCAGCCCGCTGACCGCGACGGCGGCCGCGGTCACGAGCGAGGCGAGGGCGAGGAGGATCGCCCGCTCCCGCCGGACGTCGACGCCGAGGTGGACGGCCGCCTCCTCGCCGAGCAGGAGGCCGTTGAGCGCGCGCGCCCGGAGGAGGATCGAAGACGGAGCCGATCGCGACGAGCGGCACCGCGCCGGCGAGCTGGCTCCAGGACGACGCGTCGAACCCGCCGAGCAGGTACGAGAAGATCTGGCGCAGCGCCGCGCCGGACAGGTACATCGCCATCGCGAGGCCGGCCGCGAGCAGCGAGCCGACCGCGTAGCCGGTGAGCAGCAGCGACGTCAGCGGCGACAGGCCGCCGATCCGCGACAGCCGGTAGACGGTGAACACCGCGGCGAGCGCGCCGACGAACGCCAGGCCATGGAGCAGCCCGAACTCGAGGAACGTCAGGCGGACCGGGATGAGCACCGCGATCGCCGCCCCGAGCGCCGCGCCGGACGCGGTCCCGAGCACGTACGGATCGGCGAGCGGGTTGCGCAGCAGGCCCTGGAACGTCGCGCCGGCGACCGCGAGCCCGGCGCCGACGACCATCGCGGTCAGGACCCGCGGCAGGCGCAGGTCCAAGACGATCGTCTCCGTGGCCGCGGACCACGCCCGATCGACCCGGATCCCGAGCAGCCGCTCGGCGAGGATCGCGACCGTGTCGGCCGGCGAGATCGCGACCGTGCCCAGCCCGACGCCGAGCACGAGCGCGACCGCGAGGGCGACGAGCCCGCCGACCGCCAGCGAGCATCGGACGACGACGGGCGCGCCCGATCCAGGCGACGTGCTGTCGCCGGGACGCGAGCGCGCCGTCGGTCGTCATGGTCGCCCGGGCCTACGGCGCCGCCGAGGCGGCCGGGGACGGCGATTCAGCCGAGGACGGCGCGCCCGGGATCGAGGCGTCCGGGTGGATCGCCAGGGCGAGCACTGCAAGCCCGAGAACCAGCCGCGGGCCGGGCCGGGTCACGATGATGTCGTCGATCGGGCGGATCTGCGCCGTCCTTGACCGCGGTCATGACGTCCCAGCCCGGCCGCGCCGCGACCGCGTCGGCGGTGACGCCGTACGCCGCGTCGCCGAGGAGGATGACCTCGGGGTCGGCGGTCACGAGCTGTTTCGAGCGGAATCTCGTAGCTCGTCGTGCTGCCGGTCGTGATCGGCTCGCCGCCGGCGAGCTCGATCATCTCGGCGAGGAACGAGTCGTCGGCCGCGGTGTAGATCTCGCGCGTCGCGTCCAGCTCGTAGAAGACCCGCGGCTTCGCGAGTGACCGCTCGTCGCCGCCGCGACCTCGTCGAAGCCGGCCCGCATCGAGGTCGGTCAGGTCCTTGGCCTCGTCGGCGCGCCCGACCGCGGCGCCGATGAGCTCGATGTCGGTGAAGCACGGTCTCGATGTCCGGCGCGTAGAGGACGACGACCGGGACGCCGAGCTGCACGCAGCTGAGCGATCGCGTCGGGCGGGTTGAAGTTGTTGCCGCCCGCGATGACGAGGTCGGCTTCGAGGCCGACGATCTTCTCGACGTCGACCTCGCCGAACTTCGCGACGTCGGGGATGGCGGCCGCCTCGGGCGGGAAGAGGCTGAAGTCCTCGACCTTGCCCACGATCCGGTCGCCGACGCCGAGCGCGAACAGCGTCTCGGTCGCGGCCGGGGTCAGCGACACGATCTTCGTCGGCTCGGCGGGGAGCTCGACCTTCGTGCCTTCGTCGTCGGTCAGGCTGACCGGGAACGCTGCCGAAGGCGACGGCATCGGGGTCCCGGTCGTCGCGGGCTGGATCGACCCGGTGGCGTCCGGCGGGATGGTCGGTGTCGCGCCCGGCCCCGTGGAGCAGGCGGCGACTGCGAGAAGGAGGACGGCGAGGCCGACGGTGAGGCTGGCACGTTGGCCGCGGCGGCGCACGGATTGGGGAACGAACGTGCGTCCAAGGGTCACTCCGGTGTTCTCGGGTGAGGGCGCGGGGGGCCGAAGAATCGAGAACCCCTCGCTTCGACGTCGAAGGAGGGTGTTCGTCAGCCGGTCAGTCGCATGGTTGCCTGCCCTTTCTCTCGAAGGTGAGCATCAACCGCGGGGCCGGCGACCGGACTTACGCAGCTCCCGGAGGAGCGGCGATCACCGTAGCGGGACTGTGCCGGAATTGCACCGGCTTCGCGACCACGCGGCGTCGTTCGTTATGGCCGGAGCGTAGCACAGCCCTTCCGGAGGTCTGCGCGAGGCGCTGCGTGGAGTCCCAGATAAGCCGCGGATAAGCGCCGGCTGCGACCATGGCCGCCTCGCCCTCCTCCCGCCAAGCATTTGCCCGCCGGAGGAGGTAGTTCGCATGAGCCTGCGCCGCAGGATCGACGCATTGGGTCCGCCGTTGCTCGCCGCTGCCGCCGTCGCCGTCATCGTTGCCCCAGCCCTTGCCGGGCCCGCCCGTACGCGGATGGTCGGCGGCTTCGCGCCGATCCGCGCTGCATCGGCGCCGGCAGCGCTCCCCGTGTGTCGCCCGGGTGCGCAGGCTGGCACGGGCGAGGTTGCGAGGCCGAGAGGGGCGGCCTGGTATCGGCTCGACCCGATCGTTGACGCCGCGGGCGGACTCGACGGCCAGCGATTGGTCGCCGGCCGGGTGGGACACCGCGGCGGCTTCGAATTGGCCCTCGGTGTCGAATCGTTCGCGTCGGGGCCATCCGGCGGGCGGATCCTTGTCGGCAGCGACGACGGCCGTCGCTCCGTTGTCCGGATCGTCGACGTAGACCGGCGCTGCGCGGCCGTCATCCACGAGGGTCGCGAACTGATCAGGCGTGCGGTCTTCGATGCAGCGGGCGGCGGGATCGTCGAGTTCCGGCTCGACCGCGCGACCCGGGCGGACCTCGGCGTCTGGAGCAGGCCAGCGGACGGCGCGAAGCCAATGCGGCTGCTCGAGCCGCTCGTCCCGAATGACCGCATCGGCCGTGTCTTCGCCACCGGGCTCTCCTGGAGCACCGACGGACGGCGGCTGATTGTGGCCTCGTGCGGCGAGGCAGCCTGCGTGACCCGGATTCTCGATCGAGCCTCCGGCCGGGTCACGACGGTCGACGATCCCCGGATCGGGGAGGTCATCGGCCTGGTCGGCGACGACCTCGTGGCCTACGGCGGCTGCCCGGGTCTGCCGTGCGGCATCGTCGCGATGGACCTGCGGACCGGCCACGTCCGGGACATCGCTGAGCTGCGCCGGCCTCGCCCGCGTGTCGCTCGCGGCTAGGGTCGGCGTCGTCGCCTTCGAGGACTACGCCGCGCGTGGGCACCTTCGCGTCGTCCGTCTCAACGGGACCGTAGTCCGGACGATGCCGCTCGAGAACGGCCTGCGACTTGTTCCGGGCGCCGATCGGGCGATGGCCGCGCTCGAGCTTCCGGCCGGCGTCATCGCGCTCGCCCAGGGCAGCCGTCCCTCGCGTGCCCTGGCGCCTGCCACGTTCATCAACCTCGCCGATGGTCGCCGACTCCCCGCCGCGGAGGTCGTCCCATGACCACGCGCCCTCTCCTTCGCAGTGCAGCCGCGGCGGTCCTCGCCGGATCGCTGGCTCTGCAGGCGGTGTCGCTCGCGACAGCGCACTCCCCCGATCCGCCGATCTCCTGGCCGCTCTTCGCGGCCGACGACGTCCTTGAGTTCCGCTGGAAAGCAGACGAGGTCCCGCCCCTCAAGATGCGCGACGCCGTGGTCGCAGCCGCGGCCGGCGCGGCGGCTTCGGTCGCCTCCCGTGCGCCGACGATCGTCTATGCCGCGGGTGGCCCCTCGACGGTCGAGTACGGCGCGAACGTGTTCTGCGGCGTGAATGGCCTCGCCTGCGCGGACGGTTGGGATGCGCCGGACAGCTTCCGAGTCGCATTCCGAACCCATGGCTGGCAGTTCGATTGGGGCCGCCTCCAGTGGTGCCAGCTCCAGGCGGCGATCGCGAATGGTTGTTACGACGTGGAGAACGTCGCGCTCGATGAGTTCGGGCACGTCCTGGGGCTGGGCCACCACGTCAACTTCGCCGACGAGTCCGACTACCTCGACGCGGTTGTCCAGACGATCAGCCGGGCGCGGCCGAAGGCAGGCTGGGATGCCGACACGTTCGGCCGCTGTGACGCGGCCAAGCTCCAGCTTCGCTACGACATGGTCAACTCGGCCCGGAAGTATTCGACGTGTCTCGACATGGCGACGGCCCTGTCGCTGGCCGTCACTGATACGTCGATCCGTCTCGGCGACACCGTGACGTTCACGGCGACCCTCCGGGTGGCGGACCTCGCGGGATACGAACGGCTCCGGGCCAACCTCTTGTCGCAGCGGAAGGTCGTCCTGCAGCGGCGCTCGCCAGGAACCTCGTCGTGGACGACCGTCGCCACGATGCCGGCGTCGGCCGTCTACTCCGGGACGTATCAGCTGAGCGTCACCCCCAGCGCCACCTACGAGTGGCGCGGCTACTTCGCGAAGCCCTCCGACGAAGGCCTCCGGACGGACTCGTCCGGAGCGATCACGGTCACGGTGTCGGGTTGCCCGACGCCGCAATGCCCTCAGGTCCCGGTCCAGCAAACGAACCAGGAGGACGTGAAGTGACGAACGCTCGTCGAGTCGGCGGGGTGGCGATCATGGCGATCGGGCTCGTCGCCAGCGGTTGTTCGGCGACGCCACCGACGCCGAGCGCCGGCGCCATCGCCACACCCGCCGCCTCGCCGAGCGGGGCCCTCGAAAGCGCCCTACCGCCGACGCCCGCGGTGAGCGACGCACCCCTCGCAACCCTGGTCATCGGCGCAGAGCGCTACCCGGGTGAGGTCGGTGGCTTCACCTTCGGGCGGTTCAGCGAGAGCGCCCCGTGGCTACCCGCGACGGCGCTTGACACCGTCAGGGTCCGGCCCGGGGCGGAGCTGCGCGTCGAGCTGGATGAGCGCGCCACCATGCAGGACTGGACCGCGCGGATCGCGACCGCGGCCGACGTCACGGCGGACGCGGTCACCGGCCTGGCTTCGGGCGTCGGCCCCGCCGCCGCGTTCACTGCCCCTAGTTCCGGCGATTGGGTCGTCTCGGTGACGATCACGTACGGCGAGGGGCTCGGGAGCGGGGCCTACTACTGGCACCTCATCATCGAATGAGGCGCCGCCGGGTGGGTCAGGCGGACGCCGGCACCTGCGCGGCGAAGATCGAGACCTGGGCCTCTTCGGGCAGCATGACGCCCATGATCTTCTGCAGTGTCAGGAGGTGGACGCACGAGGCCCAGCTCTCGAAATAGTGGCAGGTGCAGTGCCACTGACCGGCGTCGAGACTGACGTGATGGGTGTCGTTGTCGCCACGGAATGTGAGCGAGAGTCGATCGATCGTGATGCGATCGAGCTCACGCGCGTAGCGATTCGCCTTCTCGACTTTGCCGATCAGGGAACTGTGCATCGCGGCATACCTCCGTCGCCCCGTGAGGGCGTTCACGTGGCCGCGCCCGGTCGATGCACCATCCGACCGGTGGAGCGGTCGTGTGCCGCCACGATACACCCGCCGGCGTCTCCGGTCACCCCGTGAAATCTCGCCCATCCCGACCCGGGACCTTCGGGTCAGGGCGACCGAGCGTTCCCTCCCGACCGAAGTCATCCTCTAGCCGGACGACATCGTCGAGCTCGGGCGTCGAAACCTCGAGGATCTCGCATCGCTCCGCGGCCTCGTAACGGTGGATCCGGCCGGTCCGGACCCGGCGGTGCGCGCCCGGGCCAAGCTCCTCGGTCCGGACCTCACCCCGCTCGTCCTCGAGCGTCAGGAGGAGCCGTCCGGACAGCACGTAGATCGATTCGTCCTTGACGAGGTGGCGCTGGAGCGACAGGCGTCGGCCCGTCTCGATGACGAGGATCTTGCCGACGTACTGCTCCGTGTGGGCCCAGATCAGCTCGTGGCCCCAGGGCTTGTCGACGCGCCGTGAGAAGCCTTCCGCGGGTCCCGGAGGCTCGGTCATGAGCCGCGGACGAGGCGCTCGCCGGCCTCGAGCATCGATTCGCGGATGGCCTCCGAGGTCGCTTCCGTGTAGACCCGGACGAGGGGCTCGGTGCCGGACGCCCGGACGAGCAGCCACGAACCGTCGTCGAGGAAGAACTTGAACCCGTCCTTCGTCTCGAGCGACTGGGTTCGGCTGACCGGCCGGCCCGCCAGCTCAGCGGGGGCGTTGGCGACGAGGTCGACGAGGAGGCGCCGCTTGACCTCGGGATACTCGTCGCGCGGCACGTGGACGTCGATCCGCCGGTAGAACGATGGCCCCGCGATCTCGTGGAAATGGGCGATCGCCTTCGACACCGGCCAGCGGCCCGCGGCCTTCTCCCGCAGGAACAGGTCGAGCAGCATGAGGTCGGCGTAGATGCCGTCGCGCTCGGGCAGATGCATCCCGAAGCCGTAACCGCCCGACTCCTCGGCGCCCATCATCGCCCCCGTCTCGATCATCCGCGGCCCGATGAACTTGAAGCCGACCGGGGTCTCGTGCGTCTCGATCCCGTAGCGCTCGCCGAGGCGGGCCGCGGTCGAGGTGTTGTTGACGCTGACGACGACCGGCTCGCGCAGGCCGCGATGCTCCGCGAGGTAGTACATCAACAGGCCGGTCACCTGGAGCTGGTGGATGAACGTGCCCTTCTCGTCGGCCGCTCCCGCCCGGTCCGCGTCGCCGTCGAGCAGCAGGCCCAGGTCGTAGTCGCCCTTCGCCAGGATGCCGAGCGCCTCGTCGATGTGGGGCCGGATCGGCTCCGGGTTGATGCCGCCGAAGTAACGGGTTTCGCTCCTGGTGGATCTCGGTGACCCGGATCCTGCCGCCGGCCAGCAGCCGCGGGATCCAGCCTGCGCCCGCGCCGTACATCGGGTCGACGAGGACGGTGATGTCCGCGGCCTTGAGCGCGTCGAGGTCGAGTGAGCGACGGAGGAACGTCTCGTAGCCCGGGAACGGGTCGAAGCGCTCGACGAGGCCGGCGGCCTCGGCGTCGGCGAATGGCCGTCGCTCGATCGCCGTCCCGCCGTTGCGGGCGATCTGCGCCTCGATCGTCGTGAGGATCTCCGGGCCGGCGGCCGCACCGGTCGGCGCCTTGACCTTGAAGCCGTTGTCGGTCCAGGGATTGTGGCTGGCGGTGATGACGATGCCCGCAGCCGCTCCCCGCTGAAGCACCTCGTAGCTCGACATCTGGGTCGGGACGGCGTGGACCGCGAATGCCACCGGGATGTCATGGGCGAGCAGGACCTCCGCCGCGGCGGCCGCGAAGTGCTCCGAGGCAAACCGCCGGTCGTAGGCGACGACGACGCCCTTGGCCTGCTCGCCCCGGTCGACGACGTAGCGGGCCACGCCGTCGGCGCAGCGACGGACGTTGGCGAACGTGTAGTCGTCGGCGATCTTCGCCCGCCAGCCGTCGGTCCCGAAGACGATCGTCGTCGGGGTCGCAGCCTCGGCGATGTTCGTCAACCTCGCTCCTCCTGCTGCGCGACGCGGTCGAGGAGTGCCCGCACCTCGGTCTCGAGATGGCGGGCACCGGCGAGGTAGGCGGAGACGCCGTCCGACACGAACCTGTCGCCGGCCGGGGTCTCGACTGCCAGACGGCCCTCGTTCGACCGGACGAGCAGGTCATCGGGGCCGACATCGACCGCCTCGCCCGACTGGATCACGCGGCCGCTCATGCCGCCAGCGTCCTCAGGCGTGAGACCGGCGCGGCCGGCCAGGCCGGCCAGGAGCGACGACCAACTGCCGAGATCGCTCCACCCGACATCCATCGAGCCCATCACGACCCGGTGGTCGCCCGCCGCGCCCTCCATGACCGCGTGATCGATCGAGATCGGGTGGATCCGGTCGTAGGCCGCGGCGAGGGCCAGCTCTGAGCCCGCGGCCGGTTCGATCAGCATCATCAGCGGCGTGTACTTCTCGATCGCCCAGCGGATCGCGCCCCGACGCCAGGCGAACATGCCGGCGTTCCACGCGACGCCCGGCATGTTGATCAACTCGCGCGCCCGGGCCTCGGTCGGCTTCTCCTCGAAGGAGAGCAGCGGGAAGGTCCGGACGCCCTCGACCTTCTCGCCGCGCATCGTGTCGGGTCGGAGGTAGCCGTAGTCGGTCGACGGGTAGGACGGGTGGATGCCGAGCGTTACCAGCGGCTCCTCGATATCGAAGACGCCCGTGGCGAGGCTCCCGACGGCGACCGAGACGATGTCCCGGAACTCATCCTCGCGCTCGATCCACTGGTCGGCCGGGAGGACGAGCATGACCTCGTCGTCGGGCCGGTCGATGAGGGCCGTGGCGAGGGCGATCGCGGCTGCGGTGTTCCTGCCGCCCGGCTCGACGATGAGCCGAACGTCCGGGACCTGATCGCGGACGAGCTGGCCGTAGCGTCGCTCCGTGACGCAGTAGACGTCGCCCTCGCGGACGAGCGGAGCGATCCGGCTCACGGTCCGCTGGAGGAGAGACTCGTCACCGAGAAGCGGGAGGAAGGGCTTCGGTCGCTCGGGTCGGCTGAGCGGCCAGAGCCGGGTCCCGCCACCACCGGCCAGGATCACGGCATACATGGGCGGTCATTCTAGTCGGGCCGAGCGGTGCGGCGGGACCTCCGGCGGACAGCCGGGACTGTCGGCCTCAGAAGCTCGGCGGCGTCAGGCAGAAGAGGACGAGGGCCTGCCGTTCGGAGCTGTTGACGTTGCGATGCGGCAGGCGCGAGGAATAGGCAATCGAATCACCTTCCTCCAGGAGGTGATGCTCGTCGGCGACCCACAGCTCGAGCTGGCCCGACAGGACGATGACGACTTCCTCGTCGGAGTCATGGGCGTACGGCTCCGTCGCCCGTGCCGCCGCCAGGCTCGATCGTCGAGAGGATCACCTGGAGCCGGGCGGTCATGTCGGAGGTGAGGAACTCGTCGATCGCCCGGAGGCCCGGATAGGCGATCCGCCGGCGCTCCGCGCGCCGAACGACCCGCCCGTGGGGAGCTTCCTCGGTGAAGAGCTCGGCGATCGCCAGGTCGAGCCCACGAGCGATCCGCTGCACCGACGCGATGGACGGGCTCGTCACCTCGCGCTCCACCTGCGACAGGAAGCTCTCCGTCACGCCGGCCCGCGCTGCCAACTCGCGGAGGGTGACGTTGCGGGCCTGGCGCAGCGCCCGGATCCTCGGCCCGAGCTGGAGCTCGTTGGGCGCGGGTGCCGGTGCTTGTGCGGGCGCGGAACCGGTGGCCATCGCGGCGGATGCTCCGTCCAGAAATCGCCGAGAAAGTGAAGTATAGCTTCAGTGAACGCGGAATCTCCCTCCGATCGCGACCATGAGGATTCGAATATCGCACTCATCCCGCGTTGACGATGCGGGATCGCTCCGCGTACCATCGGCCAGCCTGTAGCAACGCTACATCCACGACCAGCGTGCACGATCCGTCCCGACAAGAAGAGGGCCCGTGACCGTCACCGAGACCCCGCCCCATCGCCAACCAGACGGGGGTGCGTCGGCGCAGCCTGCCGGAGCCGGCCGTGAGGCTCCCGATGTCGAGCTCATCGACGTCACGAAGCGGTTCGGGGATGTCGTCGCGGTCGACCGGATGACGCTGCAGATCCCCCACAGCACGTTCCTCAGCCTGCTCGGGCCGTCCGGCTGCGGCAAGACGACCACCCTGCGAATGATCGCCGGCTTCGAGCAGCCGACCGAAGGCGAGATCCTGCTCGACGGGCGACCGATCGCCGGCGTCCCGCCCTACCACCGGAACGTCAATACGGTGTTCCAGCACTACGCCCTGTTCCCGCACATGGACGTCGCCCAGAACGTCGGCTACGGCCTGCGCCAGAAGAAGGTGCGCCGCGACGAGGAGCGCCGGCGAGCCACCGAAGCGCTCGGGCTCGTCCGCCTCACCGGCTACGAGCACCGTCGGACGTGGGAGCTCTCCGGCGGCCAGCAGCAGCGAGTCGCCCTCGCCCGCGCTCTCGTGAACCACCCGACGGTCCTCCTCCTCGACGAGCCGCTGGGGGCCCTCGACCTGAAGCTCCGCAAGGAGATGCAGCTCGAGCTGAAGGCGCTCCAGCAGGAGGTCGGGATCACGTTCGTCTACGTGACCCACGACCAGGAAGAGGCGCTGACGATGTCGGACGTGATCGTCGTCATGCTGGACGGGCGGATCCAGCAGCAGGGGTCCCCAACCGACCTCTACGAGCGGCCGATCAACCGGTTCGTGGCCAACTTCATCGGCGTTTCCAATCCGATCCGCGGCAGGATCGTGGAGTTCGACGCCACGACCCGCCGTGCCCAGGTCGAATCGGACTCCGGATTGAAGCTCCTCGGCGAGGTGACCGATCCGACCGCTCGGCCGGCGGCGGGCGACGAGGTAACGGTAGTGATCCGTCCCGAGCGCCTCAGCGTCGGCCCCGCCGACGAGAGCGTCGATGGCAACGACGGGTGGACGAGCGTCAGCGGTCGGATCCATCAAGGGACCTACCTCGGGGATCAGACCGAATACAGGATCACGACGGGCCAAGCCGGCGAGATGATCGCCCGGCGGCAGAACACATCGGGGGTCGGAAGCGTATCGGGCGTCGGCCCGGGGGACGCGGTCGTCGTCAAGTGGAGGGACGACGCGAACCTGGTGCTGTTGTCGTAATCAGTCGATCGTCCCCGAGCGGACGACGTAGCGGACCGCCGAGGGCGGACGGCCACTGGAGGAGGAGATCATGACCGACCAGGAGCGACTCGCGAAATACCTGACGAAGCCGATCAACCGGCGGGGCTTCCTGTCGATGATGGGCGCCTCGGCTGCGGCGGCCGGCCTCGCGGCCTGCACGACCGGGTCGGGCTCGAGCGCGTCACCAAGCAGCGCGCCGAGCGCCGGCGCGCCAAGCCTTGCCCCGTCCGACGCTCCCTCGGAGGAACCCGTACCGAGCTACGCCACCGAAGGCGAGCTGTTCATGTACAACTGGTCCGACTACATCTCACCGGACAACATCGACGCCTTCAAGGCACGCTACGGGATCAGCACGTTCCAGTACGACATCTACGCCGACAACGACGTCCTCCTGGCCACCCTCCAGGGTGGTGGCGGCGGCTACGACATCGCGGCGCCGACCGCGGAATACGTCCTGGGCATGGCCGAGGAAGGCTTCATCGAGAAGCTCGACATGTCGCGGATTCCCAATGTCAAACACATCAACTCGGCCTTCAAGAAGGTCTGGTGGGATCCCAACGACGAGTACCAGGTTCCGAAGGACTTCGGCACCACCGGCATCCTGTACCGCAGCGACCTGCTCTCGAAGGTTCCCGCGTCATGGCGGGAGTTCTACGAGATGCTCAAGACCGAGGCCTCGCAGAAGACCGTCTTCGTGACGTCGTCGGCGGATGTCTTCACGTTCCCCCTCAAGATGCTCGGCTACTCGATCAACTCCGAGGTAAAGGAGGAGCTGGACGAGGCGCGCGCAATCCTCCTTGAGTGCGCCCCGCACATCCTCGCCCTCGACTCCGATACGTACGGCGACAAGATGGCTGCAGGCGAGGCGTCGTTGACCCTCGGCTGGACCGGGCCTCTGGGACAGGAGCTGGCACCCCTCGTCGAGGAGGGCAAAGCCGGTTTCGTCAACCCGTCCGAAGGCACGCTCTACTGGATGGATGCGTGGGTGCTCCTGGCCGACGCCCCGCACCCGGAAGCCGGCTATGCCTGGCTCAACTTCATCCAGGAGCCAGAGGTCCAGGCCGAGGAGACGAACTACAACCTCTACGCCACATGCAACGACGCCGCGAAGGAGTTCGTCGATCCGGCAATCCTGAGCAACCCGGCGATCTTCCCGCCTGACGCGCTCGTCGCCGAGCTGGAGAGTGCTCGCGATCTGGCCGGGACGCCCCAGCGATCTGACATCCTGGAGGAGTTCAAGCAGGCGGTCGGCGGCTGACGGGTCCGCGAGACCGGAACACAGCGATGACAGCGGCGACGGGTCCGGCTCCCGCGAGCGGGCCGTCACGCAGCTGGCGCGCGCGGGCCCTGACAGGGGCGCTGCTGTTTCCGGCGGCGTTCTGGTACCTGGTCCTGCTCGTCGCTCCGCTGATCATCATCGTTATCTTCTCGTTCGGGGTGCGCGCCCGGAACGGTGGCTACGCACCAGACTTCGTGTTCGACAACTACGTCCGGGCGCTCACCCGCCCGGAGCCGTTCATCTCGAGCATCCAGATGGCGGTGATGGGGACGATCGGGTGCCTGCTCGTCGGGCTTCCGTTGGCCTACTTCATCGCCACTCGGGGAGGCTCTCGGAAGGGTCTCCTGATCCTTCTCCTTGTGATCCCCTTCTGGACGAGCTTCCTGATCCGGACGTATTCGTGGCTGATCATCCTCGGTCCCGACCTGGGGATCGTCGGTTGGATCAAGGACGTGACCGGCAACGACGACTTCCGGATCCTCGGAACGCCCTACGCCGTTCTACTCGGGCTGATCTATGGCTACCTGCCGTTGATGGTCTTTCCCTTGTACGTGACCCTCGAGCGGATGGACCGCACCCTGCTCGAGGCGTCCAAGGACCTCGGCGCGGCACGCTGGGGAACCTTCCGCCAGGTCACCCTGCCCATCGCCCTGCCGGGCCTGGTGACCGGGAGCATCCTCGTCTTCATCCCGATGATGGGCGAGTACGTCATCCCGGACATCCTTGGCTACGGCCAGACGTACCTGATGGGAAACGCCCTGGTCAGCGACTTCCTGCAGAACAGGAACTGGCCCAATGGTGCGGCGCGGGCCGTCGGGCTGATGATCATCATGTTTGTCACGATCACGTTCTACCTGTGGTTCGTGAACCGGGGACGGCGGAGTCGTGAGGTGAGCGTCCTATGACGTCGCCCGCCATTCCGGCCGCGCGAGCTGAGCCCGGACGAGCCAGGGCCGGCGCGAGGGACCGCTGGGCGGGCCTTGTGGACGGCTGGCTCCGATCCCACTCCATCGTCGTCTACCTGTTCCTGTACATCCCGATCTTCATCGTCATCCTGTTCGCGTTCAACGACACGAACCGGCGATCGGCGCAGTGGGTCGGCTTTTCGGTGCGCTGGTTCGAGGTCGCGCTCAACGACCAGGTCGTCCACCGGGCACTGCTCAACAGCTTCATCGTCGCGGTCCCGAACGCGATTCTCGCGACCCTGTTCGGGACGATGGCCGCCCTGGGCCTCCAGCGGGTCGGCAAGAAGATGAGGCTGGCCTTCGACGCGCTCACCTACACCAGCATCATCGTCCCCGAGATCGTGATCGCCCTGGCGACCCTGGTCCTGTTCGCAACGGGCTTCGATGCGGCCGATTCACTGTTCGGGCTCAACCTCCGGTTCGGACACGCCACGATCATCGCTGCCCACGTGCTCTTCAATACGAGCCTCGTGCTCCTCCTCGTCCGGGCTCGCCTGTCCGGGATGGACCGGACGCTCGTCGAGGCGTCGTCGGACCTGTTCGCCACCCCTTGGCGGACGTTCCAGCAGATCACCCTGCCGGCACTCCTGCCGGCGATCGTCGCCGGCTTCCTGCTTGCGTTCACGTTCAGCTTCGACGACTACGTGATCACCTCGTTCAACTCAGGACCGGGGTCATCGACGCTGCCGATCTTCATCTTCGGCCAGGTAAAACGCGGCGTCACGCCGGAGACGAACGCGGTCGCGACGATGATGCTGGCGTTCACCCTGTCGGTGCTCGTCGTCGGTCAGCTGCTCCTGCGCTGGCAGAGCCGTCGGCGAGGCGCGGCGTCCGGTCTCGCTGGGATCGTCGCCGACCCGACAGAGAGCTAGCCCGCGGGGATCGGCTCCGGCTGGCGGACGCCGGCCTCGGACGCGAGGAGGGCGGCCTTGTCGGTGCGCTCCCAGGGCAGATCGAGGTCCGGCCGCCCGAAGTGCCCGTACGCCGCGGTCTGGCGGTAGATCGGCCGTCGCAGATCGAGAGCGGAGATGATCGACGCGGGGCGGAGGTCGAACGTTCGCTCGATGATCGCCTGGATGTCCGCGTCGGGAAGCTTGCCGGTTCCGAACGTCTCGACGGACACCGAAATCGGCCGGGCGATGCCGATCCCGTACGCGAGCTCGATCTCGAACCGGTCCGCGATTCCCGCCGCGACGATGTTCTTGGCGACCCAGCGCGCGGCATAGGCGGCGGATCGGTCGACCTTGGTCGGATCCTTGCCGGAGAACGCGCCGCCGCCGTGGCGGGCCATCCCGCCGTAGCTGTCGACGATGATCTTGCGGCCGGTCAGGCCCGAGTCGCCCATCGGTCCGCCGGTCACGAACCGGCCGGTCGGGTTGACGTGCATGATCGGATCCGCGCCGCGTAGCTCGCTCGGGATCGTCGGCAGGATGACCGCCTCGACGATGTCCTGGCGGAGACGTTCGGCACGGACGTCGGGATCGTGCTGGGCCGAAACGACGACGGTCCGGACCCGCTTGGCGACGCCGTGCTCGTACTCGATCGTGACCTGCGTCTTCCCGTCGGGCCGGAGGTACGGCAGCTGGCCGGACTTGCGAACCTCGGCGAGGCGGCGGGCCATCCGGTGGGCGAGGGCGATCGGCAGCGGCATGAGCTCAGGCGTCTCGCGGCAGGCGAAGCCGAACATCATCCCCTGGTCGCCGGCTCCGAGCTCTGTCGCGGCGGCGTCCTCACGGACCTCGAGCGCCGCGTCGACGCCCTGGGCGATGTCGGGCGACTGCTCATGGACGGACACGATCGTGCCGCAGGTCATGTAGTCGAAGCCGTACTCGGCTTTCGTGTAGCCGATGTCGCGAACGGTGTCGCGAACGACCTGCTGGAAGTCGACGTAGGTCGTCGTCGAGATCTCGCCGAGGACGACCACGAGACCGGTCGTCGTCGCCGTTTCGCACGCCACCCGAGCGTTGGGATCGTCCTTGATGATCGCGTCGAGAATGGCGTCCGAAACCTGGTCGCACATCTTGTCCGGATGGCCTTCGGTGACCGAT
Source organism: uncultured Chloroflexia bacterium (assembly GCA_963788685.1). Lineage (GTDB taxonomy): Bacteria > Chloroflexota > Limnocylindria > Limnocylindrales > CSP1-4 > CF-46. The sequence continues at coordinate 362,181 of CAWBHP010000013.1, read as the reverse complement.
TCCGAGGTGAAGAGGTACTGCGACGCTGCGACAATGCTGGTCATGCTGCTCCCCTGCGAGGTTCCCGGCGGAGGGTACCACGCGAGTCCGTGGGAGGCTTGACGAGGCTCCGTACGCGGCGGAGAGCGGGCCGGTGCGCGGCGGCACCGGGACGCTCGATCGGTCGGTCGCGGACCATCGGGGGATGCCTGCCCCGCGCGATGGACGTGACTATCCGACCATGATCGGCCATTCTGGGGCGATGAAAGGGCGACTGCGCGTGCGCGTGGCGATCGCTATCGCGCTCGTTGCGGGCCTGCTCACGTGGAGCGGGCCAGCAGTCTTCGCGGCCGATCCCTCACGCGCGTCGAGCGTCCCGACCGCCACCCGGGTGTCCGCGGCGGCGGAGCAGACGCGAACCGTCGACCTGTATCGATCCGGCGCAGCCGTGACCCAGTACACCTCGTACTGGTGCGTGCCCGCCGCGGTCCAGACGATGATCAACCTCGCCACCGGCGGCTCCGACCGCAGCTACGCGACCCAGTCGCGGCTCTACACGGAGCTGCGGCGGGCCAACCTGTACCGCTACACCACCCGCGGCAACGACGTTCGGGGCTGGGCGCGCGTCCTGACGGCGCGCCTGCCGGCCGGGATGGGCTACGCCGACGCGAGTTTCTCGTCGCGGTCCGCCGCCTACCTCGCGATCGTGAAAGCCATGGACCGCACCCGGCGACCCGTCGGGATCGTCGTCGATGAAGGCAGCCACGCCTGGACCGTCGTCGGGTTCAGCGTTCGCGAGACGCCCGGCGTGCCGAACTCGACAGAGGTCCTCGGCTTCTATGTCGTCGGACCGCTCGGATCGCCGTCGGACCCGTGGCCGAAGCGGTACCTCACGGTGAGCCAGCTTTCCTCCCGCTTCACCCGCTACCACGAGTCGCAGCGATCGGTCCCCTGGGAAGGGCTCTACGTGATCGTGGCTCCCCTCTCCACGATCGGGAGCCGTCACGGCGACGAGGTAGCCGCCGCCCGGCGCTAGACTCGACGACGTGGCCGATCGCGCCGTGGCCTCACTCGATCCCGCCCCCCTCGATGCGGCTGACCCTCTCGCCCCGTTCCGGGAGCGGTTCGTCATCGCCGACCCGGGGCTCGTCTACCTCGACGGCAACTCACTCGGCCGGCTGCCGGCCGCGACGGCGGATCGGCTCGAGCGCGTGGTCGTCGAGGAGTGGGGCGGCGACCTGATCCGGGGCTGGGATCGATGGCTGGACGAGCCGCTGCGCGTCGGCGACAGGCTCGCGGAGGCGGTCCTCGGCGCGGCCCCGGGCGAGGTCGTCGTGAGCGATTCGACGTCGGTCAACTTCTACAAGGTGGCCCTCGCGGCCCTCGAGGCGCGGCCCGGGCGGCGCGTCGTCGTGACCGACCGGCCGAACTTCCCGACCGACCGGTATGTCCTCGAAGGGCTCGCCCGGTCGCGCGACCTGGAGATCGCCTGGCTCGACCCGGACGAGATCGAGGGCCCCCAGCCGGCCGACGTCGAAGCCGCGCTCGCCGCCCATCCGGGCGATGTCGCGCTCGTCACCCTCAGCCACGTCAACTACCGGTCCGCCGCGATCGCCGACATGGACGCGATCACAGCCCTTGCCCACGACGCGGGCGCGCTGACGCTCTGGGACCTGAGCCACTCGGCGGGCTCGATCGTGGTCGACCTCGAGGGAGCCGGCGCGGACCTGGCCGTCGGCTGCACCTACAAGTACCTCAACGGCGGACCCGGCGCCCCGGCGTGGCTCTACGTCCGGCGGTCGCTGCAGGGGACAGCTTCGGAACCCGATCCAGGGCTGGTTCGGCCAGCGCGACCAGTTCGCGATGGGCCAGGGCTATGACCCGGAACCGGGCATCCGATCGTGGCTCGTCGGGACACCCGGGATCGTCGGCCTGGCCGCGGCGGACGAGGGCATCGCACTGGTCGCGGAGGCGGGCATCGACCGGATCCGGGCGAAGGGCATCGCCCTGACCGAGTACGCCATCGCGCTTGTTCGACGCGAGGCTCGCGGCGCTCGGCTTCAGTCTCGGCAGCCCGCGCGATCCCGCGCGGCGCGGAGCCCACGTCGCGATCCGGCACCCGGACGCGCGGCGGCTCACCGCGGAGCTGATCGCCCGCGACGTCATCCCCGACTTCCGTGAGCCCGATTCGATCCGCTTCGGCCTCTCGCCCTTGACGACGCGCTTCAGCGACGTCGAGGCCGGCGTCGCCACACTCGAGCGCCTCTTGTCGTCATCTCGAGCATGATCCGGCTCAGGCTCCTGGCGGTGGGCTTCGCGGTCATCGCGGCGACGGCCGGAGCGCTGCCGGCCGCGGCGCGCGAGCCGGTCGTCATCGGGACCGGTCCGGTCTATACACCTCTGACCGAGGCCGACATCGCATCCCGCACGACCGTCCTCGGCTACAACCCGTTCTCCCCGGCCCCGTTCCGCGTCGCTGGGTACCAACTTCGGACCCTGCCGTGGGCCGCCCTGCCGATGAACGGCCAGAGCCTGCCGCGGCTCTCGACCCCGCCAGGTGCCGATCCCTCGGGGATCCCGTACAAGGTCGTACTCGGCAAGAACTACTACTCGCCGGGCAACATCGCGGCCGATGGAATCAGGTTCGTCGATGGCTACGCCCGGACCGGCAACCCCGCGTATCTCGAGAAGGCCCGCGTTCGGGCGGCGAAGCTCCGCGAGATCGGCATCGCCAAGGACGGCGCGCTCTACCTGCCCTACCGCTTCGACTACCCGGCCGAGGCGCTCAAGGCGCCGTGGGTCTCGGCGTACAGCCAGGGGCTCGCACTCTCCTTCTTCGTTCGCCTGTTCCGGGTCACGGGCGAGGCCTCGTACGCCGAGGCCGCCCGATTGATCTTCGCGGCGTTCCGGCTGCTGGGCGCGCGGCGGGCACATTGGGTCGCCTACGTGATCTCGAGCGACCTGTGGCTCGAGGAGTACCCATCTGGCCGCCCGACCCACGTCCTGAACGGCTTCAACTTCGCGATCTTCGGGCTGTATGACTACGAGCGGCTCACGCGCGATCCCGGCGCAGCTCAGCTCCTCCAGGGTGCCCTGGCAACGATGCGAAAACGGGCCGTGGCGTACCGGGTGCCGGGCGGCGTCAGCCTCTACGACCTCGTCCACCGGACGCAGCACGAGCACTACCACGAGATCCACATCTGGCAGCTGGCCGCGCTCGGGTCGATCAGCGGCGACACGTACTTCACCAATCTCTCGGCAACGTTCCGCGCGGATCACGACCCGGCGACTCGCCGGCCGGCCCAGGTGTCGGCGGTTTCCGAGCGCCTCGCCTAGGCCTCCATCCGGAGCTCTTCGAGGTCGAGGTCACGCTCGACGCGGCGGAATACGTCGTCGCTGAGGCCGCCGGTGTCGTGCAGGCGGAGGAGCGCCTCGCGTTCGGCCTCGATGACGGATCCCCTGATCAGCCGATGCTCGAGCAGCTCCTGCTCGGCCTCGTCGGTTGCCGTCTCGTCGTGGTGCTGGTCGACGTGGCTCGCCCGGTGGCCGTACTGGGCCCGGAGCGCATCGATCAGCTCGAGGTGGCCGGGCCACTCGGTCGCCAGTTCCTCGATCCGGCTGACGGCCGCCTCCGCCGCGGCCTGACGGGCGTGCAACTCCTCGTGGCCGTCGCCGCCGTCCGCGGCGATTCCCAGGGCGCGGATGATGAGCGGCAGCGTCAGGCCCTGGCCGACGAGCGTCGCCAGGATCACGGCGAAGGTCAGGAAGATCAGCAGGTCGCGCTCCGGGAAAGGCTGGCCGTTGCTGAGCGTCGTCGGCAGGGCGAGCGCCGCCGCCAGCGACACGACGCCGCGCATGCCGGCCCACGAGACGATGAACACGTTCCGCGGCGCCGGCCGCGGTTCGCGGTTCCGGATGCCGGCGCTGAGCCAACGCGGCAGGTACGTCCCGGGAAACACCCACAGGATCCGGACGAGGATGACGGTCAGCGAGATGGCCGCGGCCAGCGCGATCAGCTCGAGCGGCGACCGGCCCCGGAGATTCTCCAGGACTGACGGCAGCTGGACGCCGATGAGGATGAACACCGCCCCGTTGATGAGGAAGAGCAGGACCTGCCAGGCGGATGTGCCGGCGATCCGGACGGACGAGCTCATCGAGCGCGGCGCGTTCCGGCCGACGTAGATCCCTGCGGCAACCGTCGAGAGGACGCCTGACAGGTGGAAGATCTCGGCCGGCAGGTAGGCAGCGACCGGGAAGAGGAACGTCAGCACGACCGAGAAGACGGGGTCGTCGATCCGCCGCAGGATCGCCGCCGCGACCATCCCGATGAGAATCCCGAGCGCGACCCCGCCGGCCGCGACGAGGACGAACGAGATGCTCGCCTCGGCGAGCGAAAACGACCCGGTCATCGCCGCCGCGATCGCGAACCGATACGCCACGAGGGCCGTCGCGTCGTTGACGAGGCTTTCGCCCTCGAGGATCGTGACGACCCGCCGCGGCGCGCCCAGCCGCTGGAAGATCGCCGTCGCGGCCACCGCGTCCGGCGGCGCCACGATCGCGCCAAGGGCGAACGCGGCCGGCCAGCCGATGCCCGGGATGAGCGCCTGGGCGACGACCGCGACGACGACGATCGTCGTCAGGACGAGCCCGACCGAGAGGAGACTGATCGCCCGCAGGTTCGCCTTGAAGTCGCGGATCGAGGTGAAGTAGCCCGCTCCGAACAGGATCGGCGGCAGGAACAGCAGGAAGACGATGTCCGGCTCGAGCTCGATCCGCGGCAATCCCGGTACGAAGCCGAGGGCCAGGCCGCCAAGTACCAGGAGGATCGGGTACGGGATGCCGACCTTGCGAGCCGCGATCGCTAGCGCGGTCGCCGCGAGGAACAGGAGCAGTACCGCCTCGATCGCCCCGATCGGCGACTCGGCGGCCGTGGCGGCGGGCTCCATCTAGCTCGCGGGCTGCAGGAACTCGACGACGATCGGCTCGATCTGGTCCGCCGGACGGAAGCCGAAGATCTGGCCGTAGAACGAGAGTTCGGCCTCGAACGAGCGGACGATGGTCGCCGCGGCGCGGAAGCCGTGGTCCTCGCCCGGGAACAGCAGATACGCGTGCGGGAGCTTCTTCTCCCAGAGCGCATCGACGATCTGCTCGGCCTGGGCCGGCGGCACGATCCTGTCCTCGGCGCCCTGGAGGATCAGCACCGGGCACGAGATCTGATCGGTGAAGTTGAGCGGCGAGCGGTCGTGATACAGGGCCTTTCGCTCCGGATACGGCCCGACGAGCCGATCGAGGTAGCGGGATTCGAACTTGTGGGTCTGGGCGATGAACGTCTCGAGGTCGCCGATCCCGAAGTAGCTCGTCCCGGCCTGGAACGTCTCGCTGAACGTGACGGCGCAGAGCGTCGTGTAGCCGCTCGCGCTGCCGCCCCGGATCGCGAGCCGCTCCCCGTCGACGAGGCCCTCGGCGACGAGGCCGCGAGCGCCGTTGACGCAGTCGTCGAGATCGACGACGCCCCATTCGCCCTCGAGGCGCTTGCGGTAGTCGCGACCGTAGCCGGTGCTCCCACCGTAGTCGACGTCGAGGACGGCGAAGCCGCGGCTCGTGAACAGCTGGACGGTCACCTGGAAGGCGCCGGATGGCGGAGGCAGTCGGCCCGCCGTGGCTCGTGACGATCAGCGGCGGCAGCGCTCCGTCGGGGCCTCGAAACGCCGTGTTGTGCGGCGAATACAGGAGCCCGAACGCACTCCTGTCACCCGTCGTCGGAAACTCGACGGGCTTCGGCACGGCGATGTCGGCGGGGTCGAACGTCGTCGACATCGACTGCCGGAGCACGCTGGTCGCGCCGCTCTCGAGATCGAGCTCGACGATCGCCGACGGCGTGGTCGGCGAGGCGCCCCGGAAAATGACCCGGCCGCCGTCGACGGCAAGGCTTGCCATCTCGGTGAAGGGCACGTCGATGACATCGGCGCTTCCGGCCTTCGAGGCCAGCCGGTAGAGCCGGTCCTGGCCGCCGCTTCGGCCGATCGCGACGATCGACCCGTCCGGCAGGAAGCCGTAGCTCGAATAGCCGAACAGCCAGTCCGGCGGGGCGAACTCCGCCTCGAGCTCGGCCACGGGTTCGGCGCGGCCGTCGACTAGCCGGTGGATGTTCATCCAGCCGTTCGGCTCGGCGACGAAATGAAGGACGCCGTCCGGCGACCAGCGGGGCTGGGCGATCCAGTCGGTCGGACTGCCGGCGATCGTGACGGCCTCGCCGATCGACCCATCCTCGGCAACGTCGGCCAGCCGCAGCTCCGTTCCGTCCCACGGCAGGTTCGGGTGCGACCACTCGAGCCACGCGAGCTGGTCGCCGGCCGGCGAGAGGCGCGGCGCGGCGATGAAGTCGGCGCCCGAGACGAGGACCGTGACCTCGCCGCTGTCGAGGTCGATCGCGACGAGGCTGTTCTCCGCCTCGCCGTGCCGCTCGAGCGTCTCGGGTTCGTGGTCCTCGCGGATCGCGAGGAGCCGGTTGCGGGAGCGATCGACGACAAGGTCGGCGAAGCGCCAGGCTCGCTCCGGGGTCAGCGGTGTCAGCTCCCCGGCCGGACCGACCCGGTTCAGCCGTCCGGTGTCGAAGTCGGAGACGACGACGAGGTCGCCGTCGACGACGTAGGCGCCGCCGCCGTATTCATGAACTCGAGTCCGGGCGTTGAAGCCTTCCGGCGTCAGGCGGAGTCTCGGAGCCGTCGGCGTTGCGCCGAACGAGGACCTGGCGGCCACTCTCGTCCAATCGTCCCTCGAGCCACCAGCGCACGCCGCCGCTCGCCCGAATCTCGCCGAGCGTCACGACGCCCGCCGTCAGGAGTGAGATCGGAAACGGCGAGTCCCACTCGCCATACGGCGCGATCGTCGGTTCGTCATCGGGACAGTGTATGGGCGACGGCTCGACCGGAGTCCGAATTCGGATCAGCCGGCGCGACGGAAGTGATTCCAGCGACGTCGAATCGGAGTATCTGGCCGGTCCTACGTGCCGTGCTTCCAGGAGGAGACGTACTCGAGCTGCTCGGGCGTCATCGGGTCGAGGGTGATCCCGAGCGCCGCCAGCTTCAGCCGCGCCACCTCGGCATCGATCGCCTCCGGCACGACGTAGACCTGCGGCGTGAGCTCCGCGTGGTGCTGGGCGACGTACTCCGCCGACAGCGCCTGGTTGGCGAAGCTCATGTCCATGACCGCGGCCGGGTGGCCCTCGGCGGCGCCCAGGTTCACCAGCCGGCCCTCGGCCACGAGATTGACCCGCTTGCCGCCGAGATCGAACTCCTGGACGTTCTCGCGAACCTCGCGGATGTGGCCCTCGGCCATCTCCCGGAGCGCCGTCAGGTCGAGCTCGGCGTCGAAGTGGCCGCTGTTGGCCATGATCGCGCCGTCGCGCATCGTCGAGAAGTGCTCGCGGCGGAAGACGTTGACGTTGCCGGTCGCGGTGATGAAGAGCTCGCCCCATGGCGCCGCGTCGGCGGCGGTCATGACCTGGAAGCCGTCCATCAGCGCCTCGAGTGCCCGGACCGGGTCGACCTCGACGATCGCGACGTGGGAGCCCATGCCCGACATCCGCGACGCGATCCCGCGACCGACCCAGCCGTAGCCGGCGATCACGACCTTGCGGCCGGCGAGGAGCACGTTCGTCGCCCGGAGGATGCCGTCGACCGTCGACTGGCCCGTGCCGTAGCGGTTGTCGAAGAGATGCTTCGTCTGGGCCTCGTTGACCGCCACGACCGGGAAGCCGAGCGCGCCATCGGCGGCCATGGCCTTGAGCCGGATGACGCCCGTCGTCGTCTCCTCGGTCCCGGCGAGGACCTCCCGGACCTGGTCGGGCCGCTCGCTGTGGAGCAGCGAGACGAGGTCGCAGCCGTCGTCCATCGTGATCTGCGGCCGCGTGTCGGCGACCTGGTTGAGGTGCCGGTAGTAGGTGTCGCGATCCTCGCCGCGGCGGGCGAACGTGGCGATCCCGTACTCGGCGACGAGCGCGGCCGCGACGTCGTCCTTCGTCGAGAGCGGGTTCGAGGCCGCGAGGTAGACCTCCGCGCCGCCGGCGGCGAGCGTCCGCATGAGGTTCGCCGTCTCCGTCGTGACGTGGAGGCAGGCCCCGATCCGCAGCCCCTCGAGCGGCCGCTCCTTCTCGAAGCGCTCGCGGATGAGGCGCAGGACCGGCATCTCCCGCTCCGCCCATTCGATCCGCCGGACGCCCTCGGCGGCGAGGCCGAGATCGGTGACGTCGTGGGCCGGCAGTGGGCTGCGGTCGGTGGCAGCGCCCGGGCCGGCGTCGGCCCCGGCGGCACCGGCCGGGCTGGAGGATGTGGTCATCGGCGGTCATGCTCCCTGCGGCTGAGGAGGCGCCTGATCGGCGCCGCGAAGTCTGGCCAGGGTGATCCCAGCCGGTGGACGAGCCGTTCCTCGAACCGGACGTGCTCGGCATAGCCGAGCCGCCGATAGGCCTGGAGGGCGGGCGGATTGTCGGAGCGAACGTTGAGCGCGACCTGGTCGCAGGTCCGCAGCAGCTCCGCGGTCACCGCGCCGGTGACTGCGGTCGCGTAGCCGCGGCCACGATAGTCGATATGGGTCAAGACGTTGCCGACGACGGCGAGGCGCGCCTGGGGGCTGATGACGTGGGTGCCCGCCGCGGCGACGAGCCGGCCGCCGACGCGGATCCCGTAGTAGACGCCCTCGGCGATCGACGACGACGGGAGCCACGATGCGAAACCGAGCTGGTAGAGCCGGTTCAGCTCGCCGATCTCGATCGGCAGGAGGCGTCGGACGTCCGCGGGATAGGGCCGGAAGCGGGCCTTGTCGACCCACATCCGGACCATCGGCGGACCGGGATCCACCTTGTACTGGGTCTGGACGGCCGGCAGGGACTCGGTGAGCGCGGCGACGTATGCCGCCCGGGGCCGAACGACGTCGCGGAGGATCGCCTCGATGCCGTCGTCGCGGCCCATGACGAACATCGGCTGGGGCGTCATCCCGGAGTACTCGAGCGCGACCGCGATCATCTCGTCGCCGTCGAGCGCCGCGCCCCAGCGGGTCCGGGAGAACTCGCGATCCTCCAGGTCGCACATGGCGTACGCCGCGAACAGCCGGTTCCGTTCGAGGAACCCTCGGAGGAGGTCCCGATCCCGCGTCGTCTGGACCGTCAGCGCGCCGCGGGCACGGCGTCCGGAGATCGCGACGCTGGCCATCAGGCGTCCACGTCCTGATTCGAAAACGGCGGGCGGCGCAGCCCCGCGCCCGTGATCCACGAGCCGACCAGCTCGGCGGGAGTCACGTCGTGGGCCGGGATGCGGACCTCCGTCCCTCGCGGCGCAAGCGTCACGTTGCCGACCTGCTCGAGCTCGCCCTCGGGCCGCAGTCCGATCGCGATCGACGCGCCGTCGGCGGTCGAGGGATCGATCGAGCTGACGGGGGCGCAGACGAGGACCGGCACGCCGTGGCGAGCGGCGACAACCGCGATCGGGTAGGTCCCGACGATCGCGGCGACGTCGCCGTTCGCGGCGACCCGGTCGGCCGGGACGAGGACCGCGTCGACCTCGCCGGCGGCGATCAGCGAAGCGACGGCCGTATCGGCCACGAGAACGTGGGGCACACCGGCGGCGGCGAGCTCCCAGCAGGTGATCCGGGAGCCGCTGAACCCCGGCCGCGCCTCCGGCACGACGACCCGTACCTCGCGCTCGGCGTGATGGGCCGCGATCGCGATCGCGAGGGCCGTCCCGAACTGGCCGCCGGCGAGCGTCCCGGACGGGCCGTGGACGAGGAGCCGGAGCGGCGCGTCGCCGGAGCGCTGCAGGGCGTCCACCGCCGCGAGGCCCGCGTCGACGAGCCGTCCGTGGTCGTCGGTGGTCTCCGCGACGATCCGGTCGGCCTCCTCGTGCATCGCCGCCGCGATCGCCTCTCCCGCCTCCTCGAGCTCGCCGACCGCCCGATAGGCGTCCATGACCCGCCCGACGGCCCAGCCGAGACTGGCGTGAGTCGGCGACAGGTTGGTCAAGGCGTTGGCCGCGCCGCGAAGGGTCGCCCGCCGGGCGTACGGCCGGGTGCCGCTGACGCGGTCGGCCGAGAGCGCGAGCCCGATCGCGGCCGCCTGCCCCATCGCCGGCCCGCCCTCGACCACGCCGTGGCGGATCGCCCACACGACCGTCGCCGCGGAGTCGGCGGAATGCTCGACGACCCTGAGCGGCAGCGCCCGCTGGTCGACGAAGCGGATGGACCGGCCGTCGACCCGGAACGCGGTCCGGAAGGCGGGCTCGGCGCCGTCGACGGCTGCGTCGGCCTCGGCGGTTTCCTCGAGCGCAGCCCGTGTCGGGTCCAGGATCGCGCTGGCCATCTCCGCCGACGTCCGCTGGAGTGCCTGGGCGGCGCCCACCATCGTCGCGGCGGTGTTCGCGAGATCACCCGCGAACTGGCGGAAGAATCGGCGGCGGCCCAGGTCGGCGCCACCGTCGACCGGACCGGCCGGCGGCGGCGGCACCACGTCGCCGCGGCCCGCCACCGCTCCATCGGCGTCGCCCGATTCGGCGGCGTCGGTCGGCTCGAGTCTGGCGATCGGATCGGCCAATGGCTGGCCCTCGGGAGCGGTCGGGCGGGCCGACACGCGGCTGTGGGTGGTCAGTACTTGATGACGCTCGTGACGCGACGGCCCTCGAGACGGTCGCGGCCCTTGAGGAAGTCCAGTTCGACGAGGAAGGCGAGTCCGACGACCTCGCCCTTCAGCCGCTCGACGAGCTCGATCGTGCCCTTGACCGTGCCGCCGGTCGCGAGGAGGTCGTCGACGATGAGGACCTTCTGCCCGGCTTGGATCGCGTCGCGGTGAATCTCGAGGGTGTTCGAGCCGTACTCGAGGGCGTACTCGACGGTGATCGTCTCGGCCGGCAGCTTGCCGAGCTTGCGGACCGGGACGAGCCCCGCTCCGAGCTGGTAGGCCATCGGCGAGCTGAAGATGAAGCCGCGCGACTCCATGCCGACCACGATGTCGATCTTCTCGCCCTCGTAGGGCTCGAGCATCAGATCGATCGCCTCCTTGAAGGCCGCGCCGTCCTTGAGCAGGGTCGTGATGTCGTAGAAGAGGATTCCCGGCTTCGGGAAGTCCGGAATCTCGCGAATTCGATGGCGCAGCTCCTCGGCTGACATCGGTCTGGGGACCTCCACCTGCGTCGATTCCACGGTCGCCGAGCGAGCGTTGGGCTTGCCGCCCCGCTGGCCGGCGCACAGTCTACCGCGTCGGGTCGGTTCGCTGGCCGCTCACGGCGGGTGCGGCGTCCAGCGGAATCGCCTCGGCGGGGCCAGGAGCCGCTCGACGAGCGGCCAGCCGACCGGCGAGCACAGCGCCGATGGCCGCCACGACGACGCCGATGCCGAACGCCCACGCGAGCCCGACCCAGGGCTCCGCGCCTTCGCGGTGGCCGAAGGCGATGAGTGCGCCGCCGACGCCGCTTCCCAGCGCCGTCCCGAGCACGTCCGACAGCTGGAGGCCGGCCGTAGCCGCACCCTGGCTCTCGGGCGGGGCCTCGCGCAGGACCGTCAGCGACAGCGGCGCGTAGGCGAACCCCATGCCGAGTCCGGCAACCGCCCACGCGGCGACGCCGACGGCGAGCGGCACCGCCGGCGAGAGGATGGCCATGAACCCGAGGATGCCGAGCGCGAGGACCGCGAACCCGGTCCGGATGAACGGCCGCGCGCCGTACCGGCCGATGTAGTGGGCCTGGGTCCAGGCGCCGGCAGTCCAGCTCAGCGTCGCGGCGGTGAGCGCCAGTCCCGCCACGGTCGCGCTCGTCCCGCGCCAGCCCTGGAGCGCGAGGGCGACGTAGACGTCGGCCGTGAAGAAGGCGAAGGTCAGGACTCCCCGAAGCAGGACCGCGACTGGCAGCCCGCGAGCCGCCCGCAGGGTGCCGGCCGGGGTCAGGCGCCTGAACGCGGGAGCGCCGAGCAGGATGCCCCCGACGACCAGCGGCAACCCAGGAATCGGGCGGGCGTCCGTCAGGCCGGCGACGACCATGGCGGCGCCGGCGGCGAGCATCAGCGCAAATGGCAACCGGCGCCCGCGATCCCCTCGACCTGGTCCTCGTCAGCGCCAACCGTCGCCGGCCCGACCGCGGCGATCGCCGGCAGCGTCATGAGCGCGGCGACGCCGATCAGCGGCAGCAGCCCGAGAAAGACGATCCGCCAGTGGAACGTGTCGGCGATGAACCCGGCGAGCGCCGGGCCGATGACGCCCGGCAGGACCCAGGCGGTCGACAGCGTCGCGAACATCCGCGGCCGCAATGCCTCCGGCAGGGCGCGGCCTATCGATACGTAGGCGACCGGCGGAATCGCGCCGGACCCAAGACCCTGGACGAACCGCGCGAGGACGAGGACCGGCATGGACGGCGCAAGCCCGCCAACGAGCAGGCCGATCGAGAACAGGCTGAGGCCCAGGACAAACGCTCGAACGAGGTTTCCCTTGTCGATGAGCAGACCGGCGACGACGATGCCGACGAGGTTGCCGAGGAAGAACCCGGAGAAGACCCAGCCGTACAGGTCGCTGTTGCCCGCGCCGAGGTCGCGATCGACGATCGGCATGATGTTGGAAACGGCGAGTGATTCCGATGCGACGAGGGTGACGGTCAGGACCAGGCCCGTCGTCAGGGCACGCCGGCCGGGCGACCAGAGGCCCGAGTGGTCGGCAGGATGGTTGGGCATAGGCGAAAGGATGCCGGAGTCGGCCGGATCATGCCCCCCTGTGAGCCTAGCGCGGCCGGGGCTTCAGCCGACGGAACGCCATGCGTTTGCCCGCCTCGCAGGCAGTCTCGCAACGAGTTCGCTACGCACCCCGCGGGACCCGAGTTGTCAGGAAGATGCGGTGGGCGCATTATCCGAGGAACGACGGTGAAGCGACGACGCTCGGTCTGAAGTCTGGCCGCCAGGACCGAGCAGAGCTACTGGCGAACCCGACCCGTCATCGCGTGGAGGAGTTCGCGATGATGCCAGGCCCTGGGCGTTTGAGTGGTCGGGGCCCCGTCGTCGCGGCGGCCATGATTCCCGCGTTGGTCCCGGTGCTGGTCCGGCCGTCCGGGGCGATTCTCCGGTTCCGTCTCGCGGCGCTGCTGGCCGCCCAGCTCTTCGATTTCGGCACGTTCACGCTGATGGTCGGCCGGCACGGGATCGCCGCCGAAATGAACCCGCTCGTTGCCCAGGGTTTCGACTACTACGGCCTGCCAATCCTCGTTGTCGTCAAGTTCGCGCTCGTCGTCCTTCTCGGATCGATCGTCGTCCTTCTCGCGCGTGATGGGCCGTCTCGGCAATCGGTTCGCGGCCTTGCTGCGTCGATCACGATCCTCGCGGTGATCGGAGGCCTCGTCGGCGGGATCTCGAACGTCCTCGCGGGCTGACGCAACTCGGAATCCCGCTCAGGCGCCTGACACCTCGGCGATGCCACGCCGTTCACGTTCCGTTGACATCCGTCCGGTACACCTTGCTCATCCCCAGAAGATCGAGTGAAGGAGGAACATCGGAGGTGTCTCTGACCGAACACCCCCGAACCCGGACGAGGCGAGGCTGGCTGGCGATCACGACTGGCCTGGCGTTGGCCACGGTCCTTGTCGCCCCCGCGTCGGCCGCGTCGTCGACGGCGACCGGCCCAAGTAGCGCGACCGCACCCTACATCCTGCCGGTCGCGGACGGGGTCCACATCACCTCGCTGCTGACCGTCGGCGACGCCAAGGCCGCGTCGAATGGCTACGAGATGGTCGGGATCCCCGACGGACTCGGCATGATTCGCCAGGGCGCGAACCTCGTGCTCTACGATGAACCAGGAGCTTCGCGACACCCAGGGCATTGCCCGCCGCCACGGCCAGACAGGCGCGTTTGTCGCGCGCTACGTCATCGATCCGGCGACCCTCCGCGTCAAGTCGGGCTCCGACTGGATCAACCCGGGCGTCCGCTACTGGGACTACCCGAGCGGCTCGTACGTCACGAGCGGCGCCCGCTTTGCCGACAACGCGGTCCAGGATCGTTAGCTTCGGGCGGTTCTGCTCCGGCACCCTGTCGGATCCCGGCGTCTTCTACAACGAGTCGACCGAGCACCGGCTACAAGGGCCAGATCTACTTCGGCAACGAAGAGGATGGCGACATCGGGCGCAGCTTCGGCGTGACCAAGGAAGGTGACGCGACCGCCCTGCCGCGCCTCGGCCTGTTCTCGTGGGAGAACACGGTTCCTGCCCCCAACGAGAGCGATACGACGCTCGTCATGGGCCAGGAGGACGGCCCCGGCAACGGCAGCCAGCCGTGGGTCTACGTCGGGACCAAGCAGAAGAGCGGCTCGCCGGTCGACAAGGCCGGTCTGACCAATGGCGACGACCACGTCCTGGACGCCGTCGACCAGACGGTCACCAACGATGCCCAGTGGCGGGCGAAGTACGGCAAGACTGCCGCGGCCGTGATCGGCCTCGTCGACAACGATTGGAACCAGTCCGGCGCCGACCAGAACGCCGACGCCCTCGCCGACGGCCTCAGCCTCAACCGGATCGAGGACGGCCACTGGGATCCGAACAACCCAAACGACTTCTACTTCCTCACCACCGAGGGTGGCCAGAACAACGGCGAGAACCCGACCGGACCGCTCTATCGCGACGGCGGCGGGCTCTGGCTCCTGCGCTGGGACGACATCGAGAACCCCGATCGCGGCGCGACGCTGACGCTGCTCCTCGACGGCAGCGAGGAACTCGGTGCCGGCGAGGCCGAAGATGCAACAAGCCGGACAACATGACCATCGACACCCACGGCAACCTCCTCATCCAGGAAGACCCGGGCAACGTGAACCACCTCGCCCGGATCGTCGCCTACCGGATCAGCGACGGCGCCCTCGGCGTCGTCGCCCGGTTCGACGCGAACGCTCTTCTCGACCGGCGCGACCGGCGACCCGAACAGGCTCACGATCGACGAGGAGTCGAGTCGGCCCTATGGCCGATCTTCGGCGCGCGAAACGGCGTTTCGGTAGCGCTGCTGCGCCTCGGCTTCGTCGACCTCGGCCATGGACGTCTCGGCGTCTGCGTCTGCCGAAGTCGACCTGCGTCGACAATGCCGCAGCCTTGGCAGCAGCCGCGGTCTTCGCCGCGGAGGTTTCGGCCAGAGCCATGGCTTCGAGCGCGCCCTTGGCAGCCACCGCGGTTGCGGCTGCTGCTTCGGCGGCCTCGGCGGCGGCAGCGGCCGCTGCTTCGGCCGCAAGTCTGCCGCGGCGCGCTACCGCGACGGTTCGCTCGGCGGCGCGCCACTGCTTCAGCGCGTCCTCGGTGGTCTCGGGGGGTCCGTCGTTCTCGGGCACTCTGGCCTCCTCCGGTCGCGGGCGCCGGTGCAATACTCCGGGCGTGGTCAAGCGTATCGAACCTGTCCCGTCGATCGTGCACTACCCGACCGGGGTCGTAAAGATGAAGGGCTTCCACCTCGACGGCGAGATGCATGGTGCGTGGGAGTGGTACCGCACCGACGGCAGCGTCATGCGCACCGGCGAGCTCGACCGCGGCAAGCAGATAGGCCCCTGGCGAACCTTCGATCGCTCCGGTCGGCTGGTCAAGGAGACCGACTTCGGCAAGGGCTGACCCATCAGCCCTTCAGCTGGATGATCGCGAGGGCGTTCTTGCCCGGGTCGACGATCCACGCCATCCAGGCGAAGCCCACGTCGGCAATCCCGTTTTCGGTCTTGAGCCCGGGCAGGTCGTAGTCCTCGATCGTCACGCCTCGAGACCTGAGCTCGTCGAGCTCCGCGCGAAGGTCGTCGACCTCCCAGCCGATCTGGGTCTGGCTGTCCGCGGTCCCGATCGTGCTCTTCGAGACGGCAAACTTCGTGCCGCCGCCGCAACGAAACTCGATCCTGTCGTCGTTCTCGGCGACGATCTCGAGCCCGACTTTGTCGTGGTAGAACTCGCGCGCCGTGGCGAGGTTCGTTGCCAGGAGCACCGGGTGGACGCGGCTATTTCCGAGCATGCGCTTTGTTCTCCGCGAACCGAACCTTGACGATCTTGGTCACGACTGCGTTGGGGATGGGGCGATCCGCCGGGAACTGGATCGTCCCTTTGCCTGCGAGATATGGCGTCGAGTTTCGTCGCCGAGCGCCTCGACCACCGCGTCGCTTGCCGGAAAGAGGCTGTAGTGCTTCTTGTACGCGGCGTACGAGACGAGGAACTGACCGCCGTGACTCCGCAACGCCGGCATCCCGTACGCGATCGTTTCGGTTGCCTCGGGGGCGGCGGCGTTGATCGTCCGCCGAAGCTCCTCGACCCCGGCACGTCGCTCGTCCGTCAGCGCGGCCAGGTAGTCCTCCACGCTGGTCGGTCCTGGCATGCCGTCTCCTGTTGTGAGCTACTTCCGTCCCCGGATCATCCCACCTCGGACGCGAACGCAGCCACGAGGCGCTCGACCTCATCCTGCACGTGGTCGATGTGCGGGCGTAAGCGGGCCCGAAAGTCGCCCCAGCTGTCGTCCTCGTGGCCGAGATACACGGCTCGGGCACGAGTCAGGACGGGACGATGTTCTTCGGGCAAGCGCGGGAGCACCCAATCCGCGGCGGTGTCCTTGGAGCGGATTGATCCCGTCGCGAGGGTCGTCCAGATCCGGGCGAACGTCAGGACGACGTTGGTCGTGTCCGAGTCGAGGTCATCAAGCAGGCCGGGAATTCCCTCGACGATCGCGCGATTGAGATCCTCGCGGGGAACCGGATCGAAGACCTCAGCCGGCGGAGGCCCGAACAGCGCCCGGTTGGCGGATCGGACCATCGTGATGACAGGCGCCAGATCAGGGTTCGGGGTTTCCCATGGCGAGAGGTCACCTCCCTCGAACTCGCGCCGCATCCAGTCGCCGTACTGGAAGTCGAGTCGTGGCGGGTAGCGCCACGGTCGGATCTCCAATTCGACCACGATGGTCAGCTCGATTGGGCGAGCCCTTCCCGATGGATCGCCCCGTCCGGACATTCGCAGGAGGCGGTCGATGAGAGTCCGCCTTTCAGTGGCTGTCGTCGGACGCCGCGACAGGACGAGGACGTCGATGTCGCTGATCGGCTTGAGTTGGTCGAGCGCGGTGGAGCCGTGGAGATACGCGCCAATAGCGTCCTCTCCGAGCACCGTGCGCACTAAGCCAGCGATCTGGTCAAGTTGCCCCGCGTCCTGGTCACTCAACTTCTGTGGATCCGCACCCAACACTGAACCACCTGTTAGGCCTGGAACCGCCAGCGCGTGGCGCCGTAGGGCTCAGCTCCCGCCACACCGAACGCGGTCGTTGGCGTGAATTCGTAGAGGTCCCACGGTGGCGGCCCGGCGCTCGGTGCGCTGTACGGCGCGGTGAACGCGCCGTCCTCGACGGTCGCCGGCCAGCCCTGCGCGTCGTAGCGCTCGGCGAGGCGCTGGAGCGTCGGCTCGTCGGTCACCTTCGTCGCCGCGCCCTCGACGACGAGGTCGAGGTCGGGCAGGTTGACCGAGATGACGCAGTCGGCCCGTTCGGCGAGGTTTCGGCTCTTGCGCGTCCCGGCGCCGCTCACGAAGTAGAACTTGCCGTCGACCCACAGGGCGCCAATACCCGCGACGTGCGGCCGTCCGTCGGGCCGGACCGTCGCAAGGAAAGTGGCGTCGTTTCTGGCCGACGGCGCCTCGAGCTGCTCCTCCGCGCGCGACCAGGGGATCGGCGGATGGCCATAGATGTCGAGGTTCGTCTGGTCCATGGTCTGGCTCCTTAGGTTCTCCGACGGGTGTCTATGAGACACGATCGGGAGAAGAAACTCATCGGCCAGGCGCGGGCGCCGTCTGGCGCCGCCCGTAGACTGGGGGCGATGACTCGCTGGCTTCGACGGCTCTGGCGGCAACCCTCCGCAGTGCTGCTCGCCGTCCAGCTGACCGGCGTGCTCGTCTACCCGTTCATGGACGAGTCGCCCATCGGCCGGGCCGCGCTGTCATCGTTCGCTTTGGTCGTTCTCTTCCTCGCCGTACGGACCGTGCAGGCTACGTCCGCGTTGTTGTGGGTCTCAGTGCTGCTCGGCGTGCCCATCGTCGTCCTGACCATCCTCGAGGTCGTCGACCCGCTTAACAGCCAGGTCATCCTGTGGTCGTCGGTCCTGCACGCGGTCTTCTACTTCTACACGAGTTCCGCGCTGCTGCGCTACATGTTCCTCGACCGCTTCGTGACGAAAGATGAGCTGTGGGCGACCGGGGCCACGTTCACGGTCGTCGCCTGGGCCTTCGCCCACACCTTCATGGCCGTCCAGGTCCTCTGGCCAGGGTCGTTCATCGCCGCCGATCGACCCGGATGCCCCGCGGACCTGGTTCCAGATGCTGTTCCTGTCGTTCACGAACCTGACCAGCGTCGGACTGTCCGACATTACGCCGGTCCTGCCCCATGCCCGTTCGTGGGTCATGATCGAGCAGGTCGCGGGACTGATGTACGTCGCCCTGGTCATTTCCCGGATCGTCGGGCTGACGATCGCCCGGCAGCGCGCCTAGCTGGCCGTCGCTTTCTGGAGCGCCGAGAGCAATCGGTCGAGCATCTCGTGGCGGCGCTCGGCCTGGTCGACCTCGTCGGTCATCGTTTCGCGCGCGGAGTCGCTGCCGTAGCCGAACGACATGCCGCGTCGCCGCGGCGACGGATCTGCGACAGCTCCGCGGCGCGGGCGGCGATCAGCGCTCCTTCGAGCGCCGCGAGTTCCTCGTCCGACTCGATCGGGATCTCGAGCCGCAGCACCCGCTCGCCGTTGCGGCTCGCTCACGAATTCGCTCGCAGACAGCCGCGCCACGACCGCCTGGGTCAGCCCCCAGCCCGCGACGCGTCGCGCGGCAGCCGGATGCGGACCTGGTTCGAGGCGAACGTCACGTCCGACGGCTTGACGCCCGGCAGTCCCCCGCCGGCGAGCAGCCGCATCGCCGTCGCCCGCGACATGCCCTCGCCGAAGCGGACGACGAGCTGGCCCTCCTCGCGCGACATCGACGCGACGCCCGCGCGCCTCGGCGGCCAGCCGCAGCTCCGGCGACCTCGACGAGCCGCACGACCGGCGGCGGCATCGGGCCGAACCGGTCGGTGACCTCCTGGCGGAACGCGGCCAGGTCGCCCGCCGATCGGGCCCGCGCCAGCCGCCGGTACAGCTCCAGCTTCTGGGCCTCCTCGGGGACGTAGGCGTCGGGCAGGTGGGCCTCGACCGGCAGGTCGACGACGGCCTGCGGCTTCTCGACCCGCGGCGGCCGATCCTCCCGCCGCGCCTTGCGCTCCTCGACCGCCTCCGCGAGCAGCCGCGAGTAGAGGTCGAACCCGACCGCCGCCATGTGGCCCGACTGCTCGCCGCCGAGGATGTTGCCGGCGCCGCGGATCTCGAGGTCGGCCAGCGCGATCTGGAACCCGGCGCCCAGCTCCGACGCGTTGAAGATCGCCTGGAGCCGCTTCCGGGCCTCCTCGCTCATCCGCTCGCGCCGCCGGTAGAGCAGGTACGCGTACGCCCGCCGCGACGACCGCCCGACGCGGCCGCGGAGCTGGTAGAGCTGGGCCAGCCCGAGCGTGTCCGCCCGGTCGATGACGATCGTGTTCGCGTTCGGGATGTCGAGCCCCGACTCGATGATCGTCGTGCAGACGAGGACGTCGGCCTCGCCCGTCGGCGAACGTGAGCATCACCTTCTCGAGCTCGCCCTCCGGCCATCTGGCCGTGGCCGACGACGAACCGCGCGCCGGGCAGCAGCCGCCGCAGCTGCTCGGCCTGGGCCTCGATCGTCTCGACCCGGTTGTGGACGAAGAACACCTGGCCGCCGCGGTCGAGCTCGCGCAGGATCGCGTCGCGGACGAGCCCGGCCGACGCCTCGGCGACCCGCGTCTGGATCGGCAGCCGGTCCTCCGGCGGCGTCTCGATCACCGACATGTCGCGGACGCCGGCCAGCGCCAGGTTGAGCGTCCGCGGGATCGGCGTCGCCGACAGCGTCAGGACGTCGACCTCGCGCCGGAGCTGCTTCAGCCGCTCCTTCGCCGCGACCCCGAACCGCTGCTCCTCGTCGACGACGACGAGGCCGAGGTCCTTGAACCTCACGTCCTTCGACAGGAGCCGGTGCGTCCCGATCACGAGGTCGACCGACCCGTCCGCGAGCCCGGCGAGCGTCCGCTTCTGCTCCGCCGGGCCGACGAACCGCGACAGCAGCCGGACCTCGATCGGGAACGTCGCGAACCGCTGCGAGAACGTCTGGTGGTGCTGCGCCGCGAGGACGGTCGTCGGGACGAGGACCGCGACCTGCTTGCCCGTCCTGGATCGCCTTGAACGCGGCCCGCAGCGCGACCTCGGTCTTGCCGTAGCCGACGTCGCCGACGACGAGCCGGTCCATCGGCCGGCCGGCCTCCATGTCGGCCTTGACCTCGACGGTCGCCCGCAGCTGGTCGGGCGTCTCCTCGTACGGGAACGAGGCCTCCATCTCCGCCTGCCACGGCGTGTCGGCGGCTGAAGGCGTGGCCCGGGACGCGGGTCCGCGAGGCGTAGAGCTCGAGCAGCTCCTCGGCGAGGTCCGTGACGGCCTTCCGGACGCGCTGCTTCGTGCGCAGCCACTCCGTGCCACCCAGCTTCGACAGCTGGGGTCGCTCAGCGCCGCTGTAGCGCGAGATCCGGGTGATCTGCTCGACCGGGACGAAGATCTTGTCGGCGGCCGGCGAAACTGAGCTCGAGGTAGTCGCGGTCCTCGCCCTCGCCCTTGTTGCCGCGCCGGAGCATCCGCTCGTAGCGGGCGACGCCGTGGTCGATGTGGACGACGAGGTCGCCCGGCGTCGAGGCGCTCGAGGATGTCGCGCGGGACGACGCGTCGCATCGCCTTCGGCCGGCGGACGCGGACGGTCCCGAACAGCTCGCGGTCCGTGACGAAGACCAGGCCGTCCGGGCCGCCCTCGAAGCCGCCGTTGAGGCTGCGCTCGACGAGGGTGATCGCGCCGGGCGGCGGCGCCTCCGGGGCGTGGACGACGGCGGCCGGGATGCCCGGCCTCCTCGAGCAGCTCGGCGAGGCGCGGCGCCTGGTCCGAGGCGAGGACGATCCGGGCGCCGTCGACCTGCCAGCGCTCGACGGCCTGCGGCGATCGCGCTGCCCGCGCCCGGCGGGGAGCTGCGGCTCGCGCCAGCCGAACATGTCGCCGGACGTCAGGCCTCGGCGGCGAGGGCGCCGACTCCGGGGCTCCGACTCCCACGTGAGCTCGAGCGTCCGGCGGCGACCAGCCGGCGCTTCCACGGCCGCGGCCCGACGTAGGTCGACGGCCAGTCCTTCGGCAGCTCGCCGCTCTCGATCAGCTCGGCGCGGCGCTCGTCGGCCTGGCGCCACAGGAAGTCGGCGGCCTCGGCGATGTCGCCCGGCTCGTCGAGGACGAGGAGCGTGTCGGGCGCGACGTGGTCGAGGCCGCTCGCCGGCGCGAGGAGCGGCGCCCAGACCTCCGCCGCGTCGCCGACGTTCAGCGCCCGCGACGTCTCGCTCGCCTCGAACCGCTCGAGGTCGGCGGCGAGGCGCTCCGGCAGCTTCGGCGGCCCTGCGCCCGAGCTGCTCCGCGAGCGCCGCCCGGACGCCGCAGGAACTCCGACGCGGGGAGCAGGGTCACGCCGCTCCAGCGGCCCGACGGCCCGCTGGTCGGTCGGGTCGAACGCCCGGAGCGAGTCGATCTCGTCGCCGAAGAACTCGATCCGGACCGGCAGCGCGGCCGACGGCGGGAAGACGTCGACGATGCCGCCGCGCCGTGCGAACTCGCCGCGCCCGGCGACCTCGGCGGCGGGCGCGTACCCGAGGTCGAGCAGCTCGCGGAGGAGCTCGTCCTGCCGGAGACGCCCGTTGACGACGAGCTCCCGCGGCGTCGCCGGGAGGTCGTCGGGCGCGATCGTGTGCTGGACGAGCGCCTGGACGCTCGCGACGAGGATCCGCGCGCGGCCACTCCGCCAGGCCGACAGGGCCGCGACGCGCGCGGCGGTCTCGTCGGCGACGAGCTCGCTCCGCTCGTAGGCGAGCGCCGTCCGCGGCTCGAGGACTGCGACGGCTTCCGGATCGCCCGAGCCACGCCTGGAGCTCCTCCGCGACCCGGTCGCCGATCTCCGCGTCGCGAGCGATCCAGGCGAGGCGCTCGCCGCCTTCGACGAGCGCGAGCGCCGCCGCGAGGTACGTCTTGGCGCCGTGGGGCACGGAGGTCAGGCCGGCGTGCCGGCCTGCGCGCACCGACACGCTCGCGGAGCGCGGCGAAGGAACCGGTCGCCGCGAGGAGCGGCGGCAGTGCGCTGAGGTCCGGCAGCCGCCTCCCTGCTCCACGGCCGGCGTCCCGGGCGCCCGCCTTTCCGCCGCCTGCCGCCTTCGCCGCCGCTGCCGCTTCGGCCAGGTGGCGGTCGCGACCGCGCCGGCCACGGACCGGTGGCGCCGTCAACGCGACGTCCTCGGCCGGCTTGACCCGGCGCCAGCCGGTCTTCGTCCGCCGGATGCCATCGGCGCCGGGCGGCCCGTCGACGGCGCCGGGCGGCGCGAGCATCTCCGCGTCGGCCGGCCGCAGCTCGAACATGTTGAATCGATTGGCCGCCTTGCTCGTGCCGTGGCGGACCCATTCCTCGACCGCGTCGGCGCCGGCGTCGAGCAGCTCGTCGAGCCGCTGCCGCTCGTCGGGCGCAAACGGGGTGAGGACGTGGTCGGCGAAGCCGCGACCGGGCGCCCCGATCCCGACCCGCAGCCGGCTGAACTTCTCGGTGCTCAGCTCGTCGATGATCGAGCCGAGGCCGTTGTGGCCGCCCGGACCGCCACCCTCGCGGAAGCGGAGCTTGCCGAACGGCAGCGCGAAGTCGTCGGCGACGACGAGCAGGTCGACCAGCGGCGCGTGCTCGCGGGCGAGCACCTTGCGGACGGCGAGGCCCGACTCGTTCATGAACGTCAGCGGCTTGACGATCATCAGGTCGAGCCCGCGGTAGCGGCCCATGGCGATCGCCGCGGCGTCGCGCGTCCGGCCCTTGCCGGCCCAGCCCGCCCGGTCGGCGATGCGGTCGAGGACCATCCAGCCGATGTTGTGCCGCGTCTGCGCGTACTGCTCGCCCGGATTCCCCAGGCCGACGACGATCTTCACCGAACCTCCAGGGCGCGCGACGACCTCCCGCATCACACGCCGAACGGGCCCGATCCCGTCCGGGAGGGCCCGCGGCGATGGTAGCAGCGATCCGGCAGGCGCCACCCGGCCGCCCGACCGCTGACGCCCTCAGCCGGCCAGCAGCCGACGCTCGAGGTCGCGCATCGCCGCCTCTTCGGCTGGTTCGGCGTGGTCCCAGCCGCAGACGTGGAGGGTGCCGTGGGTCACGAGGAGGCGGAGCTCGTCGGCCACGGACCAGCGGACGTCGCCGGTCTGGCCGCCGCGGCCGGCGGCGGCCTGCTCGGCCGCCCGCTCGACCGAGACGACGATGTCTCCGAGATGGAGCCGGCGACCCGGCGGCGTGGCGAACGCGGGCGCGGCCGCGGCGCCGGGGGCGCCGGCCGTCGAAGAGGACGCGGGGAACGAGCCCGCTGGCAACAGCGGAAACGAGAGGACGTCGGTCGGTCCGTCGCCACCGAGATGCGCGCGATTCAGCTCGGCCAGCTCGGCGTCATCGGCGAGGATGAGCCCGATCGATCCCGGTGACGGTGCACCGGCGGCGTCGAGGGCCGCCGCCATCGCCCGGGCCAGGCGGGAAATGCGGATCACCGGATCGACGCCGTCCCGGATCGTGACGTCGATCCGCCAGGGCGAGAGGTAGATCGCGCGCTCGGTCACGCCCCGGTGCCGGTGCCCGTACCTCGACGCGACTCCAGCTCGACCACCTTGTTCTGCGGGTAGGCGATTCGCTGGTGGTACATCCCGAGCAGCTGACCGACGAACGCCTCCCTGATCTGCTCGATGTCGCGGAGCGTGAGGTCGCACTCGTCGAACTGCCCGTCCGACAGCCGCTCGTCGATGATCCGGGCGACCATCGCCCGGATCGCCGGCTCGTCGCGTGACGCGAGCGATCGGACCGACGCCTCGACCCCGTCCGCGAGCATGATCAGCGCGGCCTCCTTCGACTGCGGCTTGGGGCCGGCGTGGCGGAACTTGCGCTCGTCGACGACGTTGGCCGCCTTCGCGCCTTCGGGCGTCATCGGGCCACCGAACGGCTCCGCCGCCAGGCCCCGAGCACGGGCGAAGAAGTAGCTCATGATCGCCGTCCCGTGGTGCTGCGGGATGAAGGCGATGAGTGCCTTCGGGAGCTTGTTCTTGTAGGCGACGTCGATGCCGTCGGCGACGTGCTGCTTGAGGATCTGCGCCGAAACCTCCGGGTCGAGCTCGTCGTGGATGTTCTCGCCGCCGGCCTGGTTCTCGATGAACGCGAGCGGGTTCGCCAGCTTGCCGATGTCGTGGTAGTAGGCCGCGACGCGGGTCAGGAGCGGGTCGGCGCCGATCGCCTCCGCCGCCCGTTCCGCGAGATTGCCGACCATGAGCGAGTGGTGATACGTACCGGGCGTCTCGACGAGCAGCCGTCGCATGAGCGGCTGCGACGGGTTGGCGAGCTCGAGAAGCTGGAAGACGGTCAGGATCCCGAACAGGCTGCCGAGGACGGCGAACGAGCCGACGGCTGCAACGGCCGCCCCGGCGGCGGAGGCCACCGGACGCACCGACGAGTTCCAGGAGGCCTCGGGCATCGTGGCGTCCCGAGAAGCGCGAACGTCGAGACCACGAGGACGTTCGCGACGGCCACCGCGAGGCCGGCCTGGACGAAGACCTGCAGCCGGTCGCCGCGGCGAATGGTGACGATCCCGGCCAGGCCCCCGACGAGGACGTACGCGGCGTACTCAAGGGCGGAGTTCTCGTTGAGGTTCAGCGCTCCCCCCAGGAGCGCGATCGCGACCATCACGATCGTCGCCACACCCGCATCGAGCAGGATCGCGAGCAGGATTCCGGCCGCCGCCGTCGGGACGATGAACGGCAAGCGCGGCCCGACCGGACGTCGCCTTCAGCGCAATCGCGGTGCCGACGAGGATCAGGCCGATCAGGAGGAGCGCGTTGTTGCGGTGCCAGTATTCGGGTCGGAACCGCCAGATCCAGCCGAGGACGAGGCCGACGACGAGGATCGCCAGGAAGAGCCAGCCGCCCAGCCGGGCAACATCCGGCCGAGCGTTCCGGAGGCCGAAATGGTCGATCGCCTCGAGCTGGAACTCGCTGATCTTCTCGCCCCGTTGAACGATCGTCTCGTTCGGGGCGAACTGGACCTTGAACGGCTCGACGAGGTCGGCCCGCTTGGTGCGCTCCTGCTCGGTCAGCGTCGAGCTGAAGGATGAGTTCGGGACGATGAGCGGGGAGATGATCTCGGCAGCGAGCGTCCGCTCGGCGGCTTCGAGCCCGCCCGCCATCTGGCCCGAGAGCTGCGCCTGGACCGGAGCAACATCCGTGTCGCGAAGCTCACCGCGCTCCGTCCGTTCGAGCACCAGCGACGATTCCGCGCGGACCGTCGCCCATTTCTCGGGCGTGAGAGCCATGAGCGTCGCCCGGGCGTCCTCGGGCAGGTCCGGCAGGGCGGCGGCGAGCAGCGTTTCGCGCTGGTCGACGGGCGTGGTATCGGCGAATGCCTGGTCGATCGGTCGAACGCGCAGCTCGAACTCGCGGAGCTGCTTCTCGGCGGTCGCGCTCGCCTTGGCCGTGGTGAAGTCGTAGACCGGCTCGACGGCCGCTCGGGCCGCTGCCTTCTGGAGGTTCGTCTCGACGGCGCTGATGTACTCGTCGGCGCGCGGCGCGACGATGTCGGCCGTGGCGACGGTCCCGATGTTGACCTGGAGCCGCTGCGGGACGAAGTCCACGCCGAGGATCGTCGCGAGCACGACGATCAGGGCCATCGCCGCGATCCCGAGGCGCGCGACCTCGCGCCGGCTGAAGGGCGCGGAGCGGTCGGCGGGCCGGGTCAGCATGGGGTTCGTCGCGTCACTTGGGGTGTCCGCCGGTGTCGTGGACCGCGAGATCCGCGGCCGCCAGCGCTCGCGCCACGAGCTCGCTCACATGCTTGCCGTCGGCCCGGCCGCGGGTCTTCGGGGAGAGCCAGCCCATCACCTTGCCCATGTCACGCGCCGATGACGCGCCGGTCGCGGCGATTGCTTCGTCGACGAGTGCCTGGATCTCGGCTTCGGTCAGCTGCTCGGGCAGGAACTCGGCGAGGATGGCGATCTCCGCCTCTTCCTTCGTCGCGAGGTCCTCGCGGGCGCCCTTGCGGAACGCCTCGACGGACTCCCGCCGCGTCTTGACCTCGCGGTTGATCACGGCGGCGTAGTCGTCGTCGCTGAGGGTCCGCTTCTCGCGCTTCTCGATGTTGTACGCGGCGTGCTGGACCATGCGCAGGACGTCGCGGCGCAGCGCATCACCCGACCGCATGGCGGCGGCGATGTCGGACTGGATTCGATCTCGAAGGGACACCGGAATGGCTACCTCGGGCGATAAACGCCCTGGGGCGCGGTCGGGAGCTGGGTAGCTCAGCCGGCCTGCGTTCGGGCGTTCTTCTTGCGCTTTGCTTCCTTGCGCTTGCGCTTCACGCTCGGCTTCTCGTAGTGCTCGCGCCGGCGAGCCTCCGCGAGGATGCCGCTCTGCTGGATCTTCTTGTTGAAGCGGCGCAGGGCGCTTTCGAACGTCTCGTTCTCACCCACTCGGACTTCTGCCAATCCCGGTTCACCTCCTCAGGCCGTGGTGTCGCGTCTTCGTGCGTCGTGCTCGCGGCCAGCCGGCTCGACGCTGCCTCGACCGTTTCCCACGCACGCGCGCTCCCGGCCGACAGGCTGGCGGAGTGTAGCCGAGCCCCCGAACCGGGTCAAACCCGCCGCCCGCACGATTCGCGTGCCACTTACCATCCGTCGATGACCACGCTCCTGGACCTGTTCGATGCTGCCGTCGAGCGATTCGGCGATCGGCCTGCGCTGGCGCTCGATGGCGACGGGCGTCCGGCATTGGCCTGGACGTATCGCGAGCTCTCGCGGCGCAGCCGGCTCGCGGCGTGGCGGCTCCGGGCTGCGGGCCTCGAACCCGGCGACCGCATCCTCACCTGGTCGCCGGCCACGCCGCAGCTCCCCGCCGCGTACTACGGCGCGATGCGGGCGGGACTTGTCCTCGTTCCGCTCGACCTGCGGATGGCGCCCGACGCGATCGAGCGGATCGCGGCCCGGGCGGACGCGAAGCGGCTGATCCTCGGCGCAGGCCCGGATGCGCCCGATCCGCGCGAAGCGGGGCTCGGTGAGTTCCCGACAACGACCCTTGACGCGCTCACCGCGGACGTCGACGACACCTTCCCGGCCGACTGGGAGCAGCAGCTCGCCGCCTGGCCGCGGCCGGCCGAGACCGACATCGTCGAGCTCATCTTCACGTCGGGCACGACCGGCGCCCCGAAGGGCGTGATCCTCGCCCACGACAATGTCGTCGCGTCGGTTCGGGCGATGCATCGCGTCGTCCCGCCGATCGAGCACCGGGTCGTGTCGCTGCTGCCGCTCTCCCACCTGCTCGAGCAGGCCGTCGCCCTGTTCTACGCGCTCGATGTCGGCGCCGACGTCCTGTACGTCCGGAGCCGCAATCCGCGGGTCATCTTCGAGGCGATCCGCCGCCACCGGACCACGTCGATGGTCGTCGTTCCGCAGATCCTCGAACTGTTCTGGGCCTCGGTCGAACGCGAGGTCCAGAAGTCTGGCCGGGCGACGTCGTTCGGCCGGCTGCGGCGGATCGCCCGGCACCTGCCGTACGCGCTGCGCCGGCTCCTGTTCCGGCAGGTCCACGCCAGGCTCGGCGGTGGGATCCGGCTGTTCGTCAGCTCGGGCGCATTCCTGGCGCCGGCGCTCCAGCAGGCCTGGGAGGATCTCGGGGTCGTCGTCGTCCAGGGCTACGGGGCCACCGAAACCGGATTCGGGACCTGCACGACCCGCGAGGATCACGGGCTCGGGACGGTCGGGCGGGCGATGCCGCCGGTCAAGATGCGGCTCGCCGACGACGGCGAGGTCCAGTTCAGCGGCCCGACCCTGTTCAAGGGCTACTGGCACGACCCGGAGACGACGGCCGCCGCCTTCACCGAGGACGGCTGGTACCGGACCGGCGACATCGGCCGGCTGGACGACGCCGGCCGGCTGATCCTCATGGGCCGGACGAAGGACATCATCGTCCTGCCGAACGGCCTGAACGTGTATCCGGAGGACATCGAGAACGCGCTGCGAGTCGCCGGAGTCCGCGATTCGGTCGTCGTCGAGACGCGCCCCGGGCGAATCGAGGCGGTCGTGCTCGCGCCACGGGACGCGGACCGGGAGGCTGCCGACGTCAGGGAGTCGATCCAGGCAGCGGTCAAGGCCGCGAACGCGACCCTCGCGGTTCACCAGCGAGTGGCCGCGTCCCGCGTCTGGCCCGAGGACGACTTCCCCCGCACCCACACCCTGAAGGTGAAGCGCGACGTCGTCCGCCGCTGGGCCGCGACCGACGAACCGCTGCCGGTTCGCGAGGACGCCGGCTGAGCGTCAGCGCGGTGGCGCGAACCCGATCCCGAGCGTGGCGAGGGCGTCGGCGATCGTCTTGGAGCCCGGGTCGGGCGAGGACGACGGCGACCACGTGTAGACGATCAGCGTCGTGCCGAGCTGGCGGATCGAGTGCTGCGCGTCGAGCGGGAACTGGATGCGCCCGGCGCCGGTCCCGATGTATCCGGCAAGCTCGTTGCCGGCGTCGACGGCGACCGCGGCGTCGCGGAACTCGTAGACGACGATGTTGCCGCCGTCGAGGTCCGCGGGCAGGACGACCTGGAAGACGGCCCGCGGCGCCGACGCGAGTCGAGCCGATTCCGGCGGCCGGAACGGCCGGTCGGCATCGTCGAGCTGGAGGCTGAACGGCGCGAGGGCGGCGGCGATCGCCGTGCGCGTCTGGGCGACGGCCGGCGAGACGGTCGCGGCCGGACCGATGCTCGAGGGCGGAAACGTCACGACCACCCCCGACGCCCCGATGCCGCAGCCGCCGACGACGAGGCCGACGACAACCAGACACGCGACCAGGGCGACCCGGGGCCTCACCCGGGCGGCCAGACGAACGGGCGGCCGCCGAGCAGATGGAAATGGAGATGGTCGACGGTCTGGCCGCCCCAGGCGCCGACGTTCGAGACCAGCCGATAGCCGGCGTCGGCGATTCCCTCGCTCCTCGCGAGCTCGGCGGCGGTTGCGAACAGCCGCCCGAGAAGGGGCCCGTGCTCGTCGGTCAGGTCGGCGGCGGAGGCGATGTGGTCGCGCGGGATCACGAGGATGTGGGTCGGCGCGCGCGGCGCGATGTCGCGGAAGGCGATGACGAGCTCGTCCTCGTGGACCTTCGTCGACGGGATCGTGCCGGCGACGATCTTGCAGAACAGGCAGTCGGGATCAGCGGCCATCGGCGTCTCCGAGGTGCTGCCGCGGGGAGCGGCGCGAGGGCGAGGGCGAGGATGCGTCCGACGACGCGGTCGGGCGATGTGCCGTCGACGGACTCGACGTGGACCCGGCCGATCCCGTTCGCGAGCGGCCAGGTCGCCGCCGGGCCGGGCGGCCACGAGCGTGTGATCCGTCGCGTGGCCGACCCACCGCCCGTCGCCCAACGGCTCCTCGAACAGCACGTCGACCTCGGCGCCGACGTGGCTCGCCGCCCAGCGCGCCCGCGCGTCCGCGGCGACCGCAAGGAGCTGCCGCCGCGCGCCGCTTCTTCGTCGGCTCGTCGACCTGGCCGGCCATCCGGATCGCCGGCGTGCCCGGTCGGGCCGAGTAGCGGAAGACGTGGAGCCCGGCGAAGTCGATCGACCGGATGAACGCGAGGGACCGCCGCCACGCGACGTCGTCCTCGGTCGGGAAGCCGACGATGACGTCGCCGTGGATCGCGACGCCCGGGATCGCGTCGCGTACCCGCCCGACGACCGCCGCGTAGTCGGCCGACAGGTAGCGCCGGCCCATCCGCCGGAGGACGCCGTCGTCGCCCGACTGGAGCGGCAGGTGGAAGTGCGGCAGCGTCCGCGGCGCGCCATCGGACCAGACCCGGAGCAGCTCGTCGTCGACGTGCTGCGGCTCGATCGACGAGAGCCGGATCCGCTCGACGTCGTCTCGTCGAGGAGCCGCCGGACGAGGCCCGCCAGCGTCAGCGCGGATCGCGTGTGCGCGCCGCGGAACCCTCGCTCCGACCAGCCCCCGTCGTACGTCCCGATGTTGATCCCGGTCAGGACGATCTCGCGATGGCCCGCGCGGAGCGCGCGTCGGACGTCCTCGAGCACGGTCTCCGGGGAGAGGCTCCGCTCCGGTCCCCGCGCCGCCGGGATGATGCAGTACGTGCAGAAGAACGAGCAGCCGTCCTGGACCTTGATGAACGCCCGCGTCCGCTCCACCGAGGCGCGGTCGTCGGCGATGCCGTCGATCTCGACGCCGGACAGGGTCGGCAGCGCCCGATCGAGTCGCTTCGCGGCGCCGCCCGCCCGCCGTCGCCGCACGAGGACGCGCCAGCTCCGCAAGCAGCCCGTCCTTGGCCCGTTGTCGACGAGCCGGGCGGCGGGATCGGCCGCCGCGAACGCCTCCGGCCCGACCTGGACGGAGCAGCCGGTCACGACGATCTCGCGCGTCCGGGTTCGCGCGGCGGGCCCGCCGGACGGCCTGGCGCGACTTCTGGTCGGCGGTCGACGGTCACCGTGCAGGTGTTGACGAGGACGAGGTCCGCGCGAGCAGTGCCGGTCGACGAGGGCGACGCCACGCTCGCGCAGAAGGCGGGCGGCCGACTCCATCTCGGACTGGTTGACCTTGCAGCCGAGGTTGGCGATCGCCGCCGTCTGAACGGGGGTCACCACAGCTTCGGCTTCGTGCTCATCAGGAACCCGATCGTCCCGACCAGCGCCGCCATCGCGTAGCTGACGTACCGCTGCCGCCGGGCGCGGGCCAGCCAGACGCGGTCGTCGGGCGCCGCTCGGATGCCGATGAGCCGGCGGAGGTTCGGGCGCTGGATGAAGAACGCGAGCACGAGATTCGTGGCGTAGATCGCCAGGGCGACGAGCAGCCACGGCTGCTGGAGGAGCGAGGCGCCGAGGACGCTGACGAGGC
This sequence comes from uncultured Chloroflexia bacterium, assembly GCA_963788685.1. Taxonomy (GTDB): domain Bacteria; phylum Chloroflexota; class Limnocylindria; order Limnocylindrales; family CSP1-4; genus CF-46. The sequence goes on along the minus strand of CAWBHP010000013.1, from coordinate 331,156 downwards.
CGATCCCGGTGGCCGCCAGCCCGAGCCCGATGACGACCGTGCCGTGCGCCTGCATCCAGAGCAGGAATCGGACGAACCGGTTCGGGCTCTCCGCCGCGGCCCGGCGGGTCCGGAGCGCGAACGGCAGCAGGATCGACGGCAGGAACAGGCTCACCGCGAGGACGATGTGGGTCGCGAGGAGGACGGGAAAGAACGCGGGCATCGCCTCGATTGTAGGCGGGCGGGCGCCTCCGCCATCCCGCGGGCCCTCAGCGTCGAACCGCCTCGAGGGCGACCCACTCCCCTTCCGCCGACCGAGCGGCAACGTCGAGCCCGACGTCGGCGAACGCCAGCCCGCACCTCGGACTCGCGGTCGATGAAGATCCCGGAGGCGAGGACGACACCGCCCCGCCTGACCTCGTCGCGGAGAAGCGGGCTCAGATCGACGAGGACGCTGGCGATGAGGTTGGCCAGCACGACGTCGAAGGGGCCGCTCGCCGGACGGCAGGCTGCCCGCCCGAGCGTCGATCCGGCGGGCCAGCCGATTGCGGGCCGCGTTCGCGGCGGTTGCGTCGACCGCGATCGGGTCCGTGTCGAGGCCGAGCGCCTCGAGCGCACCGAGCTTGACCGCGGCGATGGCGAGGATCCCGGACCCGCAGCCGACATCGAGGACGCGGGCGCCGTCCAGGGCACCGCGATCGGCCAGCGACTCGACGCCGGCGAGGCAGAGGCGCGTCGTCGGGTGGAGCCCCGTCCCGAACGCCATCCCCGGATCGAGGGCGAGGACGACGTCGTCCGGCGACCGGCGGTGGCGCCGCCACGTCGGCCGGATCACGAGCCGGCGTCCGACTCGGAGGACGGGGAAGTGGGCCTTCCAGGCCTCGGCCCAGTCGGCCTCGTGGACGAGGCGCGTGGTCAGCTCGCCGATCGGCCGGAGGCCGAACGCCTGGAGATGACCGAGCGCCTCCGATGCCTCGGCGGCGAGTCGCGCTGCGGCCACGCCGTCGCCGGCCGGCAGGTAGGCGCGGACGATGGCGGGCCGGGTCGGGTCGACGCGGGCACCCAGCCCTTCGTCGGTCAGCTCGAACGCCGGCTCGACGCTCGTCCCCGCCGGCGCGCTTCGGCCGAGGATCTCGGCGACGGCCTCGACCGCCTCGATGTCGGCCGCGACCGAGAGCTCGAGCCAGCGCCGGCGCTCGCGCGCCGCGGCCCGCCGGGCCTTCACCCCAGCCCGAGCTTCTCGCGCAATCCGCCGGCGTTCGGCGCCACCGACTCGCCGGTCTCCGCCGCGTATTCGGAGAGCAGCTCGCGCTGGCGCTTCGACAGCTTCGCCGGCACGACGACGTTGACGAACACGTGGAGATCGCCGCGCGTTCCGGCCCGCCGGAGGTGGGGCACGCCGCGGCCGCGCAGCCGGATCTCGGTGCCCGGCTGGGTACCCGACTTGATCTCGACCTCCTCCTCGCCCTCGACCGTCGGGACGACGATCCGCGTGCCGAGGGCGGCCTGGACGATCGAGATGTCGGCGTCGTAGGCGAGCTCGGTGCCCTCGCGCCGGAGGCTCGGATGCGGGCGTGACGTGGACCGCGACGTAGAGGCTGCCCGCCGGTCCTCCACGCGGACCGACCTCGCCCTCGTTCGACAGGCGGATCTGGTGGCCCTCGTCGATGCCGGCCGGGATCGTGACCCGGAGCGTCTTGCGACGTTCGGTCCGGCCGTCGCCGTGGCACGTCTCGCACGGCTCGGTGATCAGCTTGCCCTCGCCCTGGCACTTGCGGGCACGTGGTGACGTTCACCATCTGGCCGAGCATCGTCCGACGCGTCGAGCGGATCTCGCCCCGGCCGCCGCACTGCTCGCAGGTGATCGGCTCGGAGCCGGCCTTGGCGCCGCTGCCGGAGCACGTCTCGCAGCGTCCGAGGATCGAGAACTCGATCTCCTTGTCGACGCCCTTGACGGCTTCCTCGAGGGTGATCCGGAGGTCGTAGCGAAGGTCGGCTCCGGCCAGCGGATGGCCGCGCCGCGTCCCCGCCTGCGTCCCACCGAAGAACGCGTCGAAGATGTCGCTGAAGCTGCCGAAGCCGCCACTGAAGTCGCCGGTTTCGGCGCCATCGCCGACGGTTCCGAACATGTCGTAGGCCTGGCGCCGCTGCGGGTCGGACAGGACCTGGTAGGCCTGGTTGATCTCCTTGAACCGGAGATCCGCGCCCGGTATCCCGGTTGACGTCGGGGTGCCACTGCTGGGCGAGGCGCCGGAAGGCGCGCTTGATTTCGGCGTCCGAGGCGTCCCGCCCGACGCCCAGGACCGCATAGAGGTTGCGTTCGGTGGCCATTCGGCCGAAGTCTACCGGGAGGTCGGCCGACGGTGCGTCCGGCTCAAGCGGCCAGTTCTTGGGCGCGCCTGAGCACGCCGACGAGCATGTCCGGCGTCAGACGGCGCGTGAACGTGTTCTGCTGGCTCGGGTGGTACGAGCCGACCACGGCGTAAGGCCCGACCCGCGCCTCCGCCCCGTGGCCGAACCTCGGTCGTGGCCGCGGATCGACGCCAGTGACCGCGGCGATGGCGCGCAGCGCCGCCTCCCAGCCATAGGCCCCGAGCGGGACGATCACCCGCACGTCCGAGAGCAGCGCGAGCTCGCGCTCGAGGAACGGTGCGCAGTTGTCGCGCTCCGAGGGCAGGGGCTTGTTGGCCGGCGGCGCGCAGCGGACGGCCGCGGCGATGTAGGCGCCCTGCAACTCGAGACCGTCGTCGGGCCGCCGGCCATTCGGCTGGTTGGTCAAACCAACCTCGTACATCGCGGCGAACAGGAAGTCACCGGATGCGTCGCCGGTGAAGACTCGACCCGTCCGGTTGCCACCATGGGCGGCCGGGGCCAGGCCGACGATGAGAATCCGCGCGTCGGGATCGCCGAAGCCGGGCACCGGCCGGCCCCAGTACGTCTCGTCGCGGAACCGGGCGACCTTGTCCCGGGCGACGCGCTCCCGCCATTCGACGAGCCGCGGGCATTGGCGGCAGGCGACGATCTCGGCGGTCAGGTCGGCCAGGGCCGCCCGTCGATCGATGGCCGCGTCGGCCACTACTTCAGCAGGAGCTTGTCGAGCCGCCGCGACACCACCAGCAGCCCACCAATGCCCATCAGCGCGAGGTACATGACATTGAAGATCGCGCTCGGCCCGACCTCCCCGACCGCGATCGAGCGGAGCAGGTCGACGCCCTGGTAGAGCGGCGTCAGCTGGACGAGGAGCCGCAGTCCCTCCGGGTAGGCCTCGATCGGATAGAACGTGCCGGAGAACAGGAACATCGGCAGGATGATCAGTTGGATCAGGTCGAAGTCCTGCCACGTCCGCATGAACGACGTCGCGGCCATGCCGACCGCCCCGAACGCGAAGCTGATCAGCAGCGCCGCCGGGACCGTCAGGATCAGCCAGGGCGACACGCCGATGCCGAGAACGACCATCACGCCAAGGAACCCGAGCGTGTAGAGGGTGCCGCGGATCAACCCCCAGCCAAGCTCGCCGAGGGCGATGTCGGCCACCGACAGCGGAGTCGACAGGATGGCGTCGAACGTCTTCTGGTACTTGAGCTTGAAGAAGAAGTTCAGCGTCGCCTCGGTGATCGCGCCGTTCATCGATGAGCTTGCGAGCAGCGCCGGGGCGATGAAGAGCTGGTACGGGATCTCACGCCCGCCCGGCCCGGGCACGTTCCCGACGAGCGCACCCAGCCCGAAGCCGATGCTCAGCAGATAGAACAGCGGCTCGAAGAAGCCCGACACGATGACGATCCAGCCGTGGCGGTAGACGTAGAGGTTCCGCTCGATCAGGCGCAGGCGCACGGCGGCTCCCGAACATGATTGGCGGGGTGACACGGAGGGGCAGCGTGGGGATTGTCATCCGCGCACCAGCCGTCGCTCGATCGTCCGAACCGTGGCCCACGTGAACACCAACGACGATCGCGACGAGGATCGCGAGGTGGGCGAACATCAGCGCCGGATTCTGGGCGACCGTGCCGAGCACGAGGCCCCTCGTGAGGTCGACGCCGTGCCAGAGCGGTGAGATCCAGGCCACTGGCTGCAGGACGCTCGGCAGCTGCTCGATCGGGAAGAACGTGCCCGAGAAGAGGAACAACGGCATGATGCCGAAGCGGAAGATCACGCTGAACCGATTCGGCGTGCGCTGCGTCGCGGAAAACGCGGCGATCGGCGCGGCGAAGGCCATTCCGGTCAGAACGGCGACCGGGATACCCAGCACGACGAGCGGCGAATGAGCCGCACCGAACGCGACGATGACGATCGTGAAGACGGTCGCGATCATCGCCATCCGGATGGCCATCCAGACGAGGTTGCCGAGCGCGATGTCGCGCGGCGACAGGGGCGTCGCGTACATCGCGTGGAACGTTCGCTGCCAGTTGAGCCCGCCGATGATCGGGAACATCGCCTCGAACGCGGCCGACTGCATGACCGTCGCCGCGAGCAGCCCTGGGGCCAGGAACTGGAGATACGTCAACCCGCCGAGCGCGGCGTCAGCGGAGCGATCGACGTAGCCGCCCAGCCCGATCCCCATCGCGGTCAGGAACAGGACGGGGCTGAGGAACGAGGTGAAGACCGACGAGCGGTACGTCCGGCGATACTGGACCGCGCGGTGTTCGATGACCCGGGTCAGGCCGGCCATGCGCTACTCGATCAGGGAGCGGCCGGTGAGCCGCAGGAAGACGTCCTCGAGCGTCGAGCGCCGGACGAGAACCGTCTCGGGCTTGAGGCCGCGCTCGTGGGCGGCCACCGCGACCGCCTCCCCGTCGTCGGCGTACAGGAGTACCCGGTCGGCGAGCACCTCGATCCGATCGGCCAGGCCGTCGAGCTGACCGTCGAGGTTGTCCTGGACGTCCGGCGGGAAGCGCAGCTCCGTGACCTCGCTTGCGTCGAGTAGCGATCGATCAGCTGACGGGGCGAGCCTTCCGCCACGATCTTCGCCTTGTCCATGACGACGAGCCGGTCGCAAAGCTGCTCGGCTTCGTCCATGTAGTGCGTCGTCAGGACCAGCGTGACGCCGCGCTGCTTGAGTCGATAGAGGCGGTCCCAGAGCAGATGGCGGGCCTGCGGGTCGAGGCCCGTCGTCGGCTCGTCGAGGAGCAGCAGATCGGGCTCGTTGATGAGCGCCCGGGCGATCGTCAGCCGCCGTTTCATGCCACCCGACAAGGGCTCGACCTCGTCGTTCTGACGCTCCGTGAGCTGGGCGAAATCGAGGAGCTCGTCGGCCCGCCGGCCGCACTCGGCCCGCGACAGCCCGAAGTAGCGGCCGTAGAGGACGAGGTTCTCGCGAACGGTCAGCTCGGTGTCGAGCGTGTCCTGCTGGGGCACGACCCCGATCCGCGCGCGGATCAAAGGGCCTTCGGTCCGTGGGTCGCGATCGAGCACCCGAAGCTCGCCATCGGAGATCGGCGAGACGCTGCCGATCATCCGCATCGTCGAGGTCTTGCCGGCGCCATTCGGGCCCAGGAAGCCGAACGATTCGCCTTTGGCGACGTCGAAGTCGATCGCGTCGACGGCAACGAAATCGCCGAAGCGTTTCGTCAGCCCGCGGGCATGGATGAGCGAGGAATTAGGGTTCGGCGACATGGGGCGGCCATGGTACCGCAGCGGCTGTCACAGGAGCTGTCAGGATTTGGGCGACCCCTTGTGCGCGAAGGCATAAACGTGCTACATTCCGGGAGCAGATAAACCGAACCGAACTCGGAGCCCGCCATGGCCGCAATCCCTGGACCCGTCGAAGCGCTGCTCGAGGCGGCCCTCGTCGGCGAACTGACTGTCGTTGACGGGAACGGACGCCCTGTCACCTATCCCCTGATTCCGCTCTATGACGGCGAGCACGTCTACCTCACGTCCTCGACGCTATTCAGCCGGAAGCTCGAGCACATCAAGCAGAACCCGAAAGTTGCCCTGTCGCTGACCGACCCGATCGCGGTCGGGGGTCGGACCGATCGGGCGACGATCCAGGGCGATGCGCGCGTCATCGAGGAGGATCCCCACGGCGGTTGGGAGCGCCTGCTCCCGATCTGGGAGAAGAAGGAACCGTCGATCGTCTACTTCCTGAAGCAGCGGGTGGCCCTGCCGCTGTTCTTCGAGCGGTCACTCATCGAGATCACGCCGCGGCGGGTCCTCTACTGGGCCGACGGCGACGCCGCGACGGCGCCCGAGACAACCGACGTCGGAACGGAGGCCGCGTGATGGGCGGATCCGCACGGGTACACAGGCGCGGACACCGACCCTCGACGCCCGCCAAGGCCTCGAGAAGCTGGCCACCTATCCCTATCAGATCCTCACGTTCGTCGGCCCCGATGGCTACCCGGTAAGCGTCGCCGTCAGCGCCACCCTCGATCCGGCGGGCGGATCGGCCTCCTTCGCCGCGCCTGCCGGCCTGTCGGTCCCGACGGACGCCGATGTGAGCCTGACCGGCTCGCACATCCGGCCGCAGCCGGGCTACGGCTACGACGAGCGCCGCCACGTCACGGTCTGGGGGCCGGCGATCATCTCGCCGGACGGACGAGAGGTCTCGATCGCCGCATCTCGGGCGTGGGGTTGGGACGAGGCCGAAGTTCCGTTCTTCGAGTACTCGGAGCGCTCCGTCGGTCAGTCGCGGAAGTACTTCGACGCGCTCTCCGTCGAGCGGGGCACGCCGGTCAAGCCACGACTCTCGATGGGATCGCTCGTGTTGCGGACGACCCGCCTGCCGTTCCTCAGCGCGACGATCGTGCCGGTGCTCCTCGGGATCCTGATCGCGGCGCGGCACGGCGCATTCGACCTGCTGACCGCTGTTCTGACTGTCATCGGCGCGTCGTTCATGCAGCTGGCGATCAACGTGTCCAATGACGTATTCGACACCGCGCAGGGCGCCGACGACGCCAATGTCACGCCGACCAAGTTCTCGGGCGGATCGCGGGTCATCCAGTACGGCCTGGTGTCGTTCCGACGGATGGCCGGCCTGGCCACGATCTTCTATCTCGCGGCCGGCGCCATTGGGCTGCTTGCTGCTCGTCCTGCGCGGATCGCCGGCGCTCCTCGCGATCGGCGTCGTCGGCTTTGTCGTCGGGCTCGGCTACACGGCGCCGCCGCTCAAGCTCGTCTATCGCGGACTCGGTGAGATTGCCGTCGCCATCGGCTTCGGGCCGCTCATGCTGCTGGGGGCGTACGTGGTCCAGACGCGCGGCGTCCTGACGTGGGAGCCAGTCGTTGCGTCCCTGCCGATCGCCCTCCTCGTCGCCCTGATCCTCTACGTCAACGAGATTCCCGATCGGCGGGGCGATGCCCGGGCGGGCAAGCGAACGCTTCCGGTTCGGCTGTCGAAGGGCACCGTGATTGCCGGCTACCGGCTGGCCGTTCTCGGCGCTTACGCGATCATCGTTGTCGGCGTGCTCGCGGGCTTCCTGCCGATCCCGGCGTTGCTCGCCCTGCTCACCGTGCCTCTCGCGCTCCAGGTCTCGCGCGGCCTCGAGCCGAACTACGACAACCCGTACGGCCTGATGGCGATCATGGCCGTGAACATCAACGTCCACCTCTACGCCGGTGCTGCTGCTCCTCGCCGCCTACCTCGTCGTGCTCGTCGCGGGCGCGGTGGCCCCGTCGGTCGACCTCTTCATCGGCTGACGGCGGCACTCGTCCGAGCGCGCGCGCCGCGAGGCATTCTGCCAAATCGTCGCCTCGTGAAAGATGGGCGGCGCGCCGCCTGCCAGATGCTCATGCGCAGGTGGATTTGGCAAGGATGTCCTGGCTCGGCGCCGACGCTCTGTGCGTAGAGGCATCAGGTGAGCCGCTCGTGCCGCCGTCCGACTTTCACCGGATGACCGAATGGCAAGGAGGCCGCGAGCGTTGCAAGGCGCGCGGTGCGGCGCGACGCCGAACGTTGAAGCGCCCGGCCGGGGTACCCGGCCGGGCGCTTAATCTGCGAGGAACCCGAGGGCTTAGACCTCCTTGAACTCCCCCTCGACCGTCTCGTCGGAGCCGCCGCCGGCGGCCGCACCTGCGGGCTCGCCTTCGGCTTCGCCACTCGCGGCGCCCTCCCCGCCGTCGCCCTCGCCGGAGCCGTTCGCGCCGTTCGCGCCGGCTTCGGAGGCGGAGGCCTGGTAGGCCGCGGTCGAGACACGGTTGAGCGTCTCGGCAAGGGCCGCGGCCCCTGCGGTGATCGCGGAGATGTCGGAACCCTTCAGCGCCTCACGGAGCGAGGCGACCTGGTTCTCGACCGTGACCTTGTCCTCGGACGGCACCTTGTCGCCGAGGTCGCTGATCGTCCGCTCGGCCTGGAAGGTGAGCGACTCCGCCTGGTTGCGGGTCTCGACCTCCTCGCGCCGCTGACGATCCTCGTCGGCGTGCTCGGCGGCCTCCCGGACCATCTTGTCGACGTCGTCCTTCGACAGCATCGACGACGCCGTGATCCGGACCTGCTGCTCCTTGCTGGTCGCCCGGTCCTTGGCCTTGACGTCGAGGATGCCGTTCGCGTCGATGTCGAACGTCACCTCGATCTGGGGCACGCCGCGCGGCGCCGGCGGGATGCCGGACAGGATGAACGTGCCGAGGGTCTTGTTGTCCGAGGCGAACTCGCGCTCGCCCTGGAGGACCCGGATCTCGACCTGGCTCTGCTGGTCAGATGCGGTCGAGAAGACCTGCGACTTCGAGGTCGGGATCGTCGTGTTCCGCTCGATGAGCTTGGTGGTCACGCCACCCAGCGTCTCGATGCCGAGCGAGAGCGGGGTGACGTCGAGCAGGAGGACGTCCTTGACCTCGCCGCCCAGGACGCCGGCCTGGATGGCGGCGCCGATGCCGACGACCTCGTCCGGGTTGACGCCCTTGTGCGGCTCCTTGCCGCCGAACATCGCCTTGACCGCCTCGACGACGGCCGGCATCCGGGTCTGACCGCCGACGAGGATGACCTCGTCGATGTCGCCCGCCTTCAAGCCGGAGTCCTTGAGCGCGGCCTCGACCGGCGTCTTGGTCTTCTCGATGAGGTCGCGGACGAGCTCCTCGAGCTTGGCCCGCGACAGGGTCATCACGAGGTGCTTCGGGCCCGACGCGTCGGCCGTGACGTACGGCAGGTTGATCTCCGTCGACGAGGTCGACGAGAGCTCGATCTTCGCCTTCTCGGCGGCCTCCTTCAGGCGCTGGAGGGCCTGGGGATCCTTCGAGAGGTCGATGCCCTGGTCCTTCTTGAACTCGGCCAGCAGCCACTCGATGACCCGCTGGTCGAAGTCGTCGCCGCCGAGGTGCGTGTCGCCGTTCGTGGCCTTGACCTCGAAGACGCCCTCGCCGAGCTCGAGGATCGAGATGTCGAACGTGCCGCCACCGAGGTCGTAGACGGCGATCTTCTCGTCGTGCTTCTTGTCGAGGCCGTACGCGAGTGCCGATGCCGTCGGCTCGTTGATGATCCGGCGGACCTCCAGGCCGGCGATCCGGCCCGCGTCCTTGGTCGCCTGGCGCTGGGTGTCGTCGAAGTAGGCCGGGACGGTGATGACCGCCTCGGTGACCTTCTCGCCGAGGTACGCCTCGGCGTCCGCCTTGAGCTTCTGGAGGATCATCGCGCTGATCTCGGGCGGCGTGTAGGACTTGTCGGCGACCTTGACGATGACGCCGTCGCTCTTGGGGTCCTTCTCGACCGTGTACGAGACGAGCTCCTTCGCCCGTTTCGTCTCCGGATCGTCCCAGCGCCGACCCATGAAGCGCTTGATCGAATAGATGGTGTTGGCGGGATTCGTGACCGCCTGGCGCTTGGCCAGCTGGCCGACGAGCCGCTCGCCGGTCTTCGTGAACGCGACGACGGACGGGACCGTCCGACCGCCTTCCGCCGAGGCGATGACGGTCGGCTCGCCGCCCTCCATTACCGCGACGACGCTGTTCGTCGTCCCGAGGTCGATGCCGATGATCTTGGCCATTGGTGTCGTTACTCCTGTCTGGTGATGTTGATCTGTTGGAAGTTCAGTTGATTGATTGGGCGGCGTCGGCCGCTTCGTTCGTCGGCGCCGCGACGGCCACGAGAGCGGGCCGGACGACTCGATCCCGGAGCCGGTAGCCCCGCCGGATCTCCTCGACGATCTCGCCTTCACGGTGTTCGGTGCTGGGCACGGTCGCGATCGCTTCATGTTCGCGGGGGTCGAACGGCGTCCCCGGCGTCGCGTCGATCTGCTTGACGCCCTCGCTCTCGAGGAGGGCGCGCAGCTTCCGGTCGATCGCGGCGACGCCCTCGACCCACGGGTCCCCGGCGATCTCCGGCGGTCGCGCCTCGATCGCGAGATCGAAGTCGTCGGCGAGCGCCAGGACCTTCCGAATGAGGTCCTCGCCGGCGAGGCCGAGCATCGCCTCCCGCTCCTCCGCGGTTCGGCGGCGGTAGTTGGCGAACTCCGCGCGCTCGCGCTGAAGGCCGGCGAGGTACTCCTCCGACTTGGCCTGGCTGGCCTCGAGCGCCTCGGTCAGCTTCTCGATATCGGCCAGCAGCTTCGTGGGCGAGATGTCGATCTCGTCCATCCGCTCCTGGGCCCGTGTTCGTTGACTCATCTGGATCCTCCGGGACAGTGCGTCACGCCGTGCGTCAAGCGTGAATGTTGGCGACGAGCTCATTCATCAGGCCCGACACGAACCGGACCGTCCCGATCGCCTGGGGATAGGCCATCCGGGTCGGCCCGAGGACGCCGACGACGCCGACGGCTCGGCCCGGCTCGCCGTACGAAGCAAGCACGAGCGAGACGTCGCGCATCTCCTCGGGTCCATTCTCGGCGCCGATGAACGCCTGGACCCTGCCGGTTCCCTCGATCGAGTCGAACAGCTGGCCGAGATAGGCCCGGTTCTCGAGGGCCGCGAAGACCCGCCGGAGCTTGTCGCTCCGCTCGAACTCGGGCGCCTCCATGACATGCAGGAGGCCGTCGCTGAAGACCTCCTCGATCAGCGTCGCGTCGTACTCGCGCACCGCGGCCACGACACGCTCGCCGACGCGCTGGACGAGCGATCCGATCGGCGCGGTGCCATCGATCCGGGTCAGCGCCCGCTCCGCGTCGCCCGCCGTTCGGCCGGCCATCAGGCCGTCGAGGATGACCGCGGCGCGCGTCAGGTCCTCCTGCTCGGCCGGCTCCGGAAGGTTGATGAGCACCTGGCGCAGGGCGCCCTCGCGGAACACGATGATCAGGCTGGCGAGACGCTCCGAGATCGTCACGAGGTCGATGCGCCTGACGTGGGCAGCGCGGGGCTTGGCCGGGGTGGCGATCGCCGCCATCCGGTTGGCACCTGCGAGGATCGTCGCCGCGAGCCGGAACCACTGTTCGCTCGCGTGCTGGACCTGCCCGAACTGGTGGCGGATCATCAGCTGCTCGACCGGCGCGAGGACGGCCAGTTCGCCGATGGACTCGACGAAGAAGCGGTAGCCGGCGTCGGTCGGGATACGACCTGCCGACGTGTGGGGATGCGTGAGAAGCCCGGCCGCCTCGAGATCGGCGAGGATGTTCCGGACGGTCGCGCTCGATACGTCCAGGCGGTACCGCTCGACGAGCGCGGCCGATCCGACCGGCGTCGCGGTGGCGACATATTCCTCGATGACGGCTCGCAGGATCGACTGTGCGCGCGGATCCAGCGAGCCGGTGGTGCGTGCGCGTCGCGCCACGGGCGTGCCTCGGTTCTGTTTGGGAGTTAGCACTCTCGATGTTCGAGTGCTAACGAATCCTAGCAGTCGCGGGTGTCGAGTGTCAACGTTGAGAGCGGGTTCGTCGCCCGTCGGGCCGCTACCATCCGAGGAGGCTTGTGGCCGGGGATTGGACGATGAGGGTCTGAGCATGAGCGAGTCGTCAAGCGGGTCAGGCGGCGGCACACCTCCCGATCGCCCAACGTGGGATGAGGGCTCGACCGACCAGCCCACCGATCCGCCGGCCGCGCCGACCGAGCCCACCGCCGCTCCACCGGCATGGGCCCCCGCCGCACCGAGCGTCCCGCCCGCGGCGCCGCCAGGCCCGATGTGGGGCGCCGGTGCCCCGCCACCCCCATCCGGCACGCCACCACCCGCGGCGCCGAGCCTGCCGCCGGCCGCGCCGGCCGGCCCGATGTGGGGCGCGGGCGCGGCCCCGCCGCCAGGAGGCCCGCCGCCCACACCGCCAACGCCGCCCGGAGGCACGCCGCCCACACCGCCGCCGCCCGGAACTCCTGCGCCACTGTCGCCTGCCCCGGGCATTCCGCCACCTCCCCCGCCCGGCCCGATGTGGGCCGGTGGTTCGGCCGCGCCTCCGCCCGTCAAGCCGGGCGGCATCCCGGGCTGCCTGAAGGTCGCGATCATCGTGGTCGTCATTCTTGCGATTGCGCTCGTCGCGTTCGTGGCCCTCGCCGGGACGCTGGTCAGTTACTTCGTCGGCGACCTCGGCGGGCCTGACGGCGGTGCCGGACTCGACTGACAACTGCGAGATCCTCTCGGATGCCGACGCGCGAACGCTCTTCGGCGGCAGCGCCGACGCGATCGCCCTGTCCGGCTTCTCCGACGCGAGCATCGGATTGATCATCGACAAGCGGGTCCTCGCGACCGCTCCCGACTGCTGGGTCACCGACGGCGACGAGGCCTACATCGCGCGCATCGCCCGTTACGAGGGCGGCGACGCGGCGTCCGTCTTCGCCTTGGAGCAACAGGCCGCCGAGCCGACGTCCGAGGACCAGGGCGGCGGCATCACCGTCACGATCCGACGGCTACAACGCGGGCGACGTGCCAGGACTGGGCGACGAGGCCTTCTGCACGGGCATATCGCAGGCAATCATGGCCGGCGTGCTCGTTCGCCAGGGCGACCGGGTGGTCTACGTATCGGTCGGTCCGCCCGACGAGGGCCAACCGCCCGAGATGGGCTTGGGCGAAGGCGGCGTGGTGACGGCGCCTGGGCTCTGCGACTTCGCCCAGGAGGTTGCTCGCTTCATGTTGCGGTGATGCCGGGGACGCCCGGCCAGGGCTGCCCCTAGACGAGTCGCGAGAAGAGCTCGTTCGAGAGCAATCGACCCCGCGTCGTCAGGATGACCCGCGCGTCGTCGGTGACCTCGAGAAGTTCAGCGTCCATGGCCCAGCCGAACGAATCTGCCAGGGGCGGCTCGGCGGCATCCGCCAGCGGCAGGCCGCGGTCTGTCCGGAGACCCAGGATCGCCTGTTCGGCGGCGGCCGTCGCCTCGTCGAGGTGCTCCACGCCGCCCGGGGGAAGCCGCGGCGATCCGCCCTCCCGCGGGCTCAGCGCCGCGAGGTAGGCATCGAGCCGGGCCGCGTTCCAGCGCCGGCTCGCGCCGTCGAAGGCATGGGCGCCCGGGCCGACCGCCTCGTACGGCCGGCGCTCCCAGTACGTCGTGTTGTGGCGGCTCTCGTGGCCGGGTCGAGCCCAGTTCGAGATCTCGTAGCCGTGCCAGCCGGCCTCGCCGAGCCGATCGACGGCGTACTGATACTGGGCGGCGGCGCGGTCCTCGTCCTGGGCCGGGCGAGCGGCAGCTCGCCAGCGACGCGCGCCGGCCGTAGTCGGGAGGTGATCCCCGCCGGGGCCGGTCAGCCCCTCGACGTCGGGATCGTCGAGCGTCAGGGCGTACAGCGACAGGTGGTCGGGTTCGAGGCCGATCGCCTCGTCCAGCGTGCTCATCCAGGTGCCAATCGGCCCGTCGGGGACGTCGTACAGCAGGTCGAGGTTGATCGAGCCGATGCCAGCCCGCCGTGCCTCGCGGACGGCGTCGGCGACGTCGCCGGGCGCGTGCCGTCGGCCCAGCCGTTTGAGTTCGTCCGGGTCGAGGCTTTGCGCCCCGAATGAGATCCGGGTGATCCCGGCCAGGCGCTGAGCGACCGGATCGCCGCGCTCGTCGGGGCCCGGGGTTCGCCTCGAGGGTGATCTCGGCGTCGGCGGCCAGGCCGAACCGCCGCCGGACGAGGTCGACGAGCCGGGCGAGCGCCGCGGCATCGATGAGCGACGGTGTCCCGCCGCCGATGTACAGGGAGTCGAGCGGCGGCCGCCCGACCTCCCCCGGCGGGCCGAATTCGCCGTCGAGCGCATCGGCGCGAAGCCCGATCTCGGTCTCGAGGGCGCCGACGAATGCCTCGATTCGGTTCCTGGGACCCCGCGCGACCGCCCCGGCGTAGACGACGAAGTCGCAGTACGGGCAGAGCGAGACGCAGAACGGGAAGTGGACGTAGAGCGCCACCGGAGCCCGTCGCGGCGGCGGCCACCGGCGCGCCGGATCGGTTCGCGCAGACGACGCTGCACCGGCTCGCCATCAGCGATCGCGCGGCGCCGACTCCCGCGGGCCGATGACCCGCCAGCCGTCCGGCGGCCGTCGTCGCTTGTCGATCTCCTCCTCCTCGCGGCCCCGCGGCAGGAACTGGCCCGCGTGGCCGGTGCAGAGGAAGACCGCGAACCGCGTCACCGCGTGGCCGAGGAACGCCGCTGCGATCCCGCCCGTCACGCCCGTGACCCAGCCACCCGCGAGCCCGATGAGGAGCGCCATCGCCAGCATGTAGCGGTTCCGCCCTGGCGCCCCGAGGCGCGTCGCGAGCGCATAGAGGATGGCCTGGATCGCATTCGCCGCGCTCGGGTTCATCTCGGTCATGAGGAGGATCCCGAAGATCGCCCCGCGGAAGGCCACCTCGTCGACAAGCGCCGTGGCCACGGAATTGAGCAAGGCGCCCGGATAGGACCAGACGTCCGGGAAGCGGATGCGGCGGTAGCGGTAGTAGGCGATCCCGAGCGCGAGGCCGGTCCCGATCGCGGCATAGAGGAAGCCGTAGACGACGGTCAGCCAGCGATCCGGGCCGGCGCCGAGGAAGAACTCGTCGCGACCCGCCGGGTGGATGAACAGGATGCCCGCGATGAGAACGCCCCCCAGCGCGTACCACGCCGCGCGCCGTCGGAAGGAGGGCGGATGGCCGTCCTTGGCCTCGTCGTACTCCGCGGCGTTGAATCGCTCGGCCTCAAGACGGAGCATGACCAGGAGCAGGGCGAGCCCGACGGCGATGAGCCGCTGAAGGGTCGGCAGCCAGTCCTCCACAGCCGCTACGCCTCGTCCGTGCGGAGCATGGCGAGGAACGCCTCCTGCGGGATCTCGACGGAACCGATCCGCTTCATCCGCTGCTTGCCTTCCTTCTGCTTCTCGAGGAGCTTGCGCTTGCGCGTTATGTCGCCACCGTAGCACTTGGCGAGCACGTTCTTGCGCATCGCCCGCACCGTTTCGCGGGCGATGACGTTCGATCCGATCGCCGCCTGGATCGGGATCTCGAACATCTGGCGGGGGATGAGCTGCTTCAGGCGTTCGGCCAGGACCCGCCCGACCGACTGGGCCTTGTCGCGGTGGACGATGAGCGAGAGGGCGTCCACGGGTTCGCCGTTGACGAGGATGTCGACCTTGGCGAGGTTCGCCGTGCCGGTAGCCGAGCTCCTCGTAGTCCATCGAGGCGTAGCCCTGGCTGCGGCTCTTGAGCGCGTCGAAGTAGTCGACGATGAGCTCGGCGAGGGGCATCTCGAAATGGAGGACGACCCGGGTCGGGTCGAGGTACTCCATGTTGACGAACGTGCCGCGGCGGTTCGTCGAGAGCTCCATCAACGGGCCGATGTACTGGCTCGGGGTGACGACGCTGAGCTTGACCCAGGGCTCCTCGATCTGCTCGATGTCGGTCGGGTTGGGGAGGAGCGCCGGGTTGTCGATGACGAGGCTGCCCCGGCCGTTGGTCAGCACGACGTGGTACTCGACCGATGGCGCCGACGGCGATGAGGTCGATCCCGAACTCGCGCTCGAGGCGCTCCTGGACGATCTCCATGTGGAGCAGGCCGAGGAAGCCGCAGCGGAACCCGAACCCGAGCGCGACGGAGCTCTCGGGCTCGTACGTGAACGACGCGTCGTTGAGATGGAGCTTCTCGAGCGCCTCGCGGAGTTCCGGATAGTCCTCGCCGCTGACGGGATAGATGCCGGCGAAGACGAGGCTCTTGGCCTCCTGGTAGCCGGGCAGCGGCTCGGTGGCGGGGCGGGCGACGGACGTGACGGTGTCGCCGACCTGGGCCTCGCGGACGTTCTTCAGCCCGGTGGCGATGTAGCCGACCTCGCCGGCGACGAGCTGCTTGACCGGCACGAGCTGGGGCCGGAAGACACCGAGCTCCAGGGGCTCTGCCTCCGCGCCGGATTGCATGAGCCGGATCTCATCGTGCTCGCGGAGCGTGCCCTGGGCGAGCCGGACGTAGACGACGACGCCCTTGTACGCGTCGTAGTGGCTGTCGAAGATCAGGCCCTGGAGCGGCTTGCCGGGGTCGCCCTTCGGCGCCGGGATCCGCTCGACGATCGCCTCGAGAATCTCCGGGACGCCGGTGCCGTCCTTGGCCGAGGCGAGGAGCACCTCCTCGCGCGGGATCGCCAGGACGTTCTCGAGCTCGTCGATGATCGTGTCCGGGTCGGCCGACGGGAGATCGATCTTGTTGAGGACCGGGATCAGCGTGAGGCCCTCGCGCATCGCGAGATGGACGTTGGCGAGGGTCTGGGCCTCGATCCCCTGGGTGGCATCGACGACGAGGATCGCGCCCTCGCAGGCCTGGAGGCTGTGGCTCACCTCGTAGGCGAAGTCGACGTGGCCGGGCGTGTCGATGAGGTTGAGGCCGTAGTTCAGGCCGTCGCGCGCCGTGTACTCGAGGCGGACGGCCCGGGCCTTGATCGTGATCCCCTTCTCCCGCTCGAGGTCCATCGAGTCGAGGACCTGGCTCATCATCTGCCGCCCCTCGATCGTGTGGGTCAGCTCGAGCAGTCGATCGGCGAGGGTCGACTTGCCGTGATCGATGTGGGCGATGATCGAGAAGTTGCGGAGGCGGTCCTGGGGGATGGTCACGAGGCGGGAGTGTAGCGGACGGCCCGCCCGCACAGTCGGCCGAGCGGCGAGGCAGCCGCGATCGATGACGACATCACGCAGATGCGGACGCTCGGACCGACCAGCCCGTGAACACGACGCCGCGGCCCCCGACTCGCGTCGCTGGAGGCGTGGAGTGGCGACCGGGAGTACACCGTCAGCACCGACCCAGGCCGCCTCGACGTCGCCGCGACCGCGGAATTCCTGGCCGCGACGTACTGGGCGCCCGAGATCTCCGAGTCGGTCGTCCGGCGGTCGCTCGAGCATTCGATCGGGTTCGGGCTCTACGACGGCGAGCGCCAAGTCGGCTTCGCCAGGGTCGTCAGCGATCGGGCGACGTTCGCCTGGGTCGGCGACGTATTCGTGCTGGAGAGCCACCGCGGCCTCGGGCTGAGCATGTGGCTGATGCGCTGCGTCCTCGCCCATCCCGAGCTCCAGGACCTTCGCCGCTGGATGCTGGCGTCGACCAGCGCCCGCGGCCTGTACGAGAAGCTCGGTTTCAGGGCGTTGGGAGCGCCCGAGCGCTTCATGGAGATCGCCGACCCCGACGTCCACCGCCGGCAGCAGGCTCGAGATCAGGCGGTGAGGTAGGCCAGCACCGCGACGCCGACGCTGATCGTCGCGACGCCGATCACTTGGACCCGCGTCAGGCGCTCGTGGAGCAGGACGACCGCCGCGACCGCGGCGATCGCCGCGAATTGCGATGACATGACCGACGCGATCGCGATCCCCTCGCGAGCCCCGAACGCGTAGAACGCGATGCCGAGGACTTCGGTGAAACCCGTCACGAGGACGAACGGCACGGCCGCGCGCTTGAGGCGGAGGCGGCGAAGCAGCAGGAGCGGGATCGCGATCACGAGGATCCCGACCAACCGGGCGGGCACGGCCGACCACGCCGCCGGTAGCGCTTGGCCAATCAGCCCGGAGACGTAGAGATTGAGCCCGAAGCAGCTCGCGGCCGCGAGGGCCAGCAGCGCGGTCGCGACCGGACCGAAGCGGGCGCCCTCGATGGCCTCGGGGTTTCGCTCGGAGGCGGCGAGGACGACGCCGACGACGATCGCCCCCAGGACGAGGCCGGCGCCCGGCGCTAGCTGTTCCCCGGCAACCACGGCGATGACGGCGCCGAGCGCCCCTTCCGTCGACGTGATCGGACCGACGACCGAGACCTTGCCGCTCCGCAGGGCGGTCAGCACGAACAGGATTCCGATGACGTTCGAGAAGCCCGATGCGGCGAGCAGCGCGACCTCGCGGCCGCCGAGCGTGACGGGACCCGCGATCGCGATTGCAGGAATGGTGACGACGCCGCCGATGAGCATGACCCAGGCCAGCGACGACGTGGCGCCGATCAGCCTGGCACTCCGCGACGAGCAGAGGATGGACACCGACCAGCAGATAGCGGCGCCAAGGCCACCCAGAATGGGGATCACACCGTCAAGTGTGGGGCTTCGCCGTTGGCTCCATCGGGACGCCTCTGCTACCATGCGCGTCCGTGCCGTCACCGTATCGTGGCGGCGATCCAGACCATCACCCGCTCCCGTGAGGTTCGCCCCTTGGCCAAGACGCCCCGCACCTGGACGGGCGCACGCACGCCGTCAGGACTGAAGCGCGTCCGACAGGCCGAGCGTCGCCGCGAGATCCTTCAGCCGCGCCGTACCGCCGCGAAGACATTCGTCGCGAAGGCGCTCGAAGTCGCCACCCATCAGACCGATTCCGAGACCGCGCAGACAGCACTCGCCGAGGCCCACGCGGCGCTCGACCGAGCGGCCAAGGCCGGCGCGATCCACGCGAACGCCGCCGCCCGCCGGAAGTCCCGCCTGACGCTGAAGTTCAACGCCGCGACCGGCGGAGCGTTTGTCCAGACGTCGACCCGGGTCACGAAGACGACGAGCAAGGCCCAGGCCGTGAAGGCCGCCAAGAGCCGGATCGCCGCCTCCAAGGCCGACAAGGCAAAGGGCGCTCAGACGGCCGCCGGCAAGGCCCGTGCTGCGCTCTCGAAGACCGCCCGTGCCGACGCCGCCGCCAAGGCCGCGGCCACGGCAGCCGCCCCGGCCCCGAAGGCCGCCGCGAAGTCCACGAGCAAGGCGTCGGCGAAACCCGCCGCGAAGTCGACGGCGACGAAGGCCAAGGCAACGGCGGCAAAGCCGAAGACGGCCGCGAAGGCCCCCGCCAAGAAGGCCGCCGCCAAGGGCTAAGCCCTCGCTCGGCCACTCCGATCGCCCCGAGCACGTCTCGGGGCGATTTCAGTTGGCGGTAGGCCCGGCTTTGTGCATCTCCGCGACGCCGTCGGCCCGAGGCTTCGGCCGGAACAGGCCATAGAGCGCGCCGCCGCCGAGGCCGCCGGCCGTCGTCAGCAGAACGAGGAGTCCGGCCGTGGAGAACTGCTGGCCCCAGTAGAACGAGGTGAACGAGGCGGTATCGGTGACCCCGACCGACTCGAAGTCGGGGCCGCGGCCCGCGGCGAGATACCTCGAGTAGACACAGTTCGCGCCCGGATCGCAGGAGGGCGGAGTCGGCTGGCCCGTTTTCGGATCGACCCGGTTGTAGTCGGGGAAGCCGTTGTCGGCGAAGAAGAACAGGGCCTTCACGACGAGGAGCAGCGCGGCCAGCATCAGCGCCGTCGCCAGACCCGCGACGAGCGCGTTGGCCACGATCCTGCGCCACGGGCCGGCTCGCCGGTCGCTGCGCTGGTTCGCGTAGTAGCCGATCAGCAGTCCTGCCGGAAGCGCGAGCAACCAGTAGATCGGTTCGATCGGGAT
Source organism: uncultured Chloroflexia bacterium (assembly GCA_963788685.1). Classification (GTDB taxonomy): domain Bacteria; phylum Chloroflexota; class Limnocylindria; order Limnocylindrales; family CSP1-4; genus CF-46. Next base: position 311,578 of record CAWBHP010000013.1, on the reverse strand, counting down.
CACGAGCAGGAAGCTGACCCCGATCGTCAGCGCCATCCCGATCCCGACGTATGCAGCGGCGATGGCGCCGCGATCGACGATTCGGGTCACCTGTTGGCGCCGACCCTGACGTTGCCGTCGCCGGCCGGCGAGGTTGCCATGCCCGGCCGCCCGAGCGCCGCCCGGCCCAGGTAGCGCGCCCCATCGCCGAGCTCGCCCTCGATCCGGAGCAGGCGGTTGTACTTCGCGACCCGCTCGCTGCGCGACGGCGCCCCGGTCTTGATCTGGCCGGTGCCCATCGCCACGACGAGGTCGGCGATCGTCGTGTCCTCGGTCTCGCCGGAGCGATGCGAGACGACGGCCGTCCAGCCGGCCCGCCGGGCGAGATCGATCGCATCGATCGTCTCGGTCAGCGTCCCGATCTGATTGAGCTTGATGAGGACGCTGTTCGCGGCCTCCTCCTCGATCGCCCGCTCGATCCGGTCGACGTTCGTCACGAGCAGGTCGTCGCCGACGAGCTGGACCCGGTCGCCGAGGCGGCGGGTCAACTCGGCCCAGCCGGCCCAGTCGTCCTCCGCCAGGCCGTCCTCGATCGAGATGATCGGGAAGCGGGCGACCCAGTCGGCCCACAGGTCGATGAGCTCGCCCGTTTCGAGCGTCCTGCCCTCGCGAGCGAGGACGTAACGCGTCGTGCCGCCGTCGCCGCTGCCCTCCTCGACGAGCTCCGTCGTGGCCGGGTCCAGGGCGATCGCGACATCGTCCCCGGGCCGGTAACCGGCCTTCTCGATCGCCCGGAGGATGACCTCGACCGCAGCCTCGTTCGAGGGCAGGCTCGGAGCGAAGCCGCCTTCGTCGCCCTGGCCGGTCGCATGGCCCTCGTCGTGGAGGATGCCGCGGAGCGTGGCGAAGATCTCGGCGCCGGTTCGGAGCGCCTCGGAGTACGTCGCGGCACCGACCGGCATGACCATGAATTCCTGGAAGTCGGTCGAGTCCTGGGCGTGCTTGCCGCCGTTGAGGATGTTGAACATCGGGACGGGCAGGGTCCGGGCGCCGGCCCCGCCGAGGTAGCGGAAGAGCGACAGGTCGTGGGCGGCGGCCGCGGCGTGGGCGCAGGCCAGCGAGACGCCGAGGATCGCGTTCGCGCCGAGCTCCGCCTTGTTCGGTGTCCCGTCGAGATCGCGGATGACGGCGTCGATGCCGGCCTGGTCGGCGGCGTCGAGGCCGTAGATCGCCGGGGCGATCACGTCGGTCACATTGGCGACGGCCCGCAGGACGCCCTTGCCACCGAACCGCGACTTGTCGCCGTCGCGCAGCTCGACCGCTTCGTGGGCACCGGTCGAGGCTCCCGAGGGCACTGCCGCCCGGCCGACCGAACCGTCGCCCAGGACGACGTCGACCTCGATCGTCGGATTGCCCCGCGAATCGAGGATCTCGCGGGCGTCGACGATCTCGATCGTCGTGTTCGTGGCCACGGTCACCCCTTGCTCCCCACCTTCGGGCGATCCTGGAGGACCGCGATTCCGGGCAGCTCGCGACCCTCGAGGAACTCGAGTGAGGCGCCGCCGCCGGTGCTGATATGGGTCATCTTCTCCGCCAGGCCCTGCTGTTCGAGAGCCGCGACCGAGTCGCCGCCGCCGACGACGACGGTCGTGCCGCTCTCGGCCTTGTCGGCAAGGAACCGCGCGATCTCCTTCGTCCCGTGGGCGAACGACGGAATCTCGAAGACGCCCAGCGGACCGTTCCAGAAGACCGTCTTCGCCGGGGTGAGCGCCTCCTCGATGGCTCGCCGCGAGTTCTCGCCGAGGTCGACGATGTGCCACGACGCCGGGAACTTCTCCGTCCCGACGGTCTTGTATTCCGTGCCGCGGGTGACCTCCTTGGCGATGACGACATCGGTCGGGAGGATGACCGGAATGCCGCGGGCCTCGGCCGCCGCGAGAATCCGCTTCGCGTCCTCCACCCGATCGTGCTCCGCGAGGCTCTTGCCGACGGTCTTGCCCTGGGCCAGGAGAAACGTGTTGGCCATCGCGCCGCCGACGACGAGGATGTCGACCTTCGAGATCAGGTGCTCGAGCACGCCAACCTTGTCGGAGACCTTGGCCCCGCCGAGGATCGCCGCGAACGGCCGGCCCGGATCCTCGAGGAGATGGGAGAGCATCTCGATCTCGCGTTCCATCAGGAGCCCGGCGTAGGCGGGCAGGAGCTTCGGAACGCCGACCGTGGAGGCGTGCGCCCGGTGAGCCGTCCCGAACGCGTCGTTCACGTAGACGTCGGCGTACGAGGCGAGCTTGGCCGCGAACTCCGGATCGTTCTTCTCCTCCTCGGCGTGGAATCGGAGGTTCTCGAGGAGGATCGCCTCGCCGGCGCGGAGGCGCTTGATCGCATCTTCGGTCCCCACACCGAGCGCGTCGCCGGTCACCGGCACGTTGCGTCGGAGGAGCGTCGAGATGCCCTGGCCAACGGGCCGAAGGCGAAGCCCGTCCTGGACCTTGCCGTCCGGCCGGCCCAGGTGGCTGGCGAGGATGACGCGGGCGCCCTGGGCGAGGAGGGCGTTGATCGTCGGCAGGGCGGCCCGGATCCGGGAGTCGTCGGTCACCTTCCCGTCCGCGAGCGGGACGTTGAAATCGACGCGCAGGAAGACGCGTTTACCCGCGGCGTCCAGGTCGCGGATGGTCAGCTTGTTCATGCGGCTCGGGTCAAGCCCGGCCCGCCACCGGAAGGCGCGCGGCGACGAAGGCGATCAGGTCGGCGACGCGACAGCTGTAGCCCCACTCGTTGTCGTACCAGCTGATCACCTTGACCATCGTGCCGCCGAGGACCATCGTCGACTCGGCGTCGATGATCGAGGAGCGGCTGTCGCCCCGGAAGTCTGTGGAGACGAGCGGCTCGTCGCTGACCCCGAGGATGCCCTTGAGCGGGCCCTCGGCCGCCGTCCGGAACGCGTCGTTGAGCTCCTCGACGGACGTCGGCCGCGAGACGTCCGCGGTGAAGTCCACGACGCTCACCGTCGGCGTCGGCACGCGCAGGCTGAAGCCATCGAACTTGCCCTTGAGGTCCGGGATCACGAGGGCCAGCGCCTTGGCCGCGCCGGTCGTCGTCGGGATGATGTTCTGGCCGGCCGAGCGGGCCCTGCGGGGATCCTTGTGGGCGACGTCGAGGATGCGCTGGTCGTTCGTGTAGCTGTGGATCGTGTTCATCAGGCCGCGCTCGATCGTGAGCAGGTCGTGGACGACCTTGGCCGCCGGGGCCAGGCAGTTCGTCGTGCAGCTGGCGTTGCTGATGATGTGGTGGGCCTCGGCGTCGTAACGACCCTCGTTCACGCCGAGGACGATCGTGATGTCCTCGCCCTTGGCCGGGGCGCTGATGATGACCTTCTTGGCCCCGGCCGTGATATGGGCGGCGGCCTTGTCGGCGTCGGTGAAGAGGCCCGTCGACTCGAGGACGATGTCGACGCCGAGATCGCCCCAGGGCAGGGCCGCGGGATCCTTCTCCTTGAGGACCTTGACCTCGTGGCCGTCGATGATCAGCGCGTCGTCGGTGTGGTCGACCGTCCCGTCGTAGGCGCCGTACGTGGAGTCGTGCTTGAACAGCAGTGCATTCATCGACGTGTCGACGAGGTCATTGACCGCGACGACCTCGACGTCCGGGGCGCGTTCGATGAGGGCCTTGAGCGATTGGCGGCCGATCCGCCCGAAGCCGTTGATGCCGACTCGCACTGCCATGACGTGCTCCTTCGCGACCTGCGCTCACCCACTGGCGGGGAGCGTCGTTTGCTTGTTCGAGTGGGCGTCGACACTGGCGCTGGGCTGTCCGGCCACGCGCTCGACCGCCGAACGTATGGTCGCATCGTAGGCGGTTGGGCGTCGAGGGCCGTGGCGAAGGCCGCCGGCCGGGAATCACGAAGGGGGCCTGCCGTTGCCGGCAAGCCCCCTTCGGGCTATGTCAGGTTGAGGCGGCTAGCCGCCGATCTTGAAGACCTTGCCCTTGCAGATCGGACATGTCCCGGAAAGCGCCGGCTTGCCGTTCTTCATCGTGATCCGCTGGGGGTTCTGGACTTCGACTTTCTGCTTGTCCTTGACGCAATATGCTTCGGCCATTGGAGAGGGCTCCTCCTGTTCAGCGTGGCGTCACGGGAACCCTCGTCCCGTGTCCGCAGCTCACGTGTATTTCCATAGGGACGGACGCCAGCGCTCCGTCCCGGCCAGTTGCTTCTGGCGATCCATCTCGGCGAGGATCAGCAGGCTTTCAAGGCCCGTCTCCACGCACGCAGCCTCCGCCTCGTTCTTGGCCTCACCCTCCACGAACGCGCCGGTTGTCCGCTGTGCGTAGACCGCACAGACGACTCCGGCCCGACAGCGGGCGAGTGTGGCCAGCACGAGTAGTGCGGATGCCTCCATTTCGAAGTTCATGACACGCTGGCGCGCCATGTCTTCCGCCAAATCAGGGTAGCGGATGGGCAACTGCGGGATGGGACGCCCCTGCGCCCCGAAGAATCCCGGTGCCGTCGCCGTGACCCCGACATGGTTCCGATGTCCGAGCCGTTCCGCGGCCTCGATGAGTGCGATGACCGCCTCGTAATCGGCGATCGCCGGGTACCCATCGTGGACGAAGAAGCTCGTGGTCGACTCGAGCCGGACGGCGCCGGTCGAGATGATCAGGTCCCCGAGGGCGACCTCCGGTTGGAGGGCTCCGCAGGAACCGACGCGGATGAAGGTTGGCCTTTCTGTGATCGCCAGGATTTCCGCCACCACGATCTCGACGTTGTCCGTGCCGATCCCGGTCGAAACGACCGAGATTCGTTCGCCGCGATACGTCCCGGTGACCGAGGCGAACTCCCGGTGGCGCCGTTCAAGCTCGATTGAGTCGAGCCGTGTTGCGATCCGGTCAGTGCGGTCGGGGTCACCAGGGAGGAGGATGTACTCGGCCAGTTCTCCCGGTCCGAGGCCGATGTGGTATTGCCGCTCCCCCACTGGGAGCGCAACGCGGTGATCCGCGTTCGGCAAGACCTGTCCCTCGCTCAGGTGGTGCTTCGCAGGCGCGAAACTCGGCCGAGGATAGTCCCGTGCTCAAACGGGCGTCAAGCACGAGCCCTGAGCGTGGCCACGCACGAATCACCGTTCCGGGCCCTGCGTGGCCGCCAGGCTCGCCACTCGGGCGGCGATACGAGCCGCCAGACGACGCCGCGCTCGCTGCCGACGGAGGAGCGTCACGGCCAGTGAAGCTGCCGAAATCAGCATGATTCCGACGACTCCAGCGGCGCCCGGCGCGTCCGGCCCGAGCAGCCCGCCGGCAAGTCGCCCGACCTGCCCGGGGAGCGGCGATTCCGGCAAGGGCGACGGCTCGCCGACGGGCGCCGACGCCGTCGCGTCGAGCGTGGGATCGCCCACCCGAACGAGCCCGGCGGGATCGTCGACCACGACCCGGTAGCCGGCCTCGTCCCCCTCGACGCGTCCGGTTGCGTTCAGCGCGTCGCCGGGCTCGAGGAGCGGCAGGTACTCCGCGGCAGCCCCGGCGAGCACGACCCGACCGATCGCGGTGCCGTCGTCGAGAAGGAACCCATCCGGGACGAGCTCCGTGACGAGCCCGCCGACGCGGACGATCTGGCCGACGTGCCCGGCGAGGTCGACGAGATCGACGTTCGGCGTGGCGGCGGCCGATCCGGTTGCGGCGGTGCCGGGCCCGGCTCCGGCTGCCTGGTCGGACCCGTCGCGGGCCGCACCGACGCCTCCGGCGGCCGCGGTCGCGACGTCCGCCGTGCTCCGCGGGGCGATGGACCAGCGCCGGTCCGTGGCGCCCGGGTAGGGTCGCCGGACGATCCCGATGATCGTCGCCGTCCGCCCCTCGACCACGGCGGTGACGGGAATTCGCGCGCCGGCGAGGCCGCTCACCACGACGCGGTCCGGCCCGACCGAGAGCTCAGCGCGCCATCGGTCGCCAAGCTTCTTGACCTCGACGACCGCTCCGCTGACCCGGACGAGGCGCCACTCGTGCGCCGCCGTCGGCGCTCGCTGGAGGTCGAGCGCGAGGGGACGACCTCCGACCGCGACCACGGTGATCTGCTCGGCTTTGATTCGCGGGGCGTCGTAGGCGCGGCCCATCGATCCGTCGACGCGGATGCGTGTGCCGACGGCGGGCGCCCGGCTGTCGACGGGAACGAGGACCTCGACGCCTGCCGTCCGATCCTCGATCACGATCCGGCGGCCGGTCGAGTCGAGCAGGTCCGGGGCCGTCGTCACGATGCCCTCGACCGTGACCTGGCCGTCCCCGCGGCGAACTGCGTCGGCGACCGAGATGATGCCGCCGCCCGGACCTGTCGAGGGTGTCGGTGACGCGTTCGGTGCCGGCGAACGGCTGGGCGTCGGCGACGGCGCGGGCATTGAACGTCGGACAAGATCCGCCGCGTCGCGCACCCAGACGCGATAGCCGTCGAGAGCGCCTTTCCGCGAGGCTCGCTGACCCGCCACGCCGATCACGTCGTACGTCGCCCCGACGGTGACCGAATCTGCCGTGAGCCCGCTCGAGGCGTCCGCGAGGATCCGGACCTGGCCACTCGGCGCGACCACGTAAAACGTGATGTCGCCACTCGTCGCCTTCGTGGGTCGCGCTTCGATCGCGCCGCGGACGGTGACCAGGCGGCCTTCGACCGACTCGCCGAGCGACGTCGCATCGACCGCTACTGGCGCTGGAAGCGGGCCTGACCCGGCGACCCGGATGCCGGCCGCCGGGGGACGAAGCTCGAGCTGGCCATATGGATCGGCGAGCGGGCCGCGGACCTCGAGTCGGGCGCCGCGTCCGGGCGGGGCGACACCATCCGGGACTTTGACAACGATTCCACCGGTCGAGTCCTGGATCGCGACCAGCGACGGCGTTCCGAGGCGGCCGGCCGGCGCGGTCACGATCCCCGCGACGCCGACAGTCGTCCCGATCGGCATCTGGCGGGCGTTCGCGATCGTCACCGTCGCCGACGATGGTCCGGGAGTTGGTGATGGCAACGGCGTTGGGCGCGGGCGTCGCCGTTGCGGTCGGGGCCGGCGTGGGCACCGGCGTCGGGTTCGTGGAGGCGCTCGGGGCGGGGGTCGGGCTGGGACTGGGCGTCGGGGAAGGTGTCGGCGTCGGAGCCGGCGCGGCGCTGAATTCCCCGGGCAGCGTAGCGTGGATCCGATAGCCGGCCGTACCCGTGCCGCTGCTGTCGCGCTGGCCGAGCGGGCCGGTCGCGGTCACGATGTCGCCTGTCCCGACGGTTGCGCCGTCGAGCGCCGCGTCGGCCACGACGATGCGCAGCGGTCCGCTCCCGTCGTCGATCGTGACGCCGAGCCCGTCCGTCAGACGGGGATGGGGCAGACGTCACCGCGCCGGTCAGGGTGAGCCGCATGCCCTCGAGCGATTCGTCGGCGGCACCGGTCTCGGTGACGACGGGCGTCGGCAGGGTCGACGGACCAATCTCGACCACCGAATCGGCCGAAACGTTGAGCGTCCGCAGCCCGAAGTAGCTCCCAACTGAGCCCGTCGCCAGGATCGAGGTTCCCGCGGGCAGCGCCGTTGCCAGCGCGGCATCGAGCCGCAACGCGATCCCGCCGGTGGTGTCCTGCACGAAACCGATCCGGGCCGAGTCGAGCGCGCCCAGTCCAGTTGTCAGGGTCCCGGTCACCGTGGCGAGCGAGCCGTCGGCAAGGCTCCGTGCCGCCGCGATCGACAGGATTGGCTCAGCGGTCGGACTCGGAATTCGGGGTGGGCGTCGGGTCCGGTGTCGGTGGTTGGAGTGGGACTTGGTGTCGGCGTAACGGTCGGCGTCGGGGCCGGAGTGGGTGTCGGCGCAGGGCTTGGCGTCGGCGTCGCCGTGGCGGTGGCCTGGCGTCGGAGTCCCGGTCGGTGTCGGCATCGCCGTGGGCAGCGGCGAAGGCGTTGGCGTCGCCGTGGGACTCGGGGTCGGCGTCGGCGACAACGTCGGGCTCGGAGCCGGCGTCAGCGTCGGCGTCGGCATCGCGCTGGGCGTCGCCGAGGGTACGGGCGTTGGCGTGGGCAGTGGCGTCGGCGCCGAAGCGAGATTCTGGGGAAACGGCGGAGTCCTGGCAACGAAATCGGACGAATTGTCGTTCGTATCCGTACCGTTGCCGAGCGAGCCACCCGGCAGGCGCTCGATGCTCGATCCGCTTGCCGGCGCGGGCGCGGCCGCTCCCTCGACAAAGATGCTGCTCGCGTCGCCCCAGCCCACGGCATCGACCGGTTCGCCTCCGATCGGTCGGAGGACCACGGCGCCGCCGGTAGCGGCGAATCCGCCGCTGTACGTGGCGTCTGCCAGTGGCCGCGTGGATCCCCGACGCATTCGCCACGAGGAGATGCCGGCCTGGCTCCAGGATCGTCGGCGTCGACCACGCCGCCTTTCGGGTGACCGTGCTGCCGGTCGAGGTCACGTAGACCAGTTCGTGGCCCGTCAGGTCGATCGGGACGCGCGCCCGCGTTCGTGATCTCCGCGAACTCGTCCGATGCGGACGTTCCGCCGGTCATCACCTCGGACACGAGCACGGTCGACGTGGGCCACGCGACCAGGGCCGCTAGCCGTTCCGCCCGCGCCGGAGCGGCCGGCGGGCCGGCGCCGAACGCACCGGCCGACAGGGCGATGACGAGAAACAGGACGACCTGACCGGCGTGCCGAACGCGATCCATCGACGACCTCCCGAAGACGGGCGGGCTGGCGGCGGACGCGGGCGGGGCGAGTCGGTCACGTTTGTAGCAGGAGGCGCTGCATCACCGCTGCCCAGACGCTCGACCGGCGCTGCATTCGCCCTTCACCACGGATCAACGGCGCCTTCATCGCGCCTGCACGGCGGATCGATCGAGCGTTCCCGGCGGATCAACCGCGCATTCACTGGCGAGCTGGCCTCGACTGCGGTGGGATTGGACTACGATGTGGCCACTAATTCCCTGCCGCCTGGAGGCACCGTGGCCCGCGCCAAGAGGACAAATCGCGCCGAGGCGCGCCGCCGTTATCGCGCCACCCTGATCGATGACCCGGAGTTCCTCGAGGAAGAGGGCGTCGAGGCCGAGTCCGGCGCTGTCGAGGATCGGGCCACCACTGGAGCGAGACGTGACCGAGCGAGCGCATCGGCGCCGACGAGCACGGGGCGACCGGCCGCGACCAAGCGTCACGGGCGCTCTCAAGGCGGCCTTCCGCCCGACCGACCTTCGCGGCGACATCGCCGCGCTGCCGCAACTGCTCCGGCACCGCTCGTTCCTGATCCCGCTCGCACTGATCGTCGGCCTGCTGGCCGTCGTTCTCGCGACCGGTGCGAGGGAGTTGATCAGCGTCACGCTGGTTCCGTACGTCCTTGCGCCCCAACCGGTTGCGCCGGTGTTTCTGGCGGGCTTCCTGGCTCCTCGGGCCAGCTATCTGATCGGAGCCGTGCTGGGGGTCTTCTCGTGGATTGCCCTCGTGGTCCTGGTTTCGTCACCGGCGGTCGTGCAGGCATTGGCCAGGGTCGACGGCGGCGCCAGGCCTCACACCCGACATTCTCTTTGGTAGCTTGTTCTGGGCGATCGTCGGTGGGGCGTTCTACGCGGCCGCGGCGGCGTGGTACAAGCGCTTCCTCGCCCTGGCCAGTCCGGCGCGGGCCGCACGGGCATCACGGCCGACGGGCCGACCAAACGACCGCCCCCGCAAGGGCGATTCGGGCGATAGGCCGATCCTGGCCCGCCGCCGCTAAGTCGCGGCCAGTCGCCGCGACAATTCCGGGGCGGTTCAGCCCAGTCGGCGCATTCCTGCGTGGCCGAGCTGGCGCACGCCGGTCGGCTGCTCGGGCGCACCCGCGGCAGCAGCGGCCTCGACGAGCGGTCGGACCTCGCGAGCGATGACGTTCACGACCGACGCCTCCCGCTGGAGATCCCCGTCGACGAGGAGCAGGGCATGGCGGCGGACGACGCCGCGCAGTCTCGCCCAGGTGTCTGGCCAGAGCGTGACGTTGACCATGCCGGTCTCGTCCTCGAGGGCGAGGAAGACCGTGCCCTTCGCGGTCATCGGATGCTGCCGTGTGACGACGAGGCCGCCGATCCTGACCCGACCCTGGCGGCGCTCGGCGAGGGCCGCATTGGGGACCGCGCCGAGCCGCTCCAGCGCCGGCCGGTAGAGCGAGACGACCTGCCGGCGGGCATCCAGGCCGACGACCGCATAGGCGTCGCCGATTCGCTCCGATTCGGTGAGGCCGGGGAGCGTTGGGGCGTCGGTCGGGGGAAGCCGAAGATCCATCGGCCGGCCGGCGACACGACCCGGCACGGAGCCGCGGACCGACCCCGCGACCTCGCGCAGTTGCCAGAGCAGCTCGCGCCGCGGCCGACCGAGCGAGTCGAGCGCGCCGACGCGGATCAGCCGTTCGATCGTCTCCTCGCCCAGGCCGGTCCGCTCGACGACGTCGGCGAGCGATCGATACGGGCCGCGCTCCAGCTCCCGATCGAGGAGCGCCTCGTGCTCCTCGCCGATCCCCTTGACGAGCCCGAGACCGAGTCGGACGCCCCAGCCGACGGCACTGTCGATCGCCCAGCGCTCGCGGGCCGCGATCGACGGCATCAGACATGACGGCGATCGAACCGGATCCGGCCGCCGCTCGATGCCCGCGTCATCGGGGAGCGGCTCATCCTCGCCGCTCGCCGTCGCCCAGCCCGGCCGCCCGACCCATTCGGTCGTCGTCTTGTAGCGCGACCGGTTGACGTCGACCGGCAGGACCGCCACCCCGTGCCGCTTGGCATCGTTGACGAGGACCTCCACCGGGTAGAAGCCCATCGGCTGGGCATTGATCAGCCCGACGAGGAACTGGGCCGGGTAGAACAGCTTGAGGAACGACGATTCGTAGGCCGTCCGGGCGAACGCCGCGGCGTGGCTCTTGGCGAAGCCGAACGAGGCGAACGCGGCGACCTGGCGAAAAAGCTCCTCGGCCATCTCCTCGGTCATCCCGGGCTGGCGCATGCAGCCGTCGTGGAACTGCTGGTGGAGCTTCTCCATCTCGCGGGTCGAGCGCCACGTCCCCATCGCCCGCCGGAACCCGTCGGAGTCGGCGGGCGAGAACCCGGCGACCTCGATGGCGATCCGCATGACCTGCTCCTGGTAGAGGATCACGCCCATCGAGTCGCGGAGGACGGGCTCGAGGCTCGGGTGGAGGTAGGTCACCGGCTCGAGACCCTGCTTCCGGCGGAGGAACGGGTGAACGGCGTTGCCCTGGATCGGGCCCGGCCGGATGATCGCGACCTCGACGACGAGATCGTCGAGGTTCTGGGGTCGTGACTTCGGCAGCGTCTGCATCTGGGCCCGGCTCTCGACCTGGAAGACCCCGACGGTGTCGGCCGCCTGGAGCATGTCGAAGACCTCCGAGATGTCCTCGGGCAGGCGGTCGAGATCGATGCAGGCCGCGCAGTCGTGCTCGATGAGCTGGAGCGTCTCGTCGATCGCGGCGAGCATCCCGAGGCCGAGCAGGTCGAGCTTGATCAGCTTGAGGGTCTCGACGTCGCGCTTGTCGAACTGGACGACGACCCGGTCCTTCATCGTCGCCCGCTCGACCGGGGCGATGTCGATGAGCGGGGCCGCCGTGACGAGCATCCCCCCGCTGTGGATCGACAGATGCCGCGGAAAGCCGTCGATCCGGGCGCAGAACTCGAGCCAGCGCTCCCAGTCGGAGAGCCCTTTCGTGCTCCCGCCTAGTGCCTGGGGCGGCGGCTCCGGCTCGACGCGCGCGACGGACGAGCGGTCGACCGATCCGCCTCGTCCCATCGCGGCGGTCCGCGGCGACGGCGGATCCCAGCGGCTTGGCCGACCAAGCCGATCGGTCTGCCGCGGCGGCGGCTCGACCTGGCCGCTCTCCGGATCGATCTGCGCGACCTTGGACGAGCGCCGGCGGCACCAGCCGATCGCGCTCCTCCGCGTAGCCCGTCCCCTTCCCCGCCCGCAACCAGGCGACGCTCGCCGGCGTGTCGCCGGGCCCACCCTCGTCGTCGTGGCGCCCGCCCGGCCGGATCGCCGGCGGCGACTTCGGGCGCCCCTTCCCACATGCCCGAGGCAGAGGGGCCTATTCCGTCCGGCCCGGGCGGGATCTCCGCCAGCCAGCCGAACGGCTTCGGCGCATCCGGGTCCGGCGGCTTCGGCGGCTGGCGCCATGGCGGCACCTTCCCGACGAGCGGGATCCGGGTATTCAGCTGGCCCATCCCGTCCACGAGATCCTCGGACCGATGGCTAGCAGGGGCGTCGCCTCGGTCCTCGGAGGGCTGGCCGCTGGTCCGCGCGCGCAACCGGCCCATGCCATCGACGAGGCCGCGTTCCTCGGCCTCCGTCGCCGCCAGCGCCTCGGCCGGTTCCCCTTCGCCCGTTCGTTTGAAGAACTCGGCGAAGCCGCCGTCCGCCTCCAGGTCGCGCCGGACCATGACCGAGTCGTACGTCTCGAGCGCCTTCGCGACCCGATCGACGAGCGGCCGCGGGAATCCCAGCGCGACGCCCACCTCCCGCACGGCCGACCGCGCCCGGTAGGTCACGAGGTTGCAGACCATCCCCGTGTGCTCCGGTCCGTAGCGGTTGTAGACGTACTGGATGACCTCTTCCCGCCGCGCCGAGCTGAAGTCGATGTCGACGTCCGGATAGGTCGTCCGGCCCTCGTTGATGAAGCGTTCGAACAGGAGGTTGTGGCCGATCGGCTCGACCCGGCTGATCCCGAGGGTGTAGGCGACGATCGAGCCGGCCGCACTGCCGCGACCCTGGGCCGGGATCCCCTGCTCCTTGGCAAACCGCATCAGGTCCCAGCAGATCAGGAAGAACTCGGCGAGCCCGGCCCGCTCGATCACATCGAGCTCGTGGGCGAGCCGCTTGACGACGGCCGAGGTCAGCGGGTGATAGCGCTTCCGGGCGCCGGCCTGGCACAGCTCGACGAGATACGAGAACGGGGTCTCGCCATTCGGCACCGGGAACCCCGGAAAGCGGTATTGCTCGAACCCGAGGTCGACCGAGCAGGATGCCGCGAGCTCCCCGGCATTGGCGATGCCTTCCTGCCAGATGGCCGCGATGGATGGATCCTCGCTCGGCGGCAACGCCGCGATCTCCGCCTCTGACTTCAGATATGACTCGCCATCGGGACGCCGCAGGTCCGCCAGCTCGCCGAGCGTCCGCCCGTGGCGGATGGCCGTCAGCACGTCCTGGAACTCGCGACCCTCCGGCCGGGCATAGTGGACGTCGTTCGTCACCACGACCGGCAGCCCGATTTCGCCGGCAAGGGCCGCCGTCTCCGTTACCAGCCAGTCGTCGTCCGGCAGGAGGTGGTGCGACAGCTCGAGGTAGAACCCGCCCGGAAAGCGCCCAGCGAGTGCCGCAGCGGCAGCCCGGGCACCCTCGCGATCCCCGACCAGGAGCCGGCGGGCGATCTCGCCTTCGCGACAGCCCGACAGGGCGACGAGCCCCTCGACATGCTCGGCAAGCAGCTCGTGGCTGAAGCGTGGAACCGCCTTGGTCCCGGCGAGGTTCGCCCGCGAGATGAGCCGGCACAGGCTCCGATAGCCGGTCGCGTCGCGGGCGAGAAGGACGAGGTGCGAACCCCGCTGGCGCTCGCCGATGCCGCGGTGATCCTCCTTGACGGGATCCCGATGACCCGGCAGCCGAGCCCGCTCCGGGCGCGGCCGATCAGGCAAACCCTCGACGGCATTCGACCCGGATCCGTCGCCTGCCTCCGATGCCGCCCGGCGTCGACCGGAACGCCGCGCCGGTCGCCGGGCGGGAACAGCGATCCGGTTCGGATCAGGAACGATCGCATCGAGCAGCTCGATCTCGACCCCGATGACCGGGTGAATCCCGGCCGCCTCTGCCGCCGCCGTGAACCGAACCGCACCATAGAGACCCTGGTGGTCGGTGACGGCCAGGCCGGACAGGCCAAGCTCGACTGCCCGGTCAACGAGCTCGTCGGGCGCCGACGCCCCGTCGAGGAACGAGAAGTTCGTGTGGCAGTGGAGCTCGGCATAGGGTGCCATCGTGGACGGTCGATGATAGAACATCTGTTCTATCTTGGATACCGCAAATCCGGCGAACGCCCGGACCGACATGGCCCCATCGAGGGATGGCCGAAACTTGCCGCCTGACGTTTAATGGCTCCATGGCCCGGACCCGTCACGCTCGGCGCCGCCTCGGTGCCGTGGTCGCGGCCATGATCGCCATCAGCGGCATCCTGCCGCTCGCAGCCCCGCCGTCGGCCGCCGCCGCGGACCCGGGCATCAAGCCCAGGGTCGATGTCAAGAGCTTCCTCAGCCACCAGGTCTACGGCTATCTCCCGTACTGGCGCCTGAACGCCGGCACGGCCAACGAGCTCGACTACGACCTGGTCTCGACGATCGCCTTCTTCGGCCTCGGGATCAAGGGGACCGGCGACATCGATATGGCGTGGCGTGGCTCGGTCGCCTACGTGAGCGATAACGCCCGCGCGGTAACGAACGCGGCTCACGCCAAGGGCGTCCGCGTCGTCCCGACCTTCCAGCTCTTCGACTCGGGCAGCCTCCCGAAGATGACCGCCTTCCTCGACAGCACTGCTGCCCAGGACCGCTTCATCGGCCAGGCGCTCGACCTGATGGCCCGCCGCTCGGCCGACGGTGCGAACTTCGACTTCGAACCGATGCCGGCCTCGCATGACGCCGCGGTACCTCGCCTTCCTCGCCCGCTTCAACACGGCCATGGACGCCCGATTCCCTGGCGCAACCCTCGTCAACGCGTCATCCGCCGGGGCGCCCTCGGACCTCATCAAGGGCCTCGTGCCGATCGTCGACCAGCAGTTCGTCATGACCTACAACTACCGCTGGAGCGGGTCGACGGTGACCGGCGCGATCGCGCCGCTCGATCACGCCAGCCGGAACGTGAAGATCCACATGAACCGCTTCATGGCCTACGCCCCGAAGGAGAGCCTGATCCTCGGGGTTCCCTACTACGGCTACGACTGGCCGGTGACGAGCACGGTCCCGAATGCAACGGTCCGAGCCGACAAGACGAAGTACGGAGCGGTCAAGTCGGTGACATATGCCTCGGCGCGAACGTTCCTCGCAGCCCGTCCCGACGTCGTCCGCTACTACGACGCGCTCGAGGGCAGCAGCTTCTACTCGTACTGGGACACGTCCCACCTGACCTATCGGCAGGTCTACTTCGAGGACGAACGAAGCGCGGCCCAGAAGTACGAGTACGCGATCACGACCGGGCTGGCGGGTGTCGGGCTGTGGACCCTCGGCAATGACGCCGGCTACCCGGAGATGGCGGATGCCCTCGAGGTCTTCTACGCACCGGATCACGACGTGGCGGTCTCGGGCTCGATCAACAGCCTCACCAGGCTGACGGGCTCGGTGCGCGCCTCCCTCGACTACTCGGTGAAGAACCTCGGCGACGTGCCGGAGCGTGGTGACATCCGCTGGCGGGTTCGGAACGAGGACGGCCGACAAATGGCCGACGGGACCGTCACGACGTTGACCGTCGGCATCGGCAAGACGGTCACCGCAACGGGGCGGATCAGTCTCGGATCGGCGGCCGAACTGCCCGCCGGGACGTGGACCATCGAGGTGTTCTTCGTCACGCCCGACCGGGTCTACGCGAGCGTTCCGAGCCGCTTCCGCCAGCCCTTCTGATCGTTCGGCCGAACGCTCTCAAAATTCCTCGTCGGACCTGAAACAACATCGGGTGGTCTGGCGTCTCACAGCCATGCGACAGCACCTTCCGCTCCTGACGATGACGGCCCGAACCGCGGCCATGGTCGTCTTTGCGATGCTGCTGATCCTTGTCATTCTCCCGGCCATGCTCGCGGCCCAGGCCGCCAGTCCTGGCTGAACCATCCAACGTCTCGCGCCTGGGGGCTCGGGACGATCGGGCGACGCGACCGCGACGGTCGACGCCGACCCGCCGGAGGGGCCTGGTGAGCGGGTCCGACCGGCCGCAGGACCCCGTCGTGCTGGGGCGCGACGGGGTCCTCTCATGTCTGCCGGTAGGATTTCAGCCGTGATCCCTCGGTCCGCCCAATCGCGATACCGGGCGCTCCGCCTGGCGTTCATCGTCCCGATCCTCCTGGCGGGTTGCTCGTTCTCCGCGCCGGCATCACCGACCGGGACTTCGGCGTCCGGACCGAGCCTGACGCCTGTCCCGGGCGGCCCGACCGCCGTGAGCCCGCCCTCTCCGCTGAGCTGCCGACCCAGACCGATACGGAGTGGGGACGGATCTGGGATGCGCTTCCGCCCTCGTTTCCCGTGCCGGAGGGCTCCGTCCCGACGGAGACGGGCGAGGGTCCGGTCAGCGCGACGTTCGCGGTCGGCGCCTCCGCCGAGCAGGCGGCCGAGTTCGTCATGGCCGGACTCGTGCGGGGGCGCTACACGATCGAGGGCCGCTCCAACCCATCGGAGGACGGCAGCGTGGTGATCGACGCGGTCGGCGCGGCCCCGGACTGCCGGGTCCAGGTTCGGCTCGACGCCGCTGTCCGGAACGACTCACATGGTCGTCATGTTCGGGGCGGGCTGCCCGTTTGAATGAGTCCCGCAAGCGTGACACGATTTCCGCGTAACGCGTCGGAGAGAGTGAGCGTCTATCCTGACGTGGGGCACGAGGATCCATCGCCGTTGGGGGTAGCGTCATGCAGATCTCGAGACCGCGCGATCTCGGTCCGTTGATCCTCGTCGTCGGGATGTTCCTGATTCTCCTGGTCGTCACCCTGACGGTCGGCGTCCCGCAGCGTTAGGCCGCGGGCTGGCTAGTCATATAGCCGCTCCAGATGCCACGTGCCGTCGGCGCGGTCGAGATACACGAGAGCGAGCCAGCGAGACCCGACGACCTTGAAGTAGTCACGCTCGATCGGAGCGCGCCACCAGGCCTCCTCCACCCGCCAGCGGTTGCAGACCTCGACGGTTTCGCGCCGGCCGTTCCAGCGGATCGCCACGAGCTCGCCGGCGGCGTCCAGCTCGATCTCGATCTGCGGGTGTTCGCGGAGCAGGCGGGTCACGGCCGCCACGTCCAGCGCGATTCGGGCAGCGGCGCATCCGGGTCCGTGATCGCGACCCGCCTGACCCGATCCTCCCCGAACGTCAGAGCGAGGCGGGCGAGCTGCCAGCCGAGGCGGGCGTTCCGCGCGGCCTGGGGGACGAACAGCGGGAGCTGATGCCCGACCGCCGGCTCGACGCCGGCCAGCTCCAGCTCGATCCGCGAGACCGGCGCCGGTGGCGGCGTCCGCTCCAGGCGAGCGAAGAGGAGCCGCTCGATCGCCTCGGCGTCCGCGGTCGGTTCGGGGAATCGCTGGTCGACGCTGAGTTCGGCTGGGGTTCCGTCTCGGGCGAAGCTGAGGTCGAGCGCCAGGCGGAGGTGGGCGCGGGCGGCGGCGGTGCCTCGAGCCTGGAGCTGATCGGCGAGTGCGCCGGCGAGGCGGTGGAGGACGAACCGGAGCGGGTCGAGCTCCCCGACGGCGGGCTCGATCGGCAGGGCGAGTGCGAGTCGCTCCGGGGCCCGCCGCGGGCGGAACGGCGCGATCTCCTGCCCCTGCGCCCGGGCCAGGAGGCGCTCGCCCTCATCCCCGAACCGGGCGACGAGCGCCGATCGCGGCAACTCCGCGACCGCCCCGATCCGGCGCAGCCCGAAGCGCCTGAGGCGGGCCTGGACGTCCGGATCGGGGGTCAGGAGCGAGGCCGGCAGCGGAGCGAGGAAGGCCGCCTCGCCGCCCGGTCGGACGATCCGCGGCTCCGGGGGCGTGGCATTGGCGGCCGCGACCGTCGCCGCGAATCGGGTCCCGGCGATCCCCGGCCGCGGGGCGCCAGGCAGGATCGGGGCGAGCGCGGCGACGAGGCGCCCGACGAGCTCGGGCTCGCCGCCCCACAGTCGCTCGAGCCCGTCGACCTGGACCTCGAGCAGGCCGAAGGCTGGATCGGCCTGGTCGGTGGTCCCGGCCAGCCCGGGACTGAACCCGGCCAGCGTCTCGAAGGCCGCCTCGACGGCCGCCGCATCGGCCTCCGGCTCGGGATCGAGGAACGCTGCCTCAGGAGCGAGCCGGTGGGCGCTCCCGAGCGGGATTCCCCGCCGGACGCCGAGCGCCCGGGCGGCCGGATCCGCGTCGATGACCGTCCCGTCCGTCCAGGGCTGTCCGCCGAGGACGACCGGCCGATCCGTCGGGAAGGAGCCGGAGAGGCGGGCTCGGGCGAGCCGGAGGGGTAGATGGGGCCAGTAGAGATGGAGAAGTCGCATCGGTGGTGATCCGCTGGAGAGGGCCGGTGGGGGCGGCAGTGAGAGGGAAGTCGTCGCGGAGGAGGTCGTCGCGAGCGAGACAGCGGTCGCGACCCCCTCCCTCGGCATAGAGGATCCGGAGCTCCGCCCGCCTCCCCGGCGGGCCGAATCGGTTGCGAGCGACGGTCACCTCCGTCCGCTGGCCGACGACGTCGCGCCCGAGCCGGATCCACGATCGGCGGGCGAGCTCGAGGCGAAGCCCCGTCGCTTCGGCGACGGCCGTGGCGAGGCCGGCTG
This sequence comes from uncultured Chloroflexia bacterium, assembly GCA_963788685.1. Taxonomy (GTDB): domain Bacteria; phylum Chloroflexota; class Limnocylindria; order Limnocylindrales; family CSP1-4; genus CF-46. The sequence continues at coordinate 293,121 of CAWBHP010000013.1, read as the reverse complement.
TCAGGCCGGGTGGCTCGAGGGCGACGAGGAGCGTCTCCGAGCGGCGGGCCAGGGCGGCGAGCCGGCGGAGGCGATCGGCCACCTTGGCGGCGGTCGTGCCGGGATCCGGGCGCGGCGGCAGGTCAACGACGAGGAGGTCGACCGAGCGGCCCGCGAGGAGCGCGCCGGCGATCGACAGGCCTTCGTCGAGCGTATCGGGGGTCAGGACGACGAGCCAATCGAGCCGCACGCCGCGGGCGACGGCCTCGACCGGGTCGAGGCTTCGGGCGAGATCGAGCCAGGCGACGATGGCGCCATCGACCTGGGCCTCTGCCGCGAGCCGGAGGGCGAGGGTGGTCTTGCCGGAGCTCGCCTCGCCACGGAGCGTGACGCTCGCACTGCGCGGCAGGCCGCCCGGACCGAGGATTGCGTCGAGGGCCGGAAAGCCGGTCCGGACGATCCGCTCCGCACCGCCGCCGCCGGGCGATTCGCGGGGGAGGATCGGCTCCGGCGCCTCGTCCGGGAGGGGCGCCGTCGCCAGCGCCCCGACGACCCGCGGAGCTGCGGCACCCCAGCGTGCCTGGAGGGACGCCAGAGCAGCCGACACGTCCGGGGAGAGCGCCGCCATCGCCCTACTATAGAACAGATGTTCTAGTCGATCAATGCCCTTGTTCGTCGCGCTCAGGGCAGGGCCACCGCCGCAAGGCCGAGGGCGATTCCCGCCAGCCCGACCCACTGCGTCGGGCGCAGGCGCTCACCCCACAGGGCGACCGCGACGATGACGGCGACGACCGGGCCGAACGAGCTGGCGAGGCCGACGATCCAGGTCGGGGCGACCTCCAGCCCGATGGCGAAGGCGACGAAGCCGACGATGTCGAAGAGGCCGGCCGCCCCGGCGGCGGCGAACGCCCGAATCGACGGCGATCCCGCGGTGGCCAGCAGGACGTCGGAGCCGCGCGGCCTCGCAACCGTCACGACGATGAGGACCGTCAGGATCGTCGCCGCATTCGCGATGCGCGAGGCCAGCAGGACGGGCAGCCAGCCGACCATGTGAATCGGTGTCGCCATGCCGGCCGTCAGGGCGGTGAAGAGGAGCATCGCGAGCAACGAGAACAGCACGCCTCGCCCGACGATCCGCGTCCCCCGCCAGCCGCCGTCGAAGACGATGCCGGTCAGGATCACGCCGAGCGTCGCCAGCCCCGCGCCGATGCCCTGGAGGGCGGTCATCGTTTCGCCCCGGAGGAGGACCGACAGGACGACCGTCAGGCCACCGTACGCTGCGACGACCGGGCTGACGACAGCGAGTGGCCCGATCCGGAGCGCGGTGAAGAACGACAGGTACGCGCCCGCAGCAATCACGCCGAAGATCGAGGACAGGAACAGGGCAAAGGGATCCGATGGCAAGCCGACACCCTGGCTGACCGCCAGCAGGATCGCGACGACCACGCTCGCGACCTGGGCGATCGCCACGACATGCAGGCTGCCGAGCCGGCGGCCGGCGAGCGACGCCATGACGTCGGTCGAGCCCCAGCACAGCGCGGCGATCAATCCGTAGTCGAGTCCGAGCGGCATCGGCCAAGCGTAGGTGCCACCAGTTTGCCCCGGCGGCCCGTTCTCTCGGGCGGGACGACTCGCCCTCCATTCCAGGGCTCCGGCGGGCCGATTCGGGCGGGACGTCTGGTACACTCTCGCACCGATCGGCGCCCGTGCGCGATTGCTCCCGTGGGGATGTAGCTCAGTTGGAAGAGCACCGCGTTCGCATCGCGGGGGTCAGGGGTTCGAGTCCCCTCATCTCCACCATCGCCCGTTCCCGTTCGCATTCCCGGGACCCGGAACGGTGCCGAATGCACGGCTTCGCGCTGCTGTATCGTGGCCGCGTGGGCGTGACGTCGGACGGCCCCGCGAAACCGCGCGTGCTGCTCATCGGCATGATGGGCGCCGGCAAGACGACGGTCGGCCGCGAGCTGTCGGCGAAGACGGGCTGGCCCTACGTCGACAACGACGACCTGCTCCGCCGCCAGACCGGCCGGGACCCCGCTGAGATTCGGGCGACCGAGGGTGAGGACGTCCTCCATCTCGCGGAATCCGATGCCTTCGACGAGGCCCTGGGCCTCGAGCCGCCGACGATCATCGGCGTCGCGGCGGCGGCGGTGCTCGACCCGGCGGCCCGAGAGGCGCTGCGCGACGGCGGACACGTCGTCTGGCTTCGAGCCAGCCCTGAGACGCTCCTGGAGCGGATCGGGTCGGGCGGCGGCAGGCGGGGAGACGCCACCGATCCCGACTGGGTCCGGAAGCGGGCCCGCGAGCGTCAGACGCTGTACGCCTCGGTCGCCTCGCAGATCGTCGACACCGACAACCGAACCCCGGGCGAGGTTGCCGACGAGATCGTCCAGCGACTACAGGAATCCTGAGCCCGGCACGTCACCTCAAGCCAGCAGGCGCGATCGGCGGCGGACTCGGGGCTCTCGTCGAGCGCCGCGTGGAGCTCGAGCGAGTGGGTCCGGAGCCACTTGCGCCACACGAGGTGATCGGCGCGTCGCCCGGCGACCAATGCCCAGAAGGCCGGCGCGTGGCCGAAGACGCGGAGATGGGCGAGCTCGTGGATGACGACCGTCTCGAGGGCCTCCGGCGGTGCCAGGATGAGCCGCCACGAGAAGCTGAGCCGTCCGCGATGCGACGCGCTGCCCCAGCGGCTGCGCTGATCGCGAACGGAGACGGCCGCCGGCTTGACGCCCGAGCGCGGGGGCGTGGCGAGCGATTTCGGCGTCGATCAGGACTCGAGCGCGCTCGCGGAACCAGGCGTCGAGAACCGCGGCGATCGGCCGCCGATCCGACGGGGCCAGGCGGACGACAAGCTCGTCGCCGGCGTCGCCTCCTTCCCGCGCGACCGTTGAACGACGCCGGCCGGTGGGCGCGGCCACGATCCGCAGCAGATGGAGCTCGCCGCGGAAGCGGATCGTCGCCCCGTCGCGCAGCCCGCCCCGCGCCGCGAGCTCGGCGCGCTGCTGGGCATGGCCCTGCAGGTGGCGGCGTACCCAACCCTCGCGCTCCCGGAGGAAGCGCTCGATCTCGGCCTCCGGATGGGCCCAGCCGCGGCGGGTCGCCGGCGGGACCGTGACGATCAGGCCCTGTCCGGGATCGATCGTCACCCGAAGGCGGCGAGCCCGGGCCGACCGGCGAAGCGTGTAGGGCGGCAGCGGGCTCAACGGGCGGTTGCCGGCGGCATCGTCATCGACTTCGATGGTGACACATCGGCGGCGAGACGAACCTGCACGGCGCGGCATCTATCCTCTGGAGCGACCGCATGGGTCAGAGTCGAACGACAGCCCGCGAACGCGGCCGAGTCGCCGCTTGCAAATCGGAGCGGCGGCGGCCGTTGCCGTCACGCTCGGCGTCACCTCGGCGATCCTCCTGTCCGGGACCGACCGGACGGGCGTCGCCGCCTCTCCAACGCCGTCCTCGGTCGCCTCCGCCAGCCCCGCGCCGAGCTCGTCGTCGAGTCGGCTCCCCGCAGCGTCCAGCCGACGCAGACGCCGGCATCCTCGCCGCGGGCGACGGGGACCCTTGGCGCGGCGAACGATGCCGTCATGGTCCGGATGCTCGGCGGCGCCCTCGGGCGGCCCGACGAGATCGAGGTGTCGCTGGTGACGCTCGACGCCGGGGCGTACGAGACCAATCTCCAACCCCGTGTCATCGCCCGGATCTCCGGCTCGATGATTCCCGACGGGAGTCGAGCTTCTCCCCGGCGGGGCGAAGTACGGCCAGGATGGCCGGCTTGCCGTCGAGGGCGGCCTGGCCGCCGAACCGTTCGGCGGGCGGGTCGTGATCTTCGACCTCCGCGCTCCCGAGGCCGAACCGTGGCTGGTGCCCGGCGATCCCGGCGGATCCGCGTGGGGCCCGGGATCGCTCCTGGCGATCGCCGACGAGGGCGAGATCCGCCTCAACGATGCGAACGGCCAGACGAGCCGAACGATCGAGGTCCCGGCGGGGATCGTCGTCTCGTCGGCGGACTCGCCGATGTACTTCCCGCCGACCTGGCTCGCCGACGGCAGCGGGCTTCGCGACGTGGGAGGCCAGGCGACGAGGGAGCTTCGGCCGGCTCGGCCTCGACGGCAGCCTCACGCCGGCGGACGACCCGCCGCTCGATCTTCCAGTCGACCGGACACGAGCGGCGCTGGGCGCCGGACGGCTCCGCTGCTGACCTTCGAGTGCGCGACCGGAGCCCGGCCCGGAGAGCTGCACTGTGGCGGCCACGCGTCGCGGCTCCCCGGCAGTCGTGTGGTGGACGGCAGGATCGGGCGGCGGCGTGGTCCAGGACTTCGTCTGGGACGCGACGGGCGGTGGTGTGTGGCTGCTCACGGAGCGAGTAACGGGCGAGGGCCCGGTGACCTACGCCCTGTCCCACGCCGATGCGCCGAACGACTGGACCGACGTCACGGTGACGGCGCTCGACCAGCCGAGCGACGGTGGCTTCGAGCATCCGCGGCATCAGCGACGCCGCGACGACCGCCGACGGCCGGAACGTCCTCATCGGCCCGCAGGCCTCGACCGTCCAACTGGCGGTCAGCGGTGACGGCGCCCGCGCCTCGTTCGCCGGTGACGCATGGTTCGCCGGCTGGGCAGCCGATCAGGGCCCGTACCCGGCCCGCTGAGGCGAGTCGCGCGCGCGGCGAGGTACTACGGCAAGGGCCGCCAGGCCTGGCCCAGGAGAATCGCCAGCGCCACGAGGACCAAGCCGAGCGCGGCGAAGGCGACGCTGATCTCCATGACCTCGTGCTTCGTGATCAGGTCCGTCGGGAGGCTCTGGAACACCGTGTGAAGCTCGTCTGCGCTCTCGGCCGGGTAGTAGGTGCCGCCGGTGATCTCGGCGATCGCGATCAGGGTCTCCTCGTCGATCGCGCGCCGGAACGCCGCCGCCCCCGCCGCCGCCGCCGAAGCCACCGAACCCGCCGAAGTCGGGGCTCTCGGCCGGCTCGTTCCCGATGAACTGCGCGCCGCACAGCGGGCGGCCGACCGCCTGGATCTTCGGTTCCGAACCCGATCGTGTAGACGCGCACGCCTCGAGCCGCGGCCTGCTCGGCGGCGTCGACTGGCCGCGTCCCGGCATTGCTCGCCCCGTCGGTCAGCAGGACGATGATCGCCGGGGCGTACGCCCCTCGCGGGACCGGCGCCGGGGCCGCGTCCGCCTGGCGAATTGTCGGTCTCGCTCGGGGCGACGCTCTCATCGATCTCGGCGATCGCATCGAGCGATTTGAGGATCGCGCTGCCGACCGCCGTGCGGCGGCCGGTCGTCAGGCTCTCGACCACATCCAGGAGGACCTCCTGGTCGGTTGTCGGCGACTGGACGATCTCAGCGAAGCCGGCGAAGGCGACGATGCCGATCTGGGTGGTCGATCCCTGGCGCTCGATGAACGATGCCGCCGCGGCCTCCGCCGCCAGCAGTCGGTTGGGCGGGATGTCCGTGGCGCACATGCTCCGCGAGACATCCATCGCGAGGATCACCGTCGTCCGGCCCGCCGGAACGCTGACGACGTCGACAGGCCGGGCCATCGCGACCACGAGACTGGCCAGGGCGAGGACGAACAGAGCGAACGGAAGATGGCGCCGGACGCGGGATGAGCCGGGCAGGGCGTCGTGGACCAGCGACAGGCTCGAGTAGCGCAGACCGGGCCGGCGGCGGCGCAGGAGCCAGATGCGGGCCGCGACGAGACAGGGCAGCAGGGCCGATCAGCAGGAGGAACCCGGGCGACAGCAGGTCCATCTACGCTCCCCCTCGTCCGCTGGCTCGCCCGCGGGCTCCGGTTCATGGCAGCCGTCCGAGCCACAGGAGCGACGCGATGCCGCCGATCAGGAGAACCAGGACGCCGGCGCCCGCAAAGAGGGAGGTGACTTCCATCGCCTCCGGCCGGATCACGAGTCGGGTGTCGATGCTGTCGTAGATCGCGTTCAGCTCGTCGGAGCCGTCCGCGGCGTAGTAGGCGCCGCCCGTGATCTCCGCGATCTGCTGGAGCATCGCCTCGTCGAGCCGGCTGTGAACCTTGAACCCCTCGACCTCGATCGTCGACCCGGCTGTGCTGCCGATCCCGACCGTGTAGATCCGGACGCCGCGGTCGGCGGCCGCCTCGGCCGCCTCCAGCGGGTTCGGCGACTGGTTGTTCTCGCCGTCGGTCAGCAGAACGATCACCGCCGGCGCGTACGTCCCGTCGGGGACGGGCGTTGGCAGCGGCGTCGGCTCGGGCGAGCGGTTCGAGTAGTAGCCGGCAGCCGGGTCCTCGTCGGCAGCGGCGATCGCCGTGAGCGACGTCATGATTCCCCGGCCCAGCGACGTGCCGCGCTCCGGTGCGAGGCGGTCGATCGCCGCGAGAACGAGGGTCTCGTCGCGGGTCGGAACCTGGATCGAGAAGCCGCTGTCGCTGAACGCGACGACCCCGATCAGGATCGACGACGGCTGGCGTTCGACAAACGCGCGGGCGGCGACCTTGGCCGCCTCCATCCGCGTCGGCTGCAGGTCGTCGGCGTGCATGCTGCCCGGACACGTCGAACGCCAGAATCACGGTGCCCTCGATCCTCGGGACGCTGACGACGCTCTGCGGTCGGGCCAGGGCCAGCGACCAGGATCGTGAGGCCGGCGAGCATGCAGCGCCGCCGGGATGCGGCGGCGGAGGCGGCTGGGCTGGCGGGTGAAGCCCGATGTCGGGGAGGGCCCCGAACTCGGCGACCCGTCGGCGGCGCCGGCGCTCGAGTCGCATGTAGAGCAGCGCCCCGAGCGGGACCGCCGCGACGAGGAGGAGCATCGACGGCCAGATGAACGACACGCCCTACCTCCGGCGTCGCTGCCGAAGCCGCGCCATGCGGACGATGGCCCGGACGAGGTCCTCGTCCGTCGCGAGCGAGACCGTGTCGACCCCGGATCGCTTGAACGTTTCGGCCAGCGTCGCTTCGCGTCGATCCGACGCTTCGCGGAACCGGCGCCGGAAGCCCTTGTCGTGGGTATCGACGTAGAGCTGCTCGCCGGTCTCGGCGTCCTCAATGAGCAGCGGGCCGACGATCCGGAAGGTCGACCTCCCGCCGATCGAAGAGGCGGACGGCAAGCACCTCGTGGCGCTGCGTGAGCAGGTTGAGCGGCCGTTCCCAGCCCGGCACGCTGATGAAATCCGAGATCACGAAGACCAGGGAGCGGCCCTTGATCGACCGCTGGCCGGCCACCAGCAGGGGCGCCAGGTCGGTAAATGGGGCCTTCGGCAACCGAGGCTGCCCGAGGAGATCGTTGATGAGGCGGAGGACCTGGATCCGCCCGCCGCGAGCCGGGATCGTCCGCTCGACACGGCCGCCGTAGAAGATCGCGCCGACGCGGTTGCCGTGGCGTGTCAGCAGCCGGGCGAGCGTCGTCACGAAGTCGACCAGGACGCTCCGCTTCTCGCGCTCGGTGTCCGCGGTCCCGAAGTCGACCGACGGGCTCAGGTCGAGCAGGAACCACGCGGTGAGCTCGCGATCCTCGATGTACTCGCGGATGTACGGCGTGGCCATCCGGGCGGTGACGTTCCAGTCGATGTACCGGACGTCGTCACCGTACTGATACTCGCGCAAGTCCGCGAAGTCCACGCCGTTGCCGTGAAAGAGGCTCCGGTAGTCGCCCTGGAGCAGCCCGTCGAGCCGACGGACGACTTGCCAGTCGAGGCGCTGGAGGATTCGCTCAGGCGCTGACGTGAACGTTGCCATGGTCGCGGAGTGGGACTTCGGGAACGGGGATGCGGTCGAGGATGGTCTTCAGGAGGTCGTCACTGGTCACGTCGTCCGAGAGCGCCTCGAACGAGAGCACGAGGCGGTGGCGGAGGATGTCGAGCGCCATGTCCAGGACGTCCTCGGGAAGCGCGTAGTCGCGGCCGCGGACGAAAGCGAGCGCGCGCGCGGTGAGGATCAGGTTGATCGACGCTCGCGGACTCGCCCCGAACGTGATGTAGCGCTTCAGCTCACCGAGCCCGTGAGCCTCTGGCGTCCGGGTCGCGGTGGCCAACCGGACCGCGTACTCGAACAACGCCGGGTCGACATAGACGCTGTCGGCGGCCTCCTGCATCTTGACGAGCTCTTCCGTCGACAGCACCTGCTGGACCACGGGAAGCACCCCCGTCATCCGCTCGACGATGACGAACTCTTCCGTCGGGCTCGGGTAGCCGACGAGGACCTTCAGCATGAACCGGTCGATCTGCGCCTCCGGCAGCGCATACGTCCCCTCGGTCTCGATCGGGTTCTGGGTCGCCAGCACCAGGAACGGGCTCGGGACCTTGAACGATTCGCGCCCGATCGTCACCTGGCGCTCCTGCATGACTTCGAGCAGGGCGCTCTGGACCTTGGCCGGGGCGCGGTTGATCTCGTCGGCGAGCAGAAGATTGGCGAACACCGGACCCAGGGTCGTCCCGAAGTCACCTGTCTTCTGGTTGTAGATGCGCGTGCCGACGAGGTCGGCCGGAACGAGGTCGGGCGTGAACTGGATGCGCTTGAACTCGCCCCCGATTGCTTCTGCCAGCGTTCGGATCGCCATCGTCTTGGCGAGGCCGGGGACGCCCTCGACCAGGATGTGGCCGCGAGCGAGGAGGGCCACGATCAGGCGCTCCAGGAGGTGATCCTGGCCGACGATCACCTTCTTGACCTCGTACAGCAGGCGCTCCATCGGCGCGGCGCGGTCCTGACCGGCTTGCTTGTCCACGCGTCCTCCCTTCGATTCCACTAGTAGGGCGGCAGGCCCGCCGCGCCGCCTGCGACGTCGATCGGTACGGCGAGGCCGATGCCGATGAAGACCTCCTCCTCGGTCGGGTTGATGAGCGCCGTGACGATCCCGATGACGTGACCGTCTCGATTCAATAACGGCCCGCCGGAGTTGCCCGGATTGACCGCTGCATCGATCTGGATGAGGCCGTGGAGCGTCACGCCGCTGTCCTCGAGCTTGAACGAGCGATTCACGCCGGAGATGACGCCGACGCTCACTGAGCCGCTCAGGCCGAACGGGCTGCCCATGGCGTAGGCCTCGCTGCCCTCGCGGACGGATCGGGGATCGCCGAGGATGGCCGGCACGATGTCGGCCGGCGGCTGTGTCGCGCGCAGCACCGCGATGTCGTTCTCGGGCTGTTCGGCGACGATCTCCGCGGCCGATGTCGTTCCATCCGCGAAGGTCACCTCGATTGACGTCGCATCCGCCACGACATGGAGGCTGGTCAGGATTGCGCCGTCGAGGTTGACGACGACGCCGCTGCCGAGCCCGCGGTCCGAGCCTGGCTCGCCGCTCGCCCTCCGGCTCCTTCGTCTGGATCAGGACGAGCGACGGGCGGACCGCCTCGTAGACGACCTCCGAGTAGGCGGGCGCCGGGGTAACCGAGGCGAGTGCGTCGGCCACGGTCTCATCAAGGTCCTGCTGGGTGAGCGGCGGTCGCCCGGGGAAGAGCGTCCCGTACAGGAGCACGGCAACGAGAGCGGCGGCGACACCCGCGACGAACGGAGCGAGTCGCCGAAGGCGCTCGAGCCGCGTCCCGAGGCGACCGGGTCGTTGCGGCGGATCCGATCCAGGGGCTGGAAATTCCTGAGCCATCTCGCGGTCCCGGAGGCGAAGCAGGTTTCCGTCCGTCGGACCAGGTGGCCCGAAGCGAAAGTCTAACGTCGTTTCGCCAATCGCCGGCTCGGCGGGCCAAGGCGAGCTGCGGGACGCAGAGAAACGTCCACGACGAGGTCGCGCCAGACCAGAGCTGAGCGTGGCGTTTGCTATACTCCGCGCTCCGGCGTGGGGCTATAGCTCAGCTGGGAGAGCGTCTGAATGGCATTCAGAAGGTCAGGGGTTCGAGCCCCCTTAGCTCCACCATTACCCCGCCACTAACGCCACCCACCAACGGGCCCCTCGCCGGCGGCGGGGGGTCTCGTGTTATCAGCGAGCAGATGTGACCGACACGACCGAGACGACCACGAGCCCGAAGACGCAGGCCACCGAGCGGGGGCGCATCGAGCGCTACGACCCGGCTTCGATCGAGTCGCGCTGGCAGAAGAAGTGGGACGCGCTCGGCCTGTACCGGACCGATCTCCACGAGGAGGGTCGGCCGCCCTACTACCTGCTGACGATGTACCCGTACCCGTCGGGCGATATCCACATCGGCCACTGGTACATCATCACGCCGACGGACGCCATTGCCAGGTTCCTCCGGATGCACGGCGAGAACGTGTTCCTGCCGATCGGCTTCGATGCCTTCGGGCTGCCCGCCGAGAACGCGGCGATCAAGAACAACATCAACCCGCGAACCTGGACGATGTCGAACATCGACAACATGCGGCGCCAGTTGCGGACGATGGGCGCGACGTTCGACTGGGAGTCGGAGGTCGTCACCGCCGACCCCGACTACTACCGCTGGAATCAGTGGTTCTTCCTCCAGTTCCTCAAGGCCGGGCTCGCCTACCGCCAGACCTCGCCCGTCGACTGGTGCCCGAACGACGGGACGCTCGCCCGCGAGCAGGTCGAAGGCGCCGATCGCCACTGCTGGCGCTGCGGGGCGAAGGTCGAGAAGCGCGACCTGGCCCAGTGGTACCTCAAGGTCACGAACTACGCGGATGAGCTGATCGATTTCAGCGGCCTCGAATGGCCCGAGGCGATCAAGGCGCAGCAGACGAACTGGGTCGGTCGGAGTGAGGGCGCGGAGCTCGTCTTCACGATCGCGCCAAACGACCACCAGCCAGGCGGCGATGAGCTGCGGGTCTTCACGACGCGGCCGGACACGCTTTTTGGGGCGACCTTCATGGTCCTCGCCCCGGAGCATCCGCTCGTCGCGACGCTGACCTCCCCGGAGCGAAAGGCGGAGGTTGACGCGTACGTCGCCCGGACGCAGACCGAGACGGAGATCGAGCGGCTGTCGACCGACCGGGAGAAAACCGGCGTCGCGATCGGTGCCGACGCGATCAACCCGATCAATGGCGAGCGGATCCCGATCTGGATCGCGGACTACGTCCTGGCCGGCTACGGGACCGGCGCGATCATGGCGGTCCCGGCCCACGACGAGCGGGACTTCGCCTTCGCCCGGGCGTTCGGCCTGCCGATCCGCCAGGTTGTCGCGCCACCCGGCGCCGACGCTGGCTCGGAGCTCGAAGACGCCTACCTCGCCCACGCCGCCGACGAGGTCCTCGTCAATTCGGGCCCGTTCGACGGGATGCCGGCCGACGAGGGCGGCCGGGCGATCGTCGCCAAGCTGGCCGAGGCGAGCAAGGCCAAGCCGACGGTCACGTATCGGCTCCGCGACTGGTTGATCAGTCGCCAGCGCTATTGGGGGACGCCGATCCCGGTCATCTACTGCGAGCGCGACGGGATCGTGCCGGTCCCGGAAGAGGAGCTGCCGGTCCGCCTCCCGGACACCGTCGACTACCGCGGCAGCGGCGAGAACCCGCTCGGTCGCGACGAGGCGTTCCTCAACGTCACCTGTCCGAAATGCGGTGGGCCCGCCCGTCGCGAGACCGACACGATGGACACGTTCATCGACTCGTCCTGGTACTGGTATCGCTACCTGTCACCCGAGAAGAGCGGCGCCCCGATCGACCGCGCCCTCGTCAAGCGGTGGACGCCGGTCAGGCAGTACACCGGCGGCGCGGAGCACGCGGTCATGCACCTCCTGTATGCCCGCGAGTTCACCAAGATGATGCGCGACATCGGGCTCGTCGACCAGGACGAGCCGTTCATCAGGCTGTTCAACCAGGGCCAGATCCTCGGGCTCGACGGCGAGCGGATGTCGAAGTCGCGGGGCAACACGGTGGATCCGGACGACCTGGTTGCGCGGTACGGGGCCGACACCGTCCGGCTGTTCCTGATGTTCATGGGCCCCTGGGACCAGGGCGGACCGTGGAGTCCGACGGGGATCGGTGGCATCCATCGCTTCCTGAATCGGCTCTGGACCGTCGCTCTCGATCCCCACGGCCGCGAGGCGTGGCGATCCACAGAGCGGCGAGCTGCCGGCCGGCGAAACGGAGTCGGCCGCGCGGACGGCCGTCCGCCAGGCGGCCCATCGCACGCTCCGCGACGTCACCGGCGATTACGAGGCGTTCCACTTCAACACGATGATCGCGAAGCTCATGGAGCTGACGAACCTGCTCATGCGCTACCGCGGGACGATCGTGGCCGGAACGCCCGAATGGGACGAAGCCGTCGACCTCGCCGCTGCTGATGCTCGCCCCGGCCGCGCCGCACATCACCGAAGAGCTCTGGTCGCGCCGCCTGGCGGCGGCCGGCCGTCCGTGGGACTCGATTCACACCCAGCGCTGGCCGGAGGTCGACCCGACCGCCGTCGTCGAGGAGACGCGCGAGGTCCCGATCCAGGTCAACGGCAAGCTCCGCGACCGGGTCACTGTGCCGGCCGGGATCTCGGAGATCGAGCTCGACCAGATCGTCCTCGCCCGGGACAAGGTCCGCGCTGCCCTGGACGGTCGCGAGCCGGCGAAGATCATCCACGCCGGCGGCGGCCGGCTCGTCAACATCGTCGTTCGGTGAACGAGTCCTCGATCGACGCCGGGTTCGAGCGGATCCTGGAAGGCAACGCCGCCCGACGTCGTCGCGACTGCCCACGCGCTCCGCGCCGCCGTCAAGGCGGCGATGCCCGACGTCGTCGAACAGGTCGATTTCGGCAACGGCCTGCTGGCGTTCGGTCGAAGCATGGCGATGCGCGACCTGCTGTTCGCGATCATCCCCCACAAGTCGCACGTCAACCTCCAGCTCGCCGATGGGGCCGACCTGCCGAACCCGGACGGCTCGATCGAGGGCACGGGCAAGCGGATCCGCCACGTCAAGGTCCGATCGGTCGAGGCGGCGTCATCGCCGGCCGTGCGGACCGCCATCGACGCGCAGATCGCCCACGTTCGCTGATGGACGGCCTGGCCGCGGTCTCCTGGGGAGCCGGCCGGATCGACCTGTTCTGGCGCGACGCCGGCGGTGGGCTCGCCCATCGGCGCGTTCGAAGCTGACTCGTGGGGTGATGTCGAGTCGCTCGGCGGGACGCTTGCCTCCGGGCCGGCCGTGACTGCCTGGGCCGTCGACCAGATGCAGGTGTTCGCCGTGTTCCCCGATGGCGAGTTGTGGAACCGCTACTGGGACGGGGCGAGCTGGCACCCATGGGAGTCGCTCGGCGGCGAGCTTGCCGGCGATCCGGCGGCCTCGTCATCAGGGCGCTGACCGGATCGACGTGTTCGCCGCCGGGCGCGACGGCCGGACGTGGCATCGCTGGTGGGACGGGACCCGCTGGGTCGAGTGGGAGCGCCTGCCGGCATGACCGTCGAGCTCCGCGAGATCACGGGCGAGACCGTGCGGGCGATCTGCCGCCTTGTGGTCGCGCCGGACCAGGAAGGCTTCGTCGCGCCGAACGCCGTCTCGATCGCGGAGGCCTACTTCGAGCCGAATGCGTGGTTCCGGGCGATCTACGCCGACGGCGAGCCGGTCGGTTTCGTCATGCTCGAGGACGACCCGGCCAAGGAGGAGTACGTCCTCTGGCGGCTGATGATCGCGGACGGTCTCCAGGGGCGCGGCTACGGCAAGCGGGCCGTCGAGCTCCTCATCGACTACGTCCGGACGCGTCCGGGCGCAACCGCGCTGATGACCAGCTGGGTGCCGGGCGACCGCGGTCCAGCGGAGTTCTACCGCAAGCTCGGCTTCGAGCCGACCGGCGAGATCGACGAGGGCGAAGTTGTCGGGAGGCTGGCCCTTGACGCCGCGCATTCCGCCGATCGCCCCAAAGGAGAAGACACGTGACCGACATCCGCCTGGGCGTGCTCTGCTGGAACCAGTACACGGACTGGCCGGCGTTCCTCGAGGCAGGCGTCCGGGCCGACGAGCTCGGGTACGACACGCTCTGGACCTGGGATCACCTCTACCCGATCATCGGCGACTCCCACGGGCCGATCTTCGAGGGCTGGCTGGCGATCACGCGTGGGCCCAGGCAACCGAGCGGATCCGGATCGGCCTGATGGTCGGGGCGAACACGTTCCGCAACCCGGCGCTCGTCGCCAAGATGGCGACGACGCACGACCACATCTCGAACGGCCGGGCGATCCTCGGGATCGGCGCCGCGTGGTTCGAGGAGGAGCACCGCGACTTCGGGATCGAGTTCGGGTCGGGGCCGCCGGAGCGCCTGCGCTGGCTGGGCGAGGCGCTGCCGATCATGCGCGGCATGCTCGACGGCACGGAGCCGACTCGGCCACGGGGCCGCGCTATCGCGCGCAGCACACGCGCAACCTGCCGCCACCGATCCAGGCCCACCTGCCGATCGTCATCGGCGGCGGCGGCGAGAAGGTGACCCTCAAGCTCGTCGCGAAGTACGCCGACATGTGCAACATCGGCGGCGGGCTCGAGAAGGTGCGGCGCAAGGACGCGATCCTCGTCGAGCATTGCGAGAAGGTCGGGCGTGATCCGGCCGAGATCGAACGGACGACGAACATCGGCACCGTCTTCATCCGCGACGACCGAGCCGAGGCGGAGCGTCTGTTCCAGGAGGCCTTCAAGCGCAACAGGATCGCCCAGCCGTGGGAGGACCAGCCGGTCGGCACCCCGGAGGACGTCGCCGAGAAGCTCGCGCCGTACCTCGAGATCGGCTACCGCCACCTGATCGCGGGCGTGCCTGCGGTCTATGACGAGGAGTCGATGACCCGCCTCGCGACCGAGGTGCGCCCGCTCCTCGAGCGGGAGGCGGTCGCCCGCTAGTTCGGCTGCGCCGTCGCGGCCGGGGCTGCGGGCCGCGGCTTCTTGGCCGTCGCGCTTGCCTTGACCCGCGCCCGGTGGCGGGCGGCCTTGGCCCGGTTGCCGCACGACGCCATGTCGCACCATCGCCGCTGACCGCCGCGCGACTCGTCGAAGAAGACCCAGCGGCACGTGTCGTTCGCGCAGACTCGGATCCGATCGGCGCGACCTGCCCCGATCTTCGCGAACGAGCGGATCGGCCAGCCGGGCGAGCGCGTCGTCGAGCGGATCGCCGACGTGGCTGTGGCCGACTGACACGCCGTCCGGCGATCGGACGAGCTCGATCCGCTCGCGCGCCGCGATCGCCCGATTGACCTCGGCGAGGGATTCCGCGTCGGCCGGCCGGCCGTGGCTCACGGCGTGGGCGACGTCGCGCAGGGCCGAGCGGACGGCTCGCACCCGGGCGAGCGCGGCGTCATCGTCGGCGCCCGACGGGCGCAGCGCAGCCGGTCCTCGGCCCTTGTGACAGACGCCCCGCCCGATCAGCCAGGCAGCGGCGTCGTCGAACGATTCGAAGTGATCGACCAATGAACCCGATTCGAGCTCGATGGTGTTCAGGAAGTCGAAGGTGTCGTCCAGCGACATCTCGTGATGGTGGTCCCGTGAGGGCCTGTGCTCGGTGTTGGTTAACGGCATGTAACCACTCTATAGCACTTGACAGGTTACGCGCAAGAGGGTACTGTATGCGCAGTAACCCGACAAGCGGAACAAAAGGGTTATCCCAAGGCCCAGGAGGTACCCGACATGGAAGCTTTTCTCGCTCTCATCGCCGCTCTCACCGCGCTGATCGGGTTGAACCTGGCGGCCTCCGGGTGGGGCGTCGACTCACGGCCCGGCATGGTGGACGACCACCAGCGCTGAGCGGCCCCGCACCACAGGTGAACCACTCATGAACAACGCCGGAGGATCCATCATGTTGCTCTACGAAGCATTCGTCGCCCTCGAGCATCGCCGAGCAGCGGCGCGCGCGAGGCAGACCAGGACCGCCTGGCCGCTCTGGCCCGGGCCGGCCGGCCGGAGAACAGCCGATCGATTCGCCGCTCGACCGCCGTCGCCCTGGCCTCGATCAGCTCGGCTGCCGCCTCGCTCGTTCGCAGGCTCGACGAGTGCGTCGCCGACGACCTGGCCGAGCGCCTCGAGCCCGGATCGGGTGGCGACCGAGCCACTGACTCAGTCGCAGCTAATCGCCAGATAAGCGACGGCTGCTAGGTTTCGCGCCAGACGCCCCGCCGACGCAGGAAGTGCCCCCTACGTCGCGGGGCGTCATCGTGTCCGGGACCTGTCGCCCGGGACTGCCCGCCGGCGGAGGATCGATGGACAAATCGGCGACGCCCTGGCGCGTGCTCGACGACGCGGCGACAGACCGAGGGCGCGGCGGATTCGCCCGGGCGGCTCCGGCTGCGCTCCTCCCGGGGCTCTCGTGGAAGGTGCTTGGCGGGCTGGGTCTCGCTGCCGTCCTGGGGATCGGGGCCTTCTTCCTTGCCGCGTCAGGGCCGGGCGGCGAGATCAGCGTCGAGGGCGGCGCCGCCTGGACGGCGTCGGGATCGCCTGGCGACAGCGGCCGCTCCCCGTCCGCTTCGGTCGCAGTCGTCGTCGACGTCCAGGGGGCAGTTCTCCGTCCCGGCGTGCTTCAGCTCGCGCCGGGCTCGAGGGTCGGCGATGCGATTGCCGCGGCCGGCGGCTATGGCCCGCGCGTCGATGCCGAGCGAGCCGGCCGCGAGCTGAACCTGGCCACCGAACTCCATGACGGTGACCGGATCGTCGTGCCATCAAGAGACGATCCGGCGCCAGCCGGCGGCGGACCGGCGCTCCGGCGCGCCTGCGGGGCAAGGTGCCACTGCCGGTGGCCTCGTCGACCTGAACAGCGCGACCGCGGCCGAGCTCGACGAGCTTCCGGGCGTCGGGCCCGTGACCGCGCAGAAGATCATCGATGCCCGCGCCGAGAAGCCCTTCGCGAGCGTCGACGAGCTGCGCGAGCGGAAGATCGTCGGCGCGAGCACGTTCGAGAAGCTGCGCGACCTCGTCACGGTCCGCTGATGCCCGCCAGCGGATGGCTGGCGCTCGGGTCCGTGCTGGCGGCGCTCGCAGCACCATCGGTCGGAACGCTCGTCGTCGTCCTGCTGGCCGCGAGCCTGGCGGTCGCCGGCCAGAGCGTCGGCTCCGTGCCGGCGCACCGCCGCCGGGCCCGCGGAGTGGCGATCGGCGCGATCGGCGGCCTCGCGCTCGGCGATCCGCCTCGTCCTCATCCCCGCGCCACCGCCCGTCGCCGCCCAGCTCCCGGTCGGCAGCGGCCCGTGGGAGGCGACAGTCGAGACGGTCGGCGCGGTCCGCGACGGGAGCCAGGTCGCGACCCTCCGCCTGACCGAGCCGGGCGGCCCGCGGCTGGCGGCGACGCTGCCCCGCTATCCGCCGATCGAGCCGGGGATGACGGTCGTCGTGTCGGGCGCCGTCCGGCCGCCGCCGGACGACGATCCATACGGCGACTACCTCCGCCGGACGGGCGTGTCCGGGACGCTCCGCGCTCGCTCGCTGGAGATCCGGCCCGCCGAGAGCGGGGCGGGCAATCAGCTCGAACGTCTGCAGGCGCGGAGCGGCGACCGCGCTGACGACCGCGATCCCGGAGCCCGAGGCGGGCCTCGCGGCCGGGATCGTCGTCGGGCTGCGCGACCGGGTCGATCGCGACCTCGCCGCCGACTTCACGACCGTCGGCGCGAGTCACGTCGTCGCGATCTCGGGCTGGAACATCGCGATCGTCGCGGCGAGTGTCGCCGCGCTCGGCGGCGGCCTGGCTCGACGCAGGCGAGCGGTGCTCACTGCGACGGCGATCATCCTGTACGTGGCGTTCGCCGGGGCATCGGCGTCGGTCGTCAGGGCGGCGGCGATGGCGGGCGTGGTCCTCGTGGCCCGCGAGAGCGGCAGAGCCGGCCGCGCCGCGGCGGCTCTCGGCTGGGCAGCCCTCCTGCTCCTTCTCGTCGATCCGCACCTCGTGAATGACGCCGGCTTCCAGCTGTCGACTCTCGCCACAGCCGGGATCCTGGCCTGGGCGACACCGCTCGGCGCGTGGCTGACCGGCGCCGCACGGGGACGCGCTGCCGGCGCTGGCTGATCGAGTGCCTGGCTGTGTCGCTGGCGGCCCAGGCGGCGACGCTGCCGGTCGTCCTCGTGACCTTCGGCCGGCTCGCGATCGTCTCGCCGATCGTCAACCTGGCGATCGTGCCGCTCGTCGCGCCGGCGATGGCGGCGAGCGCGATCGCCCTGGCCGGCGGGCTTGCGACGATGATCGGGGCGCCAGCGATCGTTGCGACCCTGCTCGGGCTTCCGGCGTGGTTCCTCCTGTCGCGTCATCGTCGGCATCGTCGAGGCGACCGCTGCCCTACCGTTTGCCAGCGCGACGCTCGACCCGCCGTGGAACGTGGCCGCAGGAGTCCTTGTGGCGCTCGTTCCCGTGGCTGTCGTCGGGGCACGCCGCCGGCGGCGATCGGCGACCGCGTCGACCGAGCCGGAACGCGTCCGCGATCCCGTCAGCGGGCACGGCGGGCACGAGCGCAGCTCGCCAGCGGCCCGTCGCGGGCCGGAGGGCGCGCCGGATCGTGGCCGCTGCCCTCGCGATCTCGCTCGTCGCGGTCGGGCTCGCGGTGGCCCACCGCCCGGACGGATCGACGACCATCACCGTCCTCGACGTCGGGCAAGGTGATGCGATCCTCATCGAAGGCGGACGAGGCGGACGGATGCTCGTCGACGGAGGACCCGATCCGGACCGGCTGATCATCGAGCTCGACGAGCGTCTCCCGCCGTGGGACCGGCGGATCGACGTCCTCGTGCTCACCCATCCCCACGAGGACCACGTCGCCGGGCTGGCGCTGTTGCTGGATCGCTACCGGGTCGGGCGGGTCTTCGAACCGGGCATGCGCGGCCCGGGCCCGGGCTACGGGGCGTGGGATGCGGAGCTTGCCGAGATCGGGGCGCCGCCACGAGGGCTCCTCGTCACCGGCGATCGACTCGCGGTCGACGACCTCCACTTCGACGTGCTCTGGCCGGACCCCGGACGCGTCCCGGCCGAGCCGCCCGACGGCGGTCGCGCGATCAACGACGTCTCGATCGTCCTGCTCGGCGAGGTCGACGGGCGCCGGATCCTGCTGACGGGCGATGTCGAGGACGACATCGATCCGCTCCTCGCGGCGCGCGGACTGCCGCCGGTCGATCTCCTGAAGGTCGCTCACCATGGGAGCGGGACTGCCTCGACCGCCCGCCTTCCTCGGGATCGTCCGGCCCGCCGTCGCCGTCGTCTCAGCCGGGGCCGACAACCCGTACGGCCACCCAGCCCGATCGACCCTCGACCATCTCGCGGCAGCGGGCGCGGAGGTCTTCCGAACCGACACCGACGGGTCGGTGGAGGCCGTCTTTGCGAACGGCGGCATGACCGTCCGATCGACGGGCGCCCGGGCGACGGTCGCCGGCCCGCGGCTTGCCGTCACGGGCGCCTCGAAGGTCGCGGCCCCGGCGTTCAGTTGCGCGGTACCATCGAGCGGATGACCGTTCCCGGGCGGGTCGAGGCCGCCGACCTGCTGCTGTCCCTCGATCCGCCGGCCTGGTTCCTCCGCCACGCGCGCGCCGTCGCCGAGGTCGCCGGGTGGCTGGCGCTGCGAACGGCGGCAACGACGCGGTCACGGCCGGTGGATCGTGGCCTCGTCGAGGCCGCGGCCCTCCTCCACGACGCCGACAAGCTCCTCCCGGCCGAGGACCCGGCCCGCGCGCTGCCTCATGGCGAGGGCTCGGCGGCGTGGCTGGCGCGGCGGGGGCACCCGGAGCTGGGACCGGCCGTCGCGGCCCATCCGGTCACGCGGCTCGTCGACGGCGAGCGTCACCGGGCGCTGGGCGGCCGACGGCGAGCCCGGAGGAGCGGATCGTCGCCTACGCCGACAAGCGGGCGGGCCAGCGCCTCGAAACGATGGCCCAGCGGTTTGCCTCGTGGCAGCGGCGATATCCCGGCGGGTGGTCGTCGGCCGAGGCCGCGGCCGTTCGGCGCCGGGCGGACGAGCTCGAATCGGACGTCTGCCGGGCCGCCGGCGTGGCTCCGAACCAGGTCCGCCGCCTGCGCTGGACTGGCGCCGCGCTCCGAGCGGCGCGGGGTCGAGCATGACGGCAGAACCGAGCCCGTCGGCCCCGTCGGTCCCATCGGTCGCCTTCTTCTGGGGCGACGACGACCTCGCCGCGGGTCGGGCGGTCGGGCGGATGGCCGATGCGATCGCCTCGGGATCCGGCGGTCCCGTCGAGCGGCTCGACATCAGGGGCGATCGGAACCAGGCCATGCCGCTCATCGGCCAGCTCCACGAGCGCGTCGCGACGCAGTCGATGTTCGGCGGCGGGACGCTGGGCGTCGTGACGAACGTCGGCGCGCTGACGGTCACGGGCGAGGGCCGCGACGCGCTGCTCGCGATCCTGCCGCTCATCGCCCCCGGCAGCGGCATCGCCTTCGTCGAGTCGACCGCGAGCGGGGCGAAGGAGCCCGGTCAGAAGCGGGTCGTCGACGCGGTCCGGGCGATCGGCGGCGACATCCGGGCATTCCGCGCACCGAAAGCCGGCGAGCTGGCCGGCTGGATCGAGAGCGAGGCCCGCGAGCGCCAGATGCGGCTCGCTCCGGGCGCCGCGCGGGAGCTCGCGCAGCGGGTCGGCGGATTCGTCCTCGACAACGACGCCGACCGGCGGAACCAGACCCGGATGACCGCCCACGAGCTCGACAAGCTGGCCCTCTACCGGCCGACCGAGCCGGTTTCGGCCGATGACGTGAAGGCGCTCGTGCCCGAGGCGGTTCCCGGTTCGGTCTGGGCGTTCACCGATGCGGTCGGACTGCGGGACGGCGGCCGCGCCGCGGAGCTCCTCGACCGCCTCGCCGCGACGACGCCGGAGCCGGTGCTCCTCGCGGTGCTCCATCGCCGCATCCGCGAGCTGCTCGAGGTGGCCGACCACCTGGCCGCCGGCGCCCGCGAGGAGACGCTGCCCGTGACGCTCAAGCTCCATCCGTTCCGGGTTCAGCAGCTCGCGACCCAGGCACGGCGCTGGTCGCTCGGCGAGCTCCAGGCCGCGCTGGAGGGGCTGCTCGCGCTCGACGCCACCGTCAAGGGCGCTCCCGGCTCACCCGGTGGCGAGGCCCAGAGCCGCCTCGGCTTCACGCTCTGGATCGCCGATCGCGTCGCCCGACCATCCTGAACCTGCAATTCCGTGCTCGCGTTTGCTCGGCAGGCGCGTTATCGTGAGGCGGAGGCGTGGACGCAAGGTCTGCGTAGGCGTTTGAAGAGGTGCACCCGTGGGCATCATTTCGTGGCTCATCCTGGGAGCGATCGCCGGCTATATCGCCGGATACCTCGTCAAGGGCGACGAGAGCCTCGGCGTGATCGGCCACATCGTGCTCGGCATCGTCGGAGGCCTGATCGGCGGCTTCCTCGCGGGCCTGATCACCGGCGGCGACTACATGAACACCCTCAGCATCACGTCGATCGTGGTCGCGGTGATCGGCGCCGTTATCGCCGTCGTGGGCTACGGCATGATCACCGGTCGCGGCAGGACAGGCAGAGGCCCGGTCTGACCCTCCTGGGTTAAGCGGGAGAAGGACATCGCGTCGGTCGCTTGGCGATCACGGTTGACGACACTATTCGCAGTGGTCGTCGCCGTGATCGTCGTGGCCTGCAAAAGTAACGGCTCGTCAGGCTACTGACGACCGCGCTAGTCGGCCGAAGACCAGGCCTGTTCCTGGACGACCAGATCGCTCTCGATGGCGAAGACGCAACGGCCCTCGCGCAGGTCGAGCAGGTCGATCAGGTCCGGATCGATGTACAGCTGGTGGCAGTCCTCGCAGAGGCCACCCGGAATTCCGAAGCAGAGCCGTTCGCTCCGATCGGTCATCCGAAAGGTCGTGTCGAAGCGCGTCGTGATGAGGCGGCGTCCGCAGGTGGGGCAGCGCTCTCGTAGGCGGGACATCGACGGATCGGACCTCGGGACTGGCCGACCGAACGATCGACCTCTGACCCGATGCTATGGGGCGCGCCCGCACGGCCGTCATGACCCGACGGTACCCGTGGATACCGGTACTCCGTCCGATGGATTGCTCCCGGCTACTGGACCCGGAGCACCGTCTTCGCCTCCGCCCAGTGCTTCTCGAGCGAGTAGTAGTCGCGCTCGGGCGGCGTGAAGATGTGGACGACGACGTCCCCGAAGTCGAGCAGCACCCAGTGCGACGTGGCCGTGCCCTCGCGCCCGATCGGCTTGATCTTCTCGTCTCGCAGGCCGCCGACGATCCCGTCGGCGATCGCGTCGAGCTGACGCTCCGAGCCGCCCGAGCAGATCACGAAGGCGTCGGCCAGCGTCGTCAGGCCGGTCAGGTCGAGCAGGACGATGTCGGCGGCCTTCTTGTCCTCGGCCAGCTCGACGATCCGCCGCGCCACGTCCAGCGGCGGCCGCTCCGAATGCGCGACGGCGGTCCGGTTCGGCAGGCCGTCGGCGCGGGGAGATCCGCTCGGCGGCGGCGTGGTGGTCGGCTCGACGGGTTCGGTCACGATTGGCCCTTCCTCGATTGTGGCTCGCGGTACAGATGATGCGCCTCGATGTAGGCCGCGACGGGCGGCGGGACGAGGTGTTCGATCGGGCGGCCCGCGGCGACCCGGGCACGGATGTCCGATGCGGAGATGTCCAGGTGCGGCCCCTCGAGGACCACCACGCGATCGGCGAAGCCGGGCAGCCGCTGGGCGAGCCAACCCGGCGTCGGCGGCGGGATGGCCCGGCCGCGGGGCGACCGCGATCCGGGCGAGCCGGAGCAGCCTCGCCGGGTCGTGCCACGACGGGAGGTCTGCGAACGACTCGGCCGACAGGATGATGGTCAGCTCGATCGGCTCCTCGTCGGACTCGGGCCCGGCCACGAGGGCCTCGGCGGTGTCGGCGGTGTACGACGGCCCGGGGCGATCGATCTCGATTCGGGTGACCCCGAAGCGGGGCTCGTCGGCGATCGCCAGCTCGACCATCGCGAGTCGATCCTCCGCGCCGGCGATGCGACGGCCGCGCTTGTGGGGCGGCTGACCGGCCGGGACGAAGAGAATCCGGTCGAGCCCGAGCTGGTCGAGCGCGACCCGGGCGAGGCCGAGGTGTCCGGCGTGGATGGGGTCGAAGGTCCCGCCCGAGCATCCCGATCCGGGCCGTGGGTGTCGGCTTGGCGGTCCGGTTCGCGCGCGTGGCCGCCAGGCCCGCGCGGGTCACCGTTCCTCCCACGGCTGAGCCTCCCACTCGAGCTCCGCCGCCCCGATCCGGACCAGGTCGCCGGGGACGACGCCGGCCCGCCGCAGCTCGGCATCGATCCCGAGCCGGGAGAGGTCGCGCTGGAAGCGCTCGGCCGATTCCTCGACCTCGAAGTTCGTCTGGGCGGCAATCCGCTCGATCCGCTTGCCGCGGACGCGGAAGGCGCCCTCCTCCCGGTCGATGACGAAGCCGTCGCCCATCGCCTCGATCCGATGGATGACGACGCCGGCGGGCTCCGGCGGGCGCGTCCAGCTCATCCGCGGCCGGAAGGATCGGCGGCCAGTCGCGCGCGGAGCTCCGGAATTCCCTCGCCGGTCGCGGCCGACACGGCAATCACGTCCTGATCCGCCCGCTCGCGCGCCTTGCGGAAGGCCGGCCACGCGTCGGCGGCGGCGGGCAGGTCGAGCTTGTTGAAGACGACGAGCATCGGCTTGTCGAGGAGCTTGGCGTCGTGGGCCTCGAGCTCGTCCCGGATCACGTCGTGATTCCAGGCGGGATCGCGGTCGGCGCCGTCGACGACATGGACGAGGATGCGGGTCCGCTCCACGTGCCGCAGAAACGCGTGGCCCAGGCCCGCCCCGCTGCTGGCGCCCTCGATGAGCCCCGGCACGTCGGCGATCGTCGGGCGCCGCTCGTCCTCGTCCCCGAGGTCCATGACGCCGAGGTTCGGCTCGAGCGTCGTGAAGGGGTAGTCCGCGATCTTCGGCTGGGCGGCCGTCAGGGCGGCCAGGATCGTCGACTTGCCGGCGTTCGGCAGCCCGACGAGGCCGATGTCGGCGATCAGCCGCAGCTCGAGGCGGAGCCAGCGCTCCTCGCCCGGTTCGCCCTTCTGAGCGTGCTTGGGCGCCTGGTGGGTCGACGTCTTGAAGTGCGTGTTGCCGAGGCCGCCTCGGCCGCCGCGCCCGACGATCGCGGTCTGGCCGGCCATCACGAGGTCGGCGATGAGGGCGTCGGTGTCGTCGTCGTAGACCGCCGTACCGGGCGGCACGTCGAGGTAGAGGTCCTCGCCGGCGGCGCCATGGCGGCGCGAACGCTCGCCGCGACCGCCCGATGTCGCCCGGAAGTGGTGCTTGTAGCGGAAGTCCCGGAGCGTCGTCTGGCCGGCATCGACGCGGAGGTAGACGCTGCCGCCGCGACCGCCGTCGCCGCCGTCCGGACCGCCGCGCGGGACGTGCGCCTCCTTGCGAAACGTCGCGGCCCCGTCACCGCCCGCGCCCGCACTCAGCCAGATCTTGACGCGGTCGAGAAACATCGCCCGGATTGTCGCATGGGGTCGGGATCGCGGCCCTCGGGCAGGCCGCGCGCCGAGGCTAGAGGTAGGCGAGCGGGTTGACTCGGGTGCCGCCGTTCCAGATCGGGCCTTTCCAGACCTCGAAGTGGAGGTGCGGCCCGGTGGCGTTGCCGCTTGACCCGACGCGGCCCACCTGCTGGCCCCGACCGACGCTCTGGCCACGTCCGACCGATACGCCGGACATGTGGTTGTACGTCGTGTACAGCCCGGAGCCGTGCGAGATCCACACCTGGTAGCCGCCGCCGTTGCTCTTCCAGCCGGCCCACGTGACGACCCCGGCCGCGGCGGCCTTGACCGTCGTGCCCCGGTCGGCCGCGATGTCGATCGCGTAGTGGCCGTAGTGGTAGTACTGGCTGATGTAGCCGCCGGCGACGGGCCAGGCAAACGCGCCGCCCGAGTACTGCGACGGCGGCTTGACGGTCCCACCACCACCGCCGCTGCTCTTCGTGACCTTCGGAGCCGCGGGCCTGGGTGTCGGCGTCGCGATGCTGGCGCCGTGGGCGCCCGGCACGGTAAGCGTCTGGCCGATGATGAGATTGGGGTCGTCGAGCTGGTTCGTATCGACGATCTCGGCGGCCGCGACCCCGTACGTGGCGGCGAGCGTATCGAGCGTGTCCGTGGGGCCGACGGTCACGACGACGCCGGTGACCGGCGGGATCGTCAACGTCTGGCCGATGTGGAGATCCGACTTCGACTTGAGGTTATTGGCCCACCAGACGGTCATCATCGAGACGCCGAACTTGTTGGCGATCCCGGTCAAGGTGTCGCCCGATCGGACCTCGTAGGTGCGCATCAGGCCCTTGCCGTCGGCTACCGTCGTGTCGACCGCGACCGGCTTCAGGATCGTTCCGTCATCGAGGAACGCGCCGGAGCGTGAGACCGCGTCGCGTCGTTTCGGCACCGCCAGTGGCGCCGTCGCGCTCGGCGATCGTGCTCTGGGCGTCGGGGTAGCGCTCGTCGACGCCGCCCTGGGGTCCGTCCTGGGTCACGCCTGCGGCCGCTGCGATCCGAGCCGCCGGACCGTCGCTGGTCGGGCCGCCGACCGGGCCGCCCGCGGCGGTGGCGCCTCCGGGCGCACTGCTGATGGCGGTCGCAACGAGGAGGATCCCCACGGCCACGGCCGGCACGGCGCGATCCGCGCCCAGGCGCGACACGAGGGATCGCCGCTCGACGGAGCGTGCCTTCGTTACGACGGCGCCACCGGCGTAGGCCGATCGGGGAGCGAGTCTGACGTGGCGCGAGCCCATGCCCTGCGTGCGTTCAGGCGCGGGGCTCGTCGAGGCGATCCGGATCGTCTCTGCGGCAGCGCGAAGCTCGCGTCGGGGCCGCACGTCAAGCCGCGGGCGCACCACGAGGCCTCGTAGGGCCCTCGCGATGGCGAGGCTGTGACGCTGGACGATGATGGCCTTCGACGAACGATGGCTCGTGGCGGGGCGCAGGCGATCGAGGGCGCGCTGCACGCCGACCGACGCGTTCAGCAATACGGTCTCCTGGTTGAACGAACGGTCCGCGGGGTCAGATGGGTCGCTGCAGGATGGGACCGTTCGCGGGTCGCGGTATTGAGCTGGGGGACTCTTACGCGGCCGATGCCCGTGTCGAACGGGCTTACGACATCGTTGCAAACGCTACCAGACGGATAACGATGGCGCAAACTTTTCCACAGTCGAAAGGACTACGCGTCGAGGCTTTTCGTCAGCGTTCCCAGGAACTGGACGTTGCTTTCGGTCTTCGAGAGGCGGTTGAGCAGGAGCTCGATTCCCTCGTTCGTACCGACCGCGGACAGCATCCGGCGCATCGTCCAGACCATCTTGAGGGTGCCTTCCTCGAGCAGGAGCTCCTCGCGCCGGGTGCCTGAGCGCTGGACGTCAATTGCGGGGAAGATCCGCTTCTCGGCGAGCTTTCGGTCGAGGATCAGCTCGCTGTTGCCGGTTCCCTTGAACTCCTCGTAGATGACGTCGTCCATCCGCGATCCGGTGTCGACGAGGCAGGTGCCGATGATCGTGAGCGAGCCGCCCTCCTCGATGTTCCGGGCGGCCCCGAAGAACCGCTTGGGCGGGTAGAGGGCGATCGGGTCGATACCGCCCGACAGCGTCCGGCCGGACGGCGGCAGGGCCAGGTTGTAGGCACGCGCGAGCCGGGTGATCGAGTCGAGCAGGACGACGACGTCGCGGCCCGTCTCGACCTGGCGCTTGGCGATCTCGAGGGCCATCTCGGCAACGTGGGTGTGGTTCTCTGTCGGCTCGTCGAATGTCGAGCTGATGACCTCGCCCTTGACGCTGCGGCGCATGTCCGTGACTTCCTCGGGGCGCTCACCGATGAGCGCGACCATGAGGAGGATCTCCGGGTAGTTCGTGCTGATTCCGTTGGCGATGTGCTTGAGCAGCATCGTCTTGCCGGCCTTCGGCGGGCTCACGATCAGCGCGCGCTGACCCTTGCCCAGCGGGTTGACGAGGTTGATCAGCCGCTGGCTCAGGTTCTTCGGGTCAGACTCGATGTTGATCAGCTCGTCTGGGTGGACGGGGGTCAGGTCACCGAAGACGGGCCGGTTTCGGGCGGTATCGATGTCGACGCCGTTGACCGCGTCGACGCGGAGCATCCCCCAGTACTTCTCGGCGTCTCGCGGGGCGCGGACGGCGCCACTCACGCGGTCGCCGATCCGGAGGCCGAAGCGACGGACCTGGCTGGAGCTGACGTAGACGTCATCCGGGCTCGGCAGGAGGCCGTGCCGGCGCATGAACCCGAAGCCCTCGTCGACGACGTCGAGGATGCCGGTCGCGTAGTCGTGGCCGGCGCGAATCGTCTGCTGCTCGAGAATGCGCTCGACGAGATCGTCCTTGCGCTCCTGGGTGCCCGTCTCGAGCTCGAGGTCCTTGCCGACCGCTCGCAGCTCCGGGACGCTCATCTCGCGGAGATCGGTGATGTCGAGATCGTTCCGCTCGCGGGCGGCCTCGAGCTCCTGCATCTCGTCGAATTCTGTGACCGGCGCGCGGGATGTCATCTGGGACCGGCGGCGTGGCCGGCGATTCCGCTGGCGCTGATCTGGACCAAGTTGGGGCATGGGGTAGGGGTTCCCTCGGGGAGGCCTGTGGCCCGGGCTGGTAGTCGCGCAGAATCGATCCGCAGCGCAGGCCGGGGGTGGGACACATGGAGCATAGCGGACCGAACGGGCGTTCGTCAATGCTCACATTCGGGTCGGGCTAGCCCTTACGATTCGCCGATGACGAACCGATTATCTGGCCGCGTCTGCCTCGTGACGGGCTCGACCGGGATCGCGGCCGCGTCGGCCGAGCGTTTCGCCGCCGAGGGGGCGTCGGTCTTTGTCACGTCGAGGGACGAGGACCACTGCCGCGAGCTCGCGGACCGGATCATCGCTGCCGGAGGGCGGGCGGCCTTCCGCGCCGCCGACCTTGCGGACGAGCGGCAGGCCGGTGACGCGGTGAGTGCCTGCGTCGCCGCCTTCGGGCGGATCGACGGGCTCTTCTCCGTGGCGGGCGGCAGTGGGCGGCGCTTCGGCGACGGGCCGATCCACGAGGTGACCGGTGACGCGTGGGACGCCACTCTGGCGCTGAACCTGCGGACGCAGGCGCTCGTCTGCGGCGCGGTCGTCCGCCAGATGCTCGCCCAGGAGCCCAACGAGTCGGGCACGCGCGGGTCGATCCTGATGATGGGCAGCGTCACCGCCACTGATCCCGTCCCCGAGCTCTTCGGGACGCACGCCTATGCGGCGGCCAAGGCAGCAACCGTGGGACTCATGACGGCGATGGCCGCGACCTACCTCGCCGATCGGATCCGGGTCAACGCGGTCGCCCCGTCGCTGACGAGGACGCCGATGGCCAGCCGGGCGGCCGGTGACGAGCGGATTCTCGCCTTCGCTCGCCGGAAGCAGCCCCTGGCCGGCGAGATGCTCGATCCGGACGAGGTCGCCCACGCCGCCGTCTACTTCCTGTCCGACGAGTCGCGGGTCGTCACGGGCCAGCTGCTGAAGATCGACGGCGGCTGGTCGGTCAGCTCCGTCTCGCCGGAGGCGACGTGACGCTTCGTCCGGACCGTGCTCGGGGACATCGCGCCGCCGAGCTGGGCACGACGTACGCCCACGAGCACATCGTCATCGACGGCGGCCGGCCGGTCGAGCTGTCGCCGGACTTCCTCCTCGCCGACGTGGAGTGCATGGCGGCCGAGCTAACCGAGGCGGCGGCCGTCGGGCTCATATCGGCGATCGACGCGGCACCGTCAGACTGGGGTCGCAACCCCGCGAAGCTCGCGGAGCTGTCGCGGCGGACTGGCGTTCAGCTCGTCGCGGCGACGGGGCTCCACCACGAGCGGTTCTACGGGCCGTCCCACTGGAGTCTCCGCGCCTCGGAGGACGAGCTGGCGGACCTGTTCATTGCTGACGTGTCGGCCGGGATCGACGAGCGCGATTACGGCGGGCCGATCGTGCGGCGGACCGACGTCCGGGCGGGCATCGTCAAGGTCGCCGGCAGCCAGGGCGGCCCGTCAGCACGCGATCTGCCGATCTTCCGTGCCGCCGCAGCGACGCACCTCCGCACGGGCGTCCCGGTCCTCACACATTGCGAGGCAGGGACCGGCGCGCTGGAGCAGATCTCGACGCTCGTTGACGCCGGCGTTCCGGCGGAGCACATCTCGCTCAGCCACGTCGACAAGGTCGTCGATCACGGGTATCACCGCGAGCTGTTCGCGACCGGAGCATTCGCCGTCTACGACCAGGCCTTTCGCTGGGGGGACGCCGAGAACGGCACGCTCCGACTGCTGGAGTGGGCGGCCGCCGACGGCCACGCTGGGCAGGTCATGCTGGGCATGGATGCTGCCCGCCAGGGCTACTACCGTGCATTCGGCGGGTCGCCGGGCTTGACGTACCTCCTTGGCGAATTCAGCGCCGCGATGGAGGCACGTGGCCTGGATGCCGACATCCAACACGGCGTCTTCGTCGACAATCCAGCCCGAGCGTTCGCGTTCGCGGAGGTCGACCGATGAGTCACGAAGAGCTCCTGACCAGCGTCGTCGGGTCGCACGCGCATCCTGGCTGGTTCGTCTCGGGAATCGAGGAGGCGGAGCGTGGCCAGTTCGGTCCGGCCGACCTGGCCGAGATGCTCGACGATGCCGTCGATCTGGCGATCCACGACCAGGAAGCGGCCGGGATCGACGTCATCACAGATGGCGAGATGCGTCGGGCCGGCTTCTTCACCGCCGAGTTCTACAAGCACCTCACCGGCGTTCGCGCCCTGCCGTCCGATCGCCTGCTTGGCGCCGGCGGCCACGATCAGCAGCACCGGTTCGAGGTGCTCGAGCCGATCGCGGCACCGGACGGTCTCAGCGTCATCGGGGAGTTCACCGCGGCCAAACGGCGGACGACGCGCCCGCTCAAGGTGACCCTGCCCGGGCCATACACGCTCTCGGGCCGGCTGCGAACCGGTCCCGGCGAGGTCTACGAAACGCGTGTCGCAGCCGCGGAGGCCTTCGTGCCGATCCTGCAGGCCGAGCTCAGCGGCCTCGCCGACGCGGGCGCAACGATCATCCAGGTCGACGAGCCGTCGCCGGCGATCCACCCGGACGCCCCGGCGGACTTCGTCGGGCTCTTCAACGCCGCCGTCGAGCCGGTCCGCGGCCGGGTCAGGCTGGGAGCCCACCTCTGCTTCGGGAACTACCTCGGCCGGCCACTGGCGGCCCGCTCGTACCGGCCGATCCGCGACGCGATGCTTGGCTTCGGCGTGGACGAACTGGTTCTCGAGTTCGCCAACCGAGAGATGGCCGAGATCGACCTGCTCGCGGAACTTGTCGACGCCGGCCGGGACGTTGCGGCGGGCGTGATCGACGTCAAGAACTACCATCTCGAGTCGCCGACCGAGGTGGCGGCCCGGATCGACGCGATCCTCGGGACAGGCGTTCCGGCCGATCGGCTCACGCTCGTCCCGGACTGCGGCTTCAGCCAGACGGCGCGCTGGGCGACGACCGCCAAGCTCAGTGCCCTCGTCGCTGGTCGCGATCTTGTCCGCGGCCGCCGCCCGGATCGCCCACCCGTCAGCGAGGAGGTCGCCCAGCGATGACCGCTCACAACATCACGATGCTCGGAACCGGGCTCATCGGCGACTTCTACACGAACACCCTCCACGGCCAGCGCGGCCGCGATCGGGTCCGTGTCGTCTATTCGAGGAGCCAGGCCCGCGGCGATGCCTTTCGCGAGCGCTGGAGCATCCCGGAGTCGACGACCGACCTCGCGGCCGCGATCAACCACCCGGACACGGACGTCGTCGTCGTCGGCCTGCCGAACTTTCTCCACGCCGAGGCGGTCGAGCTCGTCGCCAAGGCGGGCAAGGCCGTCCTCTGCACGAAGCCGCTCGGCCGAACGGCGGACGAGGCGCGCCGGATCCTCGACGCGGTCGAGGCCGCGGGCATCTTCGCGGGCTACCTCGAGGACCTCTGCTACACGCCGAAGACGCTCAAGGCGATTCGGTCCGTCGAGGCCGGCGCCGTCGGCGAGGTCACGTGGGTCCGCTCGCGCGAGGCGCACCCGGGGCCCCATTCGGCCTGGTTCTGGGACGGCCGGCTGACGGGCGGCGGCGCGATCATCGACCTCGGTTGCCACTGCATCGAGATCATCCGCAACTTCGTCGGCAAGGGGAATCGACCGGTCGAGGTGATGTGCCACACGGACACGCTCGTCCACCCGATCGCCGACGAGGACAACGCCGTCGCTCTCATCCGGTTCGAATCCGGGGCCATCGGGCAGTTCGAGGTGAGCTGGACGTTCCGCGGCGGGATGGACCTCCGCGACGAGGTCGCCGGGACGCACGGAACGATCTGGCTCAATCACTTCCTGCGAACCGGATTCGAGATGTTCTCGGCGGGCTCGGGCGGCGGCTATGTCGCCGAGAAGGCGGAGACGTCCGCCGGTTGGCTCTTCCCCGTCGGCGACGAGGTGAGCGAGCTCGGCTACGTCGACATGTTCAGCGACATGTTCCGGGCACTCGACGAGGGCACCCAGCCGCGCGAGACGTTCTACGACGGGTACGTGGTCAACGCGTCATGGACGCCTGCTATCGCTCGGCGAAGAGCCGCGCCTGGGAACCGGTCGAGCTGGACTGGCGAGGCGCGGCCACGCCGCGGATCGCCTCGACCGCGGAGATGTTCGAGGGCCAGGTCGTGATCAAGCGCGAAACCCTGCCCGATGGCCGGCTCAAGCTGATCCTCAAGGACACGGCATCGGGCGATTTCACCGATCGCATCGTGACCGCGGACTAGGGAACGCAGCGGTGGCCGAACGAGGAGCGCTGGGAGCGTCTCGTCGCGGCGATGCTCGAGCAGTCCGACGCGACGTACGGCGCGGGCGAAGGTGCCGCAGCGCGCGTTCGGCTCGACCTCGCTCAAGACGAACGGCAAGATCTTCGCGATGCTCGTGAAGGATCGGCTCGTCGTGAAGCTCGATCGGAAGCGGGTCGACGCGATGGTCGCCGCCGCCGAGGGCGAGCCGTTCGATCCCGGCCACGGCCGGATCCAGAAGGAATGGATCGCCGCTCACCCGCGAGTCGGACGAGGCCTGGCTGGCGGCCGCCGACCGAGTCCGAGGCGTTCGTCGCCGGACGAGGTCCGAAGCGCTAGGCCGAGCCCGCCAGCGCGACGTCCGGCACGCCCGGACGGGTCGCCCTCCTCGAGCCAGCGGGCGATCGCGTCGCGCGAGAAGAGCTGGTCGACGACCATCGACGACGCGCCGATGACGCCGGCCAGGCCGCCCAGCGACGAGCGCTGGATCAGCAGCTCCCGGGTCGCCAGCGGCAGCGAGCGGCGGTAGACGGTCTCCCGGATCGCGGCCAGCAGCAGGTCCGGGCTGTTGGCCACGCCGCCGCCGATGACGATCAGTGACGGATTGAAGAAGTTGACGACGCTCGCCAGCATCGATCCCGACCCGACGGCCGGCCGACTGGAGCAGCGCGACCGCGACGGGATCGCCGAACGACGCCGCGCGGGCCACGTCCTCCGCGCTGACCGAGCCGCGCTGGTCGAGCGCGATCCGCAGCCGCGGGCTCCGGCCATCGAGCGCCGCCGCCTCGCCCGCACGCCCGATCGCCTCGCCGCCGGCGAGCGCCTCCAGGCAGCCGACGTTGCCGCAGCGGCAGACGACCGTCGGGTCGTCGACGATCTGGATGTGGCCGACGTCGCCGGCGCTCCCCTGGGCGCCGCGGTGGAGACGGCCGCCGCTGATGATCCCGGCGCCGATGCCCGTCCCGATCTTGACCACGACCACGTCGTCGTGGCCGGCCGCGACGCCGGACCGCCACTCGCCCAGCGCCGAGGACGTTGACGTCGTTGTCGACCCAGACCGGCGCCCGGTAGCGCTCGGCGAACCGCTCGCGGATCGGGTAGCCGTCCCAGCCCGGCATGATCGGCGGCGAGATCGGCCGGCCGGTCTGGAACTCGACCGGGCCCGGGCACGCGCGATCCCGACCCCCCACAGCCGGCCGGGGATCGACTGGGTCGTCCGGAGCAGCGAGCTCGAACAGCTCATCGACCCGGTCGAGGCAGGCCTCCGGGCCGGCCTCGATCCGGGAGGGCTCGTCGTGGTGGCCGAGGATCCGCCCGTCGAGGTCCGTGAGCGCGACGTCGATGCTCGTGGCGCCGAGGTCGGC
Source organism: uncultured Chloroflexia bacterium (assembly GCA_963788685.1). GTDB lineage: Bacteria > Chloroflexota > Limnocylindria > Limnocylindrales > CSP1-4 > CF-46. Next base: position 260,189 of record CAWBHP010000013.1, on the reverse strand, counting down.
GACGAGGACGTGGCCGGCGTCGGCGCGGAACGTGAGCTGGCGCGGTGGCCGGCCGCCGGTGCTCGGCCCGACCTCGCCTTCGACGACCAGGCCGCGCTCGAGCAGCTCGCCGACGCGCTGGGCGACGATCGCCCGGCCGAGACCGGTCCGCGCGACCAGCTCGGAGCGGGATCGGGACCGCCCGAGGCGGACCTCGTCGAGCACCACGACGAGCGCATCGAGCGCCTCGTCGGGCACGGGCGCCGCGGATCGGGCGTCGCGTCGTCGTCGGTCACGCCGCGATCGATACGCCCGCTTCGACCGCTCGTCGAGCGACTTTTGCACTTGACAGGTCAAAGTAGGATGAGTGCGACAGCGCGCCGCGGGAGGATCCGAGACGCCGCGTTCGCCGCCGCCCCATCGCGCAACTCTTGTACATCCCGCGGCAGCCTTGCGGCCCATCCGCACGGTCGACCGCTAGATCGATGGGAGCGCCCATGAGCAGGATCGCCGACATCGGCGCCGCCGTCATCGGGACGGGCTTCATCGGCACGGTCCACGTCGAGGCCCTGCGCCGGATCGGCGTCCAGGTGCGCGGCGTCCTCGGCAGCACGCCGGAGCGCGGCGCAGGCGCGGGCCGACGGCCCTCGGCGTGCCGCAGGCCTACGCCTCGCTCGAGACGCTCCTCGACGATCCCGCCGTCGACGTCGTCCACGTGACGTCGCCGAACGACCTCCACGTCCCCCAGGCCAAGGCGATCCTCGCGGCCGGCAAGCACGTCGTCTGCGAGAAGCCGCTGGCGATGACCGCCGCGGAGTCCGGCGAGCTGGTCGCGGCTCGCCGCGGCGAGCGGCCTGGTCAACGCCGTGAACTTCAACATCCGCTTCTACCCGCTCAACCAGCACGCGCACGAGGTCGTCGCGGCGGGCGACGTCGGCGACGTCCGGCTGGTGACCGGCCGCTACTTCCAGGACTGGCTGCTCCTCGAGAGCGACTGGAACTGGCGCCTCCAGCCGGAGCGCGGCGGCGCGCTGCGGGCGGTCGGCGACATCGGCTCGCACTGGCTCGACCTGATGACCTTCGTCACCGGCCAGCGGATCGTCGCGCGTCATGGCCGACCTCGCGACGTTCATCGCAGACGCGCCAGCGAGCCGACCGGCCCGGTCGAGACGTTCTCGAACGAGCGCGTCGGCCGACACGGTCGACGCGCGAGATCGCGACCGAGGACGCCGCGACGATCCTGCTCCGCTTCGACAACGGCGCCCGCGGCGCCGTGAGCATCTCCCAGATCAGCCCCGGCCGGAAGAACTCGCTCCAGTGGGAGATCGACGGGTCGGGCGGCGCCATCGCCTGGGACTCCGAGCAGCCCGACCAGATCTGGCTCGGCCATCGCGAGCGACCGAACGAGATCCTGCTCAAGAACCCGGCGCTGATGGGCCCGGCTCGGACAGGGCCGCGGCGGCGCTGCCGGGCGGGCACGTCGAGGGCTTCGCCGACACGTTCGGCGCCCTCTTCCGGGCGATCTACGCCGACGTGGTCGCCGGGCGGCCCGTCCGCCGACGCCGACCTATCCCGACGTTCGCCGACGGCCACGACGAGATGCTCGTCAACGACGCCATCGCCGAGAGCGCCCGCGTGGGCCGCTGGGTCGACGTCGTCCGCGGCGACCGCGACGCCCGCCGCGGCGGACGACCGCACGATGAAGCTCGGCCTGCTGACCGCGCCGTTCCCCGAGACGCCGCTCAGCGACGTCGTCGACTGGACCGCGGCCAACGGCTTCGAGAGCATCGAGATCGCCTGCTGGCCGCGCACGACGGGGCCGACCCGCCGCTACGCCGGGACGTCGCACATCGACGTCGCGAACCTGTCGCGCCGGGCAGGCGACGGAGCTCGTCGGACGAGATCGCGGGCAAGGGCCTCACCGATCTCCGGGCTCGGCTACTACCCGAACCCGCTCCACCCCGATCCCGCCCATCGCGAGACGGTCATCGGCCACCTCAAGCACGTCATCACCGCGGCCGAGAAGATGGACGTCCCGTACGTCAACACGTTCATGGGCGCCGACGCGCGCCAAGACCCAGGACCAGAACTGGGAGGAAGCGCTCCGGGTCTGGCCGGACATCGTGGCCTTCGCCGGGGACCACGGCCGCAAGATCACCATCGAGAACTGCCCGATGCTCTTCAGCGACGACGAGTGGCCGGGCGGCCACAACCTCGCCACGACGCCGCGCATCTGGCGCCGGATCCTCGAGCAGTGGGGCGGCAGCGATCGGGCTCAACTTCGACCCGTCGCACCTGATCCTCCAGATGATCGACATCCCGCGGTTCATCCGGGAGTTCGGCCCGCACATCCTCCACGTCCAGGCCAAGGACCTGACGATCGATCGCGAAGGCCTGTACGAGCGCGGCGTGTTCTCGGTCGGGATCGGCTGGCAGATCCCGCGGCTGCCCGGCCTGGGCGACGTCGATTGGGGCGACCTCTTCGCCGCCCTCTGGCGCGCCGGCTACGACGGCGACATCATCATCGAGCACGAGGACCGCGACTTCGAGACCACGCGACGAGCGCGTCAAACGGGGATTCCTCCTCGCCCGCGACGTCCTCCGCCCGTACATCAAGTGAGGCCATGACGCTCAGCATCGAGAACCTGACCGAGCGCGACATCGCCAAGGCGATCGATCACTCGCTGCTCCGTCCTGAGCTGGACGACGCGTTCGTCGAGGACGGCTGCCGCCTGGCCGCCGAGTACGACGTGGCGTCGGTCTGCGTCCGGCCGGCGGACGTGGCCCGGGCCCGGGCGATCCTCGAGGGGACCGATGTCGCGGTCGGGACCGTCATCGGCTTCCCGCACGGCAACCACCGGACCGAGACGAAGGTCTTCGAGGCCGTGCGAGCGCATCGGCGACGGGGCCACGGAGCTCGACATGGTCATCAAGATCGGCGCCCTCAAGTCTGGCCGCGATGCGGACGTCCAGGCCGACATCACGGCGGTCGTCGACGTCGCCCACGCATCGGGCGCGATCGTCAAGGTGATCTTCGAGAACGCCTACCTGACCGACGACGAGAAGATCCGGGCCTGCCGCCTGGCGGAGGCGGCCGGGGCCGACTTCGTGAAGACGTCCACGGGTTTCGCCCCGGCGGTGCCACGCACGACGATCTCAGGCTGATGCGCGCCAACACCTCGCCCCACATCCAGGTCAAGGCCGCCGGCGGCGTCCGGACGCTCGATGCCCTCCTCGAGGTGATGGCCCTCGGCACGACCCGCATCGGGGCGACGGCGACGAAGGCGATCATCGACGACTTCCGGGCCCGGAAGGCGGGCGCGGCGCCGGTCGCCGCGGCGGCGGCCGGCGGAGGGCGGCTACTGATGGGCGACGTCGGCATCGGAATGCTCGGTTCCGGGTTCATCGGCGAGTTCCACACGCAGGGCCTGCGCTACATCGAGGGCGCTCGGGTCGTGGCCAACTGGGGCGCCGGTACGGAGCGTCGCGAAGCGTTTGGCGCCCGCTTCGACAGCCGGCCGCTCGACTCGATCGATGCCGTCTGCGCCGATCCGGAGGTCGACCTCGTCGTCGTCTCGCTGCCGAACCACCTTCACGTCGAGGCCGTCCGCGCCGCTGCCCGGAATGGCAAGGGCGTCGCCTGCACGAAGCCGCTCGGTCGGAACGGCGCAGGAAGCCGCGGAGATGGTGCGCCTCGTTCGGGACGCGGGGGTCTTCAGCGCCTATCTCGAGAACGTCGTCTTCAACGCCGAGATGATCCGGATGCGCGAGATGATCGAGGCGGGAGCGATCGGTCGCCTCACCACATTCCGGGCGCGCGAAGGACACAGCGGGCCGCACGCCGCCCACTTCTGGGATGCGGACCTGGCGGGCGGCGGAGCGCTGCTCGACATGGCCTCCCACGGCGCGGAGGCGGCTCGGGCGATGTTTGGCAAGGACCTCCCGGTGCGCGATGTGTTCGCGTGGGGCGACACGCTCGTCCACGGCGGCCGGACGCGGCTCGAGGACAATGCCGTGATGCTCATCCGCTTCGAGGACGGACGCGTCGCGACGATGGATGTCTCGTGGTCATCGAAGGGCGGCCTCGAGAGCCGTTTCGAGGCCTACGGCGAGGGCGGCAAGATCATCCAGGATGTCATCTCGAGCCCGCTTCGAGCGTTCATCGAGCGGCCGGCGGGCTATCTCGGCGAGAAGGTCGACGCCGACACGGGCTGGGTCTACCCCGTCCCGAACGAGACCTACGCCCACGGCCACGACGCGATGATGGCCGACGTCGTCGGCGCCTTCCGCGACGGCCGGCAGCCGCAGGAGACGTTCGAGGACGGGCTCATCGTGAACTCGATCCTGGACGCGGCCTACCGCTCGATCGAAAGCGGCCGCTGGGAAGCCGTCGAGACCGCACGCCGGCGCGGTGGTCGGGTGACGATGGCCGCCAGCCCGGCCCGCTCGCCGTGGATGGCCGAGGCCGCCGCGGTCCTCGAGCGCGTCGCAGCGACCCAGGCGCGAGGCGATCGAGACCGCCAGCCACTGGTGTGCAGACGCGATCGCCGGCGATGGCCTCGTCCATCTCTTCGGCACCGGTCACTCCCGGATCCCGGTCGAGGAGATGTTCCCGCGCTACGGCTCGTATCCGGGCTTCAACCCGATCGTCGAGCTGTCGATGACGTTCCATACCCAGGTCGTCGGCGCGAACGGCCAGCGCCAGGCGATGTTCATCGAGCGCACGCCCGGCCTCGCCGAGGTCATCCTGTCCAACTTCACGTTCGGCCCCGTCGACGTCATGATCGTGTTCTCGGCCGGTGGCCTGTCCGCCGTCCCGGTCGAGATGGCACGCGGTGCCCGGCGACGGGGCCTGCGCGTCATCGCCGTCACGTCGACCGCCCAATCGCTGTCGGATGAGCCGGATCCGGCCGTCGGCAGCCGCCTCATGGACGAGGCGGATCTGACGATCGATCTCTGCACACCCCACGCAGACGCCCTCTCCACGATCGAGGGGCTGGACACGCCGGTCGGTCCCGGCTCGACAATTGCCGCGGTGAGCATCGTCAACTCGGTTAAAGTGCGCACGGCCGAACTGCTCGTTGAGCGGGGAGCCATGCCGCCCGTCATCACCCGGGGCTCGGTCGTAGGCGCCGAGCGCTCGCGGATCCTCTTCGACGAGGCCTATCGAGAGCATGCGAGGCGCGTCGCCCGCGCCATCGGCGGCGGACCGTCCGATGACTGAGCGAATCCGCCGCAGGAGGTGAAGACGACCGACCCGAAGATCGGTCCCCGGCCGTCGGGGCGATCCGTTCACGACGCGACCATGTTGGCGCGTCGATCGCAAGAGGAGGAGAACGAATGATCCAGAAGGGATCGATCAAGGCCAGAGTGATGGTCGGCTTGGCCGCCATCCTCGATGGTCGCCTCAGCGTGTTCTGCGGCGCCGGGCGCCTCGGGAGGCGCAAAGAGTTACACCATCGGGTTCACGAACCCGGGCGGCGTCGGCAACGGCTGGCGCGAGGCGATGCTCTGCTCCGCCAAGGTGCAGGCCGTCAAGGCCGGCAACGTCTCCAAGGTCACGATCATCCATCGCGACACCGACGCACCCGGCCAGCTGTCCGACATCCGGACGCTGATCGCCCAGGGCGTCAACGCGATCATCATCAATCCGGCCGGGCCGGACGCGCTGAACCCGGCGATCAAGGAAGCGATCGACGCCGGCATCACGGTCGTCTCCGTCGACGCCTCGGTCACCGCGCCGGGCGCCTACAACCTGTCCAACGACCAGGAGCAGTACGCCTATCTCGGCGCATCGTGGCTGTTCAAGGAAATGGGCGGCAAGGGCGCCGTCGTCTACATGCGCGGCATCGCCGGCCATCCGGCCGACACCGATCGCGACACGGGCTTCCAGCGGGCTCTCAAGGAGAACCCCGGCATCACGATCGCCAGCACGGCGGTCACCAAGTGGGATCCCGCGATCGCGACCGGCCAGATCAACGACATCATCAGCGCCGGCACGAAGTTCGACGGCATCTGGACGTCGGGTGTCGACTCGAACATCGTTGACGCGCTCAAGGCCGCCAACCATGCGTACGTGCCGATCGTCGGCGCGGACAATGCCGGCTTCGTCACCCAGCTGCTCGCGGCTGATGGCCCGAAGGGCGCCGCGGTCACCAACCCGGCGTCGATCGGCGGCGCCGGTGTCACCCTCGCCCTCCAGATCCTCGCCGGCCAGAAGCCGGCCGAGACGACGGTCCACGTGACCCCGGAGCTGTGGAGCAACACCGACGACGCCGGCAAGGCGAGCCTGACGGCCGCAGCCGACGCGTCGCTCCCCAAGACCTGGCCGCTTGGCCTGACGATCAAGGACTGGACCACCTACACCAAGCCCGAACTGATCGCCTGCAAGGGCCCGGGCGACGCGTAGCCCGACTCCCGAGCACGATTGAACATGGGGTGCCGGCTCCGCCGGCACCCCATTCCGACCCGTACACTCCAACAGGACGACCTTGAACGAGATCGAAGGCGCACCTGATCTCCTGCTTGACGCGACGGACGTCGCCAAGCACTACGGGGCCGTCGTCGCCCTGCGATCCGCCTCGCTCGCTGTACGCCGGGGCGAGGTTCACGCGCTCATGGGCGCGAACGGCGCCGGCAAGAGCACGCTCGTCAAGATCCTCACCGGCGGCGTCCGCCCGGACCGCGGAACGATCCTCGTCCGGGGCAAGCCCTTCGTCGCCCGTTCGCCCGCCGAGGCGCGCCGCGCTGGGGTCGTCTCGGTCTACCAGGAGCCGGCCCTCATCCCGGACCTGGATGTCCGCTCCAACCTCCGCCTGACCCAGTCACCGGTCGAGGCGACTCGTCACTGGCTCGCCGAACTTGGCATTCCCGACCTGGACCTGAGTGACCTCGTCCGCGACCTGCCACTCGCCACGCTCCGCGTCATCGATCTTGCCCGCGCCCTGGCCATCGAGCCCGATGTCCTGCTCCTCGACGAGATGACCGCCGCCCTGCCGGCGAACCTGACGGAGCGGGTCCTCGAAGTCATCGGGCGCCAGCGGGGAACCGACCGATCCGTGATCTTCATCTCGCACCGGATGATCGAGATCGCCGCGGTCTGCGACCGGGCGACCGTCCTCCGCGAGGGCCAGACCGTCGGTGTGGTCGACGTCACGGCAGGCTCCGAGCACAAGATCGTCGCCCTGATGCTGGGCGACATGGTCCGCGATCTCCCGGCGCGGGTCGCCGACGTCGCCGCCAGCGCCGGCCCGCCCGCCGACGCGACCCCGCGGATCAGCGCTCGCAACCTGAGCTACGGGACGAAGCTCGCCGACGTCTCGTTCGACCTCTATCCGGGCGAGGTCCTTGGTGTCGTCGCCCTCGAGGGCCAGGGCCAGGACGAGCTGTTCGACATCCTTTCCGGAGCGGAACGACCGGGCGGCGGCGAGTTCCTCGTCGACGGCGCGGCGGTCTCGTTCCGCCATCCGGCCGACGCGATCCGGGCCGGCCTCGTCTACGTCCCGGCCGACCGCGCGGAGGCGCTCCTGATGCAGCGCTCGGTCCGCGAGAACATCGCCCTGCCGTTCACGACGAGCTTCGGCGCATGGGGTCCGATCGACGTCGCCGGCGAGCGACGCAAGGTCAACAAGGCAATCGAGACGCTCCAGATCGACACCCGCGCCGCGTCCGAGGTCCGCCGCCTGTCGGGCGGCAACCAGCAGAAGGTCACGATCGCCCGGTGGGTCGCCGGCGGCGTCCGGACGATGCTCTGCTTCGATCCGACCCGGGGCATCGACATCGGAACCAAGCAGCAGATCTACCAGTTGCTGCGCGATCTCGCCGCGGAGGGCGCGGCCGTCCTGCTCTACACGTCCGAGCTCAAGGAGATCCAGCTCGCCTGCGACCGGACGATCGTGATCTTCCATGGTCGGGTCGTCGCCGAGATCGCGGTCGCCGACGCCGATGAACCAACCCTCCTGCGAGCGGCGTACGACCTCAAGGCCGACGCCCAGATGCCCGAAGAAGTCGCCGCCGAAGTGGTCGCCGCCGAGGCGATGAGCGCCGACGCGGCACCCGACGCGGCACCCGACGCGGCACCTGACGCGGCCGACGTGCAGCCCGGAGGCAGCCAGTGAGCGCGGCGACGAAGGCGGTAGCCCCCAGCGGCGGCGGACTCGCCGAGAACGTCGTCGGCCTGGCACGGCGCAACAGCTGGAACCTCGGGCTCGTGGGCATGCTCATCGCATTCCTCGCGATCACGAAGTTCATCCAGCCGAACTACGGCGCACCCGCGATCCAGGGCCTTGCGATCTCGATCCTGCCGATCGCGTTCGCCGCCGTGGCCCAGGCGATCGTGGTCATCTCCGGCGGCATCGACCTGTCGGTCGGTTCGATGATGGCGCTTGCCAGCGTGACGTCGGCGGTCCTGATGAAGGACCAGGGTGACGCCTTCGGCGTGGCCGTCGTCGTGGGGGTCCTCCTGCTCGGACTGGCGGTCGGGGCGATCAATGGCGCGCTCATCGTCGTCACGCGAGTGCCGGACATCGTCGTGACGCTGGCCATGTCGTTCGTCTGGGCCGGCGTGGCGCTGCTCATCCTGAATACGCCCGGCGGCGGCGCGGCACCATGGCTCATGGCGATCATCTCGGGACCACTCGGCAGCGAGTGGCTGCCGAAGGCCCTGATCGTCCTCGCGGTCATCGTGGCCGTTGTCTGGCTTCCCCTTCGGCGTTCGACCCTCGGGCTGACCCTGTACGCGATCGGCAGCAGTCCGCTGGCCGCGTTTCGTAGCGGAATCGCGGTCGGCCCGACGAAGATCATGGCCTACGCCCTGACCGGGTTCTTCTCCGCCCTGGGCGGCCTGGCCCTGACCGCCAGCGGCGGGGTTGGGGCACCCGTGCCCGGGTCCTACACGCTCCAGAGCGTGGCCGCGATCGTGCTCGGCGGGGTGAGCCTCGCCGGCGGGCGCGGCGGCGTCCTGGGACCGATCATCGCGGTCGTGGTCCTCGCCCTCGTCCGGACCGACCTGACGTTCATCGGCGTCGACCCCAACTGGGGGACGGCGATCCAGGGCGCGATCCTGATCGGCGTGGTGATGTTCGGCAGCATCGTCGCGATGCGCAAGGTGCGGGCATGACGGGGACCGGCGCAGCCCAGCCGGCCGCCCCGAGCAGTCCGGCACGGGCAGACGGCGGGCTGGCGCCGCACGATCCGCGATCGGCCGCTCGTCCCGCTCGTCATCCTCCTCGTCGCGCTGATCGTGGTCCTCGAGCTGGCGAAGCCCGGAACCGTGAACGCCACCTGGGCTCGCCACGGCGATCCGGGCCGCGATCCCTCTCGCCATCCTCGCCGCCTGCCAGACCCTGGCGATGCTGACCGGCGGGATCGACCTGTCGGTCGGCGCGGTGGCCTCGATGGCGGCCTTCCTGATGGTCACGCAGGCGACGGCCCAGGGTGCAGTCGTCGCGATCGTCATCGCCTTCGTCGCCGCAACGATCGCCGGCGTCGTGAACGGGATCGGCATCGGCGTCTTCAAGGTCCACCCGCTGATCATGACCCTCGGCATGAGCCTGGTCGTGCTCGGCCTGATGTCGGTCTACCAGCTCCTGATGGTCCAGTCCGGGGTTCTCATCCCCGACGCGATCAAGTGGCTCGGCTCGGAGATCTCGTTCGGCTTCCTGCCGAACAACCTCGTCGTGTTCGTGCCGCTCGCCATCCTGATCGTGATCGGCCTGCGGCGGAGCGGCTACGGGCGGCTGCTGTTCGCCGTCGGCGACAACCCGATCGCGGCGCGCCTGGCCGGAACGCGTGTCTGGCAGGTCCTTCTCGCCCTCTACATCCTGTCGGCCGTGCTGGCGGCGATCGCCGGAATCCTCATGGCCGGCCTCCTCAACAACGCCACGGTCAGCCTCGCCGAGCAGTCGGTCCTGCCCTCGGTCGCCGCCGCCGTCATCGGCGGAACCTCGATCATGGGCGGCCGGGGCGGCTACTCCGGGACGATCGTCGGAGCGCTGATCCTCACGATCCTGACGACCCTCCTGACGGTGCTCGAGATGCCGGAGGCCGTCCGGCAGGTGCTGTTCGGGGCGATCATCGTCGCCGTCGCCGCCGCCTACACCCGGGTGACCGGCGAGTCGTGACCCTCGCGACCCACCACCTCGGGATCGACCTCGGCGTCACGAATCTCAAATGGGCGGTAGTCGAGCGGCAGGGTGACGACTGGCGTTCGGTCGACCAGGGCCAGCGGCCGACCGTTGCCTCGGAGGGGCCCGACGCCGTCATCGGCCGCGTCGGCGAGATCGGCCGTGCGGCGCTCGAACGCTGGCCCGCGATCGCCTCGGTCGGCGTCGGGATTCCGGGGCTGTACGACCCGGTCACCGGCTCCGCGAAGTTTCTCGTCAACATGCCGCCGGAGTGGTCCGGCCGGGCGGTCGCCGGGCCGGTCGAGGCCGTCATCGGCGTGCCCGTCTCGCTGATCAACGATGCCCGGGCGTTTGGCGTGGCTGAGCTGCGGCTCGGAGCGGGGCGGGGTGCGGCGTCGCTCGTCGGGCTGACGCTCGGCACGGGCGTGGGGGGCGTGATCGCGATCGACGGCCAGGTCCATCTCGGGCACGACGGGACGGCCGGCGAGGTGGGCCACCAGACGATCGACCCGGACGGGCCGATGTGCGGCTGCGGCAACCGGGGCTGCCTCGAGGCGTTCACCCGGGCGGATCGGATTGCCGCCGCCTGTGGGACCGACACGGCCGAGGCAGCGGTCGCAGCGGCTCGTGCCGGGGATCAGCGGGCGCTCGACGGCCTGGCCGAGATCGGGCGCTACCTCGGCATCGGCATCGCCAACATGGTCGTGATCCTCTCGCCCGATCGGGTCGTGATCGGTGGCGGCGTCGCCGCGGCCGGCGACCTGCTCCTCGAGCCCATCCGGGCCGAGCTGCGTCGCCGCGTCCAGACGACGTCGCTCGACGAGGTCGAGGTCGTGACGGCCGAGCTCGGAGTCTGGGCCGGCGCGATCGGCGCCGCGATCCACGGTGCCGAGAGCCTGGCGGGGCGGGCGACCGAAACGACGACGGCGAGCCGCCGATGACGGAGACGATCCGCGGCCGGCTGGTCCTCGACGACCGGATCGCGCCGGGCGCGCTCAGCGTGGAGGACGGCCGGATCGCGGCCGTCGAGATGAACGACGACGCGATCGAGGGTCCCCTCATCGCGCCCGGCTTCGTCGACGTCCACGTCCACGGCTGGGGCGGCCACAGCGCGATGGGCGACGCGGCCGCGCTCGACGGCATGGCCCGGGCACTCCTTGCCCGGGGCGTCACATCGTTCCTGCCTTCGGCCTGGTCCACGCCCTGGGCGGAGCTCGTCGCGTTCGCGGAGCGGGTGCGGGAGTGGCTGCCGGCCGCTCCGGGCAATGGCTCGCAGCCCCTCGGCTTCAATCTCGAGGGTCCGTTCCTGTCGGTCGCGAAGAAGGGGGCCCATGACCCACGCCACCTCCTCGTCCCGGCGGATGTCCCCTTCTCGGATGTCGAGCCGCTCCTCGACGGGCTGCGGCTGATCACGATCGCACCCGAGCTCCCCGGTGCGCTCGAGCTCATCGGCTGGCTTCGGGAACGTGGCGTCGCCTGCTCGATGGGCCACTCGGCGGCGACCGTTGATGAAGCCCGTGCCGGCTACGCGGCAGGCGGCACAACGACAACGCACCTGTTCAACGGGATGTCGGGCGTCGACCACCACGCGCCGGGCCTCGCGGTCGCGGCGCTCACCAACGACGAGGCGTTCGTCGAGCTCATCGCCGATGGCCACCACGTCGACCGGTCCCTCTGGCCGATCATCACCAGGTCGAAACCGGCGGGGCGCCTGCTGCTCATCAGCGATGCCATCCCGCAGGCCGGGATGGGCGACGGACGGGCGACGATCGGCGGAATGGAGGTCGACATCGTCGGCGGACGCGTCACGCTCGTCGGGACGACGACCCTGGCGGGGTCCGTGATCGCCCTCGATGACGCGGTCCGGAACCTCGTCCGATCAGGCTTCTCGATCCCGGCGGCGGTCGCGGCCGCCAGCCGCAATCCGCTGACGATGCTCGGCATTCACGATCGCGGCCGGATCGATGTCGGCCAGCGGGCGGACCTTGTCGAGCTCGACGACGACTTCCGAGTCCAGCGCGTGATGCGCCGCGGGGAGGATCGAGGCCTGACCGAGTCTCAGGCGCCGGGCTTGGTCGGTGCCGCCGCGGTCTCCGGCTTTCTCGTCCCGCGAGGCAAGCGCCTTGCGCGCCTTATCCCAGTCCGCTCGGAACTGGGTGATGCCCTTGTCGGTCAGCGGGTGGTGGACCATCTGCTGGAGGATCTTGAACGGCAGCGTCGCGATGTGCGCGCCGGCCAACGCGGCCTGGGTCATGTGAACCGGATTCCGGATCGAGGCCGCGAGGACCTCGGTGTCGAGCTCGTGAATCGTCACGATGTCGACCAGCTCTCGGATGACGATCATGCCGTCCTGGTTGATGTCGTCGAGCCGCCCGACGAACGGCGAGAGCAGGCTCGCCCCGGCCTTGGCGGCGAGGAGGCCCTGGTTCGCGGTGAAGATCAGGGTGCAGTTCGTCTTGATCCCCTCCTCCGCGAAGCGGCTCATCGCCTCGAGCCCCTCCTCGCTCATCGGGACCTTGACGACGATGTTCGGGGCCAGCTTGGCGAACGCCCGACCCTCGGTCAGCATCCCCTCGACGTCCTCGGCGACGACCTCGGCCGAGACGGGCCCGTTCGTGATCGTGCAGATCTCCTTGAGGACCTCCTCGTAGGTCGAACCGCTCGTCTTGGAGAAGAGGGTCGGGTTCGTGGTGACGCCGTCGAGCACTCCCCACCTGGCCGCGATCCGGATTTCTTCGATGTCGGCGGTGTCGAGGAAGATCTTCATGAGTTCGCTCCTGGCAGGATGGGCAGTGAGCGCGATTCTACGCCCGAACCGGCGAGAGCCCTGAGACCCCACCTTTTCGGGCGGAATCCCCGGCCTGTCGTGGAATTGACAGTCCCGTTGACGTGACATCGCGCGACATCGGCGTCCCAGAGGCCTACACCGTCATCGGGAGTCGCACCAATGAACCACTTGACCGATCGGCACTCGGCCGCGGCCACATCACGATCGAGTTTTGCAATCTGGGCGCCGGCAATCATGGCGGTCGCGCTTATCGCCGGAGCATGCTCAGGTATGACGAGCGCCTCGCCGCAGTCCTCCGGGGGCCTCTCGCCTACTCAGACGCCGCGGCCGCCGGCACCGCCCATCCTTCGCGACGCCTCGGCCGTCCGGCAGTGGGACGCCTGCCGCCACGCCCGGGTCGTCCGCGGCCGCCGTGTCGAGTCAGGCTCCGTTGCCCACCGCCGCCGTCACCCCAGGATCGCCCGCCATCGCCAGCGAGGGACGGATCGCTTTCGTAAGCGGCATGGAGGGATTTACTGCGATCTACGTGATGTACGCCGACGGAACCGGAGTGGAACGGGTTACGCCCGATCCGGCCGGCGGCTACCCGTCCGGCTTCGGTAGCCCGGCGTGGTCGCCCGACGGCGCGAGGATTGCGTTCACCGTCAACCGGGACGTCCAGTCCGACATCTACGTGTCGAACGCCGACGGGACCGGCGTTGTCCGGCTTACGAACTCTCCGGCTCAGGAAGGTCGCCCGACATGGTCGCCCGACGGCACGAAGATGGCCTTCGGAAGCTTCCTGGACGGCGACGCCGCCGTCTGGGTGATGAACGCCGACGGGACCGGAGCGACGCGACTGACCGACGATCAGACCCGCAACGGTGACCCGGCATGGTCGCCGGACGGCAGCAAGATCGCCTTCGTCAGGTTCGGGTCCGAGGAAAGCGAGATCTGGGTGATGAACGCCGACGGGACGGGGGCGACTCAGATCATCGATGCGACCGGCGGCGGGAGTGCGCCGGCATGGTCGCCGGATGGCAGCAGGATCGCGTTTGTCAGGTTTGCGGATGGCAAAGCCGAGATCTACGTGATGAACGCGAACGGGATGGGGCTGGCCCGACTAACGAATTCTCCGTCTGACGATGCTGCCCCTGCATGGTCGCCCGATGGCACAAAGATTGTCTTCACCAGCAACCGCACGGCCAGCCCTCTCGTCGACGGCGCCACCGAGGTCTACGTGATGAACGCCGACGGGACCGGGGTGGAGCAGTTGACGTTTGGCTCCGGGCTATGGGCCAGCATGGTCGTCCGCCATCGTCGGGCCCTGAGGCAGGCCGGGTCAGGAGGTGATCGCTGCCCCGCTCGGACGCTCGACCGGCTGTCCGGTCGCGGCGCGCTGGGCCTGGCCGACTCGCGCGCCGCGAAGACCGGCTCGCGGCCGTCGCGGACCGCGAGCGACGCGGCCACGAAGCCGTCGAACAGCGGGTGCGGCCGTTCCGGCCGTGACTTGAACTCCGGGTGGAACTGCGAGGCAACGAACCACGGATGGTCCTTGAGCTCGACGATCTCGACGAGCCGGCCATCGGGCGACTGGCCGCGAGAGCAGCATTCCGGCGGCCTCGAGGGTCTGGCGGTAGCGGTTGTTCACCTCGAAGCGGTGGCGGTGGCGCTCGTAGATCACCTCGGCGCCGTAGACCGCCGCCGCCTTGGAGCCCGGTGACAGGCGGGCCGGGTAGAGCCCGAGCCGCATCGTCCCGCCCTTGTCCTCGAGCTCTCGCTGGTCGGGCATGAAGTCGATCACCGGGTTCTCGGTGAACATGTCGAACTCGGTCGAGTTGGCGTCCTTGGATTCCATGACGTCGCGGGCGAACTCGATGACCGCGCACTGAAGGCCGAGGCACAAGCCGAGATACGGCACGCGGTGGTCGCGGGCGTAATGGGCGGCGAGGACCTTGCCCTCGATCCCGCGATGACCGAAGCCGCCCGGGACGAGGATGCCGGCGGCGCCGGCGAGGCGGTCGTGGAGGTTGTCGGGCGTCAGCGCCTCCGAGTCGACCCAGCGGACCTTGGCGTCAACGCCATGGGCCCACGCCGCGTGGCGGAGCGCTTCCGTGACGGAAAGGTAGGCATCCGGGAGCTCGATGTACTTGCCGACGAGCGCGATCTCGAGGCTCGGCTTGGGGGCCTTGATCCGCTCGACGAGCGCGCGCCACGAGTCGAGGTCCGGCTCGACATCGGCGTTCGGCAGGCCGAGTTCGCGGACGACGAGCCGGCCGAGGCCGGCCGCCTCGAACATGAGCGGCACTTCGTAGATCGTCTCGGCCGTCTCGGCCGGGATGACGGCCTCGACGTCGACGTCCGTGAACAGCGCGATCTTCTCGCGGATCTCGTCGCTGACCGGATGGTCGGAGCGAAGGACGATGACGTCGGGCTGGATACCGATCCCGCGGAGCTCCTTGACCGAGTGCTGGGTCGGCTTCGTCTTCAGCTCGCCGGTCGCGGCGAGGGCCGGCAGCAGCGTGACGTGGATGTAGAGGACGTTCGCCCGCCCGACGTCCTTGCGCATCTGGCGGATCGCCTCGAGGAACGGCAGGCTCTCGATGTCGCCGACGGTCCCGCCGACCTCGACGATCACGACGTCCGGATCGCCGTCCCGGGCGACGCGCCCGATCCGCTCCTTGATCTCGTTCGTGATGTGGGGGATGACCTGGACCGTCCCGCCGAGGTAGTCGCCGCGGCGCTCCTTGGCGATGACCGCCTGGTAGATGCGGCCGGTCGTGACGTTCGAGAGCTGGGTCAGGTTCTCGTCGATGAACCGCTCGTAATGGCCCAGGTCGAGGTCCGTCTCGGCGCCGTCGTCGGTGACGAAGACCTCGCCGTGCTGGTAGGGCGACATCGTCCCCGGGTCGACGTTGATGTACGGGTCGAGCTTGAGGATCGAGACGTGGAGGCCGCGGGCCTTGAGCAGCCGGCCGATGCTGGCGGCGGTGATGCCTTTGCCGAGAGAGGAGGTCACGCCTCCGGTCACAAAGACATACTTCGCCATGGGTCGGGTCCTCCGGGGGTTTTTCGAATGCTATCGGAAGAGTGCATCGACCGCCGGCAAGCTTGAAGCGGCGCCCGGGGACCGGGCGCCGCAATGACGGGTGAGTTGGATTACTTGAACGTCAGCGACTCGACGATCGGCATCGCCTCGTCGATGAGCGCGTCGAAGTTGGCCGGGTCGCGGGCGAGGAGGTCGATGAGCAACGACGTCGCCGTCGCCCAGGTCGAGCAGGACGATCCGCATCTTGTCGGTCCGCCACAGGCCCGGCTGCTCCAGGCCGGAGCCCGTCATGTCCCGGCCGGTTTCGGTGAACAGCATCAGGATGCGGTTCCGGGACCTCGGGGCAGCGCCCTCGTCCACGACGGTGCAATCGAGACGTCGACCATCCGGCCGGAGTGACCATCGATCGTGATGGGTTGTGGGGTGCTGGCCGTCAGACCCGGATGCTGGGTGACGTGGGCGATCAACTCATCGACCGACCTGCCCGTGTCCGGCTTCACTTGCGGCTCACACTGTCGCGTCCTGAAGCGCGATGCCCGGTCGCGCGTAGATCTCGATCAGGTCCTTCGTCCCGTCCTTTGCGTCCGATGCGACCGCGTAGTCGGCGCTCCGCATCAGGACGTAGTTGTCGGGATAGTCGGACGTGTTCGACCAGCCATCGGGCACCGTGTACGAGAACGCCCCGTAGTTGGCGGTCCATGGCTCGCCCTCGTCCAGCCGCGGCCCGATGAACTGCGACTTGTACGTGCCGGCCTCGAGGTCGCCGAGGCAGCTGTTGTCGGGGTTCCGGCAGGCAGATCGCTCCCACTCGCCCTCGAACGCGGCGCGGCGAGCCGCGCAGGCGTCCTCCGATGCCGTCAGCTGGAGCTGTGTGCCCTTCGGCGACAGCGTCCACGCGTAGAGCCCGATATCGCCCGGCAAGCAGTCGCCTGTCGAGTTGCGGGCGACGAGGCGTAGCACGCCCGGATCGCTGGCGGTGATGTCCGATAGGAGGAACTCAGGCTGGTCGATGTTCAGCTCCACTGTCGACGGCCCGATCTCCAGGAACGACCGATCCCGGCCGACCGGCAGGCCGGGCGCCTCGACGACCTCTCCGAGCCACGGGTATTGCAGCTCCTCGGGACTGAGCGCGGCGCTTGGCGGCGCGGCGCTTGGCGAAGCGCTGGCTGCCGGCGACGGCGACGGCCCGCCGGGGTTGGTGCCGTCTGATCTTGTCAACCACAGGCCGCCCCCGACGGCCAGCACCGACTGCAGCCGCGACGGCCGCAACCATGGAAAGTCGGTTCATGTTCGGAAACCTCCGGGTGAGCCATCGCCACGGCGGCCGCACCTGCGGCGTCGTCTCGACGGCCTGGAGGACGGCGGCGATCGTCCGATCGGGTGCCTCGTCCGGCATCAGGTCGAGCCAGGCTCGAGCGAGTCGATCGAAGTTCCGTTCGTCGGTCATGCCATCCGTCCTTCGGTGGCGACCGGCGCCGCGTCGGCCTCGATGGCAGCGCGCAGCAACCTGGTCGCGTAATGGAGTCGCGAGCGAGCCGTTCCGGCCGGGATACCGAGCGTTTCGGCGATCTCGACCAGGGACAGCCCGAGGTGGTGGTGCAGGACGAATACCGCCCGATGCTCGACCGATACGCGCCGGAAGGCGCGGTCAAGCGCATCGCGCTCGACGATCGAGAGCAGGCCACCCGGCCCGACCGGCCCGTCGACCGGCAGGACTCGGACGTGGGCCGTCCACGACCGGCGACGCCTGGCCTCGGCGTAGCAGGCGTGGACGAGCAACCTTCGGATCCAGGCCTCGAAGCGGGCCGGGTCGCGGAGCGTCGGGAGGTGGCGCCAGGCCGCGACGAGGGCGCCCTGCAGGGCATCCTCGGCGAGGTCGCCATCGCGCAGGATCCGCGTGGCGATCGCGTAGAGCCGATCGCTGGTCAGTTGAACCAGCGAAGCGAACGCTTCACGATCGCCGTCACGGGCACGAAGGACGAGGTCTTCCACCAGTCTCCCTCAGCGACCGCGCCGGTTGCGTCGCGGTCACCTTCAATGAGTGTGACGACCGGTGGAAACGTTCAGATCAGCGATGGAGATAGCCGCTCCTGGCGGCGGCGGGAGGAGCTCCGCGTCAGGACGACGCCGGCAACGATCACGAGCCCGCCGAGTACCTGGCCGGGCCGGATCGCCTCGGCCAGGAAGATGGCCGCGAGGACGACCGCGAGCGCCGGGATGAGGAACTGCAGCGCCGCCGTCCGGGTCGGACCCACGACCTTGACACCGTTGAGGACGACGACGTTCGAGATCCCAGCCGACAGCAACCCGGAGTAGACGATCGCACCGGCGACCTCAGGGCCTGCCTGACCCAGGTCGATCGTTCCGAGCTGGAGTACCGCGACGGGCGCCAGAACCGCCGTTCCCGCGACCGTCGACCAGGCCGTCGCCCGGAGCGGCGAGATGCGCCGCAGGTATGGCCCCGCGTACGCCGTGTAGATCGACCAGCAGAACGCCGCGCCGAGCGTGATCGCCTCGCCGACGATCGAGCCGCCGATCGAGAGCCCCGGGCCCGGAGGCGATGACGATCGCCACGCCGGCGAAGGAAACGAGAACACCGGCGAGCTTCGCGCGGCGTCAGCACGTCGGAACGGGCGACGACCGCCAGAAGCGCGACCAGGACCGGCGTCGCGGCAATGATCAGCGCCGAGTCGCCGGCGGCGACGGTCGTCAGGCCCGTCGTCCACAGCATCTGGTAGATCCCGAAGCCGAGGCCGCCCAGGATCCACATGGCGATGAGGTCGCGCCGCGGCAAGCCGATGCTCCCCTCCCGCCATCGGAGGAGGACGAGCAGCGTCACCGAGGCGAGCAGGAACCGCAGGAACGTGAAGCCGACGGGCGGCAGAACCGCCAGGGCCGACTTGACGACGATGAAATTGCCGGCCCAGATGACCATGACGACGAGGACGGCGATCTCGGCCAGCCGACGGTCGGCCGGTGAGGGCGCTCCGGCGGACATCAAAGAGCCGGCACCCTCAGCGGGGAACCGGCTCTCGTTCTCCGAGGTCGGAGGCGAAGCTCCGCGACGCCATCCGCCCGAGGATTCGCTGTTCAGGCGCCTTCCCGGTCGAGCTCGAGGATCTCCTCGTCGGCCTCTTCGGTCAGCTTCAGCCAGACGAACAGGCCGGCCAGAACGATCAGCGGGATGACGATAAGGGCGGCCAGCGTGATTCCGAGGGCCACCGCGACTGTCTTGAGAGCCTTCATCCGATCAATCTCCTCTGCGTAGGGTGGGCATAGGGCGTGAACTGCGATGAATCCTACGAGGTCGGGGCCGGAGCCGACTTTGGTGCCGGTTCCGGCGTGCGCAGGGCCGGGCCGCGGGCGACCATCTCGGCGATGTCCTCCTTGGTGAATTCGGCGAGGACGTGCTTGCTCCCCGTCTGGCCGCCCATGAGAAGGCGGACGACGAAGGCGCCATCCTGCTCGAAGAAGAAGACGTCACGCGGCTTCTGCTCGTCCATGTAGCGGCCAAGGACCCGGAACGCCGTCTCGTAATCGCCGGCGTCTCGCTCCGGCTCCGGGATCGGCTTGCCGCGCCGGGCGACCGACTCCTCCATGAACCGGGCGATGTCGTCGTCGAGGAACGTGAGGGTCTCCTTCGTCTGCGCGCCCAGCGACTCCGACCAGGCGCCGCCGGCCGCACCGGCAACGACGATCCCCTGGACGATGAACCCGTCGGGCGCCTCGACCAGCAGGACTTCGTGCATGGCACGCTGGTCGATAAAGGCGCCGATCGATCGGAACACCTCTTCGAAGTCCTGGCGAGGGCTTCCCTCGTAGATCCGCATCGAGTCTCCTCTGTGCGCCGGCCGAAGCGGCGTCGGCCTGCCCGGCTCAGGAGCCGGTAGTCTGGTCCAGCAGCCCGCGATCCTTGGCACGGCGATCGCTCGCACGGAACGCGACGATGGAGGCGAGTGTAGCCACCGTTCCCGTCGCCAGCAAGGCAGCCAGTAGTTCGAGCGTCGTCGGCGTGGCGTGGCCGGCCACCGAGGCGAAGAAGGACCCGTCGCCCCCGACCGAGCTCAGGCTCCCGGCGAACAGCGCCTGCCGAACGCCCTCGATCCACCAGGTGAACGGGGTCAGCAGGCCGATGACCTGGAGCGGTGCGGGCAGAACCGCGAGCGGGAATACGGCCCCCGAGATGAGGAACAGGGCTCCGGCGGCGGCCTCCGGATACGACCAGGCCTCCTGGCGGGACTGGATGCAGACGGCGGCCATGAGGACCCCGACCGCGACGATCGACGTGAGGCCGATGGCCATGACGACGACGAGCAGCGGCCAGTTGACGGTCCCGGGATCGAATGGCACGCCGAGCGCGACCACGCCGACGGCCAGCGTGATCAGCGCGCCCATCGCCCCGACGGCGACCCGGGCAACGCCACGGCCGAGGAGGACGACGAGGAAGTCGCTCGGGCTGACGTAGACGTACTTCAGCATCCGGTAACGCTCGCGGTCCTCGAGGACGCTCCAGGCGAGCCCGGCGATCCCGGCGATGACGAACGCCCACAGCGCGCTGCCGATGACGACGAAGGCGCGGAACTCGGGCTTGGCGCCGCCGCTGATGACGTCGAGCATGACGACGAGGATCAGGGCCGAGGCCAGGGGCTTGGCGACCGAATAGATGAAGAACAGGATCGGATCGGTCCAGTTGGCCTCCATCTGCCAGCCGAGACGGGCAGCCGTCGCGAAACTGCGTTGGATGTCGGCGGCGCCTCGGCCGCGGGTCCGGCTGTGATCGAAGCCGCCCCAGGTGGGCGAGCCCAGGCCCGGATCGATCGGTGCGTCGATGCCGCTCATTGCCAGCGAATCGACAGGCGGCCTTCCTTGCGCGCCAGCCGTTCGAGGACGCGGAGCGTCCAGCGGGCAAGCAGCAGGAAGACGACGGTCATCGCGACGAGGATGAGCGCCTCGATCTCAGGACTCGGCGTCCCGAGCGGATAGGCGGCGTCGGCGAAGGCCAGCTGGCGCATCGCGTCGAGGCCGACCGCCAGGGGCAGCAACGCGATCGCGACCGACCCGAGGATCCCGAGGCGGGCGATCGGGAAGTTGAGCCCTGACACGAAGTAGACCGGCTCGACGAGGAACTGGGTGAGATGCCACGCCTCCCGGCCCCACATGAGAAAGAGGCTGGCGAGGACCATTCCGAGGCCGTACAGAGCGGCCAGCGTCAGGAAGAAGACGCCGATCAGCAGGAACCACTGGTCGACGGCGAACGACACGCCATACAGGGCCGACGCGACGACGAGCACGACCACGGCCCGGGTCGAGCTCATGACGAAGCCGCCGAACGCCATCCCGAACAGCACCGACATGATGTTCATCGGCGCCGCGAAGTAGAGCTCGAGGTTGCCCTGGCTCTTCTCCCACCAGAGCTGCTGAGCCATATTCCAGATGACGTTGAGCCAGAAGGCCGTCATCGCCCCGCCCAGCACGACGAAGCCGATGTACTCCGGCGGCGCCTGGACCGCGCGATAGACGAAGACGAACGCGGACGTCGCGAGGAACGGCAGGAGGACCTCGAAGAAGACCCAGCTCTTCTCGCGGAAGAGACCGTTCACCCGCGGATAGGCCCGCCCGACGACCGCCCGCAGGTTGGTCGCGATGATCTGGCGGCGCGACCAGTTGGCCGCCTCCTGCGGGCTCGCCGTCGGGCGGTAGACGAAGGCCGAGCTCATATGAGGGCCTCCTCCTCTTCCCGCTCGCCGGGTTCGTGGGCGGTGTCGCGAGGATCCGGCGTCAGGTCCGGGGCGGGCGGCTCGCGGTCGGCGGGGTCGCCGTCCGTCGGCTCCTCGTCGAAGCCGCGGCCGACGAGCTCGACGAAGACGTCCTCGAGGGAGGGTTCGGACTTTCGCAGGGCGAGGATGTGCGAGCCGATTCCGGCGAGCGCGCCGACGACGGTGCCGAGGACCGCGTCGTCCTCGAGGGTCAGGTTGACCTCGACGGTCTGCCGATCGTGGCCCTCGTCCTGGGCGGCCGCGGCGACCGCGCTGAGGACGCCGGGCAGCCGCTTGAGCGCCGCCGTCCCGCCCTCGAGCCGGTCGAGCTCGAGGCGGAAGACCGATTCGCGCTGGACCCGCTTCTTGAGCTCGTCCGGCGTGCCGAGGGCGAGGATCCGGCCGTGGTCGACGATCGCGATGCGGTCGCACAGCTCGTCGGCCTCGGCCATGTAGTGGGTCGTGAGGAGGACCGTCCGTCCGGGCACGGCGGCCTTCCAGGCGAGGACGAGCTCGCGGACGGAACGGGCCGCGGAGACGTCGAGGCCGAGCGTCGGCTCGTCCAGGAAGAAGATCCACGGGTCGTTGAGGAGGCCGCGGGCGAAGTTCATCTTCTGGCGCTGGCCGGTCGACAGCGTGCTGACCCGCTGCTCCTTCTGCTCCCCCAGCCCGACCGCTTCGACGAGCTCATCGACCCGCCGCCAGCCGTCCTTCGAGGGCAGGCCGTAGAACTGGCTGAACATCCAGAGCTGCTCGCGGACGGTGAGGATTCCGTAGCCCGACTGCTCGCCGCCGGCGACCATGTTCATGATCCGGCGGATCTGCTTCGTCTGGCGCTCGACGTCGAAGCCGAAGATGTGGGCCGTGCCCGCCGATGGCAGCAGGAGCGTCGTCAGGATCTTGATCAGGGTCGTCTTGCCGGCGCCGTTCGGTCCGAGCAGCCCGAAGAACTCGCCGGGCTCGACGGCGAGGTCGACGCCCTCGAGGGCGACCACCGGCGTCGGCTTGACGTTGTAGACGCGGCGGATCCCGCGGACGTCGATGGCGAGCGGCTGGGACTGCGACGTGCCGGACACAGGACTCCCCGAGAAGGTGCTGCCAGGAGGGACGCGGAGTATACGCCGCAGTCGTTGGCGGAGCCGTTACGCGGGCCCGCGCGCACGCCGGAAATCGCCCGCCTGTCCGGCTGATGCCGTTGGTTGCATATCCGGCGCCGGGTCGCGCGCCCGCGACCGCCGCCGAGGTGATGCAACCAACGGCATCGCGGAGGAACCGGCGTGATCTTCGGCGAGGTCAGGAGACGCGCAGTTGACTCGCGAGCTCACCGGCGACGAGAGCGTTGTTGACGATCAGGGCGGTGTTCGCGCGGACGGAATCCCCGCCGGTGATCGTCGCGATCCGGGCCAGCAGCCACGGAGTCAGCTCGGGTCCGGCGACGCGGGCGGCGTCGGCGTCGCTGATCGCGCGCTCGATTGCCGTCCGAGCGACCTCCGCGGCCAGGGCGTCCGACTCGGGGACCGGCACACAGAACAGGATCGAGCTGCCCAGGCCCGATCCGAGGTGAACGGCGGCGAGCCGCGCGGCGGCCGCGACGTCGGCGACGGACGACGGCGCCTTGACCCCGAGGCTCCGGGCGTAGAAGCCCGGCAGCTCGTCCTGCCCGACGGCAACGACCGGGACGCCGCGGGTTTCGAGGTACTCGAGAGTCGCGGGGACGTCGAGGATCGCCTTCGGGCCGGCGCAGACGACCGCCATCGGCGTCCGCGCGAGCTCCTCGAGGTCGGACGAGATGTCGAAGCTCTCGGCCGCCCCGCGGTGGACACCGCCGATCCCGCCCGTGGCGAAGACGGCGATCCCCGCGGCGTGGGCCGCGATCATCGTCGCCGAGACCGTCGTCGCCGCCCAGCCGCCGGCGTCGAGCGCGACGGCCAGGCTCGGCCGAGCGGCCTTCCGGACAGAACCCGGCGGGGCGGTCGCGAGGGCCTCCAGCGACCCGGCATCGAGCCCGACGAGGATCCGCCCGTCGCGGATGCCACGGTCGCCGGGACGGCCCCCGCCTCGCCGGACGGCGGCCTCGGACGCCAGCGCGACCTCCAGGTTCTGGGGGTACGGCAGTCCGTGGCTGATCAGGGTCGACTCGAGCGCGACGACGGGCCGGCCCTCTCGCAGCGCACCGGCCACCTCCGTGTGCGATATCGAGCCTGTCGCGAAATCATCCGAGGGCCAGCTCCGGCGAGCCGGTCGCGAGTTGCCGCGCCGCCGCGCGATGGCCGGCCAGCGCGGCGCGGTGGAGCGTCGCAGGGCGGGCCCAGGTGTCGGGCGGCGCGGCGAGATACATCGCGAGAAATCCAGCGTCGAAGGCGTCGCCTGCACCGGTCGTGTCCGTTGCGGCGAGGGCCGGCGTGGCCACCTCGAATCGGTGCGGTACCCGCCAGTCCCCGGGCGAGTACCGTCGCGCCGCCGGCGCCCCGCTTGACGATCGCGAGCGGAGCGGATTCGAGCAAACCGCCGACGTCCTCGCCCCCGAGATACGCCTCGGCCTCGGCCGCGGTCGAGAACAGGATGTCGGGCGCCGCATCGTCGACGAGGCGCCGGGCCACCCGCCGACCCTGCGCCAGGAGCGGCGCCGCGGACGCGAGATCGAGGCTGACGAGGGCGCCGTGCTCGCGCGCCAGCTCGATCGCCCGCCGACCGGCATCCCCGAGCGGCGACCCGATGAGCGAATACGCCGGCAGATGGAGCAGGTCGCCGGCGAACCAGCCGGCCTTGAGGTCGGCCGGGCGGAGCTCGTCGGCGGCGCCCCGATCGGCAACGAATGAGCGCTCGCCGCCGACCATCACGATGACCCCGATCCGCCCGGTGGCCCGGCCCGCGACCCGCGTCGCCCGGACGGTGACCTTGTCCGATCGCAACGCCTCGACCAGCGTCCGGCCGATCGCGTCACGACCGACCGCCGTCACGAGCGTCGACCGGCCGCCGAGCCGCGCCAGCCAGCGGGCCGTGTTGGCGGCGGAACCTCCCTGGCGCAATTGGACGCGTCCGGGCACGTCCGTCCCGCGCTGGAGGCGCCGCGCCGGAGCCACGACGACGTCGAGCATGAGGTCGCCGAGGACGATCACCGTCGGCGCGTTCTGACGGCGGCGGGGAAAGCGCGGCGGAAGGCGGCGCACGGATCGGGCCATGAAGGCAGGATAGCCTCGGGACGCTCCGCGCTGATCGCTAGACTTGCCCCGTGTCCCTCCTCCGTCGGCTCGCCCGTCGCTCGGCGCCCTCGCGCGCGCCGTCAGCCGCCGCTCCGGCCGCCGCGCCCGATCCCGACGGGGTCCCTGAGCTCCACCGAGTCACGCCTCGGCGCGCTGCAGAGACGGGCCTTGGACCTCGCCTGAACCTCCTCCTGCCAACCCTGAATCCCGGGCCGCACGTTCGGCGGAGCGCGGACCGCGCTTGATCTGTTCGGATGCCCTCGCAGACTCTTTCCCGCGGCGCCGGATCGTGACGTTCACGCCGGTGTCGAAGCGGGCCTCGCCGGTCTGCTGGGTTTCCAACTCGTCAAGTCCGACGACGACCGCCGTACTTCGACAAGTCGTCGCCCTGCCGCAGAGGCGAGGAAACCTCGCTCGCCGTCGGCCCCGAGGACATCTTCCTGGCGACGTTCTGGACGACCGCCGAACTGGCCGTCCGAATCGCGACCTGGCAGGCCGCCGAATTCAACCAGCCGATCCGACCGTTCGGCTACCTCGTCCAGGATTTCGAGCCCGGCTTCTATCCGTGGTCGGCTCAATGGACGCTGGCCAGGCGGACGTACGACGGCGACGTCCCGACGATCGCGGTGATCAACACGAGCCTGCTCCGCGACCACCTCGCCGGCGAGGGCATCCGGTTCGCCGACCGAGTTCACGTTCGAGCCCAGGCTCGCCCCGGCCCTCCGGCCGTTCCTCGACGAGCCGCCACGCGAGCGAACGCGCCGAATCGTCGTCTACGGCCGGCCCGAAACGCCCCGCAACGCCTTTCCGCTCATCGTCGACGGCCTTCGCGAGTGGGCGAGAACGGATCCCAAGGCGCGCGGTTGGAAGGTCGAGTCGGCCGGCCGAAAGCACCCGTCAATCGAGCTGGCGCCGGGTCTCCGGCTCCGGTCGCTCGGCAAGCTCGAGCTTGCGGCCTACGGCGCGCTCCTCCGCGAGTCGGCCGTCGGGTTGTCGCTGATGATCTCGCCGCACCCGAGCTACCCGCCGCTCGACATGGCCCACCTCGGGATGCTCGTCGCGACGAACCGGTTCGGGGCCAAGGACCTGTCGACGTGGCACCAGAACATCCGCTCGCTCGCGAGCCTGTCGGCAGAGGGGATCGCGGCGGCCCTCCGGGACCTGACGGATGCCTTCGAGGCCGACCCAGGGGCCGGCGATCGCGGGGAACCCCTCCGTCCCGACTTCCTCGCCGACGGCCCCCTCTTCCCGTTCGCGGAGGAGCTGGCGGAGCGGCTCAAGGCCGGGTCCTGACCGCCTTGCGACCTATACTTCCGAGGACCTCCACTCGCCACGTGCCCGGAGTGAATGTCCCATGACCGTCGCCACGCAATCGCTCGACCAGCTCGCCATCAACACGATCCGGACGCTGGCAATCGACGGAGTCCAGAAGGCGAATTCGGGCCACCCGGGAGCCCCGATGGGCGCCGCGCCGATGGCGTACACGCTCTGGACGCGATTCCTCCGCCACGCGCCGACCCGCCCGGACTGGCCGGATCGCGACCGGTTCGTCCTGTCGGCCGGTCACGCGTCGATGCTCCTCTACTCGCTCCTTCACCTGACCGGCTACGACGTCTCGCTCGACGACCTGAAGTCGTTCCGCCAGTGGGGTTCGAAGACGCCGGGCCATCCCGAGTTCGGCCTGACGCCGGGCGTCGAGGCGTCGACCGGGCCGCTCGGCCAGGGGTTCGCGAATGCCGTCGGCATGGCGATCGCCGAGCGGCGCCTCGCGTTCGAGTTCAACCGGCCGGGCCACGACATCGTCGACCACTGGACGTACACGCTCTGCTCCGACGGCGACCTCCAGGAGGGCATCGCGTCGGAGGCGGCGTCGCTCGCGGGCCACCTCCGGCTCGGCAAGCTCATCGCCCTCTACGACGACAACGGCATCCAGCTCGACGGGCCGACGACGATGGCCTGGTCGGAGGACGTCCTCGCCCGGTTCGCCGCCTATCCGTGGCACACCCAGCGCGTCGAGGACGGCAACGACATCGAGGCGATCGCCAGCGCGATCGAGGAGGCCCGGGCCGACGACCGCCCGAGCCTGATTGCGGTCCGGACGCACATCGGCTTCGGCAGCCCGAACCGCCAGGACACCCAGAAGGCGCACGGCCAGCCGCTCGGTGAGGACGAGGTCCGGCTCGTCAAGGAGAACTACGGCTGGGATCCCGACAAGACCTTCTACGAGCCGCCCGAGGCGCTCGAGCTCTTCCGGCGAGCGGTCCCGGCCGGCGAGCGACATGGTGGCGGCCTGGGAGCGGGCATTCGAGTCGTACGCCGACGAGCCATCCTGATGTGGCGGCCGCCTTCCGCCGGCGAGTGATCGAGGGGCGCCTGCCGGACGGCTGGGACGCCGGGCTGCCGACGTACGCGGAGGCGCGTCGAGGTCGCCACCCGCAACGCGAGCCAGGACGTGATCCAGGCCCTTGCAAAACCCGCTGCCACGTCTGTTCGGAGGCGCTGCCGACCTGTCGGAGTCCAACCTGACCGACGTCAAGGGCGAGGGCTCGTTCGAGGCGGACGAGCCGGCGCGCAACCTTCGGTTCGGCGTCCGCGAGCACGCGATGGGCGGGATCGCAAACGGGATCGCGTACCACGGCGGGTTCATCCCGTACGCGGCAACGTTCCTCACGTTCAGCGACTACATGCGAGGGTCCGTGCGGCTCGCGGCGCTCAGCGGGCTCCACGTCATCTACGTGTGGACCCACGACTCCGTCGGCCTCGGCGAGGACGGCCCGACCCATCAGCCGATTGAGCACTACGCGGCCCTCCGGGCGATCCCGAACCTCTGGTTCATCCGGCCCGGCGACGCGAACGAGGCGGTCGCGGCGTGGGCGATCGCCGTTGAGCGCGGCACCGAGTCGCCCTCCGGGCCGATCGGCCTGAGCGCTGACCCGCCAGAAGCTGCCGACGCTGCCCGGAACGGCGGACCACGCCCGCGAGGGCGTCGGGCGCGGCGGCTACGTCCTGCGCGAGGCGTCGGGCGGGGCGGGCGCCATCGGGCTGATCCTCATCGGGACCGGCTCGGAGTTGCAGCTCGCGTTCGGGGCCGCCGAGGCGCTCGAGAAGGAAGGCGTCCCCAGCCGCGTCGTCTCGATGCCGTGCTGGGAGCTGTTCGAGCGCCAGGACGCGGCGTATCGCGAGAGCGTCCTGCCGGCCGGCGGCTCGCAAGCGGGTCTCCGTCGAGGCCGGGGTCTCGCTCGGCTGGGAGCGCTGGGTCGGCGACGAGGGCGCGATCGTCGGTCTCGACCATTTCGGCGCGTCGGCGCCGGCCGGGACGATCTTCGAGAAGTTCGGCTTCACCGTGGATCGCGTGGCCGAGGTAGCCCGCGACGTGGTCGCCGGCAAGGTCCACGGGCCGATCCCGACCCTCGAGCCGGGCCATCTCCCGGCCCCGCGCGGCGGCCACCCGACGCTCCGCGGCGGGGATCCCGGCGTGGATCGCTCGTCCGGCACGGACCCGGGCCACAGCTGATGCGCGCCTGATGCGCGTCGCGTTCGCCGCCGACCACGCCGGGGCGGCGATGAAGGACGAGCTGATTCGCCGGCTAGGCGCGGCGGGCCTCGACCACGAGCTCATCGATCTCGGTGGCGACGGCTCCGATCCGACCGACGACTACCCGGACTTCGCCCAGCGGCTGGGGCTCGCCATCCGCGACGGCAGCGCAGATCGCGGCATCCTCATCTGCGGCTCCGGCGTCGGGGCGAGCGTCGCGGCGAACAAGATGAAGGGCATCCGCTCCGCCGTCTGCCACGACACCTACTCGGCCCACCAGGGCGTCGAGCACGACGACATGAACGTCCTGACGCTCGGCGCCCGGGTCATCGGCCCGGAGCCGGCGTACGAATGCAGCGTCGCCTTCCTCGGCGCCACGTTCAGCGGCGAGGAGCGGCATCGGCGCCGGCTGGCCAAGGTCGACGCGATGGAAGCCGCCGGCTGACGGAGCGCCGCCAAGCCCGCGAACGCGCAAGGACTATCCTGTTGGTCCCACAGGAGGAAGCGCGGTGACCGACGCCACGGGGACGACCTCACCACCCGGGTTCGCCCTGGGCGAGCACGAGGCCGTCTATCGGCAGGCCGTCGATCGGGCCCGCGACGACGGCTGGGCCGAACGTCTCTTCGCCCGCGATACCACCCTGTGGTCGACCGACCCCCGCGTCCAGGCCGCGATCGCCGATCGCCTCGGCTGGCTCGATGCCCCGGCTCATTTCGCCGACCAGGTCGCCGCCCTCGAGGGGTTCGGCGAAGGGATCCGCGACGCGGGGTTCACGACGGCGATCGTCGCCGGTATGGGCGGCAGCAGCCTCGCCCCGGAGGTCCTCGTCCAGACATTCGGCAGCGGCGAGGGCTGGCTGGACCTGAGGGTCCTCGACTCGACCGATCCGGCCGCGGTCGCGGCAATCGTCGACGACCTCGACCCGCTCGCGACGCTCTTCATCGTTGCCAGCAAGTCCGGCACGACCACGGAGCCACTCGCCTTCCAGGCCGATGCCTGGGACCGCACCGAGAAGGCCCTCCGAAGCCGCCACGCCCCGCGCAACGAGCACGCCGGCGAGCTGATGATCGCCATCACCGACCCGGGCAAGAGCGTCGAGGCGATCCCCCATCACGACGACCTGCGCGAGACGTTCCTCAATCCGCCGGACATCGGCGGGCGCTACGCCGCGCTCACCTACGTCGGGCTCGTTCCGGCGTCCCTCATCGGGCTCGACCTCGACTCGCTCCTCGCGTCGGCCGCCGCGATGCTCGCCGCCTGCCAGGAGCCGGAGCCGACGGCGAACCCAGGGCTGAGTCTCGGGCTGGCCCTCGGCGCCCTCGCCAAGGCGGGCCGCGACAAGCTCACGTTCCTGCCGGATCCCGGACATCGCGACCTTCGGCGCGTGGGCCGAGCAGCTCATCGCCGAGAGCACGGGCAAGCGCGGCCTGGGAATCGTGCCCGTCGACCGGGAGCCGACTCGGCTCGCCGACCCTCTACGGCCCCGACCGGGTCATCGTCCGGCTGATCAGTCGCCGGCTCCTCGGGCCAGCAGGTCGACCGAAGCGGACGCACTGGCCGATGCGCTCGAGGGGGCCGGACACCCCGTCATCAGGATCCGCCTCGCGGACCCGATCGACATCGGCGCCGAGTTCATCCGCTGGGAGGTCGCCACGGCGATCGCGGGCGCGGTGCTGGGCATCGATCCGTTCGACCAGCCCAACGTCGAAGAGGCCAAGGAGCGGACGCGCGCGCTGCTCGAGCGTCACGCCGACGGACGCGACCGCCGAGCGACGGACGCCGCCGCGGCGACGCCGCTTGCGACGTCCGGCGGGCTGGCCCTGTTCGGCGACGCGCCGCTCCGGCTGAGCGAGAGCGGCGACCCGACGCTCGCCGGAGAGCTGCGACGTCACCTCGCCCGCCGCCGCCCGAACGCCTATCTCTCGATCCAGGCCTTCATCGCCCCGACGGCCGCCCGCGACGAGGCGATCGCCCGGATCCGCGTCCTCCTCCGCGAGGCGACCGGCTGCGCCACGACCGCGGGCTACGGTCCGCGCTTCCTCCACTCGACCGGCCAGCTCCACAAGGGCGGCGCCCCGATCGGCTGGTTCATCCAGCTCACGTCGGACCATCCGGCCGATCGCCCGATCCCGGGTTGGCCGTATACCTTCGGCCAGCTGATCGATGCCCAGGCCCAGGGTGACTTCGAAGCGATCGAGTCGCACGACCTGCCGATCGTCAGGGTCCACCTGACTGATCCAGAGGCGGACCTGGCGACCCTCGAAGCCGCACTCGCCGAGGCCCTCGCCTCGTCCTGAGAGCACCAGACCACGACCACGCCTGACAGGGAGGCCCAACGGATGCAGATCGGTTTCGTCGGACTCGGTCGGATGGGCGCGAACATGGTCCGCCGCCTCCTCCGCGACAGCCATGAGGTCGTGGCCTACAACCGGACGCCGGAGAAGACGAAGGAGATCGCGGGCGAGGGCGCCGTTGCGGCGTTCTCGATCGAGGAGCTCGTCTCGAAGCTCAAGGCGCCGCGGGCCGTCTGGATCATGGTCCCCGCCGGTGACGCCACGGAAGCCCAGATCGCCGAGCTGCTCGAGCACCTCGAGTCGGGCGACACGATCATCGACGGCGGCAACACGAACTTCCATGACGACCAGCGCCGCCACGTCGAGCTGGCGGCGAAGGGGATTCGACTATGTCGACGCCGGCACGAGCGGCGGCATCTGGGGCCTCCAGGTCGGCTACTGCCTGATGGTCGGCGGGGATCGGGAGGCCGTCCAGCCGCTCGAGCCGCTGTTCAAGTCACTCGCGCCGGAGGGCGGCTACCTCCATGTCGGCGGCCCGGGTGCCGGTCACTACGTGAAGATGGTCCACAACGGCATCGAGTACGGCCTGATGCAGGCCTACGCCGAGGGCTTCGAGATCATGCACGCGTCCGAGTACCCACTCGACCTCGCAGCGATCGCCGACCTGTGGATGCAGGGATCGGTCGTCCGGTCATGGCTGCTCGAGCTTGCCGCGCGGGCATTCAAGGCAAACGGCCCGGACCTCGAGCACATCAAGGGCTTCGTCGCCGACTCCGGTGAGGGCCGCTGGACGGTCCAGGACGCGATCGATCACGACGTTCCCGCGCCGGTCATCACGCTGTCACTGCTGATGCGCTTCCGGTCGCGCCAGGATGATTCGTACGGCGCCAAAGTCCTCGCCGCGCTCCGCAACGAGTTCGGTGGTCACGCGGTAAAGACCGAGTAAGGCAATGACCGAGACCGCAACGCCGAAACGCCGCGCCGGCGTCCGCGCCTGACGAGCCCGTCGCCGCGCCGGACGCACCGGAGCCGGGGCAGCACGAGCATCCGTATCCCGCGCCGCGGCCGAAGGATGCCCCGCGGACGATGCGCGACCTGCGCCTGTCGCGCGGGACCCGCCGCAAGCCCCACAAAGCAGAGGAGAACCCCCTCCGCGAGGGTCTCCGCCTCGAGCGAGTCCCGGACCCCAGTGTCCTCGTGCTGTTCGGAGCCACCGGCGACCTCGCCCACCGCAAGGTCGTTCCAGCGCTGTACCACCTGTGGCGGACGAACCTCCTGCCGCACGAATTCGTGCTCCTGGCCACCGGCCGCCGCGAGTACGACGACGACACCCTCCGGGCCGAATATCGGGCCTCGCTGGAGATGTACTCGCGCGTCCTGCCGATCGACGAGGCCGCCTGGCGCTCATTCGCGTCGCGGATCCGCTACCGCCGCTGCGACTTCAGCGATCCAGCCGGCTTCGACCGGCTGGTCGTGACGCTTGACGAGATCGACCGCGAACAGAACAGCCGCGGCAACCATCTCTACTACCTTGCGACCCAGCCGTCGGCATTCGCTGAGATCGTTACCCAGCTGGGCCGGGTAGGCCTCGACCACGAGAAACACGACGGCGGCTGGCGGCGGATCGTCATCGAGAAGCCGTTCGGCTACGACCTCCAATCGGCGATCCGGCTCAACCGCGAGGTCGGCAAGGTCTTCCGCGAGTCGCAGGTCTATCGAATCGATCACTACCTCGGCAAGGAGACGGTCCGCAACCTTCTTGTCTTCCGGTTCGGCAACGGGATCTTCGAGCCGATCTGGAACCGCCGCCACATCGACCATATCCAGATCACCGTCGCCGAATCGATCGGGGTCGAGAATCGCGGCGCGTTCTACGAGGAGACGGGTGCCGCCCGCGACTTCCTCCAGAACCACCTGCTCCAATTGATGAGCCTGGTGGCGATGGAGCCACCCGCGACGTTCGATGCCGAAGCCCTCCGCGACGAGAAGGTCAAGGTGATCCGGGCGATCGGCGAGATGACGCCTGACAAGGTCCGCAAGGATGTCGTTCGCGGCCAGTACGGCCCTGGCTGGGTCGCCGGCAAGTCGGTCCCCGGCTACCGCAAAGAGCCGGAGGTCAACCCGGAATCGGAAACCGAGACGTACATCGCCGCCCACCTCGAGGTCGATGACTGGCGCTGGTCGGGTGTCCCGTTCTACCTCCGCACGGGCAAGCGCCTGCCGAAGCGAGCCTCCGAGATCGCGATCCAGTTCAAGGAGGTGCCGCATCGGCTGTTCCGTGATTCGGCCGTCGAGCCCGACCCGAACCTGCTGGCGATCCGGATCCAGCCGGACGAGGGGATCATGCTCCGCTTCGGGGCGAAGGTGCCCGGCCTCGGGATCGACGTCCGGTCGGTGAACATGGACTTCACGTACGGTTCCGCCTTTTCGGTCGACTCGCCCGACGCCTACGAGACGCTGATCCTCGATGTGCTGCTCGGCGATGCGTCGCTGTTCACCCGGTCCGACGAGGTCGAGGGCGCCTGGGGGATCGTCACGCCGATGATCGAGACATGGGCCAGCGAGCCGCCGCCCGACTTCCCCAACTACGAAGCCGGCACGTGGGGCCCCGAAGAGGCCGATGAACTGCTGGCCGGAGAGGGACGGCGATGGAGGCGAATCTGAGTGGGCGACCTCCACCGCTCCCAGCGACCAGGGCATGCGCTGGCGCGCGCGAGCAAGCAGCATCGACGGCATCGAGCAGGAGCTGGCGAAGATCTGGGCCCAGCCGAACCTCCACCCGGACGCCGACGGCGACGAGGTCGCGG
The DNA here is from genome assembly GCA_963788685.1 of uncultured Chloroflexia bacterium. Taxonomy (GTDB): domain Bacteria; phylum Chloroflexota; class Limnocylindria; order Limnocylindrales; family CSP1-4; genus CF-46. Next base: position 226,674 of record CAWBHP010000013.1, on the reverse strand, counting down.
ACCGCCACGTCGCCGCCCGGACCAGCGTGATGAATCTCGTCGTCATCGCCCGCCGGCCGGAGGTCGGCGAGCGCTGCGCGGCGACGATCGAGCACCTGACGGGGCGCCATCCGTCGCGGACCCTCATCGTGTCACCGGCCGATCCCGACGGTCCGTCCTGGCTCGACGCCCAGATCCAGGCCCATTGCGTCCTGCCCCGGGAGAACGCGCCGGCGACCTGCGCCGAGACGATCTACCTGATGTGCGGCGGCGAGTCGGGCCGCCATCTCGACGCGATCGTCGCCCCGCTCCTCATCCACGACCTGCCGGTGACGGTCTGGTGGCCCGACGAGCCGCCGTTCGGGACGGAGCCCGCCAACGACGTTTTCGACATGGCCGACCGGCTCGTCGTCGATGGCTCGACGTGGCACGGGACGGGCCTCGACCAGATCCGCCACCTGGCGGCGCTCCAGGAGCGCCGGCCGATCGCGATTTCCGACTTCGCGCTGGTCCGCCAGTCGCGCTGGCGGGAGGCGATCGCCTCGATCTTCGACATCCCCGACTTCCTGCCCTACCTCCGCCACCTCAGGCGGATCAGCGTGACGTACGGCGTGCGCGAGGAGGGCGGCGTCGAGATGACGAACGTCGTCAAGCCGGTCTACCACGCGGCGTGGCTGGCGTCGCGCCTCGGGATGCGCGTCGAGAAACCGCTCGCGCCGGTCGCGAGCCCGGTCCGCCCGGCGGCCGCCCGGCACGGCGGAGCCGCCCCGCTGACGACCTTCGGTGGCGGCCTTGGGGCGACGCTCCGGCTCGATCGGACGGATGTCGCGGTCGTCGTCCGCCCCGTCCTTTCGGAGATGCCGCCGGGGACGACCCTCCGGATCGAGCTCCGGGCCGACTACCGCGGCTCCGAGCTTCGAGCAGACGTCACAGCCGAGCAGGACGCGGTTCATGCCCGCGTCTGGCAGGACGGCGTTCACTGCCTCGAGCGCGGTTTCAACGCTCCCCGCCGCACCGACGTCGACCTCCTGGAGGAGGCGATCGAGGCGGGCGGTCGGGACCCCGTCGCGGTCGGGGCGACCCGGATGGCCGCCGAGCTGGCCGGCGGGCCCCTGCCATGACGGTCAGCCCCATCACGAACGAACCCGAGATCGCGATCCGCCCCGACCCGGAGGCGTGTGCCCGGACCGCCGCCGAGATGATCGCGTCGACGCTCATCGACGCGGTCGCGGAGCGGGAGCGGGCGCACTGGGCGACGACCGGCGGCTCGGCGCCGGCCGCGATCTACCGCAACCTCGCCGCGCCGCCGCTGCGCGACCGCGTGCCCTGGGAGTTCGTCGAGCTGTGGTGGGGCGACGACCGGTTCGTCCCCGCCGACCACCCGCTGTCGAACGCCCAGATCGCGGAGGCCGACCTGCTCGAGATCGGGGCGCTCAGCGGCCAGTCCGGCACGGGCGGCTCCGGAGCGGACGTCGTCGGTCGACGGACCGCGGGCGCGCCGATCCCGGCCGAGAACGTCCACCCGATTCCAACCGGGCAGGCAATTGCGGAGGGCGTCGGGCCGATCTGGGCGGCGCAGCGCTACGCGGAGATGCTCCGTGAGCTGGGGCCGCCGGTCGAGGGCCGCTGGCCGGCCTTCGATCTCGTGCTCCTGGGCATCGGTCCGGACGGCCACGTCATGTCGGTGTTCCCCGGGTCCGAGACGTTCGACAAGGACGACACCGTCGTGGGCGTGCCGGCGCCGACGCATGTCGAGCCGCACGTCGCCCGGGTCACGCTCAACCCGCGGGTCCTCGACGTGGCGCGCGAGATCATCGTCGTTGCCCACGGCGCCGATAAGGCCGCGATCCTCGCGGAGGTCCTGGGTCCGGAGCGTGACGAACGCCGATGGCCGGCCCAGCTGGCGCGCCGCGCCGGGGCGACCTGGATCCTCGACGAAGCGGCAGCCTCCGCGCTCGGTCGGTGACGGAGCCGCCCGCGACGGCCGCGGACGGCCTGACGATCCGCCGGGCCGTCCCGGCCGATGCCTCGGCGGTCGCGGACGTCTACCTCGCGGCATTCAAGTCGACGTACGACTTCCCGCTGGCCCACACGGACGAGGAGTGCCGCGGCTGGCTGGCCGACGAGGTGGTGCCCCGGATGGAGACTTGGGTCGCCGAGATCGGCGGCCGGGTCGTCGCGATGATGGTCCTCGACGAACCGGGCATCGGCCACCTCTACGTCGACCCGCCGTGGCACCGCCACGGGATCGGCAGCCGCCTGATGGAGCTCGCGAAAGAGCGGCGGCCGGGCGGTCTCGAGCTGTACACGTTCCAGGTCAACGACCGCGCCCGGCGGTTCTACGAGCGGCACGGCTTCGTGGTCGCGATGCTCGGCGACGGGTCGGGCAACGAGGAAGGCCAACCGGACGTGCTCTACCGCTGGCGGCCGTGACGGCCGATCAGCGAAGCGTCGTATCGCCCGACGGCACGCCGATCGCGGTCTTCTCCTCCGGCGAGGGACCGCCGCTCATGCTCGTTCACGGCGCGACGGCCGATCACACCACGTGGCGATCCGTCGGACCGGTCCTCGAGCGCCGATTCCGTCTGCATGCCCTCGACCGGCGCGGCCGAGGCGCCTCCGGCGATGGGCCGGCGCTACTCGATCGAGCGCGAGTACGAGGACCTGGCCGCGGTCGCCGACGTAGTGGCCGCCGAGTCGGGCGCGCCCGTCGACGTCGTCGGCCACTCGTACGGCGGGCGATGTGCGTTGGGGGCCGCGTTGCTGACGCCAAGCATCGCGCAGGCTGGTCGTCTACGAGGGCGCGCCGAGCCCACGGGGACGCCGGGTGCCGGCGAGGCCGGTGCCAGCGGCGGCTATCGGCCGGCGGGCGTCGAGCGGCGGATCGCCGCGCTCGTCGACGCCGGCGACCGGGACGCGGCGCTCGAGACGTTCATGCGGGAAATCGTCCGCATGCCGCCTTCCGACCTCGCAGCGTTCCGGGCAGACCCGATCTGGCCGGTCCGGGCGGCGGCCGTCGGGACGACGCTTCGGGAACTCGAGGGTGAGGCGTCGCCGGCGGCATCGCTCGAGGCGTTGGCCGGCGTCGCTCAGCCTGTCCTGCAGCTGCTCGGCGGGGAGAGCGCGGCGCCGTTTCGCGACGCCACCGACGCGCTCGACGCGCGGCTTCGGGATGGGCGCGTCGTGGTGATCGACGGCGCGCGGCACGCGGCGCATCACACCCACGTCGCCGAGTTCGTGGCCGCGGTGGAGTCGTTCCTCGGCCCGGCCGACATGGCAGACTGAGCCGATGGACCTCCTCTACTGGATCATCATCGGCTTCCTGGGAGGCGCATTGTCGGGCGCCGTCGTCGGCGGCCGTACCGCCCGCGGCTGCCTCCCGAACGTCGTGGTCGGAGTCCTCGGCGCGATCGTCGGCGGCTGGCTTGCCGGCCAGATGGGATTCACCCAGGGACAGGGCTTCATCGCGGCCGTCCTGGTCTCCTTCTTCGGATCGATCGTCGTGCGGGTCATCCTCGAGGCGATGAGCCCGAAGAACTGACCGCCGACGCGTCCGATCCGCCCGGACTACCATCAGGGCATGACCGACACACAGACGCCAGCGGCGACGACCGCGCCTCCCGCGGACGAGCGGCCCTACTCACCCGGGCTCGAGGGCGTGCTCGCCGGCGAGACCGCCCTCAGCAAGGTCGACGGCGAACGTGGACGGCTCATCTATCGCGGCTATCGGATCGGCGATCTCGTCGAGCGCGGCAGCTACCCGGCCGTCGCGAACCTCCTGTGGACCGGCGACTGGGCGCCCGACCACCGGCTGCCGACCGGCCCGATCCCGGGGCCGGTCCTCGAGATCCTGAAGGCGCTGCCGACCTCGACGAAGCCGATGGACGCGCTGCGAACCGCCGTCTCCGCGTGGGGCGCGACCCAGGACCTGCCGTGGCCGCCGACGGTCGAGCAGGCCCGAGCGCTGACGTCGTTCTCGCCATCGGCCCTTGCTGCGTTTGCCCGGCTGCGGGAGGGCAAGGACCCGGTCGAGCCAGACCCGTCGCTCGATCTCGTCGAGGGCTTCCTCTACCAGCTCAAGGGCGAGCGACCGGAGCCCGGCACGGCGCGGGCGCTCGATGCCTACTTCATCGTCGGCGCCGAGCACGGCTTCAACGCCTCGACGTTCACCGCCCGGGTCATCACCTCGACCCGCTCCGACATCGCGTCGGCGGTCGCCGGGGCGATCGGGACGATGAAGGGGCCGCTCCACGGCGGCGCCCCGTCGGAGGTCGTCGACCAGCTGGCCAAGGTCGGATCGGTCGAGCATGCCGAGGAGTGGCTGCGCGGTGCGCTCGACCGCGGCGAGCGGCTCATGGGCTTCGGCCATCGCGTCTACCGGGCGTACGACCCGCGAGCGGCCGCCCTGCGCAAGGTCGCCGAGGGGATGGAGCACAAGCCCGACTGGCTCCAGCTCGCGATCCAGGTCGAGGACGTCGGCGCTGCGGGTCCTCGCCGAGCGGCACCCGGAGCGGGCGCTCAAGACGAACGTCGAGTTCTACGCGGCGCCGGTCCTCCAGGGCGTCGGCCTGACGCCCGACCTCTTCCCGGCGACGTTCTCCCTGGCCCGCCATGCCGGCTGGACCGCCCACGTCCTCGAGCAGTCCGGCGACAACCGCCTGATCCGCCCGGACGTCCGCTACATCGGCCCCGAGGAGCGCGACCTGCCGGCCTGAGCCAGTCGGCCGGTCACGCCGGCCAGGAACCGGTTGACCCCGCGGCGACCCGTGCCGGCTCGTCGAACCAGGGCATGTGGCCGGCGCCGTCGATCAACCGCAGCTCGGCGCGCGGCATCGCAGATACCACCCGCGCCCACATGTCGACGCCACCGGTCGGCGTCGGCCGTCCCGTAGACCATGCAGTCGTCGGCTGCTCGATCTGGCCGAGCTGTGTCGTCCTCGAACATGAAGCCCGGCCGCCAGCCTGATCCACGGACGATGCCGCGGACCATCTCGCGCTCGTGGCGCATCGACGCCGTGTCGTTGGCTGCAGCCAGACCGCCAGTCGATGAACTCGTCCGGCGATCGCGCCCGTCCTCGAGGCTGGCGCCGTGGCCGCTCTCGCGAAGGATCGACTCGGACGCGGTCCCGCTTCAGCGGCAGGCGGACGATCACCGCGCCGATCGGCGAGGCGAGTGCGCCGATGACGCCGGGCACGCGGACCTCGGAGACGATCGGTCCGCCGCCCAGAAGCACGATCCGTCCGACACGGTCCGGATGGTGCTCGGCAAGGCTGAGCGCCCAGACGTCGCCGATCGATCCGCCGACCACGTCGACCCGGTCGATGCCGAGCCCGTCGAGGACCCCGGCAGATCAGGTCCGCGACGTAGGCCGGTACGGCCGCCGCGCGGATACTCGACCGGCGTGCTGAGTCCCCAGCCCGGACGATCGAGGACGAGAACCGGCACCCCGCGCATGCCGGCGATCAAGCGACGGCCCATGAACCGGGACCGACGGTGCCGTGGACGAACAGCACCGGCGGTCCCGATCCCACCTCCTGCACGCGGAGCCGTGCCCGTGGCCGGGCGATGCTCGACGAATCGGTTCCGCGGCGCCAATCCGTGGTGCTGCCACAGCCGCGTCTCCGCGTCCGAGATATCGCTCGATCGGACGAGGTTCGCCTGCGGCGTCGCGATCGCGTGGTCAGTCATCGGAACAACCCCTCCCGGACGACGCTTCAGCGAGCCGCCGGCGCCGGTGCCGCCGAGCGGGGCGCCGTCGCGTGGCGCGCGACCCGCTTGGCGACCTGCTCGACGACGTACCCCGCGTCGCGGCCGGCGCCGGCCACGAGCATCGACGAGAAGGCGTACTGGAACGGGACGCCGAGGAAGTACAGGCCCGGCACCGTCGGGCTGACGCCGCGCTCCTCGATCGGCCAGCCGTCCTCGCCGACGATCGGCGCCGCGATGAACGAGTAGTCGGGCCGGTAGCCGGTCGCCCAGATCACGTTCGCGACGTCGAGGACCGTGCCGTCGGCGAGCACCGGGCGGCCGTCCCGCACGCCGACGGTCTTCGCGTCGTGGCGCTCGACGCCGGCCCGGTCCAGGTCCCCCAGGCGGATCCGAATGAGCGGGCCGCCGCCCTTGCGGATCTCGGGGCGCATCCGCCGCCCCATCGGCGTGCGCATCGTGAGCACGTGTCCGAACACGAACTCGACGACCGGCCAGCCGAGCATGGCCCGCTTCGTGTCGGTGACCCGGATCGGCACCTGGCCGTGGGACTTGCCCGACAGGATCGTCCGGTGGCCGGCGTTGGCGGCCTCGAACGCGATGTCGGCGCCGGAGTGCGACAGGCCGACGACGAGGACCGGGCCCGTCGGCGAGCTGGGCCGGGTTGCGGTACTCGTGCGAGTGCAGCTGCCGGATCGACGGGTCGAGCTCGGCGGCGAACGCCGGGACGTTGGGCTGGCGGAACGGCCCGGTCGCGACGATGACCTGGCGCGCGGCGAGGCGCGCGCCGTCCGCGGTCGACACGACGAAGCCGCCGTCGATCGGCTCGACGCGATCGACGCGCGTCCCGCTCCGGACGGGCAGGTCGAACCGTCGCGCGTACGCCTCGAGGTAGTCGCGCCATCTCGCGGCCGGTCGGCCAGTGGGACGACGGCGCCGGGAAGCGCATGCCCGGGCAGCGAGTCGTACCGGGCCGGGCTGTAGAGCCGGAGCGAGTCCCAGCGGTCGCCGCCAGTGGTCGCCGATCCGCGCGTCGGCATCGAGGATCAGGAACGGCATGCCCGCGCTTCGCGAGGTGGTAGCCGGCCGACAGGCCGGCCTGGCCCGCGCCGATGACGACCGTGTCGATCTGCTCGGTCGTGTCCGTCATCGCGCTCACGGTGCCCTCCGCCGTCCGGGTTCGGAGGCGACCAGGGGATCGCCCAGTCGCCGGCACGACCGCTATGGCGGGGCGAGCCGCGGCCGCATCGGCGGAAGTACCCAATCCGCGCCGCGGCCGGGCATGGGTACCTGCGGTCAGACGAGGTCGTGCTCGTAGGCGAACGCGGTCGCGGCGGCGCGAGTCGACACGTCGAGCTTCGTGAAGATGTTGCTGACGTGGCGGTCGACGGTCCGCTCGCTGATCGACGAGCTCGCTCGGCGATCGCCGCGGTTGGTCTTGCCGCCGGCGACGAGCCGGAGGACCTCGATCTCGCGCGCGGCTCAGGCCGCCGGGTCAGCTGCACGGCGTCGCCGTCCGAGCGATCGCTCGAGCCGGGCGAGCGTCCGGGGCCGCGCCCGAGCTCGCTCGAACACCTCGCGGGCTGCCTCGAGCTCGATCGCGGCCGTGTCGTGCGTCGCCGAGCGCCCGGCATGCAAGGCCGATCCGCACCCGCACGCGGGCCGCCTCGTACGGGGCATCGAGCGTCCTGCCACAGCTCCCACGCCCGCCGCAGGAACGCCGAGCGCGCCGCGCGGCTCGCCCGCCGCCAAGCGCACTGCCCCGTCGGCCCGCGCGGCGATCGCCCTGAAGCAGGGGCGCGTCGCGCGGCCGCGGCGAGGCGCGCCAGCTCGTCGGCCGCCGATCGCGCGCCGCCTCGATCGTCGCCGGCCGCCAACAGGATCTCGACGCATGGCTCCAGCAGTCGGGGCCGCGAGAGCCCGTCCGCGTCTCATCGAGGGCCCGCCGGATCATCGCCGCGGCCGCCGTCGGCGTCGTCCCTGGGCAAGGCGAAGCAGCGCCAGCCCGGGTTCCGGGCGACGACCCCACTGGCCGGCCTCGCGATAGGCCGCCTCCGCCGCCGCGTAGTCCCCGCGCAGGCGGTGCAGCTCGGCCTGCTGGTAGAGCGCCTCCCCGATCGCGGGCTCGGGCGGTGGCCGCGACAGCCAGTCCGCAGCACGGCGCGACCTCGGCGATCGCCTCGCCGCCACTGCGCCGTGGAACTGCATGAGCTCCGCGCGGTAGACGAGGCAGCGGCCGCGGAACGGGACGATGTCGGGCTGCGACATCGCACCAGCGCGTCAGTGCCGCCGTCCACTCCTGCGCGCGGCGGAGGTCGAAGATCGCGCTGGAACGCCTCGATCGACGGCGCAGTACACGATCCCCGTGATCGATCGGCGATAGCCTCGCCGGCGGTCACCGCGACCATCGCCTCGTCGAGCAGGGCGACGCCGCGCTCGGTCTCACCGATGCCGATCAGGCACTGCCCCTGACCGAGCCGGGACAGCGCCGAGAGCTCGCGGTTTCGCGAACCGGCTCGGCGATGACGCCTGCTTGTTCGAAGCGCGGCCAACGCCTCGTCCGGATCGCCGCTCGTCGAGGGCGCGGAGGGCCACCGGAACGAGCAGATAGCCGGCCTCGACGCAGTCGCCTGCCTCTTCGACCAGTCGCGAGGCTCGGGCGAACCAGCCGCCGGCCTGGGCGACCTCGCCCCGCTGGCCAAAGCCCATGACGAGATGGAAAGCATGTCCCGCGGCACGTGCCGGTTCGCCGGCCCGGACAGCTGCGTGATGGGCTGCCTCCCAGGCCCGGGTCGCGTCGTCGGTCCGGCCGAGCATGTGAGCTGCGACCGCGAGCCGCTCCGAGATCGGCGATCTCGAGGGAGCCAGCCGTTGCGGCGGCCGACAGCCGGCCGAATTCGTCGTTCCACGACAGCGGGACGGCCGTCTGGGTGCCGGCGGGCGGTGGGTCAGTGCTGGTCATCGAGGGTGCCTCTCCCGATGACTGTACGCTCCGAGATTCGCCTACAGCCAGCCGCGCCTACGGAAGACGACCACGAGCACGACGAGCACACGCGCCATCAGGCTGAGGATCGCGAAGAACGTGATCGTTTCGCCCTCGCCCGGAAAGTGGACGTTCATCCCGAAGATGCTGGCGATGAGCGTGAGCGGGAGGAGGATGACGCTGGCCGCCGTCAGCACGCGAAACGAGTCGTTCAGGCGGTGCGAGAGAAGGTTCTCGTTCGTGCCTTCGAGAGCCTCGACGACCTCCTTGTAGTTCTCGAGCGTGTCCCAGATCCGCTCCGCCGCGTCCGAGATGTCGTCGAAGTAGATCTCGAGTTCTTCGGCCAGGTAGCGCTGCTTCGTCCGCTCGAGATCGCGGAGCACGGCGCGCTGAGGCCGGACGATCTTGCGGAAGTTGATGATCTCCTGCTTGGCGTTCGAGATATCGCGGACGATCTCCGACGAGCGGCCCTCGAAGATGTCGTCCTCGAGCCGGTCGAGCTTGTTGCCCATCTTGCGGAGCATCGGGAACGAGGAGTCGACGTTCGTGTCGACGATCTTGTAGAGCAGGTAGCCCGAGCCCTTCGAGAAGTTCTGCTCGCGCAGGTCCTCTCGCGTCTTGAGCCGCTCGAACATCGCGCTGAGTGGCGGCAGCGGGGTGTCGGGCAGCGTGATCAGGTAGTCGGGCCCGATGAAGAGGTCCAGCTCGGCCGACAGCAGCCGCCCGGTCGCCTTCTCGAAGATCGGGAAGTGGAGGACGATGAAGATGTAGTCGTCGTACGAGTCGAGCTTCGGGCGCTGGTTGCGGGAATAGACGTCCTCGAAGTCGAGCGGGTGGAAGTTGAAGTTCGTCTCGAGCCACTCGCGGTGGGCCAGGCGGGGCTCTTCGATGTGGATCCAGCGGAGGCCGCTGCTCTCGATGATCTCCGGGTCGGCGACCCTCTACGTCGCCGGGCAGGACCGCACTGCCCGGGACGCCACGGCGAAGGCGAGGGCGTGGGAGCGGCAGGTTCGGCATCGACTGGGAGGCTTCATCGGTAGGGGTTCCGGCGCAATCCTAGCCGTTCACCGGTCTCGGCGTACCACCGCCCGTTCGTACCGGGTGATCGCGCGAGTCTCGGCCGTGCGAGCTCGGGCGAACGACCCTGGGACGAGCCAAACGGAGCTGGCCGATGGACGCCTCGGATGGCCGGAATCGCCGCCGGCTTCCTCGTCGCCGCTTTGGAACGCCGGGCGAGCCAACCGGAGGCCGAGGGCGCCTCGGACGACCGAATCGCCCTTCCTTCGTCGGTTGGCACGCCCGGCGAGCCAACGGGCGGCGCGAGGGCCCGCCCGCGAACCGGCGGTCCAGCCGTCGTCGGTCGGCAGCGCCGGGCGAGCGCCAACGCGTGCGGGGCGGAGCGGCCAACGCACGCATGGACCGTCAGATTGCGGGCGGGACGTCCAGCCAGCCCTCGCGAAGTGCCCGCGTCGCCAGCTCGGTCCGCGAGGCGAGGTCGAACCGCTCGAACAGCCGGCGCAGGTGCGTCTCGACGGTCTTCGCGCCGATCCCGAGCGCGCCGCGATCTCGTCGTTCGAGCGGCCGTCGACGACGAGCCGGACGACGTCCAGCTCCCGTTCGCTGAGCCGCGCGACGGCCGCGCCCCGGCCGGGCCGGACACCGAACGCCAGGCCGCCGGCGGCGGCCCGCCGGATCGCGTCGAGGAGCTCCGCGATCGGCGCGGTCTTGAGCACGAAGCCCGCCGCCCCGAGCCGGAGCGCCGCCTCCGCGTACTGCGGGTAGTCGTAGGCGGTCAGGACGACGACCGCCGGCCGCGGGCTCGCGGCGGATCGGCCGCGTCAGCAGCGCAGGCCGCTGTCCGTGCCGAGCCGGATGTCGAGGAGCAGGACGTCGACGCGGCCCCGCGGCCGACGAGCGCCGTCCGCCTCGTCCAGCGAGCGACGCGACGCCGACGACCTCGAGCCCGGGCTGGGCCGCGAGCAGCGCCGCCGTTCCCTCGCGCAGCGACCGGGTGGTCGTCGACGATCGCGACCCGGATCGGCGGCGCGGCGTCCTCAGCCTCGATCGTCAACGCTGGCGCCACTCCAGCGCGACGTGCGTCCCGCCGCTCGGCCAGCGGCGGATGTCGAGGATCGCGCCGATCGCCTCCGCGCGCTGCTGCATGTTCAGCAGCCCGAAGTGGCCGCCCTGCTCGGCGGCCGCGCCGGCGTCCGGGGCGATCCCGGGCCCGGCGTCGTCGATCGACAGCGAGGCGCCCGGATCGGTCGCCCGGTAGCGCACGACGATCGGCGGCCGGCCGTGCTTGACCGCGTTGGCGAGCGCCTCCTGGGCGACCCGGAAGAACGCCAGCTCGACGTCGGGCGGCGGCCGCGTCCCGTCGGTCCGCTCGAGGCGGACCTCGCCGCCGGCGAGCCGCTCGATCCGCAGGACGAGCCAGTCGAGCGCCGGCCCGACGCCGAGGTCGTCGAGGATCGGCAGCCGCAGGTCGCCGCAGATCGCCCGCAGCCGATCGGCGACGGTTCGGCCGAGCTCCGCGCCCTCCGTGTCGCCGGCCGTCTCGAGCCGCCGGACGAGGAGCGTCAGCTCCTGGAGCGCGTCGTCGTGGATGTCGGCGGCGACCCGGGCGCGCTCGGCCTCCGTCGCCGCGACGATCAGGTCGCGCTGGAGCTGGGCGCGGGTCGCGAGGCGCGCCAGCGGCCGGACGGTGAACCGGCCGGCGACGGCGATCGCCCCGAGCCAGAGCGCGATCGGCCAGATGTAGGGCGGCCGGTCCGTCGCGAGGGCGAACAGCGGCGTGGCGCCGGCGAGGGCGAGCTCGGTCGATTGCATGAGCTTTCCGGCTCGTGATCCCCGCGCCGCGGAGACCGCCCAGGTTCAGCGGGCCTGCGGCGGCGAGACCCGGAACGAGCGGGATCGCGCCGACGGATAACCAGCGGAGGAACTCGACATCCGACCCGAAGGCGCCGTTCGTGATGACGAACACGACGCTGACGGCCCCGACCACCGATAAGAGCGCCGTCGCGATGATGACGAGCCGACGGTCATGCTCGTCCTCGATCTTGTCCGCCAGCCCAACGGCGAGCGGAATCATGGCGGCCACGGTCAGCAGCCCGGCGAGAATCACGAGGCCCGGACTCATCGTCGCCATGATCGGCTGGACGAGGAGCGGAGTCGCGGCCGCGGCGGCCGCGGGCAAGGCGATTGCGCGGAGCGACTCCCCACCGCGCCCGGTGTCGAGCCACCAGACCCCGAGGAGCAGCAACGCAAGCCCCGGAATCAGGGCCAGGCTCGCCTCGGTGATCGACCAGGACCCTGGGTAGTACACGCCGATCGGGCAGCACTGGTTGTCGACCGACCACGCGGCGAGCTGCCCCGGCTCGATGAGATCCGCCTGGTCTATCCGGCTTGCCGCGAGCCGCTGGAGCTGATCGTCGGACAGAGTGACCGGCGTCGGGACGGCCGGCCCGACCAAGACCGGATCTGGTGGGGCGCTGCCGTCTATCGGCGGCTCCTGGTATTCAGGATAGTTCCAGGACGGAAGCTGGATCAGCTGCTGGCCATTCAGGTTGATGACCCGCATCCCGGGTCTGACGCCGTCACGGGCAGCCTGGCCGTACTGCGTTACTTCGGTCACGATCAGCCCGCCGTCGGCGACGCCAAGGCGCAGGCCCGGCTCGTACGTTCCGAACAGCATCACGAGCAGGCTGACGCCAAGCGCGAAGGCGGCGATGGTGCCGGCTACCCAGGTGTGCGTGCGCGCGTTCATTGGTACCGAAGGTAGCAGGCCACGGGTCCGATCGCGGTCCGGGGAATCCCGCAACGCTGTCTCGGGATGCGACCGCTCGTCGCACGGAGGCCGCGTCGCCACGCTGGGGGCAACCCGGCGCTCGCTGAGTCCGGGACAACGGGAGGGGCTGGATGACGGCGGTGCTCGAGACAACGGGGCTGGGCAAGCGATACGGCCGGCGGCGCTGGGCGCTGCGCGATCTCGACCTCGTGGTCGAGGAAGGCAGCATCACGGCGCTCGTCGGGCCGAACGGGTCGGGCAAGTCGACGCTCCTGAAGGCGTGGGTCGGCTTCGAACGGCCCACGACAGGGCAGCTCCGGATCCATGGCGTCGACCCGGTCCGCAACCGGGGCGCGGCGGTTTCGCTGGCCGGCTACGTGCCCCAGGCGCCGTCGCTCTATCGCGAGCTCACCGTCGAGGACCACATCACGTTCGCCGCGTACCACCGGCCGGGCTTCGACCGCTCCCTGGCCCGCGGCTATCTCGACGACCTCTCCATCCCGCTTGATTCCCGCGCCGACGAGCTGTCTGGGGGACAGCAGGCGCAGGTCGGGCTGGCGCTCGCGCTGGGCACGCGGGCGCCGGTCCTCCTTCTCGACGAGCCGCTCGCGAGCCTCGATCCGCTCGCCCGCCGAGAGTTCCTCCAGGTGCTCGTCGAGGCCGTCCGGGCAGCTGGCTCGACCGCCCTGCTCTCGTCCCACGTGATCACCGACATCGAGCAGGCCTGCGACAGCCTCATCGTCCTCGGCGGGGGGCGGTCGCTGCTCGCGGTCTCGATCAGCGAGGCGATCGCCGGCCACGGAATCGTCGCCGGGGCCGAGCCACGGCCGATCGGCGCGCAGGTCGTCGGCTCGTTTCCATCGTCGACGGGCGAGCGCCTCACCCTGATCAAGGGGCGGGCGGGCAGACCGGCGACACTCGAGGAAGTCGTGATCGGGCATCTGGCCGCCGGCCGGCCGGACGAGACCGGCCAAGGCGGAGCGGAAAGTGGCCGCCTGATGCGCGACTCGATCCGGCTCTCGTTCCTGATGCACCGCTTCGAAGCTCGTCGCGCTCCTGGGATCGCGACAGTGTTCCTCGTCATGGCGGCGTATTAGGTCGCCGGCCAGCTCGACGCCGTCGGGTTCGGGGCGCGTGCTGACGCAAATGCGTCGCTGTCTTCACCGCTGCGAGGCGCTCGGCCGGTCGTTCTATGACATCGACCAGAGCCAGGCATCGCCCGTCCTCGGCTTCATCGCGATCCTGCCGTATGCGGCTGGGCTGTTCCTCGGCGGACCGCTTGATCGCCCGCGAGATCGAACGCGGGCACGACCCGACTTGCCTGGTCGATCGCGCCGTCGCGATTCCGCTGGTACCTGGCGCGGATGCTTGCCGATCCTCGCCGTTGTGCTCGCTCTCACGTTCGTGGCAGGGTTCGCCGCCGACCGCCTCGTCGCGGCGCGGATCGCCCGGCGTCGACGTCGCGAACGCTTTCGATGCTTACGGCACTCGCGGCGTCCTCATCGCGATTACTGCCCTCGTGATCACGGCGGGGGCGATGGGTCTCGGCGCCGTCATCGGACGCGTCCTGCCGACGGTGATCGTGGCGCTGATCCTCGGTGCTTTGGGGCTGACATTCGTCACGAAGTTCCACGCGGACTACACAGCGAAGGAGGCGGTCATCGCCGACGAAGCAAATATCGGCCGCGGCGACCGCTACATCGACCAGTTCTTCCGCCTGCCGGACGGCCGACTCGTCGGCTACGAGGAGCTGTACCAGATCGACCCAGCGGCGTTGAACGACGAGACCGGGCAAGCGAAATATCCGATCGTCGCTCTGGTCATCCCGGGCGAGCGGTATCGGGCCGTCGAGGCGCGGGAGGCGGCAGTCCTCGGCGGGATCGCTGTGGTGATGCTCGCCGGAACCGCGGCCATCGTCCAGCGCAGACGCCCGGGTTGAGCGACGGTCGACCCGCTACCATCGCGAGGAGCCGGGCGATCGCCGGCGACCTGGGGAGGGGCAGATGACGGCGGTCCTCGAGGCGCACGGCTACGGAAAGCGCTACCGCGGCCGGCCGTGGGCGCTGCGCGGCCTCGACCTGGCCGTCCCCGAGGGCAGCATCACCGCGCTCGTCGGGCCGAACGGGTCGGGCAAGTCGACGCTCATCCGGGGCTGGATCGGGTTCGAGCCGCCGACCGAGGGCCGGCTCTCGATCGCCGGCATCGATCCGCAGCGCCAGCGCAAGGCGGCGGTCATGCGCTCCGGCTACGTGCCGCAGCAGCCGGCCCTGTACCGCGAGCTGACGATCGCCGAGCACATCGAGCTGGCGATCACGTTCCGAACCGGCTTCGACGCGGACCTCGCGAAGGGCTACGTCGAGCGGCTCGGCATCCCGCTCGCCGCCCAGGCGAACCAGCTCTCGGGCGGCGAGCAGGCCCAGGTCGGGCTGGCGCTGGCCCTCGGGACGCGGGCCCGGATTCTGCTCCTCGATGAGCCCCTTGCGAGCCTCGACCCGCTGGCTCGACGCGAGTTCCTCCACGTCCTCGTGACCGCGGTCCGTGGCGAGGGCCACACGGCGCTGCTCTCGTCGCACGTCATCACCGACATCGAGCAGGCCTGCGACCGGCTCGTCGTCCTCGGGCGAGGCAGGACGCTGCTCGACCTGAGCGTGGAGGACGCCCTCGCCCATCACCGCGTCGTTGAAGCGCCGTCCTGGGAACCGGGTCGGCCCGGGACGGTCGGGACGTTCCCGACGACGACCGATGAACGACTGACGCTCGTTCGGGTGGGCGCGAACGGCGAGGGAGCCGGGAACGGCGGCGCCCCTCCGGTCATCGGGCGGGCGGCGACGCTCGAAGAGGTCGTCATCGGCCATCTCGCCGCGGGCCGCCGACGGGGCCAGCTGGAGGCCGATGAGCCGGTTCCGGGGGTCGCATCGTGATCCGCCGAATTGGCCGGATCGTCCGGCTGACGTTCCGGATGCACCGCTTCGAGGTCGGCGCGGTCGTCGTCCTCGGCGCACTGCTGGTCGTCGGCGCGATCATCGCCCATTGGGCCCTGGCGAACGTCGGCCTGCCACCTGATTGCCAGCCGATCGTTCGAGACGGGCGAGCTGCCGGAGTCGTGCATCGCACAGTACGAGGCGTTCAACCGGATCGCCGGCCTGGCCAACCCGGTTTCCACGCTCATGGTGCTCTACCCGATCATCGCCGGGCTCCTGATCGGTGGGCCTGTCATCTCCCGCGAGATCGAGCGCGGCACGACGTCCCTCGCCTGGTCGTTGTCCCCGTCGCGCCTCCGCTGGTTCCTTCATCGCGTCGTGCCGATGATCGTCCTGGTGCTGGCGCTGACCTTCATCGTCGGCGCCGCGGCGGAACATCTGACCCGGGCGCTGATCCCCGAGACGGACCTCGCCGCATCGTTTGTCGGCTTCCGGTTCCGCGGTGTCCTGATGGCAACGCAGGCGTTCCTGCTGGCATCGACCGCGGTCGCCGTCGGGGCCCTCTTCGGCCGGGCGGTGCCGACGTTCCTGCTTGGCCTGATCCTGGGCATGCTGACGATCGTCGCGATCGGCCTCCTGCACCGGGAGATCCTGCTCGACGAGGCCGTCATCCAGCGGCAGGACGAGAACACGTTCTACTCGAACAACGACCTCTATCTCGACAACCGGCTCGAGCTGCCGGACGGGCGGCTCGTGACGTACGACGAGCTGATCCGGATCGATCCGCGGGCGTTCGAGAGCGAGTTCGGCCCGCAGTACCCGAACGTGTCCCTGATCATCCCGGGTGACCGCTACCGAACCGTCGAGACGCGCGAGGCCGCCGCGGAGGCGATCCTCGGTCTCGTGTTCCTCGTCGGCGGCGCGTTCGTCGTCACCCGGCGCCGCCCGACCTAACCGATCGGCGAGCCCGCCATAATCGGCCGATGGCCGATCTCGCGGAGACCTCGAGGGCTAACGCAATCGGTGCGCGGCTGAGGCAATTCCGCCTGTCCGACCTCGAGACGCCACCCGTCGTCGGGATCGTCGTCGCGGTCGTCGCCTGGGCGCTCGTCGTCGTCTTCGCCGAACCGTGGGGCCGGCTCTGGGGGACCGGCCAGGACGCCCGTTGCTACTACCAGGCGACGCTCGCCGACCCGTACCTCCACTCGGCATGGAACGACCCGATCGCCTACGTCTACTCGCCGGCCTTCCTCCAGCTCGTCTCACCTCTCACGGCGCTGCCGTGGCAAGCGTTCATGGCCGTCTGGACGGCGCTGCTCATCGGGGCCGTCCGGTTCCTCACCGGCCCGCGACTGCTCGCGGCAGGGCTGCTCTTCCCGTTCACCGCGATGGAGGTCGCCGGCGGCAACGTCTCGCTGCTGCTCGCGGTGGCGATCGTCCTCGGGTTCCGCTGGCCGGCCACGTGGGCGCTCGTCCTGTTGACGAAGATCACGCCCGGGATCGGCCTGCTCTGGTTCGCCGTCCGCGGCGAGTGGCGGTCTCTTGCGATCGCGCTCGGGGCGACTGCCGCGATCGCGGCCGTCTCCTGGGTGACGATCCCGGACGCCTGGCCGCGCTGGTTCGAGGTGATCGGCGCCAACGCCGGCAAGGGCGGGACGTGGGCCTCGGTGCCGATCCCGTTGCTGATCCGGCTTCCCGCGGCCGTCGCCCTCGTCGTCTGGGGCGCCCGGACCGACCGCCGCTGGACCGTGCCGGTCGCGTCGATGCTCGCCCTGCCGGCCCTCTGGTACGGCGGCATCTCGATGCTGCTGGCCGTCATTCCGCTGCTGGCGGAACGGCAGGTCCGGCCGGAGCCGCGTCAGCCCGCGACCTGACCCGGAGCGCGACCACCACGGCGCCGGTGATGAACACGGCCGCGCCGAGCCAGAACGGGCCATTCGACGCCGGCCACGGCGGCGACCGCCCGCGCCCAAAGCCGGCCCGACGATCCCCGCACCGTAGAGCGGCAGGTAGACGAGATTGAGCGTCGCGGATCGTCGCTCCGCCGGCACCTCCGTCGCGAGCAGGCTGAAGACCATCGCCCCGACGGTGCCGTTGAACGCCGCGAACGCGAAGAAGGCAAGGGCGAGGATTTCGAGGCCAGGCGCGATCGTCACCGAGAGCAGGGCCGCGGCGCCGCCGGCGAGCGACCCGATCAGGACCGGCCGGAACCCGAACCGGTCGCCGAGCAGTCCACCGAGGGGCGAGGCGAACGCCCCGGCCAGCGCCGCCGTCCCGATGACGAACCCGATCGCCGACGCGAGACCGGGCCCCGTCCCGAACAGCTCCTCGACGACGACCGGCTGGTAGGGCCGGCTCATCTGGTTGGCGAGGAACGCGACTCCGTAGATCGCGAAGATCCGTCGCACGGCCGGATCGGCGAGGACGCCGCGGACGGCGCCGTACGCCAGGTCGAGCACGCGCCCGACCGGGACGACCTCCGGCCGAACCTCGCGCGACAGGAACCAGACGAGGGCCGCCGTCAGGACCGACAGCGCGCAGGACACCCAGAACATGCCCGAGATCGAGAACCCGAGTGCATCGATGAGGAAGCCGCCGAGCGCCGGCCCGACCGCGAATCCGATCGGTCCCGACGCCCCGAAGATCCCGATGATCGTCCCGAGCCGGTGGCGCGGGACGACGTCCCGGATGCCCGCCAGCATCACGCCGGTGTTGCCGAGCTGCAGCCCGATCAGCAGGATGCTGAGCGCGAGCTGCCACGGCTCGCGCGACAGGGCGACGCAGGCAAACACGACCGCCTCGACGAGCGCGCTCCGGACGATGACGGCCTTGCGGCTGTACTTGTCGGCCCAGACGCCCCACAGCGGCACGAACGGCGCGCCGACGACGAAGATGAGCGACCCGAACAGCCCGACGAAGGGCAGCCGATCGCCTTCGGGGACGCCCATCTCCCGCAGGTAGGACGGCAGGAACGCGAAGACCTGGCTCACGCCGAGCCCCTCGATCATCGACGTGATCCAGAAGATCGCGACGATGACCCGCCAGTCGTCGCGGCCGGTGCCTCCGTCGGCGGCCTGGCTCGCGGAGGTGAGCTGCGACGACATGGCGGCGAAGCGTACCGGCTTTGGCCGATCCGAACCGGGCCACCGGACGTAGACTCAGCCGGGAGGTGCCAAGATGATCGGCCGCTTTGTGACCCGTATCGTCGATGCTCAGGCGGGCTGGGCGAAGCCGTTCGGCGAGTTCAACCACCGCTGGCTGTCGGCGCTGTTCCGGCCGATCCGTCCGGTCAAGGACTTCCTCAACGGCACGTGGCTCGGCCATCCGGTCCACTCCGCCCTGACCGACGTCCCGATCGGAGCCTTGACCGTTGCGCTCGTCCTCGACATCCTCGGCCAGCCGCGCAGCGTTGCGGCCGACGTCGCCCTCCTCGTCGCCGTTCTGTCGATCATTGGCGCGGCGGTCACCGGCCTCGCGGACTACACGGACACCGACGGGACGGCCCGGATGCGCGCGACCGTCCACGCGGTCGTGATGACGACGGCTCTCGTTCTACTCACGATCTCACTGGTCATACGGGCAGGGAACCCGGTCGACCGGACCGTGCCGTTCGTGCTCCTTGTGGTCGGTTACCTCGTTATCGCTGTGGGCGCCGCCATCGGCGGCGATCTCGTGTTCCTGATCGGTACGCACGTCAATCGCCATGCGTGGCGAGGCGCCGGGACGAAGTGGGTCGCGCTCGACCTGGGCGACCTGCCGGACATCCCGGAGGGTGGCCCGACGAAGGTGAAGGCGGGCGCGAACAACCTGATCCTCGTGCGGAGCGGCGAAACGATCCACGCCCTCCACGAGACCTGCGCCCATGCCGGCGGCCCGCTCGCCGAGGGCACCCTCGTCGACGGCTGCATCCAGTGCCCCTGGCACGGCTCGCGGTTCCGCCTCGAGAACGGCCACGTCGCTCGCGGCCCGGCCGATGTACGACCAGCCCGCCTACGAGGTCCGCCGCGCGGAGTCGGGCGCCGGCTGGGAGGTGCGTCGCGCGTCGCGCTGACGTAGCATCTCTATCCCGGCGTTGGACTTAGCGACGGAGCGCGCATCGGTTTGGGGGAACGACTGTGAGCCACCTGTCGACCACGATCCACGTGGACGCGTCGCCGGAGGCCGTTTTCGACCTGATCGCGGACCCGTCGCGGGCCCCGGAATGGCAGACGCTCCTCGCCGACATGGGCGAGATCTCCGGACGGCCGGGCGGCGTCGGGTCGAGCTACTCCGGCTTCTATCGGGTCGCCGGCCGGCGCATCAAGGCGCGCTTCGTCGTTACTGCTGCGGACCGCCCGAGGATCCACCGTGGCCGCGGGAACAGCACGCGGCGGCTGGGTCCGGTGGACGACATTCATCGATCCTGCCGACGGCGGTTCCGAGGTCCGTGTCTCGCTCGAGTACGAGCTCCCGGGAGAGATCGTTCGAGGCGTCCTCGGCGCCCTGACCGGGAGTCGCGTTCAGCGGGCGTTTCATCGGACGTATCTGAACCTCAAGCGAGTGGCCGAGGCTGAAGCCACGGAGCTGGGTGCGGGCCCCAGGCACGCGGCGGACGGGCCGCAGCCGGCTGCCGGTATCGGCGCCGAGTAACCAGCCGGCCAGGCCGCGTGCGGGTCATCGCAGTCCCGGATCCCTCGCTCGTGGTGCTCGTCGGGCCGGCAGGCAGCGGCAAGTCGACATTCGCGGCGCGCCATTTCGCCCCGGACGAGGTGCTTTCCTCCGACGCCTATCGCGCGCTTCTCAGCGGGGACGAGGCCGATCAGCGGACGACCCGAACCGCGTTCTCGATTCTTCATCGAGAGGTCGTCCGACGTCTCGGGGCCGGCCGGCTTGTCGTCGTCGACGCCACGAACGTCGAGCGCTATGCCCGGCGAGCTTTCGTGGAGCGGGCCAGGGCTGCCGGCGTCCCGGCCATCGCCATCGTCCTCGCCCTGCCCGCGGATGTCGTGCACGCCTGGAACTCGGCCCGCAAGGGCCGGGTGGTGGACCCATCGGTGGTCGATCGACACCTCGACCGGCTCGCCCGCACCCTCGGCGACGGCGGCATCGCTGGCGCGACGTCCAGCGGCATTTCCGGCGAGGGGTTCGCGGCCGTTCACGTCTTGCGGTCGGCGGCGGATGTCGACGAGGTCGTTCTGGAGCGTCGGCCCCTCGATGGCACGTCGGCCTAAAGGCTCCAGCCCCGCCGCGCCGCGCTAGCCCGCCGAGCCCGCGCTGATCAACGCGATCGCCGCTATGGCCGCGGCGATGCCGAGGGCGTGACTCCGCGTCACGCGCTCGCCAAGGAAGGCGACGGCGAGGAGGATCGTCGTCACGGGATAGAGCGAAGAGAGGGTGGCCGCGACGTCGAGCCGACCGGCCTGGGTGGCCAGCACGTAACAGGCGTTGCCGGCCATGTCGAAGACACCGACCGCCACCGCGGTCGCCGCTAGCCGCCGCGGCATCCGCCAGGTCCGCCGGCCGACCAGCAGGATGGCCACGATGACGGTCGCGGCTGCAACCTTGATGACGACGAGCGGCCCGAAGACCTGGCCGTCGGGCAGCTCCCCGGCCAGGATGTTGAACAGGCCGATGCCCGCCCCGGCGACGATCGCGAGCTCGATGCCCGATCGCGAGCCGGCCGTCCCCGGCACCCGCGAGACGAGCACGACGGCGACGAGTGCAAGCACGATGCCGGCGAGGACCGGAGTTGCCGGCAGGCCGTCCCTGACGATTCCGGCGCCGACCGGCAGCAAGGCGGCAAGCAGGCCAGTGACCGGGGCGACGACGCCCATCCGGCCAACCGCGAGACCGTGGTACAGCGCGACGATCCCGATTGACACCGTGACGCCGGCGGCCACGGAGATTGCCACCGTCGTCGGCGCAGGGGTGGGTTCTCGTGCCGCGAACGCAAGGATCACGCCCAGGAGGACACCGACGACCTGGACGACCAGCGTGATGCCGAGGACCGGGGCGCGCCGGCTCGCCCAGCCGCCGCCGAAATCGCCGCTGCCCCAGGCGATCGCCGAAGCGAGACCGAAGACGACGACCGCCGAGCCGGGCCCGAACAGCTCAGCCGTGGGCGACCCGCTCCGGTTCGGCGCCCACGCCCGCGAGGTCGTCGACCTCCGTCGGTCCGGCGAGCGGGACCACCGCATCGGCCGACGCGTCATAGCGATCCGACGTCGTCAGGTAGATCACCTGGAAGTCGTTCGCAACGTCGCGCAGGAGCTCGAGTGCCCGCGTGGCTCGTGCGTCGTCGAGCGTCACGAACGGGTCGTCGAGGATGAGCGGCGGCCGCTTGTCGCCGGTCACGAGGCGGACCAGCCCGATGCGGGCCACGAGATAGACGAGATCGAGGGTCCCCTGGCTGAGTGACGTGACGTCGACCCAGTCACCTCGCTCCGGCGCGTGGAGGCGGATGTCGAGCGTCTTGTCGTCGACCTGGACGCGCCGATACCGCCCCTCCGTCACGCGTTCGATGTCGGCGACCATCTTGGTCTCGAGGTAGCGCGTCGCTGACTTCATCGTCGCCTGCTCGGCGCGCTCGATCTCGCTGAGGGTCCGCTCGTAGATCCGCGCCCGGCGCTTGAGCGCGGCCAGCTGCTCCTGCCAGTGGGCCAGCCGTTCGGCGTGCGCGGCGACCGCTTCGGCGTCGACGACATTCGCCTCAACCCGCGCCCGCGCGTTCGCCTCGTCATCGCGGGCACGCTCGAGCGCGCTCTCGAGGTCGCGAACCTCGACCTCCAGCCGCTCGCGCGCTCGTGGCTCGCTGGCGATCGGGCCCAGCGCCTCGAGGGCGTGGGTCTTCTGTTCGATCTCGAGGGCGGCGGCGTCGCGCAGGCCGGGCAGCGCCTCGGTGGGCTCCTGTCCGACGAGCCCCTCGAGTTGCGCGGCGAGTCGCTCGATCCGGGCCACGTGCTCCTGCTCGACCTCGAGCAGCGCCTCGGCGGCCGGCAGGTCGGCGAGCCCGATCCCGGCCAGCTGCTGCACGGTGTCCGCCTCGGCCTGCTTGAGTTCCTGCTCCATCTCCGATCGTCCGCGCAGGCGGCGGTCGATCTCGACATCGCGCAGCTCGGTCTGCATCCGATCGTTGCGACGCAACCAGAAGGCGACGAACGCGAGGATGAAGCCGATCCCGGCAATCGCTCCGCCGATGAGCTGGGGCGCCGTTCCGAGGTCGAGCACCCGGGTGAGCCGGGCGGCGAACGTCCCCGCCGCGAGCACGACACCGAGCAGGACGAGCCCGATCGCGACGCGGGACAGCGGACGCCAGGTCGGCTCCGCCGGGACGTCGAACTGGACGGCGACTTCACCGGACAGGGCGGCCCGAAGCTCCCTGATCGTGGCGTCGAGCCGGCGCAGGCGGTTCGTCACCTGCTCGAGCACGGCCAGCGGATTCGGCGAGGGGTGGCTGGTATGGAGCTCAGCCAGTTCTTCGGCGGTCTTGACCGCGTGGCGGAACCGCTCGAACCGCTCCTGGGCGGCGACGCGCTCGGCCGTCAGCCGCTCGGCCTGGCGAGCCTTCTCGAGCAACGACCGGCGTTCCGCGAGATCGGCGTCGGATGCCGCGCGGCGCTCCCTCGATCCGGAGAGCGTGTCGCGGTCACGCTCCAACTGGGCCAGGGCGAGCTCACCCTGTTCGACGGCGGCCCCTTCCTGATCGACGGCTTCCTCGGCGACCTTGAGCCGGCCGGGGTTCTTGGCGCCCTTCGTGCTGAGGTCGAAGATCGCCCGCTCGAGCTTCCGCCTGGCGCGCGAGGTCCCGCGGTCTGCTCCGCTGATCGATGCCTGGAGGCGGTCACGGAGGGCAGCCTCGTCCCGATCGAGATCGGCCAGCTCGTGATGGCGGATCGACGCCGTCGAGCGGAAGAAGGCCTCCGTCGGGATGCCGGTCAGCTCGGCGAGCGCCTGGTCCGCGAGGGTCGGGTCCGTGATGACCTCGCCACCGATCTCGAGGCGGACTGTGCCTTTCGCGCCGCGGAATGCCTTCTCGATCGAGCCACGCTGGACGCCGTTCTCCTCGTCCTCGATCTCGAAGTCGATGGCGATGACGGGGCGAGCCTCGAGCGGCGCATCCCACGACCGCAGGCCGTCCATCTCCGCCGCGTTGGAGGTCGCCTTCTTCGTGAGGATGAGTTCCAGCGCCCGCTGGATCGTCGTCTTGCCGGCCTCGTTCGGGCCGTGGATGATCGTCAGGCCCGGGGCGAGCGGCACCTCGAACTCGCGGTAGCGGCGGAAGTCCCGGACGCTGAGCCTGGTGATCCTCATCCGCGTGAGCGGCCCCGACCCGTGGTCACAGGGTCACCTCGTGGCCGGCGAGCAGGAGCCGGCCGAGCCGGAGGACGTCCCGGAGCTCGGCCGCTTCGCCGCTCGACGCATCCGCCGGATCCGCCTCGAGCTCGGCGATCCGGGCCTCGACGTCGCGGATGAACGCGCCGGCGATCGTATCGGGTGAGGGCAGGCTGCCCGAGGACAGGGCCGGGATCGATGAGTCGCGGACGCGCGCCCGCAGGAATGAGCCGTCGAGTTGCTCCTCGACCTCGGTCGTGTCGAGGTCGAGCTCGTCCGGCCGGACGCCCGTCAGCCGCACCTCGAGGACGAGATTCGGGTCGCCCTTCTTGAGGAGCGTGCCGATGAGATCGGGCTGGTTCTTGATCCTCGCAGCGTCCAGCTCGAGCTTCTCGAAGCGCGTCAGCCCGACGCGCCGCTCCTCGATCGTGACGGTCCTCGCAGGCCCGTTCTCCTCGAGGCTCACGAGGAGGACATTGCCCGCTCCATCCTGGTTGACCGCGACCGGCTCGGGGGCGCCCGAATAGGCGTACGTCGTGGTGCCCGCCTTGCCTCGCTGGACGGAGTGCCAGTGGCCGAGGGCCAGATAGTCCAGGCCGGTCGCTGCGATCTCTTCCTTGGTGACCACGACCTCGTCGCGATCGGTCCGATCGGGGATCGCGAGCGAGCCATGGACCATCCCGACGTGCCAGGCCGCCTTGCCCTCGTCCGCCGCGACCCGCAGGTCCCGAAGCGGGCTGTGAGGCGCTCGCTTCGTCGCGAAGACGGTCCCATAGACGATCACATCGCAGGCGCTCAGATGGACCGACGGCCGATCCGGCGTCAGGACGGTGACGAAATCGTCGTCCGGCCCAGCCCCGGCCATCGCCGCAAGGTCGTACGAACGATAGATCGACGAGCGGTCGTAGCAGTCGTGCGTGCCCGGAAGGATGACGGTCCGGATCTTCGCCTCGCCGAGGCGCTTGAGCTCGGCCGCGACCCGTTCAACCGAGCGCTTCGGCTGGGTGTTGGAGTCGAACAGGTCACCCGCGATCAGGACGATGTCGACCTTCTCGTCGATGGCCATCGAGATCGCCGCCCGGAACGCGGCGAACTGGCGCTCGCGCTGGGTTGCGGCCGCGTCCCCCAGATCTGCGTGGCGTGCACCGAGGTGGACGTCTGCTGTGTGAAGCAATCGGAGCATCCGGTTGCGGCTGGCCTCCCTGTCCCGTCACGGCCGGAGCGACGAGGCGAGGTGGTTTCCCAGATGCCGCCCGGAGCCCCCGCCGGCGGATCATTGCGAGCGAGGCGCCCCCTGGCCCTCGCTCGCCACCCCGAATCTCGCCTCCCATTGTGACAGGTCGGCTGTCACGGTCGCCAGATGCCAGCGACGACCCCGCGCGACGGGCCTTAGCCGCCGCAACGCCGAATTTTTCGACCCGTTGTATGGTCTCGCCGACGACACACCGGTGCGCCCCGAAACAGGGACTCCACATCGGCACCTGGATAGCGCGGCGCCGGCACTCCCCGACGCTCCTCGCAACGTCCCGCCCGCCGATGTCCACGCCCGAGGCGGACCGGCGAACAGCGCAGAGGAGAGGAAGACTGGTGACCTATTCCGATCGGACGCTGAACTGCGTCGACTGTGGAGTGGAGTTCATCCACTCGGCGGCCGACCAGGAGTATTACGTGGCAGAAGGGGTTCTCGTCCGACCCCAAGCGCTGCGCGAGCTGTCGGGCGAGCCGCCGCGCCAGCCGCGATGCGGGCTATGACGTCCGTGAAATCGGCGGGCCGCGCGGCTACGAGCGAGGCGACGATCGGATCGCCCGGGAGTACTTCGCGGTGATCTGCTCGTCGTGCGGCAACCAGGCCCAGGTCCCGTTCAAGCCGAGGATGGACCGGCCGGTCTACTGCTCGGATTGCTTCCGCGAGGTCAAGCCCGACTGACGAGTCGGCTACCCCGAACACCGCGGCCTGACCAGCCGCCCCGAACGCCCCGGACCCAGTCACCGGGGCGTTCCGAGTGTCCGGGCCTAGAGCCGGAACACATCCCCGGCTCGGAACCGCTCCCGGTGGCGGCCTTGCCAGACGGTGACCCGAGCCCGGCCGTGGACCTGCCACGAGCCGTCGCGGCCGACGAGTGCCGTTTCCTCGTCGATCCCGAGCACCGCGGAACCGCGTGGAGCCTGGAGCACGAGCAGGGCCGACAGCGGCTCCGGCCAGGCGTCGTAATGGGGCACGACCGATGCGCCGACGACAAGGCCCAGGCCGTCGCGCCACCGGACCGGCCACATGAGGCGCCGCCGGCGCATGTCGAAGTGCCGCTCGGCCAGCGCCATCGCGCCGGCTGAGCAACCGGCGATCACCGCTCCCCGTTGGTGGGCCTGGCGCAGCGCCCAGCCGACGCCGGAGCCGTCGAGCACCGACGAGAGATGACCGGGTTTGCCGCCGGAGAGATAGATGAGGTCGGCCTCGCCGATCGCCTGGACGTGGGCGGCATCATCGGCGTCCTCGCGGTCCCGGACCCGGACCGGCTCAACCTCTGCGCCGAGGCCCGAGAAGTGGGCGACGCCCATCGAGGCCCACCGATCGAATGCCTCCTCGCCATCTGGCCAGGAGGCCGTCGGCAGGATCGCGACGCGGGGCCTGGTGCGGCCGGTCGCAGCGAGGAGGCCCGCATCGAACTCCGACATGGCGGGCAGGAACTCGCCGGATCCCACGAGGGCCACGGCTCCGGGCATGAGCGGGAGCATAGCCGCGCCTGTGCGAAACTGCCGGGCGATGACCAGGACGGAGCGATGGACCCTGCTGGCGGCGATTCTCGGTTCAGGAATCGTCTTCCTCGACGGCACGATCGTGAACCTCGCGCTGCCGGCGATCGGCCGCCTGCCGAGCTCGTTCCTCGGCGTCCTGGAGGGCCAGGCCTACGTTCAGTCGGGCTACCTGGCCGTCCTGTCGGCGCTGCTGATCCTCGCCGGCGCGCTGGCCGACATGTACGGTCGACGGAAAGTCTTCGCGATCGGCCTGGCCGGGTTCGGCGTCTCGTCGCTGCTCTGCGGAATCGCGCCCAGCCTCGAATTGATCGTCCTGTTCCGGATCCTCCAGGGCGCGTCGGGAGCCTTGCTCGTCCCGGGCTCGCTGTCCATCATCACCGCGACGTTCGATGGAGCGGCTCGGTCCCGTGCGTTCGGAATCTGGGCGGCGTCGACATCCGGCCTCGCGCTCTTCGGTCAACCGATCGGCGGGCTCCTCGTCGACTCGCTCTCGTGGCGGGCCGCCTTCCTGATCAACGTCCCGCTGCTAGCGCTTGCTCTGTGGGCGACGTTGAGGCACATGCGGGAGTCGCGCGATTCGGACGCCGACCGACACCTGGACTGGCTCGGCGCGGCGGTGGGGGCCATTGCGATTGGTGGCCTCGCGTTCGGTGCCACGCGAGGTCAGCAGCTCGAATGGCGGGATACGCTTGCGTGGGTGGCACTCGGCGTCGGAGCCGTCGCCCTCGTGACGTTCCCGCTTCTCATGCTCCGCCGACCGCACCCGCTCGTCCCGCTCGAGCTGTTCAGAAACCGCGAGTTCGCGGTGATCAACCTCTCGACCTTCCTGATCTACGGCGCGTTGTACGTCGGCGGGTTCTATCAGTCGGTGTTGCTCCAGGCGACGCTGGGCTATACCGCAACGGCAGCTTCCCTTTCCGGCTTTCCAACCGGCCTCCTCCTCGTCGTCCTGTCACCGCGCGTCGGCGCGCTCGCCGGCAGATTCGGCCCGAAGCCGTTCCTGGTCGCCGGGCCGCTGATCATGGCCGTGGGCCTGCTCTGGTGGGCTCGGATCCCCGCGACATCGGAGGCATGGCGTGCGTCGCTTGCCGACCCCGGCACGCTCGTCCCACCGGTCTCCGTCCTCATCGACGTCCTGCCGGCGCTCCTGATCTTCGGCGTGGGGATCGGCTTCGTCGTTGCGCCCTTGACGACGCATGCTGATGGGCTCGATCCCAACCCGCCACGCGGGCCTCGGCTCAGCGATCAACAACGCCCTATCGAGGGTCGGCTCGCCGCTCATCGGGGCCGTCGTCTTCATCGTGGTGTCGGCGACGTTCTACAGCGCCCTCTCGACGCGCGTTCCCGACCTCGACACCTCGAATCCCGCCGTCCGGGCGCAGTACCCGCCGCTCAACCCTCCCACCGTCGACGTGCCGCCCGAAGCCGCCGAGGCCGCAAAGGAGGCGTCGGTCGACGCCTTCCGCGTGGCGACCATCCTGGCAGCCGTGCTGCTGGTGTCCGGTTCGGCGGCCAACATGATCGGTCTCCGCGGTGCGCCGGCTGAGGCCCGACCGAGCGCGGTCGCCATGAGGTCGGGCGCAACAACAAACGTGTTCTCGCGCTTGGTTCGACGTGTATCCTCGATGACGTCGCCGGCCCGGCCCACGTCTACTTGGCAGGCGACACGAGACGGATGCCCGCGCCGAGTGGGACGCGGGGTTGAAAGGGAGGCACACGCAAATGACCGGACCCGGTCCTAGCGATCCTGCCGGGCAGGAACCCGCGCCCGGAGCGCCCGATCCAGCGCAGCCCAGCGACCCAGCTCAGCCGGCAGGCGGCAACTGGCAGCAGGCCCCGACACCCGGCGCCGCTCCGACGTTCGCGCAGCAGGCGCAGCAATGGAAGCCCGCCGAAGTCGGCCGCCGGTCCTACGGCTGGGATCGCCTATGCCGACCTCGGCATCCGGATCGGCGCCTACCTCATCGACTACATCATCCTGATCATCCTCGCGGTCGTCGTGAACGCGGTCCTGTTCGCGATCCTGTTCGCGTCCCTCTTCGCCGTGGGTACCGGCGCGTTCCTGATCGGCGCCTTGATCGTCGTCGCGATCAACATCGTCCTGGGTGGGGTCTACTTCGTCTACACCTGGACGACGATGAAGGCGTCGCCCGGCCAGCGGGTGCTCGGCCTGATGACGGTCAACGAGGCAGACGGCAACGCCCTCAACCAGAACCAGGCGATTACCCGCTACCTCGTGATGTTCGCGCCCGGCTTCGTCGCCGGGATGGCGTCGAACATCATCGGAGGCGTCGTCGGCCTGCTCCTGTCGCTGGCCGGTCTCGGCTGGACGATCTACCTGATCTACACGACCGCGAACGACCCGAAGCGGCAGGGCTATCACGACAAGATGGCCAAGTCGGTCGTCGTCAAGCCCGTCGCCTGACGGTTCAATCGGAAGATTCCGAAACGCTCCCGGCGCCCGAGTGCCGGGAGCGTTTCGATTCGGGGAGGCCTCTGAGCCGGTGACGGCACCGCGTGACTGGGACGCCGCGACGTACGACAAGGTCGCCGATCCGATGACGCGCTGGGGCGCCGCGGTCCTCGATCGGCTGCCGCTTCGCGGCGACGAGCGAGTCCTCGATGCCGGCTGCGGCAGCGGCCGGGTCACCGAGCTTCTCGTCGAGCGCCTCCCGCGCGGCTCCGTCGTCGCGCTGGACGGCTCGCCGGCGATGATCGAGCAGGCTCGCACCCGACTCGCCCGCTTCGGCGAACGGGTCGAGTACGTGGTCGCCGATCTCGGGCAGTCGCTGCCCCTGGCCGAGCCGGTCGACGCGATCCTCTCGACCGCGACGTTCCACTGGGTCCCCGACCACGACGCGCTCTTCCGGAACCTCGCCGCGGTTGTCCGGCCGGGCGGACGCCTCGTCGCGCAGTGCGGCGGCGTCGGCAACGTCGCGTCCGTCCGGCGGGTGCTGGCCGTGACCGGCGACGGCTGGCTCGGCGACTCGCACTTCGAGACGCCGGCCGCGACATCCGAGCGGTTGGCAGCCGCAGGCTTCGTCGATGTCGAGTGCTGGCTGACCGAGGAGCCAACGTCCTTCGAGCCGGGCGCCCCGTTCGAGGCGTACCTGCGGACCGTCGTTCTCGGGTCGCACGTGGCACGCCTCCCGGAGTCCGAGCGGGACGCGTTCGTGCACGCCGTCGCATCTGCCCTGCCCGAGGCCCGGATCGACTACGTCCGCCTCAACATCCTGGCCCGCCGCGCGGCCTGAGGCGCGCCGCTCGTTCAGGATCGGGTTCGGAACGGCTCGCCGTGGCCCGGGATGACGACGTCCGCGGCGGCGAGGACGCGCTCGCGATGGAAGTCGAGGAGCGCCTGGTCCGCGCAATACGGATCGAGTGCCGGCGTCCTGTCGGTCCGCCACCAGCAATGCGTCATCGCGTAGACGCCGTCGTCGGCGTCGACGATGAGCGACGCGTCCTCCTCGGAGTGACCGGGCGTCAGCCACAGCTGCGTGTGCGGCGTCATGCTCCAGCCGTCGCCGCCGTGATCGAGCCACAGGTCGTCCCGATAGCGAGCCCAGAAGTCGACGACCTCGGCGTTCGGGAACAGCGCGACGTTCATCGTGTGATCGGGATGATGGTGGCTCAGGAAGACGTGGGTCACGGCCTCCGCGGCGACGCCGAGCGCGGCGAGCGGCTCGAGAATGAGCCCGCGAGAGGCGACGAGGCCCGGGTCCACGACGATCAGCGCGTCGCCGTCCCGGACAAACGTGATGCTGCTCCCGACCCTCGTCCCGTTCTCGCGGATGTAGCCCGCGTGCAGGAGGTGAACGGTCGCCATCGCGAGAGTCTACGCGGGCCGTTCCGCGCGGTGGGCCGTGCTGCGCGCAACCCGGCGGCGTGTGCCATCGTGGGCGTGATGCCAGACCGACCCGCCGACATCGTCTTCACCGGGGGCCACGTCCACACCGTCGACCCGGCGCGGCCGACGGCGGAGGCGGTCGCCGTCCACGGAGATCGGATCTCCGCCGTCGGGAGCGCCGGCGAGATCGCGTCGGCGATCGGCCCGACGACCCGGGTCATCGACCTCGGTGGGCGGCTGCTCCTGCCGGGCTTCCAGGATGCCCACGTCCATCCCCTGTCGGGCGGCATGGACCAGATGCAGTGCGATCTGCGCGAGGCCGAGGGCCGCGAGGCCGTGCTGGCGACGATTCGCGCCTACGCCGACGCGCATCCGGACGACGACTGGATCATCGGGAGTGGCTGGTACATGGGCGACTTTCCTGGCGGCACGCCGCGGCGCGAGGACCTCGATTCGGTCCTGCCCGATCGGCCGGGTTTCTTTCCGAACCGGGACGGCCATTCCTCGTGGGTGAACAGCCGCGCCCTGGAGCTCGCGGGCATCACCCGCGACACGCCCGACCCGTTCGGCGGGCGGATCGAGCGGGATCCGGACGGCACGCCGACGGGCTCGCTGCACGAGGACGCCGCCGAGCTCGTCGAGCGCCTCGTGCCGGTCCCCGGGACCGGACGAGTGGCTTGCGGCGTTCGAACTCGCGCAGGCCTACCTCCACTCGCTCGGCATCACGGCCTGGCAGGACGCGATCGTCACGCCCGACGATCTCGCGGTCTACCGGCGAGCGGCGGAGACGGGGCTTATGACCGCGCGGGTCGAGGCGGCCCTCTGGTGGGAGCGCACGAAAGGCGCCGAGCAGATCGACGAACTCGTCGCGCGTTCGGCGACGGGATCACACGGCCGGCTGCGCGCAAACAGCGTGAAGATCGCGCTCGACGGCGTCCTCGAGACGTTCACCGGGGCCATGATCGACCCCTACCTCGATCGCGACGGCAGGCCGACGACCAATCGCGGCATGAACTTCGTCGATGCCGAGCCGCTACGGGAGCACGTCACCCGGCTTGATGCTGCCGGGCTGCAGGCACACTTCCACGCCATCGGCGATCTGGCGGTGCGGGTCGCCCTCGACGCGATCGAGGCGGCTCGGCTGGCCAACGGCATGACCGACACCCGGCCGCACATCTCGCACATCCAGGTCATCCATCCCGACGACGTGCCGCGGTTTGCGCCTCTCGGCGCAGTCGCCAACGCACAACCGCTCTGGGCCTGCCACGAGACGAACATGGACGAGCTGACGATCCCGTTCCTCGGCCCTGAGCGGGCTCGCTGGCAGTACCCGTTCGGGTCGTTGTTGCGAGCGGGTGCGCGACTGGCGATGGGCTCCGATTGGAGCGTGTCGACACCCAATCCGCTCCTCGAGATCGAGGTGGCCGTGAACCGCATCTACCCGGACTCGCGCGATACGGCCAGACCCTTCCTGCCGGACGAGCGGCTGACCCTCGAGCAGTCGATCGCGGCATTCACGCTCGGATCGGCCTACGTGAACCACCTCGACGACGAGACGGGCACGATCGCGCCCGGAAAGCTCGCCGACCTCGCCGTCGTCGACCGCGACCTGTTCGCCCCTGACGCCGGACCGATCGGGGATGCGCAGGGTCCTCGCGACGTTTGTCGGCGGCGAGGCTGTGTTCGAGGACCCTGCCCTCGGCGGCTGAGACACCATCGGCCGAATGACGTAGACGAATTGACGTCGCACGACGGTGGGCCGTGCGAGTGGCACGGGGCATTCTCTCCTTGTGATCCCGACCAACGGGATCCGGAAAGGAGAGACCTGACGTGAACAGCCCCGCAATGATCTACGTCAAGAGCCACCAGCAACGAGCTGCAGGCCGAAGCCGCGGCGAACCGCCTGGCAAAGCAGGCCAAGCGCTCCGGCAGCCGGAGCGCCAGCCGGATCGGCGCCGCGCTGACGAGCGTTCGGTCGATCCTGACCAGCCCGGCGGCGGGCCCCACGCTCCTGCCGAAGCTCACCGACTACCCGTACCGGAGCTGACCTCCCAGCTCCCTGCTCCCACCTCCCACGAACGCGTCCGTCCCTCCGGCGGACGCGTTCGTCATGTCCGGGACGATTCGGGGAGATCCTCCGGCCGATCGATGTCGCGCAGGGTCGCGGCGTCCGGATCGAGGCCGCGCCACTCGGCCTCGGCGAGCTCGCGGGTCGGCAGGGCGCGGAGGAGCGCCATCGAGGCTCCGTTCCCCGTCGGCGATGACGCGGCGGGCGGCCTGGGTCGCGGCCCCGTTGCGAACGACCGCGGGAAGGGGCCGAGCCACGCCGCGTTGGACGAGGACCGCGGCATCCGCCCAGGCCTCGGCCGCGGTCAAGGCCCGGACGAGCGCCGCCAGGACGTCGGGCGAGAGCGTCGGCATGTCGCCACCGGCGACGAGGACGACCGGCTCCCGCGCGGCTTCGAGGCCGGCGAGCAGCCCGACGAGCGGCCCGCGGTGAGGCGCCGGATCGAACACGCGCCGGACCGGCACGGCCGCGACGGGCAGCTCGCGATCGTCGTCCGGGGCGAGGACGACGATGACTTCCGAGCAGCCGGCGGCGACGGCCGCGACCGCCCGATCCAGGAGGGGAACGTCGTCGAACGCCGCGGTCAGCTTGTCGGACCCGAATCGGCTCGCCCGACCGCCGGCCAGGACGATGCCCGAGATGGCGCCGCTGTCGGAGCCGCTCATGGCCGGGTCGTCGGGGCCGCGGCCGCGGCCGCGCGCGGACCGGGCACGTGGCCGGCCGGCGTTCGGCGCAGGACTCCCCGTCGATCCAGGTCCTCGAGGATCGCCATGACGTACTTGCGGCTCGTTCCCGTCGCGTCGCGCAGGGCGGCAGGCGCGAGCGGGGACGCCGTGGCCAGCTCGACGGCGCGCGCCTCGAGCCGGCGGTAGGCAGCCGCGGCATACGCCAGATCGTCGTCGAGGCGGACGATCCGACCGGCCGATTCCAGCGCCCGAATGCCATCGGACGGGCACGCTGCGGCGAGGGCGGCTTCCGACAACGGCGGCGGCGCAGGGACGTCGAGCGCCGACTCGAGGCGAGCCATAGCGGCCAGCGTCTCGGGCCGGGGTCCCGCCGGCGCGCTGCCCGCCGCCGCGATTCGATCGCCATCCACCGCCAACCGGCCATCGCGGACGAGCTCCTCAACGACGGTCGACGCGACGGCACGGGCGTCCGCCGCCGAAAGCGTGACGAGGCGGCGAAGGCTCAATGCGCCGCGCGCCCGCACGTCGGCGATTGGCAGCCACTCGCCGGAGGCGCCGACGCCGGCGAGGATGTCCAGCCGGAGCGCCGCCGCGAGATCGTCCGCGAGCCGCACGGGATTCCCGGCGATGGCGCCGTGGAGGTCGAGTCGCGCGGAGGCCACGTCATCGCCCGTCGCGGCCGCGGCGAGGGCGGCCAGGCGCTCGGGCGTCGTGCGGCGCCGCGACACGCCACGCGGTGGCACCGCGTCGAGGATCCGGCCGCCGGCCAGCGTTCCGCCCGGCGACGGCCGGC
The DNA here is from genome assembly GCA_963788685.1 of uncultured Chloroflexia bacterium. Taxonomy (GTDB): domain Bacteria; phylum Chloroflexota; class Limnocylindria; order Limnocylindrales; family CSP1-4; genus CF-46. The sequence goes on along the minus strand of CAWBHP010000013.1, from coordinate 192,839 downwards.
GAAGGACGAAGCGATCCGCTGCGGCGACGGCGACGGGCCGCTCGAGCCGGAGGATCGCGGCGACCTCGCCGCCCGGCAGTTCGGCGGTGTCCCGGCCGCTCCGCCCGACGACCGCGCCGACCTGCTCCGTCCCGGTGTGGAGCCGGACCCGCGCCCGATCCGCCGGGATCCCCGGAACCCCGCCGCCCAGGTCCGCGACCGGGTGGAGGGCGACGAGGAGCCGGTCGGTCGCGCAGCGGCTGCGGGGCGGTCCAGTCGGCCGCTGGCGGTCCGGCCAGGACCATGCCGCGGTGGAGGTCCTCCGCCCTCGACGCCGCCCACGTTGAGCGCGGTTCGACCGCCGGCGGCGACCCGTTCGACGGTCCCGCCGTGGACCTGGATCTCGCGGACTCGTGCCTCGCGCCCGCCGGGCAGCAGGCGCAGCGTCATTCCCCGCTCGATCGGGCCGCCGCGGAGCGTCCCGGTGACGACCGTGCCGCGACCCTTGACGCTGAAGACTCGGTCGATCGCGAGCCGGGCGGGGCCGCCGGGCAGACCCCGGGCGAGGACGCGATCGACGAGCGCGACGAGCGCCGTCCGGAGCTCGTCGAGGCCCGCCCCTGTGGTCGCGGAGACGACGATGACCGGGGCGCCGGCGAGGATCGTTCGGTCGAGCAGGTCACGCGTGGCGGCGGCCACTTCGGTTGCCCGCTCCGGTGCCACGGCGTCGGCCTTCGTGACGACCGCCAGGCCATCGGCGATGCCGAGCGCGTCGAGCAGCTCGAGGTGCTCGAGCGTCTGCGGCCGCGGTCCGTCGTCGGCCGCGACGACGAGGAGTGCGGCGTCGATCTCGCCCGCCCCGACGAGCATGTTTCCAACGAGCTTGTCGTGCCCCGGGACGTCGACGAAGTCGAGCTGCGTGCCGTCCGGCAGATCGAGGTGGGCGTAGCCGACGTCGATCGTCATCCCCCGCCGCCGCTCCTCGGGCAGACGATCGGCATCGATCCCCGTCAGCGCGCGGAGCAGCGTCGTCTTGCCGTGGTCGATGTGGCCCGCGGTCCCGACGACGACGGTCATGACGGCTCGGCGGCGCCACGGCTGCGCTGATCGCCGCTTCCAGTTCCGCGTCGCGCCCGGGATCGACCGTCCGCAGGTCGAGGATGACCCGACCGCCCTCGATCCGGCCGACGACTGCCGGGCTCCCCCGCCGCAGGGCGGCAAGCGTCCGATCGGCCGACCCGCCACGCAGCGCCAGGCCGAACGATGGCAGCGTCTCGCCCGGCAGCGAACCGCCGCCGACCGTCGCCTCGGTCGACACGACCTCGACCGCGCCCGCGAGCCGCTTGGCGAGCGCTTCGGCACGCTCGCGGAGGGCGTCCGGCGCCGCGGCGATCATCCGCCAGACGGGGATCTCCGCCTCGGCGCCGGCCGGCGCGGTAGAGGCCGAGCGTCGCGGCCATCGCCGCGAGCGTCACCTTGTCGGGCCGCATCGCCCGCGCCAGCGGGTCGCGCCGGATCCGGGCGATGAGGTCGGCGCGGCCGACGACGAGACCGGCCTGGGGGCCGCCGACGAGCTTGTCGCCGCTGAACGTCACGATGTCGGCGCCGGCGGCCAGGCGCTCGCGCGGGCATCGGCTCGTGGGCGAGGCCGTAGCGCTCCGTCGGCAGGAGCGCGCCGGAGCCGAGATCGTCGACGACGATCGCGCCGTGGCCGTGAGCGAGCGTCGGCCAAGCGCCGCGGGATCTGGCGCCTCCGTGAAGCCCGTCTGGCGGAAGTTCGAGGGATGGACCCGGAGGACGACCCGCGCCCGGCCTTCGGCGAGCGGCGGCTCGAAGTCCTCGGCGCGGGTCCGGTTCGTCGTCCCGACCTCGATCAGCTTCGCCCCGGCCCGCCGGATGATCTCGGGAATCCGGACGCCGCCGCCGATCTCGACCAGCTCGCCCGCGGCCGACGACGACACCGCCACCCCGCCCGGCGAGGCCGACGGCCAGCGCGACCGCCGCCGCGTTGTTGTTCGTCACGAGCGCGTCCTCGGCCCCGGTCAGGGCGACGAGGTGCTCCTCGGCCGCCCGGAAGCGCGCGCCCGCGGCGTCCGGAATCGCGGTCGAGCTCGAGAAGGAGATAGTCGCGCGCGGCCGCCTCCGCGGCCTGGATCGCCGCGTGCGGCCACGGCGCGCGCCCGAGGTTCGTGTGGACGATGACGCCCGTCGCGTTGATCGTCGCGGTGAATCGCCGGCTCGCCGAGGCGGTCGAGCCGGGCGGCCACCTCGTCGGCGAGCGCGTCGACGGTGCGCGGCTCGGCGCCGGCCGCGAGTCGGTCCCGCTCCTCGGCGACGACCGCGCGCGCGACGTCGACGATCGCTTCAGGACTGCGGCCCTCCCCCAGCCGCGTCCGGCTCGCGGCCGCGACGGCGCTCGACGCTCGGCGGGTGGGGACGGGTCTCGGTCGACATCGATCCTCCTGGCGGGAGCGCATGGGAGTCGAACCCACTGCGCCGCGCCTGGCGCTGCGCCACTGGTTTTGAAGACCAGGGGGCCCACCGGGACCCGACCGCTCCCACCAAATCTTACTTGCGGGGAACGGCTGTCGCGCCTGGACGCCGATGGCGGCGTTGCCCGGCAGCGGTCCTCGCTCACGCACCTTGGGTGCGCTCGCTCCGGTCCTCGCCGGGCGCCTCGCCCTCGACGCCCATCCGCGACGAACGCAGTTGAGTGCGACGAACGCAGTGGCTGCTGGGCGTCGTTTCAGGGACGCCGCGCCTATCATCCGCTCGATGGGTGCTCTTGAGACGCTGCCGCCGATCCGCCTGACCGAACTGACCGATTGCGGCGGCTGCGCGGCGAAGCTCGGGGCCGACCTGCTGGCCGACGCGCTCTCCGGGCTCGGTGTCGGGCCCGGCGGCCGGCCGCGCCGGACGAGCTCATCGCCGGCCTGACGCCGCCCGACGACGCGGCTGCCTACCGGGTCTCGGACGACCTCGCGATCATCGGCACGCTCGACTTCTTTCCGCCGCTCGTCGACGACGCCGCGGACATTCGGCGAGATCGCGGCGGCGAACGCGCTGAGCGACGTCTTCGCGATGGGCGGCCGCGTCCTCTTCGCGCTGTCGATCGCGGCCTTTCCCGAGGACCTGCCGCGGGACACGCTCGCGGCCGTGTTCGAGGGCGCCGCGTCGAAGGTCCGCGAGGCCGGCGGCACGCTCGCCGGTGGCCACACGATCCGCGACGCGGAGCCGAAATACGGGCTGGCGGTCATCGGGGCGGGCCATCCGGACCGGCTGCTGCGCAAGGGCGGCGCGCGGCCGGGCGACGTGCTGCTGCTCACGAAGCGGCTCGGAACGGGCCTGCTCGTCAGCGGCCACCGGCAGGGCAAGGCGACCGAGGCCGACTTCGGCCGGCGCCATCGACCAGATGCGCACGCTCAACCGGGCGGCGTCCGAGATCCTCGTCGCCAACGGAATCGCCGGCGCGACCGACGTGACCGGCTTCGGGCTGCTGGGGCACGGCCTCGAGATGGCCCGCGCATCGGGCACGCGGTTCGTGTTCGACGCCGCGACCTTGCCGGCGCTCCCCGGCGCGCTCGATCTCGCCCGAGCTGGCGTCGAGACCGGCGGCGCGGCGCACAACCGGCGGTTCGTCCATCCCGCGCTGCACGCGGCCGACGGCGTCGCCGCCGAGCTCGTGACCCTCGCCCACGACCCCCAGACGTCCGGCGGGCTGCTGGCCGCGATCCCGGCCGAGCGGCTGGCGGCCGTCGAGGCGGCGCTCGAGCTGCCGGCGTCGAGCCTGGCGCGTCGGCCGCGTCGAGGAGGGCGCCGGCGTCGGCCTGGCGTGATCGTCGCGCTGATCCCGGGCTACAACGAGGGGCCGCGGATCGGCGAGGTCGTTCGGGGCGCCGCCGCCCACCTGCCGGTCCTCGTCGTCGACGACGGCTCGGCGACGACACCGCCGCGCGGGCCCGGGCGGCCGGGGCGACCGTCATCGAGCAGCGCCCGAACCAGGGCAAGGGCGCGGCGCTGCGGGCCGGGTTCCGACGCGCCCTGGCCGACGGCGCCGACGCGGTCACTGACGCTCGACGCCGACGGCCAGCACGATCCCGCGGAGATCCCCGCTTCCTCGCGGCCTGGGCGGCCGAGCCGCGGCCCGACCTCGTCATCGGCCGGCGCAACTTCCGGGCGATGCCGCCGGTCCGGCGGCTCTCGAACGTGCTCGGCGGCAGGGCGTTCTCGTGGGCGGTCGGCCAGCCGATCCCGGACAACCAGTCGGGCTACCGGCTCCTCGGTCGGCGGCTCATGGAGGCGACGCTGCCAGCGACGAGGGCGGCTTCGAGTTCGAGGTCGAGATGATCACGACCTGCATCCGGGACGGGCGGCCGATCGCCTGGGTCCCGATCCGGACGATCTATGCCGGCGAGCCGCGCACATCCGGCCGCTGGCCCATCTCCGCAGCTTCGTCCGCATCGTCCGCAAGGCCCGCCGCGACGTCCGGACGCCGCTAGATACCGGCTGAGGGGGCGAAGGCCGCCAGAGTCCGCCGAGAAGGCTCGCCGGCGACCGATGCTGGAACTAACCAGCGATTGCCGCGGCGCTTCTCGAAGCACGATCTGGAGGTCCTGGCTGATCCCGGTCGCGAAGCCCGCCTCGCTCAGCGCGAGGTAGTACTCCCACATCCGGATGAAGCGGTCGTCGAAGCCCATCGCGCGCACCGTCGCCGAGCCGGCTCCATGAACCGCGTCCGCCACGCACGCAGCGTCCGGACGTAGTCCGGCGGCGATGTCGGTGACGTCGCGTGACGAGCAGCCGCGTGTCGCGCGGTCGCCCGCTCGATGACGGCCAGCGACGGGCACAGGCCGCCCGGGAAGATGTACGTCTGGATCCAGTTCGCGCCGCGGAGCTGGCGCTCGTAGGCGGCATCGGGGAACGTGATGACTGGAGGCTCAGCCGGCCGCCCGGCACGAGCGCCGCGATCGCAGACCTCGAAGAACGTCGCGAAGTACTCGGCGCCGACCGCCTCGAGCATCTCGATCGAGACGATCGCGTCGTACGTGCCCGTCGATGTCGCGGTAGTCGCGCAGCTGGATGTCGACCCGGTCGCTCCAGCCCGGCCGCGCGGACCCGCTCGCGGGCCAGGGCGTGCTGCTCCTGCGAGATCGTGACCGACGTCACGCGGCAGCCGAGCTCGCCCGCCGCGTAGAGGGCGAACCCGCCCCAGCCGGTCCCGATCTCGAGGACGTGCTGGCCGGCGACGCAGGCCGGCGCCGTCGGCCATGCGCCGGTACTTGTTGCGCTGGGCGTCCGCGAGCGACTGGTCGGGCGAGGCGAACACCGCGCTCGAGTAGGTCATCGTCTCGTCGAGGAACGGCCGGTAGAAGTCGTTGCCCGAGGTCGTAGTGGGCCGCGATGTTCCGGCGGCTCTGGCCCTTCGTGTTCCGTCGGAGCGCGGTGGGCGATCGTCCGCCGGAGCTGGGCCGGCGCCCGGAACCAGCCGGCCGACAGCGCCAGCGCCTCGCGGTTGAGGGCGGCCCAGCGCAGGAGGCCGGCGAGGTCCGGGCTGGACCACAGGCCGTCCATGTAGGCCTCGCCGCCACCGGTCTCGCCGTCGACAGGAGCCGGGTCAGCGCTCGCGTGTCGTGGATGTGGATCTCGGCGCGGCCGGTCGGCGGCCGCGATCGCCGAACGTCCGGCGGCTGCCGTCCGGCAGGACGACCGCGAGGTGCCCGACCGCGATCGCGTCCGCCGCCGCCGGTCGCGATGCGCCAGCGCGAGCCGGCGAGCAGGATCGGGATCGGCCGAGCGCGCGGCGCGAGCGGCTGGACGTCGTCGGCGTGGTCATCGTGTCGCCTCCCCATGGCGGTGGAATCGGGCCCCGCGCAGCCACAGCCGCAGGGCGTGCCAGTGGATCATGCCCGATCGTCCTGTGGCTGACCAGCGGGTGGCGCAGGAGCATCCGCAGCGACCATCCGGTCGGACAGGCGTCGGCGGGTCAGGTCGAGGCTCGTGTGCAGCAGGAGGCCGTCCGTCCTGGGCTTCGTTGATCGTGATCCGCAGACGCGGCCGGCTCGTCGCGGACCCGGACCGTGTAGCGCCCGGCCATCTCGATGAACGGCGAGACGTAGAACGCCTTGTCCATCGAGTCGACGAAGCCGCCGGCCGCCGTCGTCCGCGCGCGGAGCGTGTACAGGTGCCGCTCGCCGTGCGTGTTGTGGACCTCGACGATGACGACCCGCAGCTCGCCGGCGCGATCGCGGCAGAGGAAGAAGCTGGCCGGGTTGAACACGTAGCCGAGGCACCGGAGGTTCGTGACCAGCGTGACCTGCCAGCCGTCGGGATCCACGCCCTCGGCCCGCAGCTGTTCGCAGGACCGACGCGCGCACGTCGCGCGGCCGGCGGGACCAGGTGATCGTCGTCGCGGAACGACAGCAGGTTCCGGCGGTTCCGGCTGACGAACCGAAGCCGCCGCGGCACCTCGTCGAGCTCGTCGAGGTCGAGCGCGACGTAGAACACGCCGTGCTCCAGCGCGTACGTGAACGGCCGGACGCGCCGGTGGCGGACGATGCCCTCCAGCAGGTGCGACCTCATGCGGCTCGCTCCGCGGCCGCGGCCGGATCGAGGTCGGCGACCTCCAACCCGGACCGGCAGCCGTCCTCGTGGAAGCCGTAGCCGAGGTGCGCCCCGGCGAACTACGTGCCGACGCCAGCCCTGCAGGCCGCGCAGGGCCGCCTGCGCCTCGAGCGTCCGGAACGTGTACATCGGATGGCTCATGGCTCGCTCCACGATGACCCGGTCGGGTCGGACGCGGTCGCCGGGGTTGACCGACACGGAGTACTGCGATCGGGCCGGCCAGCGACTGCAGCCGGTTCATGTGGTACGTCATCGTGAGCGCCTCGCCCGGCCGCGCGGCAATCCTCCTGGTCCACGTTCCACGACGCGCGGCGCGCCGAGTCGGCGTGGCAGGACGCGCTCGTCCGTGTGGAGGACGACCTGGTTGGTCGAGTAGTCGAAGCCGCCCAGCGCGGCATGTTCGCAGCCGTCGGCGTCGTGGAGGACGGCCAGGGCCTGGTCGGCATGCGTGGCCATGACCACCGCGTCGAACGCGCTCCGGCGTGCCGTCCTCGGTCCGGACCGTGACGCCCGCCACGCGGCGCGACGACGTCGACGACCGGGCTGCCGGCTCGGATCGTGCCAGGCGGCAGGCGCTGCGACGATCCGGTCCACGTAGCGCATCGAGCCGCCCTGGATCGTCCGCCACTGGAGGCGCGTTGCCGTAGCCGATGAGGCCGTGGTGGTCCAGGAACCGGAGCAGGTAGTCGATCGGGAAGTCGAGGATCCGGGCCGCGCCCGTCGACCACACGGCGGACGTGATCGGGACGAGGAAGTGGTCGCGGAAGCCCGCGCCGATAGCCGCCGTCGTCGAGGAAGTCGCCCAGCGTCCCGGTCGAGGGCGCCGGTGCGTCGAGCGTCGCTCGGGCCTCGCGGTAGAACCGCAGGATGTCGGCGATCATCCGCCACTGGCCCGGGCGAGCGACGGCGCGTCGGCTGGGCGAAGTAGCCGCCGATGCCGCGCGAGCTGAACTCGACGCCGCAGGCCCGGCAGGCCGACCCGAGCGACATGTCGCTCGGCTGGGTCGCGACGCCGAGCTCGGCGAGCAGCCGGATGAACGTCGGGTAGGTGTGCTCGTTGTAGACGATGAAGCCCGTGTCGACCGCGACCGGCCCGGCGCCGTCTCCACCGCGACCGTCTTGACGTGGCCGCCCGACGACGGCTCCGCGTCGAACAGGCGGATCTCGTGGCTCGCGTCAGCGCGTACGCGGCGGTCAGGCCGCTGACGCCGGCCCCGACGATGGCGACCTTCATCGACGCGTCCGCCTCGGTCGCCGGCCGCGCGCGCCGTCGCAGCGTCCGCTGCATGCCGTCGGCCGCGTTCCGGCCGAGCTTGCGCGAAGGCGCCGCCGAGGAACGGCTGGACGAGGCCGAGGAGGCCGCCGAGCTTGATGTCGGCGGTGTAGTCGACGCGCGTCCCGCGTCGCCGGGCGCTCGAAGCGGATGTCGTCGACCGCCGTCACGCCGGACCCGGCACCGGCAGGACGACCCGCGTCGGCGGCTCGAAGACCGGGATCCGGTACTCCATCGGGGCGACCCGGCCGCCCATCCGGACGCCGAGCCGGTAGCGCGCACCCGACGCCGACCGGGCCCTGGTCGAGCCGTTCGGCGGTGGCGACGCCCGGGTCCCACTCCTGGGAGTTGGCGAAGTCGGCGACGTAGGCGAACGCCTCGTCGATGGGCAGGGTGTCTCGATCCGTTCGTGAGCGTGGTCATGTCGATCTCCGGTCACTGGTTGGGATGAGGTCCGGGTCGGGGGCCGGGTCGGGCGCCCCGCTGAGGGCGACGACGCTGTCCCAGAGGCGCCGCCGATCAGTCGCGGAGAGCCGCGTGGCAGGGACTCGGTCGAACGGGCGCGGCCGACGATCGAGGTACAGGCGGCCATTCGCCCCGTGGCTCGTGGTTGAGGCGGCGAGCCAGACGAGCGTGTCTACGCCCTGGTCGGGCGTTCGGAGCAGCGGACGCATGAGGTCGTGGAAGGCCGGCAGGGCCTCCGCGAGTCCGGGCGTGTCGGCCCAACCGGGATGCATCGATGCGAAGCGTGACTCCGGACCTCCCGAGCCGCCGAGCCCACTCACGGACGAGGCCGACCTGGGCGCGCTTCGACCTGGCGTACGCACGCGTCCCGTCGAACGGCCCGCCGGCGAGCTGCAAGTCGTCGAGGTCGAGCCGCTGGGCGTACTGCCCGCCCGATGTCACCGCGATGACCCGGGCGCCGCCGCTCCGACGGAGCAGCGGCAGCAGGCCGGAGACCAGGACGAACGGGCCGACGACCATCGTCGCGAACGTCGCTTCGATCCCGTCGGGTCCCTCGGTTCGCTTCGGGAGGATCGCGCCCGCGTTGTCGATGACCACGTCGAGCCGCGGCTCGGTCGTCCAGGATCCGCGTCACGGCCGCCCGGACCGAGGCGAGCGACGCCATGTCGGCCACGACGATCGGGAAGCGGTCCTCGCCGTGGCCGCGACGAGCTCGTCGCGGACCGCGGCCAACCGGCCTCGCTCGCGGCCGACGAGGACGACCCGCGCGCCGAGCCCGGCGAGCCGCCGGCGGCCGCGCGGCCCAGCCCGGACGTCGGCCCGGTGATCAGGACGGTCCGCCCGGCATGCGCAGCCTCGGGCGGCGGGCCGCCCAACCGAACAGCCGCCGGCGGACGGCCGGCCCGATCCGGGAGAAGCTGGGGACGACCGCCAGCTCGAGCAGCTCGTCGACGAGCGTGCGAGGTCGCTCGACCGCCAGACCCGTCGCCTTCCCGAGGAGGCGAGAGCCGGCCGGAGGGGCGACCGGCTCGCGCTGGGAAGGTCGAGTACGGGAGTCCCCTAGGCCCTCGGTGCCCGGCGCGCCGGAACGAGAGGGCAAGGACGGTGCCGATGGCGGCGACGGCCACGACGACGAACCCGATCACGGAACCGGCACTGAGCGCCGACGGGCCTGAGCCCGAAACGGCGGTGTCGGTCGCGGGCGGGGTCGCCCCGCCCCGGCTTCGGCCCGGCCTCGGCCGCGCCGTCGAGGGCCGCGACGACCTGGAGGGCCTTTCCGCCGACCGGGGTCCCGGCCGCGGAGCCGATCGCGAACACGCTGTAGGCGTTGCAGTCCTCGATCGCGACGCCCGGCAGGGCCAGCGCGACCGTCGTCGTTCCGGCCAGCCGAACCTCGAGGTCGTACGTGCCACCCGGCAGTGCCAGGTAGTCAGACGCGTTCGGGTAGGCGAGGTTCTTGACGACCGCATCGGCGGGCGCGGCGCCGGCCGGGGCGACGTCGATCGCGGGAGCGTCGGCACTGAAGTGGACGACCCGCACCTGGGCGGTATCGCAGTCCGGCGCCGGGGTGTCCTCGAGCACTTGGGCCTCGATCGCGGCAACCGCGTTGGTGGCGGCGATCGTGTACTTCTTGCCGGTCGCGACGGTGACGTCCGCGTCAATGACGGGCGCGCTCGTCGTGCCGGTGGCGTAGACCTTCACGTTGTGGTCCCCGGCGGGGATCGCGAGGTAGTCCGAACTGGTCCCGAACGGGACGTTCGTCAGGGCGTCGACGATTGTGTCGTCGAGATAGACGTCGACGGCCGGTGCGTCGGGCGAGGCATGCAGGACACGGACCTGTGCCGTGTCTGCCGCACTCACCGGGGCGGCGATGGTGAGCACCAACGCGGCGCCGGCGACGACGCGGGTGACTCGAACGAGAAGACGGTTCACGGTGCTGGCTCCTTCTGGATTGAGGCGTCCGGACTGTTGCCTCGACGCCTGTTGTTGTTCACCCTTTGATGAGGGTTGGCCTAAGGTAGCAGCGATGTTCATGGTTTGTCAAATCTTTGGCCCGTGATATATTCGACAAACCATGAACAGACGAATCTCGCAATCGGCCCATGGAGATACCGATGTCCGCGATCACGGCGCCTATCCCCCTGCCAGTCCCGATCGACAGCGGGCGTGGCGCGCTCCTGTCCCGATGGAACCTGGCGCTCGCGGCCCTGCACGGCACCCAGTTCCTGGCAATGCTGGCGCTGAGCGTTGCGAAGGATCCGGTCGTCAGCTCCCCAGTCGTCAGCAGCTATCTGAGGTTCGAGCCCTCAACTCGGACTCTCATCGAGGCCCAGCAGCCGCTCTTCGACCTGCCGATCGGACCGGCGGTCGCGCTCTTCTTTCTGCTTAGCGCCCTCGCCCATCTCTCGGTCGCGGTCCCGTTCCGCGCCTGGTACGAACGAAACCTGGCGCGCGGTCAGAATCCGGCGCGGTGGATCGAGTACGCGTTCTCGTCGAGCGTCATGATCGTGGTCATCGCCAGCCTGACCGGCATCCGCGAGATCGGGACGCTCATTGCGATCTTCGGCGTGAATGCGGTGATGATCCTGTTCGGATGGAGCATGGAGATCGCGAATGAGGGACGACAACGGGTCCAGTGGCTCCACTACGTGTTCGGCTGCGTCGCCGGCGCCGTGCCGTGGATCGTCATCGGGGTCGCGCTGGTGACCGGGATCACCGCGCCAGGCGCGGCCCCCATTCCGGGCTTTGTGATCGCGATCTACATCTCGCTGTTCATCTCATTCAATGTCTTCGCGATCAACATGGTCCTCCAGTACCGCCGAATCGGACGATGGCGCGACTACGTCTTCGGTGAACGGGCGTACATGGTGCTCAGCCTCATCGCGAAGACGCTGCTTGCATGGCAGGTGTTCGCCGGGACGCTGCGACCGTGACGCGCCCAGGCCGGCCCATCTGGGCCATCACGTCGCTCCACGCAACGTAGCGCCGCGATGTACACGATCAAGGAAGCGGCCGCACGAGCCGGCCTCACCATCCCAACGGTTCGCGTCTGGGAGCGTCGCTACGGGGTCGTTCGGCCGAGCCGGACCGCGGCTGGCTATCGCCTGTACGACGACGAATCCATTGGACGGCTGATGGCGATGCGCCGTCTTGTGGAGAACGAGGGCTGGCGCCCGAGCCAGGCCGCCGAGCACGTGCTCGCGGTGGGGGCAGACGCTGCCGTGGGTGGGTGGGATGTCGCGCCGGGCGCGGCTCCGGTCTCGGACGATCGCGGCGCGTCGTCGCGATCGGCTGAGCTCGCGGTCGATGCGTTCCTCGTGGCGGCCCATCAGTTCGATGTGCCGGCCATGGAGCAGATCCTCGACGAGTCTTTCGCCGCCCAGCGCTTCGAGTCCGCGATGGACGACATCGTGTTCCCGGCGCTGCGAGGCATCGGCGACGCGTGGTCGGCTGGCGAGATCGACGTCGCCGTCGAGCACGCCGCCAGCGAAACGGTCCGGCGCAGGCTCGCGCGATTCTTCGACGCTGCCGGGCGCAGTGATCGGATCCCGAAGGTGATCGTCGGGCTGCCGCCGGCGGGTCAACATGAGATCGGCGCCTTTGCCTTCGCGGTCGCCGCCAGGCGCATCGGGCTCGACGTGCTCTACCTGGGCGCCAACGTGCCGCTCGACAGCTGGCTGCGTACCGTCCGCGAGACCGGCGCACCCGTGGCGGTCGTGGCGGTCGTCACAGACTCCGACGTCGCCGAGGCTGCGGTCGTCGCCGAGGCCCTTCGGACAACATCCAGGCCGCTGATCTGCGCCGTCGGCGGTCCGTTGGCCGATGACATATCCGATGCGATCGGAGCCACTCGGTTGCCCGAGACCCTCGACGATGCCGTAGCCGCTGTGGCGCGGATCATCAGCCCGAGGCGCGTTTCGGCGATGTGACGGTTCGCGTTCGCCCACTACCGCCCCCTGCGGGGTCTCGACGCCACCGCCAGCGGCCGCGAGTTGGGGCCAGGCCCTCCCGATCGACAGCAGCGCGCCAGCGGAACGCTATCCGAACGCTACCGGCGAAACGCTATGGCGTGATCGTTATCGGATGACGAGCCAGGACTACGTCGATCGTGTCGCCCTCGATCCACCAGATCTCGTACTCCCCTGCCGCCGCAGGTGCCTTGAGCGTGGCGGACGTGGTGTCGTAGATGTTCACGTACGGGTCATCTGCCTTGTACGAACCGCCGCTTGGCACGATGGTCACGTAGTCGCCGTTCCGGACCTCGCCGGTCCACGTCACGACGATCGCCGATCCGGCCTTGGCCTCGGCCGGCCCGTCGAGCGTGCGAGCGACGTCCGAGCCGGTCGCCGCGGATGGGGCCGCGGGGCTCACCGCTGCGGCCGAGGCCGAGGGGCTTGCGCTGTGCGCCCGCGCAGGCCGCGGCGACGCCGGCGACGATGACGATGACGATCAGCCCGATCCAGCGTCGCTTCTGAGGTGTATCCACGCGAACCCTCCCATCGCTTTCGGTGCAGATCGGGAGTCTAGGCCCTTCGAAACCGCGCAGGTGGCAACGCCGCGATGGCGCACCAGGCACGACAGCCCTCGCGTTAGACTCTGTATGTCGTCGTTCCGCAGGAGGCACACCCGTGCCGATGAACTACGTTCGACTGACCCAGCCACTCGTTCGCGACTCGAAGGGCGCCGACGCTGCGCCCCGCGAGCTGGGACGAGGCACTCGACAAGGTCGTGGCCAGCTTCCAGGCGGCGAAGGCCGCCCACGGGCCCACGACCTTCGGCGTCTTCTCGTGCTCGAAGGCGACCAACGAGGTCAATTTCGCGGCGCAGAAGTTCAGCCGGGCCGTGCTGGGCAGCAACAACATCGACAGCTGCAACCGCACCTGACACGCCCCAAGCGTCGCCGGTCTGGCGACCGTGTTCGGTGCCGGTGGCGGCACAAGTTCATACCGTGAGGCCGAAGAGACGGACCTGATCGTCCTGTGGGGCAGCAACGCCCGCGAGACGCACCCGATCTTCTTCCATCACCTCCTCCGCGGCGTCCGCAAGGGCGCCCGGCTCTACGCGATCGACCCGCGCCGAACGTCGTCGGCCGAATGGGCCGACGTCTGGATGGGCCTCGACGTCGGCAGCGACATTGCCCTCGCCAACGCGATCGGCCGCGAGATCATCGCCGCGGGGCTCGAGAACAAGGAGTTCATCGACCGCGCGACCGACGGCTTCGACGCCTACAAGGCGAAGGTCGAGAGCTACACCCTCGACTACGCCGAGCGCGAGACGGGCGTCCCAGCCGACGCGATCCGCGAGCTCGCCCACGCCTTCGCGACCGCTCCCAAGGCGATGATCTGCTGGACCCTCGGCATCACCGAGCACCACAACGCCGTCGACAACGTGCTCGCCCTGATCGACCTCGTCCTGCTCACCGGCCATGTCGGTCGCTACGGGAGCGGCGTCAACCCGCTCCGTGGCCAGAACAACGTCCAGGGCGGCGGCGACATGGGCGCCCTCCCGGATCGGCTGCCCGGTTTCCAGCACGTCGAGAACGACGAGCTCCGGGCGAAATTCGACAAGCACTGGGGCGTCACCGTGCCGCCGAAGCGCGGCTGGCACCTGTCGGGCATGTTCGACGCGATGGAGCGCGGCGACCTGACGGCCGTGTACGTCATCGGCGAGAACCCGCTCCAGTCGGAGGCCGACCAGGCTCGCGCCCGACGCCTCCTCGAGGGCCTCGACTTCATGGTCGTCCAGGACCTCTTCCTGACCGCGACCGCCGAGCTCGCCGACGTCGTCCTGCCCGCGTCCGCCGCCTGGGCCGAGGCAGAGGGCACGGTCACCAACTCCGAGCGCCGCGTCCAGCGCGTCCGCAAGGCCCTCGACCCGCCCGGCGAGGCCCGCGACGACCTGTGGATCATCGCCGAGCTCGCTCGACGGATGGGCCAGGAGTTCGGCTGGCAGACCGCCGAGGACACCTGGAACGAGGTCCGAGCGCTGTCGCCGGTCCACGCCGGCATGTCCTACAAGCGCCTCGAGGAGCTCGGCGGGCTCCAGTGGCCGTGCTACGACGAGGACCACCCGGGCGAGCTGTTCCTCCACAGCCGGCTCTGGGAGGACCCGGTCCCGGGCAATCGGGTGCCGTTCGTCGCGGTCGACCACGACCCGCCGGTCGACAAGCTCGACGACGACTTCCCGATCCGGCTGACGACGGGCCGCCGGCTCGACTCGTACAACACCGGCGTCCAGACCGGCGGCTACACCTCGCCGCTGCGGCGGGGCGAGTCGCTCGACATCAGCCCCGAGGACGCCGAGCGGCTCGGCCTGACCGAAGGCGAGCGGGTCAGCGTGATCTCCCGGCGCGGCCAGGTCGAGACGCCGATCCGGATCGACCCGTCGCTCCGACCGGGCCTGACGTTCATGACGCTCCACTTCCAGGACGAGGTCGCGACGAACCTCCTGACGATCGACGCGACCGACCCGAAGTCCGGCACCGCCGAATTCAAGGCCACGGCGATCCGCATCGAGAAGCTGCCGGTGGCCGCCGGCGCCGGCTGAATGGCCGAAGACGTCCGACCGCCGGCGGCGCTCCCGTCCCGGCACCCCGATCGCGGCCGAGCCAGGTCAGCGCGCCGCCGATCGACGGGACGCGTGTTCCGGCTGCGGCCTCGTCGTCGAGGGCGGCGTCGAGGGCTGTCAGGCAATCTTCGACGACGAGTCGGCGCGCGAGTACGCCGACATCCGTTTCGCCGCCCGGCGCCGGATGGTCGTCGATACCTACTGCCTGCAGCACGCTGAGCGCTACTGCGCCTCCGCGACCTCGTTGGCAGCGCATCTGACCGGCCTCTGCATCGCGATGGAGCACCGTGGCCGCGAGGAGGAGCTCAATGCCGCGATCCAGCGGTGGCTCAGCCGCCGGCCGGAGCTCGACGAAGCCGCCTCTCCCCAAGACGCGCGGGCCGCTGACGATCGCCGCCGTCCGGGCCGCAACTGACCTGGTCGATCATCGCGCGGCGGTCGACGGCTGGGCCCGCGGCACGTGGGACGCCTACGCGGCCCTCCATCCGATCGCCCGAGCGTGGGTCGCCCGCGTCACTGGCTGACACGGCTCAGGATCGCTACACTCAGGCCATGGACCTCCACGTCATCGGGCCGCTCGCATCGCCGGCCGAGCGGGCAGCCGTGGACGCGGTCCTCGGGCCGGCGGAATCGGCCTGGCGTGGCGGAGCGCGCGACCCGAAGACCGAGGGCCATGTCGCTCGCGGCGGACACGATGCGCGCTCCCGCCGAGACCTCCTGATCCCGGCACTCCACGCCGTCCAGTCGCGGATCGGCTGGATCAGCCAGCCGGCGCTCAACTACGTCTGCCGCCGCCTCAGCGTCCCGCCGGCGGAGGCCTACGGCGTTGCCACGTTCTACGCCCTGTTCGCGACGAAGGCGCGGCCACCCGTCGTCGCCCACGTCTGCGACGACATCGCCTGCCGGCTCGCGGGCGCCGCCGGCCTGACGGCCGACCTCGAGCGAACGCTTGGTCCGGCCGGCGCGCCGATGGCCGACGGCATGTCGACCTGGCTGCCGTCGCCGTGCCTGGGCCTGTGCGAGCGCGCGCCGGCCGCGATGTTCACGGTTGCCGGTGAGAATCCGCTGACCCAGGTTGCCGCGCCGGTCGACGCGGTCGGCGTCTCGGCTCGCCTCGCTGATGCGACGAACGGCATCACTCCGGCACCGGCCGAGTCTCCGACCGTTGGCGAGCGCGTCGGTCCCGCAGGCCGGCGGGCCCGGGCTCCGGCTGCTCGCCCGCGTCGGCGTCGTCGACCCGACGTCCCTCGACGCCTACCGCGCCAGTGGCGGCTTTCGGGCCCTCGAGCGAGCCCGCACAGATCGGGGCCCAGGCCGTCATCGAGGAGGTGACGGCTTCGGGCCTCGTCGGGCGCGGCGGCGCGGCGTTCCCGACCGGCCGCAAGTGGGCGGCGGTCGCCGCGCAGGCCGCTGAGCCGCACTACCTCGTCTGCAACGCGGACGAGTCGGAGCCGGGAACGTTCAAGGACCGCGTCCTGATGGAGCACGATCCGTTCGCGGTCGTCGAGGCGATGGCGATCGAGGCATTCGCGGTCGGCGCCGACAAGGCGTACCTCTACATCCGCGGCGAGTACCCGCTCGCCGAGGCGCGGATCGCGAACGCGATCGCCGCGAGCAAGGACGCTGGTCTCCTCGGCGACCTCGACATCGAGCTGCGGCGCGGCGCCGGCGCCTACATCTGCGGCGAGGAGACGGCGCTCTTCGAGTCGATCGAGGGCAAGCGCGGCGAGCCGCGCAACAAGCCGCCGTTCCCCGTCGAAGTCGGCCTGTTCGGCAAGCCGACGGCCGTCAACAACGTCGAGACGCTCGTCAACGTCCTCCTCATCCTCGCCGACAACGGCGGCCCCGACGCCTTCCGGGCGATCGGCACGGAGGGCTCGACCGGCCCGAAGCTCTTCTGCGTCAGCGGCCACGTCGCGAGACCCGGGCGTCTACGAGGTCGAATTCGGGGCGACCCTTCGCGAGCTGCTGGAGCTGGCAGGCGGCGTCCCTGGCGGCCGAAACCTGAAGGCCGTCCTCCTCGGCGGCGCGGCGGGCGTTTTCGTCGGCCCGGACGCGCTCGACACGCCGCTCACGTTCGAGGCGACGCGCGCGATCGGGGCGACCCTCGGCTCCGGCGTCGTCATGGCCTTCGACGAGACCGCCGACATGGTCGACACGCTCCGCCGGATCGCCCAGTTCTTCCGCGACGAGTCATGCGGCCAGTGCGTCCCGTGCCGGGTCGGCACGGTCCGCCAGGAGGAGCTCCTCGCCCGGCTCGCCGCCGCGGCGCCCGCTCGGCAGCCGCGACGGACGAGCTCGCGCTCCTCGCCGAGATCGGCCAGGCGATGCGCGATGCGAGCATCTGCGGCCTGGGCCAGACGGCGTCATCGGCGATCGAGAGCGCGATGCGCCAGCCGGAATTGGTGGCGCTGTGAGCGACGGGCTGAGCATGGATCGCGATCCCGCCCCCGATCGGCGTTCGCCGCACGAACACGAGGCCCCGGGCGCCCAGCCGCTCACCGAGATCATCCTCAAGCCGGCAGCCCGCCCGAGCCGTCCGCCGGCCCCGCCACCGGCCCCACCCCGCCCCGAGGTCGAGATCACGATCGACGGCGCCGCGGTCTCGGTGCCGGTCGGCTCCACGATCCTCGACGCATGTCGGGCCCAGGGGATCGACACGCCGACCCTCTGCTATCTCGACAACCTGACCCCGGTCAACGTCTGCCGCGTCTGTGTCGTCGAGGTCACGGGTTCGCGCGTCCTCGTCCCGGCCTGCTCGCGCAAGGTCGAGGCCGGGATGGACGTCTCGACGGACTCGGAGCGGGTCCGCCACAGCCGGAAGATGGTCCTCGAGTTCCTCGGCTCGTCGGTCGATCTCTCGACCGCGCCGTCGGCCGCGCGGCTACATCGAGCGCTACGGCGCCGACACCGCTCGCTACGGACCATCGGCGCCGCCCGCCGAGGCCGGCGAACGCGACGCCCACGAGCCGGGCCACCACCACGCCCCGACCGGCGCCGACGCCCAGCAGGCCCAGACCGTCGCTCAGCCGGTCATGGTCGACAACAACCTGTACGTCCGCGACTACTCGAAGTGCATCCTCTGCTACAAGTGCGTCGAGGCCTGCGGCGAGGACGCCCAGAACACGTTCGCGATCGCCGTCGCTGGGCGCGGCTTCGACGCCCGCATCTCCACGGAGGAGGCGGTCCCGCTGCCCGATTCGGCGTGCGTCTACTGCGGCAACTGCATCGGCGTCTGCCCGACGGGCGCGTTGATGTTCAAGTCCGAGTTCGACATGCGCGCCGCCGGGACCTGGGACGAGAGCGCCCAGACGGTGACCGAGACGATCTGCCCGTATTGCGGCGTCGGCTGCGCGCTCAATCTCCACGTCCAGGACAACACGATCGTGAAGGTCGATTCGCCGCTCGATTCGTCGGTGACCGACGGCCACCTCTGCATCAAGGGCCGCTTCGGCTTCCAGTTCGTCCAGAACCGTGGGCCACGCGGCGGCTGACGCCCCGCGACTCGCGTCTGCGTTACGCCTCCCGTACCAAGGGACCGCCAGCCGACCGCGCAAGGCCGGTCGAACCCCTTCTTACCGCCAAATGGCACGCCTCGCGTAACTGTTGGCGGCTGGAGGGCCTTGAAGCGGGCTTGGCGCCGGCCTCGCCCGCCCGTCGGTACGCGTCGCGTAACGGCGCGGCGGGCGCACACAGCAGCGGCTAGGGCGCGACCTCCTCGCCGCCGACTAACGTGTCCAGGATCACCCAGTGCGCCGACAGCGCACCGTTCGACCCGACGCCGAACGACGCGTACCGCCCGTCGAGGAGGACGGCGACGCTGTCGCCGACGACCTGCGGTGCGGACCATTCCGGGCGGAACTCGACCGCGGTGCCGGCATCGATCCCGATCGCGATCCCCTCCGCGGGGAACGGCTCCGCGACGATGTTGTAGAGCCGGCCCCAGTGGCGATTCGAGACGATGCCCGGTTCGACGGCGACGTTGATCCAGCCGAGGCCCTCGACGACGGTCGTGCTGTCGGGCCGGAACTCGGCGATCGCCGCGGCTTCGATCGCTCCCGTCGTGGCCGCCGGCCGCGGATCGGTGGTGAAGTTCTCGCTGATCGCCGACGCGGCCGCGTCGTTCGCGAGCAGCGCCCGGCCGTTGCCCCAGAGGCCGACGATCTGGGCGGTGACCTGGGGCTTCGCCGCGAGCGAGCCCAGCACTGTCGACGGATCCGGGGCCGTCAGGAAGATGCCGTCGGCAGCGTTCAAGGCGGCCACGACCTGGGCCTCGTTCGTCTTCGCGTTGACGAGGAACCAGCTCGCCGACGCACCACGAGCCGAGAATGCAGCCGCGAACGCCTTGGCGTCCTTCGTCGCGACCTCCGGCTTGGCGTAGCCGGCCGCAAGGACGACGATCGAGCTGCCGGACCCGCCGGAATCCACGACGAATCGATCGAGGACCGCGCCCGACGGCGAGCCGCCCGCCAGCAGGAGCGGGCCGGCGTTCGGCGGGGGCAGGAGGTTCGGGAACGAGCGTCCGGTCAGGTCCGGCGCCGGGAGTGACCCGGCCGAACCCGCGGGAATCGGTTGCCGCAACGGGATGTCGTAGCCGTCGCCGGGTGCCAGAACGTGGGTCGCCTCGCGGCGGATCGAGAGCGTCCCGGAGCTGTCGTACTGGGCAAACGCCGGGAACGTCAGCGAGTCCGCGACGAATGCCGCCGACAGCCCGCCGATCTCGGTGACAGTGCTCCCGTTCTTGATCGTGGCAGCCGTGTCGGCATCGAGCCCGATCCCGACCGTGCCGGCCAGGTGGGCAGTCGCGATGAGCCGGGCGATCCGGCCGCGCTGGAGGACGTGCTGGTCGAGGAGGACGTTCTGGAGCCCAAAGACGAGGCCGCGGGTGTCGTCCGTCGGGCCGCCATAGAGCCACAGGTCCACGGCGCCCTGCTCGAATCCCTGCTCGGGTCCGTTCGCCCCGGTGTAGCCGGCGATCATGTCGGCCGACTCGACCGCCGCACCCGCGCTGTTCCCGCTGGTCACGGCGCCCGCCGCCTGGGCGGCCGCGAGGGCGTCCTCGAACGGCGTGTTGGCGACGACCTGCATCGCGACGACCTGGTCGCCACCGAGGACGTAGATCCCGTCCAGGCCCGGCGTGACGAGATCCGACGTTCGCCGGAGTCGAACGCGTCGTCCCGAACAAGGACCGGTGCGAGCACCACGTCGCAGGTCTCGCCGGCGGGAATGACCGCAAGGCACGCATCCTCGATCTGGCCGCGACGCCCGTCGGCCAAGGTCAAGTTCTTGTTCCGAAGGCCGTTCGACATCGACAGCGGGTCGACGCCGTACGTGATCGGCAGGACGAGGATCGACACCTCTCCCGACGCGTCGATGGCCGCCGCCTCCGCGGCGAATTGCTCAAGCGTGTCGGCCGCATAGCCCGCCCCGATCGGGACGAACGTGGGGATCGCCGCCGCGGAGGTCGCGGCGGGGGCGAGCGCCGCGGCGAGGAGGAGTCCGGCGATCGTGGCCGGCAGGGAGCGGCGGGCGAAAGGTCGGCTCGAGGTCGCGGTCATCGGGAGGCTCCTTCGTGGCAGGGCAGTGTCAGTTGGAGCGGCGCGGGAGGCGCTGGGGGTCGCCCTGACCTTACACCCGTCAGCCCAAGCCGAGGATGTCCCGCAGGTCGATCCGCTCGTCGTGGGCGTAGACGTTGAAGCCGTCGCCGCGCAGGAAGCCGACGAGCGTCACGCCCAGCCGATCCGCCGCCTCGACTGCCAGGTCGGACGGCGCCGAGACCGCGCAGACGATCGGGATGCCGGCCACGGCGGCCTTCTGGATGATCTCGAAGCTCACCCGGCCGCTGACCATGAGGATCCGTTCGTGGAGGGGCATCGCCTTGGCGAGGACCTGCGACCCGACCAGCTTGTCGAGCGCGTTGTGGCGCCCCACGTCTTCGTGCAAGGCGAGCAACTCGCCGGCCGGCGTGAACAGCCCGCGGCATGGAGCCCGCCCGTCTCGTCGAACGCCCGCTGAGCGGCCCGAAGCAGATCCGGAAGAGCGAGGACGACGCGCCGCTCGACGACCGGTCCGGGCGGGAGCGGCTCGGAGCGGATCGCGACTTCGTCGAGCGAGGCCTTGCCGCAGATTCCGCACGAGGCGGTCGCGACGAAATGGCGCTCAGCGACGACGGAGGCGTCGAACGCCCGGGCCAGGCGGACGGTGACCCGGTCGTCCGGCTGGCTCATCTCGGCCGGATCGCCGCGCTCGATCCTCAGGACCTCCGGACCCTCGATCAGCCCCTCGGTCCGGAGGAACCCGACCGCGAGCTCGTCCTCGAACCCGGGCGTGCGCATCGTGACCGCGACCGCCACCGGCTCCTGCCCGGGCCCGGCCGCCCGGATCTCGAGCGGCTCCTCGCCGACGACGCGGTCGGCGCGGTATTCCAGTTCGGAGCCGCGGACGGCGACGATCCGGGTCGTCGTGACGTGGCGGGTCGGCGGGAGGAGATCGGCCATGAGGGACAGTCTAGTGATGCATCATTCGGCGATGGCCGCCGGCAACGAATTGACGCAGGCCGAACTGGTCTTCCTCGCCGCAGCGCGATCGGCGGTCCTCGGGACGACGGCTCCCGATGGCCGGCCGCGACTCGTCCCGATCTGCTTCGCGTTCGACGCCGCCGACGTGCCACTGCGGATCTGGTCGCCGCTGGACGAGAAGCCCAAGCGCGTCGCCGATCCGCACGACCTGGAGCGAGTTCGCGACATCGCCGCCAACCCTGCACGTGTCGCTCCTGGTCCACGCCTGGTCGGAGGACTGGTCCGCGCTCGGAT
Source organism: uncultured Chloroflexia bacterium (assembly GCA_963788685.1). Classification (GTDB taxonomy): domain Bacteria; phylum Chloroflexota; class Limnocylindria; order Limnocylindrales; family CSP1-4; genus CF-46. Next base: position 171,122 of record CAWBHP010000013.1, on the reverse strand, counting down.
GGCTCCGACTGGACGGCCTCGCGGAGCTCATTGAACCCGACGAGGCGACGACATCCGAGGAGCACGGAGTGGCCGTGGTCGCGCTCCGGGCCAGGTATCCGCAATACGCCAGCCACCAGCTGGAGCGTCGCCCGATCATCAGAGTCGTCGTCGACCGGCACCGCAGCTGGGGAAATCTGGGGAGCGTCTCCGACTAGCGGTCGAGGAAGACGGCTCCGGCCATTGGTCGAAGGCAATGAGTCGAGCTCATCGCCTCGTGGTAGCCGCCGGCGTTGAGGAGCGCGACGATGTCGCCCTCGATGACCGGCTGGATCGGGTAGTCCTCGGCGAACACGTCGCCCGCCTCGTTGATGTGGCCGGCCACCGTGACGACCTCCGTGCGGGGCGCATCGGCCGCCCGGCAGACGACGATCTCCTGCAGGTAGCGATAGATGAAGTACGAGCAGTTCACGTTCCAGCCCAGGTCGAGGCCGACGAACGTCGTCCCGCCGCGCTCCTCGACGGTCACGACCTCGCCGAGGAGGATCGCGGCATCCTTTGCGATGTAGTCGCCGGGCTCGCAGCCGACGGCCACGCCGAGCGGCCCGAGTTGGCGGGCGAGGGCCGCGGCGTAGGCGTCGAGGTCGACCGGAGCTTCCGTCGACCGGGCGGGCACGCCGAGTCCGCCACCGACGTTGACTTCGACGATCGGATGGCCATCGGCGATGAGGCGGGCGGCAATCGCGGCGACCCGGGCGAGCGCCGTCTCGAACGCGGCCAGCCCGTCGGCCCCGAGCCAGCCCGATCCGGCATGGAAGTGGATCGTGTCGATCGTGAGGCGGTGGCGGGCGGCCGCGGCGAGCGCATCGGGGATGCGCTCCTCGTAGATGCCGAATTTCGTGGGACGTTCGCCGCTGTAAGCGAGGCCCGTGTGATAGCCGGCTCCCGCGGCCGGATTGATGCGCAGCCCGATGGTCCGCCCCGGATCGCGCCGTCCGAGCCGCTCGACCTGGCTGATCGCGTCGAGATTGATGTGGATCGGCACGGCCAGGAGCACGTCGAGGTCCCGTTCGGAGACGTTCGTGCCCGTGAAACTGATCTCCTCCGGCGCGAACCCGCACTCGAGGGCTCGGGTCACCTCGCCCGGCGAACAGGCATCGATCCCGACGAGACCGCGAAGGACCTCGAGGACCCGCGGGTCCGGGTGCGCCTTGAGCGCGAAGCGGAGCCGATGTCGGAGCCCGGCGCGGTCGAGCGCCGCGGCGAGTCGGCGGGCGTTCTCGGCGAACCTCGTCCGGTCGTAGACGAAGAGCGGCGTCCCGTGCTGCCGGGCGAGCGCTTCCGCGTCCTCACCTGCGATCGTGAGGCGGCCGTCACGCGCTTCGAGGCCCGGGCGGACCCACCACGGCGCGAGCGTGACGCTCATGCGATCGAGACGATCAGTGGGTGTGTTCGGGCGCGGTGGCGGAGTGGCGGTGGGGCGAACCGGAGCCGGGCGTCCAGCGGTTCGGACCCTCGACGATGTCGACGCCAAGCGTCTCGAGCATCCGACGCGAGGCGCTGGCAATCTCGGCGACGGCCGTCTCGAACGCCTCGGCGTTCCGAGCCGATGGCGCCCGGTAGTTGCTCACCTTGCGAACAAACTGGAGAGCGGCGGCCTCGATCTCGCCGGTCGTGGTATCGGATTCTGATCTGCGGAGGGGTTTGATACTGCGGCACATGGCCGCAGGGTACCGCGGGTGCCGTCAGGGCGTGATCCCGGGGCGGACGGAGCACTGCCCGAAGAAGAGCACGAACGCGAAGGCTACCCAGATAGCGAAACCGATCGCGCAGACGACCGCGGAGGCCGCGAGCGCGAGACCCGCAGTAATGCGGGGCGATCGGTTGGAATCCAGGGCCGCGCCGGCAGCGAGCACCGCTGCGAACACCGTCAAGCCGACGATCGTGCTCGTGGCCGCGACTGAGCCGAGGGGTGTTGGGCGACCGACGGCCGAACATTGGCCGGCAAGCTCGACCCAGATTGGCCAGCCGACGGCGAAGCCCGCAGCCAGTCCGACGAGCGCGGCCAGGATCGGTCGCCAAAACCGCCCGAGGCGGCCTCCGGCCCAAGCGGTCAGGACCGGCAGCATCAGTGTCAGCGGTACCGCAACGAGCCAACCAAGCTTCGCCTTATCGAGCGGCCCGATCTCGCCGATATTGTCGATCGCCGTCCATACGAACACGATCGCGATCAGAGCGATGACGGGTGTCGCCAAGAGCAGCCAGCCCGGAAGGGCCGATCGGTCGCTTGTTCGTGCCATCCCGGCGATCCTACGCCCGCGCCGCCTCCGCCGGGGTTCCGCAAAGCCGCAGATAAGCGGGCTCGAGTTCAATGCGCGCATGACCGCGCCCGGCACAACACGGCTGCAGCAGGAGGCTGATCGGCGCGCCCGCGGAATGGTTCGGGCTGTCGGCGAGAGCTTCCGCTCCGCGCGCGAGGATGCCGGCCTCAGCCAGCGTCAGGTCGCGACCGTCGCTGGTATCTCCCAGTCGTATCTCGCGGAGATTGAGGCCGGAACAGCAGAGCCAAGCCTCTCGATCGTCGTTGCGCTCGCGACTGCCCTCGGAGGAGACGCGTCATTCCGCTTCTTTCCTGGAACCGGGCCGCACCTGCGCGACCGCATTCAGGCACCGATGGTCGAGGCGATGCTTCGCATCCTTCATCCTCGATGGGCGCGGTTTCCGGAGGTTCCTGTCCGCAGCCCTGTCAGGGGAGTGATCGATCTCGTCGTGGCCGATCAAGAAGCCGGTCTCCTCGTGGCGGCCGAATTCCATTCTCAGCTTCGGCGCCTCGAGCAGCAGATACGGTGGGCCAGGGAGAAGGCGGACTCTCTTCAATCGACCTCGATCGCCGATCTCATGGTCAGCGGGACCAAGCCGCCGAGCGTCAGCAGGCTCCTCGTCCTCCGTTCGACGCGAGCGACCCGGACGCTCGTAAACGAGTTCGAATCGACCCTCGCGGCGGCCTACCCAGCTCGGGCCGCGGACCTCGTGGCGTCGCTCACCGGCGACGACGCGTGGCCCGGAGCCGGGATCGTTTGGATCCGACTGGACGGACGACGTACCCACGTCATGGCGGAGCCTCCACCCGGCGTTCGATTCGGACGGTGACGAACCAACTCCGTGATCACAGGCAGCGATGAATCGGGGCCGTTTAGTGTGGCTACAAGCGTCTCGCGAGCCAGCGCACAGCTCGATGATCGCTGTCGCCGATCAGCCGTGACCATTCAGAGCGAGTGGGGCTGGGATCCATCGCTCCAGGCGATTATCGAGGGAGGACGAGCGGCGAGGACGAGTCCGGGCGGGCCTAGCCGTACTTCCAGTAGAGCGAGCCCGTGTAGCAGTGACCGAGGGCCAGGCACAGGCCGCCCGTCAGGTCCCACTGCCGCCCCGACACGTACGGTCCCCGGTCGACGACCGGAGCCGTGACCGTCCTGCCGTTAGCCGGGTTCTTGAACGTGATCTTCGTCCCGCATGGCAGGCGTCTTGTGGGCGACGCCGATGAGCGACTCTGTCATCGCCTGGCCGCACGCCGTTCGCTTCCCGTAGAAGCCGGGGCCATACCAACTCACGTTGCCGTCGAAATGCCACGTCGGCAGGACGACCACGCCAGCCTGGGCCGCGGGCTGGCTCAGAGAGCCCGGCGGGCGGCCTGAAGGGGCCGGTCGAGAGTCCGGGTCGAGCAGGATCGAGTTCGTGTCCAGCGCACCGTTTGATCGGTATGCCGGGTCCAAGGCTGGTGTCGTCATCTTCGTCCCACGCGACGGATGAAACCTCCACGCCAAAGTAGAGGTTCGTATCGTTCACGGTTTCGGGGCTGGGGCCCCGGGATCCGGCGGACCCTGGGACGGCGACCGCGGCGAGCACGATTATGAGAAGCGTGCTCGCGACGACTCTGGGGCGTCGCACGTCAAGGAAACCTTAGCAGGGAACGAGAATTTGGGCGGATGCGACCCTTTCGTGCGAATCTCGCAACCACGTGACAGACTGGGCCGGTGCCCGCTCGGACGATCCCGCTCGACCGTCCCCTTGACCTCCGCCTGACCCTCGCGCCACACCTCCGCGGGACCCACGATCCGGCGATGCGCCTGGGCCGCAGCCGGAGCGATCAGGGCGACGCGGACAGCCGATGGACCGGCCACGATCGCCCTCTCGCTCGACGGCACCACGCTCCGGGTCGAGGCCTGGGGTCCGGGCGCCGACCGCGCCCTCGACGGCGCACCTGCGCTGGCCGGCATCGATGACGGGCGCGACGGATTCGCGCCAGCCGACCGCCTGCTCGCCGACCTCGATCGGCGGATGCCAGGCCTCCGGATCGGTCGGTCCGGAGCCGTCCTCGAGGCGCTGATTCCCGCGATCCTCGAGCAGAAGGTGACCGGAACCGAGGCCCGTCGGGCCTATCGAGGCATCATCGCCCGCTGGGGCGAAGCCGCGCCCGGTCCATTCGGGCTTCGCCTCATGCCGGCGCCCGAGGTGCTGGCCCGCCTGCCATACGAGGCCTTCCATCCGATCGGTCTCGAGCGGCGCCGGGCGGACCTGGTCCGGGCTGTCGCTCTCCGCGCCACTCGGTTCGAGGAGATCGTCGATCTGCCGCTGCCCGATGCGTACCGCCGGCTGACCGCCCTGCCCGGCCTCGGGCCTTGGACTGCGGCCGAGGTGGCGTTCCGGGCGCTCGGCGATCCGGACGCGGTGAGCATCGGCGACTTCCACCTGCCGAACCTCGTCGCCTACGCCCTTGCCGGCGAGCAGCGCGCAACCGACGCCCGGATGCTCGAGCTCCTCGCGCCGTACCGCGGTCAGCGCGGCCGGGTGATCCGGCTCCTCGAGGCGAGCGGAATCAGGCCGCCGGCACGCGGCCCCCGGATGGCAATCCGCTCCATCGTCGGCGATCTGAATTCGACGCGAAGCCCGGGCCCTGCGAGAGGAACCCGGGCTTCGAGGGCTGTCGGACGCGTCGGATGGGGGGTCCGGCGCGATCGACGCCGGGGAGTAGGCGTGAGTCGCGTGGTCAGGCCGGCGAGGCCGAGCGGAGCAATCGGGCCAGGATCGACGCGACCGCGGGCCGATCCGCCGATCGCGTGGCTCGCGGTCTGCCGGTCGGTGTCGTAGGCAGAACGCGACATAGCTGATTCCGCCGGTCGCCCGGCCGCCGAGCACCGGTGCCCCAGCGGACCGGGCCCTTGGTGAACGCAGACGTCATCGCCGTCGGCACTCGATCGGATGATCACGAGGGCGACGGGCCGGTCGGACCACCACTGGAACATGTCAGGCCGACCCTCGTCGGCGGTGTCGATCCCGGAGATCACGACCGACAGCCGGCCGTCCGTGTGGATGCCATTCGCGAGATCGCGCCCCGTCGATGCGCAAGCCGGCGGCGGGCGAGGCGCCCGACGCGGCGGAGGCGGTGGTTCGAGGGGTCGATCGCGTGTGTCGTTGGTTCCATCAGTTCTCTCGGGATGCGGCGGGCCTGCCAGCAGGGATCGTGGTCTGTTGGGCCAGCTTCCGATAGCAGCGCGCGCGCCGACATGGACGGGCGTCCAGAGCGCCGCGCAACGACGAAGGGCCGGTGACTCGACGGCCACTTGACGAACCGCGCGACCCGGGCGACGATCGGGTCGACGCCGACGAGGCGTCACCTATCACGAGTGGCCTGAGAGTCCTGGCTCGATGACGGCCCGGCAGCCGATCCGCGAGGCTCATCGCGGAAACGGTGCCCCCGCCAGGTGCGATAGGAGACGAGCCATGACCACGCGTTCCGTCGACGGCTGTTGCCGTCCGGCCGGTCTCGGCTAGGCTGCTACCGATGGTCGACCTCGCCACCCGAACCTCCGGGACCCGCAGCGACTCCGCCGCGCCCGTGCCCGCCGCGGCCGCGACCGGGTGCCGCCCCCGCACCCGCGAAGAGCGCGCCGCCCTACTCGCGCCTCTGCTCGCCCAGCGGATCCTCGTCATCGACGGGGCGATGGGCACGCTCATCCAGTCCTATCAGCTCGACGAGGCGGGATTCCGCGGCGGCAGCGCGAAGGAGCGGCGAGGGCGAGGGCGGCGACACAGGTTCCGCGACCACCCGCGCGACCTGCGCGGCAACAACGACCTCCTGTCGCTGACCCAGCCGGGGATCGTCCGGGCGATCCACGACGCCTATCTCGAGGCCGGCGCCGACATCATCGAGACGAACACGTTCAACGCGACGCGGATCGCCCAGGCCGACTACGCGCTCGAGCCGTTCGTCCGCGAGATGAACGCGGCGGCCGCCCGGATCGCCCGCGAGGCCGCCGACGCCGCGGAGGCCGCGCGAGCCCGGCCGGCCGCGGTTCGTCGCCGGCGCCCTCGGGCCGACGAACCGGACCGCCTCGATCTCGCCCGGACGTCAACGACCCCGCCGCCCGGAACGTCACGTTCGAGGAGCTCGCCGCGGCCTACCAGGAGGCCGCCGAGGGCCTGATCGAGGGCGGCGCCGACCTCCTCCTCATCGAGACGATCTTCGACACGCTCAACGGCAAGGCCGCGATCTTCGGCGTCGAGGCGGCGTTCGAGGCGCTCGGCGATCCGGCTGCCCGCTCATCGTCTCGGGCACGATCGTCGACGCGTCCGGCCGGACGCTCACCGGCCAGACCGTCGAGGCGTTCTGGACGTCGGTCGCCCACGCCCGGCCGTTCGTCGTCGGGCTCAACTGCGCGCTCGGCGCCCAGGCAGCTCCGGCCCGCACGTCGCGGACCTCGCCCGGGTCGCGCCGCTCCCCGTCTCGCGTCTACCCGAACGCCGGGCCTGCCGAACGAGTTCGGCGGCTACGACGACACGCCCGAGTCGATGGCCCACGTCATCGGCGGCTTCGCCCGCGACGGCCTCGTCAACATCGCCGGGCGGCTGCTGCGGCACGACGCCCGCCCACGTCCGCGCGATCGCCGAGGCCGTCGCCGGCCTGCCGCCGCGCATCCCGCCGGAGGTCGAGGTCAAGACCCGCCTCTCCGGGCCTCGAGCCGCTCGACGATCCCGCAGCCCGGCAACGTCTTCGTCAACGTCGGCGAGCGGACGAACGTCACCGGCTCGCGCAAGTTCGCCAAGCTCATCCTCGACGACCACTTCGACGAGGCCGTCGAGATCGCCCGCCAGCAGGTCGAGGCCGGCGCCCAGATCGATCGACGTCAACATGGACGAGGCGATGCTCGACTCGGCCGCGGCGATGACGCGGTTCCTCAACCTCATCGCCGCCGAGCCGGACATCAGCAAGGTCCCGGTGATGATCGACTCGTCGAAGTGGTCGGTCATCGAGGCCGGCCTCAGGTGCGTCCAGGGCAAGTCCGTCGTCAACTCGATCTCGCTCAAGGAGGGCGAGGAGGCGTTCCTCGAGCACGCCCGGCTCGTGCCGCCGCTACGGCGCGGCGGTCGTCGTCATGGCGTTCGACGAGGCAGGGCCAGGCCGACACGGTCGAGCGCAAGGTGGCGATCGCGCACGCGCGCCTACGACCTGCTCACCGAGCAGGCCGGCTTCGCCCCGGAGGACATCATCCTCGACCCGAACATCTTCGCGATCGCGACCGGCATCGAGGAGCACGACGGCTACGCGGTCGCGTACATCGAGGCGACGCGCCGGATCAAGGCGGAGCTGCCCCACGCCCGCGTCTCGGGCGGCGTCATCAACGTCTCGTTCAGCTTCCGCGGCAACGACCCCGTCCGCGAGGCGATCCACTCGGTCTTCCTGTACCACGCGATCGCGGCCGGGATGGACATGGGCATCGTCAACGCCGGCCAGCTGGCGATCTACGACGACATCGAGCCGGAGCTGCGCGAGCGCGTCGAGGACGTCGTCCTCAACCGCCGGCCCGACGCGACCGAGCGGCTGCTCGCGGTCGCCGACGCAGGTCGGCGGCGCAGCGAGCGGGCCGCCGGCGCCGACGCCCTCGCCTGGCGCCAGCTGCCGGTCGAGGAGCGCCTGACCCACGCCCTCGTCGAGGGCATCGACGCGTTCATCGTCGAGGACACCGAGGAGGCGCGGCTCAGGCCGCCGAGCGCCCGATCCACGTCATCGAGGGGCCGCTGATGGACGGGATGAACGTCGTCGGCGACCTGTTCGGGGCGGGCAAGATGTTCCTGCCCCAGGTCGTCAAGAGCGCCCGGGTCATGAAGAAGGCGGTCGCCCACCTCGTCCCGTACATCGAGGCCGAGAAGGAGCCCGGCGCGTCGAAGTCGGCCGGGCGGGTCGTGATGGCGACGGTCAAGGGCGACGTCCACGACATCGGCAAGAACATCGTCGGCGTCGTCCTCCAGTGCAACAACTACGAGGTCGTCGACCTGGGGGTCATGGTGCCCGTCGGCCGCGGATCCTCGAGACGGCGCGCGAGCTGGGACGCCGACCTCATCGGCCTGTCGGGGCTGATCACGCCGTCGCTCGAGGAGATGAGCTTCGTCGCCTCGGAGATGGAGCGCGCAGGGCTTCGAGATCCCGCTGCTGATCGGCGGCGCGACGACGTCGCGGACCCACACCGCGGTGAAGATCGAGCCGCGCTACCACGCCCCGGTCATCCACGTCCTCGACGCGTCGCGGGCGGTCGGGCGTCGCGTCGGCGCTCCTCGATCGCGAGCGGCCGCGACGCGTTCGCGACGACGATCCGCGACGAGTACGCGACCAGGTCCGCCGCGAGCGGGGCGACCGGCAGGAGAAGGAGGCGCGCCACCCGATCGAGGAGGCGCGCCGGCACGCGCTTCGCGATCGACTGGACGGCCGGCGCGTCCGCCCGCCGCGGCCGACGTTCCTCGGCGTCCGGACGATCGAGGACCACCCGCTCGCCGAGCTCGTCGAGCGGATCGACTGGACGCCGTTCTTCGCGACGTGGGAGCTGCGCGGGCGCGTTACCCGGCGATCCTCGACGACCCGGTGGTCGGCGCGGCGGCGCGCGACCTGCACCGCGACGCGCGTCGCGCTGCTCCGGCGGATCGTCGACGAGCAGCTGCTCACGGCGAGCGCGGCGTTCGGGCTTCTGGCCGGCGAACAGCGTCGGCGACGACATCGAGCTCTACGCGGACGACTCGCGCTCCGACGTCCGCGGCCGTCGTCCACACCCTTCGCCAGCAGATGGTCAAGCCGCCCGGCCGGCCGAACCTCGCCCTCGCCGACTTCACCGCGCCGAAGGAGACCGGGCGTCGCCGGACTACGTCGGCGGCTTCGCCGTCACCGCCGGCCACGGCCTCGAGGAGCTCGTCGCCGCGGTTCGAGGCGGCCCACGACGACTACTCGGCGATCCTCGCCAAGGCCCTCGCCGACCGCCTCGCCGAGGCGTTCGCCGAGCGGCTCCACGAGCTCGTCCGGCGCGAGTTGTGGGGCTACGCGCCGGACGAGGCGCTCGCCAACGACGCGCTCATCCGCGAGGAGTACCAGGGCATCCGCCCGGCGCCCGGCTACCCGGCCTGCCCGGACCACACCGAGAAGGGCACGCTGTTCGAGCTGCTCGAGGCGGAGCGCGCGGGCGGGCATCCGCCTGACCGAGTCGTTCGCGATGTTCCCGGGCGCCGCCGTCAGCGGCTACTACTTCTGGCACCCGGAGGCGCACTACTTCGGGCTCGGCCGGATCGGCCGGACCAGCTCGAGGACTACGCCGCGCGCAAGGGCATCGACCGTCGAGACGATGGCCCGCTGGCTCGCCCCGAACCTCGCCGACCGCTGACCGGTGGCCGAAGGGACGCCGGAGCGCGCGTCCCAACCGACGAGGGCGCCCAGGGCGGTTACGACATCGTGATCCTGCTGCCGAAGGGCGACGGCACCGAGGTCGCTTCCGATGACGGATCGCGCGGTCCTCTCGCTGCCGCGCGTCGCCGTCGAGGGCGAACCGGACACCGCCGTCGATCCTCGCGGCGATCGCCCGACGTCTGGGCGAGGATCACCCGACCGCCGCTGCGGATCGTGCCCTTGACCGTGCCGCGGCACGCGCCCCGGGCTCGCCCTGGTCGAGCTCGAGCCGCTCGTGGAGCGTGGCGGAAGCCGACGCGCCACCGCCCGACGGCCTGACGTGGCGGGCGCTCACGCCGGCGCTCATCCCGTCCGCCGAGCCCTCGCTCGGCGCGGCCGTACCTCGAGCGCTGGCTGGCCGAGCTGGCGGGCACCGCGACCGGCCGGGTCGCCCGCCCTGGTCGCGACGCGGCTGGCTGGCCCGGGCATCGGCTGGATGGCCGATCGCCTGTCCGACGATCGGCAGCCCGCTCGTCGCCGCCCCGCAGATCCATTGCCTTGTGGGGCCTGTCAATGTCATCCGCGGCGAGACGGCGACGGGCGCGGTCTTCCTGAAGGGCTGCTCGCCGGTCTTTCCGACCGAAGTCCGCAATCACCCGGGTGCTCGCCGCAGCCGGACCCGGACCGGCTCCCGACCGTGGTGGCCGACCAATGAAGCGGAGAACTGGCTCCTCCTGGGCGACCTCGGCAAATCGTTCGTCGGCGATGCGCCGGTCGCCCGCTGGCCGGACGGGCTCGCCGCCCATGCCGCCATTCAGCGCCGCTGGCTCGGTCGGACCGATGAGCTCGCGACGGCCGGCTTCGAGCGGCGCGGCCTGGCAGCGCTCGCCTCGCAGATCCCGCGGTTGCCGGAGCTATCGCTGCTCGCTCCCTTGAAGCCCGAATCCCGGCGCCGGCTCGAGGCGGCGATCCCGCGGCTCGTCGAGGCGTGTGAGCGGCTGACCGCGATCGGTCCGCCCGAAACGATCGTCCATGGCGACCTCCACCCCTGGAACGTCGCGGACGTCGACGGCCGCTCGATCGTGTTCGACTGGTCGGACAGCTGCATCGGCCACCCGTTCCTCGACCTTGCCACGTACGTCGGGCGGACCCGGGATGTTGCGACGCGGCGGGCGTGTGTCGACGCCTATCTCGCTGCCTGGTCAGGCGTGCTACAGCCCGACGAGCGCGAGGAGGCGGTGACGCTGGGCCTCCCTCTCGGTGCGCTCCACCAGGTCGAAAGCTACCGGCGGATCGTGGCCGGAGTCGCCGAGGATGACCTGTGGGACATGGCCGAGGCCGCTCCACACTATGCCGAACAAGCGCTCGCCTGGCTCGAGGAGGGCCTGGCTGCCGAATTCGAGGTACACGAGTAATGCCATCGTTCACGAAGTCGCCGCCGGAACTCGTCGAGCGGTTCGCGACGGTCATGGATCGCTATCCCGACGCCCAACGGAAGCAAATGTTCGGCTACCCGGCCGCGTTCGTCGGCGGCAACATGGCGACCGGGCTGTTCGCGGAGCACTGGGTCGTCCGCCTGCCAGACGCCGAGATCCCGGAAGCCAAGGCCGCCGGCGCCGGCAGTTTCGAGCCGATGCCGGGCAAGCCGATGAAGGCGTTCGTGGTCATCCCAGCCGCCGACGTCACGAACGACGCCGCGATCGCCCATTGGGTCGAGCGCGGCCTGGCCCATGCGGCGAGCCTGCCCGCGAAGAAGTAGCCGCCTGCGATTCGGGGTGCTGGGATTCGGCCACTCCGCGCGGGAGTCGAACAACGGGCGAGATCTGGATGATTGCGGTCATCGTGGTGGGGCTGACCGCGTTTGCGCTGCTCGGGGCCCGGCTCGCCGGGGTCGACCCAATCTTGCTCTGGCCTCTCGGGGAACAGGGCCACGAGGACGCCTGGCGGAGGATTCTGCCGTGGCCCCGCGGTGTCCAGGAGGACGACGAGATCGCCTGGCACGTCCCGCGGACCGTGCCGCCGAGCGCCGCGCTATCCGCCCATCCCGTGCCGCTCGCGAGGCCGGTCCCGCCGACTGCGCCGCAACGCAGGATCATCGGCCGCTGAGGAGAAGAGGGATGGTCGGGGCGGCGGGATTTGAACCCACGACCTTATCGTCCCGAACGATACGCGCTACCAAGCTGCGCCACGCCCCGACCGGATGCCCGTTGCAGGGCCCGCGCATGATAGCACCCGCAATCGGTTACGCCCGGACGTCGCCGCCCCGGCGCTGGACCGGCAGGACCGTCAGGGCCGCCGCGACGAACGACGCCGCCATCAGCCCGAAGACGATCGGCAGCCCGGTCGCCTCGCCGGCCGCCCCGATGATCACGCCGTACACGGCCGTCCAGAGCGACCCGACGCCGAACGCCAGCGTGAAGTACAGGGCGAACGAGGCGTCGCGGATCGTCGGCGGGGCGATGTCGGCGAGCAGCGCCTGGAGCTGCGGGCTCTCGGCGAAGCTGAACAGGCCCATGACGAGATGCCGGCCCACAGCCCGGCGAGGCTGGACCCGACGAGCAGGAACAGCGACGAACCCGATCGCGCCGCCGACGTAGGCGCCGATGATCACGGGCTTCCGCCCGATCCGGTCGGACAGCCAGCCGGCGAGCGAGCGGCATCGGCACCGACAGGACGATGAGCGCGCCGTACATCACGTCGGTCGTCGCCGGCGGCAGGCCGAGGACACGGGTGAGGTAGAGCAGCGCGAACAGGTTGACGACGCCGAGGCCGCGCCCGCCGCCGCCGAGCACCGACGTCAGGTAGATCCAGCGATGGTCCGGGTCGCGGAGGATCGTCCCGAACGCCTCGCGGACGCTGCCCTGGGCGACGGCGGCGGCCCGGTCGTCGCCGCTCTCGCGGACGAACAGCAGGATCGCGAGCGCGATGACGACCGCCGGGATTCCGAACAGGACGACCGTCTCGCGCCAGCCGAGGTTCGCGATGAGGCGGCGCGCCGAGCAGCGCGACGACGACCGTCCCGACGTTGCCGCCGGAGATGTGGGCGCTGATCGCGAAGCCGCGCCGGTGTTCGGGGAACTGCTCGGCGAGCAGCCCGTTGCCGACCGGGTGCTGCGGCGAGCCGCCGATCCGCGACACGACGTTGACGAGGGCAAATGCCGGGAACGACGGGGCAGCGGCCTGGGCCGCGAAGCCGCTACCGAACAGGACGCCACCGGCGGCGAGGAGCTTCCGCCGCGAGATCATCCGGGTCAGCTTCGCGTAGCTCAGCTGGACCGCCCCCGACGCAAAGCTGCCAGAGGCCGCGAGCAACGCGATGGTGTCGGCCGTTACCCCGAACTCGGCGATGATCCGGATGTAGACGAGGGGCAGCAGAACCGCCTGGGCGTGGTTCACGGCGTGGGCGATCGATAGCAGCCAGAGCGTCCGGTTGCGATGGATGTCGGTGGGCATCGCCGCATCGTGCGGCATCCGGCGCAGCCACGTTTCCTCGTCGCGCCCGATGCGGCTCCGCGCCGGGAATCAAGAAGCGGGCTCCGTTGTCGGAGCCCGCTCCCCGCTTGCGGATCAGTACTGGAAGAGCAGCTCGCGGTACTTCGGGAGGGGCCAGAAGTCGTCGGCGACGAGTGTTTCGAGCTCGTCGACGACTTCCCGGAGGGCCTCCTGCGCCGGGATGACCTTCGTGACAAACACCTTTGCCTCGGCCGGGACCGAATCCGCCTCGTGGGCCTTGTGCTGCGCCTTCTCGAGGGTGTCGATAGCGTCGACGAGCGAATCGGCGAGGCGCGAGACCCGTTCGCAGACCGATGCGATCCCGCGCGACGACGGCGCTCCGTTGAGTAGCCCGAGGTACTGGGCGGTGGCCGGCAGGATCATCGTCGAGGCGATGTCGCGGGCGCAGTTGGCCTCGATGTCCTGGACCTTGACGTAGCGCTCCCAGTTGATGTCGACCCGTGAGGCCAGCTCGCGCTCGGACAGGACGCCGAACCTGGCAAAGACCTCCTTGGCCTTCTTGGTCGTGAGCGCCGGCAACGCATCGACGGTCGAGCGGTTGTTCGGCAGGCCCGCGCTTGGCCGCCTCGGCGTGCCACTCCTCGGAGTAGTTGTTGCCGCCGAAGATGACCTGCTTGTTCTCCTTCACGATCCCCGACAGGATCGTCGTCAGGCCCTCGAAGTCGCCCGGCTTGAGCTCGTCGAGGGCATCGGCGAGCTGCTCGAGCGAGTCCGCGACGGCGGTGTTGAGGACCGTCTGGGGCCAGTAGATCGGGGCCGACGAGCCGACGGCGCGGAACTCGAACTTGTTGCCGGTGAACGCGAACGGCGAGGTCCGGTTGCGGTCCGTATGGTCCTTCGGCAGGACCGGCAGCGAGGTAACGCCAAGCTCCAGGTCGCCGCCCTTCTTCGAAGCCGATGCGGGGCCGTGCTCGAGCTGCTCGATGACGTCTTCGAGCTGCGAGCCGAGGAAGATCGAGACGATCGCCGGAGGCGCCTCGTTCGCGCCGAGACGATGGTCGTTGCCGGCGTCGGCGATGCTCGCTCGGAGCAGGTCGGCATGGACGTTGACGCCGCGGATCACGGCCGACAGGAAGGCAAGGAACTGGGCGTTGGCGTGGGGGTCGTTGCCGGGGTCGAGGAGGTTCTCGCCGTCGTCGGTGCCCATCGACCAGTTGTTGTGCTTGCCGGAGCCGTTGATGCCGGCGAACGGCTTCTCGTGGATCAGCAGCATGAGGCCGTGCTGCGGCGCGAGCCGCCGCATCGTGCTCATCACGATCATGTTGTGGTCCGACCCGACCGAGGTCGGCTCGTACACCGGCGCCATCTCGAACTGGCCCGGAGCGACCTCGTTGTGACGGGTCTTGGCGGGGATGCCGAGCCGCCAGAGCTCGCGGTCGAGGTCCATCATGAAGGCCAGGATCCGTTCCCGGATCGGGCCGAAGTACTGGTCCTCCAGCTCCTGGCCCTTGGGCGACGCGGCGCCGAACAGGGTCCGGCCGGTCAGGAGGAGGTCCGGGCGCTGCTCGGCCAGCCGGCGATCGACGAGGAAGTACTCCTGCTCCGGGCCGATGTTCGTGAACACCTGGTTGGCGCTCGAATTGCCGAACCAGCGCAGGATCCGGAGCGCCTGCTTGCCGAGCGCCGCCTGTGAGCGCAGGAGCGGGATCTTGTGGTCGAGCGCCTCGCCCGTGAACGAGACGTACGCGGTCGGGATCGTCAGGGTTACGCCGTTCGGCTCGACCTGGAGGAAGATCGGCGAGGTGACATCCCAGGCCGTGTAGCCGCGCGCCTCGAACGTCGCCCGGATGCCACCCGACGGGAAGGAGCTCGCGTCCGGCTCGCCCTGGACGAGGTTCCGGCCGGAGAATTCGGCGATCGTCTGGCCGTCCCCGGACGGGGTCAGGAACGAGTCATGCTTCTCGGCCGTGGAGCCGGTCATCGGGATGAACCAGTGGGTGTAGTGGGTCGCCCCGTGCGCCAGCGCCCACTCCTTCACCCCGTGGGCGACGGCGTCGATGATCGCCGGGTCGAACGGCTCGTGCCCCTCGATCGTCCGGCGTAGCTTCCGGAAGATCGGCTTGGCGAGGTACTGGCTCTGGGCTCCCTCGTGGAAAACGTACTGGCCGAAGATGTCTGCGCCCGCGTCCTCGAGGTAATCCTGGGTCTTCGCGACGCGGTGGCCGGCGATCTCCGAGATCGCGTCCTGTCGGGCAGTCATGAGTCGCGTGTGGTCATGCGATCTGACTCCTCCTCCTGCGTCGCGCGCGCGAAATCGGCGGCGCTCAGCTGCCTTGGATGAGCCTATCACTGGGGTCGGTTGCGGTTCAGTAGCGGTTGGTAGGCGATGGTGTTGCGCGCGGCGACCAGGTCGTCGAGCAGTCGTCCGAACTCGCGTTCGACGTCGACGTAGCGATCGGACCGGGCCACGATCGCCAGCTCGCCCGCGGGCGACAACCGCGCCCAGATTCGCCGGCGCGGCAGGTAGAACGTGATCGCGATCCCGGTGATCAGCGAGGCGAACGCGGTCCAGACGATCCCCTGGCCGGGATCATTCTTGGCGATCAGCAGGGTGAACTCGCCGAACCCCAGCACGCCGACGCTGAAGTCCGTGCCCTGGGCCGGGGCCGCCTCGCGAGCGGCGAGGGCCAGCGGGAAGAGGTCCTCGATGATCGGGGTCCCGTCCGGCTGCTCCCCGATGACGCGATACGGCGCGATGACGACGATCCCGGTCCCGTCGGCCTGGCGCCGGAGCAGGAGCCGCAGGCCGATGTCGCGGCCGGGAACCGACATCGTGCCGTACGGCGACCCGGCGGCCTGGTCGTCGAGCGGGACCGGGCCGTCCCAGAGCGGCCGCCCGTTCGAGTCGCTGATGAGGAGATCGATCGCCGGCCCGAAGCCGTTCTGGTGGAACGTGTATCCCGCGACCGCGAGCGGGTCGTTGACGCGGATCGTCTTGTGGGCGATCTCGCGTCCGTCCTGGTAGACGGCGAGCTCGGTCGTGAAGTCCCTCGCCTGGCCGGTCTCGGCGAAGCCGGGTGCCTCGAAGCCGAGGTTCTTGACGAGCAGCAGGCCCGGCGTCCCGATCGGCTGGACCGTGAGCGAGTCGCCCTCCGTCACGATGAGCCCCTGCTCGTCGCCGAAGACCGACGTCACGACGGCCGCGACGAGGAACAGGATCAGGCCCAGGTGGGTCAGCAGCGTCGCCAGCTTCGTGTACTGGTGCCGATCGCCGTACAGGTACTGGACGCCGTCGACCTCCGCCTCCCGGACGTTGAAGCGATGCCGGCGGAGCGTCGATCGGACGGCGTCCCCTCCGACGCCCGTCATCGCCGCCCGGTCCGGCAGCGTCGGCAGGAAGAACGGATCCGGCTGGACGACCCTGACATCGACCGACTGGCGCCACAGCCGCGGCGTCCGGTCGAGGGTGCAGACGACGATCGAGATCGACCAGCACGAACAGCCCGACGGTGAACCAGGTCGAGGTGAAGATCTGGAAGACCTGGAGCTGCTCGAGGGCGTCGACGACGCTCGCCCCCAGGACCGCGTCGTAGCGATCGTGGATGTCGGCCATCGCGCCCGCGTAGTCGGACTCGGACCGGAACGCGAAGCCGGGCAGCTGGCGGATCGTCATCCCGACGACCGCGAGCAGCGACAGGACGATGATCTGGGTGACCGCGAAGTTGACCGACGTCAGCAGGCGCCAGACCGCCCGCCCGAGCCGGGCAAGCGGGTCCGGCCGGGCGGACCGCACGTTGGCGGCCCAGGTGGCGACCGGACTGGCGATCGGAAGGCTCCTAGACGGACGGGGATGTGGCGGCGGTCGCGATCGCCGCGGGTCCGGCTGCTGCCGACACGGCGGCGAGACCCCGCTCGAAGTCGGCGATGAGATCGTCGAGATCCTCGAGCCCGACGGAGCAGCGGAGGAGGCCCGCGGTGATCCCGGCGCTCGCCAGGGCAGCGTCGTCGAGCTGGCGATGCGTCGTCGACGGTGGGTGGACGACCATCGTGAAGACGCTGCCGAGCGAGGCCGTCAGCTCCGGGATCGACAGCGCGTCGATGAACGCCCGACCGGCCGAACGGCCGCCGGCGAGCTCGAAGGCGAGCATCCCGCCGCCGAGCGTGAGCTGGCGCATCGCGACCTCGCGCTGGGGATGGCTCGCGAGCGAGGGGTGGTAGACGCGCGACACGCCGTCCTGACGCTCGAGCCATGCAGCGAGTGCCGCGGCCGTCGCCGCGTGTCGCTCCATCCGGATCGCCAGCGTCGAGATGCCGCGCAGGACGAGGAACGCGGAGTTCGGCGCGAGCGACGCTCCCGTGTCGACCTGGAGCGTCGCGGATCGCGTCGATCAGGTCACTCCGACCAGAAACGACGCCGGCCAGGACATCGCTGTGGCCGGACAGGTACTTCGTCGCCGATTCGATGACGAGATCGGCTCCCAGCTCGAGCGGCCGGCAGAGATACGGCGACGCGAAGGTGTTGTCGACGACGTACACGGCGCCGTGGCGATGGGCGATCTCGGCGAGAGCGGCGTGGTCGGCAACGACGATCGTCGGGTTGGCGATCGTCTCGGCGTACAGGATCCGGGTCGGGGCCGCGGCGAGGGCCGCCTCGACCGCATCCGGGTCGCTCATGTCGACATAGGCCGTCGCGACCCCGAGCCGTCCCAGGATGTCGCTGAACAGTGCCCGCGTCGTCCCGTACGAGGCGCGCGTGGCCACGATGCGATCGCCGGCCGAGACGAGCGAGACCACGGCGGCATGGATCGCCGCCATGCCCGACGCGAGGGCGTAGCCGGCCTCGGCGCCCTCGAGCTCCGCGACCGCGGCGGCCAGCGCGGCGACCGTCGGGTTGTCGATCCGGCTGTACGCGTAGCCCGGTTGCTGGTCGGTCAGGACGGCGCCCGAGCTCGGCGGCGTCGTCGCTCGAGAACGTGACGGTCTGATAGATCGGCACGGACGTCGGGCGCTGGTCGACCCGCGGCACGCGGTGGGCTGCCCGGATCGCCCGCGTCGAGAAGCCGGTCGGTCGGTCGGGCGCGGCCTCGCGAGGGGGCTTGGAATTCGTGCTCCGGCATGGCCGGATGCTACACCGAGTCGTCCGTCGACCCGCTGACCCCCATCGGGAAGCCCATGACCCGGTTTCGACCGCCGCGCTTCGAGGCGTACATCGCCTGGTCGGCGCTGATCAGAAGCTCGTCGCTCGTTCGGCCGTCGTCGGGATAGCTCACGACACCAACGGAGATCGAGGCCTCCAGCACGCTCCCCGACACGGCGATGTCGAGCTCAGTGACGCCGATCCGGACCTTTTCGGCGAGGACGTATGCGCCCGTCGGATCGGTCTCCGGCAGGAGGACGACGAATTCGTCGCCGCCGTAGCGCGCGGCGGTATCGATCTTCCGCACGCCGGAGCGGATGACCTCACCCACGCCGCCGAGCACTCGGTCGCCGATGTAATGACCGTGGCGGTCGTTGATCGTCTTGAGCTCATCGAGGTCCATCATCAGCACGCAGAACCCGCGATTGGAGCGGGCACTCCGGGCGATTTCCCGATCGACGGCAGCGAAGAAGAACGTCCGATTGAAGAGCCCGGTCAGCGGGTCGATGGTCGACAGCCGGATTGCCGCGTCGCGCGAACGCCGCTGCTCCACGGCGATGACGGTGGCGACGTAGGCGAGCAGCACGAGCGCCGTGAGGTTGATCCCGACCTTGGCGATCACGACCGGCAGCAGCGGTGCCGAGCCCGGGGACGCGATCGCGAACACATAGGCGAGGCTCGCGACCGCGGCGAGGGCGAATGTCACCCGCGGCGACACCACGAGCGCGGCGCCGCCGACGATGAGCGGGAACGTGAAGAAGAACGGACTGTCCTGGCCGCCGGTCAGCAGCACGAGGAGCGTCGCGAACGTGATCGCGACGCTGCCCTCGACGATGAACTTCGCACTGCCCAGCGAGCTGGGCGGGAGCAGATCGTGGACGAGGAGGACGAACAGCCCGGCGATCGCCAGGAGGGCAAAGATCGCGGGCTGGGTGTCGGGCCATTGGCCGGTGATGGCAACGATCGTCGACGTCGCGAGGATGAAGACCCAGCTGACGATCCGGACCACCCGGTCGTAGGCGCCCGTCGGCACGCCGTCCGGGTCCACGACGCCGGCCGGCTCCCCGTGCACGACGGCGAACTCCGCAGCGACCCGGTCGCCCAGGTCGATCTGCCGGCCGAACGACAGCGGGCTCTTGCGGCCGATCAGCGGCGGGAGGAGGACGGCGCCCATGACGGCCAGATTGGCGAGAACCGCCACGAAGAGCAGCGTCAGAACTTGCTCGAGTGGCACCGGGTCGACCTCTCATCGCGCGGGGACGAGCGGCGCCCCGTCCCCCAATCTTAGTCCGTCCCGCTGATCTCCTAGCGGGTGCCCCATTGGTAGGACTGCTTCACCATACGCAGGTAAACGAACGTTTCGGTGTCCCGGACCCCTTCAATGGTGCGCAGACGCTCCGCTAAAAATCGGAGCAGGCCCTCGTTGTCCTCGCACACGGTCTCGATCAGGATGTCGTAGGTGCCGGCCGTGATGACCACGTAGTCCACCTCGGCGAACTCCGCGACCCTCGCGGCGACCGACATGAGGCGGTCCGCCTCGCAGCGGATCCCGATCATCGCCATCTGCTGGAAGCCGAGTTTCAGCGGATCGGTGACACCGACGACCTGGAGAATCCCGCGGTCGACGAGGCGGTTCGTCCGAGCGCGGACAGCGGCCTCCGAAACGCCCAGTTCGGCCGCGATCTGGGTGAACGGCCGGCGGCCGTCCTGCTGGAGGTGCTCGATGATCCGCTTGTCGAGATCGCTGACCTCGTCACCAGTGCGGCCGGATGCCCGTGGCCGGGCGGTCGTCACGGCAAGGAGCCGGCGGACACGGCCGGCGAACCGGAGGCGCCTGCGGCCGGCGATCCGGTCTTTGTCTCCAGCCGGATGATCGACCGTTGTTCCATCGGCCAGAGAAGTGGATCGATGAGATCGACGAGCACCTTGGCCTGCTTCTGGCGGTCGGCGTCAGGGGCAGCGAGCACGCCCGTGATCGGGCCGAACTCGATGAGGATGTTGAGGCCGACGAACGTGTATGGCGCATTGCCCTGCGTCGGCGGCTTCGTCGCGTCCCACTTCGTTGCCTCGCGGAGTGCGGCGCTGGAGCGGAATTCGGTGATGATGAGCGGCCAGTTGCCGATTGCGGCGTTGATTCGCTTCACGATCGGCGAGGTCGGGTCGCCAGACGTCGCGTTGTTGACGTTCAGGGGCAGGTCGCCAACCCTGATGGCGACGAAGATCTGATCGGCGGTCGCGGGCTCGGTCAGGTGCGGATCGGGCGTGATGACAGGCGTCGGACGGGCGGTCGGCGGAGCCACGGAGGGAGGCGCGCTGCCGCAGGCGGTGACGAGCAGGGTCGCGATCACCGCGCCGACCATGAGCCGGGCAGCGTGATTCGAAAGTCGCATGATCGGCCGTAGGCTAGCACGCGCTTCGCACTGAACGGTCCCCTGACCTAAGTACCGGCGGGCCCATCCAAGCGTGGGAACCCGTCAGTCATTATCGAGCAGCTGAAGCACTCGTGCGAATTGCTCGATCGACTCCCGGGAGATCGGATCGAGCACGAGTTGGACGTGGCCGATGCCGGCGAGGGCGTACTTCCTGAGCTCCTCGGCCATCTCCTCGGCGGCGCCACCGAGCGGCTTGATCGACTGCGTCGTGGATGTGTCGCCCATCGTTCTCCCCGTGCCGCCCGGCAGCTGGACCTGGACCGCCACCGTGCGTTCGACCTGTGCCGGGTCGCGCCCGACCTCGATGCACGCCGCGTCGACGGTCGCCTTGAGAGCGCGCGACGCCCGCCGGCGAGTTCTGGGTATCGGCGTACCAGGCGTTCCACGAATTGACGTGGGGCATCGTGATTCGCAGCATTCGCGGGCCGGTCGAGCCGATCATCAGTGGCGGGCCGCCCGGACGCGGCCCTCGCGGCAGCAGTTCGCAGTCACGGGCGCTGTAGTAGGTCCCCTCGAAATCGACGGCGCCGTCGCGCAGGAGGCTGCGGATGATCGTGAACGCCTCCTCGAACCGGTCGATCCGGTGATCGAACGGGATCCCGAAGGCCCGGAACTCCGTTTCGTTCCAGCCCGCACCCAGCCCCAGGATGAGCCGGCCGCCGGAGATCTCGTCGATCGTGTCCGCCCGCTTGGCGAGGACGGCCGGATTGTGGAACGCGGTGCAGGCGACGAGCGGCCCCAGCTCGACCCTGGTCGTGACCGCGGCCAGCGCGGCGAGCATCGCCCACGCTTCCCACGGGCCGCGAGGCTCGCGATCCGGCCAGCGGTACAGGAGGTGCTCGCCGAGCCACAGCGAGTCGTAGCCCAGGTCCTCGATGGCTCTCGCCATGTCGAGGATCTCGTTCCAGCGCACCTCGCGCTCGACCTCGGGGAGCTGGACGCCAACCTTCAGCGGGCGGGACACGGATGAACCTCCATATGACGGCGGTGGCGCTATTGTCCGGTCGCGATCGACCGACGGCCGGCCCCGACGCCGAGCAGCAGGCTTAGCGCCCAGCCGACGCCGCCCGCCAGCACGACGGTCCCCCCGATGAGATGAGCCGACCAGGCGATCGGGCCGGTCGCCCACAGGACGACGAAGTAGGCCACGAGGAGCGCGGCCGGGGCGAGGAACGCGAAGGCCTGGAACCGCCACCCGGATACTCCCGGTCGCAGCCAGATGAACAGGAGGTCGGCGAGGAACCCGCCGAGGATCGGCGCGCCGACCAGCTGACCTCCGTCGTGGAGGAACGTCAACCCGGCGAGCGACGCGCCGAAAAGCAGTGTCAGCCAGCCCGGTGGCGGCGTTCGCCAGCGGGCGACGAGCAGGAGCATCGGGACGACGACGATCCCGGCGGTGACGACCGCCGACGCGACGCCGAGGTGCGGCCCGTACCACGTCGGGTTCGTCGAGCTGGTAGCTGAATCGCGGCCACGGATCGACGAACGGATTCGCGATGTGGAGCGCGAACGCGACGAGGCCCGTGATTGCGACCGCCGACAGGATCGCCGGCAGGAAGGCCGGCCACGTCGCCTTGTCGTCTCGTGCCCACGCCGCGCGAATCGGCCCGCTCGCGATCAGGCACGCGCCAACGCCGAGACCGAGATGCGTCGGGCTCAGCAGCGCCTCGGCGTCCGCCTCGATCCCGAAGAGAAGGTGCCAGGCAGTATCGAGAGCACCCATCGCGAGGAAGAAGGCGACGCCGAGCACCGACGTCCCGTACCCGACGGGGATCGCGGCGATTGCCCGCCGGCCGGCGAGCCTCGCCGTGACCGGCGGTCCGAGCAGGACGATCGCGACGGCGGCAAACGCGAGGTAGACCACCACGTGCCACGGCGTGATGACGGACTCGAGCGCGAGGAGTTGGTGACTGTGGGCCCAGCCGTCGAGGGTCGCTCCGGCCAGCATCGCCACCGACAGGCCGGCCACGACCAGGTCGTACGGGCGAAGGCGCGCGACGGTAGCGGCACGCTCATCGGCGGCCTCCCGCCTCCCGGCCCGTCGGACCCCGATCTCCATCGGGATCCAGAGCGCCGCCAGGGCGACGAGGTCGGTCGGGTCGCGGGTCAGATCGACGGGAACAGGACCACCAGCGGCGCCGCCGCCGGGGATCAGGCCGGCCAGCAGGCGAACCGGCCACTGCGCGATCCCCAGCACCTGCTCGTAGAGCGTTTCCGCGCCGGGCAGCAGCTTGACCGCGGCGAAACGCGATCCCGGTCGCGGCCACCGCCACCGTGACGAGCCGCACGTCCGGCCCGCGCCAGCGTCCCAGCCCGGGCGAGCGCCAGCTCGGCGACCGCAACGAGCAGCAGCGGGAAGAACACGAGACCGGCGATATCGGACAGCTTGCCGGTCACGAGTCCCGGCGCGACCGCTTTGAACACGTGGTCGTTGAGGAGAAGGACCGCGATGGCCCCGAGCGCCAGCGGCTGAAGCAAAGCATCGCCGGGAATCGGGCGTCGGCCCGGCGCGGCGGCGAGATCCGCGCTCGTCGCGGGAGAGGCTCGGGCGCTCATGCTCCGGCGAAGTCCGACCTCCTTGTCGACATGGCGGCCATCATGCGCCGTTCACCGGAGCTCGAGGCCAGACCGGACCGGTCAGGCCGTCGCCTTTTGGGCGACCTTCCCCTGCTGGAGGATCCGAATGGCGTTGCCGAAGGGGTCGCGGACGCCCATGTCGGTGCCGTAGAAGTGTTCGGTGGGCTCCTGGGTGAAGTCGGTGACACCGCGCGCCTTGAGCGTCTCGTACAGACCCCGGGCGTCGTCCGTCAGGAAGACGAGTCCGCCCATCGCGCCCTTGGTGATCAGCTCGCGGAGCTGCGCCGCCGTGGCTTCGTCGTGCAGCGGCGGGCCCGGCTGCTCAAGGGAGATCTCGGTGCCGGGGTCGCCGGGGACGCGCACCGTCAGCCAGCGATAGTCACCCTGCCGGACATCATTGCCGACTTCGAGTCCGAGCTTGTTGACGTAGAAGTCGAGCGCCTCCTCCTTGTCGAGGACATAGATGGAGGCGACGTTCAGCCTGTTGATCATGGCGATCCTCACTCGTGCGAGTCTCATTGGGGTTGGTCCGGATCCTAGGGCGCTGCCGCGCGTACGGCTTCTCCAAAACTGCTCGATTGCATCGTCGCTCCTGCCGCGACCCGCGGTCGCATGGCCGCCAGCTGGACGCAGTGAGGCGCCACGATCGGTCCATGCCCAGTGCGGTAGCCCGATGGGGTTTCGCCAACGATGTCTCGAAAGGTGCGACTGAAGGTCCCCAGGCTGGAGAGGCCGACGGCCATGCAGATGTCGGTGACGCTGCGGTCGGTCTCGCGCAGGAGGAACATCGAGCGCTCGACCCGCCGCCGCTGCAGGTATCGGTGCGGCGTCTCCCCGAACGTTGCGCGGTAGCTTCGGATGAAATGCGCCTCGGAGATATGGGCCACCGCGGCCACGGCGCGGACGTCGAGCGGCTCGGCGTAGGCGCGGTCCATAGCGTCCCGGGCGCGCAGTAGGCGCCGGTTCAGATCCTCGACTTCCAGGCTCACGGCGCCACGCTACGCCATCAAGAGGACTGGTGCTCAGCCCGGCCAAGTTCAGGCCGTTTGGCATGTGGCGTTGCGCGGCCGGGCCGTCCATGGTGAAGGAAGGTCGGGCCGACCGTGCCCGCCCACGCCCCAGAAAGGACGCCGTCATGCGTCGCCTGTTCCTTCTCATTGCCGCCCTTGGCCTGGTCACCGCCGCCTGCGGTTCCGCGGCTCCGGTGCCGCCTCGCTTCATCGCCATCGCGATGACGGACGCCATGCGCTTCGTGCCGGACACGATCAGCGTTGCCGTCGGCGAGACCGTCGTCCTCCAGGTCACCAACGACGGCCAGGTCGCGCACGAGTTCATGGTCGGCGACGCCACGGCCCAGAACGACCATGCCGCCATGATGGCGCGCCATGCCTTCTGCCACGACCACCGGCCACAGTCATGACGCCGCCGGGCACGACGATGGTGGTGTGAGCGTGGCCCCGGGCAGCGGCGCGGTCCGTGAGTACACCTTCACGACCGCCGGCACCGTGTTCATCGGCTGTCATGAGCCCGGCCACTACGACGCCGGCATGGTCGCAACGATCGTCGTCAAGTAGCGATGGTCGGGGTGGTCGGATTCGAACCGACGGTCTCGTGCTCCCAAAGCACGTGCGATAACCAGGCTTCGCTACACCCCGCCAAGTTTTGCGTGGACACCGCACACTAGACGGTATCAGCAGCCCTGACCGGCGCCGACCATTCTACGGCCATCACCGAGCTCGACTGGGATCACCCGCCACAACTGACCATGAGGCCCAGGTCGTCCCAGCGACGTTCGACTTCCGAAGTTATCGGATCGACCGCCCAAGCTGGCACGTCATATCGCAACGCGCTCGCCTCGGCGGCCTCGCGGATGGTGGGTCCGCCCTGGCGAGCGGTGCATCGCGTGGAAGCCATGGCGTCGGCGATCTTGTCGACATAGTCGAGATAGTCGACCGCGTCCGGGGCTCGATCTATCAGCACGTCCACGAAGTCGTCCCACCAAGCCGGAGTCTCCTGGAACTGGCCACGAATTAGTTGGAGATTGACTGCCGGCAGCAGAGGGACGATGACGGGAGGTTTGACGACCAGGGGAGGTTTGACTACGGGGCCGGGCGGCGGACGTACATCTGATACCTGATTGAGGATCCGACTGATGTCGTCGGCATTGGCGGCGGCGGCACCGCCCCCGCCTGCCACAACCAAGGCCAATACGCCGGCTGTTCGTCCGGAGACCCGCTTCTCTTGGTCACTCATGACAACTCGCTCCCCGCGCGCGCGATCTGACGACAGACGGCTATCCAGGCCTGCACAGGATAAGTGGGACGTCCACGCTTGGCCGATCGGCTCGTGACCTGATCGTTACGCGGCGGCGACTCTGAGGCGACGGGCCGCGGCCAGTCTCGGACTCCGATGCTCAGCCGCACAGGAGCCCAAGAGATGAACCGCTCGATCCAACTTATCGTCCTTGCTGCCCTCTCTACATCAATTGCCGCCTGCAGCCAGGCCGCGGGTAGCGTCGGCGATGACCCGACTCCCCCCGCGACGGTCGCGCCCGATACCACGGTCCCGTCGGCGAGCCCGGTGCCCAGCGCCGTTGCGACGCCGTCGCCGTCCCCGACCCCCGTCGCCACGCCGTCGCCGACGGCGCCCGCCGTCGATCCGGCTACCGTCCTCGCCGCTCACGGGATCGGCCCGTATGTCGTCGGTGCCCGACTGGCCGCGCTCGAGTCGCAGGGGCTGGTTGCGAACGTCGAACCCAGCTTCCACTGCGACTGACGAGTATCAAAACGCCGAGGCGACCGGCGTACTATGCCGGGCAGTTCCATCTCTCGCTTCCTTTCTCGGCAGGCTGATCGACGTCCACACCGCCTCGCCCTGAGTTCGTTACGCCGTCGGGCGCAACGTCGGTATGCCACTGACCGAGCTGCAGCGCATCTACGGCGAGCGCGGCACCCTCATCACTGGCGTGAGCGCCAACCAAGCATTCTCGGTGCACGTCCCGGACGGCCTCGGGAATCGTGTTCTTCCTCGACTCGACGAACACGAAGGTCTGGTCGATGAGCGCCGGCGGAGTCGAACGGCTCGACATCATGGCCGTCGTCGGCGAGGGCTGCTGAAAGCCTCCAGGGCGGAACAGCCGACGCATGCTCGTGCGTCACACGATAAGACGCCGGACGGTCACTGGCAGGCTGATCGACCGTCCGGCGTCGCCACACCCGACCTTTCCGCTCCGGCGCTAGACTCGCGACGGTGGCCTCCCCGTCGACGCGCCGCCGCCTCCCACCAGGAGATTCCACCGCCATCGTGCACGCCCGCCGCGCCCGACCCGACACCCGAGCGACCGACCAGCGCCGTCTCTTCGCCGCCATCCTGTCGGCCGTCTTGCCGGGTCTGGGGCAGGCGTTCAACCGCCGCGGACGGCCGGCCGCGATCTTCGCGATCCCGTCGCTCGTCCTTCTCGGCATTGCCTGGCTGCTCTTCCAGCTGAACTCGTCGTCGATGCTGGTCGCCCAGGCGATCGTGCCCGGGACGCTCCAGTTGCTGCTGATCATCAACGGGCTTGTCCTGGCCTGGCGCCTCATTGCCGTCTTCGAGGCGTTCGTCGATCGGCGCTATCCCGGCAAGCCCGGGCGCCTGGGCGGCATCGGCCTGGTCGTGGTCATCGCGCTCGTCGCCCTGCCCCACGCGGCGGCACACCTCTACGGCGCGAGCGCCTTCTCGACGTTCGAGCGCGTGTTCGCCGGCGCGGGAGGCGACGCGACCGGTGGCCCGGATGACGATCCGGGCTCGACCACCGGACCGAAGCCGGGGCCCGGCGAGCGGGTCAACGTCCTGCTCATGGGGATCGATTCGGGGCCGTCGCGGACCCAGGCCCTGACCGATTCGCTGATGGTCATCTCGCTCGATCCCGTCGGCCGGACGGTCTCGATGGTCTCGATCCCGCGCGACCTCGTCGACGTCCCGCTCGGCAACGGCGACACCTTCGGGCCGAAGATCAATTCGCTCCTCGGCTGGGCCAATCGCCACGAGGAGGACTTCCCGCTCGGTGGCACCCGGGCGCTCGAGGACGCCATCGGAGCCCTGCTCGGGGTGCCGATCCACTACTTCGCCAAGGTCGATCTCGCGGGCTTCGTGACGATGGTGGATGCCGTCGGCGGGGTCGATATCGAGGTGGCCCGACCGCTATCGGACGAGAACTACGGCGGCTTCGGCGTGGGGCCCGGCTGGTCGATCGGCGTCGGCCCGCACCATCTCGACGGGGCCAACGCGCTGGCGTACGCGCGGATCCGGAGGTCGACCGGTGAGAACGACTTCACTCGGGCCGGGCGCCAGCAGGAGGTCCTCATCGCCCTCCGCGACCAGGCCGTCGAGGGCGGCAACTTCCTCTTCAGCCTGCCGGCCCTCCTGGCTGCGGTCGGCGACACGGTCCGGACCGACCTGCCGGCGGACCGCCTGCCCGAGCTCGCGGCCCTGGCCGAGGAGATCGGCGGCGAGCGGACGACACAGGTCGTGATGACCTCGCCGATGGTCAAGTCGGGTGGCAAGAATCACAAGTACGGGTCGGTCGTCATTCCCGTCCCGAAACGGATCGCCGAGATGGTCGCCATCGTCTTCACCGAGCCCGGAACGCCGCCCGGGCCGTGGCCGACCCCGAAGCCGTCCAAGGCGCCGACACCCTAGCCCTGGCGCGGCCGCCACGTCGCGAAGCGCTCGAGCAGCCGGTCGAGGTCGTCGTCGACGAGAAGCAGGTCCCGGTGGCCCGGAGCGACGAATCCCTCCCGCTCCGCATGGTCGAGATAGGCGACGAGGGGCCCGAAGAAGCCGCCGACATCCAGGGCGCCGACGGGCTTGGCGTGGAGCCCCAGCTGCGCCCAGGACAGGACCTCGGCCAGCTCCTCGAGCGTCCCGAGGCCGCCGGGCAAGGCGAGGAACGCGTCCGACAGCTCGGCCATGACGGCCTTTCGCTCGTGGAGCGTCGTCACGATCCGCAGCTCCGTCACGCCCTTGTGGGCGAGCTCGCGCTCGACGAGCCCGGCCGGGATGACCCCGGTGACGCGACCGCCGGCCGCCAGGGCGCCGTCCGCGACCGCGCCCATCAGCCCGACGGCGCCACCGCCGTAGACGAGCTCGATACCGCGTTGGGCGAGCGACCCGCCGACGAGCGCGGCGACCTGCGGCGTACCGCGGATCCCGGCCGGCGCTCGCGCCGCAGAACACGCAGATCCGGCGCAGGGCGGCTCGGCAGCCATCAGAACCCGAGCTCGCGGAGGATCGGCGTCATGCGCCGGGCGGCCGCCGCGCGATGCGAGATCCGATTCTTCTCCTCCTGCGTCCAGAGCCCGAGCGTCCGGCCGCCAGGAGGCTCGGATCGCGGCTCGAAGATCGGGTCGTAGCCGAAGCCGCCCGTCCCGCGCGCCTCGGTCGCGATTCGTCCGCGGCACGTCCCGCGGACCTCGCGAACGGCGAGCCCGCCGCGCGGCCCGGTCGCCTCCGGCAGCGCGAGCGCCAGGACGCAGACGTAGCGAGCTCCGCGACGCTCCGGCGGCAACCCAGCGAGCGCGGCGAGGAGCTTCGCGTTGTTCTCGACGTCCGTCGCCTCCTCGCCGGCGTAGCGCCGGGTCCGGACGCCCGGCCCGCCGTCGAGCGCGTCGACTTCGAGGCCTGAATCGTCGGCGAGCGTCGGCAGGCCCGACGCCCGTGGCCCCGAAGCGGGCCTTGATCCGGGCGTTCGTGGAGAAGGTCTCGCCGGTCTCAGCTGGATCGTCGGTGATTCCGAGATCCTCGAGGCTGACGAGCTCGCCTCGATCGAGGCGGAGGAGGTCGCGCAGCTCGGCCAGCTTGTGGACCGAATGGGTCGCGATCAGCAGCCGCGGCGGCGCGCTCACCGCTTGACGGTCGCCAGCACCTCGGCCTGGGCGGCGAACAGGCGCTCGAGGCCCGACGATGCCAGGTCCATCAGGCCCTCCATTGCCGTCCGATCGAACGGCTTGCCCTCGGCCGTGCCCTGGACCTCGACGAAGGTGCCCGCATCCGTCCCGACGACGTTGAAATCGACGTCGGCGCGGGAGTCCTCGCTGTAGTCGAGGTCGAGCAGCGCCTCGCCATCGACGAGGCCGACGCTGACGGCCGCGATCTCGGGCCACGAGATGGCGATCCATGCCGTAGGTGATGAGGGCGGCCGCGAGCGCCACGTAGCCGCCGGTGATCGACGCCGTCCGCGTCCCGCCGTCGGCCTGGAGGACGTCGCAGTCGACGGTGATCGTCCGCTCGCCGAGTTTGGTGAGGTCGATGGCATCGCGCAGCGACCGGCCGATCAGCCGCTGGATCTCGTGAGTCCGGCCGCCGAGCTTGCCCTTGACCGACTCACGGTCGGTCCGCTCGGCGGTCGCCCGCGGCAGCATCGAGTACTCCGCGGTCACCCAGCCCGTCCCCTTGCCGCGAAGGTGGGGCGGGACGCGATCGACGATCGAGGCCGCGCAGAGGACCTGGGTGTCGCCGACCCGGATGATGCATGAGCCCTCCGCCCACTTCTGGACACCCAGCTCGAAGCTGATCGGGCGGAGCTGGGTCGGGACGCGACCGTCGGCGCGGAGGGTGGGTCGGTTGCCGATCGTCATGGCTGCGTCTCCTTGCTCGCCGCGACGGCGGCACGTTCTTCGGTCTTGGCGGTGTCCCAGAGGGCGTCGAGGGCGTCGAAATCGAGGTCGCGGAGAGCGACGCCGCGCTCGGCGGCCTGGCGTTCGACGCTGGAAAACCGGCGGCGGAACTTGTCGTTGGCGGCTCGTAGCGCGGCCTCGGCCTCGATCCCGTGCCAGCGGGCGACGTTGACGAGGACGAACAGGAGGTCGCCGTATTCCTCGGCCTTCTCGGCGGCCGTGGGTGCGTCGCGCAGCTCGGCGAGCTCCTCGGTCACCTTGTCGAGGACGCCCTCGACCGACGGCCACTCGTAGCCGATATTCGCCGCTCGCTCCTGCATCTCCTGGCTCGCGGCGAGGGCCGGCAGGATCCGGCTGACGCCGTCGAGGGCGCCCTTCGGCTGGGCGGGCGATGCCGCCTCGGAGGCGTCGGGTTCGGCCCCGGCCCGCTCATCGGCCTTGATCCGCTCCCATTGGCGATTGACGTCGGACGACGTCCGGACCTCCGCGTCGCCGAACACGTGGGGATGGCGCCGGACGATCTTCGAGGCGATCGCGGCGTTGACGTCGGTCAGGTCGAAGACTCCCTCCTCCGCCGCGAGCTGGGCGTGGAGGACGACCTGGAGCAGCAGGTCGCCGAGCTCCTCGGCGAGCGCCGGTGTGGCCCCCGACCCGAGCGCGTCGTAGACCTCATACGCTTCCTCGAGGAGGTGGTTCCGGAGCGTCTCGTGGGTCTGCTCGCGGTCCCATGGGCAGCCGTCGGGAAGGCGGAGCCGAGCGGAGATCCAGGGCATCGCCCACGGACTGGCCACCGCCAGCTCCGGGGCCACCGGTGCAAGGTAGATCGGGCCCAGGAGGTCGTCGGAGGTGAGTTCGCCCACGGACCCCGCGTCGTCCATGCCGAACCGCCCGATCGGATGATCGGCCGGGTAGAGCCGCCGGATGAGCGCCACGGGATCGTCACCGGACGGCCCGTGCCGGCCTGGCAGCGGTTGCGCCTCGCCGTCCTCCGCGACCGCCCGCAGGATCGCGAGTGGCACGATCAGCGCCGGTCGTGACGGCTCGAGCGGCGTGGCGACCAGCCGCTCCGCGGCCACGACCTGGAGGCCCATCGCCAGATCGAGCCCCCAGCGGAGCCGAGCTTCGGCGACGAGCGCGTCGAGCACCGTCCGGCCGCTTAGCTCGCCTGGAGGTCGGTGAGGAGCTCGCGGGTGATCGTCACCGCGTCCTTCTTCTCGCCGTACCAGAACCCGAACGCGCCCGCCTTGATCGTCTCCAGCTGATCCGCGTCAGGCGCCTGGGTCCGTTCGGCCACGACCTTGTACAGGAAGACGCCGCGGTCCTTGATGTCGATGACCTGGGTCACCTGGCCGACCGGGGTGTCGAAGATCGCCTTGAGGAATCGGGCGTCGATGAGGCCCTGGGCCACCCAGCCCTTGTCGCCGCCGGCCCCCGCCTCGGGGCCCTCGGAGAAGTCGCGGGCGAGAGCAGCGAAGTCCGTGCCGCCAGCGGCCTGGTCGCGGAGCAGCTTCATCTCGTCGGCGTCCGGCGGGCGGTACATCACCTGGATGACGTGCCAGCCGAACGCGCTCTTGACCGGCTCCAGCAGTTGGCCCGGCCACGAGGTCGGGCTTGAGGATCGCCGCCGCGAAGTCGGGGTCGAGCCCGGTCTCGATGCTGGCCGTGTCGAAGTACGGGAGCTTGCCGCCGCTGCCGGTGTCGCCCAGCGCCGACGCTTCGTCGCTGTCCTTGCGGGCCTTCGCGTCGAACTTCGTCGGGTCCGCCTTGAGCTCCTCGTAGGCCGCCGTCGCGGCCACCTGCGCCGCCGTCCACGCGGGATCGTCCGCCGGCAGGTCGGCCGCGCCCGATGGGTCGTCCTTCGGCGCGTAGAGGATGTGGCGAACCTTGATCGCGTCGTCGCCTGGCGGTGCCTGGGGCGCCTGGATCGCGATCTCGGAGACCTGGCGCTGCTTGTCGGACGCGGTGGCATCGGCGATCGCCTTGTCCTCGAGCGCCTGCCGAATGACCTCGCTCTCGACGACCTTGCGATAGGCCTCGATCTTGAGCCCGGCGTCGGTCAGCTTCGTCGTCCAGGCCTGGTCGACGGCCTCGGCGGCGATCTCCGTGACCCGTCCGATCACATAGCTTCCGTCCTCGCCCTCGAGGACGGCCGTCGGCTTGCCCTGCTCGGCCGCGAAGACCGCGTCGAGGAACGCCTGATCCTCGGCCGCGTCCTTGTCGATCCAGCCAAGATCTCCGCCAGTCGCCTTCGAGGCGTCGGTCGAGACGGCCTTGGCGACGTCCTCCCAGGTCTTGCCACCGGACGTGATGTCCCGCAGGGCCTGATCGGCGATCGTCTTCGCCGCGGCCTTCTGGGCGTCGGTCGGCTCCTCCTTGCCCTCGTCGACGAGCGGGGCGACAGCGATGATCCAGGCGTGCCGCGCCTCCGCGGTGGTCGACTCCTCGACGATCTTCGCGTCGATCTGCTCCGGGGTGACCGTGATCCCCGCCTCGGCCGCGAGGCCGGCCTGGATCCGGGCGTCGATGAGCTTCTCCACGACGAGCGGGGTTAGCTGGTCCGCACCGAGCTGTGCCTGGAGCGACTGGACCTGCTGCCCGGCTTCGGCGCTGGTCAATCGACCGGCCGCCACCGCCGCGTTGACCCGGGCGATGGCCTGATCGATGCGCCAGGCCTCGACCCTGCCCCGCTCCACGTAGTCGTCAATCGTGATCGTCTGGCCGCCGACCGTGGCCGCCGCCGCGAGGTGCTCGCGGTAGTAGCTGACGCCCGCGACGCCGACGAGGATGACGACGGCGAGGAACACGGCAAGGCCGAAACCGACATTGAGGTACGTGTTCCGCCGGCTCCGGCTGTCGCGCGACGGGCGATGGGGCCGATTGACGACGGGTTTGGCTCGGAAGGTCATGGGCTGATGCGGTCCTGCAAATTCAAGCTGGGATCAGGGAGATCGAACGGGTCCGGTATCGTACCGTACCGGCCGGATCGGGCGGCTCACGGGGCGTCGACGTCCGGCACGTTCGTCGGGGAATCACCCGCCAGCCGATCGACGAGGGCGACGTAGCGCGCGGCCTCCGTCTCCCAGGCCGATGACCTGGACGATCTCGGCGGTCCGTGTCGACCGCGTCGCCGCGCGCAGCCGCGTCGTCGACGAAGGACAGGATCGCGGCGGCCATCGAGGCGGGATCGCCCGGGTCGTACGTCGCCACGGAGCCCGGCGGAAACGTCCGCTCGACCATCGGCAGGCGCGATGCGACCACCGGCTTGCCCATCGCGCCGTACTCGAAGACCTTCGTCGACAGGCTGACGTCCGTGAAGGGGTCGCGACGCGTCGGCGCGACGCCGATGTCCGCCCGGGCGACCGCAGCGGGAACATCCTCGATCGGGATCCGGCCGTGGAATGTCACGCGCTCGTCGATGCCGAGGTGCGTCGCCTGCTGGACGAGCCGTTCGGCTGCGTCGCCGCGGCCGAAGACGTCGAGCCGGATGTCGAGGTCCGGGCGGTCTCGAGCGATCAGGGCGAGCGCCTCGAGGACGACATCGAGCTCGTAGGTCGGCGTCAGGGCACCGGCGTAGACGAGGCGGACCGTGCCGTCGGCGGCGAACCCGCGCGATTCGTGCCGGGACGGGTCGAAGCGGGCGAGCGACGGGCTGTTCGCGACCACCGTCACCTTCTCCGGCCGCACGCCGAGCTCGACGAGCCGCTCGCGCATCGCCACGTTGACGGTGACGGCGGCATTCGCCAGCGCGATCGAGACGCGCTCCTGGAGGCGGAGCAGCGCGTAGGCGACCGGGTTCGCCGCCCGCGGAAAGCGGCTCCGGAAGAATTCGGGCATCGCCTCGTGGAGGTCGAGCAGGACGGGGACGCCGGCGAGGCGGAGCGGCAGCGTCGCCGCGACGAGGAAGTCGGGCAGCGTATGGACCTGGACGAGGGCGTAGCGGCGCCGGCGATGGGCTCTGGTCACGGCCCAACCGGCGCGGACGAGGAATGCGAGGTACTCGACGAGGTACGTTCGGAGGCCGGCGCCCTGGTGGCGCTGGACGTTCAGCCGGTGAACGGCGACGCCGGCGACCTCGTTCGAGGACGGGTCGTCGGCGCGACGAAGGGCGTAGACGTCGACCGGCCGCCCGGCGGCCACCAGCGATTCCGCCTCGCGCCGGACGCGCGGATCCTCGTCGTAGTAGGAGTGGACGAGCATCGCGACGGGCCGCAGCGCGCCCGGCCGCCCGCGTTGCGCCCCGGTTGTCGTGCTCAGCCGCCGCTCCATCCGGCGCCCAGCCGGAGCACCTGCCGCGGCCGGACATCGAGGCCGTGCGAGCTGTTGACCGTGTCGACGACGAGCTCCGCCCGCTCGTAGACGTTGGCGAGGTCGATCGCCCGGTGGGGCGTGACGACGACGACTGCATCGCTTGCGGCGAGCAGCTCGTCGAGGGCGACCGATTCGTGCGTCGTGCCGTCGGCGTCGCGGAACGTCGGCACGTGCGGGTCGTGGTAGGCGACCTCGGCGCCGCGGTCGCGGAGGCCGGCCATGATCTCCGCGGCCGGCGAGTTGCGGGCGTCGCGGACGTTCGGCTTGAAGGCGACGCCGAGCACGCCGACGCGGGCGCCGCGAAGGGCCCGGCCCCGATCGTTGAGGGCCTCGGCGACGAGGTCGACGACGTGGCGCGGCATCGCGAGGTTGATGTCCCCGGCCAGCTCGACGAATCGATCGACGAAGTCGAACTCGCGCGCCCGCCAGGCGAGGTAGTAGGGATCGACCGGGATGCAGTGGCCGCCGACGCCGGGGCCCGGCGTGAAGCGCATGAACCCGAACGGCTTGGTCGCCGCGGCGTCGATCACCTCCCAGACGTCGAGGCCCATCCGCTCGCACAGCAGGGCGAGCTGGTTGACGAACGCGATGTTGACGTTCCGGAAGACGTTCTCGAGGAGCTTCGCGAGCTCGGCGGCGTCGGGCGAGGACAGCTCGAGGACGTTGTCGTTGATCGTGCCGAGGAGCGCTGCGGCGCGGCGCGTCGCCGGCCGGGGTCGTCGCGCCGACGAGCCGCGGCACGTCCTTCGAGGCGCTCGCCGGATCGCCCGGGTTGACCCGCTCCGGCGCGAACGCCAGGTCGAAGTCCTGGCCGGCGCGGAGACCCGATAGCTCCAGCTCCGCGCGGAACGGCCCGGTCGTCGTCCCGGGAAAGGTCGTCGACTGGAGAATGACGAGCTGACCGGCCCGGAGGTGTTCGCGGATGAGCGCGGCGGCCGACAGCATCGGCCCGAGATCCGGGTCCTTGGAGCGGGTGATCGGCGTCGGGACGCAGACGACGATGACGTCGGCATCGGCCAGGTGCGAGGCCGCCGGGTCGACGACGCTGAGCCGGCCGTCGATGGCGGCGCGGAGGCGATCGTCCGAGACGTCGTCGATCGGCGACCGGCCGGCGTTCAGCTCCGTGACCCGGCCGTTGTTCGCGTCGATCCCCTCGACCTCGAGACCGGCCTCGACGAACGCGATCGCGAGGGGCAGGCCGACGTAGCCCAGGCCGAGGATGGCGACCCGGCTGTCCGGTCGGTCGTCGGCGCGCGCGTCGCGTGCGGAGGGGGCTGCGGTTTCGGTCACGGTTTCTCCGTTCGGTGTCGGCTCGAAGGCTAGCCGATGCGGGCGAGGAGCTGGTCGGCAAGACGCTCCCCGATCACCCGCCAGTCGTAGTCCTGCTCTGCCGCGGCTCTCGCATTGGCCCCCATCGCCCGCGCCCGCTCCTGGTCCTCGAGGAGCTCCGAGAGCCGCGCCCCGAGCGCCTCCGCGTCGTCGCCGTCGGCAACCAGCCCTGCCTCGCGGTCGCGGACGATCGCCGCGGTCTCGGGCCGGGGCGTCGTCACGATCGGCCGGCCCGCGGCGAGGCAGTCGAAGAGCTTGACCGGTGCGACCGAGTCCCAGTAGGCGTGGGCGGGCGTCGGGATGCAGATGACGGTCGCCCGCCCCAGCGCCGCCCCGAGCTCGCCGTACGGCGTCTGCCCGATCTCGATCCACGGCTCGCTCGCAACCGACGCCGCCAGGGCGTCGAGATAGGCCTTGCTGTCGTCGCCGGTCGCGGCGAGCCACAGGTGGAGCCTCGTGTCCGGGACGCGGCGGCGGGCGATCCGTACCGCCTCGACGAGCTCCTCGATGCCTCGCCGCGGGGCCGCCCCCGAGATGAACGCGACGGCCGGGGTGTCCGGCCACGGCGCCGGCCGAACCGTGGCGGTGTCGCTGCCGTTTGACGCTACGACGACCTTCGCCGGATCGAGACCGACGAGGTCGGCGAAGGCCGCCGACGGGGCGACCAGCCAGCGGAACCCCTCCCGATTGAGCTTCATCCGGGCCTGGATCGCGTCGGCCTGGTCGGGCGACATCTCGATGCCGAGCGCGTCGTTCTGGAGGAAGGCGTCGTCGTGGACGTCGACGACGGCCGCCTCCCCAAGTCGGCCGACCGCGGCGAACTGCTTGTCGAACAGGAACTCGGTCGAGGCGACCATCGGCCGGTCGCGCCAGACCTGCCAGCGCGGTCCACGGAGCTCCCGCAGCGTCGCGCTCAGCGGGTCCACCCGGCGATCCTCGAGGATTCGGGCACCCGTCCGCGCAGCCAGCCCGTCAAACAGGTAATGGCGCCGGAGATCGCCTCCCCACCGCCGCCGGTCACCCTCGCGCAGAACAAGCCACGGCCGCGTCACGTGGCGCCGGGAGACGGGGAAGTCATCGCCGCCGATTATCGGCGATGGCCGCCGGCGCGATCGCGACGTTTGCGGTCGCCGCAGGGCGGTTCAGGGCAAGGCGCCGTCCGAGCACCGGAGCGAGCGCACCTCAGAGGTGCGTGAGCGAGGAGCGCAGGCGGCAACGCCGCCATGGACCGCCAGGCGGCGACCGCCGTGCTACGCTCCCGGGCGCATGGCAACGACCGCAACCGCCCGGACATTCCGGGCTGCCCGCAGGCCCGGACCGCTGGAGCTGATCGCGTCGGGTTTCCGGGAGATCTGGACCCATCGGCGGCTCACTCGCTACCTCGTCCGGGCAGACCTCAAGAAGCACGGATCCGACACGCTGCTCGGCAATGTCTGGTGGATTCTCGATCCCCTCCTCCAGATGGCCGTCTACGTCGTCCTCGTCTCGGTGATCTTCCAGATCGGCAAGCCCGACTATCCGCTCTTCGTCTTCGCCGCGATCCTGCCGTGGAAGTGGTTCTCGTCGGCCGTGAACGACGGGATCGTGTCGGTGACGTCGCGCGAGCGGATCATCAAGCAGGTCAAGTTCCCCAAGATCGTCCTGCCCGTCGCGGCAGCCACCGGCGGCGTCGTCAACTTCCTGTTCGGGCTCATTCCGCTGTTCGCCCTGATGGTCCTCTTCTACTCCGATCGGATCAGCCCGTTCCTCGTCCTCATCCCGGTCGTCGCGGCCGTCCAGTTCGTGTTCAGCCTCGCGACGGCGATCGCGGTTTCGGCCATCAACGTCTTCTTCCGCGACATCGCCAACGTCGCCCGGCACGGCCTGCGGCTCTGGTTCTACCTGTCGCCCGCGCTCTACTCGTTCGACCAGGTCCAGGGCAAGGCCGGGCCGTTCGGGGACTTCCTGTTCTCGCTCAACCCGTGGACGCCGCTGTTCGAGTCGTACCGAGCCGTCATCTACGGCGAGACGATGCCGAACTGGTTCGGGCTCGCCGTCGTCCTGGTCGCCTCTCTGATCTTCCTCGCCGTGGCGACGCTCTTCTTCAAGCGGGTCGAGCCCGCCTTCGCCAAGGTCCTGTGAACGGCCCCGTCAACGGCGCCCCGACGCCGGACTACGCGATCGATGTCGAGCGGCTCGGGGTCCGCTACAACCTCCGCCTCACCCGCCAGACGACGGTTCGCAACTCGTTCAAGAACCTCCTCAAGCGGCACGAGGGCCCGACCCACTTCTGGGCACTCCGCGACGTCTCGTTCCGGGTCGTGCCCGGCGAGAGCCTCGCGATCATCGGCCCGAACGGGGCCGGCAAGAGCACGCTCCTCCAGGTCCTCGCCGGGATCATCCAGCCGAACGAGGGCGTCGTCGACGTCGTCGGCCACGTCTCGAGCCTCCTGACCCTCGGCGCGGGCTTCGACCAGGACCTGTCGGGCCGCGACAACATCCGGCTGGCCGGCGCCTTCCTGGGCATCCCCCATCGGGACATGGAGGAGCGGCTGCCGGGGATCGTCGACTTCGCCGACATCGGCGAGTTCATCGACGCCTCGATCAAGACGTACTCGTCCGGGATGCGGGCCCGGCTCGGGTTCGCGATCGCGACGGCGGTCGATCCGGACGTCCTGATCATCGACGAGGTCCTCTCGACCGGCGACGCGGTCTTCCGGGCGAAGAGCAAGCAGCGGATCATCGAGCTGACGAAGGCGGCCAAGGGCATCGTCCTCGTCACCCACGACATGGCCTGGGTCACGGAGTTCTGCAACCGGGCGATGCTCCTCGACCAGGGCCACGTGATCCTCGAAGGCCCGCCCGAGGAGGTCGTCGCCCTCCACCAGGAGCGCTCGGAGCAGGCCCGGATCGATCGCGAGGCCGAGCTCGCCCGAAGGATGGCCGCGGTCGAGGGGACACAGCCGAATCCAGCCGGTTGACCGACGGATGACGGCCGAGGAGGAAGCGACGGCGTCCGGTCCCGGCCCGATCGAGGTCCTCGTCGTCGCCAGCTGGTTTCCGTCCGTCGAAGACCCCGGCGGATGGCCCGTTCGTCGCCGACCAGGCCGAAGCGCTGGCTGCGACCGGCGTCGCCCGGGTCGCCGTAGTCACGTTCGACGCGGCTCGGCTGAGCGGCGGGCCCAAGTCGCGTGGCCGCCAGGCCTCGGCGGTCCTCGCGGCGACGCGGGGCGCAGTCCGGGCGGCAGCGCCGCTCTTCCGGGCCCCTGCCTGGGGCGTCGATCCGGCGCTGCCGGTGGCACGTCTGTCGATCCCCGAGGGGATGACCACGGCCGCCGGGCAGGCGCACATGGCCGCGCACCGCCAGGCCGCCCTCGAAGCGCTCGGCGACCGACTCGCCGGCGAGGGCGCGACCGGGTGGCGGGGCGTCGTCCACGCCCACACCGTCTATCCGGATGGCGCGGCCTCGATCGGCCTGGCCGAGCGGCTCGGCTGGCCGCTGATCGTGACCGAGCACTCGTCGTTCGTCCCGAAACTCGTCGCCGAGCCCGCGATTCGCGAGCGGTACGCGGCCACGATGGCGAGCGCCCACCGGATCGTCGCCGTGAGCGAGATGCTGGCGTCCGAGTTGCGCTCCACGTTCCCGGAGCACGCCGACCGCGTCGTCGTCATTCCGAACGCCGTCCAGCTGGAACACTTCCGGGTCACGCCGGCAGCCGAGCGCGCGGTCGATGAACTGCTGTTCGTCGGCCATCGGAAGCCGTCGAAGGGGATCGAGGTCCTCCTGCGGGCGGTGGCGATCGCCCGCGCCGTTCGACCGACGATCACGCTGCGGCTCATCGGCCGGTCGCCAGACGAGGCCACCGAGGCCGCAGTGGCACGCGCTGGCGTCGCGCCTGGGTCTGGGAGGAGCCGTCAGCTTCGAGGAAGCGGCCGATCGGCGGGGAAATCGCCGATGCCATGGCCCGGGCCAGCCTCTTCGTCCACCCGAGCCCTCGGGAGACGTTCGGCGTCGTCGTCGTCGAAGCATTGGCATCGGGGCTGCCCGTGGTCGCGACCGATTCGGGCGGGGTCTCGGAGATTCTCTGGCCGGACCGCGATCGGCTGGGAGCGGTCGTCCCCGTTGATGACCCCGAGCTGCTGGGACGAGCGATCATCGCGACACTGGAACGGCGGCTCGACTTCGATCCGGACGAGCTGCGGGCGTCGGTCGAGCGGCGGTTCGGCAGTCCGTTCGTCGCCGAGCGCCTCCTCGTCCTCTATCGCGAGGCATTGGCGAGAACGGCGGGCGAGCCGGGCACTCCTACCTTCGTCACTGGCAGGCGTGGGACGGATCCTGCCGCCACGACCCTTGTGGTGGCGCTGGACCGACAAACCGCGGCCGCCCGGCTCGTCAGGCTACCCGCTGCCCTGCGGGAATCGCTCGTTGTCGTCACAGCCACGAGCCCGGGCTCAATCGCCCTGCCGTCGGTCGCTCGCCTGATCGAGGTCGATATCGATTCGCGCTGGCGCGGGGACCCGGCCGCGCCCGCGGCGACCCGACGGCCGGGCATCGCCGGGCGTCTGGGCCGACTCGTCTACGATCCCGCGGGCACCATCCGGCGGGTCCTGGGCCGGGACGCGGGATCGGCCCGATCGCTCGCTCCGGCAGCACTCGCCGTCGAGACGATCGCCCGTGGTCTCGCCGCGGACGGGCCCGTCGAGATCGTCGCGGTCGATGGGCACGACCATGTCGCCTCGATCCGGGCGGTTCGCGCGGGCCGGGCGTCGATGGCGCCGGGCGGCCTCCGGCGCCTGGCCGACGAATGGCTCGACGTCCGGACGGGCCGACCCGGCGGCGCGGCCGAACCCCTGGACGGCTCCGGGCTCGAGGCATGAGCTCCGAGGTGGAGCTGGGCTCGCGCCCCGAACCGCCCGAGGTCCTGGTCGTCGCGAGCTGGTATCCGGGCGTCGAGGATCTCGCGGCCGGACGGTTCGTCGCGGACCAGGTGGTTGCGCTCGCCGCGACCAAGCAGGTCGTCCCGCTCGTCGTTTCGTTCGATCGCCTGCCACTGATCGGCGGGGAGACCGCACGCGGCCGCCAGGTGGAGCCCGTTCATTCGGCCATTGCCGAGGCCGTGGCGAGCGAACAACCCCTCTTCCACCCGACCGCGTTCGGGGTCGACGCGCCGGTCCCGATCGCGCGCCTCGCGATTGCGGACGGCACCACGTCGGCCATCGGGACGACGTCGGCGGAGCTTCATCGAGTCTCGGCGCTGGAGCCCTCGCCGACCGGATGGCGGCCGACGGATCGCCGCGCCCGGCGCTCGTCCACGCCCACACCGGCTATCCCGACGGAGCAGCCGCCGCAGAGCTCGCCGACCGCCTCGGCTGCCCGCTCGTGATCACGGAGCACGCGACGTTCCTCGCCCGAATCCTGAACGAGCCCGGCCAGCGCGAGCGCTACTCGAGGGCCTGTGCCCGCGCCTCTCGCATCATCGCCGTGAGCCAGGTCCTCGCCGACCAGATCCGGTCGGCCTTGCCGGAGGTCGCGGACCGCGTGGTCATCGTGCCGAATGCCGTCGCCGTCGACGAGTTCCGCGCCCCTGCGCTCGACCAGCGCGTCCCGGACGAGTTGCTCTTCGTCGGTTATCGCAAGGAGATCAAGGGCATCGATACCCTGCTGGAAGCGTTTGCCATCGTCGTTGCCGCGCGGCCGGCGGCGCGCCTCCGACTGATCGGCGGCTCACCGACGGCGGACCTCGACCAGCGCTGGAAGGCCGTCGCGGCTCGCCTCGACATTGCCGATCGGGTGTCGTTCGAGGGCGTGATGAGCCGATCGGAGATCGCGGAGGCGATGGCTCGAGCGAGCGTGTTCGTCCATGCCAGCCGCTACGAGACGTTCGGAGTCGTGGCCGCCGAGGCGCTCGCCTCGGGCCTGCCCGTCGTCGCGACGGACTCGGGCGGCGTCACCGAGATCCTCGGGGCTGAACCCGAGCGTCTCGGGGCGCTGGTGGCGGTCGACGACAGTCTGGCTCTCGGCAACGGGATTCTCGAGACCCTTGGTCGTCGGGAGTCGTTCGATGCCGCGACGCTGCGAGCGTCGGTTCGAAGCAGGTTTGGCGCGGAGGTCGTCGCGGAACGCCTCATCACCCTGTACGCCGAGGTTCTGTCCGAATCCGAGCGCTCGCCAGCCTCGCCCCGCGTGCCCGCGCCGGCCGCGCCGAATGCGACGGTCCGCACCGTGATCGTCGGACTCGATCGGAGAAACGCGGCTGAGCGGCTGGCGCGGCTCCCAGCGGCGCTGGCCGCCGACGTGATGCTGGTGACCTCGCGTGAGCCCCGCTCCGTGGTCCTCCCCTCGCTGGGGTGGGTCGGCGAGGCAAGGCTCCCTGCGCTCCCAGCCTCGCGCCATGCCGGGCGACACGGCGACCGCGGGACGGGCCGCGCTCCCGTCGCGCATCCGTCGGTTCCTTTCCAGCCCAGTCCAGGTCTGGCGAGCGCGCGCCGAACGTGCGGGGCTCACGGACGCGGGGGTCGCGTCCGCCGCCCGCGAGGTCGAGCGGATCCTCACGGAGTTCAGGTCCGGGTCAGCGGCGGCGGGCGCAGCGCCGCTCGAGATCGTCGCGCTCGACGGACGGGACATCGAAGCCCTGCGGCGGATCGCGCCCGATCCGTCCTGGCGGATCTCGGCTGGTGGACTGGGCCGGCTCGGCGATCGATGGGCGAGCGGCGGCGGGCGGACCTGACCGACACGTTCAAGCTCGTAGCCCTTCGCGGCGGAGGATCTCGTCGGCGATCCGGTCGCCGAGGACCGGCCAATCGAACTCGCGTTCGGCCAGGCTGCGGGCGGCCGCGCCCATCCGGTGGGCCAGTTCGGGATCGGCCAGGACCCTGACGAGCGCCTCGGCGATCGAGGCCGGATGGTCGTCCCGGCTCGCGATCCCGACGCCGTTCGGCTCGACGATCGCGACGGTTTCGCGGCGGGGCGTGACGACCAGCGGCCTGCCCGCGGCGAGCGAATCGAAGAGCTTCACCGGCAGGATCACGTCCATGTATTCGATGGCCGGATGGGGAATCACGAGCACGGTGGCCTTCGCCAGCGTCGGCCCGAGCTGCGCGTATGGCGCCGCCCCGATCTCGACCCATGGCTCATCGCGGACGCTCGCCCGGATCTCGTCGAGGTAGGCCTCCTCGGCCGGCGCGTTCGCCTTGAGCCAGAGGAAGAGCCGGACATCGGGCACCTGTGTCCTGACCAGTCGAGCCGCTTCGATCAGGGTCTCGATGCCGCGTCCCGGCGCCGCGCCGGACACCATCCCGATCGAGGGAACCTCCGGCCACGGCCCCGGCCGAACGTGAGCAGCGACCGTCCCCTGGCGACCGACGATGATCCGGTCGAGATCCAGCCCGTGTGCCTCGGCGAACGCCTTTGTCGGGACGACGTGCCAGCGGAACGCGTCCTCGTTGAGCCGGCGCCGGCGTTGGAGCTCCGCCGCCCGCTCGTCCGAGAGCGGAATGCCGAGCGCTCGCGCCTGGGCCACGGGATCGTCGTAGATCGCGACGGCGACCGGGTCGGCCAGGGCGACGATCTGCCTCACCCAGCTCGGCGGCGCCATCTCGGACGACG
The DNA here is from genome assembly GCA_963788685.1 of uncultured Chloroflexia bacterium. Lineage (GTDB taxonomy): Bacteria > Chloroflexota > Limnocylindria > Limnocylindrales > CSP1-4 > CF-46. Next base: position 127,963 of record CAWBHP010000013.1, on the reverse strand, counting down.
CCAGGTGTGGCCGGGGGCGTCGACGCGGGATCCAGGCCTGCCATCGCCGGCCCCGGACGCGACGCTGGAACGTCGGCCAGTCATTGACGACCGTCGCCTGTTGTCGTTCGGCCAGGCGCTCGAAGATCCGGGCTCGGCGGATGTTGCCGCCCACGGCGTGGTCCCCGGTGGCCCGCATGACCATCCACGGCTGGTCGTCGGTCGTCATCGAGACAAGGGTATCTACCGGGCCCGGACCGGCATGCCCTCGCGTTGCAGGATTTCGTCGGCGATCCGATCCCCGACGATCGGCCAGTCGAACTCGCGCTCGGCCATGGCCCGGCCCGCCGCGCCCATGCGCCGCGCGAGCGCCAGCGTCGGCCAGCAGTCGGACACAGGCCTCCGCGATCGAGGCCGGGTCGTCGTCGGCGGCCACCAGGCCGGCTCCGCCGCGCTCGACGATTGCTGCGGTCTCGCGACGTGGCGTCACGACGAGCGGCCGGCCGGCCGCCATCGAATCGAACAGCTTGACCGGCAGTGCGACGTCGGCGTAGTCGCTGGCCGGCTGCGGGATCGTCAGGACCGTGGCCCGGGCCAGGGTCTCCCCCAGCTCGACGTACGGCGCGGTGCCGATCTCGATCCAGTCGTCGCCGGCCGTCGCGGCCCGCAGATCGGCGATGAACGCCTCGTCGGCCGGCGAGGTCGCGATCAGCCAGAGCAGCAGCCGCGTCTCGGGGACCGCCGCCCGAACCTCTCGCGTAGCCTCGATGAGGAGATCGATCCCGCGGCCCGGCGCAGCGCCGGACACGATACCCGATAGCCGGCGACCTCGGGCCACGGCCCGGGGCGCACCTGCGAGGTCACCGTCCCGTTGCCGCCGACCACCACCCGGTCGGCGGTCGAGGCCGATCAGCTCGGCGAACGATGCCGTCGGCACGACGTGCCATCGGAACAGGTCCTCGTTCCGGCGGCGGAGCTCCTGGTAGTCCGCCGCCCGCTCCGACGACATCTCGAGACCGAGGGCCCGCGCCTGGACGACGGCGTCGTCGTAGATCGCCACGGCGACGGGATCGGCCAGCTCGCCGATCCGGTCGGTCCATTTCAGCGGTGCGGCCTCCGACGCCGCGAGTCGCGGCGGCGTTCGCGTCCCGGGAAGGAGCGTTTGCCAGCGCCGTCCACGGACCGTGCGCTGAAAGGCCGGCCAATCGTCGACGACCCGGGCCGACGTTCGCGCCGCCAGCGGCTCGAAGATCCGGGCCCGGCGGATGTCGCCGCCCCAGCCGCGGTTGCGGCCGGCCCGCATGACGATCCACGACCCGGAGCGCTCACTCATGCCACCAGCCTACCGGCCAGCCGAGGCCGTCGGGCGGCGCGGGGCGAGCGCGGCGAGTCCGGCCGCCGCCCGGCTCGAGTCCGAGCCGGCGTTCGTAGTTGCTACCATCAGCCTGATGCTGTTCGGGAGCAAGCGGGCGCTCGTCCTCGGCGCACACACCGACGACGAGTTCGGTTGCGCCGGCCTGATCGCGCGCCTCATCGAGGACGGGACGGAGGTCCATTTCGCCTGCTTCTCGGCCTGCGAGGAGTCGGTCCCGGAAGGCTTCGACGAGGACGTGCTGAAGCGCGAGGTCGTCGACGCGATCGGGGTCCTCGGCATTGTCCCGGAGCGGTTCTACCTCTACGACTACCGTGTCCGCCACTTCCCGTCGAAGCGGCAGGAGATCCTCGAGGACCTCGTGGCGTTGCGCCGGCGGATCGAGCCGGATCTCGTCCTGCTCCCGTCGTCTTCGGACATCCACCAGGATCACGCGGTGATCGCGGCCGAGGGCGTGCGGGCGTTCAAGCACTCCACGATCCTCGGCTACGAGCTGCCGATGAACACGATCTCGTTCCAACACGCCTGCTTCGTGCAGCTCGAGCCGCGCCACATCGAGATCAAGATCCGCCACGCCGCGGCATATGTCTCGCAGCAGCACCGGACGTACATGAGCGCCTCGTTCCTCTCCGGTCTGGCGGCCGTTCGCGGCGTCCAGATGAACGCTCCGGCCGCCGAGGCATTCGAGGTCGTCCGGATGGTCATCCCGTGATCGCCCGCCATGGCGAGCCGCGTATCGAGGCGAGCCGGATCTCGATCGCCGACGACGTCGAGGTCGGACCAGGCGTTGTAATCGAGGCCGAGGAGGTCGAGATCGGGCCGGGCGCGCGAATCGGCCTGTCGGGCGACGATGACTTCCGGACGCCGCCGGGCGTGCTGATTCGAGCTCGACGGGTCGCCTTCGGACGCGGGCGTCGGGATCGGGCAGTCGGTCCGGATCGAGGGCGGTTCTATCCAGCTCGACGAGGGCGTCCGGATCCTCCGCCACTCGACGGTCAAGGTCCTCGACGAGCTCCGGATCGGCGCATACGGCACGGTCAACGAGTCGTGCGAGATTGGCGGCCGGCGGATCACGATCGGCCAGGAGCTGTGGATGCTCCCGACGGCGAAGATCGGCGGCGGCTCGGCTTACGAGCTGCCCTCCCGACTGGAGATCGGGCACTACGTCCATCTCGGCGTCCAGACGCTCGTCAACACGGCCCGACCGGTGACGATCGGCCACGAGGTTGGGCTCGGGCACGCGGACCTCGATCTACACCCACGGGGCCTACCCGAGCCGGCTCCAGGGCTTCCCGGTCGCCTTCGATGGGGTCGAGATCGGCGACTTCGCGTGGCTGCCCGGGCGCGACGGTCAATCCCGGCGTAAAGATCGGCCGGAACTGCGTCGTCGGCGTGAACTCGCTCGTGACATCGAACCTGCCCGACGGCAGCCTGGCCGTCGGCTCGCCGGCCAAGGTGATCAAGGAGAACGCCTACCCGCGGCCGTTCAGCGCGGAGCAGCGCGCCCGGTTCTTCGACGAATTCCTGGCGCGATACGCGGTGCTGCTCGGTTCGGACGCGGGCGTCCGAGCTGGCGGCGGGAGGCCGCGCTGCTCGACGCGGGTCCAGTCGTCTATGCCGGCATCGCGGCCGATGACGCCGGACCGGTCGCCGAGGGCCTGGCCGGTGGCGGCGGGCTCGACGACCGACGCCTTGTCGTGATCGGTGAAGGCGTCGGCGCGGCCGAGCTGCCCCTTGGGTGGACGGCCCTCGACCCGCGCTCTCGGCGGATCCGCGGGGCGGCCGATGCGGCAAGCGAGCGGTTCGTCAACGAGCTCCGCCGCTACGGGATCCGGTTCTATTCGCGGCCGCGCGGCGATGCCTACGTCGACTGGGACGTCGAGCCGCCGTCGTTCGCCGGGCCGTCGGAAGGGGCGAGCGAGCGCACCAGCGATCGGTAGGCGGTCGCGACCGGCGGCCAGCTGAACCGCTCGCGCCCGACCGCCGCAATCCGCCGGCGCCACGCGACGCCATCGCGGTCGACCCGCTCGAGGACCGCGTTGATCGCCGCCGCGAGGTCAGCCGGGGCGGGCGACGCCGCGACCGCACCGAGGTCGTACGTCGGTGATGATTCCGGCCATCGTGTCGAGGCCGCGGACGACGATGTTCGGCGTCCCGACCGCGATCGCCTCCCAGAACTTGCTGGCGCTCGATAGGCGCTGGTTCGGGGAGATCGGCGGCGCGGCGATCAGGGCGACGTCGGCGCCCGCCGTCCAGGCGAGGAGCTCATCGGGCGGGCGGGGCGGCAGCGTCACGTGGCGGCCGGCGAATCGCGGATCGCGGTCCCGGGCCTGGCTCTCCCCCAGCCCTCGCCCGAACCCGAGCAGGACCAGCGCGGCGTTCGGCACGAGCAGGACCGCCTCGGCCGCCTCGGCCAGCCCGAGACCCGGCCCAAGCCGGCCCTGGTAGAGGACGATTCGCGTTCCGTCCGGCAGGCCGGCCGCCCGGCGAAGGAAATCCGGCGGCGTCTCGACGATCGCCGGGTCCGGCGGTTCCGGATTGTTCGGCACGGCGAGGATCGGGGCCCGCGGGCGCCAGGCGGCGGTCAGGCTCGTCACGAGCGCGTCGTTGACCGTGACGACCGCGTCGGCGGCCCGCGCCCAGCCGGCCTCGCGCCGGGCGATCAGGCGGCGGAAGGGCGCGGGCATCGCCTGGGCCTCGTTGCCGGCCGCGGCGTGGTCCACCGCGTCGTGGATGACCCGGGCCGGGGCACCGGACGGCCCTCGCGGATGGCGTGTCCGGGCGGCGAGTGCCGGGGCGATCGCCAGCGCCCCGCAGGCGTGGTAGAGGTCGGCGGGCGGAAGCTCCTTCGCCAGCGTCGCCCACCAGCCGCGAACCGCGTGCGGCCAGAAGAGCCAGCGCCGCACGGCGAGGATGGGCGAGGCGATCGCGCGCAGCCCGCGCCGCCGGCCCGGTCGTCGCGGTCCAGTGGCGCCGCGCCCCGCCGACGTCTCGGCGCCCACGCCCCGTGCCGCCGTCGCCGCCTCGCTCGCCCCGAGGATCGCCCACGGTCCCGACGGCCGGTAGCGGCGGATCTCGATCCGGCCGACCGCGGACGGATCCGGCGCGGGCTCGCCGACCGTCCCAGGCCGCGCCGGCGCGACCGGCTCCCGCTCCGGCAGGCCGGGCGCGGCGATCGCCGCGATCTCGACGTCGAAGCCTTCCGCGGCGAGGGCCCGGGCGATCCGGATGGCCCGCGAATAGGGCGCGGCCGGGCCACCCACCAGGACGACCGCGCGTCGCGGGCGGGGCGCTCCCGTCGGTCACCACGGCCGGCCCGTCAGGCGGCCGTACTCGGCGAGGAGGATCTCGACCTGCGCCTCCCAGCTGTACCTGCCGTGGGCCGCCGCGAGTGCCCGCTTTCGATAGGCCGCTCGTTCGGTCCCTGGCGCCTCGAGGATGGACTGAATGGCGGACGCGATCGCTGCCGGCGAGGTCGGGTCGCACAGGACCCCGCAGCCGGTCTCGCGGACGATGCCGGCCATTCCCGGCAGGTCCGACGCGACAACCGGAACGCCGGCCGCCATCGCCTCGAACAGCTTGTTCGGCGTGGTCAGGCGATGGTTCAGGGTCGACGGCTGGATCGGCATCGCGACGACGTCGGCCGATCCCACCCAGTCGAGCAACTCCGTCGGGGCGACCGCCGGCAGGACGTGCAGCCGACCAGCGAGGCCGGGCTCTCGCGCGCGGCGCTCGAGCTCCGCCTGGAGCGAGCCGTAGCCGAGCAGGACGAGGATCGCATCACCCGGGAGCGATGGCAGCGCGTCGATGAGCTGCTCGATCCCGCGGTCGCGCGAGAACCCGCCCTGGTACAGGACGACCCGGGTCGCCGGGTCGAGGCCGAGCCGCTCGTGGAACAGGCGCAGCGGCACGGCCGGCGGGTCGCGGCGGTACGAGCAGTTCAGGACGACGAGCGGATGCGGGACGCCGAACCGCTGCTCCATCACGGCGGCGTACGGCTCGTTGACGGTCGCCACGCGGCTCGCTCGCCGCGCCCAGCGCCGCTCGACCAGGCCGAACAGCCGGCGGGCCGGGCCGGGCAGCCGGGCGACGTTCGCGGCGTCGACGTAGATGTCGCGGGCGTCGTAGACCACCGGCGCCCCGTCGCGCCGTCCCAGGTCGAGCCCGATCGGGATTCCCATGTAGGCCATGGCGTGGACGAGGTCGGCCGGCGGGAGCGAGCGGCCGCGTCGCGAGGCGCTGCGAACGAACCGTGAGCGCGATCGCCGCGAGGCGGACGACGGCCGACGAGGCCGCCCGGACCCGGCCGCGCGACGCCCGCGGCCGCGACTGGGCTCGACTGCGGCTCTCGCGGGCGGCTCCAGGGCCGCGCCCGGTCGGACGCGGGCCGGAATCGCGTCCACAGCGCCCGGAGCGGGCCCGGCAGCCCCGCCGCCGCCGACACGGGCACGCGGACGATTCGGTAGCCGGCCGGGTGCTGCTCCTCAGTCGGCGAGTCCCGGCCTCGAGCCGGCGCCAGCACCGTCACCGTGTGCCCGCGGGCCGCGAGGGCGCTCGCGATCCGCCAGGCCCGCGAGTCGAACGCCCCGCTCGAGGGCAGGACGAGCGTCGCCCGCTGCCGGACCGGCTCGGATGCCGCGGGCGCCGGATTCACCTGCCGCGTTCCAGGTCGGCGTACAGCTCGACCAGGCGGGCCGACTCCGTCTCCCAGTTCCAGCGTTCGCGGGCCGCCTGCCGGCACCCGGGCCGACAGATCGGCGCGCGCGTCCGGCGAGAGCTCGACGAGGCGCCCGGATCGCGCGACCGATCGAGGCAGGATCGGCCGGGTCGCACAGCTCGCCGAGCGGGCCATCCGGGTCGTCGGCAACGATCGAGCGGAAGCCGGGGAAGTCGCTCGCGACGACCGGCACGCCGGCGGCGAACGCCTCGAACATCTTGTTCGGCGTCGAGAGGTAGTAGCTCCGGTTCGTCGCCTGGATCGCCATCGCCGCGACGTCGGCCGAGGCGACCCAGCGGACGACGTCCAGCGGCGGCACCGGATCGAGCAGGTGGATCCGCCCGCCGAAGCGTGGCTCGGCGGCCAGCTCGCGGACCTCCACCGTGCCGGGCCCGAAGCCGAGGAACACCAGGTGGCTGGCTTCCAGCCCCGGCTCGAGCATCGCCTCGGCCAGCTCGCGGATGCCGCGACCGGCCCGCAGGCCGCCGTGGTAGAGCACGATCGGCGCACCGGCCGGGATTCCGGCCGCGTCGCGGATCAGGTCCGAGTCGCGGCACATCGACGACCGGCCGCGGCGGGCAGTTGTGGACGACGACGACTCGTTCGATCCCGAGGAGCGGCCGAAGATGGTCCGCGTACCCGTTGCTGACCGTGACGAGCGCATCGACCTCGGCGGCCCACTCCTGCTCCCGGCGGGCGAGCCAGTCGACCGCCCACGACGGCCGGCCGACGGTCGCCCCCGAGACGATGAACAGCTCGTGGCTGTCGTAGACGAGGCGGGCGTCGGGCCGATGCATCCGCGGGCGAGGACGGCCGCCGGCAGGCCGGTCAGGTCGTGGCCGTGGTAGACGTCGGCCGGCCCCGCCTCGCGAGCCGCTGCCCTGGCCCAGCCGAGGTTCCCGAAGCGCCACATCGCGACCCAGTCGAGCCCGTCCATCCGCGAGCCCGGCGCACCGCCGCGCCGCCGGACGATCGACCAGAGCCGCCACGGCGCACGCAGCCAGCGCCACCATCGCGTCCAGCGCGGCAGCGGGACCCGGACGATCGTGAACCCGTCGCGCTGCTCGCGTTCCACCGCCCGCGGGGCCCCGGGCCGGCTGATCCCGATGATCGTGACGTCGTGGCCGGCGTCCCGCAGCGATCCCGCCTCCTTGAGCACCCGGGCGTCGACGAGGACGTCGTTCCGGACGAACATGACGACCCTCACGCGCCGCCCTCGAGCGCGGCGACGATCGCGTCCGCGGCGCCGGCCGGCTGAAGGGCGAGCGAGGCGAGCGCGCGCCCGCGCCAGGCTCCGGCGCAGACCCGGCCGGCGCGAGCCGCTCGAGCTCGGCCGCGGCCCGGTCGCCATCGAGCCCGACGACGACCATCGCGCCCACCGGATGCCTCGACCGCCTCGACCCACTCGGTCGTGCCGCGCAGGACGAGGCACGGCACGCCGAGCCAGGCCGCCTCGCGCTGGACGCCGCCCGAGTCGGTGAGGACGGCCGCCGCGTGGAGCTGGAGCGCCAGGGTCGAGCGGTAGCCCTGCGGCTCGACGACGCGACACCGTCCGCGGGCAGCGCCACGCCGCTCGCCTCGAGCGCGGCGCGGGTGCCCGGGTGGAGCGCGAGGACCACCGGCCGGTCGGGACGGGCCGCGGCCGCGAGGATCGCCGCCCAGGCCCGGATGGCCTCGGCGCGTCCGGTTCTCGGCCCGGTGGATCGTCGCGAAGAGGTAGCCGCCCGGGCGCGAGGTCCGACCCCGAGCCGCGTCCGCGATCGGCGGGAGGGCCGCCGGCCGTCGCGGATCTCGCCGGCGACTCGCGCCGCAAGGTCCTGCATGAGGTCGCCGACGAGGACGACGCCGTCGCGGATCCCCTCGGCGGCGCAGGTTCGCGACGGCCGTCGGCGTCGGGGCGAACAGCCAGCGCGACAGGTGGTCGGCGACGACCCGGTTCGATCTCCTCGGGCATCCGCCGGTCGAAGCTCCGCAGGCCGGCCTCGACGTGGGCGACCGGGATCGCCGAGCTTGGCCGCCGCGAGCGCCCCGGCCAGCGTCGAGTTCGTGTCGCCGTAGACGAGGACGGCGTCCGGGCGCTCCGTCGACGAGGATCGGCTCGAGCGCCGGCAGCATCCGCGCCGTCTGCTCGGCCGCGCGTCCCGCCGCCGACCCCGAGGGCGTGATCCGGCCTGCGGCAGCCCGAGCTCGGCGAAGAAGTCGCCGGCCATCGCGTCGTCCCAGTGCTGGCCGGTGTCGACGAAGACCTCGTCGTGGCGGGCGCGCAGCGCCGGGAACAGCGCCGCCGCCTTGATCAGCTGGGGCCGCGTCCCGACGACGCTGACGATTCGCACGCGATCAGCCTAGTGCGTGCCGACGGGCGAGTGCGCCCGAGCGTGGCCTGCGCGCGAGTCGCGATCAGCTCGGCGAGGTCGCGCGGCGCGGCGCGGCCGACCGGGCGCGCCGGGAGCCGATCCCGCGGTACGCGACGGTCGGCGGCAGGGCCAGGTCGCGCAGGCTGTTGCGGCCGTCGAAGACGACGCGCGAGGTCCGGGAACCAGGCCGGGTCGAGCGTCGCGAACAGCGGATCGGCCGGTCTGGGTGACGATCGCCCGGAACGGGCCCGGCGTCGCCCCAGCGCCACGGCAGTCGCGCAGCAGCGCGCCGATCTCGTCGTCGGTCGAGCAGCGGGTCGAAGGCCGAGACGACGCGCGCCCTGGTGGGTCAGCCGCTCGATCAGCGGCAGCGCCCGCGAGTAGGCCAGCTCCTTGACCCCGTGGCGGTAGGTCAGGCCGAGCACGAGGATCGGCACGCCCGTCGAGGCCGCCGAGCTCCTGCTGGAGCGCCCTGATCGCGACGCCGACCTGGCCGTCGTTCGTCCGGCGGGACAGCTCGACGAGCTCCAGCTCGGGCGCCCGCGACAGCAGGAAGTGCGGGTAGACCGGGATGCAGTGCCCGCCGACGCCGAGCCCCGGCTGGTGGATGTGGGTGTAGGGCTGGCTGTTCGCCGCCGCGATGACCTCGTGGATGTCGACGCCGATCCGCTCGGCGTAGCGGGCGAACTCGTTGGCGAGGGCGATGTTGACGTCGCGGTAGGTCGTGTCGGCGAGCTTGCTGAACTCGGCCGCCTCGGCGCTCGACATCGCCACGATCTCGGCGTCGAGGACGGCGTCGTAGAACGCGGCCGCGCGGGCCGTCGACGCCGGGCCGATCCCGCCGACGAGCTTCGGGTAGGTCGCGAGGTTCCGGAGCACTGCGCCGCTGTAGAGGCGCTCGGGCGAGAAGGCGACGAAGAAGTCGCTCGTCGGCGCGGAGGCCGGTCGCCGCCTCGAGCCGGGGCGTGAACCGGCTCGCGCGTGTCGCCGACGGGCAGGGTCGTCTCGAAGATCACGAGCGAGCCCGCGTGGACGCCCGGGCCCGATCGACGTCGACGGCCGCGTCCATGTAGCGGTAGTCCGGTTGCTGCTCGTCGTCGAGCATGACCGGCACGATGAGCACGACGACGTCGGCCTCGCGGGCGGCCGCCGCGGCCGTCGGTCGTCGCCCGGAGGCGGCCGCGGCCGTGGGCGGCCGCGGACGAGCTCGGCCAGCCCCGGCTCCTCGTCGACGTGCGAGCGGCCCTCGTTGATCGCGTCGACGACCGCCTGCTGGACGTCGACCGCCGTCACCTGCCAGCCGTGATCGGCGAACTGGGCGGCCAGCGGCAGGCCCATCTTCCCGGCGCCGACCACGGCCACGCGGCCGGCCGTGCCCGGGCTCGCCGACCCACGGGCTGACCTCGATCGCGCCGGCTCGTGGCCGCAGGCGCGGATCGGCAGCGTCGATCGAGCCGCCGAGCAGGCTCTGGACCGGACGGTCGGGCGGGAGACGATCGTCATGCGACGGCGAACCTCGTGGACAGTGTCTGAGAGATCGACCGGCGTTGCCGCTGGCCGCCGACTCGAGCAGCGCGCTGGCGACGGCGACCGCCCACAGGCCGTCCTCGGCGTCGACGACCGGCCGGCCGCCGTTCGCGGACGACCCCGAGGAACGCGTCGAGCTCCGCGGCGAGCGGCTCGGCGGTCGCGACCGGCAGCTCGGCGACCTCGCCCTCGAACGTCGGGGCGTAGCCGCCGATCAGCCGCGGGATTCGTCGTGTCGGTCGCCCGCGTGAACGTCAGGCGCTGGGTCAGGTAGTCGAGCTCGAACATGCCCTCCTCGCCGACGACGACGAGCTGGCGGCGCTTGGCGGGCGTCAGCCAGTTGACGTCGAGCATCCCGGTCGCGCCGGACGGGAAGTGGAGCAGCCCGAAGAGCAGGTCCTCGTGATCGGCGTGGATCCGCTGGGCGGTCTCGGCGTAGACCCGCGTCGGCCGCTCGCCGGCGATCCAGGACAGGATGTCGACGTCGTGGGTCGCGAGGTCGACGGTCACGCCGACGTCGCGGATCCGGGCCGGGAACGGGCCCGGCGCGGCGCGAGGCGATCGGCATAGACCGTCGACAGCCAGCCCGTCGCCGAGCAGCCGGCCGAGCTCGAGGACGGCCGGGTTGAACCGCTCGACGTGACCGACCTGGACCGGGACGCCGCGGTCCGCGCGCCGCGGTCGACGATCCGCCATCGCCTCGTCGACCGTCGCGGCGAGCGGCTTCTCGACGAGGACCGGCGATGCCGCGCTCGATCGCGGCGAGGGCGAGCGGCACGTGGGCCGTGGTCGGGGCCGCGATGACGACGCGCGTCGAGCTCGGCCTCCGCGATCATCGCGAGCGGCTCGGCGAAGCCCTGGGCGCCGGATCTGGGCGATCGCGGCGGCGAGCGACGTCGGCGACGGGATCGGCGACGGCGGCGAGCCGGACGTCCGGGTCGGCCGACGAGGATCCGGAGGTGGTTGCGGCCCATCGACCCGAGGCCGGCCAGGCCGACGCCGCAGCTCGCCGTCCCCGGCCGGGCGCCAGGCTGCCGGTCATCGGGCGGCGACACCGGCTTGGGAAGCGGCTCCGGCGGCGCCCGACGCCCTGCCGGCGCTCTCCGCGTGGCGCAGCGACCGACGCTCGGAACGGCGTCGATCACCTGGCCCTGCTCCTCCTCGGTCAGGCCCGGGGAACATCGGCAGGGCGAGCGTCCGGGCCGCGGCGCGCGTCGGTGACCGGCAGGTCGGCGTGGAGGCCGCGCTCCATGATGTATGCCTGGCGATGGACCGGGATCGGGTAGTAGATGTCCGCCCCGACGCCGGCCTCCCGCAGCTCGGCGACGATCGCGTCGCGCGCGCCGCCGACGTCGATCGTGTACTGGTGGAAGACGTGGGTCCGCCCGTCGGGCGTGACCGGCAGGCCGGACCGGCAGCTCGGCGAAGGCCTCGTCGTAGCGGCCGGCGATCGCCTGGCGGCGGGCGGTGTTGCGCTCGAGCTTGGCGAGCTGGACGAGCCCGATCGCGGCGGCGAGGTCGGTCATCCGGAAGTTGAAGCCGAGCATCTCGAACTGGTAGCGCGCGCGCATGCCCTGGTTGCGGTAGAGCCGCAGCCAGTCGGCCAGCTCGGTCGTCGTTGGTCGTGACGAAGCCGCCCTCGGCCGTCGTCATGTTCTTCGTCGCGTACAGGCTGAACGCGCCGATGCCCGAAGCTGCCGGCCTTGCCGGCCGCGGAACGTCGCGCCGTGGGCCTGGCAGGCGTCCTCGACGACCGCGAGCCCGTGGCGATCGGCGATCGCCTGGATCATGTCCATGTCGGCGACGAGCCCGAACAGGTGGACCGGGCAGATCGCCCGGGTCCGCGGCGTGATCGCCGCCTCGATCTGCTTCGCGTCGATCAGGTACGTGTCGGGCTCGATGTCGATGAAGACCGGCGTCGCGCCCGTGTACAGGATCGCGTTCGCCGTCGCGGCGAACGTGTGCGAGACGGTGATGACCTCGTCGCCCGGGCTCGAGGCCGATGCCCGGAGAAGATCGACATGAGGGCGAGCGTGCCGTTGGCCATCGCGATGGCATGCCTGACGCCGACGAACTCGGCCCAGCGCTCCTCGAGCTCGGCGACCTTGCGGCCCTGCGCGAGCATCCCGCTGGCCGAGCACCTCGGTGACGGCCGCGATCTCCTCCGGGCCGAGGTCGGGGCGGGCGATCGGGATCATGCTGGTGCTCCTTGGCGCGGGCCGGATCGCTCCTCGAGCGTCTCGGCATCCGGGACGTAGGCGTAGTGGCGGCCGCAGACCGCGCAGACGAGCTCCGGGTCGGGCGGCGTACCGGTCGCGGGCTCGGCCGGCGCCGGGATCGCCGTTGGCGTCGAGGAGGCGGGCGCCGCAGGCGCAGACCCAGCCGATGCCGGCGGGCCGGGTTGCCGGCGACGAGCGCGTGGTTCGGGACGTTCGCGGGTGACGACCGCGCCCGCGCCGACCATCGCGAACCGGCCGACGTCGACGCCGGCGACGACGACCGCGCCGGCACCGATCGACGAGCCGTAGCGGAGCGACGATCGGGCTGACCTCCAGTCGTCGGCCCGGGCGAGGTCGCCGGTCGAGGTGATCGCCCGCGGATAGCGGTCGTTGGTCAGGATCGCGCCGGGCCCGATGAAGACGCCGTCCTCGACGGTGACGCCGTGGTAGACGAGGGCGGCGTTCTGGATCTTGACCCGGTCGCCGATCAGGACGCCCTCGTCGATGAACGCGTCGCGGCCGATCACGCACTCCGCGCCGATCGTGCGCCCCGGTCCGGACCTGCGCCCGGTGCCAGATGCTCGTCCCGGACCCGACGCTGACGTCGGCCTCGAGATCCGCGGTCGCGTGGACGCGCGCGGAGGGATCGATCACGGGTCGGTGGGCTCCTATCAACGGGACCGGGTCGTGCGGACAAACGGTCGCGCGAGGGGCGCAGGCCGGTGGTCGAGTATAGCCGAGCGTCGGCGCGGGCCCGCCACGGCCCGCCTGGTGATGGCCGTCGTCGGGCCTATCTCCGGCGCCGGAATATCGACACGACGACCCCGAACGCCGCCCCGAAGGCGACCGCCCCGCGCCAGTCGAGCAGCACCCGCACGTCGCCCTCGACCCGGCGGGCAAGGAGCAGGAGAACGCCGGTCGTCCGCTCGAATCGGACGTTGTTGGCGACCACGGTCCGGACGACCGCCTGTTCGATCTGCACGTCGCGGGCAAGCACCGAGCCGACGGCGCCCTGGGTCACGCGGACCTCGCCGCCAAGCGCCGCGCCGATCGCCGCCCATCTCGACCGACACGCGATCGGCCCGGGCGAGACCGATCCCGCCCTGCGAGACCGCGATGTCGACGGCCTGGGCCCGGCCGATGCCGCCCCGGCTGACGTCGACATTCGTGGCGTTGACCTCCTGGGCTCCGGCCTCACGGATCGAGACCGATTCCAACCTCGTGAGCCGGTCGCCGCCCCCTTTTGCGGTTCGATCACGGTCATCGACGCGGCCGATCGCGACCCCGCGGGGGCCTTCTGGCTGGTCTTGGCCTTGGGTCGGACGACCTTCGGGCCGTCCGAGGAACTGGGCGCGGCCCTGGCAGGCGCGGATTCAGCCGGCGGCGGCGACTCCGCGCGGGCAGCCTCCGCCTGGGCTTCCCGCGCGGCGGCCTCCTCGGCGCCGGCGAGGGCGTCCGTACCGGGCCGCTCACCGTCGGCGGACGAATCCTCTGGCCCGGATTCCTCGGCTCCGGGTTCGGGCTGCTCTTGCTCGGCCATCGGTTCCCTCGCTTCGCGGCGGCGTACTGTTCGGGGGCAGCCTACCGCGAGTGGTCGGGCCGCGTCCCGGGGCGACTTTGTGGCAAGAAGACGGGGAACTCGACCGCCCGGAGTATCCTCCGCGTCGGAACTCAGCGGCGAGCGTCACCGTCGCCGCATTGAAGACGTCACACGCCAGTCGCCCCCGCGCCATCGCACCGAGGGACCGTGAACCCCCAGAAGCCATGCCGCCGATGAAGCGGCTGCTCGTCCCGACCCTGGTCGTCGCGGCCCTCGCCACCGGCCTCGCCATCGGCATGCTCGCCGCGCGGGCCGCGCCGCCGACCGGCCAGAGCCTCGATCCGGGGCAGGTCGCCGGGGCGACCGCGTCTCCCGTTGCGCCGACACCCACCCCATCGCCCACACCTTCGCCGACGCCGGTGCCCACGCCGACACCGTCGCCGACGCCCGTCCCGACACCCGTTCCGGTCCCGGCACCGCTGACCGGCGTCCTCGTGCCGCCCGAGGTCGCGGCCCAGCATCCGATCGCGGTGATGGTCGACGATCACGGCGACGCCCGACCGCAGTCCGGGTTCAATGCGGCGTCGGTCGTCTGGCAGGCGCCGGCCGAGGGCGGCATCCCGCGCTACATGCTGATCTTCCAGGAGAACATCCCGGCCGCGTCGGCCCGGTCCGGAGTGCCCGCTACTACTACATCGCGTGGGCGGCCGAGTGGCGGGCGGTCTATGCCCACTCGGGCGGCTCCCCGCAGGCCCTCCAGACCCTTCGCTCGCAGGGCAACGGCCAGCTCGTCTACAACGCCGACGAGTTCCGCTGGGGGAAGTCGTTCTCGCGGGTCAAGGATCGGTTCGCGCCACACAACCTCTACACGGACGGCAAGCGCCTCCGCAGCCTCGCCAAGACCCTCAAGGCGACGGACGAGGCGGCGGTGCCGGTCTGGCAGTTCGCGCCGGATATCCTGCCAAGGCTCCGCCCACGCGGCGGCCGGATCGACGTCGCCTACTCGGACAACAAGATCCGCTACGACTACGACCAGGCGACCAACACGTACCAGCGGTCCGTCACCGGGGAGAAGCCCCAGATCGACGCCGCGACAGGCGACCGAGTCGCCCCGAAGAACGTCGTGATCATGCTCATGAGGTTCGGGCCCCTCAACGACGGCTCGAGGAAGAACCGCCTCGAGGCCGATGTCATCGGCGAGGGCACCGCCTATATCGCCACGAACGGCACGACGACCAAGGGCACCTGGCGGAAGACCTCGCTCACGAAGCCAACCATCTTCTTCAACGCTGACGGCTCGCGGGTCACGCTGACCGCCGGGCAGACCTTCGTCCAGGTGATGCAGACGGGCACAAAGGTGTTGCTCACCCCGGGCATCCCGCCGCCGCCCGAACCATCCACGAGCCAGCAGCACCGGCAGTAGGCTCGGGCCCGGAATCGAGGCTCTGGCGGGCTCCCGACCGCCGGTTGGTCCGCCTGCCGGACCAAGCGACGAACGAGGGCCCGGAATCGGGGCTCTGGCGGGCTCCCGACCGCCCGTTGGTCCGCCTGCCGGACCAAGCGACGAACGAGGGCCCGGAATCGAGGCTCTGGCGGGCTCCCGACCGCCGGTTGGTCCGCCTGCCGGACCAAGCGACGGCGGCGTCCGGCCGGCCGGCTCGATACGGCTCCTCCCCGCCCTCCAGCGACTATCGCGACCGGGCGGCCTCGGCGTAGATCAGGCGAGTCTCCCGGGCCACATCGGCCCAGGTCCGCTGCTGCGTGGCGGCGCGGTCGCGGGCAATTCGACGAGCGAGCCGTGGACGCGGTCATCGACGAACGCCGTCGCGAGGGCCTGGGCGAGCCGAGCCGGGTCACGCGGCTCGACGAGGATCCCGGCCGCACCGACGATCTCCGGCAGGGCCCCGACGGCCGAGGCAACGACCGGCGTTCCGCAGGCAATCGCCTCGATTGCGGCCAGGCCGGCGCTGTCCGACACGACCGGCAGGAGAGCGGCTCGTGCGCCGCGGACGAGGCTCGCCAGGCGGTCCTCGTCGAGGCGCGGGGCGTAGGCGAGCGTCTCACCGACCCCCTCGCGAGCCGCCGCCCGGGCAAGTGCGGCACGATCGTCCGGGCGATGCGCCGGCGAACAGGACGCGCGGTGGCCACGGAGCATCCGCCGGCAGGCCGTCGGGCCGGCCGGCAGCGGCCAGCTCCGCCAGGGCGCGAAGCAGCGTCCCGAGATCCTGCCGCGCGTCATACCGCCCGGAGTAGATGACGTAGCGCTCGGGAAGGCCCAGCCGGTCGCGTTCGGCGCGCGGATCCCGGTTCGCCGCGAGCGGCGGTTGTGGCGCGCGGCCCCGGACGTGAAGGCGGGCCGCGGGGCGAGGGCGACGACCCGGATCCGGTCCCGCGGGATGTGGAGCAGTCGTCGGGCGGCGACTCCCACCGCCTCGGTTCCGACGATCACCGCGGCCGCGTCGCGGAGCAGCCGCGCTCGAAGGCGCTGGCCGAATCGCGAGGCCGCGCCTCGCTGGTAGGCACCCGGCAGCTCCCACGGCGCGAGATCGAGGAGCGTCACGACGAGGGGCAGACCCGTGGCGAGCGGGATCGAACCGCCGACTGCGTGGTAGATCGCGCCCGCTGCGCCGCCTCGATCCGCCCGCCAGGCGGCCCCGAGCGACGCGCCCGAGAGCAGGAATGGATCGACGGTGAGCACCGCGGAGCGCAGGAGCCGCGTCGGCGGCAAGAGGCGCCGGCCGACCACGGAGAGCCGCTCGAAGCGTGCCGTCGGGTCGTCGAGGTCGGATCCGAGCAGGAGGGCGAAGGACTCGCCCGCTCAGCGGCGCGCTGTCGAAGGCCCCGAGCAGGCCCTCGAGGTAGACCGCCGTGAGCGGTGCGCGATCGGGCTCCTGGAGCGGCCGCGCGTCGAGGACCACCCGAACGCCCGGGACCCGGCCGGTCGCGCGACCCGGATCCGCCGAGCCGAGCGGCGCGTGGGCTGCCTGCGGTCACCGGCCCTCGCCGGCCGCCGGTGTCTCGAGCGCCGAGGGACGCGGAATGTCTGGACCAGTTCGGTCGGTCGCTGCTGCGGCGGCCGGCGATTCCGGGACGCCCGCGATCGGCCGCGCCGCGTCGTCCCGGCAACCGGCCGGCGAGCTCCTCGGCTCGGAGCGTCACGACGACGACCAGCGCCTCCACGACGATCCGTCGACTCATCTTCGACTGGCCGACGCGCCGGTCGCGGAACGTGATCGGTGTCTCGGCGACGCGCGCCCCGCGGCGCGATGCCCGGAACGTCATCTCGATCTGGAAGACGTAGCCGCCGGCGTGGATGCCGTCGAACGGGATCGCCGCAAGCGTCGACGCGCGCCACGCCTTGAACCCGCCGGTGAGGTCATGCGGGCCGAGGCGCAGGACGTTCCGGGCGAAGATGCTGCCGCCGCGGGAGATGATCCGCCGCCCGATGCCCCAGTCGACGACGCCGCCGCCCGGCGTGTAGCGCGACCCGATCACGAGGTCGGCCGTTCCGCCGGCGATCGGGGCGATGAGGGACGGCAGCGCTGCCGGGTCGTGCGACCAGTCGGCGTCCATCTGGATCACGACCTCGGCCCCGCCGGCGAGCGCAACGCCGAAGCCGTCGAGGTAGGCCCGCCCGAGCCCCTGCTTTTCGGGCCGATGGCGGACGCGGATCCGGGGGTCGGCGGCTGCGAGCTCGTCCGCGATCTGGCCGGTGCCGTCGGGCGATCCGTCGTCGACGACGAGGAGCGTCGCTCCGGGCAGGCTCTCCAGGATCGCGGCGGAGATCGTCCGGACGTTCTCCGCCTCGTTGTAGGTCGGCAGGATGACCCAGGTTCCGGCGCCGGGGAGCGCCGACGTGGGAGTCGCGTCGTGCGTCGTTCTGGACGGTTTCGGGCGCGCGGTCGTCATGGTCGGGCCAGTGTAGACCCGGCCCCTCGCCGCGAAACCCGCCCGATCGTCCCGCTCCGCGTCGCTCAGCGGAAGTAACCCGTGGCGTCGAAGATCACGTTGGCCGAGGCGCCGGACGACCCCTGGAACACGGCCCCGAGGCCGCCCCCGGACCGACCCGGACGGTCAGCCCGTTCGCCCGGATGTCGCCCTTCGGCAGGTTGATCGTCGACGTGGCGCCGAGCGGCGTGCCGGACGGGACCGACGATGAGCCAGCCGCTCGTCGACGGCAGCGACGACAGTCGCGCCGCCGGTCAGGGCGACCGCGTTCACCGGGATCGTCCCGCGACCGGTCGCCTGGAACGTCCGGACGACGTTCCTGGGGAAGGGACCCGCGAGGCCGTTGCCGACGCGCGTGTCGAGCACGCGCGCCGCGTCGATCGGGTAGAACGTCGCGCCGGCGGAGCGTGTTGACGAAGTAGCCGGTGACGTCGAACAGGACGTGCGGCCTTCGCGCCGGCCGACGCCCTTCCAGACGACGCCGAGCCGGCCGCTGCCGTCGAGCTTGACGGTCACCGACGCGGCGCGGGTGTCGCCCTTGAGGACGTTGAGGCTCGAGCTCGGCGGCGTCGACGCTGCCACCGGGCCGACGTACAGGTAGCCGCCGCTGCGTGGGCGCGACGACGGTCAGGTTGCCGGTCACCGCCGCGGCGCCGGCCGGGACCCCGCCGCGATCCGCGACGGCGAACGACCGCGGCGCGCCCGAGGTGAACTGGCCGGTCAGGCCGCTGCCCGGTTCGGGTGTCGAGGATCCGGGCGGGCGTCAGCGGGACGTAGGTCGCGCCCGACGCTCCGGGCGACGAAGTAGCCGCTCGCGTCGAAGATGAGGCTCGGCCTTCGAGCCCCCGGCTCCGCTCCACAGCGCGGCGAGCGAGCCGTCCGCACCGAGCTTGACGGTGACGCCGGCCGCCCGGATGTCGCCGACCGGCGCGTTGACCACCGACGAGCGGGCGACGGTCGCCGCGACGGCCCGAGGCTCGACGTAGCCGGCGCTCGTCTGGCCGACGACCGTCAGGGTGCCCGGTGACGGCGACCGCGTTGGTCGGGACGCCACCGCGACCGGCGACCGTGAAGGTCCGGGCCGTGCCGCTCGCGAATGGACCGGACAGCCCGACGCCGAAGCGCGTGTCGAGGAGGCGGGCGGGGTCGATGCCGACGAACCGGGCGCCGGCTGCCGGGCGCGACGCCGGCCGGCAGGTCGACCACGGTCGAATTCGGGGCCCCGACCGGTGCGACCAGCGTGCGTCGAGCCGTTGCCCGCGGCGACCCAGACGTCGGTGCGGACGCCGGCGACCGGCGCCCACTCGACGATCGGCAGGCGTGACCTTGTACCACGTGTAGCCATCGGCGCTCGACCGGGCCGCCGGTGATCGCCAGGATCGTGCCGGCGGCAGCCGTCGTGACGATCGGCGGCCGACGTCGCCGCGCGCCGCGAACGGACGTTGACGCTCGATGCGACGACCTTGCCGAAGTTGCCCGCGCGCGAGGCCGACGTGGGAGTGGTAGACGCTCGCGACGTCCCACGCGCTCGACGTTGCCGTGCGTGTCGCGGGCGCGCGACCCGGAAGGCGAACCCGTAGGCCGTCGGCGCCCGTGTACGGGGCGCTCGTCGCCTTCGTGTCGACGAGCCAGTCGTGCCACGGCCCGCCGTGGATCGAGACCTGGACGTCGTAGTCGAGGACGCCGCTCTCGTCTGACGCCGACCCACGAGACGGTGAATGTCTCGGCCGCCTGGCTTCGGGGCGAACGTCCGGATGCCGGCCAGCGGCGAGGTCTTGTCGTTGAGGAACTTCTCGGCGATGGCCTGGCGCAGCTCGGGCCGGTCGGCGTCGTAGCCGAGTGCCCAGATCCCCGCGCCCCGGAGGCCCATCCGATTGATCATGTCGTAGCGCAGCTTCAGCGAGTCGGCGTCGTCGTAGTAGACCTGCCGCCAGGTCATCACGCAGCCGTACGTCGTGGAGCAGTTCTGGCGCCGGTAGGCGATCCAGGGGCTCTGCTCGCGGCTGTCCCAGCGCCGGCCGTACTGCGTCGCGTAGTCGGCCGCCGTGTCGTAGAGGACCGCTGTTCGATGCCCCGAACTTCGTGCCGGTCTGGGTCCTGGCGTTGACCGAGTCCGAGACGGTCGACCAGGCCCGGCCGTACCACGGCACGCCGAGGATCAGCTTCGACGGCGCCACCCGGGCGGCGTAGGCATTGACCGTGTCCTGGAGGTCGTAGGCCGGGCCCGACAGCGGGTCGATCGAGCCGGCATAGCCCGAGCCGGCCGTCCGGTAGTCGTAGCCCATGATGAAGATCGCGTCGGCGCCGCCGGGTGCGGTGGCGGCCTCGATCGGGTAGTTGCCGATGTAGCCGGTCGTGTCGAACGTCAGCTGGTAGCCGGCCGCCCGCTTGTTGAGCTCGGCGCGGACGGCCCGGACGAAGAGCGTGTACTCGTCGGCGTAGCCGGACGCGATCGGCTCGAAGTCGAGGTTGATCCCGTCGGCGCCCCTCGCGCGGACGGCGGCGGCGGCCTGGACGGCGAGGTTCTGGCGGGCCGTCGGGTTGCCGAGGAGCGCTCCCTGGAGCGCGGCCTGGCCGCTCGTCCAGGCGAACACCGAGATCGTCAGGACGACGCGTGTGCCCTTCGTGTGGGCGGCGTTGATGATCGAGGTCATCCGCGAGCTCGTCCAGCCACCCCAGCCGGTCGTCGGCGTGCCGTCGGGGTCGGTCTTGAGGAGGTTGCCGTTCTTGTCGGCACCGACGCTGAAGTAGGCGATCGTCGAGAGGACCTCGTAGTCGAGGACGGCGTCGCTGACCTCCCAGTACGGGAGGAAGCCCATGACCTGGCGGCGGAGACGCGTTCCGTCGAGCTCGAGCTGGCCAGCGGCAGCCGGCATGACCGCGGACGCCCCATCGGCGGCCGGGACCTCGGACGGGTCGACGGCGGGTGCGTCGATGGGGGCGGTCGCGGCAGGGCTCGGTTCGACGATGGGGTCCGGGGCCGCGCTTGACTCGGCGGCGCCGGGCTCGGCGGGCGCGACAGGCGCGGCCGACGGGGCCTCGGCTGGGACGGCCTCATCTCGCGTCCGGACGCGGAGCCGGCGGGCAGCGGCGCGCGGCGCCCGCCCTCCGACCTGCCACGTGTCGTCGGCGCGCGGCCGGAAGCCGACGGTCACCCGACCGCCCGGCGTGAACTCGATGCGATCCTCGGCGTGGGCGAGCGCATCCTCGTAGTGGATGCCCGGCAGGAGCTCCGTGGGTTCGGTGGCCTGGTCGACCGCCGCGGGCCCGGGTCGGAGGGGCGACCGCATTGACCGCGCTCGTCAGGAAGAGCTGCGCCACAAGGACGATGGCGGCGATCACGGGGCGGCCAGTCGATCGGGGCGCGGGTCGACGGAAGGTCACATGGTCCCTCGGAGAGGTCTCGCGATGAGCTGCGAGACGGACACCCTACGCTCCGGCGGTCGGGAGGACAACGGTGACGATGGTCCCGGTCGGGAGGGGTACGGTGGCTTGTGGTGGAGTGCGGTCCCCTCGATGGGGCTGCCGCGTTCGGCCCGCGGGCCGGAGGGCTATCGGACCGGGAGCCTGAGAATCCGGGTCGAGGTCGTCGTGCCGCTCGGCCTGGTCGCCCCGGCGACCCCGACGGTCCCGTGGTTCGGAACGATCGTCACACCGGGGGCTCCGCGCACGCCGGGCGGCAGCTTGATGCCGAGGACCTGGTGGGACATCACGTTCAGATTGCCGACGATCGAGCGGTAGTAGCCCGTCGGGCTGCTCCCGCCGGTGTTGGGGTCGAGGACCGCGGTCCCCGTGCTCCGCGTCGGCGTGAACGTGATGTCGTGGCCGTGGTAGGTCGGGCTCCCGCGCCACAGCTGGCCAAGCGGCTGGGCCGTTGTGAACAGCGCTCGCAGGTAGTACCCGGTGTGACTGTGGCCCTCGGCGATGACCACGGATGCGCCCGCGGAGAGGAAGGCAGTGGCGTAGTTGTCGACGCGCTGCCGCGCAACGCTCAGCGTCGGGTTCTGGCTCGATGACTCCGAGTTGCCCGAGGCGTAGCAGAGGTGGTGGAGGAACACGACCGCATTCGGGGCGAGGCCGAGGGTCCGGATCGACGGCTCGCCGTAATACTTCAGGTTGCCGTGCGTCCCGGCGGCGCTGGCGTTGAGCCCGAACCCGTCCTTCGTCGTGTAGCTGGGGTCATAGGTGTACGGGCTCGGCCAGCCGTTGCCGTGACCCAGGTAGATCAGGATGTTGGCGCCCGCCGCCGCGGCCTTGACCGCCGACCATGTCGCGTTCGGGCTGTAGACCCGGATCACGTTCGGCGTGTGCTGGATCGCCTCTGCGTAGAGCTCGTTCGCATCGTCGAGGTACTGGGGCGTATCGGCGCCGACGACGATCACGATCTTGGCCGTGCTGGTCTGGGCGGCCGCGACCGGGCCGTACGCGCCGAGCATGGCGACGAGGGCAAGGACGACGGCGAAAACGGATTTGCGCAACGTGAGCTCCCGAGCGGATCGACCTGGGGGTCGGATGAGTGCTGGGCAAGCGTCGCGCTCGGCCGCGCTCGGAACAATCGCGGGATGGTCCCGACACCAATGGCCCCATCGGCCCCGCCGCCGGTACGGAACAGTGGGGACGTGTGCGGAGGTGTGCGCACCGGTGGCGACGTCTCGCGTTGCGGCGAGGCCCCGCGACTCTAGCCTAGCGCGCAGAGTTGCCACAAGCTCGCTGAGCGGCGGATTTGTCCTGTCGCGGTCCGACAGGATCGGCCGCCCGTCGGGTGTTCCCTCGACGGCCGGCCACGGAACCCCCACGGCCGGATCGTCCCAGGCGAACCCCAGCTCGTCGGAGCCATCGAACTCGTTCGTGACGAGGTAGAGCATCTCGAGCGGGTCGAGCGCGAGGAAGCCATGGGCCACTCCGGCCGGGATGACCACCCAATCGTCCGCCGCGAGCTCGCGCGTCTCGACGACGGGCCGGTCGCCGCTCCCGGTGAGCATTGGCCGGACGTCGACGAGGGCGATGAGCGCCCGACCGGAAGCGACGACCCAGTAATCGAGCTGGCGGCGGTGGTAGTGGAGCCCGCGGAGGACGCCCTGGGCCGACGTCGACAGGTTGGCCTGCACGAAGCGGGGTTCGGATCCTGCCGGCGCGCCGGTTTCGGAAAGGGTCAGCGTCGGGAAGAGGGACGCGCGCCACAGCTCGCGGAACGACCCGCGCGCGTCCGCGTGACGCGTCACCGCGCCGAACCGGACGCCTTCGAGCGCCGAAGGACGATCGGTCACGAGCGTGCTTCCGTGGCCGCGCGGGTGGCCGCGCGCTGGCGAAGGAGCGTCGGGAGGTAGTCGGCGAGGGCCTCGGGCCACGAGCGCAGCGGTTCGCCCCCGGGCAGCGGCGTCGGGTCGAGGACTCCCCAGGCGGGTGGCGTCGACGCCCGGGACCACGTCGACGCAGGCACTTCGACGATGGCGACGTCGAGGCCGACCTGCCTGAACAGTTCCCGCGCCCAGGCCGCCCGCGAGGCAACGCCCGCATTCACGACGTGGTGGAAGCCACCAACCTCGCCCGAGCCGAGGAGCTCCACGACGGCGTCGGCGACATCGTGGCTGAACGTCGGCGAGCCGAACTCGTCGCCGACGACCTGGAGTGGCTCGCCGGCGATCCGGGCTCGCTCCGCCGCGGCGAGGATCTTCGTCGGGAAGTCGTTTCCAGGCGGCCCGTAACAGCCAGGCCGTGCGGACGACCCCGAGTCGGGCGTTGCGCCCGCGATAGGCTGCGCCAGCGACGATCTCGCCTTCGAGCTTCGAGGAACCGTACGGATTGATCGGGTTCGTTCGGTCCTCTGGCGTATACCCCCGTCCATCGGTTCGCCGGCCATCGAAGACCTCGTTCGTGCTGACATGGACCAGGTCGATGTCCCGTGCGGCCGTCGCCTCGGCGAGCACGTGGACCGCCTCAGCGTTCCGGCGACGGGCGATCTCAGGCTCGCGGGCGCAACCGTCGACGTCGGTCCAGGCCGCCGCATGGACGACGGCCTCCGGTCGGTCGCGGTCGAGCAGCGAATGGATCGATTCGGGAGCGTCGAGGTCGAAGTCGGCTCGGTCCCACGGGATGGGCCCGGAGAGCCCCGTGAACGGCGCGTCCTGGAGCGCCGCCACGAGCGCGCGCCCGAGCCGCCCGCCGGCACCGGTGACGGCGACCCGCACCCGGTCAGCCCTCCGACGAGACGCCGGATTCGGCGACAGCCTGGCCGTGCGCCAGGCGTGATCCGTACTGGCGTTCGTAGTACGCGTCCCAGTCGCCCGACTTCGCCGCCCGCCACCACGCTTCGTTCGCCTGGAACCAGTCGATCGTCGCCGCCAGGCCGTCGACGAACGCCGTTCGGTTCTGCCAGCCGAGTGACGCCAGCTTCGAGCCGTCCAGCGCGTAACGGCGATCGTGGCCGGGTCGGTCGGGGACGCTCCGGACCAGCGACCACGGCTTGCCGAGCCGCTCGAGGAGGGCCGCCACGACGTCGCGGTTCGTCATCTCCGCCGAGCCCGGGATGTTGTACGTCTCGCCGCTCCGGCCGTGGCGAAGGACGTGCTCGACCGCACCGGCATGGTCCGCCACGTACAGCCAGTCGCGCTCCTGGAGACCGTCGCCGTAGAGCGGCAGCGGCTGGTCGTCGATCGCATTCGTCACGAACAGCGGGATCAGCTTCTCCGGGTGGTGGTACGGCCCGTACGTGTTCGAGCCGCGGGTGACGACCGCGTCGACGCCGTGCGTCGTCACGTAGCTGCCGACGAGCAGCTCGCCCGCCGCCTTCGCCGCGGAATAGGGCGAGCGTGGCGCGAGCCGGTCCGTTTCGCCGGAGCGGCCGCTCTCGACCGAACCGTAGACCTCGTCCGTCGAGACCTGGAGGAAGCGGACGGGCCGCGAACGAGCCGCCGACGCCGCGACGACGGCCTCGAGCAGGACGTGGACCCCGATCACCCCGGTCCTGCAGGAACGCCTCGGGATCGAGGATGCTCCGATCGACGTGCGATTCGGCGGCGAAGTTGACGACCGCGTCGGCGTCCCGCACGAGCGGACCGACCAGGTCCGCATCGGCGATGTCGCCCTCGACGAAGCGGAGCCGCGCGGCCTGCTCCGGATCCGCTTCGACCGGGGCGAGGTTCGACCTGTTGCCCGCGTACGTCAGCTTGTCGATGACCGTGATCCGCGTGCCGTCGCGCCGGGCCAGCATGTCCCGCACGAAGCACGAACCGATGAACCCGGCGCCTCCGGTGACCAGGAGGCTGGCTTCAGGACCGATCGCGCCCCCCTCCGCCGGGCCGCTCACCCGACCGGCCGCTCGATCGGCGGCTCCAGCCGGCCCGCCTGGTCGTCGTCGCGGGCGAGCTCGGCGGCTCGCAGCAGCGACGGGACCGTTCCGGCGTCGGCCCAGTGCCCGTCGTAGACGCGGCTGAAGAGCCCGCCCTCCGGGATGTAATGGTTGAGGACATCGGTGATCTCGAATTCGCCGCGGCCCGACGGGGCGAGATGATCGATGACGTCGAACGCTCCGGGGCGGAGGAAATACACCCCGATCGGGATGAGGTCGCTCTTCGGCGTCTCGGGCTTCTCCTCGAAGCCGACGACGTTGCCGTCCGGGTCGAGCTCGGCGACACCGAAGCGGCCCGGATCGGGCACTCGATAGAGCAGGGTCCCGGCGCCCCACGACCCCGCCTCGAACTCCTGGGCCATCCCCGTCAGGTCCGGTCCGCGAAGGATGTTGTCGCCGAGGATGCAGCAAAACGCGTCGTCGCCGACGAAGCCGCGGGCGAGCCCGATGGCGTGGGCGATCCCGAGGGCGCCGCGCTGGTAGCGGTAGGTCAGGTCGAGCCCGAAATGGGCCCCGTCGGCGAGGAGCTCGACGACGTCCCCGACGCTCTTGCCGCCGACCACGACCATCACCTCGCGGATGCCCATCGCGGCCAGCGTCTCGATCGGGTAGTAGATCATCGGCCGGTCGTAGATCGGGAGAAGGTGCTTGTTCGTCACGATCGTGAGCGGAAAGAGCCGGGTGGCCGTGCCGCCGGCGAGGACGATGCCCTTCATTCGCAGGTCAGGGTAGCAGGGGCCACGGCCGCGGCTACGGCGCGGGAACGGACGGCGCGACGGATGGCGCGGCGGACGGCGTGGGTTCGATGCACGGCTGCTCGCCGCCCGGCAACGCGCCGCCCGGGCCGGTGATCGAGCAGTCGATCGGCTGCTCGTCGGCTGGCGGCAGGCCACCGACGTAATCCAGGACGACGAGCACGTACTCCACCTTCTCGAGGTTGGCCGTCGGCTGGAGGAAGGCCGTCTGGACGACGCTGTTCGCGTCTCGCCGGATGTCGACGATCTGGCCGAGGAGGAGGCCCTTCGGATACGGCGAGCGGATCCCGCCCGCGAGCTCGATGCCGGCCGTGACCACCTCGTCCCCGAGCTCGATCTGGTCGGTCGAATCGATGTTGGCCATGATCAGCGTCCCGCCCAGCTGGCCGATGACCGCCCCGATCGCGCCACTCGACTGGACCAGGCCGATGACCGTCGAGGACTGGTCGGTGATGAGGACGACGTTGGCGTGGTTCGGACCGACTTCGACGACGCGGCCGGCGAGGGCGCCGCCCTTCGGCGATGACCACGTCGCCCACCTCGATCCCCTCATCGGAGCCCTTGCTGATCGTGATGAGGCGGCGGAACTCCGACGACTCGCGGGCGATCACCTCGGCGGCCGCTGTCTTGTACTCGAAGCCGTTGCGGAGCTGCAGGACGCCGGTCAGGAGCTCGATCTCGCGCTGGGCTTCGAGGAGCCGGAGGTTCTCGGCCTTGAGGCGCTCGTTCTCGCGGCGCAGGGCGGTGTTATCTGTATGCAGCCGGTCGATGTCCGACATGGACTGGAAGATTCCGGCGATGCCCTCGGCGACGCTGTCGACCGCGCCCTGGATCGGACGGATCGCGTAACTGACGGCGCCCTGGAACTCGCGCACGAGGGGGTTCGACGAGAAGGCCATCATCACGAGCGTCGTCGCGATCAGCGCGATGAACACGATGGAGCGGCGGCGGGCGGTCCGTGATGCGAGGAGTGAACTCATGGCGATCGAAGCCTAACGCGGATCGGAACCTGGGCCCCGAATCTCCGAACCGGCACCCTACCGCGGTGCGCGCGCGTAGGTGTCGGTGACGAGGACGCGGTCCATCGTCGGGTTGCCCAGTTCCTGGAGCACGATCCCGGTGCCGCGGACGACGCAGGTCAGCGGGTCGTCGGCGATGTGGACCGGCATCTGGGTCGCGTCGGCCGTCCGCCGATCGAGGCCCGCGAGGAGCGCCCCGCCACCGGCGAGGACGATGCCCTGGTCCATGATGTCGGCGACGAGCTCCGGCGGCGTCTCCTCGATCGTGTCCTTGATCGTGTCGACGATCTGCTGGACGGACGGCTCGATCGCCTCGCGGATCTGGTCCGCGCCGACCTCGACGCTGCGCGGCAGGCCGGTCAGCAGGTCGCGGCCGCGAAGCGAGATCCGCTGCTGGTCCCACTCGCCGGGGTAGGCCGACCCGATCGCGATCTTGATGTCCTCGGCGGTCCGCTCGCCGAGGAACAGGTTGTACTCGCGCCGGGCGAAGGCGACGATGTCCTGGTCCATCTCGTCGCCGCCGATGCGGATCGAGCGGCTGACGACGATCCCGCCGAGGCTGATGACCGCGACCTCGGTCGTGCCGCCGCCGATGTCGACGATGAGGCTGCCCGACGGCTCGCTGACCGGCAGGCCCGCGCCGATCGCGGCGGCCATCGGCTCCTCGATCAGCCGCGCCCAGCGCGCGCCGGCGTTGAGGGCGGCATCGCGGACGGCCCGCTTCTCGACCTCGGTCACGCCGGACGGGATGCCGAGGAGCATCCGCGGCCGCGGAATGAGCCCGACGCGGTCGTGGACCCGCCGGACGAAGTACTTGATCATCTGCTCGGTGACGTCGAAGTCGCTGATGACGCCGTCGCGGAGCGGCCGGATCGCGATGATGCTCGCCGGCGTCCGGCCGACCATCCGCTTGGCCTCGGCGCCGACCGCGAGGACCCGCTTCGTCTTGGCGTCGATCGCGACGACCGACGGCTCGCTCATCACGATTCCGCGATCCCGGACATGGACCAGCGTGTTGGCGGTCCCGAGGTCGATCCCGATGTCGCGGGAGAATAGGCCGAGGAAGCGGTCGAGCATGTGGCGGGAAGGTCCTTCGTGCGGGTCGGGTCGCGTCCGGTGTTCGCAGCGGCTCCCACTGGCCCGGAAGGGCACCGGAGGATCGCGCGCTCGGGATCAAGGCGGGGAAGCCCGTGCAGTATACCCGGCTCGTCCGGCCGCGCCGCAGGGCACCTGTGGCCGGCCGATCCGACGTCTGGGGTCTACGATTCAGCGATGACCTACGACGAGCTCCTGGGGCTGGCGAGGCGCTTCGAGGGTCAGACGCTCACGACGGTAACTGGTCGAGAGTTTCGGGTCGGGATCTACCGTGACTGCCCGTTTTTCACCCCCGAGTCCAGCGGCTACGGCCAGAGCGATGGCCGGAAGGCGGCCGAGGCATTCGTCGCGCGCTTCAACGAGATCGGGAGCTTGCGACCGGGCGACTACGGCGACGTGACGCGGAACGCTTCGTACTTCGTCGGCATGCTCCTCGCCGCGGCGGGAGATCGACCCTAGCCGGCAGATCGCGACCCGCCGACCCGGTCGAACGAGACGCCCCGGTCGCGGAGCGACACCCACGCGTCGTGGCCGACGACGAGGTGGTCGAGCAGGTCGATGTCGAGGAGCCGGCCGGCGGCCAGCGCCTCGGCGGTCAGGTGGAGGTCGTCGGGCGACGGCGTCGGGTCGCCGCTCGGGTGGTTGTGAACGAGGATCAAACCGGCCGCATTGAGCCGGACCGCGTCGCGAAACAGCTCCCCGACCCGGACGAGCGACGACGAGACGTTGCCCTGGTAGACGGTCGCGACGCGGAGGACGACGTTCTTCGTGTTGAGGAGGACGACCCGCAGCTCCTCGCGCTCGAGGCGGCCCATCTGGAGCACGAGCCGGTCGGCGACGTCGCGGGCCGACCGGATCGTCCAGCGGCCGGCCGGCCAGTCCGCGAGGAGCCGCCGGCCCAGCTCGAACGCGGCTGTGAGCTGGGCCGCCTTCGCGGCGCCGATTCCCGGCACCGACTCGAGCTCGACGTCCGTCGCCCGGGCGAGGCCGGTCAGGCCGTCGTGCCGGGCGAGCGCGTCGTCGGCGAGGTCGACGGCCGATCGGCCGCGCGAGCCCGACCCCCAGAGCAGGCCGATGAGCTCCGCCGAGCTCAGGCCGGCCGCGCCGCGCGCCGCGAGTCGCTCGCGCGGCCGCTCCAGCGGCGGCATCTCCCGGATCGCCCGACCCGCCGGCCGCGGCTGAGCAGGCGTGTCGCGCGAAAGGGGCTCGGCCATCGCTCATCTCCTGGGCCGACGGCACTTGGGCGACGGCGGGCGCGGAGTCCCCGGGCCCGAACGACGGAAGCCCGCCGATTCCTCCCGCCATCCGGACCCGGGAACGGCCCGAACAGTAGCGAGGAGCCCTTATCGCGCGGCTCACCCGGCGCTTCATCGCGAGTCGACGGTTCAGGCGACGCCGGATCGGGCCGCGACCTGGGCGATATGGGCGAGGATCAGCAGCACCGCGTTGAACGTGGCGTGCAGCCCGATCGGCGCCCAGATCGAGCCGCGCCGGACGAAGACCCAGCCCAGGACCCAGGCGACCGGCAGGCGCGTTCCGGCGCCGACCGCGATCAGCCTCGAGGGCCTCGCCGAAGTCGTCCGTCGGTCGACCCCGACGACGTGGGCGAGGGCGAACAGGAGCGTCGCCCGGACGATCGCCCGGCTCGCGCCGATCGAGCGCCGCCAGGCCGTGACGGCGAAGCCGCGGAACAGGAGCTCCTCGGCGACCGGGGCGATGATCGCGCCGACGACGAGCTGGAGCAGCAGGCCGGACAGCTCGCCGGTCGGCGGCAGCGGGCTCGGCGTGGCGACGCCGAAGATCGACACGAGGATCGCGGCGACGACGAGCGTGACGCCGATGACCGGCACGGCCAGCGACGCGCCGGCGAACGAGGTCCTTGACCGCCTGCCGGTCGAGCCGCCGAACGCCCATCTCCGACCACGACAGGGCGCCCGTGCCGACGACCGTCAGCCGGATCAGGCCGATGAAGACGAGGGCGGTGAGCGCCCCGGCGATGAGCTGGCCGACCGGTGGCCAGACCGTCGCGCCGGTCGACGTCAGGAGGGCGTCGAGGATCAGGCCCGAGGACGGCCCCGACGAAGTACGTGACCGCGATCGTCGCCGCGAAGACGAGGATCGGCGACGGTCCGGCGTAGGCGGCCCCGCGCGCGCGGCGCTCGAAGGCCTGGTTGCCCGCAGGCGGCGATCAGCCCGAGCGACAGCAGCCCGGGCCCGACGAAGTAGACGAGCACCGTCGAGCGGCGCGAACGCGCCCGGCGATGACCGACCGCGAGCCCGAGCAGCGACGCCAGCCAGCCGACGACGAAGAGCCCCGGCGCCGCGCGGCCCTCGATCGTGAAGGTGGACGCACCGGGCCGGGGAGGCAGGTGGGGTCGGTCGGGATCGTCGTCCGGGGTCACGCGGCAACTCTAGGTGCAGTCGGCCAATCGAGGTGCCGGCTCGTTCGCGCCGGAGCTGGAGTCGTCTAGCCCTCGGGCAGGACGTCCTGTGACGCGTGCGGCGCGGGCACGGAGCGCGGACCCGACGACCGGGAGCGCGAGCGAGCCCTCGGCGGCGATCCGGCCGGTCTCTCGAGCGTGCCCGGCAGCGGCATGATCGACGCGGGGCGCGGACCGGCGATGGCCGCGGCCGGCATGTCGCGCCGCTCGAAGTCCTTGCCGCACCAGGCGCACAGCGACCAGTCGAGCCCGACGAGCCGGCTGCAGTTCGGGCAGACGCGGTTCAGCCGGGTCCGGCAGGTCGGGCAGATGATCCACTCGTCGTTCACCCGGCGGGCGCAGGTCGGGCAGCTGTGGATCGCCTCGACCTCGGCGAGGAGCGCCTCCTCGGCGAGGTTGCGCTCGTAGACCTCGCCGATCTTCTCGTGCGGCCGGATGATCTTGTAGACGAAGATCGCCAGCGGAAAGAAGATCGGGGTGAAGACGATGATGAAGCTCGCCGCGAGGTACGGCAGGATCGGGTTCTCGGTCCGCTGCTGCATGTCGCGGAACGCCCAGTAGGCGCCGGCGAGCCAGAGGATGATCAGGTAGATCGCGATCGCCTGGAGCGCCAGCTGGACCGGGGCGCTGCCGAAGAACCCGCCGAGGGCTTTCCCGATCTCGCCGAAGATCTCGTCCATGCGGGTTGGTGGGTGCCTCCGAATCGCTCAGAGCCGGTCGGTCGCCGCGTCGCTGTATCCCCGGACGCCGCGCGGCGTCCGGCGCAGTGTAACAGGGGCTACCGACGCCGCCCCGGGTGCCCTAGACGGTTGTAACGGGCTCGGCGTGACGCGACGCGATGCGATCGAGCAGGCCGCCGACGATCATGACCATCGCCCCGATCGCGACGACGTAGACGCCGATGGATGCGTCGAACGGGCCGGCCAGGTAGGGCCATGCGAGGCCGATGAGGAGACACGCGAGGCCGATCGACGGCAGTCCGAGCCGCGCCCAGCGCGGCAGGCGCTCCACGATCAGCGTCAAACCGAACAGCCCTGCGACGAGCAGGAGGACGAGCGGATGTCCGGGCCCGGCCAGGCCCCACTGCGCGACGTAGCCGTCCATCACGCCGCTGCCGATCACGATATCGGCCCACGGCAGCAGGAACCCCAGCAGCGCGATGCCTGCTCCCAGGAGCACGACCCGAGTGGCGACATCGCTCGGGAGACCGAGCGGGCCGGCCCCGTCACCTAGCTGCGATTCGCCAGCGGTTCGAGTCGGCCGCGCCGGCTTGGGGGTCGGTCGCCTGGGAGCGCGCGGCTCCCGGAAGCGGCAACGCCTCGGCCGGCGGCAGCACGGCCGAAGGCGGAAGGTACGCCCCGGCGGGAACGCGGGAGGCGGCCGGCTCGACAGGCTGCGCGATGGCGTCGATGGCGTCGACGGCGCGGGCCGGCGGCCAGACCGGTCGATCGGGCCAGCTCGGAGCCTGTGTCGGCGGCGGCGGGACGTGTGGCTCAGGATCTGCGCGCTCTGGGCGGGCGGGCTCTGGGCGGGCGGGCTCGGCGAGGACCCAGGACGTTGGCGGTGCCACCGCGACGGGTGCCGGCGTTGGCGCCAGGCTGGGACCGCCATTCCTCTCGGCAGCAGCGTCGACGGCGACGGCCGCCTTCGGCCGGCGGGGCAGAGTCGGGGTCAGGCGCGGCTTGCGGACGGCGGCAGGCGCGGGCGCCGACGGCTCGGGGACAGGCGCGGCCGCTACCGGCGCTGCGGCGCGGGCCAGTCGCGTCGGCCGGCGCCATCACGTCTGCCGGCCACATCGCGCCTTCGGCTGCGGCGGGCGCCTGGATCTCGACTCGCGGGGCAATCGCGTCGACGGCGGCGAACGGCCGCGACATCGTGGCGACCGAGGCGACGAGCGCGCCGCATACCGAACAGGAGAAGCGGCCGGGAGCCAGCGGCGAATCGCATTCCGGGCAGACGACTGTCTTCGTCGCCATCGAGCACCTCGAGTGGAATCCGGACCCTCTGGGGCCGGGCTCTACAGGCTGCCACCTCGATCCGGGACGGACCTATCCCCCGGACGGTGGTGCGCCGATGCCCCGAACGTCCCGGTTTCGGCCCGGACCCGGAGGTGCTCGAAGGTCAGGACCGAGCTGCGAACCGCGGCGAACAGGCCGCCAAGGACGAGTGCCGCCAGCCAGATCGCCACGAACACCAGGAGGCTGATCGCGACGGTCGCCACGTCGGGGGTTCGGTTTGAGAGGGCCACGATGACGCGAGACCAGGCGACGCTGGCCGCTCCCACGGTTCCGCCGAGAATGACCAGGAGCATCAACGTCGTCACGAGCCACGGCAGGAGCGTCGAGGCCGGCCTCCGGACCACGTCGCGGGCGGCCGCCGCGAGCGCCCGGCCGGCCGGCACACCGTCGAGGGCGATCCACCTGCTCGCGAGGCCGCCGACGAGCTCGCCGAACACCCAGGCGACGGCCATGACGGCCAGTTCCCCTGCGGCGCCGAGGGCGACGCGCAACGCCAGCGGGCTCTCGACCTCGGCGGGGCGCGTCAGCTCCACGTACGTGACGGCCACGATCCTGACCAGGCCGATCGCGAGGGCGGCGGCGAGCGGAAGCCAGGCCAGACAGGCGAGCTCCGACGATCGTGCCCACCAAGCGGCGATCACGCCGGTCCGCGCCGACGAGCCGCGGGACTGTCCGGCGCCATCGCGACACCTTCGTCGGCGGCCGCCGTGACGGCGTCGCGCATCAGCGCCAGATCCGTCGCCGCGGCGATCGCGCCGCCGATCAGGAGCCACCCGAAGAGGCCGGCGCCCCCGGCGATCAACAGCACGATCACCTCGGGCCCGATCCGGCCGAGCGCCATCGGCACGATGAAGGGGGCAACAACGTTCGAGATCGCGAGCGGCGACGGGAGCACGACGATCGGGATCAGGAAGACGACGAAGCCGCCGCGGACGAGGAACCCGGCGAGGGCGAGCAGCCACCACGCCGGGCGGCCGAGGGTCACGAGGAGCGAGGCGAGAATCGCCCCGCCCCGGCTCACGGCGCGGCGCTCGGCGCCGCCGACGGGCCCGGCGACGACCCGCCGACGAGCCCCTCGAGCTGGGCAAGGGCCTCCTGGACGAGCTCGATTTCCTGGCCGTAGCGGGCGAAGTCACCGTCTCGGAGTGCTTGCTGGGCGAGCTCGAAGTGGAGGTTCGCGTATTCGACGAGGGCCGCAACGTCGCCCGACGGCGGCGAGGATCCCGGACCGGGCGTTTCGGTCGGGCCGGGCGTCGGGGTCGGGCCGGGTGGCGGCGGCGTCGGGGTCGGCCCGGGACCACCGCCCTGGTCGCGAAGGAGCTGATCGAGTGCCTGGCGGAGGGTGTCGCCCCAGACGACCGTCGTCGGCGAGGCGACGATGATCTTCTGGAACGCCGGGAACCTGCGAGCTCGTGGCCTGGAGATAGACCGGCTGGAGGTAGATCAGGGACTCACCGACCGGGACGACGATGAGGTTGCCCCGGATCACGTTGCTGCCGGACTGGCTCCAGAGCGTGAACTGAGCGCTGATCTCCGGATCGGCGTCGATTGACGCCTCGATCTGGGCGGGCCCGAAGACGGACGTCTCGGTCGGGAACCGATAGACGAGGGTCTGGCCGTAGTTCTCCCCATCGTTCCGGGCGGCGACCCAGGCGATCATGTTCGGGCGATCCTTGGGGATCATCGGCTGGAGCAGGAGGAACTCCGGGTCGACCGCCTCCGGCAGCGACATGATCACGTAGTACGCCTCGCTCGGCAGGCTGGACTCCGACGTCTGGCCGAGCGGCACGGTCCACAGGTCGGCCTGGTCGTAGAAGGTGTCGGCGTTCTGGACGTGGTAGCGGCCGTACACCCGGGTCTGGACGTTGAACAGCTCCTCCGGCACGCGGAGGTGCGGCCGGAGGTCGGTCGGGAATTCGGACATGGGCTGGAAGAGCGTCGGGAACACGCCCTGCCAGGCGCGGATGAGTGCGTCGTCGGGGTCGTTGGCGTAGAAGGTCATCGTGCCGTCGTAGGCGTCGACGACGATCTTCACGCTGTTGCGAAGGTAGTTGAACGACCGCTCGCCGAGACCGGTCGGGGCGACGCCTGGCGTGTTGAGCTCGCTCGGATTGAATCCCTGGCCGTGCGGGAAGCGGTTCGGTCGCGGTGTAAGCGTCCTGGACGTAGACGAGCCGCCCGTCGTCCCGAATGACGACATACGGATCCTTGTCGTACAGCAGGAACGGGGCGATCCGCGGCAGGCGATCGGCCAGCGACCGGTGGAACAGCAGCTGGCTGTTGTTGGTGATCTGGGGACTGATCAACAAGTCGAAATCGCGGAAGCGGAGTGCGTAGAGCAGGCGCGACAGGGTCGTGTCGAGACGGATCCCGGTCGTGCCCGTCCAGCGCGTTGTCGTCGATGTCGTCCGATTCCGCCGACGGGGTAGTCGAACTCGTCCTGTTGTGCCCCGACGACGACGTACGAGCTCTCCCGCTCGCCGAAGTAGACCCGTGGCTCCGTGATGGCCGGGGCTCCCTGGCTCGAAACCGGCGGCAGGTCGCGGATGATGAGGCGCGGCTGGCCCTGGGTCGCGACCTCGTTGACCGGGACCATCGCAACGCCGATCCCATGGGTGAACGTCACCCGCTGGTTGACCCAGCCGGCGGCGAGCGGGTTCTTCGAGAGGTCGAGCTCGCGAACCGACAGCATCACCTGGCGGGTGTCCTCGCCGAGCGTGTAGCGATCGGTGTCGACGTCGGTGAAGTCGTAGTACTGCCGGACGGTCTGGAGCTGGTCCAGCGTGTCGCCGAGCGGGCGGTAGTCCCACAGCCGGGCGTTGAGGAACGTCGCCTGGTGCTCCGAGATCGCCGCCTCGCTCAACGGTGCCTCGCCCCGGTAGTTGCGCACTTCCCAGCCGCCGAGGTCGAACGCCAGCCGGGTCATCGCGATGTTGTTGCTGATGTTCGGCGACTCGAGGACCCGGGCGTTCGGGATGACCGTGACCCGCTGGACGACCTCGGGGTAGATCCGGCCGATGCCGATCGAGGCGATGAACCAGACGGCGACCGTCAGCCCGAGCGGCCAGAGCACCCGCGAGAACGCGCCACCGACGAGGAACGCCGCAGCGATCGCCGACAGGCCGGTCAGGACGTCATAGGCGAGGAACTGGGCGTTCTCGTCGGTGTAGGAAACCCCGATGGCGGTGCCCGGCATTCGAGAGCTGTAAACCAGCTCGAACTTGTCGAGCTGGTAGCCGACCGCGATCGCCATGAGGAATAGCCCGGCGAGCACCCCGAGATGGACGCGGACGGGCGTGCTGAAGATCGCGCTGCCGTCGAGCGCGGCCACGACGTACCGGGCGCCGGCGACGATCAGCGACGCGATCAGGAGGCCGATGACCGTCACCTGGACGAAGCGCAGGAAGCCCAGGTCGAACATGAAGAACGAGATGTCCCGGCCGAACACGGGGTCGGTCGACGATGCCGGCGCCGGCCGGGTCGAATGGGACGCGGTTGATCCAGAGCAGCACCGTCGCCCAGTTCGACGCCAGCGCGCCAGCTGACGGTCAGGGCCACGAAGACCGCGACGATCGCGATGACGACGCGGCCGATCGGCGTGGCATTGGGCAGTTCGTAGGGCGTCACGTTGACCGGGCCGCGGGCCCCATCGGGCCGCCTGCCGAGCGATTCGCGTGCCCGCCCCGACCGCTGCTCTGATTCGAGAACCGCCTCGTTCAGGCGATCGAGCCAGCCGCGCACCGTGCCACCGGCACCGGATCCTTCGGCCGGCGGCGCGAGGCGGCCGGCGAGCCAGAGATTGCCGAGGAGGACGACAAGCGCGAGAACGAGCCCGGCGACGAACAACCCGACCTGGGCAGCTGAGCCGGGTCCAGAACACGGAGTCGTATCCGACGCTGGCGTACCAGATCGCGTCCGTCCACAGCTCGAGGCCGACGACGGCCATGATGAAGATGAACAGCCCGACGACCACCGCGATCGCCAGGCTGATCTGGCGGCGAAGGCCGAGGCCTCCACCGTCGTTCGGCCCACCGACGGATCGGCCGCCGCGCGGGTCGCGCGGCGGCCCGCCCCTGCCAGCGCCGGGTCCACCGCGGCCTCCCCGGCCGATCGTGATTGGTTCGGGCTCGGCGTCCGACTCGTCTTCCTCGACGGTCGACTCCGGATCGAGGGTCGCGGCGTCCTCGTCGTTGTCGGGCGTCTCGGAATCGTCGTCGGCCGCGGGATCGTCCTGGGAATCGGGCACGGGTCGGCGCGATTGGCCGGACGCGGCCTCAGCCTGACGGCGACGAAGCTCGTCGAGGAACTCGTCGAACATGTTTGGCACGGTAGCGCCGAGTCTAGCCTACGGGCGGCTCAGCCCTTCGATCGAGCGCCTGAAGCCGGCGAGGACCGTCTCGGCCAGCTCGTTCGGTCGCATCGCCGCAGCTCGCATCGGCTCCCACTTGAACGCGGCACGGATCGCGGCGGGGACGCGCCACGGGCGGGTCGAGTCGTCGGCGGGAACGACGGTCGCCAGCCGGATCGAAAGGCGTCCGGCCTCCTCGAGGATCATCCCGCTGAGCGCTCCGGCGAACGACGGCCCGAGCCTGGCCAGGGGCGGATCGGCCGGCGGCCCGGCGGGCGAGGCGAGGTCGCGCATCGGGACGACACCCTCGTCGTCGGCGATCCACAGGAGGGCGAGCCACCAGCCGTCGTCGGTTGTCGAGGGCTTGCTCATGCCGGCTCGCAGCAGCCGGTCGCCGACGCGGACCTCGTGCTCGCGCAGGAACGACGGGCCGGGCGGTGGGAGTCGATCTGGCACGGGCGCAGGATAGCCCGTGGCGGGTCAGGCGGACGCTTTGTCCGTTGCGTTGTCGTCCGCCGGCGGGACGGTGTCGTCGTCCAGCTCGCTGGCCGGGGCGGCGTCGATCGCGGGAGCGGCGTCGATCGCCAGGGCGGCATCGGCCATCTCGATCGGCATACCGGACTCCACGGCCGCCTCGGCGGCGATCGCGCCGGCTTCGGCCTGGAGGTTCGCTACCTGGGCCTCGAGCTCGAGGCGCAGCATCTCGCGGCGGACCTCGGGCGGCGGCGGCGACAGGGAGCCAGGAGGTGCGGGCTTCTCCGCTTCTTCGTCGTACTCGCCGCTGATCCACGACATCAAACGGCTGCGGGGCTTCGCTCCGACGCCGCGCGTACCGCGGACGATGGCCTCGGCGTCGATTGCGGTGACGCCCGGGACCGCGGTGTCGCCCTCGCCGATCAGGGTCGCGCCGCAAGACGGGCACGTCACTTCATGGTCCGAGGGCAATTCGGCCGAACACCACATGCAGCGAGGCAGCGGTGCCGACGCGTCCGTCGTCACGTCATCCAGCATGGCGCCACTCTACCGCGTCAACGCCAGCCCGGAATACGCCAAAGGTCAGGGAGACTTCCGGCGAATCCTCGGGCGGATGGCATCGCGGAGCTCCGCCTCCGACCTCGGAGGGCGGGTGATAGTTTGCCGCTGAGGTTGCCGGTTCTTACTCCCACTCGATCGTGGCGGGGGGCTTCGACGAGATGTCGTAGACGACGCGGTTGACGCCTGAGACCTCGTTGACGATCCGGCTGGAGATCTTGCCCAGGACGTCGTATGGCAGCTTGGCCCAGTCGGCGGTCATGCCGTCCTCCGAGGTCACGGCCCGGACGGCGACGACGTTGGCGTAGGTTCGGTTGTCACCCATCACCCCGACCGACCGGACCGGGGTGAGGATCGCGAAGCTCTGCCAGAGGCTGCGGTACAGGCCCGCGGCCTTGATCTCGTCGATGACGATCCAGTCGGCCTCGCGGAGGGTGTCGAGGCGCTCGGCGGTCACCTCGCCGATGATCCGGATCGCGAGTCCGGGGCCCGGGAACGGCTGGCGAAGGACGATCGCCTCCGGCAACCCGAGCTCCAGGCCAACCGTTCGGACCTCGTCCTTGAACAGGTAGCGCAACGGCTCGATCAGCTTGAATC
The DNA here is from genome assembly GCA_963788685.1 of uncultured Chloroflexia bacterium. Taxonomy (GTDB): domain Bacteria; phylum Chloroflexota; class Limnocylindria; order Limnocylindrales; family CSP1-4; genus CF-46. Next base: position 89,654 of record CAWBHP010000013.1, on the reverse strand, counting down.
GCAGGTCGGCCGGCAGGCCACCGACGTTGTGGTGGGTCTTGATCTTCTGGGCCGCTTTCGTCTCCGACGTGGCACTCTCGATGACGTCCGGGTAGAGCGTGCCCTGCGTCAGGAAGTCGATCCGACCGAGCTTCGTCGCCTCCTCCTCGAAGACGCGGATGAACTCGTCGCCGATGATCCGGCGCTTCTGCTCCGGGTCTTCGACACCGGCCAGCCGGGCGAGGAACCGCTGCCGCGCGTCGACCATGACGAGGCGCATGCCGAGGTGTTCGGCGAACGTCTCGCGAAGCAGCTCCGATTCCCTCTTGCGCATCAACCCGTGGTCGACGTAGATGCATGTCAGGCGGTCCCCCACCGCCCGGTGGACGAGAGCCGCCGCGACAGCCGAATCGACACCGCCTGACAGGGCACAGATGACGAGCCCGTCGGAATCCGTAGCGCCGGCATGGGCGTCGACCCGTGCCCGGATATCGGCCACGGTCCCCTCGATGAAGTTGGCCGGGGTCCAGGTCGGGCTCGCGCCGGCGATACCCACCACGAAATTGCGCAGGACGTCCCGGCCACGCGGCGTGTGGACCACCTCAGGATGGAACTGGATGCCGTAGAGGTTGCGACTCTGGTCGACCAACCCGGCGAACGGCGACGAATCCGTCTGGGCCGTCGCCCGGAAGCCCGCCGGCAGGCTGGTGATCGAATCGCCGTGGCTCATCCAGACGGGCTGATTCGGATCGAGTCCGGTGAACAGGCCGTCGTCGTCGGTGACGGTCACGGTTGCCGGGCCGTACTCCCGCTTCGATGCGGGGAGGACGTCGCCACCGAGCTCGTGGGCCATCAGCTGGGCGCCGTAGCAGATGCCGAGGACGGGGATCTGGCCGCCCCAGATGCGAGGATCGGGGCGAGGGGCGTCGTTGTCGTAGACGGAATTCGGACCGCCCGAAAGGATGATTGCCTTTGGGCGCCCGGCGCTCGATCTCCGCCCAGGGCGTGTCGTGAGGCAGGAGCTCCGAGTAGACGTTCAGCTCCCGAATGCGACGGGCGATCAGCTGGGCGAACTGGCTGCCGAAGTCGAGGACGACGATCGTGTCGGGCTCGATCGGTCGGTCGTCGTCCGTTCGATCGGGCGGTGGCGCCTTGAGCGCCGTCTCGAGGTAGGCCTCTACCTCCGCATCATCGGGGGCGAGGACGCGGTGGCCGGCGTTCGCCGCCTCGCCGTGGACGGTCTTGCCGCGTCCGTCTGCTCGAGCGCCGGCCTCGCCCCCGGCCCTCTGCGATTCCTCGTCGGTCACCACCGATTCGCCGCCCTCCTTGCCGCCTCTCCGCCTGACGCCAGTCTACGGGAGGCGGCGAGGGTTGGGACGACGTCGGTTCAGTCGCGATTGCGCATCGCGTCGGCAGCCATCGTCGAAGTAGGCGTCGAGCCGGGCGGCAACTTCGGGCGGCGGCGACACCGACGCGATGGCGGCCCGCATGTGGCTCAGCCACGCATCGCGTTCGGCCGGCCCGATCGCGAACGGCGCGTGACGCATCCGCAGGCGCGGGTGGCCGCGCTCGGCGTCATAGGTGCGCGGTCCGCCCCAGTACTGGACGAGGAACAGCGTCAACCGATGGCGCGCTCCGGCAAGGTCGGGCTCCGGGTAGATCGGCCGAAGGCTCGGATCGGCCGCGACACCCTCGTAGAACCGATCGACGAGGGCCTCGAAGAACGGCATGCCGCCGGCGGCTTCGTACAGCGGGCCTTCGTCGGTCACCCGCGGATTCTAGGCGGCGCGCGCGGCGCAAGACGCGATGACGGCCGGCGCCACGTGGGCGCCGGCCGTCGATCAGTGCTGCGTATTCGATTGTTCTTCAGTTGTGTATTCGATTGTTCTTCAGTTGTTCCGGTCGCGAGGAGGGTCAGGCGGCCGGCGATTGAATGAAGGTGAAGCTCCAGGTCGGATCGGGCTCAACGGTCCGATTCGCTGTCTCGCCGTGGTCCTTCGCCCATGCGGCGAAGAAGGCGGCTCGACGATGCGACACGATCCGCGCGTCCTTGCAGGTGCACCCGTCGACGAGGCACGCGCGACGAGCCGGGCGGTCGGTCGCGACGTATCGCTCCGTCTGCTGGCTGTCCATCACGCTTTGATCTCCATTTCCCTGTGGCCCGGTGACCGGACCTCGATGATCGGAAGGTAAGCCGCCGGACCTTGCAGATGCATCGGCTTCCGGCAGGTTCTTCGTACGACTGATGACGTATCGACTCAGCGAATCGTTTCCGCGGTGTCGCCCAGCCGACAGCGGCATGCCCCGAGGCGCGCACAAGGAAGCGGCGCCGAGGGAGAGAGTCGGCGCCGCTTCGGTGTGGCCATCGGATCGGAAGGAGGAGGGAGTCCGATCGACGTCCGTATGAAGTTCCGGGGAGGGGTCAGCGCGGGCGGGCGGTCCTGACGCGGGGTCGCGGCCGCGCGGATCGGCCGAGCCGGAGTGCGGCGAGGTCGATCACGACCAGTGTTCCCAGCGCAATGATCAGGGTCCCGAGCGGGTCCATCGATCCATCCCTCGTGTCACGGCGGTTGCCGTAACCGAACGATGCACCGGCGTCCCCGCGCTCGCCATCGTCCGAAGGTATGGACCTGCGTGCGACGGATGACGTACGAGTGGGGTTGCGCGGACGAAACACCCTGTGCCGTCGAGGGGGTCAGGACCGCCCGTCAGGCGACAAATCGGCGGGCGATTCGGCGCCGTCCGAGGCGAACTCACGGCGGAGGCGGAACACGGGCCCGCGGCCAAGTCCCTCCGATGGCGTGCCGTAGCGGAGGATCAATCCCGTGATCGCCGCATTCCGTTCGGCGCCCTCGAGTCGGCTCGGCCCGGAACCGCGAAGTCCGCTCGCCGATCGTCACGGCGCACGCCGGATCCGCCTCTAGGTTCAGGGCCCAGTCGGCGTCGGGTTCGCCGGCCGCGACCAGCAACGCCCCGTCCGGCTCCTCGACGAAGCCGACGGCGGCGCGGGCGAGGCGCCCCGTCACCCGACCGCGCGTTTCGACGATCGCGACCACCCCCCAGCCGGCGAGCTGCTCGCCGACGTCGCTCGCGCTCACGGGAGTGGCTTCAGCGGCTCCGCTGCCAGGACTTGCCCTCGGTCTGGACGGACGGCGCGTAGACCATCTCGACCCGCTGCATCTCGCCGATCGTCCTCGCCCCGAGCGCTGCCATCGACTGGCGGAGCGCACCCGCCAGGTTCTCGCTGCCGTCGGTCACGTGAGCCGGGCCGAAGAGGATGCGTTCGAGCGTTCCCGTCGTCCCGACCCGGATCCGCGTCCCGCGCGGGAGGGTCGGCGAGGGCGCGGCCATGCCCCAGTTCGTGCCGCGTCCCGGGGCCTCCTCGGCGCGAGCCAGCGGCGAACCGATCATCAGCGCGTCGGCGCCGGCCGCGATCGCCTTGGCAAGCTCACCGCCGCGTCGCATGCCGCCATCGGCGACGACGGGGACGTACCGGCCAGTCTCGGCGAGGTAGGCGTCGCGGGCCGCGGCCACGTCGCTGATCGCGGTCACCTGCGGGACGCCGATGCCGAGAACCTCGCGCGTCGTGCAGGCGGCGCCGGGCCCGACGCCGACGAAGACCGCCGCGGCGCCCTGCTCCATGAGGGCGAACGCGGCCTCGGCATTGGTCGTGTTGCCGACGGCGACGGGGATCGGCATGAACCGGGTGAATTCCTCGAGCGAGAGCGGGTCGTAGCCCGTGGCGAGATGGCGGGCGCTGCTGACCTGCGACTGGACGAGGAACAGGTCCGCGCCCTGCTCCGCGCAGAACGGCCCGAACCGACGAGCCGCCGCCGGGGTCGAGGCCACCGCGACGCGGGACCCGGCCGACCGGATCTCGGCGATCCGGCGGGCGACGAGCTCGTCGCGGATCGGTTGCGCGTAGGCATCGGCCAGGAGATCGTGGACGTCGTCCTCGGGTGCCGCGGCGATGCGGGCGAGGATCTCGTCGGGCTCGTCGTAGCGCGTTTGGACGCCCTCGAGGTTGAGGACGGCGAGACCGCCCAGGCGGCCAAGCTCTCCGGCGAAGCGGGCATCGACGACCGCGTCCATCGCCGCCGCGAGGATCGGAATCGCGAGGTGGATGCCGCACAGCTCGATGGCCAGGTCGACGTCCGCGGGCTCGATCGTGCTCGTGCCCGGGCGCGAGCGAGACGTCCTCGAAGCCGTAGGTCGGGCGGATCGAATCGACCTTCGAGTGGAAGATCCGGCGCTTCGCGGTTGAGCTGGCCTGCGTCTGATCGATCACGAACGCCTCCTGGAGCGGTGACGCGAGTCTACCGCGGCGACTCCCCGACCGGAGCGGCCTGGCTTCGGGGGTCCTCTCGAGCCTCGTTCGCGGCGAGACGGGCGGCGATCGCATGCAGCTGTTCGATGTGCATTAGGTCGTGGACGCCGGCGAACAGCAGCCATTCGCCGCAGCGAAGCCGGCCGACGAGTGGATGGACGAGCGGACACGGCTCCAACTCGTGGCCGGCGACCTGGGCCGCCGATCGGGCGATGATCCGCTGGCTCTGGACGAGCTTGCGCGAGAGCTCCACGCGATCGGTGTCCACGGGGCCCGGAACGCCGGGGATCACGGTTGGAGCGTCCGCCGGCCAGCGACCGGACGCAGCGAGTCCAGCCGCCAGCGCGAGGCCCGCCCGCGCCGTCGCGACATGACCGACCGTCTGGGCAACATTCCAATTCCCCTCGCCGCCCGGCAGTTCGAGGGCAGGCTCCGGGAGCGCTTCCACGAGGGCGACCATCGCGCCGGCGACGGCGTCGAGCTGGGCGACGATCCTCTCCGCGGAGCCGCGCCCCGCCCGGCGCCGCACTTCGCGGCGAACGCTCAGGAACTGCTCAGCTTCGATCCCCCGCCAGACGGCCACGATGTCCGGCGCGGTGGGCCCGAGGTCAGTTGCCCAGTCGCTCATCGCGCAGGCCTACCGGTGTCCATTTGCCATCTTCACGGCGTCGGGGCGGCGGCGGAGGCGCCACATCGCGACGATTCCGACCGCCGGGCCGAGGGCGAGCAGCCAGAACGCGATCCGCCAGGTGTTGCCGTCCATCGGGTCGAGCAGGCCGATGCCGAGGATGGTGACGGCGGTCAGGATGAAGCCGCTGGCGAGCTGGACGGACAGCGCGGACCCGGCCGTTCCGGTCGGGGCCAGCTCGGAGACCGCCGCCGAGAACTGGGCGGAGTCGGCCACGACGGTCAGCCCCCAGCCGAGGCTCAGCAGCGTCACGACGAGCGGGTCCGCCCCGAACAGCAGTCCCACCGCGAGCGCTGACAGGCCGCTGGCGGCCATCGCGGCCATCGTTAACGTCGTTCGGCCCAGCCTGTCCGCGAGGGCGCCGGCCACAGCGCAGCCGATCCCACCGATCGCAACGACGGCGAACGCGGTCAAACTCGCCCCGGCAGGATCGGTTGAACCGGCGGCCGCGAACGACGCGGCGATGAACAGCGGCAGCCAGGTCCACATCGCGTAGAGCTCCCACATGTGGCCGAGATAGCCGAGGTTCGCGAGCCGGACCGACGGCTCCCGCAGAGCCGCGGCGGCCACCGCCGGGCTGAACCGCGACGCAGGCGCCTCGAACGGTCCGGACCGCGCCGCCAGCGCGACGAGAAGGCCACCCGCGATTGCGGCCGCGCTGGCCGCCGCGACGGTTGCGTGCCAGTCCGCCCCGGCGGTTGCCCCGAGGGCCCGGATGAGGTGCGGCAGCGCGGACCCGACCGTCAGCGCCCCGATGAGAATCCCGATGGCGAGGCCGCGACCCCGCCGGAACCAGCCGGCAAGCATCTTCAGGGCGATCGGATAGACCGCTGCGAGGCCGACTCCCGTCGCGAAGCGCCAGGCCAGCGCTCCCGTCGGGCCGTCGGCGAACACGGCAAAACCGAGATTGCCGGCCGCCGCAACGGCCGCCCCGACGCCGAACAGGCGGCTGGCCGGCAGCGCGTCCGCGGCGCCGGTCGCCGCGAGGGTCAGCGCCCCTGCCGCGAATCCGAGCTGGACGGCGACCGTCAGGAGAGGCAGGTCGAGCCGCGTCGTCTGCCACTCCGCCGCGAGGAGCGGCGCGACCGCGGAGGCGCTGAACCAGGGTGCGAACGCGAGCAGGACGCCGGCGGCGATGACCGCGAGCTGGCGCCAGCGGCCGGCGGGATCCTCCCCCATGGTCGCCGTCATCCCACAGCGACCGCGCTAGAGGCGCTCGAACCGCTCGACGGGGAGGACGAAGACCGTCGCACCGCCGACCTCGACCTCGAGCGGATACGGCATGAAGAACTCGCCCGGCTCCATGATCGGCGGCATCGGGTTCACGACCTGGGTTCTTGCGTGGCACGTGTCGCGGACGATCTCGAGGACCGCGTCGATGCTGGCGTCCTCGACGCCGAGGATGATCGTCGCGTTCGACTGCTTGAGGAACCCGCCCGAGCTGTGGAGCCTGGTTGCCCGGTACTCCTTGTCGAGGAGCGCGTCGACGAGAGCCCCGGCGTCTTCGTTGTGGACGATGGCGACGACCAGCTTCACGCCGCGAGTATAGGCACGGGCGCAGACCGTTCCACGGCCATCCACGCTCCGGCGCAGGCGCGTTCGCGGCGAGTGGCGCGGTGTACGATGCGCCAGCCAATCCGATCGGGAGCCGTCCGCCCGCTCGCCCAGCCGCCGCAGGAGTTGCTCGTGGCCGATGCCGACACCCAGCGATCGACTCCGACAGGCGCTCTCGTTTCAGGCGCGGCCGCGCTGGCTCGCGGGACGGACCTCGACCAGACGCTCGAATCGCTCGTCGGCACGGCCGCGGCCGCGGTCGGCGCGTCGAACGCGGCGATCAGCCTGCAGGACCCCGATCGGCCGGGGCCGGAGCTGACGTTCACGATCGGGCTGGACGAGGCCGGCCAGGCGGCGCTCGGCCAAGGCAGCCGCTGACACGGCGCATCCGCTGACCGCGGCCGCCATCGAACGGCGCGAGGTCGTCGGCCCCGACACCGTGGCGTTCCCGCTCATCGTCAGCCGGAACGCGATCGAGCAGGGGCTCGGCGCGATCACGTTCGGCTGGCCGGCCGCGCACTCGGCAGCGGACGACGAGATCGCCTTCCTTCGCGCGATCGCGGACCTCGTCGCGGTCGCCGTCGATCGCTTCCGGCTGACCTCGACGATCGCCGAGCGATCCGAATGGTTCGAGCGGCTGGCTCACACGGATCCGCTCACGGGCCTCGCCAACATGCGGACGTTCTCGCGGGTGCTCGAGCTGGAGCTTGCGCGCGCCGGGCGGCAGCGCAGCGAGGTCTCCGTCGCGGTCTTCGACGTGGATGACTTCGCGGCCACGAACGACGCCGCCGGGCGTGAGGGCGGCGACGACGTCCTGCGATCCGTCGCGGCCGTCATCGCTGGAGCGGTTCGGCTCGTCGACACCGTAGCCCGGCTCGGCGGCCACGAGTTCGTCGTCGTTGCGCCGGGGTCGGCGGGGATGACCGTTGCTCGTCGCGTCCTCGACGACATCGCCGCCCTGCCCGAAGCCAACGGCCGGCGGATCACCGTCTCGGCCGGCGTCGCCCGCTTTCCGACCGATGGGACGGACGCCGAGTCCCTCGTGGCCGCGGCTCGGTCCGCCGCGGCCCGAGCGCGGACCGAGGGTACTGGCTCGCTCGAGGCGACCCCCGGCTGAGGCGACGCGTCAGCTCGACGGGGCGAGCCCAACTCCCGTCGACACGATCGGGCCTAGCGGCGCCGTGCTGCCGGGGCCCGGCTCCCGTGACACGGCGATGATCGCGCCCGGCGGCGCTGTCGGTCGGTCGGGTCGTGGTCGCGGCGATTCCGTACTCGTCGACGAAGAAGTCGCCGACCGGGACTGGCGCCGCATCGCCGACGATGACCCACGTCTCGTAGACCTCGGGACCGGTCGTCTTCGGAAGGTTCCGCATCGCAAGCACGACCGAGCCGTCCGGATTGGATCGCAGCGATGCCGCTCGCCTGGTTGTTCTCGCGTGGGCGTCAGGACGACGGTCTGGCTGCCCGGCTGCGGCCGCGGCGGTGATCACCCGTTGGACCGCTTGATCGAAACGGCGCGCGACGGTCAGGTCGTTCTGCAGGAGCAGGTTCCAGCCGCCCAGGGCGACGATCGCGACGACCGCGGCGATCCGCATCGCCCAGCCGAGGCGCCCGGTCCGTGCCTGGGCCCGTGTCGCTCGTTCGGTTGCCGACGGGAAGGCGATCGTCGGCGCGGCCGCCGGTCCCCGCGCTCCGGGCCGCGAGATCTGCCGCGGCCGCGGCCATGATCCTGTCGCGCAGCCCCGCCGAGGGCTCGACGAGTTCGATGTCGGAAGACTCCAGGAGGTACGGGACGACGCTGCCAAGGGTCTCGAACTCGAGATGCGATTCGGGGCACGTGGCGAGGTGCTCGCGGACCGCAGCCATGTCGGCCGCCTCGAGCGCCCCGAGGACGTAGGCCGGGGCGAGGTCGATCGCCTGCTCGTGGGTCATCGGCTGCATGCTCATGGCGACCCGACCCCGGTCGCGGGATCATCGGAGCCGTCCTCGCCCACAAGTGCCCGGCGCATCGTGAGCAGTCCGAGCCGGATCCGGCTCTTCACCGTGCCGAGCGGCGTCCCCGTCTTGGCGGCGATCTCCTGCTGGGTCAGCCCGCCGAAGTAGGCGAGCTCGATCGCTTCGCGCTGGACGTCCGACAGGCTGCCAAGCGCGACGGCGATCTCCTCGCGGTCGAGGTTGCCGGCCACCTCCTGCCAGATATCGGGCAGGGTCAGGCTCGCGGGCGGGACGTCCTCGCGTTCGGGCAGCTCGACCGTCGGGCGGCGGCGGCGGACTGCGTCGACGGCCCGGTGATGGACGATCGAGAGGAGCCACGTCTTGACGCTGCCCTTGCCCTCGACGTAGCGCGCGGCATTCCGCCAGGCGCCAAGAAAGGCGTCCTGGACGACATCCTCGGCAAGCGAGGCGTCGGCGGTGATCCGGAGGGCGATCGAGTAGGCCATCGTTCGGTATGTGTCGTACAGGTCCTGCAGGGCATCAAGTTGACCGTCGGCGACGCGGAGCAGCACGGCTCTATCGGCATCGTCGGCTGGCGATGCCACGCGCCCCGAGACCCGGTCGTTCCGGTCGTTCATGGCTGTATGCGTTCCGCCGGCTGATCCGGTTCACCCGCAGGGCATGAGATTGCGGTGCAACCGGCCAACGGCGCCCCGCACCCCGTCCCAGACGTGCGCCTCGCCCCGCTCCGCGTCGACCACGGCAAAACGCGCCGGCTCATCGGCCGCGAGCGCGAGGAAGCCGTCGCGGACGCGGCGATGGAACGCGAGGTCGAATCCGAGCTCGAAACGCGTCTGATCGTCGGGCGCCTTCCGGCGCGAGCCCGACCTCGGCCGGAAGGTCGAGGAGGATCGTCAGGTCCGGTCGCAGTCCGCCCGTCGCGATCGTCTTCCAGCGTTCGGAGCGTGGCCAGCGGCACGCCCGCGCCGAAGCCCTGGTAGGCGAGCGTCGAGTCGGCGAACCGGGTGCAGACGACCGTCGTCCCGGCCTCGAGCGCCGGGTCGGATCACCTCCTCGACGAGCTGCCGGCGCGCGGCGCTGAACAGGAGCGCGTCCGCGAGTGGATCGATCGTTGTCCCGGCGGGCGGGCCGCCGGCGAGGAGCAGGTCGCGGAGCCGCTCGCCGAGGCTCGTACCGCCCGGCTCGCGCGTCCGCAGCACGCCGATTCCCTCGTCCCGGAGGTGCGACTCGAGGCGCGCCGCCTGGGTCGTCTTGCCGGCGCCCTCTGGCCCTTCGATCGTGATGAACCAGCCACGTTCGGCCGGCGAGGAGGGGCGTGTCACGCCGCCGAGTGTACCGGGCCGGTCGGTCATCCGATCCGGCCCCGACCGCGTACCCTCGGCGTGATGGGACGTCGCTCACTCCGCTTCATCCGAGCCACCGCGCTCGCGCTGCTGTGCGCCACCGTGCCGGCGACCGTCCTCGCCCACCCGCTCGGCAACTTCACGATCAACCACTACGCGGGGATCGCGATTGCGCCGGACGAGATCCGCCTGGACGTCGTCATCGACATGGCCGAGATCCCTGCGTTCCAGGAGCGCCAGAAGATCGATCGGGACGGCGACGGCGACGTAACCGATGCCGAAATCGGCGGCGGCTGCCGGATCCGGCTTGCGACGACGCAGGGCGCGTTGCTGCGCCTGGCCGTCGACGGCGTCCCAGCTGAGCTCGCCTCGACGGCGGCCTCGATCTCGTTCCCGCCGGGCCTGGGCGGGCTCTCGACGATGCGCATCGAATGCGCCTTCGCGGCGCCGCTGGGCTTGGACACGGCTGACGAACGGCCGATCGTGACGTTCGAGGACCTCTCCTATCCGGAGCGGATCGGTTGGCGGGAGATCGTCGCGACCGGCACGGGGGTCGCGATCGATGCGGGCGGGCTCCCGACGACGAGCCCCTCGCTTCGCCTGACCCAGTACCCGGCGGACCTCCTCGTCGAGCCGCTCAACATGATGTCCGCGACGATCGCCGTCGGGCCGGCCGAGCCGCTGCCCGGAGCGACGACGGCCCCGGCGGCCGACGACCCGATCGCGGCCGGCAACCCCGGAGCGGTACCGGGCGGCGTCGCCGCCGAGCTGCCGACGATCTTCAGCGCCGTCGACCTGACGCCGCTGATCATCGTCCTCTCCCTGGTCACGGCGTTCGCGTTCGGTGCCGGGCATGCCCTGACGCCCGGCCACGGCAAGACGCTGATGGCGGCCTACCTGGTCGGGACCCGCGGTACGCCGCTCCATGCGGCGGGTCTCGGGCTGTCGGTGGCGATCTCCCACACGATCGGCATCCTCGTGCTGGCCGCCCTCGTCGTCGGTGCCCATGGGCTGCTGCCGCCCGACGTCGTGGCCAGGGCCGCGCCGGTCGTGTCGGCGGTGACGATCGCGGCGATCGGCGCCTGGATGCTGTTCCGCGAGGTTCGTCGACGCAGGTTGAACGACCATCCCGCGGACCACGAGCACGACCACCAGCACGACCACCAGCACGACCACCGGCACCCCGACGAGCACTCCCACGGCGGTGTCGCCCACTCGCACCTCCCGCCGGCTGGCGCGACGCTCGGCTGGCGCGGCCTCTTCGCGCTGGGCCTGGCCGGTGGCCTGATCCCCTCCACGAGCGCCCTCTTCATCCTCCTCGGCTCGATCGTCGCGGGCCGGCCCGCGTTCGGGTTCCTCCTCGTCGTCGCCTTCGGCCTGGGGATGGCCGCCGTGATGGCCGCGGTCGGGCTGGCCATGGTGGTCGCCCGGGATCGGCTGGATCGGCTGCCGTCGAGCTCCGGGCTCGGCCGGGTCGCCCGGAATGCGCCGCTGGCGGCGGCGGTCGTCGTCCTGGGCTTCGGGGCCTACCTGACCGTCCAGGCACTCGGCGGCCAGCCGGTGTTCTGATCGGATAGGGAAATCACCCCAGCGACGCCGGGGGCGAGCGCTCTGCTACGATCCGCCAGCCCATGCGCGACCTCGCCAACCGAGCCCTCGATACGGCCACCCAGCTCGGAGCGGGATATGCCGATGTTCGCCTCGTCCGCCGGCTCGGCGAATCGATCGCCATCAAGTCCGGGCGGGTCGAGGGCGTCGCCTCGGGCGATACCGAGGGCTTCGGGCTGCGCGTCCTCGTCGATGGCGCCTGGGGGTTCGCGAGTTCGAGCCGCATGACGTCGGCGGAGGCGGATCGGATCGCCGGCGAGGCCGTCCGGATCGCCCGAGCCTCGGCGACCGCGCTCCGCCAGCGGGTGCGCCTGGACGATCGACCACCGGCCAGCGGCACCTACGAGACGCCGATCGAAGAGGATCCGTTCGAGGTCCCACTCGAGGAGAAGATCGGCCTCCTGCTCGCCGCCGACGCCGCCGCATCGCGACCCAAGGGCGTGACCTTCACGGAGACCCGCTACGACGCCCGGCGCGAGTGGAAGACGTTCGCCGCGACCGACGGCAGCTACACGGAGCAGACGCTGACCCACGTCGGGGCAGGCGTGGAGGCGAACGCGATCGAGGGCGACGAGCACCAGCGGCGGAGCTACCCGGACGGCGACGGCGGCCCGTTCAAGGCGGCCGGCTTCGAGTACATCCGGGGCCTCGATCTCGTCGGCCGCGCCGAGCCGCTCGCGGACGAGGCGGTGGCCCTGCTCAGCGCCCCGCAATGCCCGTCGGGACGCTTCACGGTCATCCTCGACCCGTCCCAGCTCTACATGCAGGTCCACGAGAGCTGCGGCCACCCGAGCGAGCTCGATCGGGTCTACGGGACCGAGGCCAGCTACGCGGGTACGAGCTTCCTGACGACCGACAAGCTCGATGAGGGCTTCCGCTACGGGAGCGATCTGATCGACATCGTCGCCGACGCGACGGCGCCCGGCGGCATGGGGACGTTCGGCTGGGACGACGAGGGCGTCGCGGCCGCATCCGTGCCGATCGTCCGCGAGGGGATCTTCGTGGGCTACCTGACGAGCCGCGAGACGGCGCCGCGGATCGGCCGCCAGTCGGGCGGGGCGATGCGGGCCGACGGCTGGAACCGCATCCCGCTGATCCGGATGACGAACCTCAACCTGCTGCCGAAGCCCGGGATGAGCCTCGACGAGATCGTCGCCGACACGGACGACGGGTTCTACCTGGCGTCGAACCGGTCATGGTCGATCGACGATCGCCGCCTGAACTTCCAGTTCGCGACGGAGATCGCGTACGAGATCAAGAACGGCAAGAAGGGCCGGCTCTTCAAGAACCCGACGTACACGGGCATCACCTACGAGTTCTGGCGTTCGTGCGACGCGGTCGGCGACGAGCGGAGCTACGTGATGCTCGGGACGCCGAACTGCGGCAAGGGCGAGCCGGGCCAGGGCGCCAGCGTCGGGCACGCCACCTCCGGGGCTCGCTTCCGGGACGTCCAGATGGGCGTCGGCAAGTGGTGAACGACGGCCGCGATCCGGCGAGCATCCTCTCGCTCGCCGAACGAGCCCTTGCCTATGCCGAGGAGGCCGGCGCGACGGAAGCGGAAGCGCTCGTCGCCGCCGATGACGCCCGGCTCACGCGCTTCGCCAACAGCGAGATCCACCAGAACGTCGCCGAGTCGGACGCCGAGATCAACCTTCGCTTCGTCGTCGGGCGGCGCGTGGGAGTCGCCTCGAGCAACCGCGTCGACGATGAGGGCCTCCGGCGGCTGGCCGAGACAGCGGGGGCGATCGCCCGGAACTCCGCCGAGCTCGAGGACTGGGGCGGCCTGCCGGAGCCGACGCCGATCCAGGAGATTCCCGGCGTCCTTTGCCGAGGCCACGGCGAGCGCGACGCCGGAGCTCCGGGCCGAGGGCGTCCGAGCGGTGATCGCGGCGGCCGATGCCGTCGGGGTCATCTCGTATGGATCGTTCTCGACGGCGACCGAAGTCATCGCGGTGGCCAACTCCAAGGGCATCCGCGCGTCGCAGCGCCGCACGACGTCGCAACTGCTGACGGTCGCCATGGCGCCCGATGGTGGCTCCGGCTACGCGGAGTCCGCCGCGGTCGATGTCTCCTCGATCGATGCCGCCGCCATCGGCCGGGAGGCCGCCGACAAGGCCCGCTCGACCGCCAACCCGGTGTCGGTCGATCCCGGCGACTGGCCGGTCGTCCTCGAGGAGTACGCCGTCGTCGACCTCCTCTCGATGCTGGGCTACATGGGCTTCAGCGCCCTCGCCGTCCAGGAGGAGCGCTCGTTCGCGGAGCCCGGCCGGCGCGTCGGGAGCGAGCTCGTCACGATCGTCGACGACGGGATGGACCCGGCGACCCTCCCGATGGCCTTCGACTACGAGGGCGTCGCCAAGCAACGGGTGTCGCTCATCGAGGGGGGCGTCTGCCGCGACGTCGTGTATGACGCGCAGACGGCGGCCCGGGCGGGCCGCTCCTCGACCGGCCACGGACTCCCGGCCCCGAACCCGTATGGCCCGTTTCCGCTCAACATGGCGATGGCGCGGCGGCTCCGCGTCGCGGGAAGAGCTCATCGCGGGCCTCGAGCGAGGACTGCTCGTCACGCGCTTCCATTACACGAACCCGGTCCACCCGAAGCTCGCGATCGTGACCGGGATGACCCGCGATGGGACGTTCCTCGTCGAAGGCGGGCGAATCGTCGGGCCGGTGCGGAACCTCAGGTTCACCCAGAGCTATCTCGAGGCGATGGCCGGCACGAGTGCCGTGAGCAAGGAGCGGCGGACGCTCCGGGGCGACTTCGGGGGCGTGGTCGTTCCGGCGATCCGTGTGGACAGCTGGACCTTCACGGGCGCCACCGAACACTGACAACAAAGGAAACCCAATGACCGATATCTGGGTCTGTGGGAGCTGCCACTCCATCAACCGCCAGCGCGGGCAAGCGCTGCTACAAGTGCGGCGCCGCCCAGGAGGCCGCGGCGACCGGCGAGATGGCGAATCTCCGCCAGGAGCAGGCGATCATCAGCCGGACGGTCGTCGCCTATCGCCCGGCGCTGGCGCTCGCCCTCGCGGCCACGCTGTTCCTCCTGGTCTTTGCGTTCGTGTCCGTCGGCCGGCTCCTGTTCGCGATCGACTTCTACCAGTTCTTCGACGACCAGCTCGGGAAGCTGGCTGCGACCGGGACGATGGACGAGAAAGCCATCCTCAGTAAGGCGCTGGCCGGTGCGCCGTGGATCTTCGGCGGGCTCGTCGTCATTCCCTTGCTGCTGTTCTTCGCCGCCTGGCTCTCGCGCGTCGTCTCGAACGTTCCGGCCCTCGGCGGCGGCATCCCGAATACCTCACCTGGTCGGGCGTTCGTCAACACGCTCATCCCGGTCGTCAACCTGTGGACCGTGCCGGGAATGATCCAGGACGTCATGTACCGGCTGGACCCGAAGGGCGGCGGGCTTTTCATGGTCGGCCTCGCCTGGCTGGGACTTGTCGGCAGCTTCTTCATCTCGTTCATCGCAGGCTGGTATCTCAACCTGCGGACGACGTTCGACACGGCCAGCGCCGACACCGCCGCGGAGTTCGTCAAGGCGGCCCGACCGCTCTACACGGCCTCGGTCATCCTCGACGTCGTGACGAGTGCGCTGGTCATCGTGGGGGCGATCGTCCTGATCCTGGTGATGATGCGTATCGAACGGCGTTCACGTGCCCGGGATCGCGAGGTTCGAGACCTCGCGGGCGTCTAGGTGGATGCCCGACCGACCATCCAGGATCGCCTCGGCCGCTCGTTCGACCCGGCGGAGCTCCGCCGGATCAAACGCCTCTGGGTCCGCCACTCCATCGCCGAGGACCGACGGGACATCGACGGGCTGATCGCGACCCTGTCACCGGACTGCGTCTACGAGATCGTGCCGACCGGCCAGCGCTGGGAAGGCCACGCCGGCGCCCGCACCTTCTACACGGAGCTGTTCGGCGCCTTTCCCGACAACGCGTTCGCGCTGAGCGAGATCGTCGTCGGGCCGCAGGGCGTCTTCGAGGTGGCGACCCTGACCGGGACGAACCTCGGGCCGTGGGCAGGCGCCGCGGCAACGGGCCTCCCGATCGCCCTCCAGGTCCTGATCCTGTTTCCGTGGGATCCAGCCACGGAACGGTTCACCGGGGAGCGGATCTGGTTCGATCGGGGCGCGCTGGCTCGCTAGCGAGCGGGCAGCGTGCCTCCGTCGCGGCTACCACTCGATGAGTTTCCAGATCTCAGGCTGCAGTTCGTCCGGCCGGCCGCCGACCTCAGCGAAGATCGCGACGGCACGCTTCAGGTGTTCCATCGCCTCGTCCGGACGTCCCTCGGCTTGCAGGAGATCGGCGAGATTGTTCTCGAGAGCAGCCTGACGGTGGCGATCGCCCTGTCGTTCGCACAGGACGAGGGCCTCGCGAGTCAGCGCGATCGCGCGGTCCCGGTTCCCCAGGTCGGCGTGGACGAGGGCGAGGCTGTTGAGTGCGGCAACCTGCGGCCCCGGGTCGGCGCCGGCGGCGGCCGCTTCACACGACCGCTCAAGGTGGGCTCGCGCGGCCGTCAGGTCGCCCTGTCCGCGGGCGAGGATGCCCAGCAAGTCCTCCGCCCGAGCCACGCCCGGGAGATCGTTCGCGGCCGTCGCGAGCCTGAGCGCCTGGCCCGCCAGGTCAGCCGCGGCAGATGTGTCGCCGGACCGATGGGCGATCGCACTTCGATCCGCGAGGAGCGCCGAGCGCGCCTCGGCCTCGTCGGCTGGCACAGCCGCCAGCGCCCCTGCCAGGTAGCCGTCCGCTCGGGACCAGTCGCCGCGTCGGGCATGGACCAGCCCCAACCGATGGTCGATAGCCGCCTGGCGATCCGGCGCCGGCCAGAGCGGCGGCGACCTCGAAGTGGGCGATTGCCGCGGCGTAATCGCCGAGGAGCGTCAGCACCTCCCCCAGCGACTCGTGGAGCTCGGCGACGTTCGGATCGCCGAGCGCGAGCGCCGCCTCGAGATGTTCGCGCGCCTCCCGGTTGGCGAAGACGGCACGAGCGTACTCGCCGGCCAGGCGATGCGCGCCGGCCGCTTCTGACGATCGGCCGGCGAGGCCCTCGTGATGGGCAATGAGCGACCACCGTGTCGAATCGTCGCCCGCGGCGTCACGCGATCGAAGGGCTTCCGCCACTCGTCGATGGAGAAGCCGGCGGCGAGCGAGCCCGATAGCCTCGTAGGCCACGTCGCGGAGCCGGCCGTGGCTGAAGTCGTAACGCACGTCGCCCCCGACAGTCGGGGCGATCTCCACGATGAGCCCCCGCCGAACGAGTTCCTCGAGGCCTGCGATCGCCTCGTCCTCGCTTCGCCCGCTTGCCTTCCGGACGGTCGCGAGCTCGAAGGAGCGGCCGATGACGGCCGCGGCTGTCAGGAGCTGGCGGGCCAGCTCACCGGTGGCCCCGATCCGCGAGTGGAGGAGCGCCACGACGCCGCCCGGTGTCGGCCCGCCGACCGGAATCGGAGACGCGAGCGCCTCCGCGATGTACAGGGGAAGGCCCTCCGATTCCGCGTAGAGGGCGTCCGAAACCTGGGCCGCGCCTGGCCCGAGCGACGCGGTCGCAAGCTCCGTGACCGCGGCTCGGTCAAGCCTGCCCAGGCCGACTCGGACCGCAAGCCCGTCGCCCTCGGCACCGGCGATCAGCCGATTCCGGATCTCGTCCGCCATCTCCTCCGCGCGCCATGTGACGAGCAGCAGGATCGGCCGCCCCCGTAGCCGGTGGGCAAGATACGCGATGACCGAGAGGCTGGAGTCGTCCGCCCGGCTGAGGTCATCGATGATGAGCACGCCCGGTGTCGGTCCGGCGACGACGGCCGTCAGAACCTCCGCGAGGCCCTCCACGAGGCGGGCTCCACTGAAGGGGTCCACCGGTGTCGTCAGGCGTCCGTCAGGTCCCGTGCCCGCGGGCATCGGGACGAGCCGCCCGGCCTCTCCCAGGAGGTCGGCCCGAACGGCCCGCAGTCGGGACTCGGCCGCGGGCGTGTCGAGACCAACGCGGATCAGCTCGGAGATCGGGGCAAGGGCGATCGCGGCTTCGCCGGCGTTCGCGCGGGCCTCGAGGACGAGCCCGCCGGACTCCCGAACCAGGGCTGCGAACTCGGCAGCAAGGCGGGTTTTGCCGATGCCGGGCTCGCCCTCGACCACGAGTAGGCGTCCGTCCGGCCCGATCGACCGATAGGACTGCTGGAGAGACGCGAGCTCACGATCGCGACCGACCAGGGGTAACGGGGGCCGAGCCAAGATCGGTGCATCGAAGGTTGGTGCGTCGCGCGGCTGCGACACGGAGGCCGGCAGCCGATCGGCTCGGATGGCCTCGTAGAGCTCGGTCGTCTCCGGCAGGGGCACGACTCCGAGCTCCCGGTCGAGGATCCGGACGCAATCCTGGTACTGGTGGATCGCAGCCGCCGGTTCTCCCGCTCGGGCAAGCAGTTCCATGAGCAGGCGGTGGGCGGGCTCGTGCAAGGGGTCGAGCTCCAACCATCGGCGGCCGACGACGAGGCCCCGCTCAGTAACGCCGGCCGCGGCGAGTGAGCGGGCCAGCCGCTCCAGTGCGCCGGCAAGGTCACGGCGATGGGACTCCGCCTCGGCGACCTGCCACTCATCGAACGCCTCGCTGTCGCGGAGCGCGAAACCGGACATGAACTCGCCGCGATCGAGGGCGAGCGCCTCGTCGAGTGCCCGGATGCAGGACTGGCACGCCGCGTCCGATTCGTGCCGGTGGCCGCGCGCCCGACCAAGCGCGGCTCGGAATCGCCGCAGGTCGAGGTCGGCCGCGCCGTCGTTGAGCGTGACGGACGTCCGGTCGATCGAGAGTCCGTCGGCCCCGAGGCCGGCATTCAGCACCGAAAGCGTCCGGCGCAGGGCGGCACGCGCATCCGCTCCATCCGCTTCGGGCCAGAGAAGCGCGGCAAGCGACTCGCGGCTTGCTGGGCGGCCGGTCACCGCAAGGTAGGCGAGCAGCGCGATCGCCTTGCGCGTGTCGACTGCGAGCGGCGCGCCCGCGACCTCGACCCTGACCGGGCCGAGGAGCTGGATGGAGATGCCGGCGTCCATGACGCTACGGTACGACGGATCGTCCTGATTCCGTAACGGTATTAGAGCCGCGATACGTGACGGCCGCCGAGCTGGCCGCCGTAACGCTCTCCGGACGCCCATCCCGCAGGATGGTCCCAGTCAAGGGTCACGGAGCGACGCAAGCCAAGGGGACGATGATGGACAGGCAAGGGTTCATGACGATCGCCGCTGGGGTCTCGATCGTCTCGGGCGCGGCGGCGTTGCTCGCGCCCGCTGCCATGTCGTCGGTCTTCGGCGTGACGCTCGATGACCTTGGCGCTTCACTGACACGCCTCCTCGGGGCCTCGTACCTCGGCTACGCGGCGATCGCCTGGTTCGCCAGGGACGTCACGGATCATGCGGCAGCGCGCGCGATCGCCCTTGGGGGTGTTGCGAGCTGGGCGATCAGCGCCGTCGTCACCGTGACCGGAATCGTGTCCGGTCTCGCCGGGGCACAGGCCTGGCTGCTCGTGGCCGTGGAGGCCGCCTTCGCGGCGGCCTGGGGCTATTTCAGCTTCGTCGATCGGACGGAAGTCGCACCCGCGTGATGGACGCGAGCCAGACGGACGGCAGGCGGTGATCAAACGCCTGCGGTGGACGATCGTGGCGCCGTGGCTTCTCACGGTGGCGCTGTTCGTAGCCCTTGTCGTGACCGCCGCGATCGCCGGGCAGCACCCCGATTTCGGCGGAGGAGGACCCGCTGAGATCGTCGCGTTCGCCAGCCTGATCGGTCTTTGGGGCGTGACCAATGCGACCGTCGGCGCAATCATTGCGTCGCGGCGTCCGGATAACAGGATCGGGCGGATCCTCCTGATCGGTGGTCCGCTCATCGTCAGCGTGTTTCTCGGATTCATGCTCAGCGCCGCCCGAGGACTTACGGCCGGACCTACCGATCTGGTCGGGGCATTGGCTGGGTGGTGGGCGGCTGTGACGATCTTCCCGGCGATCGTCGTTGCATGGCCACTCGTCGCGATCCTGTTCCCGGACGGACGGCTGCCGGGACCGAACTGGCGCTGGCCTGTTGCCATTGTCCTCGTCGGCGTAGCGGTGATTGCAGGCATCAACGCGATCACGATCGGGCCTGTCTCGATCGGCCTGCCGGACAACCCGTTCGGCGTGTTGCCTCTATCGGCAGATGCCGTCGCGTTTCTCGGCCTGGTCGGGGCGATCCTGGTCGTCCTGTCACTGGTCCTGGCTCTTACGGCAATCGGAGTCCGATGGCGCCGCGGCGAACGCCTGATGCGTGCCCAGCTCAAATGGCTCCTCGGCGCGCTGGCGGTCGGCGGGATCCTCTTTCCGCTTGGGTTCGGCGGGGATCTCGCGAACGGCATGGACCTCGTGGGGGTGGCGACCCCAACGCTGCTGCCGATCGCGATCGGCATCGCTGTGATGCGCTACCACCTCTACGAAATCGATCGGGTCATCAGCCGGACGATCTCGTATGGCGTGATCACCGCGGTACTCGTCGGCGTCTTTGCCGCGGTCGTCGTCAGCTTTCAGGCAAACTTTGCCCAGGTCACGGGCGGGGACACGATTCCCGTCGCGGCGTCCACGCTCGTGGTCTTCGCGTTGTTTCAGCCCGTGCGGCGTCGGGTCCAGTCGGTGGTCGACCGCCGCTTTGATCGAGCGCGCTACGACGCCGAGCAGACGATCGCCGATTTCGCCGTCCGCCTAAAGGACAACGTCGACCTGGAGAGCCTGGCTACCGAGGTGCGCGACGTGGTTGGCGCCACGATCGCACCGGCATCGGTCGGCGTCTGGCTGCGTCAATCGCGTCGAGCCACAAGCTCATGAAGACGGCGGACCCGACGCTCGGTCGCGTCGGAGAGGCGGCGGTCGTCGGCCTCGTCGTTGCCGGTGCGCTGGTTGGGATGGGTAGCGACGCGCTACCGATCTGGCTCGTCCCGTTCGTCCCGTTCACGGGGATTGGCGCGCTCGTGGCGATCCGCCGGCCGCGGACACCGATTGGCTGGATCCTGATCGGCCTTGGCTGGTCGTTCGTCATCCTCGTGGCGCCCGTTCACGCGACGGCGCAGCAATTTGCCGACGGGACGTTCGACATCCCCTCGGCGATGCTTGCGGTTGCCCAGGGCGGCACGGGTCCGGCGGCGTTCTATCTGTTTGCGGTCCTGGCATCGGTCTTTCCATCCGGCCGACTGCCGGCCGGACGGTGGGGCCTGCTCGGCCGTGCGGCACTCGGGGTCGGCCTCCTCGTGGTGATCGCCGGCTACTTCATGCCGGTGATCAGCGTGAACCTCGTGGCCAATGAGGCGTACGAGGAGGTCCCGAATCCGATCGCCTTCCTGCCCGACCACGCCTTCTGGCGGCTGATCACGCCGGACGTCGCGATCTTCCCGGTCATGTTCATGATGTTCGGTGCGGCCGTTTCGCTGGTTGTTCGCGTGCGGCACTCGCGCGGAACGGAGCGCCAGCAGCTCCGCTGGATCGCGACGTCCCTCGCGTTCGTCGTGCTGGGCGTCGCCGCCGGCTTCGTCATCAGCGGTCTCGTGTCGGGCTCCTCGGTCAGCGGTCTTGCGTGGTTGCCCGCGATCGTCGGATTCACCAGTGTGCCCGTGGCGGTCGGGATCGCGGTTCTTCGGTTCCGGCTCTACGAGATCGATCGGATCATCAGCCGGACGATCGCGTATGGGGTTGTGACCGCCATCCTCGCGCTCGTCTTCGCGGGCATCGTCGTGGGTCTGCAGACGTTGTTGGCGACCGTCACCGGCGGTGGCAGCCTGGCCGTTGCCGCCTCGACCCTCGTTGTGGCGGCGCTCTTCCAGCCGCTCCGGCGGCGAATCCAGCGAACGATCGACCACCGCTTCAACCGGGCCCGCTACGACGCCCAGACGACCGTCGCCGGGTTCTCCGCCCGCATGCGCGACGAGGTGGATATCGCAACGGTCGCGACCGACCTCCATGCGACGGTGGCCAGGGCGGTCAACCCATCGTCGCTCGGCCTCTGGATCCGCGGGGGTGTCGTCCGATGAACGGTCCCACTGTGTCACGGCGGCCGGGCGTCCTCTCGATCGCGATGATCGTCGCGTCCATCGGGGCGTCGATCGCGATCTCGGTCGCGATGGACGTCGTGGTGCTCGGCGTCATGCCATCCGCGCCGGGCCACATCCTCGTCGTCGTCCCGCTCTTCAATGCGACCTGCATTCTCCAATCGCTGGTGGGCGGCATCATCGAGTGGCGGCGTCCCGGCCACACAATCGGTCGGTTGCTGATGCTGAGCGGACCGGCGTACGGATTCGTCTCGGCCGTGTGGACCACGGCCGATACGCTCGAGACATTCCTCGACCCTCAGCTGTACCTGGTCGTCAGCTGGAGCGTCGTCCTGGGCTCGTTCCCGGTCATTGCCCTCATGGCGGGCTGGGTGCCTCTGCTGTTCCCCACGGGGTCGCTGCCTGGCCCCAAGTGGCGGAGGCCGGTCGGCCTTCTCACCGTGCTGTCGGGCATCGGCCTAGCTGCATGGGCGACGCGCCCTGGTCCAATTGTGGGCGGCGGCGAGCGTGCCTTGTATGTGAATCCGTTTGGCGTCGCCGGCTGGCCCGGCATCCTGCAGCCGTTCGTCGATCTCGTCCCGCTCGAATTTGTCGCGCTGTTCGCCGTCGGGGCCGCCGCCGTGATGATCCGGTACCGGCGTGGGGATCGAGTTGAGCGTCTCCAGATCCGATGGTTCGGCTCGGCGGTGGCCGTCATCGTTGTTGGGTTGGCTGCAACCGTGGTGAGTTTCGGGCTTGGGAACAACAATCCGCCGATCACGCTGTCGACCTCGCTCGTCGCCTACGCCGGCATCCTGCTGATGCCGGTTGCCATCGGGATCGCGATCCTGCGCTACCGCCTCTTCGAGATCGACCGGATCATCAGCCGGACGATCGGCTGGGCGGTCGTGACAGGCATTCTTGGCGCGATCTTCGCTGGCACGATCGTGGGACTCCAGGCGATCCTGGCCGATGTCACCCAGGCCCAGACACTATCGGTTGCCGCATCCACACTCGTCGCGTTCGTGCTGTTCCAGCCGGTCCGGCGTCGCGTCCAGTCGGCGGTGGATCACCGGTTCAATCGGGCCCGCTACGACGCCGAACGAACGGCCGCAGCCTTCGCTGAGCGCCAGCGCGACCACGTGAACATCGCCGGGCTCAGGGTCGACCTCGTCGGGACGATCGACTCGGCGCTCCACCCGCAGACGGTCGGCGTCTGGATCCGACCGTCAGGCCACAAGGGGACGCCATGAATCGCCGCGCCGTCGCCGTGCTCATCTGGCTGCTCACCGTGTCGATGACGGTGGCGTGGGCCTGGGTGATCGTAGACGGCGCGTTCATGGATTCGATGATGTCGGCGGTGCCGGCCGAGCAGCGGGCGAGCCTCAATCAGGGTTGGTGGATCGTTGCCTACGTCGCCATAGCGGGGATCGCCATCGTGTCCCTTGCCAACGCGACGGTTGGCCTGCTCCTCGCTACGCGCCGCAGTGGTGGTCGGATGGGGGCGATCCTGCTCGCCGGTGGCGTGGCCATGGCGGCGGTGCCGTTCGGCTACGTGGTCGGGGGCAGCATGGCCATCCGCGACCCACTGGACCCGGTCGGGAACGCCCTGTTCCTCCTCGGGCCGGTGTTGTACGCGCTCGCGTACTCGCTGATCCTTCCGGTCGTGGCGCTGACGTTCCCCGACGGACGCGTTCCGTCACCGAGGTGGCGTTGGCCGAGCGGCCTCGTGCTCGGCGCGCTGGTTGTAGCGGCAATCCTCGTCGTTCTCAAGCCGGGAGGGATCGAGGGTTCGGCGTCGACGAACCCGTTCGGTGTCGACACCCTCCCGACGTGGTTGACCAGCCTCGCCGTGCCGCTGAACCTGATCGGCAGCCTCCTGATCGCGATCCTCGGCGTCGCGGCCGTCGTCACCCGATACCGGCACGGTTCGCGACTCGAGCGGCAACAGTTGCGCTGGCTTCTCGCGGCGGTCCTCCTGGCAGCGATCCCACTCGCGATCTCGATCGCGGGCGGCGGAGTCAACTGGATTGCGCTCGCGTTCCCCGGGATCATCCTCATCCCGGTAGCCGTGTGGATTGCCGTCACGCGGCACGGTCTCTACGAGATCGACCGGCTGGTCAGCCGCGGCCTCTCGTGGGCCGTTCTCAGCGGCGTGCTCGTCGCCGTCTACGCCGGGGCAGTGCTCCTGCTCCAGAACGTCCTCAGCGGCGCGACGCAGCGCGAAACCCTTGCTGTCGCCGGCTCCACGCTCCTTGCCGCCGCCCTGTTCCAACCCCTTCGACGACGAGTCCAGAAGATCGTCGACCACCGCTTCAATCGGGCACGCTACGACGCCGACCGAACGGTCGATGCGCTCGCCGTTCGCCTCCGCGACGAAGTGGATTCGGACCAGATCCGGGCGTCTGTCGTGGCGGCAGTAGGCGTATCCGTAGCTCCGACGCATGTCGACCTCTGGTTGCGCGGACGCCCCGATGACCGTAACGAAACCCGAACGCAGGAGGCGTAGAACAGGGACATGACATTCATCCAGTCTGTCCGCCGGACGCTCCACCTCGGCGGGGCGACGGCTGCCGAGCAACCGGTGGCCGCCCGCCGCCCGGCCGCGACGACCGTCCTGCCGGGGCCGGAGATCGACATCGGCCCGACAGACCCGCTCCTCGCCTTTCTCCAGGCCGCATCGGGTCCGGTCGACATCGCGACCCTCGAGCTCGACTCACCGGCGGTTCGCGAGCTCCGCGATGCCGGCGTCGTGCTGGTCGTCCCGCTCGTCAGCCAGGGCGAGCTGATCGGGACGCTCAACCTGGGCCCGCGCCTGTCCGAGCAGGAGTACTCCTCAGATGACCGGCGCCTCCTCGCCAGTCTCGCGGCCCAGGCTGCGCCGGCGGTGCGCGTCGCCCAGCTCGTCCAGGAGCAGGCGGCCGAGATCCAGTCCCGCGAGCGTTACGAGCAGGAGCTTCGCGTCGCTACGCTGATCCAGCAGCAGTTCCTGCCACGCCAGCTCCCCGACCTGCCGGACTGGCAGGTCGCCGCTTATTACGGTCCCGCCCGCGCCGTCGGCGGCGACTTCTACGACTTCATGGAGCTGGCCGACGGACGGATCGGCATCGTCGTCGGCGACGTTACCGACAAGGGCGTCCCGGCCGCCCTCGTCATGGCCCGGACCCACAGCATCCTGCGCGGAGATGCGCCGCGGCTGGTGTCGCCCGCGAAGGTCCTCGAGCACGCGAACGAGCTGCTGGTCGCGGAGATGCCCGAGAGCATGTTCGTGACCTGCCTGTACCTCGTGCTCGACCCGGCGACGGGCCACGTCGTCTACGCGAATGCCGGCCACAACCTGCCGTACGTTCGAACGGCCGATGGCGTCGTCGAATTCAGGGCGACGGGGATGCCGCTCGGGCTGATGCCGGGGATGGTCTACGAAGAGCGGGAGGCCGACATCGGCCCCGGCGACAACGTCCTGCTCTACTCCGACGGGCTTGTCGAGGCGCACGACCCGAGTGGCGCGATGTACGGCTTCCCGCGACTGCGCGCCGATCTCGAATCCGAACTAGCCGGCAGCGAGCTCATCGATGAGCTGCTCGATCGCCTGCATGCGTTCACCGGCCAGGGCTGGGACCAGGAGGACGACATCACGCTGGTGGCGCTCAGGCGCTCTGCCGGCGCCGGAACGGGAACGGACATCGCCCCGGAGGAAACGGCGGCAGAAACAACGCTTCTTGAGTTTGAGCTGCCGGGTGTGCCGGGCAACGAGCGCGTCGCCATGGACCGGGTCGCAGAGGCCGTCGGGCCCCTTGGGCTCCACCCGGCCCGGCTTGAACGGCTGAAGACGGCCGTCAGCGAAGCAACGATGAACGCGATCGAGTACGGGAGCGGCAGCGATCCCGGACGTTCCGGTCGAGATCGCTGTTGCCAGCTCGAATGGCGAGCTGCACGTCCGGATCACCGACCGCGCGCTCGGCGGGCCTATTCCCGGCGACGACGCAGAACAGCCGGATCTCGAAGCAAAGCTCGCCGGGCTCCAGAAAGCTCGCGGCTGGGGCCTGTTCCTCATCCGAGAAATGGTCGACCGAGTCGACGTGATCCCCGGCGACGGTCGCCAGACCGTGACGCTGACCCTGGCACTCAAAGGAGACGACGATGAACGCGAGTCCGCTTGAGGCAACCGTCTCGGGGGACGGCGTCCTTGCCCGAATCACCTTGCGCGGCCGGATCGACCGCGAGGGCGACGCAGCGCTGGCCGAGGCTTCGTCCCGGGCAGCGGCGCTCGGAGCACCGGTCGTCGAGCTCGACTTCGCCGGGGTCGACTACATCAACAGCACGGGCATCGCCCTGATCGTCCGCCTCCTGGCCGAGGCACGGCGTGACCATCGCGAGGTCCGGGCGCGAGGCCTGTCCGAGCACTACCGGGAGATCTTCCGGATCACCCGACTGTCCGATTTCGTGACGCTTGAAGACGACGAGGCGGTCGCCGCGGTGGCGATGGCTGTCGGCCGCGAGGAAGGAACCAACGACCATGCCTGATACCGCGACGAGGGTCGAGGTTCGCTCGACGGACGACCCGACCGCGACGGTCGTCGCCATCTTCGGCGACGTCACCGGGAGCAGCGAACCGGCCCTGATGGAGGCGTACGTCAAGGCCGTGGACGGCGGGGCGCGGACGGTCGTCCTCGACTTCGCCGGCCTCGAGTACATGAACAGTGGCGGTATCGGGCTGCTCGTGACGCTGCTGGTCCGCTCCAAGCGCCAGGGTCAGCGCCTTCTTGCCGTCGGTCTGAGCGACCACTACCGCGAGATCTTCTCCCTGATCCGCCTCGATGAGGCGATCGGGATCCACGACGACGCCAACGCGGCTGTCGCGGCCAGCCGGGCATGAAGGAGGCGTCCGCCATGGAACCGAGAGATACCGGAGCATGGGCTCATCCGGTCAGCAGTCTCGCGACGACCGCGGTCAGCCCTGACGACGCGGTCACAGGTCGGCGGGTCGCGGGACCGGTCCACGGCTTTGGCCAGATGTGGCAGAAGACGCTTCGCGTCCGGCTGGACGGCGGCGGGACGTCGCCGCGCGAGCTGATCGCGACGTGGAAGGAGCGCTTCCCGACGTTCGGGCCGCAGAGCGTCACCTTCTACGCTCCCCTGGCCGGTATCGCCCCCGGAGAGGTCGCGCTCCTCGAGATCGCGCCGCTGCCCGGCGCGCCGGTGCGGCTCTCCACCGGCGTGATGGTGATCTACGCGGACGAGGAATCGTTCACGTTCATGACGCCCGAGGGCCATACCCTGTCGGCATGGATCACCTTCTCGGCGCACGACGACGGCGGCGTGACCGTCGCCCAGATCCAGGTGCTCGAGCGGCCATCGGACCCGTTCGACGATCTCGCGTACAAGCTCGGCGGAAGCCGGATGCAGACCCGGTTCTGGGAGGCCACCCTGATCGCGCTGGCGCGATACCTCGGGACGAGCGAGCCCAGCGTCGAGACGACCGTCGTGTGCGTCGATCGGAATCGACAATGGCGGTACGTTCGCAACCTGCGCCACAGCGCAACAATCCACCTGATGATGCGGACCGCGACCGCCCCCGGCCGCTGGGTGGCGAGCCGGGTTCGAAGCTGAGGCTGAGCGGTCTGTTCGGGGGTCGTCGGTGAGCGGCGACCCCGGGGCCGTTGTCGTCGGGGCCGGACCGAACGGCCTCGCCGCTGCGATCGTCCTTGCCCGAGCGGGCATTCCCGTCAAGGTGTACGAGGCCACCGAAACGCCCGGCGGCGGCACCCGATCCGCCGAGCTGACCCTGCCGGGCTTCATCCATGACCCGTGCTCCGCGATCCACCCGACGGCGATCGCCTCGCCCTTCTTCCGATCGCTCGACCTCGCCGCCCGCGGCGTGGAGTGGGTGTTCCCGCCGGCGGCCGTCGCCCACCCCCTCGACGGTGGGCGCGTCGCGCTTCTCGACGGATCCTGGGAACGGACGGCCGAATCTCTCGGGCGGGACGGAAACGCGTGGCGCCGGCTGTACGCGCCACTCGTCCGCGACGTCGAGCGACTCGTCCCGTCGCTGTTGTCGCCGGTTGTTCGACGTCCGCGCCACCCCTTGGCACTCGCGCGCTTCGGGCTCTCCGCGATGCTGCCGGTCACGGTCCTTGCCCGCCTGCGGTTCCGCGACGCCCCTGCCCGGGCGCTCTTCGGCGGGCTCTCGGCCCACTCGATGCTGGCCCTCACAGCACCCTTTTCGGGCGCCTTCGCGCTTGCGCTCGGGCTGTTCGCCCACGCTTACGGCTGGCCGATGGCCCGCGGCGGCTCGGGCACGATCGCCGATGCGCTCGTCGCGGAGCTGCGCGACCTGGGCGGCGAGGTCGTCACCGGCCGACGCATCGAGCGCCTCGACGAGATCGAACCGGCCCGCGCCGTCCTCTTCGACCTCACACCTCGGCAGATCGTGGCGATCGCCGGCGACCGGCTCGCCGGCCGGACTCGTCGGCGCCTCGAGCGGTTCCGCCACGGACCTGGCGTGTTCAAGATCGACTGGGCCCTCGACGGGCCGATCCCGTGGTCGGCCCCGGACGCGCGCCGCGCCGGGACGGTGCACCTGGGCGGCACGCTGCCGGAGGTCGTCGAGTCGGAGGCCGCGGTCGGACGCGGGCAGCACCCCGACCGGCCGTTCGTCCTGCTGGCCCAGCAGAGCCTGTTCGACCCGTCGCGCGCGCCCGACGGCAAGCACACGGCGTGGGCCTACTGCCACGTGCCCAACGGCTCGGCGGTCGACATGACCCGCCAGATCGAGGACCAGGTCGAGCGCTTCGCGCCGGGGTTCCGCGACCTCGTCCTCGCCCGGGCGACGCACACGGCGGCCGAAATGGAGGCATACGACGCGAATTACGTCGGCGGCGACATCAACGGCGGCCTCCAGGACTGCGCGCCAGTTGCTCTTCCGGCCGATCCCCTCGCTCGATCCGTACCACTTGGGCGAAGGGCTCTATGTCTGCTCGTCGTCCGCACCGCCCGGCGGCGGCGTCCACGGCATGTGCGGCTGGCACGCGGCGCGGTCGGCGTTGCGGCGGGAGTTCGGGCGGCGCGTCTGAGGTTCAGGGGCCGGACGAATCGATCGTCGGCGCGCGTGCGATCTCTTGGTCGACCAACCGCCGCATCCAGCGACCAACGATGAGCGAGCCGACCGCCGGGACCGCGGTCCAGCCGATGAAGAGCCCCAGGGTCAACAGCAGGAGGCGCCGGGCGTCGTCGATCCCGGCGTCGATGGCGTCGGGCTTGAGGCGCCCCTTGTAGGCGCGGACGAGGTCAGCCAGGGCACCCAGCGATTCCGCGTTCGCGGTCAGCGCCGCCTCGTTGCGGCCCATCTCGGTCGCAATTCCGTCGAGCTGCTCGTCGAGGCCGGAGATATCGGTCGCGATCTGGCCGAAGAGCTGGCCGAGCGGCGCGACGGGCCGGTTCCCGAAGATCTCGATGGCGTTCGCCTGCGTCTCGAGGTCGCGAAGGCGCGGCTCGATGTCGCGGATCGCGCCAGCGGCCTCACCGACCGTCACCGACGTCTGCTTGACCGTCGGCCCGAAGGTGCCGGTTGTCGTGGCGGCGTCGTCGAGGACGTCGGCCGTCAACACGATGATCGCGTCCAGGCTCACTGCCTCCGACACGATCCGCTCACCAAGCGAACCGATCCGACCACTCGCGGCGAAGAGCGCCGCGATGCCGATCGCGGCGGCCACCAGCCCGATGATGCCGTAGACGATCAGGGCATTCGCCAGCCGCAACAACCCGGGCCGCCACACGGCCTCTTCGGCGGTCATGCGGGCCGCCTGGCCAGCGTCGCCGGCTTCACCGCCAGCCGCTCCGCGCCGCGTCCGGGTAGAGCCTGACCCGGCGATACGGCTCGCGGCCGCGGGACCGCGAGACGAGGTTTGCGCGCTCGGCCATCTGGTGCTGGAGCCGCCGGATGTAGGCGTTCTGGGGCGACAGCTCGACCGGCTCGGAGTTGTTCAGGACCATCCCGATCGCCTCCTCGGTCTCGCGCATCGCCGCCTCGCGGGGATCGATCTCGAGGGAGAAGATCGAGGTCAGGCTCGACTGCATCTGGGGGATCGTGTTCGCCTTCAGGACGTAGATCGGGAGCGCCCGCTCCTCCGCCTCGCGGAGCATCGGCGTCTTCTGCTTGTACTCGTTCTTGAGGGTCATGACGACGTCCGCCTCGTCGACCTCGCGGGCGATCTGGACGGGCAGCTGGAGGTCGCGGATCGCCTGCTCGAGGCGCTTCCGGCTGATTCCCTGGGGCAGGATCCGGAGCGTCGGCAGGGGCGATCCGCCCGGGGTCAGGATCGTCTCACCGAAATCGCCCTCGGCGACGCCTAGCGGGGCCCCGTCGAGATCGTCGTCGTCATCGTCGAGGTCGTCGGCGTTGACCGGCCCGGTTCCCTCGTCGGCCTTGAGGGCTGTCAGCGCCTTGGCCGCCTGGTCGCGCCAGGCTCGCTGGCGCTCGAGCTCACGAGCTTCGCGGGCCCGCGTGTCGAGCGCTGCCTGGGCCCCGCGCTCGAGCGGTCCGCGGTCGGCGATCTCGCCGGCAATGAACGGCTGATCGCCGAGGCTTCCCTCCGGGCCGCCCGCCGGCGGCGACGCGAATCGCTCGCCCGGCATCGTGCCCGATGCGTCACCCTCCGAGATCGGGCCGCGTGGCGCGCTCTCGCGCCCGGAGCCACCGCGCGTCTGGCGCCAGCCGCCGCTGGCCCCCGGCCGGTAGCCGGATCTGAGCGCCCCGCCCCGATCTGCCTCGCGGTAGCCGCCCGTCCGGTAGGCGCTGTCCCCTCGCCAGCCAGGCTCCATGCGCCACGGCTGGCCCGAGCCGACGAGTCCGGCGAACCGTTCCGCGCCGATCTGCTCGCGCGGCGACGGACGAGGCCGGGCCTGGCTCCGATGAACGCCTTCCTCGTCGCGCCAGCGGAGCTCCGGTGCGACCTGGTCGCCGCGAAGCATCGAGTCGACGGTGTCGGCGACGTCGGCGTGGACCGTGACCCGCTCGCGATCGATGATCTCGATGATGACGTCGAAGGTCGGTGGGGCCTTCCGCTCGAGGACGCTCTTCTGGGTCCGCCGGCGGCGGGCCTCCTCGTCGCCGAGGGTCACGCTCTGGATCCCGCCGATGAGGTCGCTCAGGGTCGGGTTGAGCATGAGGTTGTCGAGGTTGTTGCCGTGGGCCGTCCCGATGAGCTGGACGCCCCGCTCGGCGATCGTCCGGGCGGCCTGCGCCTCGAGCTCCGTGCCGATCTCGTCGATGACGATGACCTGGGGCATGTGGTTCTCGACCGCCTCGATCATGACCTCGTGCTGGAGCGACGGCGTCCGGACCTGCATCCGGCGGGCCTTGCCGATGGCCGGATGGGGAATGTCGCCGTCGCCGGCGATCTCGTTCGAGGTGTCGACGACGACGACGCGCTTGCCCATGTCGTCGGCCAGGACTCGCGCGGCCTCGCGGAGCATCGTCGTCTTGCCGATGCCGGGCCGGCCCATGATGAGGATCGACCTCCCCGACTCGACGAAGTCCTCGATGATCTCGATCGTGCCGTACACGGCCCGTCCGATCCGACACGTCAGGCCGACGATCTTCCCGGTCCGGTTGCGGATCGCACTGATCCGGTGGAGCGTCCGCTCGATCCCGGCCCGGTTGTCGTCCCCGAACGTCCCGATGTGGTCGACGACGTGGGCGATATCGGCTTCGGTGATCTCCCGCTCGAGGAGCATTTCCTCGCTGTCGGGGAAGCGCGCCTCCGGGCGACGACCCAGGTCGAGGACGACCTCGATCAGCGCCTCCTTGTCAGGCAGGGCGTGAACGGCGGCGACGATTTCCGGCGGCAGTGAGGCGAAGAGCGCGCTCAGGTCGTCGATCAATTCCCGGCGGCGATCCGCAGGTCCCACGATGGCCTCCTTAGCGGACGCCGGCCGGCACGAGGGCCGGTTCGGCGACGCGTACGAGAGTTTCCTTCATGAGCAGCGTGACAGTGGCGATCGTATTGAACCCCGCTTCTTCCAGTCTGCTATCGACGGGCAATTCGTAGGTGCGCACAGGCGCCAGAACTCCTGGATCGCGACCGGCTGGCGTGCCCGTCCGGCCGGCAATGCTGCCGAGGGCGAAACCGACAATGTCGGTGACGTCCACTCCCGGGCGAGCGACCACCTTCAGATAGTGTGGCTGGTCCTCCTTGGCTACGCCGACCTGGACGAATGCGTCGAGCTCGGTGCCGTCGCTGCCACCGCCCGGCGCCTCCTGGACGAATGCCTCGACGTCCGCGAAGCGAAGGATCGGGGCCAGGCTCGAGCGAGGAACGCGCCAGTTGCCGCCCTGGCGCTCCCAGTCGCTCAGCCGGATCGCCTCGAGCCGCTGGACCGGCTGCGGCGTGGCCGACGCGTACAGCCGCATGAGCGCCACGGAGTCGAGCGGCACGGCCGGCCTGATCCGGGCACTCTTGGCCCGGCCGTCTTTCCACGCCCCGGGCAGCGGCTGGCTCGGGCGGCCGATAGAGGACGACCTCCTCGCCGTAGCGCGCGAATCCGGCCTGCATGAACAGCTCGACGTTGCCGTCCTTGTCGGCACAGGCGACGTGGAGCCGTACGGCGCCTCGCTTCGACGCTTCGCGGACGAGCTGCTGGACCAGCCGGAACCGGATGTCGCCGGCGTTCGACGAGCCGATCCCGTCGAGCTCGACGATCGTCCATTCGTCCCGGAACGACTCGCGCTCGACGCGGATCAGGCCCGACAAGCCGGCCCTCGGCCTCGTAGACGAACATCAGGTCGTGAGGCCGGAACGCCCCGAGCGGCAGACGGAACAGGCTGAACACGCCGATCGGCGGGCCGCTGACCGGCAGGCCGAGCGAGCGCGTCGCGGCATCGGCGTCCTGGCACAGGCGCGACAGCTCGCCGAGCGCGGCGAGGTCGGTCAGTCGGGCGGCCCGGACCTTGCCGCCTGCGCGCCTTGATCGGTCCGCGCCTCGCTCATCGCGCCGTCCTCGAGCGGCGGGTCGGGTGGGGCCGGCGACCGGCGCCCTCGCCGGGATCCTCGTGCTCGGCCGCCATCGTCGCGACGAGGCGATGGAAGCGGGTCTCGCCGGCCAGCTCCGGATGGAACGCCGTGGCGATGATGTTCCGCTCGCGAACGGCGACGATCCGGCCGTCGTCGAGGCGGGCGAGGACGTCGACGTCGGGGCCCGTCCGCTCGATGATCGGCGCCCGGATGAAGACGCCGTGGACGGGCTGTCGCCGAGCACCGGGACCGGCAGGTCCGCCTCGAACGAGTCGAGCTGGCGGCCGAACGCGTTGCGCTGGACCGTCGACGTCGAGGAGCGGCAGGATCGGCTCCTCGCCGCCGACGATCTCGCGGGCCAGGACGATCATCCCGGCGCACGTGCCGAAGATCGGGGCGCCCGCCGGCGGCGAGATCGAGGATCGGCTGGCGCAGGCCCCAGCGATCGATCAGCTTGCGCATCGTCGTGCTCTCGCCGCCGGGCAGGATCAGCCCGGCGACGTCGTCGAGATCGGCCGGCAGGCGCACCGGCACCCCCTCGACGCCGATGGCGCCGAGCGTCTGGAGATGCTCCCGGAACGCCCCCTGGAGGGCGAGGACGCCGATTCTTCATCGGTCGAGCGCCTGTCGGTGGTCGCCGCGGCCTGACGGCCGCGCGCCTACCAGCCTCGGACCGCCAGGCGCTCCTCGTCCGGGATCGCTTCGATCGCGATGCCGCGCATCGGGTGCGCCCAGGCCCTTCGAGACCTCGGCGATGATCGACGGGTTGTCGAAGTGGGTCGTCGCCTGGACGATCGCGTTGGCCATCCGGGCCGGGTCCTCGCTCTTGAAGATCCCCGAGCCGACGAAGACGCCCTCCGCCCCGAGCTGCATGACCAGCGCCGCATCGGCCGGCGTCGAGATGCCGCCGGCGACGAAGTTGACGACCGGCAGCTTGCCGTCGCGCGGCGACCTGCTTGACCAGCTCGTAGCGGCGCCTGGAGCTCCTTCGCCGCGACGAACAGCTCGTCCTCGCGCATCCCCTGGAGGCGCCGGATCCCGGCCAGCACGTCGCGCAGCTGGCGGACGGCCTCGACGATGTTGCCGGTGCCGGCCTCGCCCTTCGTCCGCATCATCGCGGCGCCCTCGTTGATCCGGCGGAGGGCCTCGCCGAGGTTCCGGCAGCCGCACACGAACGGGACCTTGAAGGCGTGCTTGTCGATGTGGTTCGCCTCGTCGGCCGGCGTCAGGACCTCGGACTCGTCGATGTAGTCGACGCCGAGCGCCTCGAGCACCTGGGCCTCGACGAAGTGGCCGATCCGGGCCTTGGCCATGACCGGGATCGAGACGGCGTTCATGATCCCTTCGATCATCGAGGGGTCGCTCATCCGGGCGACGCCGCCGGCGGCGCGGATGTCGGCCGGGACGCGCTCGAGCGCCATGACGGCGACGGCGCCGGCGTCCTCGGCGATC
Source organism: uncultured Chloroflexia bacterium (assembly GCA_963788685.1). GTDB lineage: Bacteria > Chloroflexota > Limnocylindria > Limnocylindrales > CSP1-4 > CF-46. The sequence goes on along the minus strand of CAWBHP010000013.1, from coordinate 55,707 downwards.
TTCGCCTGCTCGGGCGTGACGACGTCCATGATGACGCCGCCCTTGAGCATCTGGGCGAGGCCCTTCTTGGTCGCCCAGGTGGACGTTTCGACGGTCATGTGATGTTTGGCTCCGGACTCGTGCGCTCGGTCCGCCGGCCGGACTTGCCCCGGGGTCCTCGCCCGTTCGAGCGGGCCGGGCCGCCTCGCGCGCCCGGATTATCGCATGGCATGCCGATCTGCCCGCCAGCGATGCCGATCGCTACGTTGTTCGCGGGATGAGCGGCAGGACGTTAGGCCACTGGTGCATAGGGACCAGCGGGGCACCGTAGTGCCTGATGTTGACTGTCAATCGGAGCTCGACTGGTCGTGAACCGCCTGCGAGGCTCGTTCGCGATCTCGCCGACGCGAGCGTCGTGCGGCAGCCGCGCTACAGGGCCTGGGAGCGCCGGCAGGTCCGAGACGGCGACGCGCGCCGGTGCGGTCGCCTTGATCGTGATTCTCCTCGTGGACGCCGCGGTGATGAACTCCATCGCGCCGGCGATCACTGCGCTGAACCTGTCGCTCGCTGTCCTCGGCGCCGTCATCCTGCTCGCCGTCAAGCGTCGGCGCGGGGCTCGGCGGAACCCGACCGGCGCGGCGCTCCTGCTGGGTGCGATCGCCCTTACGACGGCCCTTCTACCGCTTGGTCTGATCCCGGAGGCTGGGACGGTTCAGGCTCGCGTATCGTGGCGATCGTCATCGTTGCCTCAGCGCTGTTCATCCCGTGGAACACCGTCCGCCACGCCACCTGGATCGTGATCTGCCTCGCGCTGGTCGTTCGGTTTCGTGCTCTCGCCGTTCGGTGCCGGCCTTGACGCAGCACGTCGTCGGAGACCTGTTGACGATCTCCATCGACTCGGTCCTCGTCAGCTTCGCCGGTCACCTCGTCCTCCAGCGACAGCGGCGGGGCATGTACCTGCAGCGGATGCAGCTTCGGGGATTGAACGAGCTGGCGGCGTCGCAGGCGCGAGACCTCCGCGTCCTGGCTGCGGAGCTCCGGGAAGCCGCCCGGGTGGACCCGCTGACCGGCGTCGCGAACCGGCTCCGACTCGGAGAAGACCTCGAGATGGTGGCCGGTCGAGACCTCGAACGCGGCGATGGCGCCGCCCTGATGATCGACATCGACCGATTTAAGGACTACAACGATCGACACGGGCACCTTGCCGGCGACCAGGTCCTGCGACAGGTCGCCGATGCGCTGGCCGCGAACACCCGACCGTCGGACCGGGTCTATCGGTTCGGAGGCGAGGAGTTTCTCGTCCTGCTTCCCGGAGCGACGATCATCGACGCGCTCGCGGTCGCCGAACGGCAGCGGGCGGCGGTGGCCGATCTCGGGATCCGGACCGATCGACCTGGCCGCACCGACGCCGACGAGGTGGTGACCATCAGCGTCGGCGTCGCCCCGCTCGAAGCAGGGCCGTCCGAACCCGACGGCCAGGGTCGACGAGTGGCTCCGCGCGGCCGACACGGCGATGTACGAATTAAAGATGAACGGCCGCAACCGCGTGACCGTCGCTCGCACCCAATCCTCGGGACGCAACGCCGTCGCCTAGCCTGCCCCGACGCATGTCGGCAGCCCGACAGGCGATCGACCGCAACGGGCCCACCTGCCGCACGTCATCTGGGTATCGGACACGGCGGACCGCTCAGCCCGGCAGCCGCCACCGAGGATTTGTGCGGACAGCGCGCAGAAGGGGATGTTATGCGCAAGTTCATAGCGATCCCGCTGGCGGGACTCCTGGCGTTGACCCTGGCCGGTTCGGCGCTCGCCGGCCCGAATGTCGGCAACTACAGCAGCTCGGTCACGATCGCCCAGGCTTCCTGGGATTCCTACGATGACGAGACCGGGACCTTCGGCTACGGCTTTGTCGCCGTCAGCCGCGAGCAGGGCAGCTCGGAGGCGTTCGCCGAGTACAACCAGGGCAGCGAGCAGTACCTCCAGTGCACCGGCGCCGAGACGCCCGACAACCCGAACGACGACACCTTCGGCTTCGTGTACTCAAACGTCTGGGGCTACGGGCCGGCCAGCCTGACGATTGGCAAGAGCAATTCCTCGGCATCGGCGAGCGGGACGCTCGACGTCGTCCGCGAATCCTTCAATGAGTGCACCGGCGAAGGGAGCTATGAAGAGCTCCAGGCCATCGTCTTCAGCCTTGACCTGGCGGCCACCTCGGCAACGATTCGTGAGAGCGGCCGCGGCAGCTTCCACATTCCGGGCGAGGTCAACAGCCACTCGTCGTACAAAGCGACCTATCGCCAGGCGGCCGGCACCTTCACCGGCGGTGATGGGCCGCAGTCGATCTCAGGCATGATCGGCAGCGTGTCCTGGAAGGACCACTCGAACGGCTGAAACTTTCCATCGAACAGTTCGCGGCCCTGGAGCGACGCTCCGGGGCCGTTTCGATCCGCGGCCTAGCGCGCGACCGTCCGGACGACCCCCGACATCAGCTTCGTCGCCCGTCGCGCGGCTGTTGGCGAGAGCCGGCTGAGGGCCTCCACCAGCTCGATGACGTCGTCGTCGGGCAGCCCACCGAGGAGGTGGACGAGCCGCAGGACCGTGTCGTCCGAGATCTCCCCCAGCAGACGCATCCCCCGTTCGAGCTCGCGCGGCTCGAGCTTCGGGATCAACCCGACGGCCCGGTCGAACAGCCGGACGAATTCGGCGAAGGTCGTCAACCAATCGCGCAGCGCGACGAGTTCTTCATCGCCCGGATGATCGGCCGCGGCCGCTGCAGCCGACGTTGTCGTCTCGTCGATGACCTTGACGATCGGGTCGCCTTCGCGGACCTTCCGGCCGGCGATGACACTCGTGAACCACTCCCAGTGATCGCCAACCGCGACGTAGGCAATGCCGGCCGGCCCGCGACGACCCACCCGACGGGGCTCCGCAACACGTCTGACGATCCCCCACGCCTCGGCGTCCGCCAGGGCGAGGCTGGCCGCCCGATGGGACAGGCCGAGGGCCTCGCGGACCTCGCGCTCCGTGAGCGGCGCGTTGCAAACCATGAGGTAGGCGTGGACGCGCCCGATGGCGGGCGCGACACCCCACGCGGCACTCATCTCGCCCCAGGCCTCGGCAAACCGGAGGCGAAGCGATTCCGCCGGCGACGCGCCGGCGCGGGCCTCGCCGTCGGCGTCGGAAACGTGCGATTTGACAGTAGCGTGTTCTGGCGTCATAACTTGCTATCACAGAGTAGCACGGACAGCATCCGGTGATGATCGCCCCCATGCCCACAAGCAGGCGCCGCGCCCTATCCAACTGGCTCGCCGGTGTCGTTGTCGGAGTCGCGACCGGTTTCCTCACCCTGACCTTTCCGACCTTGGGCTGGCTCCTCGTCCTGGCCTTCCTTCTGGGCCTGATCAGGGCCGCGCCTCGGCTGCCGGCAGTCGGCGGCCTGTTCGTCGGCCTCGGGACGGCGTGGCTGGTCCTACTCGTCCGATCCAACCTCGATTGCCGGGCGTTTGACGCCGCGGCGGGCCAGGAGTGCGCTAGCCCGGACATCGGGCCATGGCTGGCGTTCGCTGGGGGCTTGCTGGCGATCGGCGTCGTCGCGACTGGGCTCGCGCTGATCCGGGGAAAGCGGCCGGACTGACCGCCCGGTCGACTTCAGCGGCCGGCAGCCCGGAGCGCAGCCGAAACGGCCACGAACAGCGGGTGGGACGGATCCACCTCGACCTCGCAGGACGCGATCCGCTCGAAGCGGGTCCCCAGCGCAGCCGTGAAGATGTAGATCGTCTCCTGTCCGTCGTAGGCCGTTGGGCATGTGTCGGTGAAGGGCCGGCTCAGGATCAACGGGAAGTTCGCCTGGTCGATCTCGATCCGGATGGCCTCGACAAGATCGGGTGGAACCTGACCGATCGCGACTTCCGTTGGCTCGAGCTGGTGGACTCGACCATCGCCCTCGATCGCGACAACGGACCCGCACGCCCCGTCGGGGCATTCGCCGCCGCGCGTCTCGATCGTGACCAGCGCCGAAACCTGCTCGGGCGACGGCGTTCCTAGCGGATCAGCGGAGGGGATAGCTGAAGGCCCAGACGTAGGGCTGGGTGCCACCTGCAGACCGCACGCCGATACGGCGAGCGTCGTCAAGGCGATGGTCACCCACACTCGAAGCTTCGGCACGGCGCGACGACGTCCCTTGGCGGCATCCGGTTCCGACCTATCATCGCGAGCATGCCGGTCCTCCGGAGCCGCCTCGATCCCGCCAGCGACGAGGTTCGTGCCAACCACGACGCGATGGCGGCGCTCGTCGCCGAGCTGCGCCAGCGCCAGTCGGCGGTCGCCGGACGCGGCGCCGGCGGCGACGATCGCTCGATCGCCCGCCATCGGGAGCGCGGCAAGTTGCCGGTCCGGGAGCGGATCGACCGGCTCGTGGATCCAGGGTCGCCATTCCTGGAGTTCAGCCCCCTCGCGGCGAACGGCCTCTACGACGACGAAGCACCATCGGCCGGGATCGTCACGGGAATCGGCAGCGTCGAGGGGACGCGGGTCGTCGTCATCGCCAACGACGCGACGGTCAAGGGCGGGACGTACTACCCGTTGACCGTCAAGAAGCATCTCCGGGCCCAGGAGATCGCCTTCGAGAACCGCCTGCCGTGCGTGTATCTCGTCGACAGCGGCGGCGCCTTCCTCCCCCTCCAGGCCGACGTCTTCCCCGACCGCGACCATTTCGGCCGGATCTTCTACAACCAGGCCCGGATGTCGGCGGCCGGGATCCCCCAGGTCGCGCTCGTGATGGGCAGTTCCACGGCCGGCGGCGCGTACGTCCCGGCGATGAGCGACGAGACCGTCATCGTCAAGGGAACGGGCACGATCTTCCTCGGCGGCCCGCCGCTCGTGAAGGCCGCGACCGGCGAGGAGGTCAGCGCCGAGGACCTCGGGGGAGGCGACGTCCACACCGCCATCTCGGGCGTGGCAGATCATCTCGCGCTCGATGACGAGCACGCCCTCGCCCTCGGCCGGTCGATCGTCCGCAATCTCAACCGACGCCCGCCGGACCCGCCGTGGGATCGGGCGACGCCCGAGCCGCCGGCGGTCGATCCGGCCGGGCTCTACGGCGCCGTCTCGGCCGATGCCCGCCGCCCGGTCGAGGTCCGCGAGATCATCGGCCGACTCGTCGACGGCAGCCGCTTCCACGACTTCAAGCCGCGCTACGGCGAGACGCTCGTGACGGGCTTCGCCCATGTCGAGGGCTATCCCGTCGGGATCATCGCCAACGACGGGATCCTGTTCAGCGCGTCGGCGCTCAAGGGCGCCCACTTCATCGAGCTCGCCGCTCAGCGGAAGATCCCGCTCGTGTTCCTCCAGAACATCACCGGCTTCATGGTCGGCCGCGAGTACGAAGCCGGCGGCATCGCCAAGGACGGGGCGAAGATGGTGACCGCCGTCGCTTGCGCGGAGGTGCCCAAGTTCACGGTGATCATCGGCGGCAGCTTCGGCGCCGGGAACTACGCGATGGCCGGCCGGGCCTACCAGCCGCGCTTCCTATGGACCTGGCCGAACGCCCGGATCAGCGTGATGGGCGGCCAGCAGGCGGCCCGCGTCCTCTCGACGGTCAGCGGCGACCTTGCCGACGACGCCGCCCGCGACGCCTTCGAGGCCCCGATCCTCGAGACGTACGAGCGCGAGGGCAACCCGTATTTCGCGACGGCGCGGCTGTGGGACGACGGAGTCATCGACCCGCTCGATACGCGGCAGGTCCTGGCCCTCGGCATCGAGGCCGCCCTCCACGCGCCGATCCCCGAGACCCGCTTCGGCGTCTTCCGGATGTGAGTCGATCGCGGCGATCCGTGCGTTCGCGCCATCTCGAGCGTGTACCGGGTAGATGACCGCGCCTGACCCGTCACCAGACGACGCCTTCCAGCGCGCCGCCGAGGAGCTGTGGACGCCCGTGTACCGATTCGCGCTCGCCATGACCAACGACCTGGCCGAGGCGGACGATGTCGCCCAGGAGGCGTTCGTCCGGCTGTGGGACCGGCGGGCCTCGATCGATTGGGGCGAGCCGGTTCTGGGCTGGCTTCTGGTCACCGCGCGACGGATCGCGTTTGACCGATTCCGACGCTTGGCCCGGTCGCTCCGTCTCGGGTCGACCGCGCCGCGGGCCGTCGGGCTCGACGCGGCGACGATCGAGCGGTTCGTCGATCTCCGGGCCGAGCTCGCCGTCCTGACCCCCGCCGAACGAACCGCGATCCTGCTGTCGGCCGTCGAGGGCTGGTCCGCGGATGAGATCGGGGCAGCGCTCGGCGTCTCCGCGGGGGCGGTCCGGGCGGCGGCCAGCCGGGGCCGGGCGAAGCTGGCGGGTGGTAGCGCGCGATGAGCGCCGATCGCGACCCGGTCGAGGAGTGGCGTGACCTCTCGCGGCGAGCCGCCACGGCGACGGGCTTTCGCCCGCAGCCACGCTCCGTTGCCCGGTGGATGGCGAGGCTGTCGATCGGCGCCGTCGCCGCGGTTGTGCTCGTGCAAGTCGGAGGGCTCGTCCTTCGCGACCAGCCGCCGCCGACCGGACCGGGCGACCCGGTCGGGGCGACAGCCGAGGACGCGAACTTCCGGCTCGCGTTGACGACGCCTCGGGCGATCTACAGCCCCGAAGACGCCATCGAACCGGTCGCGACCATGACCTATCTGGGCCCGCGCGCGACCGAGACGATCTCCCACGCTGCGTACCCGATCGGCTTCCAGATCAAAGAGATTGGCGGTGAGCGGTTGATGGGCGGCGCGATGCGCCAGCCGTGTCTCCAGACCGAGCTGGCAAAGGGCGAAGCCGCGGTCCTCCCGTTCGGCAAGGCCGGTAACCCGGACGAGCCGAAAGGAGGGTTCGACCTCGCCTGGTACGAGGATCCAATCCTTCGGCTGCCCGAGGGGACGTGGCAGATCATCGCCTACCTCGACGTTTGGGTCGGCGAGTGCGGCGGCGAGCGCCATCAGCTGACCGTCGAGAACGTCATACAGGTCGTAGAGGGCGACGCCGCTATCCCGACTCCAAGCGCGAGCCCGGACGGCCCAGTTATCGGGACTGCCGAGGACGCGAGCTTCCGGCTCGAGTTGACGACCCCGCGGGCGATTTACGGCCCGGAAGACGCCATCGAACCGGTCGCGAGCGTGACCTACCTGGGGCCGAACGCAACGGAGACGATGTTCCATGCCGCGTACCCGGTCGGTTTCCGGATCGAGGAAGTCGGCGGGGAGCGTTTGATGGGCGGCGGGATGGACATGCCGTGCCTTCGAACAGAGCTGGCGAAGTCCGGATCCGCGGTCCTCCCGTTCGGCAAGGCGGGTTCACCCGACGACCCGAAGCGGGGGTTCGACCGCGCCTGGTATGAGGATCCGGTCCTGCGGCTGCCTGCCGGGACCTGGCGGATCATCGCCCACCTCGACGTCTCACTCGGCGATTGCGGCGGCGAGACCCATCAACTGACCGTCGAGAACATCATCGTCGTCAGGTAGCCCGTGGTGATCGGGGGCACCGACAATCTCGGCCGGGCCTTTCGCCCGGTATGCCCGTGGCTATGCTGGGCCGGCGCGGCGCTTTCGTCGCCGCCGAGAGGGGAGACGAATGATGAACAAGGAAAACCAACTCACCGGCGGCGGCGGCTTCCTGCTCATCATCGGAGCCCTGGCCTTCTTCCTGCCGATGTTCGACTACCAGCTGCTGATCCTGTCATGGCTCGGCGGCATGCAGCAGCCGGTCGGGCTCAGCGCGATGGTGATCGGCGGCATCCTGTTCGCGATCGGCAAGCTCCAGGACCTCCGCAACGCCTCGCCCGTCCCGGGCCCGACGGATCCCGTCGCAAACACCCTGCAAGCCCCTGCGGCGGCGTCAGCGTCGGAGCCGCCCGGTCCTGCTGAGGGTCCGGCCACCTGAGATCCGCCCCGAATCGTTCGGGGTTTCCATCGCTGGCGTTCGCTGTCGAGGGGCGGCCACACTGGCTGGGTGTCCAGGCTCCCTCGCGCCCTTCGGCCGATCCTCGTCAGCCCTGCTCATCGCTGTTCTCGTGGCCGCGTGCGATCTGATCGGATTCGCCGGTCGGCAGAGCGGTGGCCCGTACCCTGAAGCCTGTGCCCAGTGGGACTACTCGGCGCGCCGCTGCGAGGCGATCGTCGACCAGGCGATGTCACGCGCGGAGATCGACGAAGCCGATGTCATCGCGATCCACCTGCTGCCGTTCGAGCGTCAACAGAACCTCGGCGGCGGCCAGGTCGCCCTCGTCCAGTTCGATTTAGCGGACGGGTCGAGCGTCAAACAGGATGTGTTCTGCGTCGGAGTCAGTTCGGGCCGGGCATGCAACGACGTCGCGAGGCTGGAGCTCCGTAGTCGGTGTCGACCGCGATGTCCCCTGCGCCGGTGAGCCGCCTGCCGGCTGCGCCACGCTGCCACCGCCACCGGATGCTGCCGCGATCGCCGCCGCCCAGCCATTCACACTCAATGAGCTCGACGTCTCCATCGACCACACCGGCGACTACCTGGTGAGGCTCGGGACGGCGACGCTGCCGAACGGCTACCTGTCGGAGCGGTCATTCGACATCGTCGACCGGCAGCCGGATCGCTACTGGATCGATGGTGGCGTCCGCCTGGAGATCAGGCCCGACATCGCCGGCCGACCGCCGATCGGGAACATCTACCGTGATCCGTTCGACGGCCCGGAGCCGGTCACGATCTGGCTCGTGTTCGAGGTGACCGATCTCGACCTGCCGGCGACGATGGAGGTGCGCGACATCGTCGTCCGGTAGCATCGCGCCATGCCGACGGTCGCCCGCTTCTCGATCGCCCCTGTCCGTAGTCTCGGCCTGGCGCATCCGACCGAGATCGACCTGACCGAAGTCGGCGTCGTCGAGGATCGGCGCTTCTACCTGACGGACGCCGTGGACCGGCTGGTCGATCGGCTCGTCGTCCCGTCGCTCGTCCAGATCGGCGCGAATACCGACCCCGAAGCCACCCAGTTGCGACTGGCATTCCCTGACGGGACCGTCATCGATGAAGCCGTCCAGCTTGGGATCGCCGGTCGAGACCATCGTCCACAAGCGAACGGTGGCCGGGCATCTCGTCGACGGGCCCTGGGCCGCCGCTCTGTCGGAGTTCTGCGGCCGTGAGATCCGGCTGATCCGCTGCGATCGAGTCGGCGGGACCCGCAGCGGCCACCCGGCAACGCTGATCACCGATGGCTCGCTGGACGGTCCTCGGACACCATCTCGGCACGGGCACCGTCGACGGACGGCGCTTCCGGATGCTGATCGAGCTCGAGGGTGGGGCTGCCCACGAAGAGGACACGTGGGTCGGCGGACGGATCGGCCTCGGCGGGGCCGTGCTCGCAGATTTCCGCCCCGGTGCCGCGCTGTGCGATCACGACCCAGGATCCGGACACGGGCGAGCGGGACCTCGACACGCTCCGGACGATCATCGCCTACCGCGGTCTGACCGACGACCGCGACATCGACTTCGGGGTCTACGGCGAGGTCGAACAGCCGGGCCGCATCCGCCTCGGCGATTCGGTCGAAGTCCTGACGGCAGCCCCAAGGGCGGCGGCGGCGAGCTGACGTCGGATCGCGCATCGTCGGCGGCCGCCGGCCGCTACGATGCCCCGGTGAGCGATCTCATCAGGCTCGAACGAGCCGGCCCCGGAGACGTGGTCGCCCGCGTGACGCTGACCCGGCCGGACGTCCACAACGCGTTCAACGCGTCGGTCATCGCCGAGCTGCGCTCGACGTTCGCGCGCTCTCGCGCGGGAGACACCGTCTGAGCTCCGCGCCGTCGTCCTCGCCGGCGACGGGCCGTCGTTCTGTGCCGGCGCGGACATCGCCTGGATGCGCGCGGCGATGGCGCTCGACGTCGAGGGCAACGAGCAGGACGCGATGGCGATGGCCGACATGTTCGAGACGATCGACACCTGCCCGGTGCCGGTGATCGCCCGGGTCCACGGGGCGGCGCTCGGCGGCGGGATGGGCCTCTGCGCCGTCGCCGATCTTGTCGTCGCGGAGGCCGGCGCGCGGTTCGGGTTCACCGAGACGCGGCTCGGGATCCTGCCGGCGGTCATCGCCCCGTTCGTCATCGCCAAGATCGGCGAGTCGCAGGCACGCGCGCTGTTCCCGGGAGGACGCCGCTTCGATGCCGTCCGGGCGCAGCGGATCGGCCTGGTCCACGAAGTGGTCGAAGGGGAGGCCGCGCTCGACGCGGCCGTCGACACGGCGATCGCCGACATCCTGGCCGCCGGACCGACCGCGGCCCGAGCCGCCAAGGCGATCGTCCGCGAGGTGCGCGGGCTGGGCCATGGCTCGTCGAAGTGGCACACGGCGCGGGTCATCGCCCGCCAGCGCGTCAGCGAAGAGGCCCAGGAGGGCTTCCGAGCCTTCACCGAGAAGCGCAGGCCGGGCTGGCAGCCGGACGACGCAGGAATCTGAGCCCAGCGGCGTTACGCCCTGCGCGTGGCGCCTGATCCGGCTCGGATCGCCGGATATCCGTTCGAATGCGCGGACTCCAAGGCACGCCGAGCTGCTCCGACCGGGCCATGCGCGATTGGCGCCGACGAGTCCGCGAGCGTCAGACGACCGTCCTGTATGGCATGCGCTGGTCATGGGCTGCGACGGCCGTACCTGGGAGCTCTCCGCGATCCGGGCGCTTGCGACGGCCGACGTGCCGCCTGCGTATGCGACAATCGCGACAGCGATGTCTGAAGAGCTTAATCCACGGGAGGCAGCGGTCCGGATCGGGGCGACGACCCGGAGCGTCCAGCGCTGGATTGCGAGCGGCCGACTGCCAGCCCGGCGCGTTGGGGGACGATGGCGTGTCGCGACTGACGCGATTGACGCGTTCGCTGAGCGAACGGCCGCGGCGACGGTCGCCGACCAACCTATCCGCACCCTCTTCATCGCCAATCGCGGCGAGATCGCGGCGCGGATCACGCGGACGGCCGATCGGCTGGGCATCCGGGCGGTCGTCCCCCAGACCGAGGGACCGGACGCCGTCGACCTCCTATCGGTCGAACAGGTCGTCGCGGCGGCTCGTCAGGCCGGCGCCGACGCGCTCCATCCGGGCTTCGGGTTCCTCGCGGAGAGCGCCGCGTTCGCCGAGGCCGTCCTGGCCGCCGGGATCCGCTGGGTCGGGCCGCCGCCCGAGGCGATCCGGACGATGGGCGACAAGGCGGCCGCGCGCAAGCTCGCGCGCGACCTCGACGTCCCGACCGTGCCCGGCTACGACGACGCGAAGCAGGACGACGAGTCGCTTGCCGCCGCGGCCGCGCAGATCGGCATCCCGCTCCTCGTCAAACCCTCCGCCGGCGGCGGTGGCAAGGGGATGCGGACCGTCGCGACGCTCGAGGAGCTGCCGGCCGCGCTTGCCGCTGCGCGACGCGAGGCCAGCGCCGCGTTCGGCGACGATCGCCTGATCCTGGAGCGGTTCGTCGCGGGACCGCGTCACGTCGAGGTCCAGCTCCTCTTCGACAGCAGCGGCACAGGCGTCCATCTCGGCGAACGCGACTGCTCCATCCAGCGGCGACACCAGAAGGTCCTCGAAGAGACCCCGTCACCGGGCGTCGACGACCCCACTCGCCGGCGGCTGACCGACGCTGCGCTGGCGCTCGGCAACGCCGTCGGCTACGTGAGCGCCGGGACCTGCGAGTTCCTCCTCGACGATCGCGGCGAGATCTTCTTCCTCGAGATGAATACCCGGCTCCAGGTCGAGCATCCCGTAACGGAGGCGGTGACGGGCCGCGACCTCGTCGCGGACCAGCTCCGGATCGCGGCCGGTCAGCCGCTGGGCTTCACCCAGGCCGACGTCGAACCGACGGGTCATGCGATCGAAGCCCGGCTCTACGCGGAGGATCCGGAGTCGGGCTTCTTGCCGGCGACGGGGCGGATCGAACTCCTCCGATGGCCGGCCGGCGAGGGCATCCGGGTCGATGCCGGCGTCGCGGCCGGCGACGAGGTGTCGGATCGTTTCGACCCGATGCTCGCGAAGATCGTCGCCCACGGTCGCGACCGGCAGGAGGCGCTCGCCCGCCTCGCCGGAGCCCTCGACGACACGGTCGTGCTGGGCCTGACGACGAACCTGCGGTTCCTTCGGTGGCTGGTCCGGCAGCCGGCCGTGACGAGCGGCGAGGCCCGCATCGATACCCTCGATCGGATCTGGCCGCCCGACGACTGGCAGGATCGGACGGCGATCCCAGACGACGACGTGGCGCGCGGCGGCGCGCCTCCTCGGCGGTGGCTGGCGTCTCAACGGCCCACGGACGGTCAGGCTTTCAGCGGACGGTGAGGAGCAGCTGGTCGCCTGGGACGATGCGACGGACCCGGCCGACGCCGACGCCGCCCGGGCCGACGCGGCGTCGGTGGTCGTCGGCGACACCGCCCACCTCGACCTCGCTGGCAGATCGGTCGCCTTTCGCGTGGCTCCCGCGCCGGACGTCGACCGTGCCGCGCGAGCCGCGGCGGCTCACAGTCACGCCGGCGGATCGGCGGACCTCGTCGCACCCATGCCCGGCGCGGTACTCACCGTCCACGTCGTCGCCGGCGACGCGGTCGAGGCAGGCGATCCGATCGTCACCCTCGAGGCGATGAAAATGGAGCACGTCGTCGTGGCCCCGAGCCCCGGCCGCGTGGCAGAACTCCACGTCGCCGCCGGCGACCAGGTGACGCGCGGCCAGTTGCTCGCCACCCTCGAAGCCTGAGCGTCGAGGCGCTACCCTTCCGTCAGGCAGGAGGACCGATGGCCAAGAACGACAAGGATCGCTCAGGAGCACCCGCGTCGAAGAGCGGCGGCTTGACGAACGCCGTCAGGAACGCGGTTGGGACCGTTACCACGGCGGTCGAGGGCGCCGCGGCCCAGGTGAACAAGGCCACCAAGCGACAGGATTCGCATGCCGGCGGCCACAAGCCCGCCAAGGCCCACGGCCAGCCGGCGAAGGTCGACATGAGCCTGCCGGCGAGCCGGGCGGAGCTTCTCGATCGCCACGCGGTGACCCGCCTGAGGCGCAACGCGGCCCCGCTCGGAAGCGACGAGCACCGCGCCGCGGTCGACGAGATCGGGCGGATCGAGATCCGGATCGCGGCGATCGAGCGGGCGATGACGCCGCCGAAGGGCTGACCGGGAGCGTGGCCGATCGGGTCCGGATCTACGAGGTCGGGCCGCGCGACGGGCTGCAGAACGAAGAGGTTTCCGTCCCGACCGCGACAAAGCGCCGGTACATCGAGCTCCTCGTCGCGGCCGGCCTCCGCGAGATCGAGGCGACCTCGTTCGTCTCGCCGGCCGCGATTCCGCAGCTCGCCGACGCGGACGACCTGCTCCCCGGCCTACCGCGGGTCGACGGAGTCCGTTACCCGGTCCTCGTCCCGAACCTCCGCGGCCTCGCCCGCGCCGAGGCCGCCGGCGCCGATGCGATCGCCGTCTTCACCGCGGCCTCGGATGCCTTCACGACCCGCAACATCGGGATGACCGATCGCGGAATCGCTCGCTGCTTTCGCGCCGGTCCTTGCCCGCGCCGGCGAGCTCGGCTGGTGGCGTCGGGGCTATGTCTCGACCGCATTCGGCGACCCGTACGGCGGGGCGGTGGACCCGGATCGGGCCGTCGAGGTCGCGCTGCGACTCCTCGAGCTCGGCGTCGAAGAGGTCTGCTTCGGCGACACGATCGGCGTAGGCGTCCCGAGCCAGGTCGCGGAGCTCGCCGGTCGGGCGATCGCCGCGGGCATTCCGCCCGGGCAGATCGCCTTCCACTTCCACGACACCCGCGGCACCGCGCTTGCCAATGTCGTCGCCGGACTCGAGGCGGGCATCCGCTGCTTCGACGCGTCGACCGGCGGCACCGGTGGCTGTCCCTACGCCCCGGGCGCGGCCGGCAATCTGGCGACGGAGGACCTCGTGTACCTCCTCGACGGCATGGGCTACGAGCACGGGGTGCGGCTCGAGGGCGTGCTCGAAGCCGCCCAATTCATCGCCGCCGCGCTGGGCCGGCCCCTCGCGAGCAAGGTCGGCCAGGCTGGCGGCTGGGACCGCGCGACGGGGGCCGCGGTCGGCCGATCGTAAGCCGTTCGGGTCTCCCTGCTACCATCGCGCCCGATGGACGGCGTGGTGCTCGTACTGAACCAGAATTACGAGCCGCTCAACGTCTGTAACCTGCCACGGGCCTTCCGGCTCGTGTTCGGCGAAAAGGCCGAAGTGATCGAGTACGACCACCAGGTGATCCGGACGCCGCGGACGTCCTTTCGCGCGCCGTCCGTGATCCGCCTCCAGTACCAGATCCGGCGACCGCGGCCGCGCGTCAAGCTGTCGCGGCGGGAGATCTTCGCCCGCGACCGCCACACCTGCCAGTACTGCGGCCGGCAGACCCACGACCTGACGCTCGATCACATCGTGCCCCGCCATCGAGGCGGCGGTCACACGTGGGAGAACCTCGTCACCGCCTGCAAGGCCTGCAACCACCGGAAGGGTGGCAAGACCATCGACGAGGTTCGCTTCAGGCTCCACCGGCCACCGTTCGAGCCACGGAGCGACGTCTACTCCCTCTTCACGCCCTACCTCGCCGACGACAGGAACGAGGCGTGGCGAACGTACCTGTTCCTGGGTCGGAACTGACCTCGCCGGAGCCCCGGCTCCCGGTCGAGCCCGCGGCAATCGGCGATGTCGTGCCCGAGCCGGTCGTGACGATCCTCGAGACACTCTGGTCCGCCGGCCACGGCGCCTACATCGTCGGCGGCTCGCTTCGTGACGCCCTGCTGGGCCGGCCGGCGGAGGACTGGGATCTCGCGACCGACGCTCTGCCCGAGCAGACGCAGGAGCTCTTCCCCGACGCCGTGTACGAGAACAGGTTCGGGACCGTCGCGGTCCGGCGGCGGCGTCACGAGTATCAGATCACGACGTTCCGGAGCGACCACGACTACGCCGATTTTCGGCGCCCCCACCGGGTCGAGTTCGGGACCTCGCTCGAGGCGGATCTCGCGCGCCGGGACTTCACGGTCAATGCGATGGCGTGGGGGGCGACTCCGGCCGACGGCGCCAGGTTGCCCGCGGCGCTCGTCGATCCGTTCGGCGGCCGCGCTGACGTCGCCCGGCGGGTCCTGCGGGCCGTCGGCGACCCGGAAACCCGCTTCAAGGAAGACGCGCTCCGGATGGTCCGGGCCGTCCGGCTTGCGGCGACGCTGGGGTTCAGCGTGGAACCGGACACGCTGGCCGCGATCCGCGACCAGGCCCCGCTCGTTGCCCATCTCTCCGGCGAGCGGATCGCCGCGGAGCTCGGCAAGCTGCTGGCGGCCGAGCGACCGTCCGTCGGGTTGGAGCTGCTCGCCGACACGGGACTCCTCGACACGATCTCGCCCGAGCTCGCGTCCCAGCGCGGTGTCGTTCAGAACAAGATCGAGGGCGAGGATCTGTGGCAGCACACGCTCCGCACGGTCGACGCCACCCCCGCCCATCCGGTCGTCCGCCTGGCGGCCCTCGTCCACGACATCGGCAAGCCGGCGACGCAGGCAGACGGCCACTTCTACGGCCACGAAACCGTCGGCGCCGAGCAGGCGCGCAAGCTCCTGGACCGCCTCCACGAGCCACGCATCGTGACGGAGCGTGTCGCCCATCTCGTCCGCCAGCACATGTTCAAGTACGAGAGCGGCTGGAGCGATTCGGCCGTTCGGCGGTTCATCGGCAAGGTTGGGCGCGACGTCCTCGACGAGCTCTTCGCCCTCCGCGAGGCGGACAACGTCGGGAGCGGCGTCGCGCCGGCGGCCGACGGCCTCGACGAGCTCCGCGAGCGGATCGCGGCGGAACTGGCCAGCGGGCCGGTCCTGGATCGCTACGCCCTCGCGATCGACGGCAACGATCTGATCGTCGAGTTCGGCCTGAAGCCAGGTCCACATCTCGGCCGCATCCTGGACGCGCTCGTCGAACGGGTCATCGAGGATCCCGCCCTCAATGACGCGCCGGCGCTGCTCATGCTGGCCCGCAACCTCGTGGCGGACGACGGATGATCGAGGTCCTGATCGAAGCCGAGCGGGCCCTGACCCACGGCCTGGTCGACCAGGCTGAGCGGCTCTATCGTCAGGTCGCCGACAATGACCCGAAGAGCTCGATCGCCGTCATGGGCCTGGCCCGCGTCGCCCTCGAGCGAGGCGACGATCGGACGGCGTATCTCCATGGACGAGCGGCCCTGGCGATCGACCCGGAGAATCCGGCGGCACAGCATCTCGTGATGCGCCTCACGGAGGTCATGGCGGGCCGCGGCGAAACGCCGCCGAGCGTGGAGCCGGCACAACGCGCAGCAACGCAGCCGGCGGCGGCGCGGTCTCGACCGACACGTACAGGCTCGCCCGGGTTGCTCCGGCGGCTCGTCGGGCGAAGACGACGACGGTGACGACGAAACCGGATCGGAGGTCCCCATGCGCATCCTCGTGACCGGTGGCGCCGGATACGTCGGTTCCGCGTCGGTCGAGGCGCTGCTCGCCGCGGGGCACGATGTATCGGTCCTCGACGACCTGTCGACCGGCCACGCGGACGCCGTCCCGAACGCGGCGCGGCTCGAAGTCTGGAACTACGCCGACGAGGCCGAGCTCATCGAGCTGCTCGATGCCGGGCGGATCGAGGCAATCCTCCATTGCGCCGCCCGGTCGCTGGTGGGCGAGTCGGACCGGGATCCGGGCCGCTACTACCGCGAGAATGTCGCCGGCGGAATAGCCCTGCTGGAGGCGGCCCGGCAGGTCGGGGTCGGGCGGCTCGTCTTCAGCTCGACGGCGGCCGTCTATGGCGTTCCCGACACGACCCCGATCGATGAAGACGCTCCGCTCCGCCCGATCAACACGTACGGCGAGACGAAGCGGACCTTCGAGGGCGCTCTCGCGGCGTATGGGGCGGCCTACGGCCTGCGATCGGTGAGCCTTCGCTACTTCAACGTCGCCGGGGCGACGGAGCGGAACGGCGAGGTCCACGACCCGGAGACGCATCTCATCCCGAACCTCCTTCGGGCGGCCGATGGCAGCGGCGAACCCGTGACGATCTTCGGCGATGACTACCCGACCCCGGACGGGACCTGCATTCGCGACTACATCCATGTGTCGGACCTGGGCGATGCCCACCTCCTCGCCCTGGAGGCGACGGCGCCCGACGACGAGCGAACCTCGACGCCGCTCGCGCTCAATCTCGGATCGGGCGGCGGATTCAGCGTCCGGGAGGTGCTGGCGGCGGCGGAATCGGTGGTGGGCGGGCCGATTCCCCACGCGATCGGCGAGCGTCGGGCCGGCGATCCGCCGATCCTCGTCGCGTCATCGGCCCGGGCGGGCGAGATCCTCGGCTGGCAGGCGCAGCGATCGTCGCTCGAGGAGATGATCACGTCGGCGTGGGAGTGGCGCCAGCGCAACCCCAATGGCTACAGCTACGAGGAGTCCGACTGAGCGCCGCCGGTCAGCGCGGTTCGAGCGGGCTGACGTCCGGCGCCAGCCGCGGCGGCGGCGCCTCCACGATGTCCTCGGGCAGCTCCCCGGAGCCGGCCCACCGATCGTCGACGGGGGCAATCAGCCATACCCCGATGAGCATCGTGACTAGAAGGCTGAGCACGGCAACCTGGTACGCACCGACGCCAAGGGACGTGAGCAGCAGGAACGTGATCGCCCCATACAGCAGCTGGCCGATCACCTGCGATCCCTTGCCGACAAGGCCGTAGAGCCCGAAGAACGCGCCGAGCTGTTCCGGGGGCGAGAGGCGGACCATCAGGACGCGGTCGGCGACCTGGACGCCGCCCAGTCCGCTCCCGAGGATCGCCCCCGCGACCAGGAACATCACGAGACCGGGCGTGCCCGGGACGCCGAGCGAGATGCCACCGAGGACGAGCCCGATCGCCCACGAACCCAGGACGATCATCAGGGTCCGCTTCGGCCCGAGCCGATCGACGAGCGCGCCCCAGCCGAAGCTGGCCAGGACGGCCACGACGGCCAGCGACAGCAGGATGAGGTTCGCGACCGTCTTGGTGAGGCCCATCGCCTCGGTCGACACGATGGCCATGACGACGATGATCGTGTTCACCGCATCTGAGTAGAAGAAGCGCCCGAGCAGGAAGCGACCGAGCCCCGGGACCGTCCTCGCGTTGCGGATCGTCGTTCGGAGCTGGTTCAACGCCAACGCGGCGTCGCGAGCCGTCGGCCGGACCGCGCCGGGGGTCGGTGGCTCGCGGACGACCAGGAACAGCGGGATCGCGAAGAGCCCGTAGAGGGCGGCTGCGACGAAGAAGATGCTCGGCACCGGCAGGTCGAGCAGGAAGATCAGGAGGCCGATGAAGATCGTGCCGCAATAGCCGATCGCAACCCCGATCCCGGACAGCTTGCCCCGGGTTTCGGGGAAGCTCACCGTCCGGAGCGTCGCGTCGTAATAGATGAGCGCGGCCTGATAGGCGAAATTCGCGACGACGAAGAGGAGCAGGCCGACGAACGCAGGGCTGAAGCCGATGAGCGCCGTGGGGACGATGCAGAGCAGCGTGAAGAACAGGAGGTAAGGCAGGCGGCGTCCGCCGGCTCGATCGCTGAAGGCGCCGAGAATCGGCGAGACGATCGCGTTCAGCCCGACGCTGGCAATGATCGCGAGGCTGAACGCCAGATTGCCGTATTGCTCGCCGAACCTGGCGTCATCGAGGAGCCACAGCCCGATGGCCAGCGACACGACCGCGTAGCTGAAGATCGTGTTGGCGAAGTCGTAGAAGGCCCAGGCGAGCGGAACGACCGCGCGGCCGCTCGGGGTCAGCGCCGCGAGCCCGCCTCTGGCGTCTCGCCGTGTCGCTCGGGAGGCCCGGCGCCTGTCACGCCGCCGATCATAGATGCCACGATTTGGTGACGCGCGGTCCGCGGGGTCGTTGCGCCGCCCACGGACAGACCCGTTGTACGATCTCCGCGTGAGCACGACTGAGCAGCCGGTGAGGGCAATCGACGCCCGCACGGCGGCCACCGAGTGGCGGCCCCAGCGGTTCGGCGAAGGTCGGCCCAACAAGGTCGGGGATCCGATCGTGGAGCCGCTCTGGACAGGTCTCCGCGTCCTGGCTCTCGTCGAAGACGGCTCTGTCACCATTCGCGACCTTGATGGCGACCCGGTTGACGACGACTACGGACCGGTCGCGCAGGAATTGGCAGAGGCCAGCCGCGCCATCCGGCTGCTCGTCGACGGCTATCTGACCCACCAGCCCATCCAGGGCATCGCCGAGGTCGCCGAGCGCGAGATTGCCGAACCGGGCCCCTCGATCGGCCAGATGTGGTTCGGGTCGCTGGCCGGACGGCGCTCGCGCCCGGAGCCGCCGCCGCCCGTCGAGAGCATCGAGCGCCAGCCGCCGCCCGCAGACGAGGACGTCGCCCTCGTCGTCGTCGATCTTCTCTGGCTCGACAACGAGCCGCTCCTCAGCGTCCCGCTCCTCGAGCGCAAGCGGATCCTGGAGTCGGTGGTCGACGAATCGCGGCTCGTCCGGCGTGGGATCTACGTTCGCCCGCCAATCGACTCCTGGATGGGGTCGTGGCGCTCGTTCGGGTTCAAGCGGCTGGCGTTCAAGGGCGCGAACAGCCGCTATACGCCCGGCGCGCCGAACGCCGAGTGGGCCGTCGCGGATCTGCCCACGCCGCTGAAAAGAGGGCTCGCTTCTGCGAGCGCTGACCTGCGGCCGGCCCACCGAAGTCCAAGGCGGAGCTCCGCCGACGCCGTTCGCCCGAGGTGGTACGGTGGGCGTGTGCCCACTGCGCTCACCCCGGCCGTGCGAGACGAGATCTCACGCCTCGGCCGAGCCGACATCATGGTCGGCATTCCGAGCTTCAAGAACGCGGCAACGATCGGCTACGTCGTTCGGGCCGCCCAGGCCGGCCTCGTCCAGTACTTCCCGGACCTGAAGCCGGTCCTCGTCAACAGCGACGCGGGGTCGCCTGACGGGACCGGCCGCGTCGTCATCGAGACGGAGCCGCCGGACTACATCGAGCAGATCCTGCTCGTCCGGCCCACGAACAAGCTCGATCGGGTCAGCCTGACCTATCCCGAGATCGACGGCGTCGGGGGCAAGGGTGCGGCGCTCCGCACGATCTTCGAGATTGCCGCCGCGCTCGAGGTCCAGGCCCTCGTCGTCGTCGACTCCGACCTCCGCTCGATCGTCCCCGAGTGGATCGAGCTTCTGGCCGGGCCGATCCTCAAGGGCGGCTATGACTTCGTGGCGCCGCTGTACGCCCGCTACAAGTACGACGGCACCATTACGAACACGGTCACGTACCCGCTGACCCGGGCCCTGTACGGCCATCGAGTCCGGCAGCCGATCGGCGGCGACTTCGGCGTGTCCGGGGATCTCGTCCGCCACTACCTCGAGCTCGACGACTGGACCGACGACATCAGCAAGTTCGGCATCGATATCTGGATGACGACGTCGGCGATGACCGGCGGGTTCGCCGTCTGCCAGGCGCGCCTCGGGGCAAAGATTCACGATCCGAAAGACCCCGGCTCGGACCTCGGGCCGATGTTCCGCCAGGTCGTCGGCACGATCCTCCGGCTGGCCGCCACGCATCCCGACCACTGGCTGCCGATCCGCGGCAGCCACGACGTCCCGGCGTACGGCTTCGAGCGGATCATCGACCCGCCGCCGCTCGAGGTGAACACGATCCGGCTCCTGTCGGAATTCCACCAGGGCTCGCTGACGCTGGCCGACACGTGGCGGCGGATGTTCGCGCCGGACAACTTCGAGACGGTCATGGTCCTGGCCAAGGAAGCCGGCAAGCTCGTCGATAACGCCCGAGCCAAGCTGGGTATCGGCGGCGACGGGTCGTCGGCCGTGGTGCCGACCGTCCAGATGGCCGACGCGCTCGCCGCGTTCCACTTCCCCGACGACGTCTGGGCCCGGCTGATCTACGACCTGGTCATCGCTGCGCGGTCACCAGAGCCACCGATCGAGTCCCTCGTCGCCGCCCTCGTGCCGGTCTACTTCGGGCGCGTCGGCAGCTTCATCATCGAGAACCGCAACGTCACGACCGAGCAGGCCGAAGAGCGCGTCGAGCGCCAGGCTCGCGAGTTCGAGCTCCTCAAGCCGTATCTCATCGAGCGCTGGCAGGCCGCGACGAAGGCCGAAGCCGGGGCGCCGGCATGACCGGCCGCGCGCCGCTGCCCGCCCGGATCCTCATCCCGGTCGCCAACCCCGCGACGGCGGAGGAGTTGATCCGGCTGGGTGCCGACCTGCTCGACCCGCGGGCCGGCGAGCTCACCGCGCTGGGGATCGTCGAGGTTCCCGAGGGCATGCCCCTCTCGGAAGGTGCGACGCGAGCGCGCCACGCCCGCCGCCTCCTCCAGCGGGTCCTCGATTTCGCTCCCCAGGGAACGGCGATCCACCCGATCGTCCGGATCGGGCGCCACGCCGCCGAGGGGATCATCGAGGCATCCGCCGAGCAGGAGGCCGACCTCATCATCTTCGGCTGGGGCGGCAAGGCGCCGGCCGGACGCGACGGGACCGGTCCGTCGGTGTTCTCGCCGACGATCGACGAGGTCGTCCGCGACTCGCCGGCCGACATCGCCGTCGTCAAGCAGCGCGGCTCCAAGGACATCAAGCGGATCATCGTCCCGGTCCGCGGCGGCCCCCACGCCGAACTGGCCGTTCGGTATGCCGACGCGATCGCCCGGCGTCATGACGCCCAGGTCAGCGTCCTCCACTTCGTGCCGCCGGGCATCACCCTCGCCGTTCGGGCGCAAGCGGAACACGCCCTCGCCCAGTTCCTCCGGCAGCACCTCCGCGGCAAGGCCGAGGGAGTCGTTCGCGAGGCCGCGAACGTGCGGAACGCGATCCTTCGCGAGGCCGAGAAAGCCGACCTCGTCGTCATGGGCGCGTCGGCCCAGCCGGCCGGAGCCGACGGCGAGGCGTACCTGTTCGGCGCGCTTCCCGAGGCGATTGCCGCGCGGGCACGGCCGACCGTCGTTGTCGTCAAGACCCGCGAGACGATCGGCCGCCAGACGTTCGAGCAGCTCGCGACGCGGGCCGAGACCCTCGCCGCCGCCGACCGCGCCGCCGAGGAGGCCCGCGCCGTGCCCGCTCGCGTCGAGCGCTGGTTCGGCGAGGCGAACTTCCACCACGCCGAATTCGCCGACCTTCGCCGCCTCGTCCAGCTCAAGGAGAAGCAGGGCCTGACCGTGTCGCTCGTCCTGCCGACCCTCGACGAAGAGGAGACGATCGGGCCGATCGTGCGGCGGGCGATGCGGGAGATGATGGGCCGGGTCCCGCTCATCGACGAGATCCTCGTCATCGACTCGATGTCGACCGATCGGACCCGCGAGATCGCCGAGGCCGAGGGCGCCCGCGTCGTCCAGCATCCGGACATCCTGTCGCGCTATGGGTCGTTCCGGGGCAAGGGCGAAGCCCTCTGGAAGTCCGTCTACGAGACGAGCGGCGACATCATCGTCTGGGCCGACACCGACGTCCGGAACTGGCACCCGCGGATGGTCTACGGGACGCTCGGTCCCCTCCTCCACGAGCCCCGCCTCCAGTACGTCAAGGGCTACTACCAGCGCCCGATCGTCGAGGACGGGGTCATGAAGGAGGGCGGCGGAGGCCGGGTCACGGAGCTCGTCGCCCGGCCGCTCATCAACCTCTTCTACCCGGAGCTGTCGGGGATGATCCAGCCGCTCGCGGGCGAGTACGCCGGCCGGCGGGCGCTCCTCGAGTCGATCCCGTTCTTCACCGGCTACGCGGTCGAGATCGGCCACCTCATCGACGCCGCGGATCGGGTCGGCATCGAGGGTCTCGGCCAGGTCGATCTCGAGCGCCGGATCCACCGCAACCAGGAGCTCGAAGGCCTCTCGCGAATGTCGTTCGTCATTCTCCAGGCCGTGATGAAGCGGCTCGAGGAGCGGCGCAAGGCCCGGCTGTTCGCGGAGCTCGGCTCGACGATGAAGCTGCCCCGCTCCGGCAAGGGCCGGCTCGCCCTCGAGGTGATCGAGCTGGCCGATCAGGAGCGCCCGCCGATGATCCGGATCCCGGAATACCTCGAACGGCGCCGGGCGGCGGGCCTGGCCGAGGCGGCGCTGCCGGTGCCGGAGCTCGAACCAGAGCCCGAGCCCGCTGGCCGCTGAGCGTTCCTCGACGGTGCCGCGCCCGCTGACCGTTCTGATCGCGCCCGATTCCTTCAAGGGCTCGCTGACCTCCGTCGAGGTTGCGCGGGCCCTGGCCGACGGATGGTGTCGCGCCCGACCGGACGACACCGTGCTCCTGTCGCCGCTGGCCGACGGCGGCGAGGGGACGCTCGTCGCAATCGAGGCGGCGGGCGGCTGGCAGTGGCGGACGAGCCCCGCGACGGATCCGATCGGGCGGCCGCTCGAGGCACGCTGGCTGCAATCGGCCGATGGCAGTCGGGCGATCGTCGAGCTCGCCGAGGCATCGGGCCTCTCGCGTCTTGCGTCCGACGAGCGGGATCCGATCGGGGCGACGACCCGCGGCACGGGCGAGGTCCTGCGGGCCGCCGTGGACGCCGGTGTTCGGTCGATCACGCTGGGCATCGGCGGGAGCGCGACGAACGATGGTGGGGCGGGGATCCTGGAGGCGCTGGGCGTGCGATTTGGCGAGGGCGGCATGGCCGACCTGGCCGGCCTCGACCCACGGCTCGGCGACGTCCAGCTGCGGATCGCTTGCGACGTCACGAATCCGCTCCTCGGGGAGCGAGGGGCGGCTGCGACATACGGACCGCAGAAGGGAGCGACTCCCGAACAGGTCGCCGAGCTGGATCGACGCCTGGCGGCCTACGCCGATGGGCTCGACGCGGCGTGCGGCCGGCAGGAGCGCGACACACCTGGCGCCGGGGCCGCCGGAGGGACCGGCTTCGGGCTGCTGAGCCTGCGCGACCGATTCCGCTCCCTCGACCTGGTCCCCGGGATCGATGTCGTGATGGCCGCCGCCGACTTCGAAGGCAAGCTCGCCCGCGCCGACCTCGTGATCACCGGCGAAGGCCGGATCGACGAGCAGACCGCGTTCGGGAAGACCGCCCTTGGTGTCGCGAAGCGGGCGACCGAGGCCGGCGTGGCCTGCGTCGCCGTCGGGGGCGGCGTGACACCCGAGGGAATCGCGGCGCTCGCACCGCTTGGCGCCGTCGTCGTGCCCGTTACGGAGCGTCCGCAGACCGTCGAGGACGCGATGGCCGCGGGCGCAGCCCCGGTCGAGCGGTGCGGCGAGCGGATCGCCCGTCTCATCGGCCTGGCGGCAACGTCGTGAGCCCGGCGACGCCGGCCGGCAAACCGCGGCCGAAGCGGCCGAAGAAGCGCCGGTTCTCCGACCCGGGGCGGAGCTACGCGAAGCGCCTCGAGCGCTACCGGCCGGGGATCATCGGGTACGTCCTCGACGGGCTAGCGGGCCTCTACGGCCGGGAGGAATGGCAGCGCCGCCTCGACCCGACGTCCGAGCTGATCCTCACCATCCTGACCCAGAACAGCGCCGACACGAACGCCGAGGTTGCCTTCGAAGCGCTTCGCCGGGCCTATCCGAGCACGCTTCCGCCGGAGCGGCATCTCCCCGGCAGCGGCTGGGGCGGGTTCGGCCTCCCGGACGGGTCGCCGCCCGACTGGGCGGCCGTCGAGTTCGCCCCGATCGCCGAGTTGACGAACGTCATCCGGCCCGGTGGCCTCGCCAACCAGAAGGCGCCTCGCCTGCAGACCACCCTTCGGACGATCCGCGAGGAGCGCGGCGACTACTCCCTCGAGTTCCTGGCGGACATGTCCGCCCTCAACGCCCGAGAGTGGCTGACGAGCATCGACGGCATCGGCAAGAAGACCGCTTCCATCGTGCTTCTCTTCTGCTTCGGCCAGCCGCTCTTCCCGATCGATCGCCACGTCGAGCGGGTGGCGCGCCGCGTCGGTCTCCTGCCGGCCAAGGCGACGATCGACGAGGCCCATGACCTGTTCCTGGGCCTGCTCCAGCCGGACCAGATGTACGAGGCCCACGTCAATCTCATCCAGCACGGCCGGAAGATCTGCCACGCCCAGCGCCCCGAGCACGAGCGGTGTCCCCTCCGTCGACCGCTGCCGCTTCGTCAACCCGAAGGCCCCGTAGCCAGCGGAGCGGTGCCATACTCGGGGCCATGTTGAGCGGCGCTCCGACGGGCTACGGCGGCGAGACGGCGCCGCGGATTCTCCTGGTCGACGACGACCCCAACCAGCTCGTCCTGCTGGCCGACCAGCTCCGGGCCGACGGCTTCGAGATCCAGACCGCGCGCGACGGCGACGAAGCGCTGAGACGGCTCCGCACCGCGTGGCCGGACCTCCTGATCATCGACATGATGATGCCGCGCATGGACGGCCTGACGCTCGCCCGCGAGATCAAGGGCCAGGCGGACCTCCCGATCATCGTCCTCTCGGCCATCGATGCGGGCGACTCCAAGGCCGACTTGCTCGAAGAGGTCGCCGAGGACTACGTCACCAAGCCCTATCACTACCCGGAGCTGCGGGCCCGGATCAACCGCGTGCTTCGGCGACTCGGTGACAAGGTCCCCCGCCAGAGCCTCGCCCTCGGGCCGAACCTGACCCTCGATCTTCACCGTCGCGAAGCGACCGTCGGCCAGACGACCGTCCAGCTGACGCCGACCGAGTCGCGGTTGCTCTACGCCCTTGCCGCCAACATCGGCAAGACGGTCACGACCGAAACCCTGCTCGCGCGGGGCTGGGCCGACACGGAGGACGCCGACCCGTCGTACGTCTGGGTGACGATGCGGCGTCTCCGCCAGAAGGTCGAGCTCGACCCGAACCGACCGGTCCACATCCAGACGGTCCGGGGAATCGGGTACCGGCTCGTCGGGGTAGACCTGTCGGTGGCCGATGGCTGACGACGCGGTCGAACCGGATCGACCGCGAGAGGCCGAACGCGTCTCCACAACAAGCGCCGGTGGCGACGCCGACTCGATAGCCGGGTCCGACCCGTCGTATGACGAAGAGCCGGGCTTCAGTTTCGGGCTCAACCTGTCGTTCCGGACCCGGCTCACCGTCGGCCTGATCGCGGCGGCCGTTCTGCCCCTCGCGGCGTTCGGGATCATCGTGCTGCTCACCGGGAGTGCCGCCTCGGGAGGAGAAACGCTCGGTCGAATCCTGCTCTTCACGATCGTCACGGCCGCGCTGGTCGGGGTGCTCCTCGCCTACCTTCTCGCCGCCGACCTGATCGGACCGCTGCGGGCGATCGCGGCGGCCGTCGACCGCGTGTCGGCGGGCGACCTCTCGACGCCGATCGCCGTGCCCGGCGAGGACGAGCTCGCCCGCCTGGCCGACAGCCACAACCGACTCGCCGCGACGCTCGAGCGCCGCAACCGCGAGCTCGGCCGCATCCTGGCGGCCATCGAGAGCGCCTCGCCACGTGACGGACCCGAGTTCCTCGCAGGCCGAGCGGCGACCGACGCCCGTTCGGCGTTCGGGATGATCGACTGCCGGATCCTCCTCGTCGATCCGGCGACGTTTCCCGGCCGAGGAACGGATTCCGGGCGAGTCGCTTCCGGTGCGGGCCGTCCTCCAGTCCGGTGCGGAGGAGCTGGGCGTGCTCGTCGGACACCTGCCCGCAACTCGCCACTGGGAGCGAGCCGACCAGGACCTGCTGGAGCTGTTTGCGAGCGAGATCGCCGTCGCGATCCGGAATGCGCAGCTGTTCGCCACCGTCGAGGCCCAGAACACCCAGCTGCTCGAGCTCGACGCCGCCAAGGACGACTTCCTCCGCGGCGTCAGCCACAACCTCCAAACCCCACTGACCAGCATCCGCGCCTACGCCCACCAGCTCCAGAACGATCGCCCCGACCGGCGACTGGGGATCATCGCCGAGCAGTCGGATCGCCTCAGCCGGATGGTCCGCCAGCTGCTCACCGTGACCCGCCTCGAATCCGGCGCGCTCCACCCGCAAGAGCGAGGTCGTCTCGCTCGCGCCCCGCGTCAAGCGGGCATGGGAGGCGCTCGCGGTCGAGGGCATCGAGCTGCGCGTCCAGGACGAGTCGCTCGGCTGGCTCGCCGTCGCCGATACGGACCAGCTCGACCAGGTCCTCTGGGCACTCCTCGACAACGCGGTGAAGTACGGCGAACGATCGCCGGTCAGCGTCGACGTGGTCGCCGATCCGACCACGAATCGGCTCCGGTTGACGATCGGCGACGGAGGGCCGGGCGTCCCCGAGGTCGACCGGAGTCGCCTGTTCGGTCGATTCGAACGCGGCGGCGCCAGTGAGCCGGACGAGGGCAGCGGCCTGGGTCTCTACGTCTCACGCGAGCTGTGCCGGGCGATGGACGGCGATCTCGTGCTTGAGCCGAGCACGCGGGGACGGGGCGCAGCGTTCAGCGTCTATCTCCCGGGTGAGCCGCCCGACGAGAGCTGAGAGTACGTTCGACCAGCCACCGGTCATGGCCCGTATGGCCGGGCCGCCGGCGACACAAGCCCTATGGTGCCCGGATTAGGCCCGGCGTACAGTCGAACGTGGACTACTTGTCCGACTACAGCCGCCGGGGACCCATACGATGTCGTTTCATCCGTGGCTTCGTGCCACCGGACGCCCGCGCCGACGCGCGGTTTCCGCGCACCTCAACGCGCATCCGCGCGGCCAGGCCCTGGTCGAGCTCGCCCTCATCCTGCCGATCCTCATGCTGGTGCTCGCGGCCGCGCTCGATCTCGGACGCCTCTTCTATTCGCGAATCACGGTCGCCAATGCGGCGCGCGAGGGCGCGATCGAGGCGTCGCTGGACCCGACCTCCTTCACCGCAAACGCCCCTTGCAACGCCGCGACCAACCGGGTCATGTGCCGAGCCGTCAACGAGACGCAGTCGTCGTTCGTGACCGTCGCACCCGCGGATGTCGCCCTTAGCTGCAGCCCGGTGGGCTGCGCCGCCGCCATCGGCTCCAACGTAACGGTCACCGTCACCGGCCACTTCCGGCTGGTCACGCCGCTTCTGGCGATGTTCACCGGCGGCCAGAACATCACGTTCAGCTCGAGTGCGACCGCCCAGATCAACACCGCGCCGGTCCTGACGTCGGGTCCCGGTCCCACCCCGACCGCCGGTCCGACGCCGACCCCGACCGCCACGCCTACGTCGCCGCCTGGCGGCCCCACTCCGACCCCCGTCGCGACCCCGACGCCGACCGCGGCCCCGACCCCGTTCTGCACCGCGCCGGTCGCCAACTTCACGTGGACGAACCCGGCCAACAAGGTGATCGTCTTCCACGATACGTCGACCCACATGGCGACGCCCGGCTGCGCCAACGTCTGGTCGTGGAATTTCGGCGACGGATCAGGCTCGTCGTCCCTGCAGCACCCGACGTACACCTACGGCAACGGCAGCAACAAGAATGTGACCCTGACCGTATCGAACGCGGCCGGCTCGAGTGCGATCACCAAGACGGTGAACCCGTGATCCGCAGCGGCCCGACCGGCGCCGTGGCGCGGAGCGAGCAGCGCTCGAGCGGGCAGGCACTCGTGGAGTTCTCGTTCGCAATCATCCTGTTCCTGGTCATCCTCATGGCAGTGCTCGACTTCGGACGGGCCATCTACATGTACAACGGCGTCTCGCAGGCGGCTCGCGAGATCGCCCGGGCGACCAGCGTCCATCCGGTCCCGCCCGGTGGTGGAAGTCTCGGCGCGAGTCCGGAAACGGCCTCGGTCATCGCCACCCAGCAAGGGCTCATCCCCGGTCTGCAGGCCCCGACGTTTGCCTGTGTCGACATCAGCGGGGCACCGGTCTCGGGCGCCTGCCTGTCCGGGAGCTCGGTCAAGGTCACGATCCACGCGCCCTACCAGGCGGTGACGCCGCTGCTGAGCTTCCTCGGAAGCTTCGACCTCGCTTCCTCCACCAGCATCAAGATCCAGTAGCGCGGAAAGCAGGATCAACATGCGACTTCACACAGCCCGCCCCGCCGCTAGCCGAACGAGAGCGCGGCCGTGGCCAGATCATCGTCCTCTTCGCCCTGTCGCTCGTGGTCATGCTCGCCGTCGGCGGGCTGATCCTCGATGGTGGCGCGGCCTTCGCCCACCGCCGCGAGGCCCAGAACGCGGCCGACCTCGCCGCCCTCTCAGGCGCGAACGCCTACCTCTCGCAGATCGACCAGGCCGTGTCGGTTGCCTCTGCCACGGCCATTGGCGCGGCCATGGCCACGGCGGCCCAGAATGGCTACACCGATGGCAGCGGCTCGATCGTCGTCGACGTCGCCGTCGACACTTCGAACGGCGCCGTGATCAGCGTCGACATCTCCGCCCCCCATCGCAATAACTTCGCGTCGATCATGGGCATGTCGACCTGGACGGTGTCGACGACGGCCACGGCCCGGACCGGATTTCCGAGCGGCGCCCAGGGCGCGGCTCCGTTCATCTTCAACGTGGACGTCTTCCAGAGCCCGAGCGGCCAGCCCAATCCGCAATACTCCGACCCGGCGCACCCGTTCCCCTTCGGCGAGGGCAACGGCGACGTCCCGAACAATCCCAATGACATCGCCTGGACCTGTTACGGGACCTGCGGCAACCTCAGCACGAGCGTCGTCCGGAACATGATCGACGGCACTGCCCCGATCGATGTCGACCTCGATCCCTCGATCGACTTCCGGCAGTACATCGGCCAGCACAACAACGGCAATCACACCGCGCTGTACCGCGAGGTCAATGACTATCTCTCCGGCGACGAGGTTCCGGTCCCGATCGTCGACGACAATGGCATGTTCCTGGGCTGGGCGACGTTCCACGTGACGAGCGCCGCCGGCGGCTCCCAGAAGGCGATCACCGGCTATTTCAAGACCAACATCCAGAATTCGATGCTGTCGGTCCATTGCCCGGTCGGTGGCTGCCCGCGATTCTTCGGCTCATACGAGCTCAAGTTGATCAACTAGGAACGGCCGCGAACAGCGAACAGCAAGAAGCCGGATGTCCCGTCAGGGGCATCCGGCTTCTGCGTATTGCGGGCGGCGGTGGCGCCGCCGGTCAGTCTGGCTGAGGGTCAGGCGGGCTCGGGTCGCAGGTCGGTTGACGCGGAGCGGGACCAGATGATCCCGCGCGGGTCACCGGCGATGAGCGCCGCGGCAGCGACGCCGAGGATTGGCCCGATGGCGATCGACAGACCGAGCGCGTGGGCGATCATCGCTCCGGCATACCAGCCGCAATAGAACCAGAGGACGGCGGAGAGGGCTCGCTTCTTCATGCCTCCACGGTGCGGCCGCCGCGCCAGGAACACCATGGCCTCTTCGTACACACAGGTCCTGCATCGGTCCGAGATGCCGTCGTGTCCACGCACCGGCGAAAGGTTGACTGTAAGGTGATCCGGGCAAGATGCCGGTACTTCCTTCCTAGCCCACGCCGTCACCACCGCCGGGGAAATTGCCGACATGACGACCCCCAGACTCCGCCGCGATCGAACGCGCGACCACTCCCGCGGTCAGAGCATGGTGGAGTTCGCGCTGTTGATCCCGGCGCTGCTCCTCTTCATGCTGATCGCCCTCGACTTCGGCCGGGTCTACCTCGGGTATGTGAATCTCCAGAACCTGGCCCGAATCGCGGCGAACTACGCGGCGAACGACCCGACGGCCAACTTCGCGGCCGGCTCTGAATACGAACAGATCGTTCTGCGGGATGCGGCGGCCACGAACTGCGACCTTGATCCGACCTGGACCTCCGACTCACCTCCGGCATTCACCGACGTCGACGGCGATGGCAAGAGCACCGGCATGGGGGACACCGTCGAGGTCGGCCTGACCTGCAAGTTCGCCATCCTGACGCCGGTCATCTCGACGATCCTCGCGAGCCAACTCGATGTGTCGGCCTCGGCCGTCTTCCCGATCAAGGCCGGCATGGCCGCCCCGGGTAGCGGCGGCGGATCGGCGCCCACTCCGGCATTCAGCGCCGACGATACGAGTGGAACCGTCCCGCATACCGTCAAGTTCTTCGACGAATTTGGCGGCCTGCCTTCGGGCTGGTTGTGGGACTTCGGGGATGGCGGGACGTCGATCCAGCAGGACCCGACCCACACCTATGCATCCGCGGGCGTCTACGACGTCAAACTGACCGCCAGTAACGCCTTCGGATCGGCGTCCCTGACCAAACCGAACTACATCACCGTGACTGATCCAGGGACCGTCGACTTCGAAGCGTTCCCCACGTCGGGTGCCGCCCCGCTCATCGACGTGCAGTTCACCGACCTGTCCGCGGACAACCCGACGGCCTGGGCATGGGACTTCGGCGACGGCGGCACGTCGGCGATCCAGAACCCGAAGCACACCTTCACGTCGCCCGGCGCGTACACCGTCAGCCTTACCGTGACGACATCCGCCGGCGGCGGGACGGCGGTCAAGACCGATTACATCAACGTCAGCGTCGGCCTGTGCCAGGTTCCGGACTTCATCGGTAGGAAGAAGAACCAGGCCCAGGGACTGTGGGCGGCCCGCGGGTTCACGACGACCGTGGTCATCCGCCCGGGTGCCCCGAACGGCAACTTCACGATCGGGTTCCAGTCGATCACCGGCAACTCCATGGTGCCGTGCAGCAGCACCATCGAGATCGACAAGTGATCGCGCTCACGAACCGTCGCGTCAGCACGAGGCGCCGTGGCCGTACCAGGGGCCAGACCCTCGCCGAGTTCGCCCTAGTCCTGCCGATCCTGATCGTGATGCTCATGGGCATCTTCGACCTGGGGCGCGCCATCTTCGCCTACAACGCGATCACGAACGCGGCCCGAGAGGGAGCGCGGCTCGGGATCGTCAACCAGTGGGCCGACAGCATCAAGGAGCGGGCGGTCAACATGGCGCCGACCGCGGAGCAAGACCCGAACTCGGTCACGGTCGCGATCTCCAGGCCGGCGTCGGCACCGGACGACGATGACTGCGCTGCGGCGCCGGCCGTCGGCTGCATCGTCTACGTCCGCTACGAATCGGAGTTCACCGCGATCACCCCGATCATCGGTTCGCTCCTCGGCCCGATGACGCTGACAGCCGAGTCAGTCGAGCCGATCGAATACGTATGCGGGGTGACGGGTGCAGCCATCACCAACCCCGACCTCTGTCCCCGCCAACCATGAATTGTCGACCAATCAACCCCTCAACAGCAAGCGAGGCGAGAACCATGCACCAAGACCGCATCTCCCGCCCGCCGCGGCCGATGACGCAGCGACCCCAGGGCGGCCAGGTCATCGTGATCTTCGGCCTGGCCCTCGTCGCGATCGTCGCGATGGTCGCCCTCATCGTCGAAGGCGGCAACGCCTTCGCCCAGCAGCGCATCACACAGAATGGAGCCGATGCGGCGGCGAACGCGGGGGCGGTTGTCCTGGCCCAGCAGCTCGGGTCGCCCGGGACGAAGTCGGATGCGGACGTGGACGCGGCGGTCGACAACGTCGCGGGCCTGAACAACCTCGTCTCGTGGACCGGTTACTACACGAATGTCGGCGGCGCGTATGTCGCCCCCGGTGGGGCAGTTGTCGGCAGCAAGGCCTCGGCCGCGGTCGTTGGCAGCGGGGCGATCCCGCCGGGCGCACAGGGCGTCCGGGTGGGCGGCACGCGCGATTTCGGAACCTCGTTCGCCCGCGTCCTGGGCATCACCTCGATGAGCGCCGCGGCCGAAGCGACGGCCGTGACGGGCCGCCTGACAGGCGGCGCATTCCTGCCCGTCATCTTCCCGATCAACATCGTTGACTGCGAGGTCAATGGCAGTCTCGGGACCGGTGAAGCCAACTGGGTCCTCAGCAATCCGGACGGGCCGGACGCCGGGCCGGAGCCGGACGGGCAGGAGTACATCGTGCCGCTGTGCAAGACCGGCGGCGGCTCGTTCCAGATCCTCGACCTGGTCCCGAGCCTGCGCTGTGACGACGAGATCGCGAGCGACATCAGCGTCAATTGGCCAACGCTTCCCGTCGACGTTCCATCCGACAACGGCAACAACTGCGCGAAGCCCATCGCCGAGTACGTCAATGCGAACTTCCATGGAAAGGTCGTCTTCATCCCGATCTGCGAGGTGGACTGCGTGACGACCGGCGGCAGCAAGGCCTTCTACACCGTCGTCAAGGTCGCCGCCTTCTATCTCGATTACATGGAAGACTCCAACAACAAGAACAACTCGGCCTGCGCTGGCAACGGCTCCACATTGGTGCCGATCGCCGGCAACGGCAGCAGCAGCTGCGTGGCTGGCTGGTTCGTCCGCTACATCACCGCCGGGCCCGTCGGGGCCGGCCCGATCGGCAACTCCGACGCCGTCGGGGTCCAGTTGATCCACTGATCGACCCGGGTCCGCCTCGCCGAGAGGGAGCGCAGAACCGCCTGGGGGCAGGGATGCGCAACAGCAGGCAGGCTTAGAGGTTTCTGGGGCCAAGGAGCCGCGTTCCGCAAGGGACGCGGCTCCTTGTTGTTGTCTCCTCGTCGCCGCGAATACAGGGACAGAGGCAGGACCCGGACCGGACGATCGACGGCCGCTTGCGACCCCTTCGGGCTATGCAGCCGCGCACCGATTTAAGGGATGGTGAAAGGTGCCAGGGCGACGATGCCTGGACCGTCTCCTCCCTCCATGGGGTCATTCATGTACCGTCTCGCGGCGCGCCTCAGGGCGCACCATCGCAACCGAACGCTCGGTCAGAGCCTGGTCGAGTTCGCGCTCGTCCTGCCGGTCTTCCTGCTGTTCTTCGCCGCGGCCCTCGACCTGGGTCGTGTCTTCTACGCCAACATCACCCTGAACAACGCCGCCCGCGAGGGTGCGTTCCAGGCGGCGATCACGCCGACCCTCTACGTCGAGAACCAGCCCTGCAACCAAGCCACGAACCGGGTCGTCTGCCGGATCCAGAACGAGACGGCAGGGTCGATGATCGCCATCGCCCCGACCGACATCGACATGACCTGCAGCGTTCCCGGATGCGCGGATGCCCCGGGCAGCCTGGTGACCATCGAGGTTCGGGGCAAGTTCCGCCTGATCACGCCGCTCCTGTCCGTCATCTTCGGCGGCCAGGACCTCGATCTCGGCTCCAGCGCCGTCGCCCAGATCGAGTATCTGCCGGATCCGAACACGGCCACACCGCCGCCCGGACCCGTCGCGGCCTTCACGGGAAGCCCGACGACGATCGTCGTCGGCGGCACGGTCGCCTTCAACTCCGATGCTTCCACCGGCAGCCCGTCCGGCTTCATGTGGGACTTCGACGAGGACGGCATCGTCGACTCGATCGTTCCGAACCCGTCACACGTCTTCAACACCCCAGGGACGTACACCATTTCCTTGACCGTCAATAACCTGACCGGCGTCGACAACGAGACAAAGTCCAACTACATCGTCGTGACCGCGGCGCCGACGCCGACGCTGCCACCCGGAGCGACCCCCACCCCGACGCCGACAGCGGCGCCGACGCCAGCCTGCGCCTACCCGCCCAACGTAATCGGCCAGGCTCCGACCACCGCGGACGCCAACCTCGGCGCGGCAGGCTTCAACAACGTCGACATCTTCGGTGACCTGACGACCGGGCAGAAGAACAAGATCCAGGCCCAGAACCCGGACCACACCCAGTGCGTTGCTCTAAACGCCCTCTTCACGCTCCACTACCGGCCCAACTGATGAGGAGCGCAGTGCAGACCCTGCTTCGCCCAATGAACCGACTCGTCCGGTCCGCCCAGCGCGGCCAGGCGCTCGTCGAGTTCTCCCTCGCCGTCATCCCGTTCCTCATCCTGCTGATGGCGATCTTCGATCTCGGACGCGGCATCTACATGATGAACGGGACGTCCGAGGCAGCCCGCGAGATCAGCCGGGTGACGATCGTCCACCGAGATGACGGCTCAGGTCTCGGCTTCAGCGCCGACACGACCGCCGTTATCGAAACCCAGCGGGGCCTCATCCCAGGACTGGTCATCAACCCGGGCACGGACATCACCTGCGTCGACGAGTTTGACCAGCCTGTCGTCCAGTGCCTGCCGAAGATCCACTTCATCAAGGTCCACGTCACAGCTCCGTTCTCGCCAATCACTCCCCTTGTCAGCGCCTTCGGCTCGCACACGTTCGAGTCGACCAGTCGAATGCAGATCCCATGAAGAAGGAGTCACGCGCCATGCGTCGCCCAGCACTCGAGCACCGCGGCGAGCGCGGCCAGATCCTGATCATGTTCACCCTGGCGATCGTGGTGATCGTCGGAATGATGGGCCTCGTCCTCGACGGCGGGGCGGCCTACGCCCAGCGACGCGCCGAGCAGGGCGTCGCGGACCTCGCCTCGATGGCGGGCGCCACCGCCTATCTGAATACCCAGGGCGATACCGCCACGAAGTCCGCCGCGGCCGACTCGGCCGCGCGCCTCGTCGCCACCGCCAACGGCTACACCCAGGGCCTCGACGACGCCACCGTTGAGATCCTCGTCTCCGGGCACTCGGCCGGCGCAACTGTCCGAGCCAATGTGACCGACGCCCATCGCAACAACTTCGCGTCGCTCATGGGGATGCCGACCTGGGACGTGTCCGTCACCGCGGCTGCCGAGGCGAGCGACAAGCCGAATGGCGCCGTCGGTGCGATGCCACTGCTCTTCAACTCGGAGGCCTTCCCCGGCGCGATCTGCGACGAGACGGCCGGACCCTGTACCCCGGAGGTCTACCAGCTGCCGGGGAATGGCAACCAGGACGTGCCGCAGGACGCCACCCAGTTCAACTGGACGATCTTCTGCCAGGCAAACGGCAACCCGTGCAACGCCAACTCGGCCGGTGTGCGCGATCTCATCGACGGCGGCGGCGAGTCCGACATTATCTACCTGAACGACGACATCGGGCCGCTCAACTCGGGCGCCCACACGACGCTCTTCCACGCCCTCGAGTCCCACACCGGCGGCGTGTTCCCGGTACCGATCGTGAACGACGCCGGCGAAATGACCGGGTGGGCCTACTTCAAGCTTCTGTCCGTCGAGGGCGGCAGTGAGAAGGTCATCCGCGGCTACTTCGTCTCACCCGTCAACGCAGCTCAGCTCGTAGTCTCGCCGACCGGCGGCAACGCAAGCCTGCTGACCGGCGTCTACGTCCTCCATCTGGTCGACTGACCAAAGGCGGATCGAAACACATCGCCCATCACGCTCGTTGGGTCTAGCGCGGCAGCCATTCAGGCGCCGACCGTCCGTTGGGCTCAGCCGAACTCATTGAGCCGCGTCCCGTCTGGGGCGCGGCTCATTCTTTTGTCAGCGGATACCGGTGTCGTACGCGATGTCGACGCTCGCAACACCTGCGCCGACGGTGACCGCGACCGGTTCGGCCTGGTGCATGAACCCGTCGACGGGCTGCGGCTCGATCGTGTATTGCCCCGCCGGGAGGGCGACTGCGTAGTTGCCGCCGGCGTCCGTGAGCAGCCGCCCAACTTCGGTCCCGCGGGCGTCGAGGACGAGGATCGTTGCGCCCACCACAGGGCGGTCGTTGCAGGACGGATCGTTGACGGTGACGACCGGGCAGGTAGGACCAGCAAGCACCCGGCCCTGGATGCCGCTGCCACCCGGAAGGATCCCGCCGGTGCTGCCGCCACCGGGACCGGGGGCGCCGGACGGAATGGGCGGTCCGGTCTGGGAGAGCAGGGTGACGACCGCGTCGCGAGAGACGCTGTATGTCCAGTGGTGGCGTTCGATACAGCCGGCCTGGCAGTCGCCCCAGCCGACCTCGTATGTGACTTCGAAGCCGTCGGCGGTCTGGACCGCCTCCCAGAAGCAGCAACCGCCGATCAGGTTCGGGTCTTTGGGTCCGATGCCCGCGAGCTCCGGTACGACCTCGGCAACGCGCGCGGCGGCGCCCTCGGGTGTGTTGACGGGGACGGGGAGGGCACTCGGGCTCGGGCTCGGGGTTGAGGTCGATGCGGCGCCGCCGGCGCAGCCGCCGACGATCACTGCGAGGGTGGCCGCGGCGAGTAGGGAGTTCAGGCGTTTCATGGCGCAGCGACGATCATGGCACGGTCCTGGTTCCGCGGCCACCAATGATGGGTCGGCGCCGGCGATGGCCGGAGGCTCGGCGCGGAGGCCAGCTACCTGCTGGGCGGCGGGATGGAGATTCTTCCGCAACACCGCCTACACTCCGCATGCCTAACGTCGTCGGAAATTCCGAGTGAGGCACCAGATGCCCCGCACTCCGGTCCACCTGGCGGGTGAAGAGGTCTCGGAACGGCATATCGTCGTTCTCTACCGGGGCGGCGATGAGCTAGTCGCCCAGGTCGGGTCTTTTATCGTCGACGGGCTGGAGGCGGGCGACCACGCATTTCACTTCGTCGAGGATCGCGTCGCTCATCGCCAGCGGCTGATCGCCCTCGGCATCGATCCCACGGCCGTGGAAAGCACTGGCCAGCTCGACATCCGTGAGTGGAGCGACAGGAATAGCGGCGACCGGCCGTTCTCCCGCGCTGTGATGCTCGAGTACGTCCGCCACAATCTCGACGCTGTGCATGCACTCGGCTACGAGCGCACCCGGTGGTTCGCGATGATGGAGTGGGCGATCGATGGCTTCCCCGATGAATCTGAGCTCGTCCGGTACGAATCCCAGCTCGACGATCTCCTCCGCTCGCGTAGAGACATCGTCGTGTGCGCGTTCGAGCTCGAGCGTCATTCGTCGAGCGTCATCGCTGGGGTTCTCGAGGCACACACCCTTGCGTTGAGCGGTGGAGTCCTCCGCCCGAGGCGATCGCTAACGCGCGCGTCCGCTCGCGATCGCATCCTCGGCGCGGCTCACGACTTTTTCCATAACGTCGGGATCCGAGCGACCGGCGTGGACACGCTGATCGAGGCGGCCGGCGTCGCGAAGGCCACGTTCTACCGCCACTTCCCGTCGAAGGACGACCTCGTCGTCGCGTGGCTGATGGACGACCGACCCCGGTGGTTCTACGCGATTCGTGACGAGGCCGAAGCGTCGTCCCCGCGACCGGAAGCGCTCATCCCGCTGATCTTCGAAGGAGTCGCGCGATGGATCGACGAGGACGGCTTTCGCGGCTGCGCCTTCCTCAATGCCGCCGTGGAGATCACCGGTTCCGTCCATCCCGCGCGGGCGATCATCCGCGACTACCTCGACGAAATCGATACCTACCTGCGCGAGGCGCTCGTTCGCGCCGGTCGCGAGGACGCGGCGGATCGCGCGGCGGAGCTCAGCGTCTTGCTGGCGGGCGGCATCGTGTCCTGCGTCGCGCAGCACGCGGTCGCCCCTGCCTACGCGGCGCGGGATGCCGCCATCCGGCTGCTCGACGGGCCCGGAGCTGACCATCCAGAGCGATGACTGAGAGGCCGCTGGTCATCGCGGTTGCCCAGCCGTTGTGCGTGGCGTTGACATGGCCGCGAACGCGCTGACCCACGCGCGAGATGATTCGCGAGGCAGACGCCCGGGTCGTGGTCTTCCCCGAACTCTCGTTGACTGGCTACGAGCTGGATGCCCCGGCCATCGCCGCCCAGGACCCGCGGCTGACGCCCATCATCGGGGCCTGCGCCGCGACTGGATCGGTGGCCCTGGTTGGCGCGCCGGTGCACGGCGAGACCGGCAGGGTGCACATCGGGATGCTGGCCGTCGATGGGACCGGAGTGACCGTCGTCTACCGAAAGATGTGGCTGGGCGGCGCGGAGCCCGAGCGGTTCAGCCCAGGAAGCACGCCAGCCGTGCTCGAGGTCGACGACTGGCGACTGGGCCTGGCGATCTGCAAGGACAGCGGCATCCCCGCCCACGCGGCGGATACGGCCGCGCTCGGAATTGACGCCTATGTCGCTGGGGTCCTGGAGACGTCGGATGATGCGGCTATCCCGGATCAGCGCGCCCGCCGAATCGCCACCGATCATCACGTCTGGGTTGCGATGGCCAGCTTCGCCGGCTCAACCGGCGGCGGCTACGACGAGGCCGCCGGCCGATCCGGCATCTGGGCGCCCGATGGCACCGTCGTCGACCAAGCGGGCGCCGAAACCGGCGCCCTCGCACGGGCGACGCTCACATCGTGATGACGACTTTGCCTCGGGCGCGCATCGTCTCCAGGTACCGGATGGCCTCGGGGACCTCGCTCAACGGATAGCGCCGGTCGATAACCGGTACGACACTTCCGGCCTCGATGAGGTCCTTCAGGTACAGCAGGTCATCCTGTGTCGTATCGGTCAGATGCGGGACGAACTTCCGGCTACCGAACCGTGAGAACAGCTTCGCCGCGACCACTCGCGCCACTGGTGCGATCCAGCGCCCCTCCGGCGCGCCGACGACCACGAGAGTCCCGTCCGGGCTCATCGCGCGCCGGCAAGCCCACAGCGAGTGGTTGCCCACGTTGTCGATGATCAGGTCGTACCGCCGACCGCTTCGGGTGAAATCCTCGCGTTTGTAGTCGATGACGTGGTCCGCGCCGAGTGACCGGACCAGGTCGACGTTCGGCGTGCTGCAGACGCCGGTCACCTCGGCTCCGAACACCTTCGCGAGCTGCACCGCGAACGTCCCGACGCCACCCGACGCTCCGTTGATCAGGACCTGCTGGCCGGGCTTCACTCGGCCCTTGTCGCGGAGCGCCTGGAGGGCGGTTGCGGCCGCCACCGGGACTGCCGCCGCCTCCTCGAACGTCAGGTTGGCCGGCTTGCGCGCGAACAGCTTCTCGGCGCCGCAGACGTACTCGGCGCACGCCCGGCTCTTCTCGCCGAACACCTCGTCACCCGGCTGGAACAGGGCCACGTCTCGACCGACTGCCTCGACGACACCCGCCACGTCGATGCCCGGGGTGTTGCGCTTCGGCTTGCGCCAGCCTGCGGTCGGGCGAACGACGTACGGCACGCCTCGCAGGAGATGCCAGTCGAACGGATTCGAGCGCGGCGGCGCGAACGCGTACCAGCACCTCGTCGATCGTTGGGGACCGGCTTCGGGACGTCCTGAATCGCGAGGACATCGGGTGAGCCGTACTGCCGGTAGACGATCGCCTTCATTCGACTCCTGACATACACTGTAAGTTGGATGACGGACGCTATACGTACGGCGTAAGTCTGTCAAGCGCGGAATCGGCAAGAGGAGAACGGCATGACGGTGCAACCGGTCCCGGATCAACCGACCCCGACTCCCGCTGACCAGGGACCGGGTGCTTCGGGCCGCCATCGGTCTTGCCGATGAAGCCGGGATCGAGTCGCTGAGCATGCGCCGGCTCGGGCAGGTGCTCGGGGTCGAGGCGATGTCGCTATACAACCACGTCGCGAACAAGGACGACATCCTCAACGGCATCGTCGACATCGTCGAGAGCGACATCGAGCTGCCGGCACCCGGGGCCGATTGGAAGTCAGCGCTCCGGAGGACGGGTCTCTCGGCGCGCGATGTCTTCGTACGACACCCGTGGGCGGCAAACCTCTCCCTGTCGGCAACCGGTCCGCGCCCGGCGCGGTGGCGGTACATGAACGCGATCCTGGGATCCCTTCGAGAAGCGGGCTTCTCGGCCGACATGACCGATCTCGCGTATCACGCCCTGGAGAGCCACATCGCGGGCTTCACCCTGTGGGCGGCGGAGTTGGATATCGACGAAGCGGACCTTCCCGACCAAGCGGACACGTTCCTCAGCAAGCTTCCCTCCGACGAGTTCCCGTATCTCGTCGAGCACGTCCATCAGCACCTGAAGGAGCGCAACCCGGAGGACGAGGGCTCGTTCGCGTTCGGTCTCGACCTGATCCTCGACGGCCTCGAAAGGATCCGGGACAAGGCCTGACGGCCCGTTGGGCCATCGTCGTCGCGGCTAGGGCGAGCCGGCGTCCAGCTGATCTGGGCGGAGCAGCTTCAGGCCGGTACGGCCGACGCGGGCTATCGTCCCTTCGCGCTCCAACTGTCGCAGCACCTGCCCCGTCATTTCTCGGCTGGTCCCGACGAGTCCCGGAAGGTGGGCCCGCGTCAGGACGGCAGGCTCGCCGAAGAACAGGTCCCGATGCCGCCTGAGGATCCGGACGACGCGGAGCCGCGCATCCTGGTGCAGGAAGCCTTCGATCCGCTCGACCGTCTGGTGCAGCGAAAACGCCATCGAGTCGATGGCGACGAGCGCCAGGCCCGGGTCGCTCTTGGCGAGCGCGCGAACGTCGGTTCCTCGCCATTGAGCAACGTCGCATTCGGTCAGTGCCACGAGCTCAACACTCGATGGAATGGACGCGAGACCAGACCACCCGAACAGCACGCCGGCTGGAGCCACCCCGCTTACGAGCTCCTTGCCGTTCACGGTCGTTCGCCGCGCGGCGCCATAGCCCGAGAGGATGAGCGTCAGAGGCACGGCCTCGCCCTGGCGATAGATCTCCTCGCCCGGCTGGACCGTCCGCGTCTGGGCTGTCTTGATCAGGCGTTCGATGGTTTCCGGCCGGCACCCCGGCAATGCCGGGGTCAGGAGGTCACGTAGTGAGGGACGCCTTGGCGCTGGTGTCGCGTCGGTTCGTTGGACAGCGGTGGTCACTCCAGAGGGTCTCCTGTTGTCAACATTTTCTTACTTCGCACGATGTGATTATCCCGGGTCATTGATCGGAGTGCGCTGGACTTCCGCCTCGGTGGCTTCGACGGTCTCGGCGGCGATATCGAACGATTCCCACAACCCCCACACTCATGCTCGTTGACGGCGCCCTTCCGGTGCCGAAAACAGGGGGACGCGGTGCTCCGAACGATCGTGGACCAGGCGAGGCAGGGCGACGAGGAGGCCTTCGGCGCCCTGGTTCGTGAGGTC
The DNA here is from genome assembly GCA_963788685.1 of uncultured Chloroflexia bacterium. GTDB lineage: Bacteria > Chloroflexota > Limnocylindria > Limnocylindrales > CSP1-4 > CF-46. The sequence continues at coordinate 14,160 of CAWBHP010000013.1, read as the reverse complement.
GGCGACCGCTGCATCTTCATCGCCCATCGGATCCTGCGCGACGCCAACCTCGCCGAGGACGCGGTCCAGATAGCCCTCGTCCAGGTCTGGCGGGACCTCCCCGCTCTGCGCGACCTCGATCGGTTCGAGGCATGGCTCCACCGGATTCTTGTCCACGCCTGCTACGCGGAAGCGCGACGGAGCCGGCACTTCGCTGCCGATGTCGTCCTGCTCGAGACGGACGCACCGGCCGCCGCCGACGAGTTTCTGAGGGTCCACGATCGCGACCAGTTGGACCGTGGCTTCCGGCGACTTCCGCCGGAGCAGCGGGCCGTTCTCGTTTTCCATCACGCCCTCGGGCTGACCGTGCCCGAGGTCGCCGAACACCTCGGCATTCCCCTCGGGACGGCGAAGTCCCGACTCTTCTACGCAACAACGGCGATCCGGGCGGCTCTCGAAGCCGACGCCCGGCCGGCCACCGTCGACCGGGAGCAGCTGGCATGACGAACCCGCGCGATCCGGAGGCACTCCTCTCCGCCTACCTCGCAGATGGGATGACGGTTCTGCCGGATCGCGTCGCCGCTGCCGTCCTGGACGAGGTCCATCGAACCCGTCAGCGGAGGGCGTTCGGACCGTGGCGGGCCCGGCCCAGGTTCAGGCTTTCACTCGCAGCGGCGGCGGTCGTCGCGGTGCTCGTCGTCCGGAGCGCTCCTCCTCACTCGACCAAATCAGCCCGCGATCAGCGATCCGAGCCCGCCGCTCGGCGCGAGTCCGAGCCCCAGTCAGCCGGCACTGACCCCGACTCCGACAGCCTCACAGCCGGCAGTCCAGAGCCTCGAGCTGACGTGGACGGAGGTCGCCCTGGATGGGAGCCTCGGCCAGGTCGCTTGGCTGGACGATCGCTTCGTGCTGGTCGACGACTCCGGCGCGGTCAGGACATCCCCCGACGGGGCGAGCTGGCAGGTCCTGCAGCCTGGTGACTACGACCCGGGCTACGGCGACCTGCTCAAGGGATCGTTCGTGAGCTGGGGGGACGACGTCGTCGGCTGGTGGAATCCCGAGGATGGACCGGATTTCACGAACAAGCCCCCGGTGACCGCGCGGGACATCCTGCGGATCGTCCGCCCCCCCGCCGCGCCCACGGAGACGACGCCTTTCAAGGGCCGGATCGAGTCGATCGGCATCGGGCCGAGAGGAATCGTGGCGCAGGTCCATTCGCACCTCGACTGGGACGCCTGGGTCGCCACCAAGCTGGGTGACGACTGGGTCTCACGCTACGAGGACGTGAGCTTCGAGGACGGGATCCTGGAGATCACGATGAAGCGAGGCCGCGGCCTCAAGGTCGTCTGGGCGGACGAGGGCTTCGAGCTCGGCGACTACCAGGACGCCGGCTTCGGCTGGTACAGCCCCGATGGCGAGCAGTGGACTGCTGATGCCCGCCGAGGCCCCATTGCCGGACAGTGACAGTGAACGCGGGTTCCTCACTGGCTTCGGCGATGTCGTGGGCGTGTCGGACGGCTTCATCGCCCGCGGCGTCAACCCCGAGGACTCGTGCTCCTTGCCGGATGGCTGTGGTGACATGTGGCACTCATCAGACGGCCTGACCTGGCGCAACCTCGGCCCCGGTGGGCCCGAGATCGAGTCGCCCGTTGTAGTCGTGCTGCCCTGGATGGGCGGCGCGCTCGTCACCGACGGGGTCGGGCGGTTCGACTTCTGGACCTCGCAGGGTCACCACGAGCTGCCGATGGCCGAGGACGTCCGGGCGGCATCGAAGCAACCGAACGAGCCGTACGACAACGCGTGCGGGCACAGGACCATTCGGCGCAGCCATGGTCTCCATCGACAACCAGGAGATCCTCGTCACCCGGGACGGCATCGACTGGGACATCCAACCGATGCCCGCTGAGATGGCGGCCGACGGCGTCGGTAGGCGGCGGGCGACCGTCGCCGTGGGCGAGCGCTCTGTGCTGGTCCTGATGTGGGCCGGGGCCTTGACGGCCGACCAGGTTCCATCCCTCTGGCTCGGCACGCCCGAACCGTAAGGAGTAGTCATGAAGCGCACGTTTGCGGTCAGTCTTGCCTTGCTCGTGATCGCCGGTTGTGCGACCGGGCAAAGCGTCGCGAGCGGGACGCCTGCCACGGCGAGTCTGGCCACCCAGACGGTGGCCCCAACGCCAAGCCCGACCCGTCGCCATCGCGTCGCCATCGCCCAGCCCCTCGCCAGCACGCATCCCGGACGGCCCATTGGCGGCCGGTCCATATACATTCCAGCCGTTTGCGGGCCCCGGGGGTCTGTGCGTGAAGGAGTCGTTGCAGGCTGGCTGCATTGAAGCTGGCGCGGAGGACGACTCGATCCGTGTCACGTACACCCTTCCGGATGGCTGGACAGGGATCGAGGGCTGGGCGGTCGCTCCCACCGTCGAGGGCTCTTCGCCACCCGGCGGTGCATTGTTGCTCATCATGCGCGGCGGCTGGTTGTACTCCTATGCATTTTGCACTCCGAGCCCTGTGGGGCAGGCTGGACCGACAATCCCTACCGGTACGACGGTCGACGAGTTCGTGACCGCCCTCGTGGATCACCCTGACCTCGACCTGACCAGTCCTGTGGACGTGACGCTGGCCGGCTACTCCGGGAAGTACCTGGAGCTGCAGGCGCCCGCGAACACGACAACGAACCCGGGCAACCCGAAGCCTGGTGAGTGCGCGACCTCCTTCGTGTGGGAGCCCGGGATCTACGCCCAGGGGCCGAACGATCTGTGGCGCATCTGGGTCCTTGATGTGGACGGGGTCCGTGTGGTGGTCCGGAGCGACAGCTTCCCCGGCACGAGCCCACAGGTCCAAGCCCAACTCGCCGCGATCGTGGACTCCATCCAGATCCAGCCCTGACACGGCGCCCCGGCTGTCAGCGCGGTCGAGCGATCAGCCCGCCGCCATCTTGAGCAGACCGAAGCTCGCGCCCTCCGGATCGGTCACGATCGCGAAGCGGCCGCCTGGCATGTCCTGTGGCGAGACCAATTCCGCCGCGCCCAGGTCGAGCGCCTTCCGATACGCGGCGTCGACATCCTCTACGGTGAAGTAGATCAGCCAGTAGCTCGGCACCTCGGCGGGCACCATCGGGTTCATCTCCCAGGCGCCGGCGATGCTTTGCCCGTCGAGCAGGAACTCGACGTAGGGCGGCTGGCCTTCACCCATCTCGCTCCGGCGGGTGGCCCAGCCGAAGACCTGCTCGTAGAACGGCAGGGCCTTCTCGACGCCGCGGGCGTTGACCTCGGCCCAGCCGAACGAGTTCGGTGCGTTCGTCTGGAAGCCACCCATTCGCGTCCCTTGCCAGGCGGAGATGTAGGCGCCGGCCGGATCCTGGTAGACGGCCATCCGGCCCTGGTCACCGACGTCGAACGGGGCCATGGCGACGGTCCCACCGGCGGCCTGAACCTTTCGGGTCAGCTCCTCGATGTCTTCCGTTCCGATGTACAGGCTCCATGCCGTCGGGGCATTCGGGTCCATCTTGGGGCCGATTCCAGCGGCATCCTTGCCGCCGGTCTTCGCGAGTCCGTAGCCGCCGTACTGTGGATCGGGATTGACCTCGACCTGCCAGCCGAAGAGCTTCGAGTAGAAGCTCCGCGACGCCTCGGCGTCGGAGCTTGCGAGATCGACCCAGGCCGGCTTGTTGACGGTCGTCGTCATCGCTTGTGCCATGTCGCGCCTCCCCGTGGCTTGCTCTCGATGTACCGCTGCATTGTCCCACCGATGGCCGGAGTGCCTGCGGCAATCGTTCGATGGAGTCCGTCGCTCAGCACTGACGCTCCCGCCCGGACCGCGAAAGGACTGCGGGGCGCATGTGTCACCGGAATACCGGCTGCCACGTCAGCTCCGACTCGGACCATTCGAGATTGAGCTCATTGTTCGAGTGGACGATACGGGGCGATCCAGGTTCGAGGGCAATGGACACGACATCAAGCCCGATCTCGACGTCGCTGTAAGCGATGTAAAGCAGCCGCTCGCCGTCCGGTGACCACCGCAGGGAGTTGCCGAGATCCAAGGCGGGGAGCTCGACCACGATGTCTCGATCCGGCTCCACGATCTTGAGCTGCAGCGGGTCCCACCGGCACTCGTTCGCCTCGCATCGATTCGTCGTCTGGGTAAGCGCCAGGCGGCGACCGTCCGGCGAAACGACGAACTCATGGAACTGGACCCGGAGACCGGCCGCATCTGGCGAGACTTGGACGTCGTCCGTGCCGTCGGCGTGGACCAAGTGGATGGAGGACCCATAGCGACTCTCGTCTGTCGCCATGTAGACGATCCAGCTGTTGTTGGCCATCCAGCCGATGGATCTCGACCAACCGTCGACGGGGATCAGACTCGAGCTGCCGTCGTCGACATTGAGGATCCGGATCTGCCCGGGCTCCGGCACGGCGATGCGCGATCCGTCACGCGACCATGCGAATCCAGCATAGTCGCGCGATAGATTGCGTGCCGGCCCGGGTGGAACAAGTTCCGCTCCGTCCTCGGGGAATGGTCGGGCGAACACCGGGAACCCGGTCGTCTGCCCCGAAACGGTGTCGGCGACCCACAGCTCGGGCCCGTTGCGGAAGGCGAGGTACCTGCCGTCCGGGGACCACTCCGGGCAAGGGATCGCGCCTGCAGCCGAGTTCAGCGCCACCCGCACGAGCGGTTCGGATGCCTCGCCAGCGTCGTTCAATCCCACCACCACGACGGCTCGATCGCGTACCGGCCAGTCGTCGTGGAAATTGGTGACCACCTGGGACGCGCGCGCCTCGCCGTACGCGAACCGGTGTCCGTCCGGCGAGAAGCGCGGGCACGCCTGGGCGATCCCGTCGCCGTCGGCGCCAACTATGCGTCGTGCGGAATTGCCCTTGCCCACGAGATAGATGTCGCCGAACTCCCCGCCGCTGATCGTGTCCGGGTTCGCGGAGACGACGATCCAACCGTTTGAGACGGCGGAGGCTGGCAAGGTCGGACGCTCGCGCAGGAGCGCGCCGATGCCTGCGACGGCGCCGAGCACGGCGAGCGCCAGCAGCGCGACGAGCAACCAGCGGAAAGCGGGTTGTGTCGAAGACAATTCGAGCCGGCCGATCTTCGACGGCGCCCAGTGACCTCGACCGCCTGGCGTGCAATGGCGGCGGCGTCGAAGGGCCGCGAAGCGAGGGCAGCCCGAGCGCGGAGGCGCTCCTCGAGCCGCGTCTCGAAGTCGAGCCGGTCAGTCATCGCTGAGCTCCGTTCGAAGGCGGTCGAGCAGGCGGGCGAGCCTCGCCCGCGTGCCCGAAGGGGAAATCGCGGTTGCCCTTGACAGCTCCGTCGCGTTGAACCCGGCGACGTATCGCAGGGCCAGCAGGGCGCGATCGTCTGGATCGAGCCTGGCCAGTGCATTGGCCAGGTCGAGATCACCCACGCTCTCCGGCGGGATCGACGCTGGCCGTCATTGCATCGGCCACAGCCAGCTCGACGACGGTCCTGCGCCGGCGATGACGGGTCAGTTGACGAGCCTCGTTGGCGGCGATCGACACCAGCCACGGGCGAAGGCGACCCGTGTCGCGCAGGCTCCCAAGCTTGCGCCACGCGATCGGCCAGGCCGCCTGCACGGCCTCGTCGGCGATGTCGAGGTCGTTGCAGATAACGAAGCAGACTCGCGTCATGTCGTCGTGATGGGCTCGGATGATCCTCGCGAACGCGGCCTCGTCGCCGGCGACGGCGAGCGCCACCGCCCCAGCGAGACTGTCATCCATTTGGGCCGCCAAGGTCGTCATACCCCACAGATGCTTGGGGACGGGTCAAGTGATTTCAGGCTCGCGTCGACCGGAAGGTGCGGTAGAACGCCGTCCGGTCGCTCGATCACCAGGTTGCCGCCCACCGCCTCGATCATCCTCAGCGACCGACGTTCGAATTCGACCGACTGGCCGCCCTCTGGGTACGTGACATGCCCGTTTCACTTCCAATCGGGGTAGCCTCGCGCCCAGGACGTTGTCGAGAGGACGAGGACGGAATTCATGACGCACGTTCATGTGAACGGTGTCGATCTCGAATACCTGGAGCAGGGCACCGGTGTCCCGGTGGTGTTCTCGCACGGAGGTAGCTCGGATCTCCGTTACTGGGAGCCCCAGCGGGAGGCGTTCGCTGCGCGCTATCGGTTCGTTACCTACAGCCGCCGGTTCCATGGAGCCGGCCCATGGCCGGCGACGGGCGACGACTCGGCCGAAGCGCACACGACCGACCTGCTGGCCGTCATGCGTCGGCTGGCGGCAGGCCCCGTCCACCTCGTCGGCTTCTCCACGGCGATCGCGCTTCGCGCCACCCTGCGCGAACCCGGCCTCGTTCGGAGTCTGACGATCATCGAACCCAACCTGCCGTGGCTCCTGGAGGGTGATCCTGACGGCGAGTCCGCCCTCGCCTGGTGGCGCGCCGAGAACGACCGCGTTCGGAGCGAGGCAAGGGGTGACGCCGTCCTCAGAGCCAAGCTGTGGTTCGAGCTCGTCAACAACCGGGGACCGGGCACGTTCGACGCCCAACCCGAGGCTCTCCGCCGGATGTGGCTCGATAACTTCGACGCGCCAAGACCCGCGGCCCCGCCGCCCGAACCCGTGACGTGCGCGCAACTCGGTGCCATCACGACCCCGACACTTACCATGGGCGCCGAGTACGGCATGCCCTACTCGCGTCGGATCGTCGACGTGCTCGCCGGCTGCATCCCCGCCAGCCGCTTGCTCGTCATCCCTGGCGTGACGCACTTCATGAGCTACCAGGACCCCGACCGATTCAACGAAGCCGTCCTGGAGTTCATCGCGCAGCACTGACACGCCCGCCAAAGGAGCACCTGCCATGTCACTCGCCCGCGTCCAATTCTTCTCCGTCTCGCTCGACGGTTTCGGCACCGGCGAAGGTCAGAGCCTCGACACACCGTTCGGCCACGCCGGCGAACGGCTGCACGAATGGATGTTCGCCACCCGGTGGTGGCACGAGATGGTCGGCCAGCCCGCCGGCACCGCCGGCATCGACGACGCGTTCCTGCGGCTGCACGATCCGGGGATCGGCGCCGAGATCATGGGTGCCCGGAAGTTCGGCCCGCCCGGATGGCACGAGGACCCGGAGTGGAAGGGCTGGTGGGGTCCGAACCCGCCGTTCCACACACCGACCTTCATCCTCACCCATCACCCGCGCCCGTCGATCGAGATGGAGGGCGGCACGACCTTCCACTTCATCGACGCTTCGCCGGCCGAGGCGCTCGAGACGGCCCGCGAGGCCGCGGGCGGCCAGGACGTACGCATCGGCGGGGGTGCCACCACGATCCGCGAGTTCGTTGCTGCACGGCTCGTCGACCACATGCACATCTCGGTGGTCCCGATCCTGCTGGGCCGGGGCGAACGCCTCTGGGACGGACTGGAGGGCCTCGAGAAGGACTACGAGATCGAGGCCACCTCCTCGCCCAGCGGAGTGACGCACGTGATGTTCACCCGTGCGGGTGTCTGAACCGCCTCGGCTGATGTTCAGGGGCATCGCCTATACTCGGCCGCACGCCGACATAGCTCAGCGGTAGAGCAGCTGTTTCGTAAGTCTCCCGCGCTCTGCGCAGTGCTACCCCGAGTGGCGGACACGGACAAACGGGCACACTTATCTGCTGAACGCGCGCCGGCCCCAGCCCCGAGGACGGCCGCTGCGGCACGAATTCGGTCTTAGTGGACGCCGGCCTCCGATTCGGGACTCCAGCGACCTGCAGTTTACGAAGTCGAGCAGCGAGGGGTAGTGGCACGAGCGCGGAATTGCGAGCGTATCGCGGTCCAGGTAGCAGGTCCTGGTTTCGAGCGATGAGTTCTGCGGGTGACCTCGATGGGCGCGCGGGTCCGCGCAATCGTCTCCGAGCAATTCACGGGCGGTGTCGGTGCTCTGCAATTCACCGAAAACGCAGAAGGCATCGGGCGGCGGTCCGGGCAATGGGATAGGGTCGGCCGGTGACGTCCAATGCAGCGCCACCGGTGGACCGCCTGCTCGCTCCGTTTCGCGAGTTCTCGCGAGCAAGCGCCTCGAGCGGCGTGCTCCTCATCGCCGCTGCAGCGCTCGCGCTGTTGTGGGCGAACTCGCCGTTGGCGTCGGCATACGCCGACCTGTGGGGGACCGAGCTCGCCATCGATCTCGGTGGCCTGCACCTGTCGGAGTCGCTCCTCCACTGGGTCAACGATGGCCTGATGGCCGTCTTCTTCCTGGTCGTCGGCCTCGAGATCAAGCGCGAGATCCTGGTCGGCGAGCTTGCCACGCTCCGCCGGGCCACCCTCCCCATCGCGGCGGCGATTGGGCGGCGCCGTGCTTCCGGCCTTGATCTTTCTCGCGCTCGCCGGGGGCGGGACCGCCGCCCGCGGCTGGGGCGTCCCGATGGCGACGGACATCGCCTTTGCCCTCGGCGTCCTGGCCCTGTTAGGCACTCGAGCCCCGCTCGGGTTGCGCATCTTCGTCACCGCGCTGGCGATCGTCGATGACCTGCTCGCCGTGGTCGTCATCGCGATCTTCTACACGAGCGACCTGTCGCTGCCGGCGCTGCTGGCCGCGGGCGGTGTGCTTGGACTCCTGATCGCCGCCAATCGGATCGGCGTCCGTCGTCCATCGGTGTATGCCTTGCTGGGCCTCGCGCTGTGGCTTGCGGTGTTCGAGTCGGGGATCCACGCGACGGTCGCGGGCGTGCTGCTCGCACTGACGATCCCCGCGACGGACCCGCCTGGATTCCGACGCCTACGTCGAGCGCGCGAGGTCGCATATCGACGACTTCGAAGGTCGCACCGTCGGCGGCGAGGACGCGAGCACCCAGGAGCATCACGCTGCCCTGTGGGAGCTCGAGGAGGCGACCGAGCGCGCGCAGGCGCCGATGCTGCGGATCGAGCACGCGCTCCATCCGTGGGTGGCGTTTCTCATCGTCCCGCTGTTCGCGCTCGCGAACGCGGGCGTCAATGTGCAAGCCGGTCTCGCATCCGCGGTCGGAGGCTCGGTGCCGATCGCCGTGATCGCCGGTCTCGTCATCGGCAAGCAGGTCGGGATCACGCTCGGCGCGGCCGCCGTCGTGCGACTCGGCCTCGCGTCGCTGCCCACCGGTGTGACCTGGCGCCACATCTACGGGGCTGCATGGCTCGGAGGGATCGGCTTCACCATGAGCCTGTTCATCGCGGCACTGGCTTACGGGGACGGTACCGATGAGCTCGCGATGGCCAAGATCGGCGTCCTTGCCGCTTCCGTCGTCGCCGGCCTGGGCGGATTTGCGCTACTGCGGGCGGCGCCGGCAGCTGGCGACGCACGCCGGCCAACGGGTCAGCCGACAGACGCGATCAGAGGGCTGACGGTCAGGTGCCGCTGCAGGTTCACGACGATGAGCCGCCGGTGGAGGTCGTTGCGCATCTTGAGTTTGGCGCAGTCTGGGCGCACCATCCAGCACAGACCGCGCTCATTGGCGGGTCCGCCGGCGCGGTCATGATGGGAGGGCCAGAGCATGGTTCGCGTGTTGGACGCTGCCGCGAATTGGATCGCGCCATGGCGGGAAGCCGACTGGCGGGTGCTGATCGTCGAGGGCGCCGTACTGATTCTCGCCGGGTCTATCTGATCGCTGACGGAGAGCGGGCCGAATTCATCCTCGGACTCGTCGTCGCGGCAGCGTTGCTGATCGATGGCATCCGCCAGTGGTTGCTCGGCATGCGGCGGCTCCAACGCGGTCGCTCGCGCGATCTGACCCTCGTCCGCGGGGCTGTCGGGATCGTCACTGGAGCGCTAGTCCTGACGCTGTCGGTCCTCCAGCAGATCACGGTCGTCGGGATCCGGATCGCGATCGGGGTCGGCGGGCTCGCCTATGGCTTGATCGGTCTTGCGCTCGGCATCCCGGCGTTGCGCAGTCGACAGCCCAACTGGACGGCCGCCGTCTTCGACGTGCTCTTGATCGTCGTCTCGATCTTGCTGCTGTATCGCGTCGTGACCGGGGATTTCGATCGTCGGCCTACTCACTGTGACCTCCTGGCTCGTCATCGGCACCGGTATCGCGGTCGTGGCGGTTGGCGTCGCACGGCGAATGCGGCAGACCGCGGCCTTCGATCCAGCAAGTGGAGGCCTTCCGCCGAGCTGATGCACAGATCCCGGAGGGCGTGACATCAACCCTGGTACGGCCCCGACGAGACAGCCTGCCGGTGATCGAGCGCCGACAGCTCCGCGGGTGGCTCGACGGCTCGCTCTCGTATGCGCGGCGGCAGCGATCGTGGCGATCGGGCTCTACGCCGTCACCGTGAGGACCCGTGTCGGCCAGTTGGTGGGCGAGTTGATCCTGGGTGGCCGGCCAGCATCGTCGGCGATCGTCGCCGACGCAGAGCAGGTCCTCGCGACGCTGTCGCGGACGTCATTGATCATCGGGACGTTGTGCGTGATCGCGATCGCGCTCGCCCAGCGGCGACCATGGCTCGCGGCTGCCGCCACCGTCGCGATCATCGGGGCGAATGCCTCGACGCAGCTGCTCAAAGTCGTGATCCTCGATCGAACCGACTTGCTCGATGGCCTGTTCTACCCGCTGCCCAACAGCTTCCCAAGTGGCCACGCGACCGCCGCCGCGTCGATCGCAGTCGGGGCACTTCTTGTCCTGCCGCCGCTCCTCCGTGCGCCAACGGTCATCATGTCGAGCATCGTCGTCGCCGTCGTTGGCATCAGCACCCTTCTGGCTGGCTGGCACCGCATGGCCGACGCGGTCGGTGGCGTGTTCGTTGCGACGGCGTGGGGTTCTGGGGCCGGCGCGATACTTGGGTGGCATCGGGGTGTTGACGTCGTCGGCAACCGGACCGCTGCGTTTGGTGCCCTCGCGTCGCGTATCCTGGTGTTGATCGGAATCGTCGCCCTAGCTCTGGGTGGATCCGCCTATCTCGTCGCGGCACTCGATCCGCTTGACGTCATGCTCGTGCTGGCCGAGCGCGGCGGAAGTCCGGCGATCTTCGCGATCGGTGTACTTCTGACGATCGGCTCGTCGCTGTTGGCCCTCGGCGCTCTGGGCTTCGCGTTGCGGGACGTCCGACTAGATCGATCTGACTCCGCGACGTAGCGACACAGCTCGCTTATCGGGTTTCACATCTTGCGCGCCGCGACGCCTCCTACTCCGTCCCGCCGGGGCAAGGCAGCGCGCGGTACAAGTGGGCTATCGGTCATTCCGTCGGGAGCGCCTGCTCGTCGCGATGTGATCGAAGAGGCGCTCGCGGTGGACGACCGGCGCGGCACCGATCCTATACGGCCACATCTCGTCTCTCGAAGACCGCCCCGCCAGGGCGATGAGGATGCTGACGCAGTAGCCACGACCCCGGCTTCGACGACCGGTAGTCCGTTCCGGAGCGGTGACCCCCCGAGTAGTAGTGGAATGAGAGACGTCGGTGATCCCGCCAACGGCGTCCCCGCGAACCGATGTCGGAGCCCGTCCCGCGTACCAGGCGAGCGTCCGAGACGCCCATCCACTCCGCGTGACGAACGATATCGGCCGCATAGGCCCAGACATCGGCGGCGGGCCGGTCGATCACCTGTTCGGTCGTCGTCTTGATCACTGCGCCGCCCCCAGCCTCGCTGTCGATCGAGGCATCCGACAGTCGCTTCGAGCAAGGCGCCGGCGATCGTCGGCATGGGCCGTCATCTCGACACCGGCATAGGTCAACCGGCGACCTCGGTCAGCTCGTAGGTGTTGCCCTCGCTGTCCTTGAACCAGGCTGCCTTGGCGCCCCCGAAGTCGATCAGCCCGTCGACGGTCTTCATCTCGCCGAAGTCATAGTCCTCGAATGTCACGCCGCGGTCGCGAAGGCCCGCCATCACCGTCTCGATATCCTTGACCGTCCATCCGGCGATCGTGTTCTTGGCCGTTCCGGCCGACGACGTGCCATAGACATACAGCCAGGTCTCACCGCCGAATCGGTACCAATGCCCACCCGGGTCAGACTGATCTGGCGTGAGCCCGAGCCTGTCCTCGAACCACTGGCGTGCTCGATCGAGGTCCAGCGCGGCAGCTCGAGCGCTGATCGGGAATTCTCGAAGCAAGGTCGCACCGTCCTGCCTAACTCTTTTCGTAGTGATCCGTATGGCCATCAGTCTGGTCGCCCACCATAGACCTTCGAAACGCGTCTTGAGCGTCGATCGCTGCGCCCGCCCACGACCACGCGTCTGGGCCTACATCAGGTACCGCAGCCAGACATAGACGGTCGCGATCAGCATGGAGCCGATCGTCACGGGCAAGCCAAACCGGAGAAACGATCCGAACGACACGCGATGACCTTCGCGCTCGGCCATCGAGGCGAGGATCACGTTGGCGCTCGCGCCGATGATCGTCGCGTTCCCGCCGAGGTCGGCGCCGATCGCGAGACCCCACCACAGCGCGTCGCTCTCGTGACCAGCCGAGAGCTGCGCCACGACCGGGATCATCGTCGCGGTGTAGGGAATATTGTCGATGACGCCTGAAAGCACCGCGGACGCCCACATCACGAGGATCGTCGTGGGCCCGAGGGCGCCGCCGGTCAGGCTGGTGATCGCGTCGGCGACCGCGCCGATCAACCCGATCTCGATGACGCCGGCGACCAGCATGAAGAGCCCGATGAAGAAGAAGAGAGTAGGCCACTCGACCTCGCGCAGGATCTCATGCGGGTCTTCGCGCGCCACGATCATCAAGGTGATCGCGCCGGTCAGGGCGACCGTGGCGGGTTCGAGGTGGAGCGCGCTATGGAGGACGAAGCCGACCAGAGTCAGCCCGAGCACGATCAGCGAGTTCCGGAGGAGTCGTGGGTTCGTGATCATCTGACGCTCATCGAGGGCGAGCAAAGAATTCGCGCCGCCTCCGGATCAACGGCGAGCTGGCCCCGAAACAGCCATCTCGCGGCGACCAGGTAGAGCGAGAGCAGCAACGCGGACAGTGGGGCCATGTGAACAAGGAAGTCCGCGAAGTCGAGACCCGCGGCGCTGCCGATGAGGATGTTCGGCGGATCGCCGATCAGCGTGCTGGCACCGCCGATGTTGCTGGCCAGGATCTCGCTCACGATGAACGGGAAGGGGCTGAGGCCCATCCGTGCGGCGAGGAAGAGCGTGATCGGCCCGACCAGGACTACGGTCGTCACGTTGTCGAGGAAGGCGCTGGCGACCGCGGTGATCAGACTCAGGATCACGAGCACGCGGTAGGGATCGCCGCCGGCGAGCCGTGCGGCTCGGACCGCCATCCAGCCGAAGACACCGGTCTTCCGGATGATCGCGGCGAGGATCATCATGCCCGCGAGCAGGAAGATGACGTTGAAGTCGATCTCCTCGAACGCTCGCTCCTGGCTGACGATGCCCAGCAGGACCATCGCCACGCCGCCGGCCATCGCGGCGATCGTCTTGTGGATCCGCTCGGTCGCGATCAGGACGTAGGTCGCGACGAAGATCGCGAGGCCGGCGATGACCGTCGGCGTCATCGGTCGCGGTCGTGATCGTGGGGTTCCAGCAGCCCTTCCCGGCCGCTCGCCCTGATCCAGACGATCAGCAGCTCGAGCTGATCGACGTAGCCGACGACGCTGCGGATTCGTCATCGACGATCGGAAGTCCGTTCAGCTTCGCCTCGTGCATCCGCCGAAAGGCATCGCGAACCGTCTCGTCGTGCCGAACCGAGACGGCTGGAAGCTGGATGTCCGCCGCCGTCCGGGCGCCGACGTGCGCGGCGTATTTCAGCGCGCCCTCGAGGTCGGAGATCTCGCCGAGGAACTCCTCGGGCACGATCTTGAGGAAGATATCGTTCACGAGCACCCGGATCGGGATCACCCCGGTCAGGCGCTGGTCGGCATCGACGACCGCAATGACGCGGCAGCCGGGGTTCTGGACGGCCTTCTCGGCGATCTCGCGAAGGCTCTCGTCGACCCGGCGATGACCGGGCCGATGCTCAACAGTCGGTCCGCCTCGTCGATCCGCGTCGACTGCGTGATCGATTCTGGGGTCGGACGATCCATGACCCTCCTCCGAAACGCAAAGGAGACCGCGCGTTGCGCAGTCTCCACCATCGGCGCCTTGGTACGGGCCCGACGCCTGGCCCGCCCGCGCTTGCGGGACCCCGGCAGTCTACGTCATCGGTGCTCGGGCTGACGGGTCAACGGGGCTAACGGCCGGGAAAATGCCCGTCCCCCGCACCGGGCAGATCGTCCCGACCGTGCTCGCGCGGGAGCCGGT